>CAZQRL010000001.1:0-374900 GCA_964595865.1 uncultured Chthoniobacteraceae bacterium
TTTTCTTCGAGCAGAACTCCAGTTATGTCACGTCCACTTTTTGGGGGTCAGGTCAATTGGTCATCAGTCATTCGTCATCAGTCATTCGTCATCAGTCATCAGTCATCAGTCATCAGTCATTCGTCATCAGTCATTCGTCATCAGTCATTCGTCATCAGTCATCAGTCATCAGTCATCAGTCATCAGTCATTCGTCATCAGTCATCAGTCATCAGTCATCAGTCATTCGTCATCAGTCATCAGTCATTCGTAATTCGCCATTACTTTCCTCACATTCTCCCTCGCCCGCTTTCCATAATCTTCAAGGCTAAAGCCGTTTTGGGCTTTGGTGGCGGCGCGCAGGCCGAGGGCACGCGTCCGGGCACGATTGCATTTTGCTTCGATCAGGGCATCACAAAGGGCTTCGACCGAGTTTGAGGGGATGAGCCAACCTTCGGGATCACCTTCTGTGAAGAAGTCTTCGGCACCGGTTTCAGGTGTGGCTATCAAGGCCAAGCCGCTGGCTGCGGCTTCCACCATGACTCGGGCAAAACCTTCTTCGAAGGACGGCAGAACGAGCACATCACAAGAGGCATAAAGCTTGGCCAATTCTTCATGGGGCATCCATCCATGCCAGATAATCCCCGCAGGCATCGGATTAAACAAATGGGCTGTTTCGGGAGTTGGTTGGCCAATCCAGTGAAGCTCCGCATCGCGCCAACCCAGTTTCCTCCAGGCTTCGGCAAGCAACCGCGCCCCCTTTCGCAAGTTGACTCCCGAGGGGCAAATCGCCCGGAAGGGACGTTCGAGATCCTCCGCTTCACGGGGGCGGAATTGGGAGGTGTCGGTGCCGTAGGGATTGAGATAAATCTTGGACTCTGGAATTCCCCTCTCGATGAAGGTTTTAGCGACAAACCGCGTGGGCAAGAAAATGGCTTCCGACTCCACAAATTCCTGACGAACACGGTTGCGATAAGACTTTGGGAACAGAGGATGCCGGATTCCGTTGCGCTTGTATTCGGCAAAAACCACCTCGTGCTGATGGTCGGTATGGGTGGAGCCACATTCCAAAATAACCGGCTTTCCTGCTTTGCGGAACTTGCGTCCACTCCATAAAGCGACACCAGAGAGAGGAATGTAGGCGTCGGCTTTTGCAGGATCTAAAATCTGACACAAAATCGCATCGAAAGCCGCAACCAAAGCAGAGTAAGTGTGATTGCGAAATTGTAATGCAGGGAACATTTTGTAGAGCTGAAGCACATAATGCATCGGCCAGATGTTTTGGCGGTCCAGTTCGGGATTAGGACCAATGTTTTTGAGGGACCAGGTTGAAAATAGTTTTGTTCTATAACTGGAGCTCACTCCCTTTTGGAGCATAGGAAGATGAAAGGTGTCATAAGAGCTGAGAAAAAGATTCATTGACGCTTCAAAGATCAAGAAAATCAGACAGGGCTCGCCTCTTTTCTCAGTAAAATATTGAACTCTAGTGGCATCCAAGAATGCTGCTGTGAAAACAGCGAGGGGAACATTTGAATAACCCTGAACTGATATGGAGATAGGGTTCGTAAAACTTCAACAACCGAATCAAATGTTCCTTCATTTTTTCGAATGCAGGAAACCTCAATAATAATACTCTCCACAAAACTTAGGGAGTTGGTGGCGCCTGCTAGAACCTCTAGTTCGTAGCCCTCAACGTCAATTTTGAGCAAATCGATACTATCAATACTGTAGTCCGTCATCGCTTTGTCAAAGGTTGTTACCTGACATGGAACTTTGCGAATCTTGTGCTTTGCAAGCGAAGTGGCATCAACATAACTTTGGGAAAAGCCTGCCAAAGTGCCAATATCATCCCGGTCTTCAACAAGCTGAAGTTCCAGCGAGGCTTCCGCAGATCCGATTGCACGGTAATCAATTTGCCAATTACAAAATCGACGTGCTCTCATTTCTAGCTCGGGACGCAGGCTTGGTAGTGGTTCGAACAAAATAGCTCGTGCATTCGGATTAAAGGCGCAAGCGGCCAAGGAAAAATCACCATGATTGGCCCCCACATCCACAACACAATTCACACTGGAGTAGCCAAGAGAATGAATCCAAGAGATAAATGTATTATAGTTTTGCCGATTGTAAGGAATACACGGATGCAATTTCTTTGGAAGAAATGGGATGCCTGGCCAGTTCAAGCTCCTCAGTGCTTTGAATGCCTTTAAGTATGCACTGATCTTCTCAAGTGGGACTTCTACGCTCATTAGACAAATGATTTTGGGGAACAAACTTAACAAGTTACCATGTGAATGGTGGACAGCACTAGATGAACCAGTAATGGGCCATCGTGCTTATCAGGGGTATTGCCAAATGCGACCGAAAACCACGAAACCCTGCGCCCAAGCCGGACGGGCGATCCCGAGGGCCTCTTGATCCTGGGAGTGCCCAAAATCCAACAATCCCAAGGCAAGTAACCCCCCAAGCAGCTTAAGGTTCACAACCTGGAGAAAGCTCCAGATTCTCAAGATGCCGAGTTTGATTTTGCGATTCACGAAATTTTCCTATCTGTTCGACAAGCGCAGGGCAAGGGGATATTTGCCCGCTGCAGCGTGACTTTTTGAATGGAATCGAACTCTGTGGATATCGTGGTCGAGCGGCAGTGGCACATCGGCATTCATTCCCGGGCCCTTTCGGGCTTCTCGGCGCTTGGCAGGGTGATTGGGGGCTTCCCGGCCAGCCGCTACGCGGGGCAGGGGGTTCCGCCATCTGCCATCCGATCCTTTCCATACCCGGCGATTTGGAACCACTTGTGCGCGAAGGCCAGGCTTCCGGCTCAGTTAGTGCTGAATGAACCCCGGTGTATTGCGTGGTTCGCTTCCGCTGGCAATTTGCCTTCTCGGTATCTGTGCTGCTACGCAACCGCCTACCGCCACCTGTTTCCAAAATTCCAAAATTCCGATAAAATTCTGATTCTGGAACGCGGCTCCACGCACCCGGAATTTTATTTCCAGCAAATGGATGCGGCGCGCCGCGATGCAGGACTCCGCCCGCAAAAGATTTTGCCGGAGGCTGTCAAGCAGGAAATAGAAGCTGGCAAGCTGGCGCATTTCATTGGATCGGGCAGCGCGATGATTACGGAATCTTATACCGCCCGGGGCTACAGCCGAGAGCGTATTCTTGAAGTTCCATGGTGCACAGACGTGACCTTTTTTGCATTTCACGATCGATCCCAAAAGCCCAACGGTGCTCCGGTGCGCCTGCTCTGTGTGGGCGTGGTCGGCTTGCGCAAAGGGCTTTGGAGGCTGATTGCGATTGCGCGCTGGGCAACAAAAGCAAAGCTGCCTGTCGAGATTGTTGTGGTAGGACCGCTCGAACCGGAGGCGAAGGACCTCCTTGCGACGGCTCCAGGCAATCTCCGTTGCATTGGCGTGCGCAAGGGCAGCGCCCTCCGCGAGGAATTCAACAGCGCGGATCTCTACGTCCTACCATCGTACGAGGAGGGCTTCGGAATTTCCATAATTGAAGGCATGGCAACCGGTTTGCCTGCCATTGTGAGCACGGAGACGGGCGGACGGGAGGCTATCGAGGAGGGAAGCAACGGGCTCGTGCTTAAAGACTTTTCCAATGCGGCGCTGGAAGAAAAACTCCTTCCATTCGTCCATGACAAAGACCGACGGCTTGCCATGGGCCAAAACGCCCGGCAAACCGTTGTCAACCGCTACACCTTTGCCCACTATGCGGCAGGCATCGAGAGAGAATACAGACGGATGTTTGAGATGTGCAAAAACGAGACAAACCTTTCCCCGGCTTACCAAGGGTAGCTAAACAGGACGAAACCGATGAAAATTGCGATGGTGGTGATCGATGGGAACGATGTTTCGGGTAGTCAGTTTGTCAATCAAGGGCTTCCCAGCCCTTCGCTGCATCCAGCGATTCAATTTGTGCTCGAAGGCCTTTCAAAGCAGCCGGAGATCGAAGTTGGTGTGTTTTTCGGCGCGGCAACCCCGCCAGACGCCCTCCAGGAATCCACCCCAAATCTCCGGTTTTTTCCGATTCCCTACAAACCCGCACCGGTGCCCGGGATGGGAGCCGCTCTGCTTGGACGCTTCCTTGCTTTGCGCAAAGCGGTCCGGGATTGGAAACCGGACGTCGTTCACGGGCAGGGGACGGAGCGCGAAGCGGGGCTCGTGGCGGCTTTTTCCGGTTTCCCGAGCGTCCTGACCCTGCATGGCAACTTCCGTGAAATCGAAAAAATCTTTCATGCCCGCCCGCTTAACTATTACTGGGTGGCAGCGCGCCTGGAAACGCTTGTCCTTCGCCGGGTTCAGCATGTGATCTGCATCTCGAACTACGTGAAAAATTTGCTGGATCCTTTTTCGTGCCACAAATCGGTAATTCCGAATCCTGTGGGCTGGAAGTTTTTGGATGCCACCCGACCGGCCCGCGCAAACCCGCCGCGGGTGGTTTGCATGGGCACAATTGATGCCCGGAAAAACACGCAGTTCATCCTGCGCGCTTGTGAGCAGCTTTGGAGCGAGGGGCTGGATTTTACTTTCCACGTTTATGGAAATGCCGGATATGGTTCCGATTACGCCAAAGCCTTTTTCACAATGCTCGCACAACATGAATCCGCCGGACGCGCCAAGTTCGAGGGCTTTGTGACAAACCCCGCAGAGGTGCTTGCCGCCTCCGACATCATGGTCAGTGCCTCGATCGAGGAAAGCTTTGGGATGAACTTGCTTGAGGCCATGGCGGTGGGCACGCCCTGCATTGCGCCCAACCTCGGCGGAATGCGCGACATCATCGCCCATGAATCCACCGGCTTCCTCTACGAGCCCGGCAACCTTGCCGCCTGCGCCGCCGCCCTGCGCCAACTCCTCACCAACCTCGCCCTCTGGCAGTCCTTTTCCACCAGTTCCCGCACCCGCGCCCGCACCCACTTCACTCCCGACATCGTCGCAGAAAAGACAGTGGAAGTTTACCGGAAATTCGGAGATCGGAAGTCAGAAATCGGAAGTCGGTAAAGCAATGAGAATCAACTCGGCAAAAGAACTTGACGTTTACAAGCGGGCTTACGACCTGGCCATGGAGATTTTCCAGCTCAGCAAAAGTTTTCCACCCGAGGAGCGATACGCATTGACAGATCAAATCCGCCGAAGCGCCCGTTCTGTTTCGATGAACCTACGCGAAGCATGGTCTAAAAGTCGCTATGAGGCACATTTTTTGAGCAAACTCACGGACTGTGATGGGGAAAATTCCGAAACGGAAACATCCTTGGATTTCGCACGCGATTGCGGCTACATCACTCCAGCCCAACATGCCCGACTCGTCGAAACAAACCACCAAATCGGCCGGATGATAGGGGCCATGATCAAAAACCCCACCCCTTTCCTCCTGACCTCCGGCCTCTGACCTCCGACCTCCGACCTCAGCCTTTCACCCATGCAATCCTCTTTCATCGCTGGCAGATTAATCCAAGTCCTTTTCGCCTTTCTGCTGGTGGGCGCGGCTTTCCTCCTCGGTTCCCAAGTCGCGGGCGAAGAATATCAGAATATTGGATTCTTCGCGGCTATTGCTGCCGGATTAGCTTTTTATTTATTTGCGGGGAAATTCTTCTGGGCAATTTGTTTCGCGGTTATCTTCATTCCGATCAATCTGCCATTCGTGCCACTCGGAATGAAGCCTTTCGAGATTATGTTGGCTGCGGCTCTTGGCTACTACTTAATTAACGATCTGGCATTTAAGAAAAAATTTCCATTGTTGGGAGTTCGGCCTGATGGAATTTTTCTGGCAGCGGCTCTTTGCTTTGTTCTCTACCACGGGATTGATCAGCGATTTGGCGTTCGTTTGCTTGGTTCAGAGCTTTGGGGAGGGCGGGCTTATCTCGGGATGATTGGAGCGGCACTTGCCTATTTTTGCCTCCAATCCACACACCTGCCAACAAAACTCTGGAACAAACTGCCATGGATCATTCTTTTTTTCGGCACCTTGAATTTCTTGTTCAAGCTCGGCCTTCAGTTGTCACCATCTGCTTTCGCTTTTGTAATTCCTTATGAGGAATTTCAGGATAATGAGTTCTCGCGCTGGGGATTTCTTGGAGACTATGGTTATCTTTTGATCGTTACCGCATTTTCCATGATTCCAATTTATCGCTGGCTTTCCTCCAGAAATCTATGGCCCTTTTTGATGGGAACGACGGGTGTCTTTCTTTGCTTTCTTTCCGGCTATCGTTCCAGCTCCATGAATGCCTTGATTTACTTTCTTGTGGGTTCCTGGCGTGATTTGAAAATGGGGGTTATTATTATCCCAATTGGCTTTGTTTTGGTTGCCACGGTGCTATCAATATCGCACTCCACTTTTCTCACACTGCCCCCTGGCATCCAGCGTGGATTGGTATGGATTCCCGGAGATTGGGACTATCAGGTCAAGATGGATGCGGAAGGCTCGAATGATTTTCGTTTGAAAGTCTGGGAGTATTTCTTAGTTCATGAGTTTCCAAACCACATGTGGTTTGGCCGCGGCCTGGCCGTTCCTTACCGGGAGATTCTCAAAAATTTGGGTTCAACAACCATAGACCCTGAGACAGGTCAGGCTCGCCAGGTATTGGAAGATCGCGATTATGCTTTCTTTGTTACTGGGAATCTTCACAATGGCTTCCTTTCCACATTGGATCGCTTTGGGATAGTCGGTGCTTTGTTTATTTTTCTTTTTATCCTTGTTGCTTTTATGCGGTTTGTGGGTTTTATAATGAAGAACCCTCCCAACAGGGGAAATTTTGCTCTTCAATGGATCGCTCTCTATGGAACAGTAAGTATCATCGGTTTTCCAATGGGAGCACCACGAATTGACGATTTTCTACCCACAATTTTTATTCTTCTCGGCGTTTTTAACGCCCTCAAAGCTAGCTACGACCGCGAACTCGCAAGCCAGCCCCCAGCTCCCGACAAGCCCCTCCCCATCGCCAAACTCCCCACCACTTTCCAAACCACGTTTAGGTGAAAATTGGAAATTGGGAAGGATGAAACTTGAAAGCTGAAACCTGAAGCGATTTATGAATAATGAGCAGGGACAAAAGGAACTTCGCTCCCGCACGAAAAAATTTGGCGGATCGGTAATCCAGCTTTTTTACAAAACTCGACAAGCACCGCGAGGAGCTGCGCGTTTTGGGAAAGCAGATGCTCCGCTCAGGCACCTCCGTGGGAGCCGACTATCGCGAGGCATCTCGTGCTCGAAGCGATAGTGAGTTCATTGCCAAAATTGAACTCTGCATCCAAGAAGCAGACGAAACCCAATACTGGCTGGAGCTTCTCAACGAGGAGTGCGCAATTGACAGTGCGCTCACGGCTCCAGTTTGGCGTGAGGCCTATGAACTGATCTCGATCTTCGTCACCATGGCCAAAAATACCAAAGCCCACAGCAAATAACCTCTCCAGGTTTCAAGTTTCAGGTTTCAGCCCTCCTCTCTGCCCCTTCAGGTCTCAGGTTTCAGCCTTCATCCTTCAAGCCTCCGCCCCTCCCTCCCATTGACCTTCTCCATCATCACTCCCAGCTTCCGCCAACTCGACTGGCTCCGCCTCTGTGTCGCATCCGTCCGCGACCAGGTCGAAGAAAAATCTGAAAATCTGAAAATCCAAAATTCTGAAATTGAGGCAGGCACCTCGTTTGCCAACTCGACGAATAAAACAGTTGGCCTCGAAAAAACTGATTTCAGCGTTTTCGCGTTTCAGCGTTTCAGCATTTCAGTAGAGCACCTCATCCAAGACGCTGGCACCCCCGGGATCGAGGACTTCGCCCGCGAAATCGGAGCAGACTTCTACCGCAACGGAGAGCTTGTATTCTCAAGCTCGGAAGATCGGAGATCGGAGATCGGAGATCGGGAAGCAGAAATCGGAGACCTTGATTCCTCGCACTCGCCCTCGATGCTCGACCCTCAGCCCTCGACTCCCACCCGGCCGCCCTCGACGCTCGACTCTCAGCCCTCGACTCGCCCGTACCACATCGCAATCTACTGCGAGCGGGACGCGGGCATGTACGACGCCATCAACCGTGGGCTATCCCGCGCATCCGGCGAACTCTGCGCGTATCTCAATTGCGACGAGCAATATCTCCCGGGAACCTTGCAGCGTGTGGCAGATTGGTTTTTCGCCAATCCCAAAAAGGAGGTTCTTTTTGCGGATGCTGTTTTGCTGGGAGAGGACGGCAGGGCTTTGTCTTACCGGCGCACAGTTTTGCCAGACCGCTTGCATACACGCCTCTGCCACTTGAACACCCTGACCTGCTCTACCTTTTTCCGCCGCAAAGTTTTCGCAAAGGGCCATCGATTCCCGGTGGACAAAAAGGTGATCGGAGATGGAGTTTGGGTCGTTGGAATGCTCGCCGCGAAGGTGCCGATGGGCTATCTGCGGGAGCCAACCTCGGCTTTTACATTCACCGGAGCCAATCTGAGCGAACTGGATCAGGGAGCAACGAGCGAACAGGCGCTCTGGGGGCGCGAGCCGGGTGCTCCACCGCGCTGGCTCAAGCTTCCCGTGATGGTACTGCATCGCTTGCAAAAGCTCCTTGCAGGCGCTTACACCAAACGAAATCTGGAAATCTCGATCTTCCGCCCGGGCGACTCCGCAGCAAGGCATACCTTCCGGGCCTGCAACCTCGGCTCTTCTTGGCCAAAAGCCTCCCCGGATTCGTCCTTTCAAAAATAATCCCCAGCGCACATTCCGGTTTGCCTCACTCGCTCCCGCTCATCTCGCCCTTCGGGTTGCCTCTGACAAGCTATCCGGCCAGCACCCGCTGGCACGTATTCAGCCTTCCGCCCTCTGACTTCTGACCTCTGACCTCCTTCAGCTTTTAGCTTTCAGCTTTCAGGTTTGCCTCCCACCGCTTCCCCAAAGACCCCGCTCAGCGAACCAATAAACTTTTGCACCGTGAAATGCTTTTCGAACCAATCCCGATAATCCCGAAAATTTGCCAATTCCGGAACTTCCAATAGTCTCTCGGCGACTTGATCCGGGCAGCGGATTTCACACGGCGGCAGACCGCCGGGAGGAAGGAGTTCGGGAATTCCGCGCCATTTGGTGCCGATCACCGGCAGTCCGTATGCCAGAGCATCCAAAACCACCGTCGGGATGACTTCCGCCGCATAAAAGCTCGGAAAGCAAAGTACGTCGCTCTCACAAAAAACCCGCGCCTTCTCGCCGCCACTCACAAATTCCGCGTAGGCGAGCAGGGGTTCGGGAGTTTCTCTTGCCCACTCTGGCGCTTTCCCTAGCGCATCAAACCGTCCGCGCTCGGAATCGGTCATGAATTTTCCGAAAACCTGCAACGCAAATACCCACGGCTGCCCCGCTTCCCGACTCCGCCGATTGGCCAACTGCACGGCTTCCATGACATCAAAAAGCCCCTTGTCTTCCGTGCAATGCCCCATAAACAGAACCCGCACAACTTTTCTCTGCCCGCTCCCGCGCTGACGCAGACGCTCCTGCCTCGCTGGCAGAATGGCAGATTCAAAATCCGGACACGGATCGGGAATGCCATTGGGAATCTTTTGCAAACGTTCTGGACTGAAGTACCCGGCAGTAGCCTGCTCGCTGCCGACTGGAATCACACTCAGACGCGCCCTGCCATAGACCCATTTGCAGAGAAATCGCTCCCACGGGCGCGCTGTATCGCGCACCCAGTCCGCCAACCCTCCCGCGTGCCAGTGAAAAATCCGTGGCATTCCAAGCGCTTTTGCCAGCCCGATGACAACCAAATCCCGGTAGATTGCCATCCGCTTGCCCGGTGCCGGCACGAAATACACCGCATCCGGACGCTTCAAAATCCGCAGACCCACCAACATCGCCGCATACTTCCCCAGCAGCAGCAATTTCCTTAATCCGCCCCTTCCCACATCATCAATATCCGTCGAAAACCTCGCATCGACATGATAAACTTGTAGGTTGGGATATTCGCCCAGTCCGCGCAGCATCAGCTCCACCATCACCGCCTGGCCGTGATGCGGCGGCGGCACGTGCGCAAACACAAGCAGCTTCATATCCGGCGAACCATCCTCTCCGCTCCACCGCAAGTCGAGCGGAGATTTTTTCTCACTGGAGGCTCTGGGTTTATCGGGACGCATTTGGTGGAGGAATTGCTCAAGCGCGGGGTTGAGGTGGAAAATTTCGACTTCAAACCGCCGGTGAATCCGAATCATGCCCCGCTGTGGAAGGCCGGCGATCTTTGGGATGCCGACGCCCTGCGCATGCGAATGCACGCATTCGAGCCGGATGCGCTACTCCATCTAGCCGCACGGGCAAATTGCGATGAGAACACCACTGTGGAGGATGGTTACCGGGCAAACACCGACAATACCCACAATTTACTCGACGCGGTGAAAGCCACGCCTTCGGTTCGGCACGCGCCGAAGATCCCGCGTCCGGTGGTGCGGCTCATCGCGCTGGCGGGGGATGCGATCACAGCAGTTCGCGGCAGGTAATTTTATCTTACTTTTTCCCGCTATCGGAGCCTGACGAGCGATTATCCCGCGCCCATGGAAAAAACCTTCGCTGTGCTCGGTCGCGACCCGTGGACCCTGCAAACGGGGATTGACGAAACCGTCCGCTGGCTCCGGGAGAAAAAGGCTGAAAATAACCACAGCCGAGCTCGCGGGAGCGGGCGAGACAGACTGCCGTAGGCTGCCCGCTGGGTGAACTCGCGGGAAGCTAGGTTCATCAAACTGCAGGAATCGGCCTGGCGCAATGAGCCGCCGGGAGGGCGGGGATGACCGGCCCGGTCGTCCGCGGTAGGGACACGCGGCTCGCGGGTGCGCTCTTTCCAACAAGGAAGCAAAGCTGTTTGAAACGGTCAACTGACACCCCATTGGGGTTCGGGATTAGCGTCGGGAATCTTCGCCAATACAGCGGAGATTTCCAAGGGGTTGGGTGGGGTTCTCGCTTGATTGATGATTGGTAGTCCCTCGAAAAAGTGGCGAGGTCGAGCGCAGCTTTGTTTAGGTTTTTGTGATGGGTTGTGAAGTTGCTTTGAAGGTCTTCGCAGGGCGAGATGCAAGCGAGAAAAGTGTGGCGGCGACGGCGGTTGTCCAAGGTCTCGATGAAGTCGAAGATCGCGCGGCGCGTCGCCTGTTTGGAAGGCAAAGGCCTGACGGCGTCAAAGAGTTCGGCCTTAAGCGAGGCGAAGGCACTTTCTGCCAAGGCATGGACGTAGCAGTAACCGGCGGTAATCCCACTCTGCAGCCGCCCGTCTCAGCAGCGGAGGTCACGGGTTGAGGAGGCGGTATCTGGGCATCCACGGTCGCAGTAGAAGATGCCTCCGGCAGCAAGATAGCCCGTTCGCAGTGCATTTTCCGACATGCTAACCTCTGGGGGAAGCGGATGACCTGATGGAGCGGTAAACGAGGTGCAGATGGGTGCCCGGAGAGGTGACTTCTGTTTGGTTGAGTTCGTGGCAGAGCGCGTCCAGGGCAGCGTCGGGAATGGGGTTGGCTTGACCGTGGATTTCGAAGAGGAAATCGTTGTGCGCGGGGTCGGGTCGCCGGTTGTCGCTGGAGGTAAAAAGCGAGCGCACGGAGCTGCGGCGGCGTCTTGGCGCTTGAGGGTTTCGCGCACGAGTTGGACGAGGGCGGTTTCGAATCCCCATCGCTGCCTCTCCATCGGCCACGCTGCGCTCATACCTGCACCGTTCACACACCTCGGCGATCAACATGCTCCGCCCGGCACGCCCTCGCCCCGGATACCGCACCGGCATTCTCATAAGCTCTTCCCGTCGGCTTTTTCCCTCATCGGGAATGACCTTCCCCGGGGTCATCAGCTAGCAGGCAAAGTTTCAATCCTGCCCCACCTCCTCTGGCCTCCCCGGTGTCTTTTCATTGGAGTCAACTCGGACAACCAACTCTGCCGCAAGAAAAGCTTTCCCAAAGCAGCCTTACGCCGAGGCTATGGCCTTCTTGGCGCCGGGAAAGCTTGCCGCTGGCGGGCGGCTATATTGGATGGCCTCAAAGCGGCTGTGCACTCCCAGTTTTTGAAACACCCGCTCGAGATGGTTTTTGACGGTGTGGTGGCTGATCCCGAGAATGATGCCGATTTCTTCATTGGACCTTCCCAGTCGCAGCCAGTGCAGGACCTCTCGCTCTCGCGGAGTGAGCGAGTCGTATTCTTCCTCGTGAAGCGGACGCGTCTCGACCGTAGTGCTTTTGGGCTTGGTTTGACATGGAGGCGGCACCGGCGATTGGGCCGGACAATCAATTCCCACCACTCCGACAAAACGCCCCTCGAGCAGGATCGGCGTTACCTGGCTGGTCATCCACACCCATTTTCCGCCCAGCGGGTAATGAATCGGCTGAATTTGGCAGCTCAGGACTTTATTTTTCGGAACCCAATACCAATCCCCCGGGCCGGGTCGTTCATAGCCGGTGACGGCTTCCAAGCGCGGAGTACCCAACGCACGATGCCAGCAGGCGATGAATCTCCCCGTAGCATCATGGCCTGGCGCATAGCGGAAAAGCTCATCCCGTTGGTCGAGGGCGTTGGGTTCCCAGACCGTCCAGGCCGCGAGGATCCCGGGTTGGGATTCCAGGGTCTGACGTAGCACCTCACCCAAGGTGGCGCGGTCGCGAATACCCAAAGCTAGTAGCGCTTGGAAGGCCGCCGCCAACCATTCCACCGGACAATCCGCAGTGGCTTGTCGGCAACAGGATCGCCCGCTCGGGCAGGCTCTGGTGGTCTCAGAACAACCGCGCATAACGGTCCACTTCCCACTGACTCACCGTCAAATGGTAGCTCTCCCATTCTTCGGTCTTGTAACGGATAAATTCATCCCGCAATTCCTGACCGAGGGTTCGCGTGACAAACGGGTCGGCAGCAAATGCCTCGACGGCTTCGTGGAGGGTGCGCGGCAACTCACAGATGCCACGCTCCGCGAGCTCGACCGTGCTCAATTCATAGAGGTTTTCCTCTCGCGCGGGACCCGGATCGAGATTTTCCCGAATTCCTTCCAAGCCTGCGGCAAAAACCAACGTGGCTGCCAGGTAGGGATTACAGGAAGCGTCCGCATTGCGCGATTCGCAGCGCCCGCCTCCCATGGGAACGCGGACAGAATTGGTGCGATTATTCCGCCCGTAGGAGTTGAATACCGGGGCCCAAGAATAATAGGACATCAATCCCCGGCGAACCAGACGCTTGTAGCTATTGACCGTCGGAGCGAAAGCCGCACACAGGGCTGGTCCATGTCGCAGAATGCCGGCTATGAATTGATAACCGAGTTCGCTTAAGCCCAGACCGCGTGGATCGTCGCCGGTTTCACACTCGAAAAGATTGCGCCCGGTTTCCGCACAGGCCAGCGACATGTTGAAGTGCGCCCCGCTGCCGGTCTTATCAGCAAAAGGTTTGGGCATGAAGGTTGCCAGCAGCCCCTCTTCCGCTGCGTAATGTTTGGCCATCAGGCGGAAAAACGTATAGCGATCGCACATCGTCAGGGCATCGGCATACTTGAAATCAAACTCAAATTGCGAGTGAGCATCTTCGTGATCGAAAGAATAAAGATCCCACCCCAGCGCGTTGATGGCAGAGGCCACCTTGTCCAACCACGTGTAGCGGTCGAGGAAACGCTTCACGTCATAACAAGCTTTGGGGAGATTATCGTCGGGGTTGGGGACCTCGAGTGTGCCATCGGGATTCTGTCGGAGGACGAAGAGCTCACACTCGATGCCGAGATTCGGCCGAAACCCCATGACCGCTGCATCGGCGATGACCTTGCGTAGGGCCACGCGTGTGCTGATCGGATAAGGCGCATCGTGAAACCGCAAATCGGCCGGGAACCAGGCGATCTCGGGATTCCAAGGCAGTTGGATGCAGCCACCCAGATCCGGCACGGAGGCGAACTCATCCTCATTCGGGTGCTGTCCCAGACCATCCAAGGCGTAGCCTGTGTAAAGCTCCGAGCCTCCAGCAAAGTGCTCGAAGTGGTCAATCGGCACCACCTTGCCTTTGGGAACGCCGTGAATGTCCACATAGGCGCCGATGCAGTATTTCACGCCTTTGGCGCGCAGTTGCTGTTTGGTATCAGTGAGGTGAGCGAAGGGATCGTGGTGGCTCATGGGTTTAGGATAAAGGTGGCTTTTCCCGCATGCCGGCCAACACACGGGCCGTGAGATCTTCAACCATCCAGGAAAAGAGTTCTGCCCCCGCAGGCGCATTCCCCCGGCTGGGCATCCCAGTGACGCCGTTGGTGCTGGTGCGATCTACCGGGTGGGCAAATTGCAGACCGTCCGTGCGGTCGGGATCGTCGGCAATCCGCTCTGGCTGCACGGCGCCCGGGCGCAAATGCAACATCAGCGAGGTCTCGGCCGCATTGGCGTGCCAATCCTCTCCATCGGCAAAAAAGGCCTCCCGCACCCGCGGGCTGATCTGCGCGGTGTGTATGAGCGCCACCATGAGGTCGGGAAAAGTCGCCCGCAGCTCCTCCAGCCCACAGCGAAGCGGGGCCGCATTCGTCACATGGGCATTGAGGAGGAACAAACGCCGCACCCCGCTGGCATACAACCACCCCCCCACCTCGGCTACCACCAAAGCCAGGGTGCTAGGACGCAAAGAGAGCGTCCCGGGCCATTTCCGCGAGTGGCCGGAAGACATCCCGATCGGCCATGTGGGCAAGACTGGAACCCGTGTGCGGGCCGAGACCTCACTGGCCACCGCGGTGGCCAAATCGGTATCGGTGCCCAACCCCAAGTGCGGGCCATGCTGCTCGGTGGCACCGAAGGGCCAAAGAACCGCCTGTCCACACGCGGCCAGCTTCACAGGAACATCCGGCCAGGCCAGGTCGGTCCAAAGTATCGCTCCCTCCTGCATATTCACTCCACATCATCCCCCACCACCGTCATGCGGGTGATGGGAATCTTTTCCGTCACCACCGCGTCCGGCGGATGTATCAACTCCGAGATGCGGTTGTAGGTCGCAAGAAACTCCGGACTTACGAATTGCTCCCGGCGGCGAGGACGCGGCACGGGATTCTCCAACACTTCCAAAATGCGGCTCGGATTGGTGCCAAGAACAAGGATTTTGTCTGAAAGATAGACGGCCTCGTCGAGATCGTGGGTGATAAAAAGGATTGTCACATCCACATTGCGCCAGATTTCCAAGAGGTAGGCCTGCATTTGCGCCCGCGTCTGTGCGTCGAGCGCCCCAAATGGCTCATCCATCAGGAGAATCCGCGGGCGGTTGGCCAGCGCACGAGCGATGGCTACCCGTTGCTTCATGCCCCCCGAGAGCTCGTGCGGGTAGGCCTTTTCAAATTTGGACAAACCGACCAAGGCGATCCATTCGCGGGCTTCGCTCTCGGCTTCGAAGCTCGACTTCCCTCCCATGCGCAGGCCGAACATCACGTTTTGCTTGACGGTCAGCCACGGGAAGAGGGTGTAGCCCTGAAAGACCATTCCCCGGTCTGGTCCAGGCCCGCGGACGGGCTGACCATCCAAGAGGATTTGGCCCGAAGTGGGCGTGTCCAGACCGGCAATGAGACGAATGAGCGTGGATTTGCCGCAACCGGAGGCCCCGAGGACACAGAGAAATTCCCGCCGTCGCACCTCCAAGGAAATACGATCCAAGGTCCGATGCGAACCAAACTGCTTGGTCAATTCCTTGACTTCGAGAATGACCGGACGCTCGCGCAACCGGGCAAAACGCTCGGCCACCGCAGGGCTCTGCTGACGATAATCGGGCAGTTCCAATCCAGATTTCATAGGCTTAGGTGGCGAGAGGTTGAGGCGTGGAATCCACCGGGGCGACCACGAGCCGCCGAGCTTCGCGGCTCCACGGGAATAATTTTGGCCCGAGCCAGGCCAGGATTCGGTCGGTGGTAAAACCAATCAGCCCGATGATCAGAATGGCGGCAAAAACGTTATCGTAGATGCGGTATTTAGCCTGCTGATTGATGAAATAGGTGATGCCCGAGCTGGCTCCGATATACTCCGCGACGATGAGGTAGGTCCAAGCCCAGCCGAGCAGGATGCGCATGTCGTTGTAGAGGTCCACAAGGATTCCGGGCAGAACGACGCGCCAGACTAACTGCGGGCGGTTAGCACCAAGGGTTTGCGCGGCTTCAATCAAGGCCGGATCCAATTTGCGGGTTGTGTTTGCCACCACAAGCACCTGCTGGAAAAAAGTCCCAATGAAAATAATGGCAATCTTGGGCGCATCGTAGATGCCCAGCACAGCGACGGCCAGAGCCCCAAAAGCGGGTGCCGGCATGTAGCGGGTAAAGTCCACCACCGGCTCCGTGAGCTTGGAGACGGGTGCGAAAACCCCAGCCAGAATTCCCAGGGGCACCCCGAAGATGGAACTCAGGGTGAAACCCCAAAAAATAATTTGCATGCTGTGCCAAAGACTCTCATGCAACCACTTTTCGCCCGTGCGCCGGGGCGGAGTGGTAAAACTCCGGTAGAGCGCGGTGAGCACTTTGTCGGGAGCAGGAAGAAAAATCGGGTTGGCCGGACGACCAACGGCCAGCGGTAACCCTGCCGAGGCCATTTTTTCATTTTCCGCCCGGAAGACCTCCCGCTCGACCAGGTTTCCTTCTTTAAAGAAAGAAACACCTCCCGGAGACGTGATCTCGACCAACGGATGCCAGATGAACGGCACGTAGCTCACTGCGCACCAGACCAGCAACGGGAGAAGAAAGGATCCTACCGTCAGCCAGAACGTTGTGCGCTCCCGCAGAGGTCGGAAAGGAACCAACCAAGGCTTGCTACTCATCGCCGGGGATGGGACGGTGGAAGGTTTTCCGAAGTTCTCCCACGGGTCTGCTAATGGCTCACGGCAGGCTTAACGTAATGCTCGGATCAATGTAATCCGCAATGGTCTGCGGCGTATCGTAAACCTTGTTCTCAACGTTGAACTTGTCCACCAACGCACTCGATCCGTAGATCGAATCGAGGCCTTCGCCGACGGCAAAGGCTTTTTTCGCTTCCTCTAGGGTGAGGATATTCGTGCCGTCCACAAACTTGGCATATTCCTCGGCAGGCAGGTTGACCCGGGTGGCCATGATCGCGATCGCCTCATCCCGGGTTTCCGGGTTTTTGAAGAATTCGACGATGCGATACCACACTTTGGCAACTTTGGTCCAATCGTCCCTGCGGGCGGCCAGACTGGCGGGACTCACCGCCAAAACGTCGTAGATGAGCCCGGGAACATCGCGGCTGGTAAAAATGGCTTTTGAACCCGGAACCGCCTGCAGGGCCTGTCCGGAGTTGGGTTGCCAAGCAACAATCGCATCCACGTCGCCACTGGCCAGGGCTTTGGCGGTTTCGTGCGTCGGCACATTCACCAAAGTGACATCACTCTCCTTCATTCCGTTTTTCTCCAAAGCTTGCAGGAGCAAAAGATGCCCGACGAAACCCAACTCCACCCCGACCTTCTTTCCGGCGAGATCTTTCACGGATTCAATCCCCGGGCGAGCGACAATCATGTCATTCCCGTTGCTGAAATCGTTGATGACAATCATTTTGCTGGGAGCGCCAGTCGCACCCGTCACCAAAGCGTCCCCATTGGTCATGGTCACTGCATCTACTTGGCCGGCTGCGAAAGCTTCCATCGAAGGAACGTATTCAAACCAGACAAATTCCGCTTCGACGCCCTCTTCTTTGAACCAATCTTTCTCAATTCCAACCTGCCAGGCAACCCACCCGGGCCAATCGCTGTAAGCAATTTTCAGCGGAGCGGCAGAAACCGAGCTGACAAACAGGGCCACCGAGGTGGCAGCGATAAGGAGCAAGGAAGTTATTTTCATGGGTTGATTTCGAACTGCAAAGGCAGGTCACCCTGAATGTCGGCGGCCCACCTGTAAGGTTAAATAGTATTACGACTTAAAGAAATCGTAACACTTTCCTTAAGCAACTTCCGTGCCAAAAGTGGAGGCGGACTTTAGTCCTATCTCAAGGCTGGGGTGCAGGGGACTGCCCGGGTTTTAGGGAGCGGGAGTCGGGCGGGGCTCGGGTTCGGAGGAGAGGATTCGATTCGGCAGCCGCCCGAGTCGCTTGGGCCCGATAGCTTGTTCCTGCGGGATAAGCCCTTCTTGCCAAGCAAACTCGGAGAGCGCGGCGGTAATCTCGCGCGAGGTGCGGTTGGTATCGAAGGCCAGCCCGCTTTGCGCGCCGAAGATGGCATTGGGAATCATGCCGAAGGGGCCCATGGGGCCAAAGGGGCTGAATCCACCAACAGCGCCCGGGGAGGCCCCGGAACCTCCCGTGGTGCGGATCACATAGATTAGCTCCGGCTCCTGGCGTCTTTTCGGATCCCCAAGCTGATAGACTTTGGTGGTGGTATCAATTTTGGTGCCTCCCAGCCCAAAACCGATGAGCGCACGAAGAGCCCGGCTGCCCTGGTTGACCCGATCGAAAGTGCCTTCGAGCAACCACCCGGGGCCGGCAGGGGTGGGAGCCGTGGTGGCAATGATCTGCGTGGGGGCGAGGTGTTTTTCCAAGCGGCGCTTGAGGTTCCGGCTGAGGCGGTCCTGCTTTTGCACCATGAAGTTTTGGAGCTCTTCCCCCTCACGATCCACGCGGAAGTTCTCCGGCGGCGTGGCATAATTCCGCACATAGATAGTCTCCGGGAAGGTGACGGGCCGCCCCGGTTTGGGACGAGCAATGGTTTCCGAAACACTTACGGAAGCACAACCAACTAGGACGAGACCGAGAAGAACCGAGGACCAGGCGGCCGCATGGCGCAGCACGCAGAAAGAGTTGACAAACATAAGGGGTTGTTTTCTCTAGCCGAACCGATGCTCACGCCAAGCGAAATTCCCGATTTCCCCAACACCCACTGGCGGGGCGAAACTTCTGCGTTATGGGCAGAAGATGGGCCTTTCTCTTGGGGTTTGGCGGGCTTGATTATCCACCCATGCTGATCGGTTTGGCGGGAATTTTTGGCTTGGCCATTTTGGCTCCTTCGCTGCATCGGGTGACTCGCGATTGGAGCGGGTGGCTCTTTGCCACCTTGCCGGCAGGCTTTTTTGTTTACGTGGTGCAAATGCTGCGAGTTCTGCCGGAGACAGGGCCGATCCGCCAAGTCACGCCTTGGGTGCCAAGCTTGGGCTTGGAGTTGGCCTTCCGCCTGGATGGGCTCTCCCTGCTTTTTTTACTCCTCATCAGCGGAATCGGCACCCTCATCTC
The DNA here is from genome assembly GCA_964595865.1 of uncultured Chthoniobacteraceae bacterium. Lineage (GTDB taxonomy): Bacteria > Verrucomicrobiota > Verrucomicrobiia > Chthoniobacterales > DYNR01 > CAZQRL01. Next base: position 19,114 of record CAZQRL010000001.1, read on the forward strand.
AGTTTACGCCGGAGGCTATCTCCACCACCATCGGCAACTGGGCCGCTTCTTTGCCTGTTTGTTTTTCTTCATGGGGGCCATGTTGGGTTTGGTCGCAGCCGACAACCTCCTGGCGCTCTTCATTTTTTGGGAACTCACCAGTCTGTCTTCCTATCTGCTCATCGGCTTCAATCACGAACAGCAGGAAGCCCGTTCGGCTGCTTTACAGGCCTTATTAGTGACGTTCACCGGCGGTCAGGCCCTGCTCATTGGGCTGGTTCTCCTGGCCTGGGTCGGCGGCACTTGGTCGTTTTCTGGATTGCTGGAGAACATCCCAGCCATTCGCGATTCGGGCTTTTATCCACTGTTGATTTCGCTGGTGCTCATGGGAGCTTTCACGAAATCCGCGCAGACGCCGTTTCACTTTTGGTTGCCCGGAGCCATGGCGGCCCCGACCCCCGTGAGCGCCTATCTTCACTCCGCAACCATGGTTACGGCCGGGGTTTTTTTGCTGGCGAGGTTGACGCCGATTCTGGGTGGAACGGCGCTTTGGACATGGTTGCTCTCCAGCTTTGGATTGCTCACGATGATCACCGGCTCGGTGTTGGCAGTCGGACAGACCGATTTGAAACGCCTCCTGGCCTACACAACCGTGGGGGCTCTTGGAACCATGACGCTCCTTCTCGGGCTGGGCTCGCCTTTGGCTGCCCAAGCAGCCGTGGCCTTCCTCTTGGTTCATTCGCTCTACAAAGGCTCGATGTTCATGATGGCTGGAGCAGTGGACCACGAAACCCACACCCGTGATGTGCGAGATCTGGGCGGATTGATTCAACGCATGCCCGTAACCGCCATCGCCGCTGGATTGGCAGCGCTGGCGATGTGCGGCGTGCCGCCGGTTTTGGGATTTATCAGCAAGGAGTTGCTCTATGAGGCGCAGTTGCAATTCGGCACCGTGGGCTGGGGGCTGGCTGGCTTGGGAGTGCTCTCCAACGCCTTGGTTTTTGCGGTGGCCTTGATTGTCGGCGTGCGTCCCTTCTTTGGCAAGCCCCTGCACACCCCGCGTCATCCCCACGAAGCACCTCCATCCCTCTGGCTCGGGCCACTACTTTTGGCGGTATTAGGACTGGTGCTTGGACTTTTCCCCATGCTGGTGGACAAGCCCGTGCTCGCTCTCGCCGCGGAGGCCATTTTACAAGCCCCGGTGGAGCTGGAGCTCCATCTCTGGCATGGCATCACCCCGATGCTGGGGCTCAGCTTGCTCACCATCGCCCTGGGAGTGGTGCTTTTCAAACTGCGACATGAAATTCGCCAATGGCGACAGCGTCTGCACAGCCTGGTGCGCTGGGGGCCGGAGCGGGCTTATGAACTTTTGGTGTATGCGGTTCTTCCGCGCGTGGCCGACGGTCAAACTCGCCTCATTCAACACGGTTACCTGCGCTTCTACATTATGACCATTATGGGCACGACGGCCCTGGCCATCTTCATCGGAATGAGTCGCGTCCGCTTGCACATGGACTGGTTGGTTTGGCGGCCGTTTGAGTGGTATGAAGCGCTGCTCTGCGCGGCCATTATTGCCTCGGCGATCGGTGCTATCATCAACTTGGGGCGCCTTTCCGCAGTGGCCCTGCTGGGCATCGTGGGCTACAGCATCGCGCTCATTTTCGCCCTCTACGGTGCACCCGATCTGGCCCTCACCCAGTTTCTCGTGGAAACGCTCACGCTGATTCTCCTGGTGCTGGTGCTTTATCACATCCCCAAGGGACGGCGTCTCAGCTCGGTTCCCTCACGCTGGCGGGACGCCTTCCTGAGTCTCGCTGTCGGCACTGCGGTGACTCTGATGGTCATGAAGGCACTGGCGATTGAGCCCGGCAGCAAGCTTCCAGACTACTTCATGACCCACAGCGTCTTGGCCCAAGGGCGGGATGTGGTGAATGTGATTCTGGTGGATTTCCGGGCATTGGACACCCTGGGAGAAATCACCGTGCTGGCGGTGGCGGCCTTGGGCGTCTACGGGGTGCTGCGAATTCGGCGGCGGCGCCCTGATGTCGAAGAACCTCCGGAAGAACATCCCAACCTGCCGGTGCAACTGCCCCCGCGAAAGGAGGAAGGATGAACTCCCTCCTGCTGCGTGCCGCTTCCCGTTTGATTGTGCCGCTACAAATCGTTCTCTCGATTATTTTGTTGCTGCGGGGGCACAACGAACCAGGTGGCGGCTTCATTGGCGGACTGGTTTGTGGAGCAGCATTCATCCTTTACGGGGTGGCCTTTGGCATGGCCCGGGGACAGGCGCTTCTGCCACTAAACTCCCGGCGTCTCATCGGCTGGGGACTACTCTGTTCGGTGGGCAGCGGTCTTCCAGCGCTGCTTCAAGGACTGCCCTACCTCACCGGATTATGGAGCAAAATTGCCATCCCCACCTGGATCGTCGGCAAACTCAAATTCGGCACGCCTTTACTTTTCGACTTCGGCGTTTTCCTCGTTGTCTGGGGAATCGCCACCCTCATGGCCTTCAGCATGTCGGATGAAAGGGGGCTGCACTAATGGAAAATCTTCTCGCGGTAACCATTGGGGCGCTCTTTGCCGCATCCTTTTATCTCCTGCTTCGGAGGAGCATGGTGAAGGTCATTCTCGGAGTGCTGCTCTTTGGACAAGGTGTCAATTTGCTCATCTTCACCGCCTCCGGCCTCACGCGAGACCGCGCGCCAGTGATTCCCAGCGACCTTGAAACTCTCGCGCCTCCTTACGCCGATCCGCTGCCCCAGGCTCTGATTTTGACCGCCATCGTCATTGGTTTCGGCGTCATTGCCTTCACTCTTGCACTCATGCGCCGCACCCACATGGCCAGCGGCACCGACGACCTGGACCAGATGAAGGAGAACGACGAATGAGCTCACTCCTGCGGACACCCGACTGGCTACTTGTTCTGCCAGTGATCCTCCCGTTGGCTTCGGCTGGAGTCATGATGGTCATTCCCTCCGTGCGCATCCAGCGAGGGCTGAATATTCTCGCTTCCGGCCTGCATTTGGGAGTGGCGGTCTTGCTGCTGCAGAAAGTCCTAGAGCAAGGCATTCAAGTGACACAAATGGGGAACTGGCCTGCTCCCTTTGGAATCTCTTTTGTCGCCGATACCCTTGGCGCAACCATGGTGGTTATTACCGGACTCATGGGCTTCCTCGTCGCCATCTATGCCCTCGCCGAACTGGATCCCGAGCAAGGACGCTACGGATTTTTCCCGCTCTACCAGGTGCTTTTGATGGGGGTTAGCGGAGCTTTCCTCACCGGCGATCTTTTCAACATGTTTGTCTGGTTTGAGGTGATGCTGATGTCCTCCTTTGTGCTACTGGCGCTCGGAGCCCGACGACCACAGCTGGAAGGCGGCATCAAGTATTTGGTGCTGAATTTTCTTTCCTCAAGTCTCTTCCTGGCGGCGCTGGGAATCCTCTACGCCGAGACCGGCACCCTCAACATGGCGGACATGGCCGTCACTCTGCGACAGGGTGAGCTGTCTCTCACTGTAATGGCTTCCGCCATGCTGTTGCTCATCGCCTTCGGGCTCAAAGCGGGCGTGTTTCCGCTCTTCTCCTGGCTGCCCGCTTCTTATCACACGCCTCCCGTTACCATTTCAGCGATCTTTGCTGGGTTGCTGACCAAGGTCGGCGTTTACAGCCTGATTCGGGTTTTCACCTTGGTGTTTGTTGGCGATGCCGCCTTCACGCACAATTTCATCATCGTCATCTCACTCCTTACGATGATCACCGGCGTGCTTGGAGCGGCCGCGCAATTCGAAATTCGCCGAATCCTCTCTTTTCATATCATCAGCCAAATCGGCTACATGACCTTGGGACTCGGGTTTTTCACCCAGGCCGCTCTCACGGCTTCCATCTTTTACATTGTCCACCACATTGTGGTGAAAACGAATCTCTTCCTCATGGCTGGCGCAGTCATGCATCTCAAGGGCACGGCGGAGCTGAAAAAAATCGGCGGACTCTACAAATTCCATCCCTGGCTGGCAGTGGTCTTCCTCATCCCGGCCATGTCGCTCGGTGGACTGCCCCCGCTCTCCGGCTTTTTCGCCAAATACGTCCTAGTGCAGGAAGGGGTGCACCTCTTGGCGTGGGGATCCGTTGTGGTGGCGCTGCTGGTCGGAGTGCTGACCCTGTATTCTATGACGAAAATTTGGGCCGAAGGCTTCTGGAAAGCGGATCCGCGACCGGAGGAAGCTGAGCGGGGTGGCGGCCGGGTGCCGTTGCCAATGTGGCTGGCCATGGCCTCCATGGCGGCAGTGACGCTGGCGATTAGCTTTTCGCCCGAGTGGTTGCTGACTCTCGCCAGCCGGGCAGCAACTGAGCTGATGAGTCCGGAAAACTACATCGCGGCGGTGTTGGGAGGGCGCGCATGAGCTGGCTCTTGAAACCCTTCATTTGTCTGCGCTTCCTGATTTTTTACCTCAAGGAGGTCCTGCTTTCGAACTTCCGTGTCGCGCACGATGTTTTGACTCCCACAGATTACTTCACTCCGGCAATCATCGCCTTTCCCTTGTCTGCTGAGTCCGACTTGGAAATCCTCACCCTTGCTTGCCTGATCAGTATGACTCCTGGAACGCTGAGTATGGATGTCTCGACAGATCGCAAGGTCCTCTACATCCATGCCATGTATGTTGAGGATGAGGCGGCTTTAATTGAAGACTTGCGGGTCAATTTTGAAGCCCGTGTGCTCCGAATTTTCCGCGCATGATCCCTCCCTTGGTAACAATTTTGGTCTTTGTCTTGTTAGGTCTGGGCCTGCTTTTCACGGTGCTGCGACTGCTCATGGGGCCGACCCTTTCGGATCGCGTGGTCGCCTTGGATCTTTTGGGATTTGTGGTGCTGGGATTCATCGGCGCGAATATCCTGCGAAGCGGCCAGACGGTTTACCTGGATGTGCTCACAGTGGCGGCAATCGTGCTCTTCTTTGGCACGATCGCCTTCGCCCGCTATCTGGAAAGGAGAACAAAATGAGTTGGACAGTTTGGGTCGCCTCCCTCTTGGCGATTGGTGGGGCCTTCTTCACCTTCGTTGCCGGCCTGGGAACTTTCCGTTTTCCCGACCTCTACATGCGCATGCACGCCGCCACCAAAGCAGGCTCGTTGGGACTGGGACTTTTCCTCGCCGCGATCGCCATTCTCCATCCGGATCCGCATGTGGTCTTGAAATGCGTCGCGATCATCGGGTTCATTTTTCTCACTTCGCCGGTTGCGGCCCATCTCATTGGTCGCGCCGCCTACCTGCACAAAACCAAGCTCTCCGAGCGCACGCGCTCAGATGCGCTGGCCGGGAAATATTCCCGGGATCACACCCGCCTGGAAAGCTGATTTCTCATGTTTACTGGACTTGTTGAGGAAACGGCCCGCCTGATGGATTTTCACCGTCACGCCACCGGGGCTCGGCTGCAACTGAGCCTCCCGTCTTTTGTCCATGAACTGCGCTGCGGAGACAGCCTGGCTCTGAACGGGTGTTGTCTGACCATCGCAGAAATTTCCACCACCTTGGGTTTTGATCTCCTTGAAGAAACTCTCCGCCGGACCAACCTTGGTCAACTGCCCTCCGGTGCGGCGGTGAATTTAGAGCGTGCCCTGCGAGCGACGGACCGCTTCGGTGGGCACTTCGTGCAAGGTCATGTAGATTCGACGGCCGCGGTGCTGGAAGTTCGCCCGCAGGATGATGACCTCTATTTGCGCTTCGAACTACCTGCCGGGGCCGAGGCATTTTTCATCGAGAAAGGCTCGATCGCGGTGAATGGCGTGAGCCTTACCGTCGCGACTTTGCAGCAAGGCTCCTTTGGGGTTTGGATCATCCCCCACACGCGCCGCTTGACGAATCTGGGTGATTTGCAAATGGGCCAACGGGTGAACTTGGAATACGACATGCTCGCCAAACAGGTGGTGCGCTTTCTCGAATTGCGCGGACCCTGAGCGGAGTGGCCTTCACTCCGGCAGAGGCTGGACAAATGGCGGAACCGGGCAGTCCAGCGCGTCTGCCAGGATACGTAGCAACTGTCCCTCGTTGGCATTACTGCCCCCGTCGAACATCGCCACCTGGGCCGCCGCCAAGAGCACCTGTCGGCGGATACTGAGAGAACTGCGAGCCAGCCGTTGCAGAGCCTGATCCAAAACTTCGATACCTGGCGCGACCACCCGCTGCAGAACCGGATCATCCGACCGAACCATCAACTCTCTAATCCCCGCCGCATAGGCTTGCTCCCGCACATCCTCCGCGACATCTCCCAAGTAGGCCACCGCAGATAAGATTACGGCCACATCCGGTAAAACCGCCAGCAAGTGACGAATCTCAGGCTCATTCTTTCTCACCGGCTGGAAAAATCGCTCCAGCTGCCGGGCCATGGCGGTCTGCAAAAGGTATTCAAATAAGTTGACTTGCCCATCCGTGCCGATGAGGGCGCGCGTGTTTTTCCGAAAAGCCTGATATTGGGTGCTTGAGAGTTGCCGTAAGGTCGGCACGGCCAGGTCCAGCAAATTGATCCGCTGTGCATCGCTCGTGGAGAGGAGCTGCTCGAAACACGTTTTGACCTGATTGAGCATCGCCTCGCCAACTCCACCTTGACGCAAGGTCTCAAGTTGCCGGGCGCGCAGGCTTTCCTCCTCACTCAAAAGCAGGGCATAAACCATGACCACCGCTCCGCTGAGCTCGCGAACCTGCACCTGCAAAGCGCTCGGTAAATTGGCCAGCATCTGTTGCGCTCCCGCCAAAGAGATTACCGGGCCCAAGGGTGGTGAGGGAGCCTCTCGACGATGCCCCATCCAGTCCCAAGGCACCGGAGCGGAAGCTCTCGAGTCATTTCCCGCCGGAAGAGGCGGAGGGCGGTAGCGCACCGCGTCGGGAGCAAAATGCGGATCTATGGCCGCGATGCGTTTTTCTAAAGGCGGATGCGTGGAAAACCATCCGAACCACGGCTCACTCAGGCCGTTAACAAAAAAAAGATGCGCCGCTTCCGCAGCCTCGGGGCTGGAGATGCGTCCACTGTAACGACCGATTTTGTAGAGCGCGGAAGCAATTCCTTGCGGATTGCGGGTGAATTGCACCGCCGCAGCATCGGCCAGGAATTCCCGTTGACGACTCACTGCAGCTTGGATGAGACGGGCAAAAAATACCCCAATCATCCCGGCCAGAAACATTCCCACACCAAGCAGCGCGACCACCGCAACTCCCCCCAAGTTCTTCCCGTCCGAGGATCTGGAGGAGCGCGAAGAAATCCCCGCATGCAGTAAGACCCGTCCCAAAATGGCCAAACAAAGAATCCCAAATAACAACCCCATGAGACGGATGTTCAATCTCATGTCACCGTTGAGAATGTGGCTAAATTCATGGGCGATCACCCCCTGAAGCTCATCCCGGTTAAGACGTTCCAGGGTCCCGCGCGTCACTCCGATCGCCGCATCATCAGCTGTAAAACCGGCTGCAAAGGCATTGATCGATTGGTCCTCATTTAACAAGTAAACGGCAGGCACGGGCAGACCGGAGGCCAATGCCATTTCTTCAACGACGTTAAGCAACTGCCGCAGCTGCGGGTCTTGGGTGGTGATGTCCACCAACCTCCCGCCCAGCATTTCAGCCACCCGCCCACCCCCAGAAGCAAGCTGGCTAATTTTGATCAGAGACCCGCCTCCCACTACCACGCTCACTCCCGCCGTGATGAACAAAAACGCTTCGGGATCCCAAAGCACTCCCCCACTCACCACTTGCCAAATGAAATAAACCGTCGCGATAATCCCCGCCACGGCCAGCAGGTAAAGCCACAGCAGGTAGGCGGTGTTGCGGCGCGCCTGATCCTGACGGGCAAAGTGATCGAGCGTCCGCAGAGCCATGCGAAAAGCTAGCGTTGGGCGTAGTTAGTTTGCACCCAAGTGCGGTAGGCCCCAGAGCGCACATGCTCAATCCACTCCGGATGCTCGAGATACCAAGTCACCGTCTCGGCCAGCCCCTGGGCAAAATCGTGCGCCGGACTCCAACCCAGTTCACGGCGAATTTTCCCGATATCCATGGCATAGCGAAAATCGTGTCCGGGGCGGTCAGTGACAAAGGTGATCAGCTCCCGATAACCCCGCCCACCGGACCGCGGACGCGCTTCATCCAGAAGTGCGCAAATCTTTTCCACGACCTGCAAGTTCGTCCATTCATTCTCGCCCCCTACACAATAGGTCTCCCCTACCCTGCCGCCTCGCAGCACTTGGCGAATTGCCGCGCAGTGATCGCCGACAAAGAGCCAATCCCGGATGTTCTCTCCCCGACCATAAACCGGCAGGGACCTTTCGGCCAAAGCCTGCAGGATCATGTGCGGAATGAGCTTTTCGGGGAATTGCGCCGGGCCGTAGTTGTTGGTGCAGTTGGTGGTTAGCACCGGCAGGCCAAAGGTGTGATGCCAAGCCCGCACAAGGTGGTCGGAAGCGGCTTTAGAGGCTGAGTAGGGGCTGTTCGGCGCGTAGGGTGTGCTCTCACAAAAACGCGGATCATCCGGCCCCAGACTCCCGAAGACCTCATCAGTCGAAACATGCAAAAAGCGAAAACGCTCGCGGCGTTCCACCGGCAGATCCTGCCACCATTCCCGCACGGATTGCAAAAGACTGTAGGTGCCTTGAATGTTGGTTCTAATGAAGGCATCTGGGCCATGGATCGAGCGATCCACATGGCTTTCCGCAGCGAAATGCACCACCGCTCTAGGTTGGTGTTCCCGCAGCAGTTGGGCGACGAGTTCGGCATCCCCAACATCCCCGGCGACAAGGAGATGCCGACGATCCTCCCGAGCTTCAAAGAGCGACTCCGGATTTCCAGCATACGTCAGCAGGTCGAGATTCACGACTGGGGTTCCTTCCTCGGCCAGCCATTGCCGGACGAAGTGGGAGCCAATAAAACCGCAGCCTCCAGTCACCAAAATCGCATCACTCATAGGGCCCCAAAATGAGCTGGAAATCTGGCTTTATTCAAGCAATGCACGCACGCGCTCCAAGTCTTCCGGGGTATCCACACCCGTTGCCGCAGTCTCGACCTCCCACACTCGCACACGATATCCATGGTAAAGCAAACGCAACTGCTCCAAACATTCCGCTTCCTCGAGGTTCGGCCGTGGAAGATTCCCGTAGCTAGCCAGGACCTCTGGCCGATAAGCATAGATTCCCAGATGCTTCCAATACGGCGCCACTCCCTCCACCCTCGGGTAGGGAATCAGAGAACGGCTGAAATACAACGCATCTCCATTTGCTGCGCGCACGACTTTGACGAACTGGGGCAGCTCCGCTTCCTCACGCGATAAGGCATGGCAGAGCGTTCCGACTTCCACCCCGGGCGCCTCCAACACTCCACCAATTAATTTCCCAATATCTCCCGGGCGCATCAAGGGCTCATCGCCCTGCAAATTAACGTAGAGATCCGCCCGATACATCCGCGAAACCTCCACCAAACGATCCGTCCCCGAAGCATGTTGCGGATCGGTCAATAAGACGCGCCCGCCAAACCTCCGCACGGCCAATTCAATCCGCGAATCGTCCGTTGCCACAAGGACTTCCTGTTCCCAGTTTCCCTTCGGCACCTCCTGCGCTCTTTCCCAAACATGCCGAATCATGGGCTTTCCAGCGATGGGCAGGAGCGGTTTTCCGGGAAGGCGGGTTGAGGCATAGCGGGCCGGTATGACAATCAGGACTCTGGATTTCATGGTTGAGGAAAGTTTTCTTGCACCCAGCGTAGAGCGGCCTCCCGGGAGGTGAGCGTTCCCTCCAGTTGCTGAGTCTGCACAGCTTCGAGGATTTCTTTGAAAATCGGTCCGGGCCGCCACCCGAGGGCAAGCAAATCATGTCCCGTAATCAACCGCGGCGGCAAAACGGGCTCCGCCGCCTGCTCGGCCTGCCGCGCTTGCAGAAAAGTGTAGTTGTCCAACATCCCGTGGCTGCCAGCACAGTCCACGCGATGTAATTCCAATTCCTGCGCGAAAGTAGGGCGGGCCATAAAACGACGCAATTTGGCCGGACGCATCTTTTGCACATCTTTGAAGGCCATGTGTTGCCGCACCATTTCCACCACCGCCTCGATCTCAGCATTGCTGTAGCGCAGGCGGCGCAAAATTACCTCTGCCATTTCCGCGCTGCGCTTTTCATGCCCATCGAATCTCGCCCGACCACTCGCATCCACCACCCGGGTCCCCGGCTTGCCCAGGTCGTGATAAAGCACCGCCAAGACCAATTCCAACGGTGCGGAATCGGACAACAGCGAGAGCATCAATCGCGTGTGCACCCAGACATCTCCCTCCGGATGGAAGTCCTCCGGTTGCTCGCAGCCCCGCAAGGTGCGCAGTTCAGGAACGATTTGCTCCAACAGACCGCTGGACTCCAGCAGGTCCAAGCCCCGCACCCGCTGCGGCGAAAGAAAAATCTTGTTCCACTCTTCCCGCACCCGCTCTGGGCTGACCACACCCAGCTGAGGAGCGAATTCCCGCACGGCTTGCCAAGTTCGATCCTCAATCTCGAACCCCAAAACGACGGCAAATCGCACTGCGCGCAGCAGCCGCAACTTGTCCTCGGCAAATCGCTCCGCCGGCTGCCCGATCGCCCGCACCACTCCGGCTCGCAAATCTTCCACTCCGCCCACGTAATCGAGCACCTGACCTCGCTCGTCGTCAAAAAACAACCCATTGATCGTGAAATCCCGCCGCCGGGCGTCTCCAGGGGCATCAGAAAACGTGACCGCTTTGGGCCGCCGTCCATCCACATAAGGCCCATCTTCGCGAAAGCGCGCCACCTGGTAAGGCCCATCGTCCTCCAACACCATTACCACCCCGAACTGCACCCCCACCGGCACGGTGCGCGGGAAAATTTCCATCACCTCTTCCGGCGAAGCCGAGGTGGCAATGTCATAATCGTGAGGTTCCTTCCCCAGCAAGCCATCGCGCACACAGCCACCGGCTAGGAGAGCCTGCGCCCCGTGGGCCCGCAAGCGACGCAAGATCCGTCGGGCTCCAGCCGGAATCTTTCCTTGCAAATTTTCCGCCTCACGCCCTTCCACCGAACTCATCCCGCCCCCCTCTTTCTGGCCAAAACCTCTTGTTCCCACCGCAGCAAGAATCTTTTGCGCTCCAAGCCGCTCCGGTAACCCGTGAGGCTCCCGGTTTTTCCGATCACCCGGTGGCATGGGATGAAAATCGCCAGGGGATTTTTTCCGTTGGCCGCCCCAACCGCGCGGCAAGCTTGGGGGCTCCCGATTCGTCGCGCTTGCGCTTGGTAACTGAGGGTTTCTCCAAAAGGGATTTCCCGCAGCACTTCCCAGGCCCGCTTCTGAAAATCCGTGCCCTGCAGGTCCAAACTCACACCGAACTGCAGCAGATCACCGGCAAAATACCCCTCCAATTCTTCTCGCGCCTGCTGAAGATGCTCCGCCCCCGGCCCCGCAACACGCCGGGACTCGATAGCCGCATCCAGAAAACTCGCCTCACAAAGTCCCCGAGCGGTGGCCCGAATTCGCATCCATCCGATAGGAAGGTGTAGGCAGAGAGCGCTCATCCCAGCACCAGAACTGAGGCCAGCCAGAGAAAGAGCCCCACGCTCACGACATCGGCGATGGTCGTCAGGAAGATGCTGGCCGCGGTCGCCGGATCAGCCCCCAGTTTTTGGAGCAACACCGGCATGGAAGCCCCGGCCACACCACTGGCAAGACAACTTCCGACCATGGCTAGCAGCACCACCCCAGCGAGAGACCACGCCTGCGGATTCCCTTGCCAAGTAGCAAAAATTAACATCCCCAAAGCCGCTGTCACCCCGACAAAAAAGCCATTCAAAAGCCCCAGCAGCCCCTCTTTGAAAATCGCTAGCCCGGTTTTCTCCGGCGTAAGTTCCCCCAGCGTCATCGCCCGCAGCGCCACCGCCAGCGCCTGACATCCGGTATTCCCTGATTGGCCAATCAGCACCGGCATGAAGACCGCCAGGGCGACGACCTGGGCGATGGTATGTTCAAAAGCACCGACAACCGCGGCCGCGAAAAAGCCCGTCAGCAGATTCAACTGCAACCAGGGGTGGCGAAGACAAAACGAACGCTTCCAGGGCGTCGCCAAGCGCTCTTCCTTTTCCACCCCCACCATACTTCCGGCCTGCGCACTCAACTCGAACGCCTGAGCCTCAAAGAGCACGCTACCTCGCACCATCCCCACCAGACGCCCCAAGTCATCCACCACCGGATAAACCGGATAATGCCGCTTGAGGGTGGAGCGCATCGCCTGGAGCAAATCCATACCGATCTGCAAACTGAAAACCTCCCGCAGCATCACCTCCCCTAGGTTTTTCTCCCCCGGGGAAAAAAGCAGGTCGCGCATGGTTACAACTCCGAGCAGGTGCTGCTCCTTATTCACAACAAAAATGTTGGTGATGAAGTGTGTTTTGACCCTCTCCCGCAACGCCTCCACGACCAGGCGGATCGTATCAGCCGGACCGAAAACAGCCGGGGCTGGCTCGAGCAACTGCGCGATCGTGCATTCGGTAGATTCCCCTCCTCGCTGCCCGCCGGATCCTTCGGCCCGTGCACTGGAAGAAATAGCAGGCGATATCGGAGTCATCATGGGCTTAGGCCCTAGCAGCTTCTTTAGGCACTGCCCAGCCTGGAAACATGCGCTGCCCCGCTTTGCGCAAGGACCGCAGCCCAGCGCCCCCCCACCAGGCCAGCAAAAAGAACACTGCGGAGGTCACCACCATTGCTCCAGCCGGAGCACACCGCCACCAGACTGAGAGATGATACCCCACCAGCGATACCAGCGCGGCTTGTCCTACGATCAGCCATAAACGCACCGGCAGGCGATCAGAAAGCTGCCCCGCCACCATGGGCGGCACCACCAACATGGCCACGGCCAAAATCGCTCCCACGGCCTCAAAAACCCCGACAATGACCAAAGTTAGCGCCACCATGAGCCCGTAGTGCCATGCCCGCGATGACATTCCCAGAGCATGGGCCAGAGCCGCGTCAAAGGAAGTGATCAATAGCTCCTTGTAGAAAGCGACGATCGCCCCCGCCACCAACAGCAGAATTACCGCCATGCGCAATACCGAAGGAGGCCCCAACGTCACTCCGGCCACCACCACGGGTGGCTCCAGCGGCACAAAGGCGATCTCACCGTAGAGCACACACTCCGCATCCAAGTGCATCCCCCCGAGGCCTTCCAGCTGGCTCAACAGGGCCACCCCAAAAGCAAAGAGCACCGTGAAAACCAAACAAATAGCCGCATCCACTTTGATCCTGGAATGTCGGTGAATCACCTCAATCAAGACCACCGTGACCAACCCTGCCCCCAAGGCCCCCAAGGCCATGACCCAAGTGCTGGACTGCCCCAAAAGCCAGAACGCCACCACCAACCCTGCCGAGATACTGTGACTAATTGCGTCGCCCACCAAAGCCAGGCGCCGAAGTAGCAAATACTGCCCGACCAGCCCGCAAGCGGCAATCACCAGGAACCCCATGATTACGACCCAGAACGTGAAGGCCGTATCCACCTGCCAAGGCTCCAAGATGACTCTTTGCCAGTCGAAAGGCGGGAAAATCGCGGCGCCCTCTTGTAGCAGATACGGCATGGCAGCTTGGTGGGTCATTTCCAGGGGCGGGCAAAAGCTTCGCCGGGGCCGATGCGGACATCTTCCCGCCCGGGAATCAACTTCCCATGCGGATCGCGGCGCGCATAGTTGAGACGTTTTTCCAGCTGCCAAACTGTCTCCTCTCCAAGGAGGTGTTCGATGCGTTCCGCATCCTCATGCACATGATCCGGAGCCAAATGCGCCGCATGCGTGAGGTAAAGTTCCCACAGGCGGTGATTGCGGACGATTTCACAAGCACGTTGCCACCCCGCCGGAGTGAAGCAAATCACATCCCCAACCAGGCTCATCCAACCGCAGCGCTCGGCCCCGCGCACCGCCCGCTCTGCCTCCTCCTCACTCTGTCGGCGGCGATCTGCCAATTCTGCCAGAGACACCGTTTCCCGGCGGAACTCCTCATCCTCGAGCGCATGGTAGAGCGCCTTGAGCGTATTCTCATGCGCGATGCGGGCCGCGCGCGAGCGCGCCCTCCACCAGCGGTGCCACACCCCGTGGCGTGGCGCAAAACAAAACGCCAAAGCAAAAATCGTTGCCGCCGCCAAAACCATGTAAGGCCCAGTCGGCAAGTTGCTCCCGAGAAAAGACACCAGCACCCCTCCCACGCCAGCCAAAATTCCCACCCAGGCGGCAATCACTAGCATCCAAGCAAAACGGTCCGTAAAGAGCATCGCCGCTGCGGCCGGAATCACCAAAAGCGCTGAGACCAAAACTACTCCCACCGCCTGCAAAGCCGATACGATGGCAAAAGCCAGCAGGAGCATCAGCCCGTAGTGAAACGTGCGCACTGGCCAGCCTAAAGAGCGAGCGAAGCCGGGATCAAAACAGACCAGCCGCAACTCCTTGAAAAAAATCCCCACCCCGAGAACCGCCAATCCCGTCACCCCCGCGAGCAAGATCACATCCTCCCACCCCATTGCCGCCGCTTGACCAAAGAGAAAGCTTTCCAACCCGCTCTTCTGTCCGCCCGGCAGCGCTTGAATCATCGTCAACAGACAAATCCCCAGCCCGAAAAAAGACGCCAAGACAAAACCTAACGCCGCATCTTCTTTGTGCTTCGTGGAATGTCGAATCCACTGCGCGGTTCCTGCTCCGAGCAGGCCGGCCAGAGTCGCTCCGATGAAAATGGCCAGGGGATCACGAGTAAGGTTCCACAAATACCCCAGCGCCACCCCAGGCAAGACAGCGTGCGAAAGAGCGTCGCCCATGAGGGCCAAGCGACGCACCACCAAAAAACACCCCATGAGTCCGCAGCAAAATCCTAGCAGGGTGGTTCCCAGAAGCGCGGTGCGCACCGCCGGATCCTGCAGCGTGAAAAAGCGTTGCAACCGCTCCGGCCAAGACGCTGTCGCAGAGAGCTCCGACACCCGCGAGGCTTCGGCCGGAACCTGCCAAAAAACCACCAGCAACAGGACCAAAAAAACCAACTTGGCCGGGAAAAACCTCATGGCCGCCGTTCCAAACTCTGCGCCACTGCCGAAAGAATCGTGAGTCGTCCGCCGTAGGTCGCCTGGAGAATTTCTGGGGTGAAAACTTCCTCCGTTGGCCCGGTCGCCACGAGACGCATGTTCAGGAAAATCAGTCGATCAAAATAGTCCCGGGCAGTGGCCAGATCGTGATGCACTACCAGCACCGTTTTGCCGCGGGATCTCATCTCCCGCAGGAGCTCAATGATGGCTGCCTCCGTGGCTGCATCCACTCCTACGAAGGGTTCGTCCATGAGGTAGAGATCACTTTCCTGTGCCAGAGCCCGGGCCAAAAAGACACGCTGTTGCTGCCCACCGCTGAGATTGCCGATTTGGCGGTTGGCAAAGGGAAGCATTTTCACCCGCTCCAAACATTGTACGGCAACTTCCCGATCCTTCCGACTTGGTCGTTGCCCTAGCCCCAACCTGCCGTATCGCCCCATCAGGACCACCTCCATCACATTCACCGGAAAATCCCAATCCACCGACTCGCGTTGTGGCACATAGCCCACCCGGCGACAGACTCGGCGCAGCGGCTGGCCAAAAAACTTCACCCACCCTGCCGCCAAGGGCAACTGGCCCAAAACGGCTTTGAGGAACGTGGACTTGCCCGCGCCGTTGGGACCGATGAGCCCCACCAAACTGCCCTTGGGCACGGTAAGATCCACGCCATAAAGAACCGGTTTGTGATGATAGGCTACGGTGAGGTCATGCACCTCCAAGGGACAGGGTTCATCTTCCGTCTTCATGGCGTGGTAGATCCCAACTCGCGCAAGAGCGTTTGTAAGTTATAGCGCATCATCCCCTCATACGTGCCAACAGCAAATCCCTCGCGCACTTCGTCCGGCTGGCCTAGGGCATCCGAAAAAAGCTCCCCACCAATTCGCACCCCGGCCTGCTCGGCCACACGCTGCAAGGTCTCCGGATTCACGCTGGTTTCGACAAAAATCGCCGGTATGCCCCGCTCCCGCAGCAGATCCACCAATGCCGTCACTTCCCCAAGCCCGGCTTCACTCACCGTGGAGATCCCCTGGAGACCGATAACCTGAAACCCATAAGCCCGACCGAAGTAACCATAGGCATCGTGGCTGGTAACGAGGATGCGCCGTTCGGGTGGTAGCTCGTGAGCAAGTCGCCGCAGCGTTTCGTCCAGCTCTTGCAGTTGTTTTTTTACGATTTCCCCGCGGTGGCGAAAATCCTCCGCCGCCGCAGGACACACCTTTGCCAAACCAGCGACGATCGCCGGTATGGTCTCACTCCAAAGCTTCACATCAAACCAGATATGCGGGTCGTAAACTCCTGGCGTCACCTGCAAAAGCCGCTCCTGGGGCAAGGAATTCCCTAACCCCACCAAAACCCGCCCACCGCGCTGCAAGCGATCGAAAAGCTCTCCCATCCGCCCCTCCAGACGGAGCCCATTGTAGAAAATCGCGGCCGCTCGGGATAACTGCGCCGCATCCGCGGCCGTCGGCTTGTATAAATGTGGATCCACCCCGGGAGGCAGCAACTGCACCACGGTCACATCCGGCCCGGCAACGGCCCGGACCAGATCCGCCACCATGCCAGTTGTGGCCACCACCAGCGGACGCACGCTCTCCGCCCGCGCCGCTTCTTGCGGAACCAGCAGCGCCAACAGCAAAAACCAAAGCCTAGCCAGGTGTAGCCTGAGATACATCTTGGAGAGGTATTTACAGTTTGACTTGTCCCCCGTCAACCGTCAAACTTCTCTTTGCTATGCCCGGCAGCAAAAGCGCCCCGACCTCCTTGGAGTCCGCCAAAATTCAAAAGAAAACCCGCCTGGCCCATGCCCAGGAGCGGGCCCAGGACTACGTGGAGACGATCGCCTCTTTGATTTCTGAGCATGGCGAGGCCCGAGCCACAGATATCGCCCGGGCGCTGGGAGTGACGCACGTCACCGTAATACGCACCGTGCAAAGGCTGCAACGCGAGGGGCTGGTCAAGACCGAACCCTATCGCTCGATTTTCCTCACGCCCTCGGGCCGCCGCTTAGCCCAGCAGGCCAGAGCACGGCACGAGAAGGTGGTGGCCTTTCTATTGGCCCTGGGAGTTTCCCCGGCGACCGCCCGCGCCGATGCCGAGGGGATCGAGCACCACGTGAGCCCGGAAACCCTCGCTGCCTTCGCCCGCTACCTCGAGAGCCAGGACCTTTCAGCGCACGCAGCCTCTCAGGAATAGTTGACCGAGCATGGGGCGCTCCGTCTCCTGAGCGATGGGAATTTGATGAACTGCTTGCCAATCCCCCACGGAAAGCTAGATTCCCTGCCTGCAATGCCGACACCCAAAATTGACCCTGCGCTGCACCAGGCGCAAAAACCGGAGTGGATCAAAGTTCGTCTGCCTTCCAACCCGGTCTTCTTCTCCACCAAGGCCCTAGTTTCTGATCTGCGCTTGCACACTGTTTGCGAAAGCGCCCAGTGCCCCAACCGCTGGGAATGTTGGAGTGGCGGCACCGCCACGTTTATGATCGCCGGGGAGCGCTGCACCCGTGCCTGCGGATTTTGCGCGGTGGATACGGCCAAGCCTCTGCCCTTGGAGGAGGATGAACCTCAGCGTGTCGCCGAAGCCATCCGGCGGTTGAAACTCAAACACGTCGTCATCACCGCGGTAGCCCGGGACGACCTGGCCGATGGAGGTGCAGACCATTTCGCCCGCACCATCGAAGCCGTCCACGCCCTGGGGCAAGGGATTATTATTGAAGTGCTGACTCCCGATTTCAATGGCAAGGAAGCCGCCCTGCAACGCGTGCTCGAGGCCGGGCCGCATGTTTTCAATCACAATCTCGAAACCGTCGAGCGGCTTTCTCCGCTGGTGCGTTCTCGCGCCAAATATCGTCTCTCGCTGCAGGTGCTGCAGCGTGCCAAAGAATTATCGCCCCGGGTGGTCACGAAGAGTGGGATCATGTTAGGGCTGGGTGAGACTGAAGCGGAGATTTTTCAGACCATGGACGACCTTCGAGAACATGCGGTGCAAATCCTCACCCTCGGGCAATATCTCCGTCCCAGCCCGCAGCACCTGCCAGTCGTAGAATACATCCCTCCCGCCACCTTTGATCTCTACGGAGAAATCGCCCGCAACAAGGGTTTCGAATACGTCGCCAGTGGTCCCTTGGTGCGCAGTTCCTATCACGCTGCGGACTACAACCCGACCCAGCTTCCCGTATAGTCCAAGGGGCGGGAGCCAGGACCAACGGCCCCAAAACAATGCCCCCAACGGAACCGGAATCGCCTAACCCATGCCGGGTGATTTTCCACCTCGACATGGATGCCTTTTACGCCTCGGTGGAGCAGCGGGACCATCCCGAATGGCGCGGTCGGCCTGTCATCGTGGGGGCCTCACCGGAGCGGCGCGGTGTGGTCTGCGCCGCGAGCTACGAGGCCCGGGCTTTCGGGGTGCGGTCCGCGATGCCTTCCCGCACCGCTCAGCGTCTTTGCCCCGACGGAATTTTCATCCCGCCCCGCATGGAGGCCTATCGCGCCGAGTCTCGCCTGATCATGCAGCTTCTTTCTCGCTTAGGCGGACAGGTGGAACAAATCTCCGTGGACGAAGCCTATTTAGATCTCTCACATCGCTGGCAGAGTTTTGCTCCGGAAGCTCTCCTGGCCCTGGGAAGCGAAATGAAATCCCTCATCCGCCAGGAACGCCAGCTGACCGCCAGCATCGGCATCGGGAGCAACAAGCTGCTCGCCAAGATCGCCAGTGACCACTGCAAGCCAGATGGTCTGTTTTGTCTCCGCGACGAGGACAAGGTCGCCTTCTTGCGTCCGCTTCCGACCTCAGCCATTCATGGTGTGGGTCGTGTGACGGCGGAGCTCTTGCGCCAAGCAGGTCTGCAGACCATTGGGGACTTGCAAGACTATCCGGGCGATCTCCGTGCGCTCGTGGGATCCTTTGGTCCCACCTTGCGCCGCTATGCCTTCGGCGAAGATGATCGTCCGCTCGATCTGGATGGCACGATTAAGAGCATCAGCGCGGAAGAAACTTTTCCAAAGGATACCACCGATCGCCGCATCCTGGTTCCCTTGCTGCACGGTTTCAGCCAGGAAATCGCCGATAAATTAGCCAAGGAACGTCTGGCCGCCTACACAGTGCAAGTGAAGGTCCGCTACAGCGATTTTCAAACCCTCACCCGGCAAGCCAGCCTCGAGGAACCCTTGGAAGATGCTCAAGCCATCTTCTCCGTAGCCTGCTCGATTCTCCGACGCACCCGGCTCATCCACCGCCCAGTGCGCCTTCTTGGCCTCGGCGTTTCCAACCTCGTTACTCCCACCGCCACCCAACTCCAACTCCCCCTCCTTTCTTGAAGTCTTTCAATTTATTCGCCGTTGCGCCGGCGTTCTTCTTCCCCCAGGGAGGGGTTTGCTCTAAGCAAATAGACCTACAATTTTCTCCCCGCTTCAACAAGGTGGCCTCGTCGCCGCCTTTCTCTTCCTTTCCAAAGGTCTCGGCAGCCGAGCCGGACCAATTCCCTATCCAGGGTGCCGGTTCGACGGCAACCTTCCGGATTCTTCCGGAGGTGATCAACCCCGGGCTGGAGCCATTCACTGGCCCGACTACGGCGTGGATAGGTAACACCTTCATGCGCGCTGGCGGGTCGGGATGTGCCCCCACATTTTCGCAACCGTTTTTTCGCCATCAAGAACTCTCCTCTTTCCGTTATCGCCGACCGGGGGCCATTCACCCATTTCGATTCCTACGCTGAAGGTTTTCTCGATGGGGCAGACGTGATGGTTTTTCTTTTCACCAACGGAAACATTAATTTGCTGCGCCAGGACGAAGTGGCTCCTGAAGGGCATAAATCTTCCGGCTGGATTCCCATCCTGCGCGGCACCGAATTAATCGCACCAGACGTCTCCAAGTATGTGAAGGGATTCGAAGAGTGGGGCAAACAAGATACCCCCTCATGGTTTATGATTGTGGGTATGGATGCCCACGGCCGTGAAGGAGCGGCCGCACCCGCCGTGAAGATGGACCGTCCCAAGCGTCCAGAAGGAACAAGGACCGCCGCGGCGGACAAGACCACCGCGCGATGCCAAACTCCAAGCGAAACCCCGGCTCACGATAAAAACCGACCTTCCGGCTCCGCAAAACTTCACCGCCACCTACAATCCGACGATAGACCAAGTGGAACTCAGCTGGGACGCAGTATTATCAGCCGAATTGGCTGGCTACCGCATTTTGCGTTCGGAGAGGGATGCGGCTCGGCACGGCGGCTCTCGCCTCAATTTGCTGGGCCAGGCAGAAACTCCGGAAAAAGAAATCAGCCGGCGACTTGGTTTTCGTGCATCAGCCGCTCACCGCCCCGTCTCGGTCAAAAATCCTGCCCAAGCGTCTCTTCGATGCCCGGGGACACGAAGATGTGCGGCCGAACCTCCTCGAGATTCATCCGGATGAGGACAAGAATTTCTTTTGGGCGCTCAAGCCCCACGACAAGTCCAGTCCTGTAGAAGTCGCTGGCCAGTATTACTTGCAATTGCAGATCAAAGACAACCTGCCATTCAACTGGCGCCGTTATGTCTCTGGTCCAGCAGACTAGAACTTCTGGCCGATTCTACTGCCAGGAAAAGAATATGCCTTCTCCCTCTGGACTCGCTCGGAATCCGGCCCGAAGACTTTGCGCTTTGAGCTCACCGGCTTCCACGGACCTGACGGACCAGACCCTGTTCCGGCGGCAGAATTTCAACTCACCGACCAGTGGAAAAATTTCCGCCATAAGTGCCAAGTATCCCAGCTATACGTTAGCGGTCACAGCGATCAGTTCATCCTCAGTATTCCTGATCCGGCGACCATAGACTTGGACAATATGCGCTTCCTCGAGACCAGCGCGCCCATTCGGGATCTTACGCCCGAGGGGTGGAAAGGTCTCATCGAGTTCCTCGCCGCACCTTACGATCCCGCGAAGGCAGACACTCCGGAAAGCAAACCTTGGGCCACGAGCGCTACGCTCAAGGCCGCCAAGAACCATGGACCGAGGCCTTCGACAAATTCTACTTCGAATTATCGAACGAAACTTGCAACAACATCCTTTTTCCTTGGACCTTTGAGGACATGAGGGACTCTGCCGCCGGGCAGCGGGTAGATCGAGGCACCGCTTGTAGTCTTTTCCCAGGAATGGGTCATTGATCCACTGCAGTCCTCCTCTTATTGGAAGCAAGCCGGTTAAAATGGTAAATTCGAGTTTGTTATCGGAGGATGGTCTGGCCAGACGGACGAGTGCGGCTACGGTCAGTGCGCTATCGCCGCCTCCCCTCGCTCGAAAAACCTTACCATCGCCGCATACATCGGGGGCTGGGACGAGAGAGAAGGGCCAATGCAAGATAATGACGCCTCCCTGCGACGCATCCTCCTGCAGGCCCCGCAAGTCGGAGCACCTCGCTCCCGCGCCCTCCAAAGCTTCCGCGAAAACCACATTCAGCAGACGAATCGGGAGTGGTTCAACGGCGTCTATCAAGCTGGTCCGGGCTCCGCTTTGAGCGGCCTAAATAACCAGGCGCAGATGTCGTCTAAGGAAGTGGGAAGGCAAGACCGCGCCATGAAACCCTTGGCCTCTAACACAGCGACCTGGGATTTTTTCCTGAAAAAGGCGGCACAAGGTTTCAAGCTCATCAATCTCATCACCATCAGCCGGGGGCGAAGCTACTGGACCTCGCACACGCCGCTTCTCATTGGGGGACATTTGCATTTGCCCTTCCGCACCATTCAACTCTTCAACCAGGAAGGGCTGGGCGACCTGCTGAAACCCGAAACTCTCGCCGGGCCGACGATAGACTCTCATGGCTACAAACGTCGGGAGCCTGGCTCCCAACTCCCACTGGTGCCGCATACGCCATCCACAAAGGCAACCGAGTGAATGTCTTCGTTCTCTCCCAGGGTTGGGACAACTTCCCGCAGGCAGGCAGCGACGGTTTCACCCCGGTAAAGTTCGAGCTGCTTTTCAAGTCCGGCAAAAAAGTTACCCTGCACCGGCTAGTGGGGGATCCTCGCAGCCACAACCTGGATGAAGAAATCCCACTCGGAGACTCAGGAATGACCAAATTCACCCTCAATCAAACCGCCGGGGTGGACGACCGGGGAGTGCTTCCAGGGTAAAACTTGCTCTACATCTTCGAAGGCATCGAGAAATCGGCCTTCACCAAAGAAGCTCGCCCTCAACCGGAAAAGCGGAAACCGGGATTTTTCCTTTGCAAAAGCCCGGTTTTCCGCTTCATCCTTGCTCCTGTAGGCCATGAGTTTTTCCACCCACGAAGACATCATCGCGTCGAGGGAATTCTCGACAGAACGGAAGCACTTTGTTGTTGAGCTCCGAGAAAATGACCGCGGCAAATTTCTCCGCATCACCGAGGAAGGACGTGGCAAGCGAAACTGCGTCATTATCCCCAGCACCGGCATCGAAGATTTCCGTGACGCAGTAGATGATGTTTGCGAGGGGCTTGAACCTGAGGAGGAATAGTTCGTTCCTCGCGCACGCCTCCACAACGCCCCTCCCCACTGAATTTATGAAACTCCTCCGTTTGCTCCCATCCCTTCTGCTGGCGGTGGCGATTCTCACCTACACTGGCTGCGCCACGGCGCGGCAAAAAACTTCTCACACCGGAAATTTGCGCGCCCAATTCCAGCGGGCTGATACCAACCAAGACTACAAGGTTTCCCAACAGGAGTTTCGTTACCTGATGATCGAAGACATGTTTGCACTCTTTGATCACAATGAGGACGGGTTCGTGAGGCGGGAGGAGTTTCTCAAAGCCGGCGGGTCTGGCAAAACCTTCGCCCAACTCGACCGTAACGGCGATGGCAAAATCACTTTGGAAGAAGCCAAAACCGCCAAGGTAAAATTGGATTCTGTTTCGGCGACTTTCTTGGCTGCGGATGTGGATCGCGATGGCTACGTGACTCTCGAGGAAGCGCTTGCTTACCGGGAAAAAGTCCGCGCTTACACCCGCTAATTAGCTCGCCGCATCCCTGGCCCCCCGAGTTTGCGAGGCCGGACAAAAATTTAGTCGGCTTTCGCGTCTTCGGGATTCGCGTTGGCCGAGAGCAACTCCTCATCCGAATCGGGAGTTGATCCAGGCGCGAGCTCTTCCTTGACGGTTGGGCTAACAGTTGTTTCAACCATATTCAGCTCAGGGATTTTCTTGTCGGAACCACAGTGCAGTTCATTGAGGCGCCGCGCTGCGGGAAGGAAACGCCGCTCAAGCGAGCCGACAGCTTTGTTGTAGTGACTCACCAAAGTTCCCAAAGTATCTCCGATCTTCAGAAAGTGTTCGCTGAAAAAACGAACGCCTTCGTAAACCATTTTTCCCTGCTGACTGATCGCCAGCGCATTTTGGGCCAGCTTCTCTTGCCGCCATCCGTAAGCAACAGCCTTGAGCAGCGCAATCAGGGTTGTCGGAGTGGCCAGGATGACCTTGGATTCGGCTCCGATTTCAATCAGGCCCGGACGTTGCTCAAGCGCTGCGCTGAAAAAGGTCTCCCCAGGCAGAAATAGGACCACAAATTCTGGCGTGGCCGTGAATTGTTCCTGATAATTTTTTCGTGCCAACAAGGTCAGGTGCGTCTGCACCTGCTCGGCGTGCTTTTGCAAGCAGGCCACCCGTGTGGCTTCATCCGGCGCGGCCAAAGCGTCCAAGTAGGCCTGCAAGGGACATTTGGCATCCACGATAATTTTCCTATCGTTCGGCAGATGCACCAGCAAGTCAGGCCGAAAGCGCCCGTCAGGCGTGCTTACCGATTCCTGCTCGGTGAAATCGCAGTGCTCCAACATGCCCGCAAGTTCCACCACCCGTTTGAGCTGGATTTCACCCCAGCGCCCTCGCACCTGCGGAGCCCGTAATGCCTTGACCAGATTGGCGGTCTCGGCCTGCAGCTGCACTTGGGCAGAGAGGAGTTGTTTGACTTGTTCCGAAAGCCCGGCGTAGGCCCCGGCTCGCTCCTTTTCCAACTCCACGATTTTCCCATCTACCTTTTGTAGGGATTCTGCCAAAGGCCGCACCAACTGGGAAATGGCCTGCTGGCGCAGTTCCAGTTCGCCCTTGGCCGCCTCCTGCTGTTTCTGCAAAACTGTGCCCGCCAGCTGCAGGAAGGACTCGTTGTTGCGTTGCAGGGCCTCTGCCGAAAGGGCTTGGAAGGCCTCACTAAGCTGCTGTCGAGCCTCCTGCAACAACTGCAACTTTTCCTGCGCGGCAGTGCGCTCGCTTTGCAACTCCGTCTCGAGACGCGCCCGCACAGCCGCCCCTTGGAGATGTTCCTGCTGCAAGGCCTGATACTCCGTTTCGAGGGCCGCCAAACGTTCGCACTCCCTCTCCGCCACGAGCCGTCGCCCAGATTCCTCCGCAAGGTCCCGCTGTAGTCGCATCAGCGCCTCTTCTTTGCTCGCCAAGCTGGAACGGAGCTCATCCACTTGCTTTTGCAGCGCCTCGCTCCGCTCCCGCAGGCTGGCCAGTTCCAAAGAGTCTGCGACCGACACCTTGGATCGCCGCAGGATCCATGGCAGACAAAACAGGCCTCCCAGGAAAAGACCCAGGATCAAAATGAGGAAAAAATTCAGGTAATCGGGCACATGCAGTGAGGTTGGCGTGGGCTTCAACGTGCGCCGAGCCGCTGCGCAAATCAAGCTCTGCCGGCAAAAGTTGAAAGTTTTGCTGCAGCTGAGAAATTGGTTGCCGCACGCATCCGGATCGTGCTTTGTTACGTTTCCTGAAGCGTGGTCCGCGGATTCCCCCGGTGATCCGTTCAGCGGGTTGGTAGCTCAATGGTAGAGCAGCGCCCTTTTAAGGCGTTGGTTGTGGGTTCGAGTCCCACCCAACCCACCACTTAAAAGCCCGCAAACCCGCATAAATAAAGACTCTGCGGGCTTTTTGTGAAGTCATCCAGAAACATGGAAAATCCCGAAAAACGGTAATTTTTTGGCAACAAATTGGCCCCGGATAACGCGCTCTCACGCCGCTGGATCTTCGGAAAAAAAATAAGCTAGCCAGCCCCTTGGACCTGCGGTGCAATTTTGTCCATGGAAACTCAGGATCCATTTTTTGCCGCGGCGGTCGAGGAAGCTCGTTTGGGGTTGGCCCAGGGAGGAATACCCATTGGTTCTGTTTTGGTGCATCAAGGTAAGATTATCGGCCGGGGACACAACCAGCGGGTGCAAAAAGGTGACCCCCTTCTGCATGGAGAAATGAGCGCCCTGCAGAGCGCCGGCCGCTTGCCCGCAAGGATTTATCGCGAAAGTGTGCTCTACACGACCCTCTCGCCTTGCCCGATGTGCTCCGGGGCGATCCTGCTCTACAAAATCCCGCGGGTCGTCATCGGAGAAAACCAAACTTTCCTTGGGGCCGAGGATTGGCTGCGGCACGAGGGGGTGAAGCTGGAAATCCTCCAAGATGCGCAATGTATCCGCCTGATGCAGGATTTCATTCAGAGCCGACCAGAACTCTGGAACGAAGACATCGGAGAGTAATTCCCCAGCCAACGCGGTCGGCCCAAAATGACGCGCACGTCT
Source organism: uncultured Chthoniobacteraceae bacterium (assembly GCA_964595865.1). Classification (GTDB taxonomy): domain Bacteria; phylum Verrucomicrobiota; class Verrucomicrobiia; order Chthoniobacterales; family DYNR01; genus CAZQRL01. Next base: position 44,675 of record CAZQRL010000001.1, read on the forward strand.
TGAAAAATCGGCAAACTTGCCAAACTCCACCCTGCGGTTTATAGGAGAGAGCAATGGCGGAAGACCCAGCACCACCCGAGATCGAATACTCCCTGATCAAGCGGATCGGACAAGGAGATCGCCGAGCTTTTGCTGAGTTCTACGACCGCTTTGCCGGCATCATTTTCTCTACTGCCCTGCGCGTCCTCAATGATCATCGCGACGCGGAAGATGTGGTGCAGGATGTGTTTGTGATGATTTGGGAAAAAGCCCACATGTATAATCCCGACCGAGGCAAACCGCTGACCTGGGCCGTAACCATGACGCGCAACAAGGCCATTGATCGGTTGCGCTCCCTGCAGCGGCGCTTCCGTCTCAACGACGAATTGGAACGCGAAAGCACCCTCGAAGACCAAACCCTCGATCGGGCTCCGGCCGATGACTTGGAGGTTTCCGAGCGGGGCAGCTTGGTGCGTTCTGCGGTGCAAAAACTCGGCAAAGAGCAACGCGAGGTCATCGAGTTGGCTTACTTTGGCGGCTTAACCCAGAATGAAATCGCCGATCGGCTTCATCAACCCCTCGGCACCATCAAAGCCCGCATCCGTCGCGGGATGATCAAACTGCGTCGCCTAGTTTCCCTCGAAGGCTCGCAGGGCCTATCCAGCCGATGATTTTCCCTCGCGGATTGCGGGAATTTCCCCTTGCTGTCTGCGGCCTTCGTTTTACCTTTACCGCGCCATGACTGCCCAAGCTGCTCCCATTGCTTACGACTCTAAAGTCGAAGGCAACGTGATTTTTACTCAACTTGATACCGCCATCAACTGGATGCGCAGCAACTCGCTCTGGCCGATGCCCATGGGCTTGGCGTGTTGCGCCATTGAGCTTATGGCCGCCAGTTCCTCACGCTTCGATATTTCCCGCTTCGGGGCGGAAGTCATGCGGTTCTCTCCGCGGCAGTCCGATGTCATGATCGTCGCCGGCACGGTGACTTACAAAATGGCTCTGGCAGTAAAGCGGATTTATGAGCAGATGCCTGAGCCCAAGTGGGTGATTGCCATGGGGGCCTGCGCTTCCAGCGGGGGGATGTATCGCAGCTACGCAGTCCTCCAAGGTATTGACCAACTCCTGCCGGTGGATGTGTATATCTCCGGATGTCCTCCGCGGCCAGAAGCGCTCTTGGACGGCCTGATGCGTCTGCAAAAGAAAATCATGCGCGAGCGGGCCGTTGAAGAACAAAAACGCGAGCTTCTGGAACAGATTTAATTTCCCATGACCACTCAAAAAGCCGCCGCCGCGGTCGAAACAAAATTTAGCGCGCAGTTGCTGGGAAGAACCGATTTTCGCGGGGAAATCAGCCTCTCATTCCGTCCGGAAGATCTTTACGCCGTGGCCCAATTTTGCCGCGATGAATTGGCTTTCGATTACCTTTTGGACATTTCCAGCGTGGACCATTTTGGCGAAGATCCCCGCTTCGAAGTGGTCTATGAACTAGCCTCTATTGCCCATCCGGCCCATCTGCGGTTGAAGACCAAAGTCGGGGAAGATCATCCCGAGGTGGAATCGGTTACCTCCCTTTGGCCGACCGCGAATTGGCACGAACGGGAAGTCTGGGACATGATGGGAATTCGCTTTCGCTCCCACCCAGACCTGCGCCGTATCCTGATGTGGGAAGGCTACCCCTATCACCCCCTGCGCAAGGACTTCCCCTTGGAAGGCCTCCCTTCTGAAATGCCCAACGTCGCCTTTACCCATACCGCCCCTCTGGCCGGCGGGCCTTTTGTCACCTCCCCCACTTCCGGTAATACCCAGGTGCGTGAACCTCGCGCCCGTCCCGCCGGCGAACTTCCCCCCAGTAACACTTTTATCGCCGAACCTTGATTACCGACTCCCCCGGACTCGACCGGTTTCTGGATGCGGCCCAGGCGGTTGATCGCCTGGCTCTTGATACGGAAGCCGACAGCCTGCATTGTTACTTCGAGAAGCTGTGTCTCATCCAGATCGCGATGCCTGGATATGCCGAGCTCTTGGACCCATTGGCCAATGTGGACCTGAAAAAGTTTTTCGCCGGTCTGGCAACGAAAGAGGTAGTTTTCCACGGGGCGGACTACGACCTTCGCCTGCTCTACCGGCAAGGCGACTTTGCGCCAGCGAGGATTTTTGACACCATGCTGGCGGCGCGGCTCTGCGGCGAGGAACAGGTCGGGCTGGCAGCTTTGGTGCAGAAATTCTTCTCCATCGAACTCAGCAAGGCCTCGCAAAAAGCCAACTGGGGCCAACGCCCCCTCTCCCAGCAAATGATTCATTACGCCCTCAATGATGTGCGTCATTTGCTCGATCTGGCGGAAATCCTCCGTCAGCGGCTGGAGGAGTTGGGGCGGCTCTCCTGGCTGGAGGAATGGATCGAACGCGTGGCGCAAAGCGCTCGAAATCCCCGGGAAAAAGATCCCGACCAGCTCTGGCGCATCGCCGGAGCTGCCAAATTAGCCCCGCGGGAACAGGCCGTGCTGCGCTCCCTTTGGCATTGGCGGGATGCCGAAGCCCGGGCCTGGGATCGCCCGCCTTTTTTTGTCATGTCCAACAGCGATCTGCTGCGCATCGCGGAAAAAGCCGTCGCCGGAGAGCCGTTTTCCACGCCGCGCTTCCCCCGATCTCGCCGGGAACGCTTCGAGGCAAATCTCCAACACGCCCTCTCGATTCCTCCCAACGCTTGGCCCCAGCGCCCGAAGCATGTTCGGCCAAAGGGAAATCCTGACTTTGGCCGCAATTTCGACCGGCTGAAATCCCGTCGTGACGCTGTGGCACGCGAACTGCAACTTGAACCCTCCATCATCGCCCCCAAAGCTGCCCTTGAGCAGATCGCTGGCAACGGCGACACCTCCATCTTGATGCGTTGGCAGCGCGAATTGCTGCAACTTCCCCTGGAGGTCCCGCAAGCCAATGCTGCCTGAATCCTGCAAGAGCGGAGCTCTGTCACCGGCAGAGCTTACAGCAGCTCAGAAGCTCGTTAAACTTGCCCTGGAAGAGGACATCGGTGCGGGTGATCTCACCGGAGAGTGGTTTCTTCCGGCAGAACTCATCGGGCAAGCTCAAGTGGTGGCCCGGCAGGCTGGCTACCTCGCGGGTCTGGAAATCGCGCAGGAGGTCTTTCGCCAGGTAGATGCGCGTTTGCAGACTATCCCACGCTCCCAGGATGGTGAACGCCTCTCGCCAGGCCAACCTGTGCTTGAGGTGCGAGGTCCGGTGCGCACGCTTCTCACCGCCGAGAGAACGGCCCTCAATTTCCTGCAGCATCTCTCGGGCATCGCCACGCGGACCGCCGAGTTTGTGCAAATTTTGCAAGGCACCCCGGCACGCCTGCTGGACACCCGTAAAACCCTACCCGGCTGGCGCCTCCTGGCAAAAGCGGCCGTGCGGTCCGGCGGAGGAACCAATCACCGGATGGGACTCTACGACCGCGTGATGCTCAAAGACAATCACCTGGCTGCTGCCGCCGATTGGGAAGCTTTACAGCGAAAAATCCAAGCCTTCCGCGCTGCCCACCCAGGGATCAAAGTAGAAATCGAAGCCGATACGGTGGAGCAGGCTGGCACCTTTCTTGCTTGGGCTGGGGTTGATGTGGTGCTGCTGGACAACATGACTCTGGAGGAAATGCGTGCCTGCGTGGCGCTTCGGCGTCCCCCCGTCGAACTGGAAGCCAGCGGTGGGATCACCTTGGAAAATCTTCGAGCCGTGGCGGAGACCGGGGTGGACTGGATCTCCGTCGGGGCCATCACGCACTCCGCCCCTGCCCTAGATTTCGGCCTGGACTGGATGCGCTGAATGAGTCCCCCCCCTCACTCTCCACTTGCCAAGACAGCACCAACCGAAATGGGCGTTTCCTCAGAAGTTTCTCTCGCCCTTTTCCTTTGTCCACGACTCCGCTCGTGGTGCAGCATCGCCGCCGGCGCCCTTCTTCTCCTGGGCTGGAGCGGATGCGCCTCGCAGGGTTTTCTCGGACCGGGGCGGTTCACCACGGTAGTTTTGGATGCCGGGCATGGAGGGCACGATCGTGGTGCGCGTGCGGTTTCCGGAATGATGGAAAAAGACCTGGCTCTGGATGTCACCCGCCGCATGGTGCCATTGCTGGAGCGGGCCGGATTCCATGTCATTCTCACCCGCCGGAGTGATTACTTTATCAGCCTGGATCACCGGGTGCGGGTTGCCGAGCGGACTCGGGATTCTGTTTTTGTGAGTATTCACTTCAACTGGGCACGTCGCCCTGGCGCCCACGGGATTGAGACTTATTTCTACGCTCCGTCCTCAAGAGATCTGGCCGGGAACATACAGCAGGAACTTGCTCGCGCTACTCGCAGTCCGGATCGCGGCGTGAAAAAGGCGCGCTTCTATGTCCTGCGCAACAACCGAAGACCAGCGGTGCTGGTGGAGCTCGGCTTCGTCTCGAATAGCTACGAAAATTCTCTTATCCAAAAGCCTGGTTATCGGCAGAAGCTCGCCGAGGCAGTTGTTCGGGGAATTATCGAAGAACGTCGCGGCCGCAACCCCCGCCGTTGACCGATCAGCTCCCCCACCCTCCGCGCACCTCGTTCGGTCGCGCCACCATAATGCCGAGGTGTTTGGAGTTGTTCTTGAGATAAGTGCTGAGCCGCTCATCGAGGACCACCCGGCGGTGATTCCGGGAGGCGTGTAGAAATCGCAGGCTGCCTCGCTGATCGCGCACCGCCAGACCGACATGCGAGGTGTAGGTGCCCGGCCAAGTGGTGACGATAGAGATGACATCGCCATTGCGCAGGTATTTCTCTATGGCTGGGACCTTTTCTTTCGGCACGTAGTAGATTCCCCGCCGGGAAAGCTCTGCCTCCACCCGCACCATCTCCGGCACCAGCTTGGGATTGGCCTTGAGCTGACGGAAGGATTTCCAATTCGTGCCCATGTAGCGCATCTCACGGTGCAATTTCCTTGCTCCCGGGAGGGTAGGAGTGAGGTCTTTGATGAGCCCACGGCGTTCGTTATCTTGGCTCCAATCCTCCAAGTGATGCAGACGCGAAACGAACGTGCCATCACAACGTCCGCCCCGGTAGCGATCCAGTTCGATCAGGCGCAAGAGATCCCACGAGGTCGGTTGTGCGGAGACCCGGAAAGCGCGGGCCGTCCCGAGGGCAATTTCAAAGAAGGTCCAGCAATCCATGCCGTCCATATTCACGCAGGGCGTCTCAATGCGATCATGCAGCTCCAGCGTGTAGTTCACATACGGCGTGCCGACCAAGGCCAGGCCCACTTTGGCAGTGCGATCGCCCAGCGGCAAGGCCGCCCATCCTTCTTGCAATCCCCGGTAAACTAGTTGGTCAAATTTCCTCGGATTGACAAAAACCTTCTCCGGCGGCAGGGCCGCCGAAAGATTTGCCGCAGCGAGAGAGGCTCCCAAGGTTGAGCAGAGAAGAAATCGGCAGCGCATGGGATAACCTCGCGGCACGGGAGAGGACTTGACAAGTAAGTTGTCAAAAAACCTTCATTCTCCCGGACGCGCGAAGCCAATAAAACGGCCTTCGCGCCGAAACCAAAGAAACCACCGGTAGCTTCCAAGGGGCTCGCAAGGGTCAAACCGATAGATGTCCACCCCGCGGCTCCCTTGAGCCCCCACCATGAGCATGCGCCCCGCTCCATCCCGCCCGAGATAGGTCATGACGTGCGTCACCGGAGGCTTGCGGCGGGGACGAGAGGTATGCTCCCAGAAAAGCAGGTCTCCCGGTCGGAGGATTTTTGCCAGACGCGCAGCATCGGGGCGGGCGCGCTGAAACTCTCCGCGACGGCGGAAAAATTCATACTGCGCGGCGGCAGTGCGCGGGATGGAGCGGGCAAAAACGGATGCCTGCAACCAACGGGCGGTATTCGAACAATCCATGGTCCAGACCTGCGAAGATCCCGGCGGAGACCAGCTCTGGTTGTACCGGAGTTCCTGGGATGCCAGCCAACGCGCTGTTTCTGGCAGCGTGCCCATTGGGATTGCCATCGGAATCTCTTGAGCAGGAGCCACTCCAGAGACGGCGTAAAGGCACAATACCCCCCCCAGCGCCACCAGACTATGTTTAAGAAATATGGCAGAAAAGGTCGGGAGACCGGGCTTGAATCTTAGGTAAAGCATGGCAGGAAACATTTGCAAGTGCGCGGGAGAAGACCCAGCCCGGTGGCCCATCAAGACCTGGCAAGGTCTTTCCCCATTCACAGGCAGAGAATAAAGAATCTGCCATTGAAAATCGAGCTTTCCCGGGCAAGGATGCTGGCTGTTCTACCATGAGTTCCTACGCCCACCCCGAATCGCTCGTCTCCACCGAATGGGTCGCCCAAAATTTGCCCCAGGAAGGATACCGTCTGGTCGAGAGCAACGAGGATATTTTGCTCTACAGCACCGGGCATATCGCCGGTGCGGTTCACATTGACTGGACGACCGATCTGCAGGATCAAACCATCCGCGACTACATCAGCCCAGAGGCCTTTGCCCGCCTTTGTGCCCGCCATGGCATCTCTCCCGAGACCACGGTCATTTTCTACGGGGATAAAGCAAATTGGTGGGCCTGCTACGCTTTCTGGGTTTTCCAGCTTTTTGGACACAGCAAATGCAAGATTATGAATGGCGGGCGCGACAAATGGATCGCCGAGGGACGCCCCCTGACCCGCGAATTGCCTTCTTTTCCGCAGCAATCCTACCCCGTGCCCTCCCGCCGCCGGGATGCGGAAATCCGCGCCTTTTTTGAAGATACGCTGGCTCACAGCCAGGCGGGCCGGCCTTTGGTGGATGTGCGTTCACCGGGAGAATTTCGCGGAGAGATCACCCACATGCCAGAATATCCGCAGGAGGGAGTGCTGCGGGGCGGGCACGTGCCTGGGGCTCGCAGCGTGCCTTGGAAGCGAGCGGTGGCTGAAGATGGCACCTTCCTCCCAGTGGAAAAATTGCGCGAGATCTATCAGGACGAAATCGGTCTCAAAGAGGGAGATGATATCATTGCCTATTGCCGCATTGGTGAGCGCTCCAGCCATACTTGGTTCGTCCTCACCCAGCTTCTCGGCTTTAGTAAAGTGCGCAACTATGATGGGTCATGGACCGAATGGGGTAATCGCGTGCGGGCTCCCATTGAGCGGGAAACGTGAGTGCGCCCATGTATCCGCCCGGTCTGGAAAAAATTCTCGCTCTCTTTGCCGATCTTGATGAGGTCACTCGCCGGGAGACCCTGATCCTCTACGCCGATCAAAGCAGCCGGCAAGCTCCTGCACCAGGAGAGGTCTTCGATCTCGAGGATGTGCGCAAGGACGAGGAATGCACCGATACGGTGGGAGTTTTTTTGCGCGTGGATACCGAACGGCGGGTGCATTTCCGGGTCACACTCGGTCCCCAAGTGCAGACCCTCACCCGCGCCATGACCAGCATCCTTTGCAAGGCCTTCGAGGGCATCACGATTGAAGAAGTTCTGGAAGTGCCGGCGGATTTTGTTCCCAAGATCGTTGGCAGCCAGTTGGTGCGTGTCCGCAGCCAGACCGTCTATTACATCCTCACCCGCATGAAATCCGCTGCTAAAGTCTGGCTGAATCGCGAACGCAACCAAAATCTTTCTTGAAAACTTCCTCCGCTTTCCAGCCCATCCTAGCGGAGAGCTGGGCAGAACTCTCCCAGCGGCTACGAGGGGAACTGCGGCTCGATTCGGTCTCGCGCAAGCTATATGCTACCGATGCCTCGGAGTTTCAGGAAGAGCCGCTCGGAGTCGCCCTACCGGCCTCGGAGCAGGATGTCCGGGAGATCATTCTCTTCGCCCGGCGCCATCGCTTGGGGCTCATTCCCCGCGCTGCTGGGACTTCGCTGGCTGGCCAAGTGGTCGGGCCGGGACTGGTCGTGGACATCGGTCGGCACCTGAACCAAATCCTCCACCTTGATGCAGCGGCTCGCCGCGTGCGCGTTCAGCCCGGGGTGATCCGCAACGACCTGAATCTCGCCCTAAGCACCCACGGCTTGCTCTTCGCACCAGAGACTTCGACCGCCAACCGCGCGATGATCGGCGGAATGGTTGGCAACAACTCTTGCGGCTCCAATTCGGTCGTCTATGGCAGCACCCGACAGCACCTCATCTCCGCCCGGGGATTTCTCAGCGATGGCAGTGAAGTGACTTTTGGTCCACTCGACGAAAAGGAATTTGCGGCCAAATGCGCCGGACCCGACACCCTGGAAACCCGCATTTACCAGCATCTGCGGGCCATGCTCTCAGATCCGGCCAATCGACAGGCCATCACCGAGGGATTTCCAAAAAAATCCATCACTCGCCGAAACACCGGCTATGCCCTCGATTTGCTGATGGATGCCCGCGTTTTTGATCCGGAGTCCCCTCGCCCCTTCAATATTTGCCAGCTCATCGCCGGCTCGGAGGGCACGCTTTTCTTCGGAGTGGAATTCGAACTCCATTGCGAGCCCTTGCCTCCGCCTCCTGCCGTTCTCTGCGCCCATTTCCGCTCGGTAGAGGAGTCCCTGCACGCCAACCTCATCGCCCTGCGCTACCACCCCACGGCTTGCGAACTTATTGACCGTCACATTCTGGACTGCACGAAAAAAAATCTCCAGCAACGCAACAACCGCTTTTTTGTCGAGGGAGACCCGGGGGCGATTCTGGTCATCGAATTACGGCGTCCGGATCCAGCTCAGGCCCGGGAGGATTTTGCCGGGCTCGTTGCCGACCTGCGCACGGCTGGACTGGGGTATCATTTTCCCGTGCTGGAGGGCGCGGAGGTCAATCGTATTTGGGAGCTGCGTCGGGCCGGCCAGGGAATCATGACGAATGTGGTCGGCGATACCCGTCCGGCAGAGGTGGTCGAAGACACCGCCGTAGATGTGCAGGACCTCCCCGAATACATCGCCGAGTTCGATAACTTGATGCGGGAAAAATACGGCATCGAGTGCGTGTATTATGCCCACGCTGGCTCCGGCGAATTGCATACCAGACCGCTCATCAACCTCAAGACCGAAGCAGGGCACCGGATGTTCCGGGCGATCGCAGAGGATATTGCTGCCTTGGTGAAAAAATACCGTGGCTCGCTCAGCGGCGAGCACGGGGATGGTCGGCTGCGGGGCGAGTTTATCCGCTTCATGGTCGGAGAGCGCTGCTATGAGCTGATGCGGCAGGTCAAAGAGCTCTTTGATCCGGCCCATATTTTCAATCCGGGCAAGATCATTGACACCCCGCCGATGGATGCATTCCATCGCTACGGCCCCGGGCACCCGACTCCCGATTACGAAACGATTTTTGATTTTTCTGATGTGCTGGGGATTCTGCGGGCGGCGGAAAAGTGCAATGGATCTGGAGATTGCCGCAAGACCCATCTGTCGGGCGGCACCATGTGCCCCAGCTATATGGCTACTCGCGAGGAGAAAGACACCACTCGCGCCCGTGCGAACATCCTGCGACATCTCCTCACGCATCCTCCGGATCCGCGCCAGCCTTTCGCCAGCGAAGAGATCAAAGAAGTCATGGATCTTTGCCTATCTTGCAAAGGCTGCAAATCCGAATGTCCCTCGAACGTAGATGTGGCCAAGCTCAAGGCTGAGTTCCTGCAGCATTACTACGATACCAAAGGCACGCCGCTGCGGGCGCAAATGATTGCCCGCTTCGCCGAGAGCGCGGCTCTGGCTGCGAAAGCTCCCTGGGCCTGGAATTTTGTTTTCGGCACTCCGGCCCTTCGGCGCTTGGCCAACCGGGCAGTTGGATTCCATCCCGAGCGCACCATCCCGCTCCTGGGGCCAGTCACGCTCCAGCGATGGATTGCCCGGCTGCCGAAAGTTTCGGCTCCGCGGAAGGTCTATTTGTTTTGCGATGAATTTACCAACTACAACGATGTCGCGGTCGGACAGGCTGCAGTGGAGCTTTTGTTGGGGCTAGGCTACGAGGTGGCGGTGCCTGGACATGTTGAAAGCGGTCGGGCGTCCCTCTCCAAAGGCCTGCTCCGTCGGGCACGTCGCTTCGCCGCCCGCAATGTCGAGTTGCTGCACCCGATCGTTTCCGCCGAGACTCCTCTCCTCGGGATCGAACCTTCAGCCATCCTCACCTTCCGCGACGAATACCCCGATCTTCTGCGCGGAGAGGCTCAGCGGCAAGCCCGCGAACTCGCTGCAAATTGCCTCCTGGTCGAAGAATTTCTCGCGGCAGAACTCGATGCGGGACGCATTTCTGCCTCCGCCTTTCTGCCGCTGCGGCGTATCGTGCACCTCCACGGTCACTGCCAACAAAAAGCCTTGGCATCGGTCTCGCCGATGGCCCAGTTGTTGGAAGTCTTGGCCGGCTGCGATGTTCGCTTCATTCCCTCGGGCTGCTGCGGAATGGCCGGCTCCTTTGGCTACGAGGCAGAGCATTACGAGCTCGCCCAAAAGATTGGCGAGCTCGTGCTTTTCCCACGTGTGCGCGCTGCCGAACCTGTGGATCTCATCGCGGCCCCCGGCACCAGCTGTCGCCATCAAATCCATGATGCAACGGGCAGAACCGCTCTGCACCCGCTGCAAATCCTCCGCCAGGCCCTGCGGATGGGCCACTCCTCCTGATCCCCCTTTTATGCCCGCGTCTCGACAAGTTGAAGAACTGGGATGCCGCCTGGCCATCTACCAGGGCTTGGTGCGTGTGAGCACGCTCATCAACTCGATCACGGATTACGATGCTATGCTTGAAGCCGTGCTCGAGGTCGCCCGCGATGTGCTGCAAGCCGAGGCCGCTTCGCTTTTTTTCCCCACTGAGCAAGGTCTGGAGCTGGTCATTGCCATGACACGGGAAGGTGTGGACCGTCCGGGCTTGAAAGTTCCCGAGGGCCAGGGAGTAGCGGGTTGGGTTTGGCAGCAGCAGGTGCCCGTGCTGATTCCCGATGCTTATGCCGATCCGCGTTTCTACCGCGAAGGAGATCGGCGCACCGGATTTCAGACCCGCTCCATTTTGTGCAGTCCCCTAGTGCATGCAGGCCGCTGCATTGCGGTGCTACAGGTGCTCAACCCCATCGAAAAGGAGGCCTTCGATTCTGCAGACTTGGAGGCCATGGTGGGCTATTCTTCCCTGATCGCGACCGCGCTGGAAAAAATCCGTGGCATGCAAGCCCGCCAAGCAGAGGAGCTGTTGCGGCGGGATCTGCAAATCGCGGCTGAAATTCAACAATCGCTGCTGGCCAAAGCCATCCCTAAGGAGTTGACCAGCTGCCAGGTCGAAGCAGTGAATCAACCGGCGTTGGAAGTGGGAGGAGACTTCTATTATGCCCAAGAATCCTCCACGGGGGACTTACAATTTGCGATCGGAGATGTGTCCGGCAAAGGCATCTCGGCAGCTCTTTGGATGGCCCAGGTGACTTCGGCGTTGGGTTTTGTTTTTCGGGACAACCGCAGCCCGGCCTGCGCCCTGGCCCGACTCAATCATGTTCTGGCCAAGCAATCTATTCGCGGGATGTTTGTCACATTGCTTCTGGGGCGAGTGCGCCCGGCGCGCAATCGCCTTGAGTTAGCGAGCGCCGGGCATTGCGCACCGTGGTTCCTGACTGCGGATGGGAACCAGGCGGAATTAAAAATGCCTCCGGGATTGCCCCTGGGTATTCTTCCCGAAGTCACTTACCGCCCTATTTCCCGCCCTTTTGTCCCTGGTGACACCCTCCTGGCCTTTACGGATGGGCTTATTGAATCCCGCAGCGCGGCCGCCGAGGATTATTTTGGCGATCACCTCGCGGAATACCTGGCCAAACTCCCCGCCGCCCAACGCTGTCATCCCGCACGCTTCCTCACCACCGCCGAAGCCGCTTTCCGCGGCAGCCATCCTCCGGCTGATGACCTCACCATCCTCAGCGTATGCCGCGCCGCAAACGCCTGACCTTCATTTGCCATCCGGGAAAATTCTGCAGTGTGCGCCGCGCAGTGGAGGAGTTTCTCGCGGCGGAAAATCTTGCGCCGGAGGATTTGGGGCTGATTGTGCTGGCGATTGATGAGGCCTGCGCCAATGTCCTGCGGCACGCTTACCACGGTCGCCCGGGCAAGCTCCAGGTGCAACTGGATCGGCTCGCTTCGCGCCTGCGCGTGACCCTGCGCGACTTCGGCACTCCGTGCAATCCGGCAAAAATTCGCAGCCGCGAGCTCACAGATTTCCGCCCCGGCGGTTTGGGTGTGTTCCTGATGCAACAAGCCTTCCCACGCGTTGAGTTTACCCCCTGCTCCCAAGGGACCCGCCTGCTTTTGGAACGCGAATTGGCACGGCACTCAGCCTGGCGCAAAAAGCCTTAAGGCATTTGCGGTGGTGACCTCCGCCACTCTGTCCACCGGCCACTCGAGCAAATCAGCCAAGGCGAGCCCGGCTGCAACGAGATTGACCGGGTGGTTCAACCGTTCTGCCTCCGCAGTGCGCGGGAGCTCTTGCAAGGAAAACTCGGGAGGTGGAGCCATCGCCGGCGCATCGCTTTCCAGCAGCAAGCGTTCGGGTGGCACCCAGCGGAACGCCTGGGCTTTGGCAAGTTTATTGCGGCCGAGAAATCCACTGGAAAAGGAAAAGAAAGCCCCGGCCTCAACCCAGAAAGGAATGTCCTCGGAAGGCCCGCCGTAGGCGTGCAGCAGGAAGCCGCAAGCTGGCGCGGACTCCAGCTGGATCACTCGCCGGAGCTCTGGCCAGGCCCGCAAGCAATGCACGGAAGCCGGAGAGTTTCGCTGCACGGCCTTGCGCCACTGCCAAAGGAAGACCTCCTTTTGCTGCGGGAGATTTTCCCGATTCTTCCAAAGGTCCAAACCGATCTCCCCAATCAGCCCGCCACAATCCCAGTAGCCCAGCAAGGTTTGCTGCCAATCGTCCGGCAACTCCCCCACCCACCACGGATGCACTCCGTAGGCCGCCCGTGCGCCCGGATACTCCGCAACCCGTTGGGCCACCGCAGACCAATCGGCGGGAGAGGTTCCATTGACAATAGCCCCGCAGACTTCGAGAAAGAGCAAGCGCGCACGAATTTCCGGCCAAGCCTCGGCAAGGCGTTCGTCCTGCCAATGACAATGGGCATCAAACCAGCTCGGCATGCAATTCTACCGCTTTTTGCGCGACTCCTCGCGCAACTGCCGGGCCACGCGTCCGGGAGACCCAGTATGGCGTGCCAGCAAAAGATAACCCACCGGCACCAGAAAAAGCGTGAAAAAAGTGGCCAGCAAAACCCCACCCAAGACTACGACGCCAATAACCATGCGCGTTTCCGCCCCGGCGCCGAAGGCATAAATTAAAGGCACGGCGCTGGCCGCAGTGGTGATGCCAGTCATGACAATTGGTCGCAGCCGCACGCGCGCGGCTTCTTCCAAAGCGGCTTGGAACTCCCACCCGGCATCGCGCAGTTGGTTGGTAAATTCCACAATCAAAATGCCATTCTTGGCCGCGATCCCCACTAAAATAATGAGCCCGATCTGGCTGTAAAGGTTGAGCGTGCCACCCGTGAGATACAGTCCCAACAAACCTCCGGCGATGGCCAGCGGCACGGTAAGCATGATCACCAAGGGATGCAGGTAGCTTTCAAATTGGGCTGCCAAAACCAGGAAGACCACCACCAGGCCGAGCAGGAAGACAAAGAGCATAGATTCGCCGGATTGGAGGAATTCCCGCGATTGACCTTTGGTATCCAGTCGGGCGGTTTCCGGCAGGTATTCTTTTGCCAATCCCTCGAGGTAGCGCAACGCTTCGCCGAGGGGGTAGCCCTCGCGCAGATTGGCCTCAAGGGTGATCGAGCGCATCCGATTGTAGCGGTTGAGCGCGGTGGAGTCGGCAAATTCCTCGTAACTCACAAAGGTTGCCAGAGGCAGGAGCTGTCCGCTGCGTGCTGAACGCACGTAGATGTTCTCCAGACTTGCGGGGGTGCGTTGACGATCCCGCTCGCCCTCCAGAATCACATCATATTCTTCCCCGTTTTCGATGTAGGTCGTTACCGGTCGGGAGCCCAACAACGTTTCCAGCGTCCGGCCGATATTTCCGACAGTAACTCCCAACTCCGCCGCTCGATCATAATCTATCTTCACCCGCACTTGCGGACGCGTCTCTTTGTAGTCCCAATCAATTCCTTCAAGCCCCGGGTTGTTCTCCGCAATCTTGGCCAGCAAAATATCCCGCCACTCCGCCAACTCCTCGTATGAGCCCCCTCCGAGGACAAACTGCACCGGCTTTTGCACGCGAGCCCCAAAGCCCTGACGCATCACCGGGAAAGCCGTCACCCCAGGCAAGTCGGCCAACTTGCGGCGCACTTCATCCATGATCGGCCAAGCAGGTCGGCGTTGCGCCCAGTCGGTAAGGACAAACACCACCATCCCAGTATTGAAGGCTTGGGCGCCCCCCATTCCGCGAGGCGTGCGCACCAGAAGCCGCAGCGCCTCTCCAGCCTCAATGTAGGGCAGCAAACGCCGTTCGATCTCATCCATGTAGGAGACCATGTAGTCATGCGTCGCTCCTTCGGGACCATTGACCAGGACAAAGAAGGCTCCGCGATCTTCGCGCGGCGTGTATTCGGAGGGAATCTGCTCGTAGAGCCAGACCGCCGCTGCCACCAGGGCAAAAAAAACCGCCACCGCTACCCAGCGGAAACGCAAGACTGCCCGCAGACAGCGACTGTAGAAGCTTTGACCGGCGAGGAAGGCGCGGTCCATCCAGCGGGTGAGCAGATTGTGCCGGGATTTCGGTCGAAGCACTTTGGAAGCCACCATCGGTGACAAGCTCAAGGCCATCAGGCTGGAGAAGGCCACCGCCGCCGAAATCGTTAAAGCAAACTCGGAGAAAAGCCGCCCGAGGTCCCCCTTGAGAAAAGCGATCGGCACAAACACCGCCACCAAAACCAAGGTCGTCGCCACTACCGCAAAACCCACCTGCCGGGTGCCACGATACGCCGCCACCAGAGGCGTCTCTCCCTCCTCTTGCATGCGGCGCACGATGTTTTCCAGGACCACGATCGCATCGTCCACAACAATGCCGATCGCCAGCACCAACGCCAGCAGCGTGAGCAGATTGATTGAAAACCCGAGCAAATACAGCGCGAGGAAGGTGCTGATGAGAGACACTGGCACCGTCACCGCAGGCACCAACGTCGCCCGGGCGCTGCCGAGGAAGAGATAGATCACGAGGATCACGAGACCGATGGCCAGGAAGAGCGTGAAATAAACTTCACGAATGGCCCCTTCCACGAACACAGAGGTGTCGTAGCTTTCACGGATTTGCATTCCCTCTGGCAGGGTGGGATTGATCTTGCGGGCTTCCGCCTTGGCCGCACGGGCGACCTCAATTGTATTTGCGGTGGATTGCTTGATAATCCCGAGACCGATCATGGGCACACCGTTGCCACGAAAAACCCGCCGCGTCTCTTCGGGGGCTTTCTCCACTCGAGCCACCTCTCCTAAGCGCACCAGATACCCATCTTCTCCACGCTGCAAAACTAGGCGGGCGAAATCCTCCGGTGTGGCGAAGGCGCGCTCCGTGCGCACCGTAAATTCCCGATCTACGGACTCGATACTTCCAGCGGGCAATTCAATATTTTCCGACCGCAGGGCAGCTTCGATATCGGCCACGGTTAACCCCCGCGCGGCCAAAGCCAAACGGTCCACCCAGATACGCATCGCATAGGCTTGCTCACCGCCGATCATAACCCGCGAAACCCCATCCAATACCGAAAAACGGTCCACCAAATAGCGCCGGGCATAATCACTCAGCTCCGGGACCGTGAGACGATCGCTCACCAAGTTGAGCCAGAGAATGACATCATCATTGGCATCCACCTTCTGCACCTCGGGGGGATCCGCCTCCTCGGGCAAATCTCCCAAGATCGCCCCGACCCGATCCCTGATGTCATTCGTAGCCGCATCAATGTCCCTTCCAGAGCGAAAGGTTACCGAAATCACGGAGCGCCCATTTTCGCTTGTGGATTGGATAAAATCTATGCCTTCGACACCGGCGATCCGCTGTTCGATGACTTCGGTGATGCGGGTCTCGACCACATTCGCCGCAGCTCCCCGATAGGTGGTCTCGATGGAAACCACCGGCGGGTCAATATCCGGAAACTCCCGCAGAGGCAGCTGCCAAAAGGCCAGAAGGCCAAAGGCCACGAGAAGCAACGCTAGGACCGAAGCAAAAACCGGGCGCTTGATGGAAAGATCAGAAAGCAGCACGGGCAAATAATCGCGGTTTGCGCTTCAGGAGGCTGGCACAGACTCCACCGCCTTACCGGGGCGATCGTTGACCTTGACGACCGCTCCCGGGCTGAGGCGGAAGCCCCCATCCACCACCACCCGTTCTCCGGCTTCGACGCCCTGTAAAATTTCCACCCAGCCCTGCCGACGGGCGCCGGTCTGCACCTCTCGGCGCTCCGCCCGCGAGGCATCCGCACTATCCACAATGACAAAAACCGCGTTGCCGCGCCCCTGCGGCAACAGAGCGCCCTCCGGGACCACACAGGCCAGTCGTGGGCGCCCAAGGAGTTCGACTTTCATCAGCATCCCTGGTTTCAGCAGCCGCTCAGGGTTGGGCAATTCCGCACGCACTTGCACCGTGCGCGTGACTGGATCGATGCGGCTGGCCACACTGCGAATCGTGCCCTGGAACTTTTTCCCGACAAAACCGGGAGCGGTAGCTTCCAGCGGAGTGCCGGGCTGCAGAGCCGGGAGAAAATTACTCGGAACGGAAAAGTCGAGGAGCATCTTGCTATCGTCGTCCAGCGTCGTGATCAAATCCCCCGGACGCACCAGGGCACCGAGGCTGATATTGCGCAGCCCCACCACCCCTGCAAAAGGCGCCGTGATGGTTAGCCGGGCGAGACGGGATTCCAACGCGACTTTACGGGCATGGGCCGTCTCATAATTCCGCCGCGCCTCATCGAGTTGGGCCACGGAGGCAGCCCCGCGCTGGGCCAACTGGGCCACGCGGTCATATTGCCGTCGGGCTTCGTTGGCGGTGGAGACGGCTTCATTGCACAGTGCTTCCTCCTCGTAAGCCTCCAGGCGCACTAGCATTTGCCCTTGCGTCACACGATCCCCGTCCTCAAAGCCCAACTCCACCACACGCTCGCTTTCCGTGGCCATGACTTCCACCGATTCGTTGGCGCGCAGGGTTCCCAGGGCTTCGATCCGATCGGTGAGCTCGACCCTTTTTGCCTCGGCGACGCTCACCGGAAGAGGCCCCGCGGGACCACGATTCTGCGCCTGCGCGGCAAGACCGGCTCCCACGAAGAGCCCCACCCAGATTGCCATGACCAATTTCATCCTGGCACCTTCCGTGCTCAGGAGAAAATTGCAACGCCCATTCTCCAGTGGGTTTGGACTCACGTCTGCGCCGTGGACAGCCACCAAGGCTTTTGCTAGTGCTTTTTCGACCCTTGAAACCCACCTTCGGAACCCCACCCCGCCGGCTGCGGCTGCTCACCATTCCCCTGGCCCTCGGCCTTTCCTCCTGCATGGTCGGTCCAGACTTCGTGCAACCCGAGGCTCGCATCCAAGGCAAATGGCGGCAGTTTTCCGGAGGTAGCGACCGCGAGGTTTCTGCCGTGGAGGTGCAATGGTGGCGGCAGTTCCGCGATCCGCTGCTCAATTCTTTGGTCGAGCAAGCCTACCGCAACAACCCCGACCTGCAGGCTGCAGGCACCCGCATCTTCTCCGCGCGCGCCGAGCTAAACCATGCCGTTGGCAAACTTTTCCCCCAGCAGCAAGATCTCTCGTTGACCGCTGGAAGGTATTCTCCCTCGGACTCCGATGGCCCGATTTCTTTCCTGGGAAATCAAAACATCTTCGCCAGCCAGGCGATTCTCTCCGCGACTTGGGAGATTGATTTCTGGGGAAAATACCGCCGCCAGATTCAGTCCGATCGCGCCCGTTTCCTTTCCAGCATCGCGGCATACGATTCGGCCTTGGTCAGCCTCATCGCCGATGTCGTGAATACCTACATCAACATCCGGGTGGCGCAGGAACGGTTGCGCATCGCGCGGGAAAACGTCCGATTGCTGCAACGCAATGTTGAGATGGCCCAGGCCCGCCTGGAGGCCGGGCAGGTGCAGGGATTGGACCTCGCACAGGCCACGACCCAACTCTCCGGCACCGAGGCCTCGATTCCGCTCCTACAGGACGCCATGGATAGACAGCTCAATGGCCTGGCCCTCCTCTTGGGGGAAACTCCACAGGAGACCCGCACGCGCTTCGCGCGTGGGGGCGGTCTGCCTGCTCCGCCAAGTCATATTGATGTCGGCCTGCCGCGCGACTTGCTCCGCCGGCGACCTGACGTGCGCCAAGCAGGTTTGGAAGCGGCATCCCAATCCGCACGCATCGGCGTAGCTTTCGCTGAACTGCTGCCTTCCTTCTCTCTCACGGGTTCATTCGGCTATGGCACGGGGCAAAATTACACTTCGCTCTCGAAGATTTTCAACTGGCAGCAAAGTGTGGCCGATGCCGCCGGGTCGCTGGTGGTGCCGATCTTGAATTACGGTCGCATTGTCAACCAGGTGCGAGTCGAAGATGCCAAGTTCCAACAGGCGATCCTGCATTACCAGAATACCGTGCTGCGGGCGCAGAAAGAAGTGGAGGACGCCATTTCCGCCTACGTGCAAAGCCGCAACCGACTGGCCCACTTGCAAAAAGCAGTGGAAAACGGCAACGCCGCCGTGCGTCTCGCCACCGCACAATACGAGGCGGGAGTGACGAATTACACCACCGTGCTTACAGCGGAACAGTCGCGGATTCTCAATCAGGACGCTCTGGCCGTGACGCGCGGGGAGGTTCTTATTGCCGTGGTTTCCCTTTACCGCGCGCTTGGTGGAGGCTGGGAAATCCGCGACAGTGCCGGAGTGCTCTCGCCGGAGACCCGTCGGCAAATGGCTGAGCGCACGAATTGGGGGCGACTGCTCGAAGGCGTCCCCAGCGCCGCGCAGACTCCATGAGACCTGGCGGGCAAATTTTTCGCACCCTGATCCTAGGAGGACTCATGGCAGCAGTCGAGGTTGCCACCGCCACTGCATCATCCCCACCAGCTTGGTTGGCTGAACTGCTCACCACCCTCCCCGATTTCTCGCGGGCGGGCTATCGCGCTGGCAGTCCCCTCCCCTCGGAGACCTCGCAAAAAATCGTGGATGTCACCGCGCCTCCCTACACCGCCGACCCCAGCGGCCAAAAGGATTCCACCTCGGCGATCCAGCGCGCGATTGACGATCTTGGGCCAGGCGGTGGGGTGGTTTTTCTCCCCGCGGGAGTGTATCGGCTGGAATGTCCGAAGGATCGGAAAGCCAGCTTGCGCTTGGTGCGCGACGGAGTGGTTTTGCGTGGAGCCGGACCCGGCAAGACCTTCCTGCTTGATGCGACTGCGGAACCGGCTGGCAAAGCCATGGTGCAAGTCGGTCGGGGATTGAAAAAAATGCCGCAGTCGGATCCGGTGGAAGTGGCCATTTTGGCGCCGGATCGTCTGCGGGTGCCTGGAGAATTTTTTCCCAAACTCCAAATAGGCGATTGGGTTGCCGTGCAACAGCTCTTACATCGGCAATGGTTGGAAGAGTTCGGCGACCCTTCGTGGCACAATCCCTCCACCGCTCCACTCGGTCCGTCGGCCATCCGACAAATCACGGACCTCCATCCGGAAAGCAGCACCGTCCTTTTGGACTTGCCAATTCCGACCGCAGTCTATCGCGGCAACCCTCTGCTTTTCCGGCTCCAACCCCCAGTACAAGAGGTCGGCCTGGAAAATTTCTCTCTGGCTAATTGCGAACAAACCATCCCGCAGGGTTGGGGCGACAAGGATGCCGATCAACCGGGGAGCGGAGCGGCACGGGTCAACCGCGCCCGGGCCATTCAGTTTCTCGGAGTGGCGCATGCCTGGGTGCGGGGCGTCGCCAGCTTCCGCCCGACCGACAATACCCATGGTTCCCATTTGGCCAGCAATGGCATCGAGCTGCGCGATAGCCGATCGGTGACTCTCCAAGAGGTGCGTCTTTCCCACCCGCAATACGGTGGGGAGGGCGGAAACGGTTATCTGTTTTCCCTTGTCAACTCCTCCGATTGCCTCCTGCTAGGCTGCAGCGCGACCTTTTCCCGCCACGGCTTTTCTTTCGCCGCCGCTGGAACGCACGGCAATGTCCTGCATCGCTGCCGGGACTCACAAACCGGCCGCTACGTTGGTAGCTCAGGGGCGGAATTTGCCTCTGGTTATGGCAGCGACCATCACCGCTGGTTCAGCCATCAGAATCTGATTGATCAATGCGTGGCGGATCGCAGTTTTTTTGCTGCAGTTTATCGGCCCTTCGGCGCGACCATTCTCCACGGGGTTACCGCTTGGGGCAGCATTTTCTGGAACGTGCGCGGTGAAGGCGAGCCAGATTGGCCAGTCGGGTTGGAGGGCCAACGGCAACTCGGCGATTGGGTGGTGGCCTCCGAACAAGGTGGGAGCGGCCTGATTGTTGGCACAAGCGGCCCGCGTTCCCAAGTGCGGTTGGGGGCGTTTTTTTCCAGCGGCAACTCGCCAGTTTTCCTGCAAAAGCCAGACCGCACGGATTGGCTCGGCCAGGGCGAGATGCTTCACCCGGCCTCGCTTTACCAAGCCCAACGCCAGAGTGCCGGACTATCGGAATCGGAATCAAGCGACGCTTTACAAACCCCAACCCAGGAGCAAAATTAGGCCTTATGCACATCCGCAAGGAATTGCACTGCGCGCGGATGCACCGCCGATTCACTTTTCCCCTCACCATGAGCCTGCGGGGACAAGTTTATCCTTTGGTGAATTGGTCGGAAGGCGGAGTGCTAGCCGCTTTGGACCGAACGCTCCTGCAGCAAAACGTGGTGGAATTTGCCGAGTTGCTGCTGCCGTGTTCGGATGGGATTTACTCGCTTCCGGTGCAGCTCAAGCCCCTGCGAGCTACCGCCGAGGGTTGGGCTTGCCAATTCGTGGATCTCCCCAGCCGCGAACAAGCCATCCTACGCTTCTTTGCGGAAATCATGTTGCGCGGCGAGATGGTGCTGATGTCGGAATTAGACGCAGCGGGAAAAATCACTCAACACGTCGTGGCAGCGGTGCCTCCGCCCAAGGAGGATGCCAAAACCGCCCGCGAGCTGGTGCTACCCATGGGAATCCGCCTCCCCATGCGCCACGCGGTGCTCATCGGCGCGTTGGTCTTGGTCGTGGCGATTTTGGGCTACTTTGTGTTGCCGATGGTTGGCGCGGGGATCATGCGCAAATTTACCAAGCAAGATCACCTGGAAGCCGTTGCTGCCGGAAGAGTCGAGGCCGCCCGCCTGGGGATTCAGGATCTCGACCAAAAGATCGCCGCTGTGGAGGAATTTCTCGAGCGCGGCGCCCCCGGAGGAATCACCCCCCTGCGTGCCGAACAGCGTCGCGCCCTGGAAGTCGGCTTGGAGCAACTGAAAACCGAGCGCGAAATGGCACGCGTCCATCTCGGGGTCCTCGAAACCAATCTGGAGATGATTCGGAAAGGGGATTTCCTGCTCGAGGAGGCGGTTTTTTCCGGCTACGAAACCGACACTCGGCTCAAGCAGGCACCCTACTTGAGCGAAGTCCTCAATGACCTCGCCCTGAGCAGCCGCACCTCGCCCCAGAGCGAGGAAGATCGGAGTAAATTCGTGCGCGTTGCCGAGGCCCGACTGGCCCAGGCCCGCTTCGCGTATGCCTCCGTCTCGACCCGTCGCGAAACCTTGGAAAAAATCGTCGCCCGCGCCGAGATGGCCGGAAGTGCCTCTGCTTTTCCGCAAAATACTCTCGACCTCCTGCGACAAGATCTGCGCCTGCTGGAAATCGAGCAGGCCCGCGTGAATGACACCATCGGTCTGCTGGAGGCCAATCTGGAGGCCGTCAAGAAGGGCAACTTCACTTACGAGATGCAGCTCTTGCAACGCTTCGATCCGCGCATCATGCCGGCCTCCGGCTCCCAGGCCCCGGATACCCAGCCTTGAGCGCCACCGCCCAAGTCAGCCTGGGAGCTCTTGGCGGCTCTTCCCTGCCGAAGGCTTCTCAGCCCTCCCGCCTGCAAATCCCGCCCAAGCCGGACTTTAAAGCCCTGCTCTTTTCCGGCCTGCAGCTCACCCTGGTCTATGGGGCTTTGGTCGCCTTGCTGTGGGGCCTTCTCACCCTTCTGCACGATCCAAAAAAATATGACAATCGCCTCCTCGTTATCGGATTCATCGGAGTCGTGCGGTATTCCTGGCTGCTGATCAACATTGTTCGTTCCTACATCTACCGCTTCTGGGCCTTCCCTCGACTGCGCCGCCAAGCCGACCAGATCGCCAACCCGTATCCAGAGCGCGTCTTTTTCATCATCCCGACCTACAAGGAAGTTCCTTGGGTCACCGTGGAAATGCTCCGCGCCGTTACCAGCGAGTGCGCAAAAATTACTTCCCTTGTGCAGCTCTACATCACGACCGGCAGCGAGGAGGAAGATCGCATCGCCACCTCCGCTCTCGCGGATTTCCCCCCCAATCCCCGGCTCTCCATCCACCTGATGCGGCAAAGTGGCAAACGCTCCGGAATGGCCTACGCACTGCGGGCGGTGGCTCGCAACAATCCGGGCTGCAACGACGGCGTGGTGGTGCTCATGGATGGCGATACTCTGCTGGGGGATGGGGCTCTGGCCCGCAGCCTGCCGTTTTTCCGACTGCTGCCACGAATGGGTGGGCTGACCACCAACAGCGTGGCGATTACCCGGGGGCCTCATTGGTATCGGAACTGGTATAACCTGCGCTTTGCCCTGCGCAATCGCTACATGTGCTCCACTTCCCTTTCCTTCAAAGTGCTGACCCTGACCGGGCGTTACTCGCTGGTGCGGTCCTCCATCGCCACCTCCCGCGATTTCATTGAACGCGTTGAAAGTGATTTCACGGACGACTGGCTCTACGGGCGGATTCAGTTCAAAACCGGAGACGACAAAAGCACTTGGTATGCTCTGCTGAAAAACGGCTGGGACATGCTCTACGTCCCGGACACGACCATTTACAGCTTGGAAAATGCCAGCTCGACGCCCCTCTCGGAAAGCATCGGCAAGATGCGCCGCTGGTTTGGCAATATGTTGCGCAACAATGGCCGCGCCATCGCCCTCGGGCCGCATACCGTCGGCTGGTTTGCCTGGGTCGCTTTGGTGGACCAACGCATCTCCATGTGGACCAGCCTCTTTCTGCCCACTGGCACCCTGATCCTATGTTTCACTTATTCCCCGGTGATCCTGATGTATTTTTGCATTTGGGTCCTCCTCACCCGAACGCTCTATCTTCTTGGCTTGGTCGTCGAGGGACACAAAACTCACCCGTGGGACATGGCCCTGCTGCTTTTCCAGCAGTGGGTTGGCTCCTTCATTAAAATTCAGACCTTCAGCGATCTGCGGCGACAAAAATGGGGCAGTGCCCGGGGCGATGCGCAAACCAACTCCGCCGCTTTCGGCAACCTGCAGACGGCCCTCTGGCTGCTGATTTTTTTTCTGATCGTCGGTTTCCTCGTCAGCTAGCAGTGGAGGCTTCTTCGGACTGCCGGAGAAAAGCCAGAGACTCGGCGATGAGAACTTCGAAGGCTTCAATCCGGGCCTGCAGGTAGTCCAGCGACACTGCGAGACGCCCCTTTTCGGTCTGCAAATCTGGCTGGCTGGCACCTGCTGTCGCGGCATCAGAGATATCGCTGTGACGCTGCAACAACTCGGATTTGCGGTGCAAACAACGGGCGAGTTCCTGCTCCAAAGTCTCGAGGAGAATTTTCCGGTGCTTCGTCTCCGGGATCCGCGCCAAGCCACTCAATCGTTGCACGAGTCGCCGCAGTGTTTGCAACTCCTCCTGTGCCGCCGGTTCATCCGCCCGCGCCACAGCCTCTTGAGAGAGCCGTAGGCGCTCTTGCAGGGCGGCGTTCTCCGCCCGCAAATCCGCCAGGGATTTTTCCAGAGCCGATACCTGCTCCGCGTTGCAGTCTCCGAGCGCCGCAAGGGACTTTATCTGCTCGGTGAGCTGCGCCACTGTTTTTTCCAAGGCAGCATTTTTCTCTAGTGCCGCTTGCCACTGCGCTTGCCAGGCCTCGGCCTTGGATTTCCAGTCGCCCAGCTCTTGGCGAAGCCGCACCAACTCCTGGGTCTGCGATGTCGCCCCCTCTCCAACCGATGTGCCGAGGCGCTCGGCCAATTCCGCCTGCAGCTCGGCGATGCGAGCAAGGTGCTGCTGCTCGCGCGCTTCAGCTTCTTGCAACAGACGGCGTTGTTCGATCGAATAGCTGCGCTCTGCTTCCTGCAGCAGTTCTTCAACATGGCCCTCCTCCACTCGGTTGGAAAGCTCCTGGATGAGCTGTTTGGAACGCTCCAGTTCCTGATTCAAAGTTGAAAGCTCGTGCTCGATACTATCGGCGGACCGCAGCTTCCGCGACAGCGCATCAATCGTCTCCCGCATAGCCAGCTCCTGACGGTGCGATTCCCGCAGTGCGACCCGGTGTTTCTCCAGCTCGGCCCGCAGGTTTTGTATTTGCACATCGAGTGGCTCTTCGGAGATCGCTTGCGCTTTCAGCTCCAAAACCGGGAGAGTTGACTCCGGGGGTTGCCGGTTGCGACCCTGCTCGGCTAAAATTCGCGCAAGATTCTCCGGCGTCACGGGTTCTCCCAGGCGACGAAGTTTCGCTGAAGCCCAAGCCAAGGCCACCGGACTCGTCCGCGGCTGAGATTTTACCGGCGGACGTTGGGCAAGGCTCGGCCGCAGGAGGGGCCGTCGTAGTCTGACAACAGGAGGAGCCACGAATTGGAAGTTCGGCAAATTCCTCCCAGTTGTAAACGCTTTTCTTTAGGCTACTTGGGCTCTATTTCCCACTGAGAAGATCGTATTAAACCTCCCGCGGCAAGCGAGCGTTGGCAGTTCGCAGGGAGAGGATCAGAATGCCCAGGCTGAATCCTGCCAGCACCGCCAGATCCAGCCCACGCGGAATCATCCCACTTCCCCCACCGAAATTTCCCAGCGCCGAAATGATTGCCAACCCCAGCCCGTACGGTAACAGCCAAACCACCCCGACCAAATCGAACGGAGCCCTCGGGGAGGAGAACTTTTTTCCAACCACAAAAAGCAGTGCTCCCGTCGCCACCAAAGCCAGGCTCACCCGATTCGTTTGCCATCCACACCAATAAACTATCGCATTTGCGGCAAAAAACGCCAGGAAGCAAAGGAAATCCGCAGCCGGAAGGCGGAACGGTCGCGGCACATTCGGCGCACTGCGGCGCAAGGCCACAAGCGCCAGCGGACCGAAAGTGAGGGAAAGAATTTGAATGGAGGAGATAAAACTCACGATGGTCTGCCAAGTCTGCGAAGGTGCAAGAAAGACCAACCCCACGACAAAGTTAATCGTCAGAGCCAGCCAAGGCACCCCGCGGCGATTGAGCAATTCAACGACGCTCGGCAGCTGCCCATTTTGCGCCATCGCGTAGGGAAGGCGCGCCGAAGCCGCACAAAAGACCAGTCCACTCCCACCGGGGGAAACCAAGGAATCAAGATAGATGATCTTCACCAACCACCCCAGTCCGGCAGCCGCAGCCAGTTCGACGAAGGGACCTGCCGCCACTTTGCTCGCTAAACCCGACCACCCCTTGCTCAAACTCTCAGGCTCAAGCGCGCCGAGAAACCCAATTTGAATGAGGATGTAAAACGTGGCCGTGATAAGCACGGACCCGATGGTCGCCAACGGCAGATCCCGCTGGGGATTTTTTGCCTCCCCGGCCATTTCGATCGCGGCGCGGAATCCCAACATGGCGAACATCACTCCCCCCGTAGCCACCGCAGCAAAGACCCCCTCCCAGCCCGAAGGAAAAAAACCACCGTGGGCAAAAAAATTCGTCCGATTGCAGGAAACCGTCAGCAAAGCGATCGGGATACTCACCGGGACAATCACCTTCCAAAGCGTGATCCACTTGTTCGATTCCCCAAACCAACTCACTCCCATGAGATTGATCCCCGAGATCAGAAGCAACAGCCCCGCTGCGACCGCCGTCCCGAGCGGGGAGAAGGTCGCCTGGCCGCTGCCGGACATGAGCGTCGGCCAAGCATCGGCGAGGTAGCGCACCATGGCCTGCACCTCAATCGGCGCGATGGCCACATACCCCAACCAACAGGAAATCCCGGCGACGAAGCCCGGGATGTTGCCGTGGGAGAAATAGGAATACCGCGCCAACCCTCCGGCTACCGGAAAGGCTGCTCCGAGCTCGGCATAAACCAAGGCCAGCAGCAGCGCCACTCCGGCAGCCATTCCCCAGGCAAAAATGGCCGCCGGTCCCGCGAGCTGCGCTGCATACAACGGGGCAAACAACCACGCCGAACCAATGATTCCTCCCACGGAAACCGCCAACAACGGAATCAACCCCAAACGACGTTCCAAACGCGGTGGCATAAATAGTGACTCCAACAATACCACGTCCTCGACAAGTAAATCAGCACGGAACCCTTCCTCAAAAGTGAATCCACCCTTTTGGATGGGAAGGGCCCGCTGGCGCGACAACCTCAGGCCCTGCTTGGTGAGCATCCTCGCGAGAACCACTTCATAGACTGTTTCCAGCAATCCAGGACCAAATTCGCGTTGAAGCTGATAGGGGCAATCCACAATGATAGCCCCCATCTCCGGTTTAGCTTTTCGTGCCTTCTGGTGAGTCTTTCATGCTTTGCCTTTAATAACGCGGATGGGTCCAGGGTGGAGAGTTGATCGAGGGCGACGCAGAGGGGGGTGGGTGCCCGTGGATTAGGACGAAAGGCTAGTGAGCCCGCGAATAAGTTCGAAGTGGTTGGGGGATTTATACTCCGATGATGTGAAGTCCCCGAAGCCCCTAGAGCGGGGCGGCGGCAAGAGTGGATTCGAGACGCGTGATCACGCTCTCGGTAAAAGCCAGCAGCTAAATGTGCCGGCGCGGTGTTGCAAAAGAAATAGCCAATGCACCGCCTGCCAATGCGCTCGCGCGGTCGGATGCTCGCGGCCTCTGCGCAAAATCATGCTGGCGAACTCGGCACGGCCATGCCACGCCGAGGTGACATGGCCAGAGGCTGCGGCGAGTGCCTTCACTTGGTCATACTCGGGCTCGGTGGAGTAGAGGTGCAAAAGGTGGTTCAAATCAACCTCAAGCATCTGCGCGCCGGTCCCGGTCTTCGGAAAGGATGACCGACGAGTCCCTCCCGCCGGAAAGTGCTCCGGATTGGAGGGCCGCCTCATATTCGGGTAAGAGCTAGCGGTTGTCCCAACGGGAGGCGGGTGGCTCTTGGACGGCTTGAGGGGTTTTCCGCTCGCGCTCCAGCGAGGTCAGCACAAGCTGCTTGAGCGTCTGCCCCTGTTCGATGGCGCGGATTTTCGCCTTTTTATGGAGCGGCTCCGGGATGTCTAAGGTGGTTTTCCTCAAGAAAAAATACGGCCATACGGATGCCCGCCAATCCGTTTTTCCGTCCGTAATCACCAGCCAGGTGACGAGTTCGAGGTCGCTTTCGAGTTCCGGCTGCTCATACGGTCGCTGCGCCCGAACCGCTGAATGATGCGGACCGGGTTCCGATGAAGGTGGGACTTGATGAGCAGGTGGCAGTCCTGCAGGTTTTGTCCCTCGGATAGACAGTTTTTCTTACCGCACCAAGGCACCGGGTGGGTTGGACTGGCTGCGGGATTTGCCGGTGAAGTCACGGAATTGCGGGCCGTCGAATTCCCAGGCGTGGAGTTCTTCAATCGTCGTATTGGCATCGGCGAGCGTGCCTTGGGCGACGCGGAAGAATTCCAAAGTGCCAGAGAAGCCAGGCAAATCAGGCCCGCCCCCGACGAGGAAATCAGCGGTATTCTGCAGGCTTCCGGCGGGCAGCGGCCCCGGTGTTTGCCCCACCAGGGCGCCATCCAAGTAGAAACGAATACCTTGGGCACGATCGGCTTCCACCAAGAGGTGGTGCCACTGTGAGGTGCCAAGGGGCCGCTCGGCGGTCGCGATGATTTCCCGGCCCTCGGCATCACGCAGCCGCAAGGTCGGCCTGCCTGCGGAAAGTTCCAACGCGTAGCCCGGGCCTTGACTGGGCATTTTTCGCACCAAGGAACCCGCCGAGGTTTCTGAGCGCAAATAAAGTTCGAACAAGAAATTCTCGTGCTGGATATTGACCGTGCGGCTCGCAGCGGGACTCACGGCTCCGGAAGGGACCAGCTCAGCATGGGGCAGGACGAGATATTGATCGCGACCGTTGAGTTGCACGGCCCCGGGGCCATCGCCCCAATTTTCCAGAGGTCCGGCGACGTAGTCTCCCGCCGTGATATTGACTCCTCGGAGCGGAAAGCGCGGAGTGAGGCGGTAATGCTCCCGATTGCCGTAGGCTCCGTGCATATACCAATGGGTGTCTAGGATCAGCGCCGGATCGGATTGGTTCTGCACGAAGTCCCATTCCCCGACCACGCCCCGGAGTCCCCAGGGCACAAAAACCCGCAAGCCTTTTTCTTCAAGGTCAAGCGAGTCCGTTGGCCGGAAATCCCCGCGCGCCGGATCCCGTAGCGGAGAATCGGCCACTTCCCGTCCTACCGACGAGGCCTGGGCGCGAACTTTTTCCAAGGCTGCAGAAAAGTCGCGCAGCGAGGTGTAGATGGCCCCGGTTTCCTCGAAGACAAAACGGTTGGCAGTCTCGTGAAAGACATTTCCAGCATAGCCGAGCGTGGGATAGTTGAAGGCTCCACCTTGTATGTAGTGCTCGGCGTTCGGATCCGGCGGGGTGTCATTCGGATCAGCATTGCGGAAGTCGAAGGCCGTGATGTCTTGGAGAATGTTCCCGAGGAAGCGCAGCCGGGAGGCATCGGGAGCCTGCTGCCGAGTGCCGTTGGCGAAGCGATAGAGCGTGTTGTGCAGAAAGGTATTCTCAAAGCCGAGAATGCCTTGAATGGCCGAGGTGTTGACATCCTTGGTGCCCAGAGCCGAGCTGCGCCCCATGGCAATGTTATTAAAGAGGTAGTTCTTGTAGGAGCCATCAAGGTAGTAAGCGTGGCCGAAGCTGGGAATGCCATCCGGCTGCACATGGATATAGGTCCAATTTTTGAAGGCCCGCGGATTGATGACCAAGTTGGCCCACACATAGAAAGGGCCCCCCTGCCAAGTCTCAATGCCGCCCCAGTCATTGGATTTGAGAAGGACGTCTTCGACACGATTGTGAAAAATCAGGTGTCGGCTCATCGGCGCGTCCAGGGCGGCGATCTGCGGAGACTCACTGCTCGGCTTGCCGCCAAAAACCGCCAACCCCCACCCCGCGATGCGATGAAGAAAATTACCCGCCACGACCGAGGAGTGGGGATAATTGAGATCCACGGCGTGTCCATGTTCACCGGAAAGATTGCGCCAACCGATTTTTTCCAGCCGGTTGCGCAGGAAGTCAATATGCCCGACCCGCCCGCCGGCTGGATTGGCCTGCAACGCCTCCAGATCGGAGGCTTCACCAAAGTGGCTTTGCACGATAAATGCGCCATGATCGGTCTCACGCACGTGGTTGTCGCAAATTTCCACCCGCGGGATTTGATTCCGCACACTGGCGGTATCAATGCGCGCCGCGCCATTGAGAAATTGGAAAAGGCAATGCGAAATGACGAGAGACTCCGCCGGACCACGGAGGCGAATGGCGGCGTTCATTAGATCCGGATGCGCCCAGCGGGGGAGGTTGTAGTCCCAGTGCTGTCCGGTGAATTGGAATTGCAGTCCCCTCACCTCTAAGTGGCCGAGCTCGGTGGCATCCAAAAAATTCAGCCGTTTGCCGGCCTCGAGCCGCAGCGAGTTGGGATCCACATCTCCCGGCGGCCGGAGAAAAATCGTCGCTTTAGCCCCTTGACGCACGACGAAAAACTCCCCCGGCTCATCAAGCATCCAGGCTTTGTCCTCCAGGTGAAAGCGGTTGCCGGTCATGATGCGCTCGGAGATTTCAAAAGTCCACGGTCCGCGAAAAGCGGCCCCTTTTTTCTCTTCATCGAAGGCCTCGATTTGCGCCGGATAGGGACTCCCCATGACGATTCCCCACTCCGTCCAAACGGTAGCTCCCACATAGTCACTCGCCGGCCGATCGAAGACTTCCCGACAGATGCCCACGTGCCGCTCTTTCCCAGCCACTTTGGTAACATGGAGCCGCCCGTCGTTTTTCCACCACTCTGGATTTTCCCACGTCGGCCACTCTGCCATCGGATCTTGCGGGTCGCTCTCATGCCAGTTGGGATGGCGCGCCAAGGGAAGGCGCGAGATTGCGCCATCGGGCCGCACCAACCAAAGCGTGCGCGGGGCGAAATCCACTTCCGCCCGCCAGACTTTGTCGGGCTCTGGCATCTCGGGAAGCCCGCCGCGCGTCCAATTCTTCACCGGCTCCGAGCCGAGGAAAATTGCCCGACCCTCGCCCCATGTTGGGTCCGCAGTCAGCCGGATCGGCTCTTCGGCACTGGATGGGGCCAGGTCGCGCGGGGGAACCACGAGACTGCCCCGGTATTCCACCCCGCCCTTGAAAACGTAGGTCACCCCTGTCGTCGGTGCGAAAGCTTTCGATTGTCCACCCGCCATCGGATCCCAAGGATGGTGCTTCCAAGCCGTTTCGCGCTTCCGACCATCCGCCCGATCATCTCCATTGGCAAAATCCACATACCGCACTTCCTGGCCAGCACGGAATTGGAAAGGCGTCGGCGTGTATTCCAAGTCACCCTGCGGCAAAACCCGCGCCTGCGGAATCTGCCAAATAAAGTCACCTTCCGCGGCCGGGAGAGAACCGAGGCTCAGCGTGAGCACCAAGAGCGCAGGCCGAGGCCAAAGAAGAAAGCGTGGGCGGAAAAGGGAGGAAGCAAGCAACATAAGAAACGTGATTATGCCAACTGATCGCCAAACTGCAAACCGCCTGAAGTTAAACGATTCAAGCAGCTTCAGGCGGTGCCGAACCCTCCGCGCGTAGGCAGGAGATGCGACGCTCCAACGCATCGGCCAAAGCCATTCTCGCGCGCATCAATCCAATCAAGAAGCTCCAGAACGCTGCTACCCGCCCCGGATGACGGAGAAAGAAAACGACGAGGGCTGCAGGACGCGGACGCTGCCGCCCGACATCATAGAGCAGGTCTGAGGGAACGGGGAGGTCTTGATTCCGAGCGTCGCTGACCGCCCTGACCACCCAGCCCCGTAGGCCCCGTTCCCGACAAAACTCCGCGAAGACCGCCGACTCCATATCCACCGCCATGCGCTCGGGATAAGCCGCAGCCAATCGCGATTTTTCGGCAGCCGTGCTCACGACCTGGGCGGTGCTCAAAAAAAGACTCGTGGCAGCGGCTGCAAGCCCGGACTGCAAAATCGGTGCCTCCACCAAATCTCCTACTTGTAGATCGGGATTTAGGCCTCCGCAGAATCCGGCATTGATCCAGACCTCCGAGGGATCTGCACTGCGGAGGGCTCGTTCAGCAAGGGAGGTCAAACTGCTCCGAAAGGCATTGGGCCCAACCCCACCATGAAACACCGCCACCGAGGAATCCCGGGACCACCGACGCCGAAAGACACTGCTTTCGAAGGGAACGGAGAAAATTATTCTAATTTTCAGTTTTAAGCGTAAGTTTTAATGTTTTATGCTTATTACAAATGTTTTGCAGGTCTTTATTAGTAATCTTTAACTCCGACATTCGGGTGATTTCCTGCTCGAAGGAGGCGATCCATTCACCGGCTGCGGAAGCCCACCAAGCGCAGCGCTCTGGCGAGGATTCCGCCTCAACCAGAGTCAGCCCCTCTTGCTGCGCCCACTGCAAAAGGAAGTCGCGCGCTTCTGCGAGGCGCCCGGGAGGAACTTCCACGACCACCTCCGGCAATTGGAGATCCAAGTCGGGTTGCCATTGCTGGGCGGCATTTTCCAGGGCGGCGCGGAGTGCTGTAGCAGGCGCATCCGGACCCTCTTCCGACCGATTTTCGGCGGGAGGATGAGTGGCTTTTTCCTCTTGCCAGCCGCGCAAATACCACCCGACCATTCCCATCGGCAGGGCCAGCATGGCCAGCACGATGAGAATCATCAGGCTGACGGCTGGGTTCCACCGGAAAGCCGCCGGGTCAGGAACGGAATTGACGACGGGAGGTTCGGGTTCAGCCACGCTCAACGCGGGTCAGCCAGCCGCCCTAGGAAGAGGCAGGCCGAGGTGGGACGGTGTTGGATGGCAAAGAGGAAGGGCCGATCTACTTGGATTGCGAGTGGATCTTCCTCAATCGGCATCGCCAAGGCCCGCATCATCACCACGGCGGTCGCGGCAGCGGCTTCCACACCCTTTTCGTCCAAAGCCAGAAAGGTCTTATGGAACACGTTGGAGATGTAGAGATAATCGTCGGGCAGGCGTGGGGCCATGGCATCGAAATTGGCGCTGCGAAGCGGAATATCGAAGGCACTCGGCATTCCCATCTCGACGAGCACATCCTTCAGAGGGATCGTGGGCGGCTCGAGTTTAATTTTCGGCAGAGTAATTTGGATTCGCCGCGTGGGAAGTTGCGCGAGCTGCTGCCAGAGCTCGGGAGTCAGCTGGATCTGACTCGGGGAGGCATCGCCCTTCGGGAGTAGAATGAGAAATTGAAAGTCACCGCCCCGGAAAGGAATCCCCAGGGCCAAGAAATTCTCCATCTCGGCGAAGGCCAGCGAGGCGGTCTGACGCAGAGCGGGAACAGAGAGCGGACCCTGCGGGGCTTGGAAATTGAGCTCAAGGCCAGGATGGACGGGAAATTCGTCGGCCCAAGGAAGCATGGCGTAGAGGGCGTTGACCAAAACGAGCGTGGTCTCTTTGGTAAGGGCACCCTCAGGAATCAAATTGCGAATCCGGTCCCGGGTTTGTTTTTCAACCCAAGAATTGATATGCGCCGTCGCAGCCGGGGCGGCCTCGCGGAAATTCAAGCTCTCCAGCGGGGCTGTAAAATCTTTTTCCACCGCTCGCAGAAAGGTGGGACGGAAAGCAAATCCTTCCTGCCCGAAGAGACGGTTGGCTTGCAGCAGGGAAAGATCTTCCCCGGCGGCAGCGACGGAAGCATTCACCGCCGCCGCAAGCTCCCGGAACGAAGCTCCAAGGGCCGCCGCATCCTCGGGGAAGGCCAGCGTTTCCGCCATGCTGGTCTTGGTATCGCCGGCCGCGCCGAGGTAGGTCATGGCCAGAGCGGTTTGCAGCGAGAGCGGAGACACCAGCAGGTTTCCCTCGGCGGGTAGGGCGGAAAAAATCGCCACGCCTCCCCGATTCACCGCTTGGGCAGCCAAGTCCCAGGCGGGGGCGTTTGACGCACTGGCAAAACTCGATGCGGGGGTAGTCATGCAGGCGGCAAAGGCAGAGAGAGAGGCGGTTAGGAGGGAGATTGGGGCTTTCACAGGGCTAAATTTGACCGCTCAGGCCGCCCGGTCAAGCAATTCGCCGAGAACTTTTTCGGCGGCAAAGACCTCGCAGGCCAGCTCCCGGGCCGCCCGAGCATGACGCGGATAATCCAATCGCACTTCGCGGATCGCCTGGGCAGCTTCCTCGGGCGAGGTAAAAGCCAACAAACCGACTCGACCTCCGTAGAGTTTGCTGAAGCCGGTCTCCTGCGTTACCACCGGGCGCCCCGCAGCCAGGTAGCAGGCCGAGCGGTCGCTAAACCACCCCGTGCATAACCGCACATATTGGTCCTTGGCCACTGTGAACTCCCCAAGGGAACTCTGCAGATAGCCGCGGTAATGGTCCACATCCACGCTCAGCTCATGCGGCGAGGCGAGTCTCCACCCATTTTGCAAAAATTCCTCCCGGACTGCGGCCTCCCGGATATCCGTGGCCAACTCTACCGGTTCCCCGGCTAGTTTGGGAACCTCCTTATAGGCCAAAAAAGCCGGCGATTTACTCCACAGATAGGTTTCACCCCTCCAAGAAATATCCTTCTTCCCACCGGTGGACCAATTAGCAATCGAGCTCCAGACTGCCCCCTCGGGTGGAGAATCCGCCCCGCTCCAGAAATCCACCACCACGGGTTGCCGGGTGGGAAACCAGCGAAACCCGTGCAAGGGCACCGGAAAATCTGGTCCTCCCACCGCCTCGCCAAAGGTGAACAAGGTGCTATGCCGACGCAGATAGGCAATCGTGTCCTCCTTGCCCTGGTCCACCTTGATTTGTTCCACCCCGGGGTCGCTCTCGACGTAAACCAAGTTTGCACAGGCCTCCAAGTCCTCGTGCAGATCCTGCGACCCACAGATATTTAAAACCGCATCGGACTCCCGGTAGAGTTCCTGCATGCGCGCACGGGACAACCCCGTGCAGGGACGCCCTTCAAGAAAACGCGCACAAAACCCCCAACGGTCCGCAAAACCAAAGCGCTGCGACAGCGCCTGCAAAACCTCCGCGCAATAGCTGCCATCCTGACTCACATCAAAGGTCCTCGGATTGTAGAAATTCCGCGCTGAATCCTCCAAATAATACACCGTGTGCCCAAGCCGCTGAAGACCCACAATGTAGTGCAGATGCTGCCAGACCACGCCGGCAATCGGACAGGTTCCCATGAACCCCATGACAACAATCTGTTTTTTTGTTTTTTTCATCAAAAGTTTTCTAAGCTATTCTTTAGAAACGTAATGAGAACTGGAATATAGCTCCGAATAAGCCCCGCCAGACTGGGCTAATTCGGCCCCTCGCCCCCGCTCGACGATGCGGCCATTTTTCAAGACATAGATCTGGTCGAGGTGATGAATGGTGGAGATCCGATGGGTGATGATGAGGGTGGTTCGGCCCTGCATGAGCTCCTCAATGGTTTCCATAATGGCCCGCTCGGTGGTGGCATCCAGGGCGGAGGTAGGCTCATCCAAAAGAAGAATGGGACTGTCTTTGAGGAAGGCCCGGGCGATACCGATTCGCTGCCGTTGGCCAACGCTCAGACGGTTGCCTCGTTCACCCACAGGACTGCGGTAACCTTCGGGCATTTTTTCTATGAAATCATGCGCCTGGGCACGTTTGGCGGCCTCGACGATTTCGTCAAAGGTGGCCCCGGGTTTGCCATAGGCGATATTTTCCAGAACGGTGGTGGAAAAGAGGAGGGTGTCTTGCAGGACGATGGCGATCTGCGAGCGCAGAGAAGCTTTGGTAAGCTCCCGCACATCCTCTCCTCCGACAAGAACCCTCCCAGCAGTCACATCATAAAACCGTGGCACCAGGCTGAGCAGGGTGCTTTTCCCCGCTCCGGTGCCGCCGACGAAGGCCAAAGTCTGCCCAGGAAGGGCTTCGAGATTGATATCGTGCAAAATGGGCACATCGGGGCGGTAACCGAAGCAGACATTCTCGAATACGATGGTGCCCGTCCCAGGAGGCAAGGTGCGTGCGTTGGGGATTTCCTTGATCTCATCCTCCTTATCCAGCACCTCGAAACAGCGCTGGGCCCCGGCCGCGGCCCCTTGCATTGCCCAAGCCGTGTAAGTGAGGGACTCCAGGGGACCGTAGAGCATCTGCAGGTAAGCCGCGAAAACGATGAGGTCGCCGATGGTCAGCGTCGTTTGCAGAACCTGATTGGCGCCAATGAAATACATCGCCGCCGTGCCGATGGACATCAAGGTGCCCACCACTAGCGTGCTGGCGACGTTGGTGACATTCAATCGCAGGTTGGCCGCCAGGCTCTGCTCGGCTTGTTGGCGCAGTTGATTAACTTCAAAGTCCTCCCGACCAAAAGCATGCACCATTCGCACCGAGCTCAGTCCCTCCTGCACCGTGGCAAGCACGGCGGATTCCCGCTCATGAATGGTGGTGCTCTGAGCCTTGATTTTCACGGCGAAATAGCGGATCGCCAGGACCACGAAGGGCAGCACCCCGAGGGAAATAAGCGTCAGTTTCCAGTCCATCCCGATCATGATGACGAACGCTCCAACGAGCGTGACGACGGAGCCGAAAACTCCCGCAATCCCTTTGGCATAAATTGTTTGAACAGATTGGGAGTCGTAAGCCACGCGGAAGGAGGAGTCGCTGCTGCGTCGTTGATCGTGGAATTTGAGGGAAAGCGACTGCAGATAGGAGTAGAGCTCGGTGCGCAATTTCAGCAGGGCTTTGAGCCCGACGCGGGTAAAGATGAAGTTTTTCCCCAATTCCACCAAGCCGTTGGAGAAGTGGATCAGCACCAAAGCCAGGCAGAGCAGACCTATCAGAGCCGGAGCGGTCCATCCGGGAGCGAAGTCCTGCAGCTGCTGGCGGGCTATGGCTGCCCCGGGGTCTTTGGGATTCCCGAGGATGCCATCAATAATGAACTTGATCGGCCAAGGCTTCAGCAGGCCCAGGGCGATGGAGCAAGCACTGAGGAAGAGCCCGAAGAGGGTTTCCACCCAGAAAGGTTTGAAGTAGGCGAACGTGCGCCGGAAGACTTTCATAGAGGGGAAAAAAAACGCTCAAGCCACTCCGGCTCGACGGAGCATGGCCGCCACGGAAACCTCGGCGGAGAAATATTCACGCGCCAGATCTTGCGCAGCACGGGACTCGGCCGCGTAGTCTGCCTCAATCCTCCGCAGACCCTCGAGGGCCTCCTCGGTGCTGGAGAAGAGATGCAGTCCTCGCCCCACCGGAAGATGGTCCTGCAAACCGGTATCCTGCACCACCGCCGGCCTACCCAAGGCCAAATAAGCCAGGGTGCGATCACTGAACCAACCACTTCGGCTTTTGGCATACCCGTTTTTGCAGATGCTCAATTCCCCTCTGGAATCCCCGATAAAGGCAAGATAATTCTCACGAGTTCGCGTGGCTTCATTGGCGTTGACTAGCTTCCATCCCCCTTCCCGAATAGCCGCGCGATCTGCCTCGGAGCCACCAGCCAAGGCGATTTTGCACGATAGCCCGGCGCGGCGCGGCAATTCCGCCACCAAAGGAAACTCCAGATTTTTCTGCCCATAGGTTTCGCCGTCCCACTCGACTTCCCCGTAGGCATCCCAGCTCATCACCGTAGTATAAGATTCCCCCGGAACGCTGACGAAACCAGCATACAGCTCCGGGACATAAAAGGGCCACGCGGGCTGCCAGTTGAGACCGCGCAGGGGAATCCGGCAGCCGGGTAGCCCCACATTAGCTGCCAAAGTGAAGTGGTCCGTGAAGTCGAAAACCGAAGCGTAGCCTGGTTTGGAAGGGGTGCCGGAGGGAGGCATCCGAATCTGCGTAAAACCGGGGTCCACATCCAGATAAATCCTCTTGGGAATCTGGCGGAACTCCTCGCGCCAGCTGGTGCCGGCCCGACTGAAAAGAAATTCCGCCGCACCGCAGAGCTCCCCCAACTTCGCTTTACCGAAACCGTAAAATTGCCCCTCCCCGTCTATGTAACACCAGTTTTCCTCGAGCCCAAACGCCGCAAATTCCCGCTGCAAAATGGAGAGCCCAGTCTCTGGATCGTGGGTCATTTGCCGGGTAGCGGGATCGTAGCAGGGTTCCCATTCTTGTCCGCTAGCTTCGACAAAATACACCTCATAACCTGCCCGCACCAACCCGAGCAGACAACTCAACTCGGCCTGCACGTGCCCTCCTAGTGGATACCTCACGAGATACCCGGCGAAGATCACAATTCGTCGGTTCACCCGTCTGCTTTAGGATGAATCGGCGGGTTGCGACAACCCTTTTCGGCCACTCAGCAAAAAAGGGGCTGATGGCTTTCGGGGTGGCTGCCGTTAGGGTGTCTCGGCGATGAAGAAGGCAGACTGTTGCGGCCCCAGTTGGAATTGCAGTTCACCCTCTCGCACCAGGGCCCGAATTCCCGAAAGCGCATCCCGATAACTCCCCTCACCCAGCCCATCCGCAGACAGCGCAAACGTCGCCTCCTGTGAGCCTTTGTTCCAGGCCACTACGACAGCATCTCCAAGATATCGGCGGACAAACGCGTAGCGATCGCCCTCGGCCAGGAGGACGCGTCGGTCCCCATAGCGCAAGGCGGGATGGGCTTGCCGCAAGTGCGCGACTTTTTCGAAATGCTCACGTACCGCCCGCTGCGCAGCCGTCAAGTCGCTCTCCTGGGGCATCATGCGACGGTTATCCGGATCCCCCGCCCCAGTGAGCCCCACCTCATCGCCGTAGTAAATCATCGGCACGCCATCAATCGCCAGGACGAAGCTTAGGGCCATTTTCAATTTGTTGTAAGCCGCCGTGTTGTCCACCTGCGGCGGATTTGCCCAGCCGATTTCCTCCTCGTCATCCTCGTCGGAAATCGGCAGGTCCCCATCGGCAAAAGCCATGAAGCGTGATTTGTCGTGGTTGCCCACCAGCGGGGACATGAGCGTTTCTTTTCCGTAAATGGTCTCGGAGGCCGAAAGCGAGGTCTCCAGGGCTCCGAAGTCTGCCTGGTTGGCGGCGAAGACTTCCATGATGGTATCGTAAAGAGGAAAGTCGAACTGCCCATCCAGCATGTTCGGGCCGACAAACGACATGATGCCCTGGCGATCCATGAAGGTTTCCCCAACGAAATACATCGCAGGTCGTCCGCTTTCTTTTTCCCACTCCCGCATCGTGGTGCGGAATTGCGGCCAGAAGGAATACTGGATGTGCTTGACCGCATCGAGACGGTAGCCATCGAGGGAGAATCGCTCGGCCCAGTCCCGAGCGTTGCCGAGGAGAAACTGCACGGCTTCGGGATTGTTGAAATCAAATCCCGGCAACCACTCTTCAAACCACGTGGTGAATTGCTGCTCATCCCAGATCCGCAGATTCTTGGTGCCATCGGGCAATTCCAGCGTGCCGAACCACTCGCGCTTTTCCTTCCAGAGCGGATGCTCAATGTGGGCGTGTTTGAGCACCAGGTCGGCGATCATTTTGATGCCTCGCTGGTGCGCGGAAGCGATCAGGCTGCGCAACCCACTCTCCCCACCAAATCGCGGCTCGATCTCGGTATGGGAAATCGGCCAGTAGCCGTGATAGCCGCTGTAAAACCGATAGGGCGGCAGATACTCCTGCCAGGCCCCATCCGGATTCCGATTCAAAGGAGCCAACCACAGGATATTCACTCCCAACTTATGGAAATACCCTTCTTCGATTTTCTTTTGGATGCCGGCAAAGTCCCCACCTTGGTAGTTGGCTTGCGGAAGAAGCTGCGGGTGCTGCACAGGACGGTCATTGCTCGGATCGGCATTCACGAAGCGATCTGTGAAGGCGTAATAGATGATCCCATCCTGCCATTGAAATTCGTCCGTTGGCTGCACCCTGGCCCGCGCGGCGCGACTGACTCGACCGGAATCATCCGCCACGATCACCCGCACCCAAGCTCCAGCAGGCCAGCCTTCCGTGGAAACGAGTATGCGGTCTCCGCTACGCGTAAATGGCGCGATTTCACTGGAGCCATCGGGGTTTTGCCGCACCACCGAAACCGTGGCCAAGTTGCGCCCCGGCGGGACTTGCCAACGGAAAGCGAACTCTTGCCCGGAGTTTTTTTCCGCATAGACTTGGGGAAGAAACGCATCGGGCCAGAGCGCCTGCGATTGCGCGGCCACGGTGAGGACGACTGCTTTCTCCTTGTCGGCGTTCCGCACCGTCAGCGGCAGGTCAGCCAAGGCCCGTGCGGACTCACCGGCTTTGAGCAGCAGCACCCGCTCCTGCGCATTGTAATCCAGCGACCACCCAGGCGGATTTTCCTGCGGCCACAGGAGCTCATCTCCAGGAGCCGCCTCGTAAAATCGCTTGAGGTCCAACATGAGCTCACTCCCCGGAGCGACCTGTTGCAGAGGCATCCAACCGAAAAAACCCGGTCCGATAGAGCTGGCGGCGGGATTCTCTGCCGGAGCAGGCGTGATAAGAACAAAACTGAGCCAGGCGAGACCCAGCAGGCAGGGCCGAGGGAGGAGTTTCATGGTCGGGAGGAAAGTTGAAAGTAGTAGGGAGTGAGCGGCGCGAGTCGCCCCACAGGAAGCCCCGAAGTGAGGATCTCCGATCCGGTGGCGGTGAAGGAAGCTTCAGAACCCAGCTGATCCTGGAAGCGCAGCAGCTCATCGTCTGCGGAAAAACGTAGTCTGGCATCCGGCGAGAGTTGGATGCGCACGTTGTCAAAGACTGCGGAGGGATGAAGATTGATCACCACCAAGTAAATTTGCCCGCTTACGGGATCATGGCGCAGAAAGCTATAGAGCCAGTGTCCACTGGCTGCTTCACCCGGTAGACGACCGTAGGTCGGATTTTCGATGTTATAGGAATTAAGGGGCAGGAAGTCGCCCCGCACGAAGGCCGGTTTCCCCACCTGGTGCAGCAGGGTCGCATAAAACTCCCGCAGCGATTTTTGTGCGGGAGAGAGGCGCCCCCCGTCAAACTTCCCTCCATTCACCCATTTGGCAAACTCCGGCATGGACCAATAGTCAAAAATCGATGTGCGCGCATCATCGCCACCGAAGCCCTCCGCTCCCAGGGCTGGTTCACCGACCTCCTGCCCATGATACAGCATCACCGGCCCCCGGGAGAGCCCGAAGAGTAGAGCCGAAACAGGACGCCCCACCTCCATGCCGATTCCCTGCCACTCACTCGGAGCAGCCAAGCGCACTTCGTCGTGATTTTCCGCATAGCGCAGCGAATGGGTGAAGACCTTCTCCGGCAGACCGATGTGATCCAGGTCGTTGGCCCAAGCTCCCTTTTCGTAGATATCCTTGAGTTTGTCGTAAGTCGCATCGTCATAGACCGCGTCGAACCCCGCCGCTAACAACGCTCCCATCACCCGTCCTTCGCTGGCGGCGACTATCGTGGGATCAATCGGCGCGACTTTTGCCGGATCGTCCTCGTAGGCCTCCGCCACAAAAAACACCCCGGGAGAACGTTCCCGCGCCCGACCGATAGCCCAGGCCCAAAACTCCGGCGGCACCAGATGCGCCATATCCACCCGGAAGCCATCCACTCCCATGGCCTGCCAATAAGCCAAGATCTCATCCATTTTTTTCCAGGTGTCGGGGAGAGCCAGGTCTGGAGCGCCGGGATGCGGAAACATGCGCGATGGCTGGGCACGTCCCGTAAAATCATAGCCGTAGTTTAGCTTCACAGTTTCATACCAACTCCCGGCATCCGGCGCCCAGCTGATGAGATTGTTGCCCGTTACGCGACCGTGCTCGGTTTCCGGGTCGAAGCGTCCGTCACCTTGCCCGAGGGCCTGCACCGTTGGGCTGGTCGGGCGTCCAGTTTCATCCACTGTCGGCAAACGCAAAGGGGGGCCCCCACCCTCCGCTCCCGACTCCGGAGTGAGCCAGAAAAAGTTGTTTTGCGGATGGAAAAACTGACTCCGATCATCCCCGGCACCGAAGCTTAGTTCGGGGCGAATGGTCGAAGCATAGCTCCTGGCCACGTGGTTGGGCACGAAGTCTATGATGACCTTTAAGCCAACCTGGTGGGCGCGTCGCAAAAACTCCTGCCATTCTTCCAACCGTCGGGCCGGATCCACCGCATAATCCGGCGAGACATCGAAGTAATCGCGTATGGCATACGGACTCCCCGCGATGCCCTTGAGCAAATCCGGATCATCCGCTGGCTCGCCAATGGAACGATAATCGGTGGCCGTGGCCTGCTGCAGGATTCCCGTGGGCCAGAGATGGGTGAATCCCATGGCCTTGAGCTCGGCCAAAACTTCGTCTGAGAGATCGGCAAACTGGCCGCAACCATTGGTCTGCAGATCGCCGTTGGGCTTACGACTTTCATTGGTGTTGCCGAAGAGCCGCGGCAGGAATTGGTAGATGCGGATTTTCTCGTTTTCCTTGGGCTCAGCACCGGTGGCCGGGGCGACCCGCTGGGTAAATAAGAGAGTCAACGCAAGGAGAAAAACAAACTGCGCACGGGGGAAAAATCGAAGCATGCCGAGGGGAGTAAATTAGGGCATCAATTCGATGCGATAGAAACGCTGGTTGAGATTCTGCGAATCGTCAATGAATTCGAGCTCCGCGTGGCCCCCAGTGATGGGTGCCGTCTTTTCCGCCCCCGGCAAATCAACGCGCCACTGGGACTCCGTGAGATCGTTTTTATACATCACGCGATATCGGCGCCCGGGCACCGCCGGCCAACGCAGCCGCAACCCTCCCTCATCCCGGGAATTCAAGGTGGCCTGGAACTTCCGCGAGGGCACCAGCACATCCAGCTGATTGTCCCCGACCGAGTCGCGGATGCTCTGCGGACGCACCGCGAGGAACTCGCCGGGCTCGAGATGCGCATTTGCCGTTCCCACAGCGGGTGGTGCCTGGGCGACCAGAGTCCCACCATTGGCGGTTTGCACGGCAATCGCACTCAGATAGAGCACTTCCGGCACCGATCCAAAGACCGCCACCAAGTCAATTACCCCCTCCAACTGACCAGAGGCGTTGGTGGTGACCGTGCCGTTCCCCAGGGCCGAGCCAGTGCTATTGTGCCGCTGCCAGCCAGCCCAGCCATTGGTGGATTCCATGCAGAGCACGGCGGCCGTGTTCGGGACAGCAGCGGTCCCGTTTTTGCTCCAGCCCTGCATTAGGGGAGTCGTGTTCGAGGGGAGTAATTCATTGGAGACGATAACGAAGTGATCATTGCCATTGCTCGCCGCAGCAAACCAAGTCGCCACATACAGCTTGGTGCCACGCACTGCGGCGTAGAGCGTCATGCCCGGACTGCTCAGCAAGTAGCCCGCCGGTGCCTGTCCGGTTGGCTGAAACGGTGGAGCCTCCAGCGAAGGCGCCGGCGTGGTCACCGAAACTGCGGCCGAAGCGGCGGAGACCCCGGCACTGTTCACCGCCACAACTTGATAGGAGTAGCTGGTGCTGGCTTGCACACCGGTATCCGTGAAGTTCGCCGTTTGGCTGGTGCCAATCTGCACGGTATCGCGCAAGACGCGATAGCTCGCCGCACCTGTCACGGCATTCCAAGAGAGTTGCACACGGTTGGACGCCTGGGCGGTCGCCTGCAGCCCACCCGGCGTGGCCGGCGGCGTGACCGCAGACTGATCATCCTCGACAAAGACGTGCTGAATGTCGGAACGGTGCACATTATTCCGCGTATCGGTCGCTTCGATGTAGTAGTCCAAAAGCTTGCCGCGAAATCCAGGAAGGTTGCTCTGGTTGATCTGTACGAAATAATAATCCGCCAGCTCCGGCGGCGTGATGAAATAGTTGATTTGCCCGTTAGCCGCCGCGGCATTGAGAGCGGACTGCGAGTTGGGCAGCACCCGTTTGGTCATGGGAATAGTCACCCAAGCCCCCACTTCGGGTCCGCCAGCGTAAGTTTCATTTTGATTTGACGCCAGCGGGTTCACCCCATCGCCATCCACGCGCACTTTCAAGTTCACGGTGGTGATCCCGCTCAGGTCATAAGCATGGGTCCAAATGTAAAACTCCGAGGGCATTTTTTTCAGGAAGCGCCGATCTTCGGGGAGGGAATTGAACCAGCCGAAAGTGTAGCCGCCGGGGTTGTAGGGAAAGCGCTGTGGTTTGAGCACCGAGGGTGGAGTGCGGTCCTGCGCGCGTCGGGCGGGAGTCATCCAGGCCTCCAAACGCTGAATGGCGCGCGTCGTGGCCAGGGCGGGCTTGACCTCATCATCGTTGCCCAACCCACCGTAATAGTTGAAGCCCGAGTCCAGCCCTTTAAGGTAAATATGCCAGGCCAGCTCGACCACGTTGGGATTGGTCCAAGTGCCATCCCAATCGTAGGGGGCCTGAATTTTCCAAGCTTCGACGCTGCCATTTTCATCGCGGAGAATCTGCTCGGCCGTCTCCACCCAATTTGCTCCCGTGATCACCGGAGCCCAGCTCCAGAACTTGAGGGCAAACCCCGGCGTCTCCATGTCCACCATGGTGCCCGGCACTCGCGTCGTGCTGCCCGGAGCAGCTACCGGCGGCTCGATCCACTTGAGAAAGTTCGGCGAGCCGTAGCACATCTCGGGAAAAATCCAGGCTCCATCTTCAATGTGCGCCATGGGCGCGTTGGCTCCAAAAGCATTGACGAAATCCTGCGGCGTGGAGGGCCGATACCCTGCACCTGCAGATTCGTTGAAAAACTGCGGCGTCGCCTCAAACCAAGAACTCGATCCCCCACCCCAGGCATTGTCCCCGTCTGTAGAGGGCATGACAAAAACCGGCCGCGCCGGATCCGTGGCAAACGGCGAGATATGCTGCCAGATTTTGCTGA
The DNA here is from genome assembly GCA_964595865.1 of uncultured Chthoniobacteraceae bacterium. Taxonomy (GTDB): domain Bacteria; phylum Verrucomicrobiota; class Verrucomicrobiia; order Chthoniobacterales; family DYNR01; genus CAZQRL01. The sequence goes on from CAZQRL010000001.1 coordinate 88,660, forward strand.
TCCCCTCGTTGGCGTAACCATAGCGGTAGCTCAGCACATCGTCCGAGGGCACCGCGACCATCACCTTCTCCGCTCCGGTTTCGGGGTTCACGTATTTCACCTTGTGTAATTGATAGGCGAAGGGAGAGACGTTCCATGCGGCGTTGCCGGGGTTCGGCTCGCTATACCACCAGCCCACCGTGGGCGATGGCCCCAGCAAATCCGCGCGATTCGGCGGACTGGAGAAAATGTTGTAGGTGCCCTCGGGATTGGCCTTGGTGAGGTAGGTCGGGCATGTCCGGCTCAAGTGGTGGCTCGGCACAATCACCCACTCGTAGCCCTCATCTACAAGCACATCAATGATGTGTCGGGAAAAAGCCATCTCCGTGGGGAAAAATCCCTTTGAATGGTCGCTGAGGTTGCTGTTTCCACCCCAGGCTTTCCACCACGCCTGCTTGAAAATCTGGATCTCTTTTCGCAGCACCGCCTTGGGCAACAACGGGGCCAGGGAATGGTGGTAAGTAAAGCCCACCAGATCCATGCGCCGGGCCCCATGGCCCCCCTGGGTGCGCCAATTCCGCGCCTCGCGAAACCCATTTGCCCACCCCGATCCATAACCCAACTGCCCGAGTGCTCCAAGCTGCCGCACGTTGTCAATCAGGGATCCAGAGTAGCTGATGGCGAAGCCCCCATTTTGCGGCACGCTGGCCAATGAATTCCGCGGGCCGCTTTGGTAGGCATTCCGCCGGTCATCCACCCCAAAAATATCTCCCAGGTTGTTTTCCGGATGCCGGGAATTGCTGCCGGGATAGGTGCGGGCATTTTTTAGCACGATGGAATCCCAGGCATATTCCACCCGCTGGTTCTGCGGACCGTTGGTGTTCCATTCCGGCCAGTAAATGGGTTGGTGATTGTGCCAAAACCGCGAAACATAAACGTTGCTGTTGGCAGTGGCGGAACTCATCGGCCCGAGCAGGACCGAAAATGCGGCCGTAATTGCGGTTGTGGCAACACACTGGAGGGGAGAGAAACGGGGGAACATATCTAAGCAGCATCTGCGGAGGGGTCACGGCCAAGCCGGTCTCCGCGGTGCTGCTTTAACTTAGAACGCCAGCCCCATCTGTCGAAGCCCAAGGCTTTGAACAGTTGAAACCAGATTGGCTTCCATGCTTCGACTCCCAGTTTTGCCTACCTCCACATCGGCTAAAAAGAAGATTGACACGCCCTTTTTACACAGGATGTAGTGGTCGCCTATGAGCGCGACCACAACCGGCAGTTCCTCCCCTAAAATTTCCTCCCCCGCCCAAGAGCCACCCCCCCCTTCCAGCAGACGCCTGCGCAGCGAATGGCTCCCGGGCTTGCAACCGCAACAAATCAATCCGCGTTGGGTGCGCAAACGGGACGGCCAGGAGGTGGAGTTTGACTTTCGCAAAGTCGAATCAGCAGTGCGCCGTGCTGGGGAAGCCACCGGGGAATTCGGCCCGGATCGGGCCCGCACCCTCGCCGCCTGCGTGGTCAGCAATCTCCGGCTGCGCGAGCAAGAGCGCATCACCGTGGAGGATATCCAGGATGTGGTGGAGCTGACGCTAATGAACGCCGGGCATTTCCGCACCGCCCGCAGCTACATTCTATTCCGCGAGCAGCACCGCATCTTGCGAGAGGACAAGCGGGTGTTTGTCGAAGTCAGCAGCAGCGTGGAAGAATACGTGGGCCGCAAGGATTGGCGGATCAACGCCAACGCCAACCAAGGCTACAGCTTGGGAGGCATGATTCTCAACGTTTCCGGAAAAATTACCGCCAATTACTGGCTCAACCATGTGTATCCGCCCGAGGTGGGTCAGGCGCACCAAAGCGGCGATTTCCATGTGCACGATCTGGATATGCTTTCGGGCTACTGTGCCGGTTGGTCGCTGCGCACCCTCTTGCAGGAAGGCTACAATGGTGTGCCCAATAAAATCGAGGCCCGGGCTCCCCGGCACCTGCGCACCGCGCTTGGGCAAATGGTCAATTTCCTCGGCACGCTGCAAAACGAATGGGCCGGAGCGCAGGCATTCAGCTCCTTCGATACCTACTTGGCGCCGTATGTCCGTCGGGACGATCTCTCCGACTGTGAGCTGAGGCAATGTTTGCAGGAATTCATCCACAACCTCAACGTGCCTTCCCGCTGGGGCACTCAAACCCCCTTCACCAACCTGACCTTTGACTGGACCTGCCCGGCTGATTTGGCGCCGCAGGAAGCCCTCATCGCGGGAGAGAGCACCGGGTGGGCTTACGGTGATCTGCAACCGGAAATGGACCGCATCAATCGTGCTTTTCTCGAAGTGATGAGCGAGGGGGATGCGCGCGGAAGAGTTTTCACTTTCCCCATCCCCACCTACAACATCACACCGGACTTCGATTGGGAGCACCCGAATTGCGAACTCCTCTTCGGCATGACCGCCCGCTACGGGTTGCCCTACTTCCAGAATTTCCTGAATTCCGACCTGCAACCCCATCATATCCGCTCCATGTGCTGCCGGTTGCAGCTTGATTTGCGCGAACTTCTCAAACGCGGCAATGGCCTCTTCGGGAGCGCGGAACAAACCGGGTCCATCGGCGTGGTGACGCTCAATTGCGCTCGCCTCGGCTACCTGCACGCCGGTCAACCAGAGGCGCTCTTCCGCCGTCTGGATCACTTGCTCAACCTCGCCTCCCGCAGTTTGGAGCTCAAACGGGAGCTCATTCAGGAGCTCATGGAATGCGGCCTCTACCCCTACACCCGCCGCTACCTCGGCACCCTGCGCAACCACTTCTCCACCATCGGCCTGAACGGGCTCAATGAGTGCATCCTCAACTTTACCCATGGCGAGGAGGATCTCACCTCCCCGCAGGGTCGCGCCATGGGTTTGGAAATCTTGCGCCATGTGCGGCAACGCATGACCGAGTTTCAGGAAAAGACCGGCCATCTCTACAACCTGGAAGCCTCACCGGCTGAGGGCGCGACTTACCGCTTCGCGCGGGAGGACCGCAAGCGCTACCCGGACATTATCCAAGCCGGCACAGCCGACGCACCCTACTACACCAACTCCTCGCAGCTTCCCGTTGGCCTCACCGAAGATCCCTTTGAAGTTCTGGAGCATCAGGAGGAATTCCAACGCCTCTACACCGGCGGCACCGTGGTGCATCTCTACATGGCAGAGCAGATTTCCTCCGCGAAAGCCTGTAAGAATCTCGTTCGCCGCGTGCTGGAGCGCTACCGCATTCCCTATCTCACGATTACGCCCACCTTCTCGATCTGTGCCGACCATGGCTACCTCAATGGGGAACAGCCCACCTGCCCACACTGCGGCAAAGAGACCGAAATTTGGACTCGCGTGATGGGTTACCATCGCCCGGTGAGCCAATTTAACAAGGGCAAGCAAAGTGAACATCGGGAACGCCGATTCTTCCGCGAAGCCCGCGCCGCCTAAGCCTATTGCGGCTTCCGGGGAGCCTCTGCGCCTCGGCGGCTGGGTCCCCTTCACCACACTGGACTTCCCCGGCCGACTCGCTGCGGTGGTTTTCCTCGCTGGCTGCCCCTGGCGTTGCCCTTATTGCCACAATGCCCACCTGCGTTCCCGAGCACACGCCTCTGGTCCAGCTTGGTCGGAGATCTTGGCCGAACTCAAAAAACGCCGCACGTTTCTCGAGGCGGTCGTGTTTAGCGGCGGCGAACCCACCGCCCAGCGCGCGCTTCCATCGGCCGTGGAAGCGGTGCGGTCCCTGGGCTACGCCGTCGGCCTGCATACGGCAGGCATTTTTCCCGCACGTCTGCAAGAGCTGCTGCCGCTGTTGGATTGGGTGGGACTGGACATCAAAGCCCCGCCCGATGCCCGCTACGATCGCATCACCGGCCGACGCGATTCCGCCACGCCTTTCCTGCGCAGCCTGGACGTTCTCCGCTCCTCCGGCAAAGCCTTCCAACTGCGCACCACCTTGGACTCCTCCCTGCTGTCTCCGACAGACCAAGCCGACCTGAGTGCCTGGCTGCGGAAACAAAACCTTCCTCCGACGGTCTGGCAGACTTGTCGGCGGGTGGAAGGAATTTGACAAAGGTTCCGACTTCCAGCAGAGAGAGCCGATGATTACCCGTTCCCTCTTCCTCGCCTCGTTCGCTCTTCCGACGCTACTCCTGCCACCTCTGGCCTTCTCCGCCGAGGAAGTTGAGTGGAACCCCGCCGTCTATCCACGGGATAACTTTTTCCCTGCCCTCGTTCTCGGCACCGCACGCCTCAAGCAGGAGGCCGAGCTCTTTCCGGCTTGGGATGGCAACCATCTCGGGGACGCGAATGGCGTCGTCGGTGCTTTTGTCACCGGTCTGACCAAAGGCGATGAAGTGACCCTGAAAATCGAAGGCAATGACCTCATGCGGCCGACCGAATTCACTGGCAAGGTTGCAAAATCCGATGACCTCACTCTCTACCCGAAAATTTCCTATCACTACGACAAGCTGGCCACAATCAAGGAGGCTGCTCCTTTCGACATCAGCATGGAGTTGCTGGTCAATGGCCGGAGCCTCGGCAAGCGACACCATACCATTACGTTGCGCCCGGTGAATGATTGCCTCTTCGGTGTCGAGGAGGAAACCGGCGAAAGCACGGATTACAGCTGGCTTTTCGCCGCCTATGTGAATGAAAATCACCCGTGGGTGGACCGCATCCTGAAAAAGGCGCTCGCAAGCGGCATCGTGGAATCTTTTGATGGCTACCAGTCCGGCAGCGAGGAAGCGGTCTTCTTGCAAATCTTCGCCATCTGGCATGTCATGCAGGAACTCGGCATGCGCTACAGCAATGTCACCACCACAGCCGCCGAGGAAGAGGGAGTTTACAGTCAACACGTGCGCCTCTTTGATGAGTCTGTGGATGCCTCGCAGGCGAATTGCGTGGATGGTTCCGTCTTGCTCGGTGCCGTGCTGCGCAAAATCGGCCTGGGCTCCTACCTCGTCCTCGTCCCAGGACACATGTATCTCGCCGTGGATCTCAATCCCGATACCACTATCGGCATTGAGACCACCCTCATGGGGCAAGCAGCCCGCCGCACTGCTCGCCCTCTGCCCGGCTTCGACCAACTCAGCGACGAAGAACAGGCCGCATCCTGGGCCTCCTTTGAGCAGGCCGTTGCGGCGGGCACCGAGGACTTGGAAAAAAATATGGAAAAATTCGCGGATGGCTCGGATCTGCAATATCAGGTCATTGACCTTGGCATGGCCCGCCAAGCCGGCATCCTGCCCATCCGCTCGGGGGCAGCAAACTAACGCCCGGGGGCGGCGAAGCGAAGCCATCTGTTCTTTTTCCCTAGGGAGCTCGAGCTTCGCCGGCCTTACCTCTCCCGAGTTTTCTTCGGTTCGTCGGATTGGCTCTGAGCCTCCGACAGTCCAATCATTTTTACCGTGCAAATTTGCTCGCCATCATCTGAGGCACCAAGCAAATGTCGCCTGAATGTCTCCTCGGATTTTCTTTCCTTGGCTGGTGCTGGGCACCACTTCCGCTGCCTGGCTGCTCGGCGGTTGTTCCAAACCCGCCGAACCCACGCCCCAACCCTCACCCGTGCGCGTGATTCCACTCTCGGCAGAAATCTCCGCCCCCTTTCGCCGTTTTCCCGGCGAGGTCTCGGCCATCCAGACCTCGGAGATGTCCTTCGATGTGCCGGGGCGCCTCATCGAACGTCCGGCCGCTCAAGGCATGGTGGTATCCGCAGGCACCCTGCTCGCACGACTCGACCCCGAGAATTACCAATCTGCTGTGGATGCCGCTGCCTCCCGCTTCAATAACGCCCGGGAGGAATTCAATCGCCAAAGCCAACTGCGCCAGCGCGGGGTTATCTCCGCAGCCGAGTTGGATCGCTTCCGCACTGAGTTTGAAATGGCCGAAGCCGCTTTACGCAAGGCTGAACGCGACCTGCAGGACACCCGTCTGGTGGCCCCTTTTGCCGGTCGGGTAGCTCGGACCTTGGTGAACAATTTTCAAAGTGTGCGGGCGAATGAACCCATTCTGGTCCTGCAAAATGTCTCCCAGCTCGAAGTGGATATTGATATCCCCGAGCAATTTATGACCCTCGGGGAGCAAGGGCTCACCGCCGAGGCGGCCCGGGAAGCCATTGAGGCACAAGTGGAGTTTCCCGCCCTTCCCGGTCAGAGCTTCCCGCTGGTGCTGAAATCTTTCCGCACCGCCGCCAACCCAACCATGCGCACCTTTCGCGTCACCTTCCTCCTCACCCCGCCCAGCGGCTCGAATATCCTCCCCGGAATGACCAGCACGGTGCTGGTCCGGCGTCGGGCATCTGCAGAAAGCCAATCTCGGGAAGGTATTTTTGAAGTGCCGGTGCAAGCCATCGGATCTTGGGAAAATCAGCCTGTGGTCTGGGTTCTCGATCCGGCTACTTCCACGGCTCAGCCCGTTCCCGTCGAGTTGGAAGGCCCGGTGGAAGAAAAGATGCGCCTGCGTAGTGATCAGCTGCAAGCCGGAGTGGAAATTATCACGACCGGACTCCGCCAGCTCTTCCCCGGACGCAGCGTGACCCGCCTCGCCCCAGCCCCGCACTAGGCGTGAACCTCGCCGAGCTCTCCATCCGCAACCACGTCGTCACGTGGGTCTTTGCCGCGCTCCTGCTCCTGCTCGGTCTCTGGAGCTACCTCAACCTGCCCCGTCTGGAAGATCCGGAATTCACCCTCAAAGACGCTCTCATCATTACCCCCTACCCCGGTGCCACCGCCGCCGAAGTCGCCGGAGAAGTCAGCAATGTCATCGAGATGGCGGCACAAGAGATGGAGCAGCTCAAGCGGGTGGTTTCGCGTTCGGAACGCGGGCGCAGCACGGTCACGGTCACTATCCGCGATCAATACGGCAAAGACGAACTGCCGCAAGTGTGGGACGAATTGCGGCGGCGGGTGGGAGACGCGCAGCGCAAATTGCCTCCCGGGGCGGGCCCATCGCTGGTGATTGATGACTTCGGGGATGTCTTTGGGATTTTCTTTGCCCTCACGGGCCCCGAATTCTCCGAGGCTGATCTCTACCAGACGGCCAAAATGCTCCGGCGGGAGCTGCTGCTGGTGCGGGATGTCAAGAAGGTGGAACTCTTCGGGGTGCAGCAAGAGGTTGTCTATGTGGAAATGCAGCGCGACCGCATGGCTCGCCTCGGGTTGCGACCGGAGCGGGTCTTTGCCGCTCTGCGCGAACAAAACCTCGTCGTTCCTTCTGGGCAAGTGGATGTCGGTCCTCTGGCCCTCCCGATTTCCCCCACCGGAGCATGGACCAGCACGCGCGATTTCGAGACCCTCCTTATTCGCGGCGGCGAGGACGGCACGCTCGTCTTCCTGGGTGACATCGCCACCATCCGGCGTGACCTCATTGATCCACCCACCACCCGCCTGCGTTACGATGGCCAGGCCGCCATTGGCATCGGCATCTCCGCTGTCTCCGGCGGCAATGTCGTCCAGCTCGGCAAGGCCGTGGAAAACCGCCTGCGGGAACTTTCCGGCCACATTCCTCTGGGCATGGAACTGCATAAAATCTCTTTCCAAGCCGATACGGTCACGGCCGCAATCCAAGATTTTATCAGCAATCTCATCGCCGCCGTTCTCATCGTCTTCGTGGTGCTTTTGCTCGCCATGGGACTGCGGAGCGGACTCATCATTGGAACGGTCCTGGTTCTGACCATGAGCGGAACGATGATTCTTATGGACCTCGGCGGCATCATTCTGGAACGCATTTCCCTCGGGGCGCTGATCATCGCCTTGGGAATGCTGGTGGATAATGCCATCGTCATCACCGAGGGCATGCTCATCGCCCTGCAACGCGGAAAAGACCGTCTGCAGGCCGCCAAAGAGGTGGTCTCGCAGACCGCACTCCCGCTCCTCGGTTCCACCGCGATCGCAATCCTGGCCTTTGGAGCCATCGGTCTATCGGATGACAGCACTGGAGAGTACACCCGCTCTCTCTTTGTGGTCCTTCTCTTTTCCCTCGGTCTGAGCTGGATCACGGCCGTTACCATCACCCCACTTTTCGGCTATCTCTTCCTCAAAGTCGCCCCGCAGAAAGACTCCCAAACGGTGGCCAAAGATCCTTATGCGAGCTGGGTTTATCGCGCTTATCGGGGGCTGCTGCTCTTTTGTCTGCGGCGACGCGGTCTTTCCATCGTCGTGATGCTCCTGCTTCTGGCGGCTTCCATCCTGGGATTCCAGCAGGTTGAGAACAATTTTTTCCCTGAATCCACACGGCCGCAATTCATGCTCAATGTCTGGATGCCCGTCGGCACCCGGCTGGCGGAAACCGATCGCATTACGGAGTCCATGCGACAAGAAATTGCCGCCCTTCCCGGGGTCACCCACGTGACCACAAGCGTTGGCCAAGGCACCCTGCGTTTCCTCCTCACCTACGCCCCGGAGCGCTTCGATACGGCCTACGCGCAATTTCTTGTGGACGTGGAAGATCACTCCCTCATTGACGGGCTGATCACGCAAAGCGAAACCCTCCTGCAAAACTCTCATCCCGAAGCCATGGTGGTAGGCCGGCGCTTCCTCCTGGGCCCTGGGGAGGGCGGCCGCATCCAGATTCGCTTCTCAGGGGAAGACCAAGCGGAGCTGCGCCGTCTGGCCATGCAGGCGGTGCGGATTCTCCAGGAAGATGGTGGGGCCAAGGGCATCCGCCTGGATTGTCGCGAGGAGCTACCGGTGCTGCGTCCGCAGTTTTCGGAAGCTCAGGCTCGCCTGGCCGGCATCACGCGCACCGACCTTGGCCAAGTGCTCGAGTCCTCGTTCTCCGGTCGCCGTATCGGGGTCTATCGTGAGGGAGAAGATCTCTTGCCCGTCATTGTCCGAGCTCCCGAAGACGAACGCCGCGATCCCGATTTCATCCGCGATGGGCAAATCTTCAGCCCGGCTGCTGGGGCCTTTATCCCGGTGCGACAAATCGTCAATGGTTTTGCCACCGAGCTGGAGGATCCTATCCTGATGCGCCGCAACCGCCTGCCAACCATCACCGTGCATGCGGAACAAGCCAGCGGGCTGACCAGCACCTTGCGCGACCGCATCGCACCGGCTATTGCGGCCATTCCGCTCCCGCCGGGCTACCGGATGGAATGGGGAGGAGAATTCGAGGACTCCAGCAAAGCCCAAGCTGCCCTTGCGGCGGCTTTGCCAGCCTTTGTGCTCCTGATGGTGCTCATCGTCCTGATGCTTTTCAACTCCCTGCGTATCACCCTGATGATCTGGATGGTGGTGCCGCTGGCGCTTTTGGGCATCGTCATCGGCCTGCTGGTCTTCGGCCATCCCTTTGGATTCATGGCCTTGCTTGGTGCTCTGAGCTTGGCGGGAATGCTCATCAAAAACTCCATCGTCCTCACCGACGAAGTTCTCAACCTGCAAAAAGCCGGTCTGCCTGCCTGGAAGGCGGTGGTGGATGCGGCCGTCAGTCGTGTGCGCCCAGTTTCCCTCGCGGCGTTAACCACCGTCTTGGGCCTGATTCCTTTGGTGCCGGATGTCTTTTTCGGGGCCATGGCCGTGACCATCGTCGTGGGCCTGCTTTTTGCCACCATCCTCACCCTTTTCGTCGTTCCCGTGCTCTACGTAACCTTCTTCGGCGTGCGGGAGGAGAAGGCCCCATCCGCGTGAGTTCCTTTTCAGGGCCAAGCTCAACAAACTCATTCAGCCGGATGGTCCAAATTTTTCCCGTCCCCGCGGGACCGAGTTTCGCAGTGGCCCCCGACTTGGCTCCAACACCCCTTGCCTTCGCGGATCTGGCCGCAACCAGGTGCGTCCTGATAATCCACGGCTTGGCAAACCGCGGGATTTGCGATCAAGGAAGCGGTTTCGGCACGCCATGTGGCTGGCCGAGGTATTCAATGAGCACAGCATGGCTCCAAGTGAGCGGACAGACGGAAAGGGGCTCTCCTGAGTGGGGGTGCCATTGCTCAGGAAGCAGGCCCATTTCGTTCTGCCGCGCGAGCACGCACTGCAGAAGCCTTGCCGCCTCGGGGTAATTTTTTACCCTGCGGAACCACTCTGCGGCCCATAATGTCGAAATGACCCACGGATTGCCCGGTGCCTCAGCCAAGTTGAAGCAGGCACGGTGGTAATAATCATCATAGTAGCGAGCGATACCCCCGATGGCCGTGTGCACCCGGAGACGTTCCCAGGTCGTCTCCATGGCCCGTTGGATTCTTGGGTCTTCCACGCGCAGCAGGTCGAAATACCAGATCGCGTGCGTGCTGCTATCGGGTGTGAAATCCAGGGTGCCATCCGGGCTAAGCATCCGTGCGAACAGCCCGAGTTCGTGATTCCAAAAGCGCTGCAGAAAGGCATCCTGCATGGCGGTGGCCCGCTCGAAACAGCGTTCGGCGATTGCCGGGTAGCCGAGTCTCTGGGCGACTTCGCCACCCCGGGTGATTGCCCGCCACACCGCAGCGACAGTGAAGGCATGCACTCCGTAGCGTTCCTCCCAAAGGTCGTGGGACGGGAGTGGCAAGCCGGAGGATTCATCCACGTAGGAGCAGAGAAAATCCAGACATCGCGCCCCCCACTGATTGAAGAAATCCATCACCTGCTCGACCTTGTGCGTCTCGAAAAAGTAATCTGCCAGGGCCAGCACAGGCAGTGCGATTTCATCTTCCTGGATCGGGAGGACTTCTTTGCCATTGTGCCACCAGCCATGCCAGCTCGAGCCCAGTGAGCCATCGGCACGGAATTTGTGTAAGATGCAGCCGTTGGGGGAAACAATCTTCGTGCAGAAGCTGAGGAAGCGCTCCGCGATACCGGTGAATCCCTGGCGCAGGAGGATGCGCGCGATGAGGGCCGCATCCCGCGGCCACACGTAGCTGTAGTGATCCCCATTGAAGCGCAGCACGGAAGTGTCGTTGGCGGCGATGATTCCCCCACCGTTGTCGCATTGGGTGCGCAGGACAAAAAGACTGCGCTGGTAAGCCTCCCGCTCGCGCTGCTTCTCTTCATCAAAAACCTGATGGCGCAGGATTTTCGCCCGCAGGCGCCATTCCTGCCCGTAGAGGTGGGTTTGTTCCAAGAGCAGTGGCACGCCGCGCTGAATAACAGAACGGGCCAAGGTTTTGGCCTGCTCAAGATTCCTCGCCGCCACGAGACAATAATCGCCGATCGCCGTGGCACCCTGCGGACACTCGAGGTCGAGGACCAGCACGCTGTCCACGTTGCCCTGGCGGATTCCTTCGCAGAGAAATTCCCGTCGGTTGATGCTCTCCCATCCTGCGGGAGCACTGCCGTCGCGCCGCCCGATGGCCCAGCGACGAAAGGGATATCCATTTTCGTCCCGCGCCAGCGCCAGCAGATGGATGTCTTCTTTGTAATGCAGAAGCCCCGGAATATCCGGCAAGTAGGCACCCGTATCTCCAATCTCATTTTCGTTGATGCGGAAGTTGTGATAGAAGGCAACGCCGAAGTGGCGTTCGTTCGAGGAAGCTGCCCCGTGATTTTCCAACTCCACGGAAACGAGAAAAACATTTTCCCGCGGATGCACCGCTTTCGTGAATGTAATGGCCAGGCCAGCATGTTCGTGGAAGTAGCGCACTCGGGCCACCATGCTGCCGTCAAGCATCCGGGCCTCACGATGCCAATCGCCTCCGAGCCACCAAGTGGCGGAAGAACTCAGGACGGCGATGCCGCAAAGGTGGCCGGCAACGTGGTTCCTAAACCCGACGTGGGGAAAATAAAGGTCTGTGATGTTGGAGTCTGCGGTGAAATTAATCAGCAGGTTACCATTGCCGAGAACATGGTGACTGGCCATTTTGGGAGGGGACTGTGCCGGGAAAAATCACTACAGATTTGCTGCTGAAAGGCGACAAAAACCGCGAAAGAATCGGCGAAACTTTTACCCATGCCAGGAGGGTCTGAAAAGTCTGCTCGAGCCGGATATTCCTCAGCTTTTTTTCCGGCGCAGGAGAAACAGCGAACCGGAAGCTAGGACGATAAATGCCAAGGTGTTGGGCTCGGGAATCATGCTAAGCACTCCGGAACTGGTCTCATATTTCAAGGACGTCCCGCTGGTCTCTCCGGACCAAGTGCCATTTGCGATACTGGTGAGCGTTTCGACATCGCTCCCAGAGAGTAATGCAGAGGGCCAGTCTCCACTTTGGCTGGCAAAATTGAAGAGCTGGAAGCTGTCTCCCTCCATAGAAGAACCCGCGAGAACCCTCGACCGCTCTCGCCGCTCTCACCACGATAAAACCTAAATGAATTTACCCTGAAGCGCGCGGTCTTGGATCAGAGGACATCTCGGGAGAGATTTTCTCCCACCTTGGACGGCCCTGCCTCCTGCAAGAAAAGTAAAGGCCCGATTCGCCTGCAAATCTGACAGTCAAATTACCGTATGGGGCATTCTTGACCCTGGCCGGGATGCTTCGCGGTGGAGCTCGTCCGGTGAACTCTCAACCAGGCCTATTGGTAGTCACCGCAAAGGTCAAACGAAGCGGTGATTTACCCGCAAGGTGCCCCCCGAACCCTCAAAGTTCAGTGAACTGGCAAATTCCCAAGGGTTAGGGTAGGCGGGTGCTGCCCATCAGAAAGCGGTCGCACTCGCGGGCTACGCCGCGGCCTTCATTGATGGCCCAAACCACGAGGGACTGACCTCGGCGCATATCGCCAGCCGCAAAGACCCCGGGCACGTTTGTCAGATAGACATCGTGCTCGGCTTTGACATTGCTGCGCGGGTCAGTTTCCAAGGCAAATTGCTGAATGATTTCTTGCTCAGGGCCAAGGAAGCCGAGAGCCAAGAGCGCGAGCTGGCAGGGAATGGTGCGAGAGGTTCCCGGGACTTCCTGGGGAATGAAGCGCCCCTGTTCGTCCTGGCCCCATTCGATTTGGCAAATTTCCAAGCCTCGGAGATTACCCTCGGCATCTTTGAGGAAGCGCTTGGTTTGCACGAGATAGTTTCGCGGGTCATCTCCTTGCAAAGCAGCCGCCTCTTCTTGCCCGTAATCCATCTTGTAGATTTTGGGCCATTCGGGCCAAGGGTTGTTCGGGGCGCGTTCTTTGGGTGGACGGGGGAGAATTTCCAGTTGGATAACACTGGTGCAACCTTGGCGCAGGCTGGTGCCGACACAGTCTGTCCCGGTATCTCCACCGCCGATGACCACGACTTGTTTGCCGGTAGCATTGAGGGCAGGATTGCTGCCGTCGAAGCCATGGTCGAGCTGGTGGCGGGTGTTGGCGGTGAGGAAATCCATGGCAAAATGAATGCCAGTGGCGTCTCGGCCTTCGATGGGCAGATCGCGAGGCTTGGTGGCACCGCAGCACAGAACTACGGCATCAAACTCGCGGCGCAAGCGCTCTGGGGTCCACTCCGCATCCCGTCCAATGAAGACTCCGGTGCGAAACTCCACGCCTTCGTCGCGCATGAGTTGGATGCGGCGATTTACCACCTCTTGCTTGTCGAGCTTCATGTTGGGAATCCCATACATGAGCAACCCGCCGATGCGGTCGGCACGTTCGAAAACGGTCACCTGATGTCCAGCCTGATTGAGTTGGTCGGCCGCAGCGAGGCCCGCGGGCCCGGAGCCAACCACGGCCACCTTTTTTCCGGTGCGGAAGGCAGGCGGATTGGGTGCCAGCCAGCCCTCTTCCCAGCCACGGTCAATAATGGAACATTCGATGTCCTTAATCGTAACAGCGGGTTCGATGGAGCCGAGCACGCAGGAACCTTCGCAAGGCGCCGGACAGACGCGTCCAGTGAACTCCGGGAAGTTGTTGGTTTTGCGCAGGCGGTCGAGGGCTTCTTTCCAACGGTTGCGATAGACGAGGTCGTTGAATTCCGGAATAAGGTTGTTGATCGGACATCCGCTGGCCATGCCATTGAGCAGCATTCCGGTATGGCAATACGGGGTTCCACAATCCATGCAGCGGGAGGCTTGCTTGCTGACTGCGGCATCGTCGCGTTGGGCGTGAATCTCGCGCCAATCGCGCACCCGCTCGGTTGGCGGGCGATTGGGGATGGTCTGACGTTCGACTTCGAGGAATCCGGTAGCTTTACCCATGGAATAAAAAAATTAGTGACCGACCTTGGCGTTGGCTTCGAAGGCGGCTTGAATGGCCGCCTCTCCTTCCAATCCTTGCTCCTCGGCTTGTTTGAGAGCCAGGAGGACGCGCTCATAATCTGTTGGCAGGACTTTGATGAAGCGATCGAGGGTGGATGGCCAATCGGCCAGCAACCGCGCGGCTTTGGCGCTGCCGGTGAGTTGCTGATGTTCGTGGATGCGGGCTTTGAGTTGGTCAATCTCCTCATCCGAGCACTCGCGCAGGGGCAAGAGGCGCACCATGGCAAGATTCACCTTGGAATTGAAGTCTCCGGCCTCGTCGTAGATGTAAGCGACGCCTCCACTCATGCCAGCGGCAAAGTTGCGTCCGGTCGGACCAAGGCAGGTCACAGAACCGCCAGTCATGTATTCACAACCGTGATCCCCCACCCCTTCGATGACGGCGTGCACCCCGCTATTCCGCACGCAGAAGCGCTCCCCGGCCACTCCACAGAGGAAAGCCGTGCCACGGGTCGCCCCGTAGAAGGCGACGTTACCGATGAGGATATTTTCGTCAGCGGCGAAGCCCGGCGGGGAGTTTTTCGGCGGGTAAATGATAATGCGCGCGCCGCAGAGCCCCTTGCCAACGTAGTCGTTGGCATCGCCCTCAAGCTCAAGCGTCATGCCATTCGGGCAGAAGGCTCCGAAGCTCTGCCCGGCGGTGCCATGAAATTTGAGGTGAATTGTGCCATCGGGCAGCCCGGCGGCTCCGTAACGGCGGGAAATTTCTGCCCCGGTAATGGTGCCGACCACGCGGTTGACATTGACGATGGGTAACTCGGCATAAACCCGCTCCCCGCGCTCCAAGGCAGGGGCGCAGATTTTCAGCAAGTGGGTATTATCGAGGGCGCGTTCGAGAAGATGGTCCTGCGCTTTTTGGCAATAGGTGCCGACTTCGGGGCCGACCTTGGGCCGGTAGAGCACCTTGCTGTAATCCAGCCCCCGGGCTTTCCAATGGTCAATGGCCTTGCGCATTTCCAGGCGGTCGGTGCGCCCGACCATTTCCGGGATGCTGCGGAAGCCGAGTTCAGCCATAATTTCGCGGAGTTGCTGAGCCACGAAGCGCATGAAGTTGACCACGTGGTCAGCAGCCCCGGTGAACTTTGCACGCAAGCGCTCATCTTGGGTCGCCACCCCCACGGGACAGGTATTTTTGTGGCAGACCCGCATCATCAGGCAGCCGAGGGCAACCAACGGTGCGGTGGCGAAGCCAAATTCCTCGGCACCCAGCAGGCAGGCGATTGCCACGTCGCGGCCGGTTTTGAGCTGCCCATCGGTTTCCAAAACCACCCGGCTGCGCAAGTCGTTGAGCAGAAGGGTTTGGTTGGTTTCGGCCAGACCGAGCTCCCAAGGACAGCCGGCGTGTTGGATGGAAGAGCGAGGGCTGGCACCGGTGCCGCCATCGTGTCCCGAGATAAGAATGACGTCAGCCTTGGCTTTGGCAACGCCGGCCGCGATGGTCCCGACTCCGATTTCGGAGACCAGCTTGACATTCACGCGAGCGTGAACATTGGAGTTTTTCAGGTCGTGAATGAGCTCCGCGAGGTCTTCGATGGAGTAAATGTCGTGATGTGGCGGCGGTGAGATGAGCCCGACTCCAGGGGTGGTGCCACGCACTTTGGCGATCGCTGGAAGGACTTTGTGCCCGGGAAGTTCCCCGCCCTCGCCCGGCTTGGCGCCTTGGCTGATTTTGATCTGCAGCTCGCGCGCGTTGACAAGATAATGACTGGTGACACCGAAGCGCCCACTGGCCACTTGTTTGATCGCCGAGTTCTTGGAATCACCGCGCTCGTTGGTCCAAGAATAGCGCTCTGGATCCTCCCCGCCCTCCCCGGTATTGGAAAAGCCACCGAGACGATTCATCGCGATCGCCAGAGCCTCGTGAGCTTCTTTGGAAATGGACCCGTAGGACATGGCCCCGGTCTTGAATCGGCGGACGATTGCCTCGACCGGCTCGACCTCTTCAATCGGTATGGATTTCGCCGGATCCACTTTGAACTCCATTAGCCCACGCAAGGTGTAAAACTCGCGCGATTGATCATCAATGAGCTGGGAGTATTTTTTGAAGACTGCGTAATCCCCCAGGCGGGTGGCCTGTTGCAGAAGGTGGATGGTTTGTGGATTGAACAGGTGACGCTCTCCGTCGGCACGCCACTGGTAGAGTCCGCCGGGGTCAAGCGTGAGGTCATCCACTTCGCGCGGGGCGAAGGCGTTGTCGTGCCGGAGTTTGACTTCCCGAGCAATCACATCCAGGCCGATGCCTTCCACGCGGGAGGCGGTCCAAGTGAAGTATTTATCAATCACCTCATGGGCCAGCCCCACGGCTTCGAAAATCTGCGCCCCGCGGTAGCTAGCAACCGTGGAAATGCCCATCTTGGACATGGTCTTGATGACACCTTTGATGGAGGCTTTGAGATAGCGCTTGCGGGCGGCTTCGACGTCGAGTTGGAGTTCGCCGTCTGCAACCATGGCGTCGAGCGAATCGAGGGCCAGCCAGGGATTAATGGCATCGGCTCCGTAGCCGAGCAGGAGCGAGAAGTGGTGGACTTCCCGTGGCTCGCCGGATTCGAGGATGAGGGAAACTTTGGTGCGAGTGCCGCTGCGGATGAGGTGATGATGCAGACCGGCCACTGCCAGGAGCGCGGGGATGGGCGCGCGTTTGGCATCCACTCCACGGTCGGAAAGAATGAGCAGATTGACCCCCTGCCGAATAGCCAAGTCAGCGGCGGCGAAAAGCCGTTCGAGGCTATTTTCCAGTTGATGCCCAGAAATAAAATCTGGGTTTTCCTCTTCCACGGCGAGGTCTGGGTTGTCCATGTGCCCAGGCAGTTGCCCCGCCGCCAAACCCGCCTCGACGACTTTGGCCGGGTAAAGAATCGGCAACGTGACCGAGCGGAAGCCGTCGAGTTTGAGGTCGCGCAAACGCGCCAACTCCTCATTGCTAATGATCGGACTTTCGAGCCGGATCATGCGGCAATTTTCCGGCCCCGGATTGATCAGGTCGCTTTCGGAGCCGAGGAAAGTCACGCTGGCGGTGATGAGTTCCTCGCGGATGGGGTCAATGGCAGGATTCGTGACCTGCGCAAAAAGTTGTTTGAAGTAGTTGTAAAGCAGCTGCGGTTGATCGGAGAGAACGGCTAGCGGGGCATCATTGCCCATGGACCCCAAGGGCTGATTGGCGGTCTCCGCAGTTGGCCCGAGGATGAAGCGTTTATCTTCGAAGGTGTAGCCAAAGGCGCGTTGCTGGGTGAGCAACTCGTGCCCGGTGATACCGGGAGTAGGCTCTGCCTTGGGCAGGGAATCGAAAAATACGCGGTTGGCTTCCAGCCAATGGCCGTAGGGTTTGGCGGTGGCGATTTCTTCTTTGATCTCCGCATCATCCACAATGCGCCCCTTCTCGGTGTCCACGAGAAACATCCGACCGGGTTGGAGACGACCTTTTTTCACCACCGTCGAGGGATCCACCGGGAGAACGCCCACTTCCGAAGCCATGATCACCAGATCATCTTGAGTGACATAGTAGCGGGAAGGACGCAGCCCGTTGCGGTCCAACACCGCCCCGATGGAAATGCCATCACAGAAGGCGATGGAAGCTGGCCCGTCCCATGGCTCCATCAGGCAAGCGTGATACTCGTAAAAGTCTTTTTTCGTGCGGGACATGTGCTGATGATTTTCCCAAGGCTCGGGAATCATCATCATCACCGCATGCGGCAGTGGCCGACCGGAAAGGACCAGGAACTCCAGGCAGTTGTCAAACATCGCGGAGTCGGAGCCATCGCTGCGAATGATCGGAAGGAGTTTCTCCAAATCAGCCCCGAGCGGGCCTCCGGCGAGAAGATGCTGCCGTGCGGCCATCCAGTTGGCGTTACCCCGCATGGTGTTAATTTCACCGTTGTGGCACATGTAGCGGAAAGGCTGGGCTCGCGGCCAACTAGGGAAAGTATTGGTGGAAAAACGGGAGTGCACCAGGGCCATGGCGGTTTCCATGTCCGGGTGATGGAGGTCGGGGAAGTATTCCGCCAGCTGCGTTGTGGTCAGCATCCCTTTGTAAACCATGGTGCTGGAGGAGAGGCTGGAGAAATAAAAATGCTCGCCTCCGGAGATGTTGCGGTAGCGCACCAAGTCGGCCGCCACGCGACGAATAACGTAAAGCTTGCGCTCGAAATCCAGACGGGTGGCGATTCCCGGGCCACGCCCGATGAAGACCTGCTTCATCACGGGTTCGCAGGCTTTGGAGGCCTTGCCCAGAAGGGAACTTACGACCGGAACATCGCGCCAGCCGAGCAGGGTTTGGCCTTCGTTGGCAACGATCTCCTCCACCATTCGCATGGCTTGCCGGGCTTGGTGTGGATCGGGCGAAAGATAGACAAAACCGACCGCATAGTGCCCTTCTTCTGGCAGGGTAATCCCGCAATCGGGAGCGACCGCTTGAAAGAACTTGTGCGGGAGCTGCATAAAGATTCCCGCCCCATCACCAGTCTGCGGATCACAACCACAGCCACCACGGTGATCCATGTTGATGCACATTTTCAGTGCTCCCTCGATCAGCTCGTGGGAACGTTTGCCCCGCAGATGGCACAAAAAGCCGACACCACAGGAGTCATGCTCGTGGTCGGGATGGTAAAGTCCCTGCGCGGAAGGCAAACCGAATGAAGACATAGGCGTGAAAGAATAAAACAAATTACACAAGTCCCCCCCCTCCATAGGGCAGACCTCCGGAGAAAATGGGCTCAACAAACAAAACGCCCCGGGTCCACTTGGCGATCAAAAAATTTACTGCTCGGCAGGAAATTTTTCACCCGAAGCGGTAGGGCTTGGAGCCCTCTCCCATCGGGTTTCATCCCCCGGGTGACAAAAGGTTCTTAGCGAGAGCTTCTGTGGCCATACCGACAGGGTTACGGCCCCGGTTTCTCCGAGAGCAAAAAGTGGGACGCCTGCTTTTTGGACTGCTTCCCGCCAGTCGGCTGGCAAGGCTTCGCGGGCGGGAAAATCGTTGCTACTGGTGACGATCGCTCGGGGTGCCACCTGGCCAATGAAAGCTAACCCGGTCGGGATGCCGTGGCGATGCCTCCCGAGAATAAGCACATCGGCTGGCAAATACTCAGCAGCATTTTCCAGCAACCACTGCTCCGTGCGCCATCCGGCGTCCCCTAATAAAAGAAAAGTCCACCCCGAGGAACGAATTCGCAGAACCAAGGCTTTATCGTCTGCCAAATCAAGCTGGAGTCCTGTTGGTGGATAGAGCACTTGCAGCTCGGTCTGAGGCCCGAAGTAGAGCCGGTCACCCGCTCGCAAGATGCGCCGGGGCAAATCGTGTTCCGCCATATACTGCGAGAGCGTCTGCAGCGTGCGACTGCGATTGCGAAGTGGTCCTACCCCGACCCAGCCAGGCTGGACCCGTTGCAGTGCCGCGAGGGCCCCGCCAAGGTGCTGAGCATCGCCGTGGGTCAAAACCAAAGCTGATACCCGCCCCACCCCCTCGCGGTCCAACCACGGGCGCAAACTCATCTGCCAAAACCGCTCTGAGCCCGTATCAATCAAGGCTCGGAACCGTCCGGCATACCACGCCTGCGCGGCTCCTGAACCCGCGGAAAAAATGATCAGCTCTGCCGGTGGAGGAAAGGGCCGCGGGAGGCGTACCCGAGTGTAAGAGCCAGGCCAATCGGCAGCCTGGCTGACAAACGAGGAGAGCAAAGTGATGAAAAGCAGGTTGGCATGATTAAAAATCCCCGCCAACCCAAGCCAGATTGCCCCGCCTAGCAAGCTGAGGATGGCCGTGGCGAGGATGACGAAGGCCAAAGGCACCGCCAGCAAGTTGGCCGGGATAGCGGACAAGGAGATGATTTGATAATAAACCAGAATGAGGGGCAGGGATCCCAGCCAAGCACTGAGAGATACCGCAGCCAGCCCACCGACCTCCTGCGTCAACAAAGCATGCAGACGGTCTCCAGGCGAATACAAAGCCCGGGGCAAAAACGGATCCGGCCCGCAGGCCTCGCGGAAAGTCTTCCCCACGGGCAGGCCCAAAACAAGGATGGCCACCACCACGCAGAACGAAAGCTGGAAGCCGGGATTGAAAAGTTGCCCGGGCTCGAAAAGCAGAATGCCCAACCCAGCGGCGGCCAGGCTATTCAAAGGTCGAGCTGGCCGATCCAGCAACATTCCCGCCAGGACTACTGCCGCCATCGTTGCCGCCCGCAGACTCGCCGGACGAAGTCCCGTAACCGCAGAGTAGAAGAATAGCAGGAGGATGATCGCCACAATAGCCCACGGACGTGGCAGCGGTAGCAACCGAAACCCCATCCACAGCAGAACTCCCAACATCCCGACATGCAGACCACTGACGGAAAACAAATGCAGCGTGCCCGTGTGGCGGAAATTTTCCAGTTGTTTTGGGGTTAGGCCGCTGGTGTCCCCCAGCGTCATGGCCTGCAAAAGGGCCACCGCTTCGACCTGGTCCGAGATTCCCACCGCTAGCACCGACTTCATCCAGGCCCGGGTGTGGGCCGCGAGCCGCAGGAGAGAACCCCCCTCTGCCGCAGCCAGGACTTCTTGGTCGCTTTCCCGCGTCGGCAAAAGCTCCAGCCAGATTCCCCGCAATCGCTGCCAACGCTGAAAGTTCATCGTCCCGGGATTCAGTGGGGGCGGAATTTCCTGCAAGCGACCGAGGACGCGCACCCGGTCCCCGTATTCTGGCGGAGTTCCGAGCCAGCGCAGGGAGACCACTCCCCGCAGCGGAAGCAACGGCCCTAGGGCTGCCTCTGACAGCGGGACTGGGGTTTCATCCACGAGGTGGCAAGCCCGCACCGCCTCCACCTCCAAGACCAGCCGATCGGATGAAGCACCCGCCCCAATGCGGCCTTCGACTATCCAGACCGAGGGCAGCGGCCCGAGAAGTCTTGCCAGTTGCCGGCCAGCGGCAAACTCCTGCCCACCGGCTTGCAAGGCAGCGAAGGTCAGTGCTACGGCCACCCCCAAAGCCGACGATGGCAAACGAGAAACGAAGCAGACCGCAATCAAGGAAAGCCCACCGGCCAAGCCCCAGAGGAGCCAAAGGTGGGGCAGCAAGCCGCCGAGAGTGATCCCTCCCACGGCCGCCAAGAGCATCCCCACAAGGGGATAGCGCCGGCCATTTCCCCGCCTCAGCCAATCCCACCAACTTGGCACCTTTTTCATGTTTGCCCGCAAAATTTACACAGCAGCAGGAGAGTCTTTTGGTCCTGAGCGAAGTAAAACCGCAGAGCTCCATCCCGGCCGACTAAACCCTCGCGGACGGCGCAACTCGGAGCCCGAGAGTGAATCTGGTGCAGCCCGGAAATTTTTCCCCGTTGGCGGTGGTAGGGAGTTCCCCAAGCCTCGAGCAACAAGCAGCTCTCGGCCAGCTCCAGAAGTAATTCCTCCATCGCCAAGCGACCGAGCGTTTCATAGAAGACATTCGCCTGAGACTCGATAGCGGCATAGGCAAACTCCGCCCAAGGTTCGATAGTTGCCTGCGGCAAGATCTCCCAATGCCCCCAAACCCGCCCGACCCAAATACGGTCGTCAAATCCGGCACCGCGGTTTTTTTGCGAGAGGGTGTTGATGGCCAAAACGAGACGCTGTCCCCGCATCGGCTCGATCGTGATCCACACATGGTCCACCCGCTCTGGCTGCGGGGAGCTCTCTACGACTGCTTCAATGACTGGCCCCACTGCATGCAGCAATGGGGCACGAGCGGGGGGAGCAGGACTGCCGGAGGTCATACGGCAGACGCCGCGCGAGTGCGGCGAAGAAGGTCAATCGTTATTAAAGGAGAAGGGCGAGTAGAGGGACTCCTCGTAGGCGGAATTATACCAGTAGTCCACCGCTGGCGCGTTGTAAGCAAAGGGCTGCTGATCTTGCGAAAGCGCGGAGTTGCGTTGCGCGGGGGTGAGAGATGGGGTGGTGGAGGCGGCAGCAGGCGGGTTGTAGAATCCACCGGTATCGCCAAGGTAATTGACTAGTTGCGCGGACGCCCCGGCTTGCTCCAAGGCAGTGAGTTGATTCGGGGAGAATTTGTAAACCGCCTCCGTGCTCTGCAAGTAGCTTTCAATGAGATGTGTGGGCACCCCAGCCCGCACCAAAACCAAAATGTCCGCGTAACCCAGTTTTTCTCCAGCTTGGACTTTCGCGTAAGTCGGCCCGGAAACTCCGGCGGTGGTTAGAGCCCGGGTGATATCCGGGCTCACTGGTGAAGAACCGGCGCATCCGCCGAGGTGAAGTAGAGCCGATAAACCGCCAAAGACCAGGAGAGAGCGACACAGAATAAGGTGCATGCAAGGTGGATAGGGAAATCTCCCTCCGGGTGCAAGCTCCACCTGCGGGCAAACCCGGTCACCATTTTTACCATGCAAGTTGCAGGCTCACTGGGCAGTGGTCGCTGCCCAGGATCTCGGGGTGAATTTGGGCGTCGCGCAGGCGGGCTTTAAGAGCTTGCGAGACGAGGAAATAATCAATGCGCCACCCGATATTTCGCGGACGGGCTTGGTTTTGATAACTCCACCAGGTGTAGTGACCCCCTTCCTGACAAAACTCCCGAAATGTATCCACTAAGCCCTGATCCAGCAGCTGTTGAAAGCAAGAACGCTCCTCAACGGTGAACCCCGCATTCCCGACGTTCTCCCGCGGCCGGGCCAGATCCAGTTCCCGATGGGCCACATTCATGTCCCCACAAACCACCACCGGCTTGGTCTTTTCCAAGCGTTGCAGGTAGGCGGCGAAGGCTGGCGACCAAGATTCAGCGCGGTAGGTCAACCGGGTGAGTTCTCGCTGGGCGTTGGGCACATAGACATTCACCAAATAAAAATCCGGGAATTCCAGAGTCAGAACCCGACCCTCGCCATCGTGAACGGGCTCCCCGATTCCGCAGTGATGCCCCAGGGCCGCCCGACGCACCAAAGTTGCCGTGCCAGCGTAGCCTGGTTTTTGCGCTGGGTTCCAGTAAACCTGCCATCCATCGGCCCAGCCCAGATCGGCGATTTGTTCCGGCCGCGCCTTGATTTCCTGCAGGCAGATGACCTCTGCTTTGGTGTGGCGGAGAAAATTTGCAAAGCCCTTGCGCAAAATGGAACGCAGGCCATTGACGTTCCAGGAAATGAGGTGGGAAGGATTCATCAACTTGCGCTAAGCACTTGGAAAACTGCGCGCACTCCGTGGTGATCGGAGGCCAGCGTGGGCAGCACCTCCCAACTTTCCAACCTCAACTCCGGGGAATAAAAAAGGTGGTCCAGCACGTAGGGCCGCCGACGCCAGGTAGTCTCGGTTTGCTGCACCGGCCGCAGATCCACGCCCATGAGTTGCTCGACAAGCCGCTCACCCGGGGCGCAATTAAAATCCCCTCCCAGCAAGACCGGGCGCGGGCTTTGGCGCAGAATCTTCTCAAGCGCATCCCTTTGCCCACGCTGCACCTCGCTGGATGTGCCCAGCATGAAGTAAGCCTGCAAATGCGTATTCAGCACCCGCAACGGCCCCGAGGGAAATTCTGCTGTTGCAGCCAAGAGCAGACGTTCCGAAGGACGGCGATCCCACCCGCCGAAGGAAAAGGTGAGATCGGCGGCTGGTAGGACATGCCGCTCAACATCCAGGAGTGGATAGCGGCAAAAAATGGCCAAGCCGAGACCGAAAGGCAGCTCATCGGGATTCACCGGCGGATAGGCAAAAATGCCGTGATAGTCCGCCAGTTCCTCTTGCAACCGAGTGAAGTGCGGGGGCGGCTCAACTTGCCGTCCCCCATCGTGCCCTTCTTCAACTTCCTGCAAAAAGATAAGGTCTGCCTCGCAGCTTCTGAGAAACTGCATGGTGCCCTGGAGATCACACCCGGGCGCATCCGGATTCGCATCATTCCAGGGCTGACCGTTTTGCATGTTGAACGTGAGGGCGGAGAACATCACAGGCTGGAAGGGTGGGCGCGGCTTGCCAAAACAAACGCGTGCCGTTAATAGACGCAGCCTCAGGCTAGCGCCAACTGCAAAAATCAACTTCTCTCATCCTATGAACCACCAAGTCGTCCTCCTCCGTCACGGCGAAAGCCAATGGAACAAAGAAAACCGATTCACCGGCTGGGCCGATGTGGATCTCACCCCAAAGGGTCTGGAAGAAGCCAAAGCTGCCGGACAGCTGCTCAAAGCCGAAGGATTTACCTTCGATTTTGCCTACGTTTCGGTGCTGAAACGCGCTCTGCGCACTCTTTGGACGGTCCTGGATGAAATGGATCTCCTTTGGCTGCCAACCGAAAAAAACTGGCGTCTCAATGAACGGCACTACGGGGCCTTGCAGGGGCTCAACAAATCCGAGACCGCCGCTCAATACGGCGAGGACCAGGTCAAAATCTGGCGCCGCAGTTATGATGTTCCGCCCCCAGCCCTGGAAACGACGGACGAACGTTGGCCTGGACGCGACCCACGCTACGCTTCGCTGGCTCCGGCCGACATTCCGCTCACCGAGTGCCTCAAGGACACTGTGGCTCGGATGTTGCCCTACTGGCATGAAGTCATGGCCCCTCGCATCGCCGCCGGCGAACGGGTCATCATTACCGCTCACGGGAATAGTCTGCGGGCCTTGGTAATGTATCTCGATGGGTTGAGCGAAGCCCAGGTGCTGGAGTTGAATATCCCCACTGGAATCCCACTGGTCTATGAGTTGGACGATGAGCTCAAGCCCATCCGGCATTACTACCTCGGAGATCAGGAGGCCATTGCTGCGGCGATGAACGCCGTGGCCAGCCAAGGCAAAGCCCGCTGACAAGCGTGCCCTGGCCGGAAGGGACTGCCTTCTGGCCTGCGCCATCTGCCATGGTAGCTTACCGCGTTCCAGCCTCGACGTCGAACCTCGGCCCCGGTTTCGACTGTCTCGGCTTGGCGCTTTCTCTCTACAATACCACCGCAATCCAGCCAGCAGAGGCTCTGCCGGAAGATCCCTTTCTCCGTGAAGCAGCGGAGGCTTTTTTCCAACTGGTGGACATGCCACCCAGCGGCTTTTCCTGCCAGATCAGCGGGAATGTGCCGCGTTCCCGGGGGTTGGGCAGCAGCGTTACAGTGCGGCTCGGTCTCTTGGCCGGTCTCAACGAAATCCACCGCACTGGGCTGAATCGGGAGGATCTTTTCCAGCTCTGTGTCCGGCTGGAAGGGCATCCAGATAATGCGGCGGCGTCCTGCTTTGGTGGCTTCACCATCTGCTTGCCCGATGGTCGCTGGCATCGTTACCCGGTCGGAGAGTCGCTAAAATTCTTGTTGGTGGTGCCGGAGAAGGAGTGTTCCACCGAGGCGGCGCGGAAAGCGGTGCCCGAGCAGTTCTCCCGGGCAGATGCGGTGGCCAATCTTTCCTATACGGCGGCGATTTCCGCCTGTCTCGCCAGCGAGCGTTACGCCGATTTGCGGGACCTTTTTGCGGATCGTATTCACCAACCAGCTCGCGGAACCTTCCTGCCACATCTGGAGCCACTGCTCTCGGCAGCTCGCGCCGCCGGAGCCCTGGGTGGGTGGTTGAGCGGTTCGGGCTCCGCGGTGGCTATCGTCACGCTCGAGCGTGTTGAGGCGATGCGTTCCGCCCTGGCGGATCTTCCCGGGGCGGACCAGATTCTCCTGCTGCACGCCGATAACCAAGGTCTCACCCGCGTCGAAGCCTCCGGCCCGCCTGCGCTTTTTTGATCCCCTATGCGGCGCTGGTTGGAAAGCCTCGAGGCCTTTGCGATTGATGTCATCCTTGAACGGCGCTCCGGCAAACGCGCCGGCCTCCTGCGCTGCTTGCTTTACGGGTTGTCCTTAATTTACCTGCGCATTGTCCGCACCCGTTTGGCCTTGTTTCAAAGCCGGGCCCTGCGCGAGGCCATTCCCGGAGTACCGGTGTTGAGCGTGGGCAATCTCACCGTTGGCGGCACTGGCAAGACCCCGGTGGTGGAGCTGCTGGCCAGGGAACTGACCGCTGGAGGTCGGCGCGTTGGCATTCTCAGCCGCGGCTACAAAAGCGTGCCCCGTCCCTTGTTGTCCCGAATGTTGGACAAGCTCTTTCGTAATAAAGCGGTTTTTGCTCCCCGGGTGGTTTCCGACGGACACGCTCTACTCTTGGACTCGAAAACCGCCGGAGACGAGCCTTTCATGCTCGCGCTGCATTTGCGGGGGGTCGTTGTTCTCGTGGATCGCGACCGGGTGAAGTCTGCCGCCTATGCCGTAGAGCATTTCCAGCGCGATGTCCTCATTCTCGACGATGGTCTGCAGTATCTGAAGCTCAAGCACTCGATCAACTTGGTTTTGGTGGATTCCCAAAGCCCCTTCGGCAACCGCCATCTTTTGCCCCGGGGAACCCTGCGGGAACCCCCCGAGCACCTCGCCCGCGCGACGCACATTCTGCTCACCAAATGCGCCACTCCACACCAGACCGAGCTGCAACAGGAAATTCGCCGCTGGAATCGCACAGCTCCTATCATGGAATGTAACCATCGCCCGCTGCATTTGCGCAACCTGCTCACCGGAGAAATCCTCGGCCTGGAATTCCTGCGCGGTCGCCGCATCGGAGCCATTTGTGGAATCGCGGTGCCGGAGAGTTTTGCCGGGGCTCTGGAAAAACTAGGCACGCGCATTGAGCTCTCGGAAGCTTTTGCCGACCACCATCGTTTCCGCCGCCGCGAAGTGGAACAATTTGTCCGCCGGTGTTCCCGTCGGCGACTGGAGGCGGTGGTGACAACGGAAAAAGACGCGGTGCGTTTCCCACGCATTTTGGATCCCGAGTTGCCCATCCTCGCCCTGCGGGTGGAGATCGAGCTTCTCAGCGGACAGGAGGCTTGGCGGGAGTTGCTGGACCGCCTTATCGAGCCCCGCGAGGTCGTTCCTACGGCACCTGTTTACGCTCTTTAGCCCCACCCGGCAGACAAGCGCCCTTGCCAAATGTCGCCCAGGACGCCACCAATGATGCGACATTCCTCCCAGCTATGAGCCTCCAGCACCAGATTCTTACCACACCCTACGGAACTCTCGACCAGCTCACGCATCCCGAAGCCGGACTGCGCTTGCAAATCGCCCGCAAAGGCGCGGAGATAATCAGTCTGCAAGCGCGAGATACCGGAGACAACTGGGTGGGATTTTTACATCGCGATGGCCAGCTCCTACCCCCCGCCTCCGGCTGGAGCAATCACGCCACGGTCATGGGCTACTTTTTGCACCGTCTATGGGAGGAAAAATCTCTCTACCGCGGGCAGCTGATTCGTGGGGGCAACCACGGGTTTTTAAGACATTTTGCCTTCCCTGCCCCGACGCCTGAAGAGACTGGCCTGTGCTATCGGGTTCAGTCCTCCGAGATTCCCGCCGATGCCTACCCGCTACGGGTTTCCTTGGAGTTGCGCTACCGCCTGCTGGACACCTCCGGCGTCGAGGTGGAGTTTCTCTTTCTCAATGAAGAAACAGACCTGGAGGCCCATCTGAGCTTCGGGCTCCATCCGGGGTTCGCCGTTTCTTCTTTGGCTCCGGACACGCTTTTCATGCCCGCCGGCAATTACCAGCGCCACCTGGCTCCGGGCAATTTCCTCAACGGAGAAGTCGTCGCCATCCCCCACCCCGGCGGTCCCATGCCCTTCCCCGTCACCGAACTGCCTGGCTCATTCCTGCTCGGTCTGGAGGAGGTACCGCAGCGAAACTTTATCGTGCATAGCCAGCAATCAGGATGGGAACTTCACCTCGATTTTTCGGAGTGCCCCTACCTCACGCTCTGGTCCGAAGGCACCGATTACCTCTGCGTCGAGCCCTGTTGGGGGCTGCCGGACTCCAATCCGCCCACCGCTTTTGAGGATAAGCCCGGCATTCAGCGCATTTCCCCAAATGGCCAGTTGAAAAAAACTTTCCGCCTTCGCCCGGTCAAGGCATGATGCCTTTTTATGGTTTTGCTTCGCTGGCTCCTCAAACTGGTTGTGTTGGTCGGGCTGACCCTGTGTTTTCTCAGCCTGTTTCAATACGGTCCGGGCGGTTTTGGGCCTGGGCTTGCCAAAGAGCTCGCTCACTGGCTGCCGCAGAGTCATTCCCCCAACCCTTAAGCATTTTTCCTCTCCTCACACCTATGGCTGTAAAAACTGAAAAAGAACTCCCGGAAAATCTCAAGGCTGCCTGGCTGAAAGCATTGAGTGCCATGCAGCTTAAAAACTACGGCTACACGATCCAGCTGCTGCAGACGATTCTTAAGGCCGAGCCGGCCTTCCTCGCCGGCAGGCAGCTGGCCCGCAAAGCCGCCATCGCCCGATCCGCCAGCAAAAAGAGCCTTCTGTCGGGACTTTCCACCGCTTCTTTCTCGGCCATGAAAGTTCAAGCCCTGGTGAAAAAAGACCCTGCGGCCGCCCTCGATGCGGTGGAAAAAATTCTCGAAAATGAGCCCTACAATCCGCAGGCCAACCTCCTTCTGCGCGATGCCGCTCTGGCCCTAGACCTGCCCGAGATCGCGACCTTTGCCTACGAAACGATCATCGAAGGCAACCCCAAAGACACCAAAACGATGCACGAGCTGGCGCGGCATCTGTTCACCCTACAACAGCCCGAAAAGGCGGGCGAGGTCTTTAACAAAATTCTCGCTATCAACCCAGGCGATCTCGTGGCAGTCAAAGGGGCCAAAGACGCCGCAGCCCGCGCCTCTATGCAGCGCGGCGGATGGGATAAGGAAGAAACCACCTATCGCGAACTCATCAAAGACAAAGAAGAAGCGGTGCTTTTGGAGCAGAAGAGTCGCGTCGTCCGCGATGAGGAAATGATCGAACGCCAGCTAGCTGAACTGCACGAACTGGCGCAGCAAAATCCTGAAAATGTGGATTATGCCCGCCGCATCGGCGAGCTCTACGAACAAAAAGGAGATTTTGCCAATGCCATTCAGTGGTTTGATTACGCGGTGCAACTCGGCGGCGGGGCCGACTTGGCCCTGGTTCGTCGCTCCGGCGAGCTACGGCTCAAACAATTTGATACGGCGTTAGCAGAGTGGGAGGAATACTTGGCTGGCGAGCTGACTCCGGAGGAGCGGGCTTCGGCTGAGGAGCAGGTGGCCAAGCTCAAGGAACAACGGCAACATATCCAGCTTGAGGATGCCAAGAAGCGCGTCGAGCGCAACCCGACCGACCTGCTCTTCCGTTACGAGTTAGGTGAAATCTACCTCAAAATGGGCAAGGCCCAGGAAGCCATCCCCGAGCTACAAAAGGCACGGCAAAATCCCAACGTGCGCACCCGGGCCATGAATCTCCTCGGGCAATGCTTCGAACAAAAAGGTATGCTCGACCTCGCCGCGAAAACCTTTTCCGATGCCGCCAGCGAGCTGGTGGCCATGGACTCCATCAAAAAGGAGATCCTCTACCGCTTGGGTCTTATTTACGAAAAGATGGGGGACAAGGAGAAATATCTCGATTGCCTGAAGCAGATTTACGAGACGGACTACGGCTATCGAGATGTGGCCGCGCGCGTCGAAGGCTCCTACGCCGAATAAGTCGCCCGGATCATCTCGGCGCTAACTTCTTGCCGGTCTTTTTCCTCCATGCTGGAAATCCGCGACCTTAGCCTCTTCGTGAAAAATCGCAGTGAGGTCGTGCCGCTGCTTGCGGACGTTTCCACCCGGTTTCCCAAATCGCATTTTGCCGCGATTATCGGTCCATCCGGCTGCGGCAAGAGCACTCTCCTCAAAGCCATCGCGGGCATTGCCCCTGGGGAAGAGGAAGGCCAAATCCTCTGGCAGGGCCGGAATCTCGAGGAAGATGATTTCGCCCCATCGGAGGTCGGCTACGTGCCGCAATTCAGTATCGCCTACCCGGAGCTCACCGTGGAGGAGTCAGTGGATTTCGCTTTACGTCTTCGGGTCGGGGGTCTTCGTTCCGAACAGCGGCAGGAGGTGGTGAGCCAGCTTCTCCGAGACGTCGGGTTGGAGGAGTTCCCCAGTCATCGCGTGGCGGTGCTTTCCGGGGGTCAGCAGCGTCGCCTTTCCCTGGCTATGGAAATCGCTAGTCGTCCGCACATCCTTCTTTGCGACGAAGTCACCAGCGGCCTCGATCCCCAGTCCGAAGATGAGATTGTGCGTCTCCTGCGCCAACTCGCCTCCACCGATCAGCGGCTCGTCCTCTCCGTCACCCATAGCTTGGAGCACCTCGATCTTTACGATTCTGTTCTCGTCCTCATCGGCGGAGTCGTTGCTTACCACGGCCCACCCGACTTGATGGGGCATTATTTTCAGCTGCAGAATCCCAACCAGCTCTATGGCCAGTTGGCGCTGCGCACCCCCTCGGATTGGGGAAAATCTTGGCGCAAACACCGCGAACCTTTTCTCGAACAGTTCCTGCCAAAGGCAAGTCCCCCCAAAGAAGATCCCGCTTTTCCTTCCCCACCAGCACCTCCGGCGATTCCGCCGCGCCTCTGGGAAATGACCCCCGTGACGGCTCGCGATCCTGTGGCCGAGGTTTCCCAAGGTTCCCCAAAAGTTACCACAGCCCCTGCCGCAGAGACTCCCCCGCCTTCAACCCCCGCTTTGCCACCCCGTGCGGGGAGCCAGTTCCTCACTCTGGTCGAGCGGCGCCTCCTGATTTTCCTGCGCAATCCCGCCCAGCTCGCTTTGCAAGCCGCGATGCTTTTCGGATTCCCCGTTCTCGTAGCCATCTTCGCCTGGAACGGTCTCCCCAATATCCGCAACCTGGAAATGGGATTGGATCAGAACGTGGTGCAACAACTGCTCGATGCCCGAGAGTTTCTTATTCAAGCCATCCGGGTAGGCAGCTTGGTCTCCGGGTTGGTGATGTTTCAAGTTATCCTCCTGACCCTCATGGGAGCGAACAACTCTGGACGTGAAGTGGCCTCGGAGCGCTTGCAGTTTGAGAAGGAAAAATTAGCCGGCCTCAGTCCCGGGAGCTACCTGCTTTCCAAAGCCGCATTTTTGTCTCTGCTGGTCCTCGCCCAGTCCGTTTGGATGGGCGTTTTTGTTCATATCATCTGTGGCTTACCGGGCGATCTTTTTGCTCAAATTCTCCTGCTCACTTTAGTGAATGCCGCCATGACCTCGATTTGTCTGGCCTTTTCGGCTTGGCTCGGCTCCGCAGAGCAATCTTCCCTGGCTTCGATCTACCTGGTTGGTTTTCAGCTACCACTATCTGGTGCCGTCTTGGCGTTGCCACAACCTCTAGATCTCATTAGCAGACCTTTCATTTCCGCCTACTGGAGCTGGTCTGGGATTCTGCAGACCATGCGGGCGGAGCGGTATTACGAGATTGTGCAAATGGTGGCGCAAACCGCCCTCTCCCCACTTTTCCTCTGCTTCGCGGTGCTCGCCTTCCACCTTCTCCTGGGTCTGGGGCTGGCCTACCTCGGCTGTCGCCAGTCCCGTTGGAACTGAGCCCGGTTTAAGCAAGAATCGCGCGGGCAATCCGAAGGAACTCCCGCGCGGGCAGAGAATCAGGTGCCGCATCCGTCAGCGGACGCCCCAGATCTCCGGACTCCCGCAACTCGGGCTCAATGGGAATCTGCCCCAGGAGCGGCACTCCCAAGCGAGCGGCTTCCCGCTCTCCCCCTCCGCTCCCGAAGATGGCATATTTTTTGCCGTCTCCTGGACAAAGAAAATAGCTCATGTTCTCGACTAACCCCAAAACCGGAACGCTCGTCTTGTGGAACATTGTCACGGCTTTACGAGCATCAATCAAGGCCACCTCCTGCGGTGTGGTCACAATCACCGCTCCGGTCAGCGCCACGGTCTGCACGATAGTCAGTTGAATATCGCCCGTGCCCGGAGGTAAATCCAACACCAAGCAGTCCAAGTCTCCCCAGGCCACTTGACGCAGGAATTGCTGCGTGTAGCGGGTGACCATCGGCCCGCGGAGCACTGCGGGGGAGTGATCATCCAGCAAAAACCCCATGGACATGAGCTTCAGACCATACCGCTCGATGGGGATAATTTGGTTGTTTTCATCCGCGTAAGGCCTCTCGTGGGAACCAAACATCAGAGCCACACTCGGGCCGTAAATATCGCAATCACACAACCCAGTGCGCTG
Organism: uncultured Chthoniobacteraceae bacterium; assembly: GCA_964595865.1. Taxonomy (GTDB): domain Bacteria; phylum Verrucomicrobiota; class Verrucomicrobiia; order Chthoniobacterales; family DYNR01; genus CAZQRL01. Next base: position 120,686 of record CAZQRL010000001.1, read on the forward strand.
GCCGAGCTTGGACAAGGCCACAGCCAAGTTGGCCGCGACGGTGGATTTGCCGACGCCGCCCTTGCCACTGGCAACGGCAAAAATTTTTGCCACCCCCGGGATACGCGCCGGTCCGGGAGCTCCCGCAGTTTGCGTCGGGGCCTGCACATCCACTTTCACTCGCACATCTTTCACCCCAGCCAGGCCGGCAAGAGCCGTTTGGGCCTCTTGGCGGATCTGCTGGGCAATCGCAGGCTCCCCCGTGCTGAGAACAAGCTGCACTTCCAAAACCCCATCCCGATACACGCTATCTTTGAGCAATCCGAAGGAGACGATGTCGCGGGAAAAGCCAGGGTATTTAACCTGCTTGAGACGCTCCGCTACTTGGGGGTGAATTTCGCTGGGCATAAACTAGGAGGCCGCGACGATTTCGGTGCCGATCCCCTTTTGCGTGAAAACCTCCAGCAAGAGCGCGTGCGGAATCGCCCCACAAATAAAATGCACTTTGCCTACCCCATGCTCCAACGCCTTGGCAGCCGAGCGCACTTTCGGAAGCATTCCCCCACCGAGCACTTTCTCCGCAATGAGACGGTCTATATCTTCAACGCTCACGCTGGGAATTAACGATTCCAGCACTGTCGGCTGACGCAAAATTCCCGGCACGTCACTGACAAAAATAAGCTTGTGCGCTTTCAATCCCGCCGCGAGCGCCGCCGCTGCCACATCGGCGTTGATATTGAGCACCATCTCATCCGGGCCACTCCCCAAAGGCGAAATCACCGGCACAATTTCTTCAAGAATGAGTTTCTCCGTGGCCACCAGCTCAACTCCGACTGCTTCACCGACGAAGCCCACATCCACTAGGTGCCCCTGCTCATCCGGCTGGGGGGGCAAAAGCTCAGCCCGAAAGACTTCACGCCCGGAGATCCCCTGCGCCCGCCCTCCAAAACGCTGCAAAGTCTGCACGATGTGCGGATTGATCTCCCGATCCAGCGCCGCCTGCACCAGCTCGATTGTCGCCGCATCCGTCACCCGCAATCCATTGACAAATCGTGCTCCGAGCCCCGCCTCGGCCATCTTGGCTGTGATCGCCTTGCCGCCACCATGCACCAGCACCGGATTAATTCCTACCGCCTCCAAAAACACCACGTCACGCAGGAGCCGATCTACTTGATGGGGATCGTCCATGGCACTGCCGCCATATTTGATGACAAAGGTCTGTCCGCGAAAATTTTGGATGTAAGGCAGAGCCTCGATAAGAATAGCCGCCCGGACTTCGAGTTGGGGATCGTGAATCATAGCAAAAATCTACTCGCTCAAATTGAGCCGCACATACTCCTCCGTAAGGTCGGTCGTGAGGGCGAGATAACTTCCCGTTCCGGCCCCGAGATGAATGCGGATGCGAAATTCCGGGCTTCGGGCCAAGGCCTTGACCCGCGCCATCGAAGCTGGACCAGCTTGCCCGCCCTTTACCAAATGATGCGGCCCATAATAAACATCCACCGCCTCCGGAGCAAATTGCGCCCCGGAGTAGCCAAGCGCATCAAGAATCCGTCCCCAGTTCGGATCTCCTCCCGCCAAGGCACACTTGAAGAGCACGGAATTGGCCACCGCCTCCGCCGCCACCCGCGCCTCTTGGTTGCTAGCCGCCCCGGTCACTTCAATTTCGATAACCTTGGTGGTTCCCTCCCCATCCTGCACAATCATCCGCGCCAGGCGGGTGCACACTCGTTGCAAAGCCCCGACAAAGGCTTCTCCCTCAGCCGAGGAGAGACTGGAAATCTTCACCGCCGAGGCCCCATTCGCCAGAAGCAAAACCGTATCGTTGGTGCTCATATCCCCGTCCACGGTAATGCGATTGAAAGTCACCTCGACAACCTCAGGCAACACTTTGCGCAGTAAGTTTGGTGCGACTTCGGCATCGGTGGTCACCAAGCAGAGCATCGTGGCCATGTTGGGATTGATCATCCCCGCCCCTTTGGCCATACCGCCGACGCGAAAAGTGCCGACAGCGGTTTTCACCTCCACCGCCACCTCCTTGGGGAAGGTATCGCTGGTCATAATAGCAATGGCCGCCTCCCGATGACCTTGCCGGGAAACTTCACCCGGCATCGCCCCCAGGCCGCGAGCCAAAGCCCCCATCTTCATTGGCACACCGATGCGCCCGGTGGAGCAAATCAGCCAGTTTTCCGCCCGATCGCCAAAGTGCTGCGCCGCTAGGCGCGCGGTCTCCCGAGCATCCACCACCCCTTGTTCTCCAGTGCAAGCATTGGCATTACCACTATTTAGCACCACTCCACGATGAGCGCGCACCGCCGCCAAATGCTCTTGGCTCACCAGCACCGGTGCGGCTTTGACACGGTTGGTGGTGAAACACCCCGCCGCCGCACAGGGTAAATCCGACAGCACCACAGCCAAATCTTTCTTGGTAGAAAGCACGCGTTTCAACCCCGCATGCACTCCTCCAGCCCGAAACCCCTTTGCCGCACACACCCCACCGCGCACCGATTTTTCCGTGTCCTGTTCTGCTTTTTTCTTCATGCTCTTAGATTAGTCCCATGGTCTCAGGGAGGCCAAGCATGAGGTTAGCCGCCTGCAAGGCCTGCCCTCCTGCTCCCTTGACCAGATTATCTTCCGCGCTGAGCAGAATCACTCGTCCGGTCCGGGTATCTACCCGCAAGCTCAACTCACAAAAGTTCGTCCCCACCACGTGCTTCGTGTCGGGTAAGGTCGCCCCCACCCGCACAAAGGGTTCCTCAGCATAGGCCGCAACCCAGCTCTGCCAGAGAAGGTCCTCCGTCACTCCCGGCTGCGGGCAGGCAAAAATCGTGGTGTGAATTCCGCGATTCATCGGCACCAAATGCGGCACAAAGCAAATTTGCACCCGCGTGCCCGCCGCCAGAGAGAGCTCTTGTTCGATCTCGGAAAGATGCCGGTGTTTGGGCAGCCCGTAGGCCCGCAAGCTCTCGTTGCATTCGGCAAAAAGCAATGTCTCATCGGCTTTACGTCCGGCTCCGCTCACCCCGCTGCCGCTGCTTACAACCAAGGAATCCAACTGCAGCAAGCCATCGCGCAAGAGGGGAAGCAGCGGGAGGAGAATACTCGTCGGATAACACCCCGGCGCCGCCACCAAACGCGCGGTGCGAATTTTATCCCGATAAAATTCCGGCAGCCCATACACGGCCTCCCTCAATAATTGCGGAGCCGGATGCACCGCACCGTAAAACTCTTGGTAAACTTCGGGCTCCCGCAGACGAAAATCCGCGCTGATATCAACCACCCGCCGACCGGCCGCCAGCAGCGGTTGAGCAAAACCGGCCGCCACCCCATGCGGTAGAGCGAGGAAAAAAATCTCCGCCTCGACTTCGGGCAAGCGCTCGGGATCGGAGCTGATGAAAGTCAGCTCGCTTCCCGGCCAGTTGGCAAAGCGCGGCAGGGTCTCCCCCAGACTTTTTCCGGCGTGCTGACGAGAAGTGATGGCCACTAAGCGCAGACCCGGATGCCGTAGAATCCGCCCCACCAATTCTTCTCCGGAATATCCGTTGGCCCCCACCACCGCCACTGGGACAGAGCCCGTGTTGGAAGTTAGGTCGCAACCCATACCCGAAACAAACCGCGCACCAGCAAGGCCTCGCCGAGCCTACTTTGGCCACAAAATGAGAATGTATCCCGCATAGAGAATGAGTAGCAGCGCTCCCTCCAGACGATGCAAAACCCTCCCGGTGTAGAGCAGCGGTAAGATTAATACGCTGAAAAAAATCATCACCGCAAGGTCCAAACCGGAAATCCCCGGAGCGCTCAGCGGAGCCACTAGACTAGCCAGCCCGAGGTTGCCAAGAAGGTTGAAAATATTCGAGCCCACGACATTGCCCACGGCCATATCCGGCTGTTTGCGCCAAGCGGCTACAAGCGAGGTGGCAAGCTCGGGCAAGCTCGTTCCAGCTGCCACGATCGTCAGCCCGATTACCGCCTCGCTCACCCCAAAGCGTCGCGCTAGACTCACCGCCCCATCCACCAAAAAGTTCGACCCCGCGACCAACAAAACCAATCCCACGACCACCAGCGCGACATCAAGAAGGAAGTGCCCTTTGACGGCAGGCACCTCAACGTCGGTGCTCGCGGACGGTCCCTCCCGTCGAGCGAGAACCACATTCATCCAGGTGTAAAGCAGCAAGGCCAAAACTAGGGCCGCTCCTTCAATGCGACCCAGTTGGCCACCCGAAAAGCAAACCGGGAGCAGAAGTGCCACCCCGAGAGCGATCGGCCCGTCCAGGCGCGTGATCTGCCGATGCACCGGAATCGGACAAATCAGGGCTGTCAGCCCGAGAATAACCCCAATGTTGAAGATATTCGAACCCACCACGTTCCCCACCGCAATGTCGCCTTGGCCAGAGATCGCCGCTTGCAGGCTCACCACCATTTCCGGCGCACTGGTGCCAAAAGCCACCACCGTCAACCCCACCACCAGACTGCTCAACCCCAGGCGTAAGGCCATCGTGGCCGCACCACGCACCAACGCCTCTGCTCCAAAGAAGAGCAAAACCAATCCAACCAAAACAAGAAGCCAATCTGCCATTTTCAATCTCCTCCTCGATGAATAACCTTTTCCGGTCAACCACCTCACCAAAAAAGAATCGCTGACGAATTTTTTGAGGGAATCACCAGCTGGACTTCGTTACTCCTTGCATGGACATGCAGTTGCTGGAGAAGACCTTCCCCCGCATGCGGACGGAGGAAGTGGAGCCCCCGCTTTTTCGTAATTCCGTTTGGCGGGCAATTCGCCACCGCCGGGCTTTGGAGAGAGCCGATTTCTCTTCCCCGGGTCTGGCTAAATCGCTGCTGCAGCTGCGAAACGTTTTTATACCGATCTTTGCCGCTGGCTTGATAACGGCTCTACTGGTTGCCTGGACTGTCGGTTCCTGGTGGAACCACTCGGGCGTAAACCATTCCATGCTTGCCTGTGAGTTCCTAGATTTGCGTGTTTTCAGTCCCCATGCACAGGGGTTGCCCCACAATCGGTTAGTGATGCTGCGATGAATAGCAAATGGTCACTCTTCGCCGGATGCGTTCTTTTGCTGGCCGCGGTCGCTGCCGTTAGTGCCACGGTCACAGCTTGGATGCTGACTCGTGACCAAACTTCTTTACCGCTAGATTATCACGCCTGGATTCACGACGAACTGCGCATGACCGCCGAGCAGGAACGGCGTTTGCAGCCCTCAGAACGCCGCTACGAGGAAACAAAACGCCACCTCACAGAAGTGATTCGTCTGGCCAATCAGGAGCTGGCACAAACGATCGCGGAAGACCGCGCCAACTCTCCTCGTGTGCAAGCCGCTGTGCAGCGCATCCATACTGCTATGGGCGAACTCCAGCAAGCCACGCTGCAACACATCTTCGAGATGAGGGAAGTTCTGGAGCCCCAACAATACGACCGGCTCATCGAACTCACCCGTGAAGCTCTCGAGACTCAAGGCGGGAAAAAGTGAATGCAACAACCCTCCGATCCCGACTGGCCCGAGGTAACGGCCTTACAAAGCGGCGAAGATGCCGCCCTAGATCGCCTGATCGCTCGGCACAGCGGCGCATTGTTAGGGTTTGTCACCCGTATGATTGGCCACGCCCAAGATGCAGAAGAAATTGCGCAAGAAACTTTCGTGCGCGCCTATTTTCAAATCCACCAATTCCGTCCCCGCACCCTCTTTGTTGCCTGGCTCTACCAAATCGCACGCAATTTGTGCCGCGATTACTTCCGTAGCCGCGCCTACAAACAACGCCAACTTTCCGATCACCTCGATTCCCTCAAAACCGAGCCGATGCAGCACGAGGCCGGTGACGGCACGCAAGCCGATCGCATCGAGGCCGTGCAAGCAGCCTTATTGCGGCTTCCGCCAAAACTCCGCGAAAGCCTCATCCTGACCGCCATCGAAGGCCTCTCGCACGCCGAAGCCGGCGCGCGCTTGGGCATCTCTGCCAAAGCAGTAGAGCTGCGCAGCTATCGAGCGCGAACAGAACTAACCAAGCTCTTGAAAAATTTTTGAGGGATTGTCGCGGACTTCTTCGTTGCAGATAGGAAATGCCTCGGTTGACTTTTCTCCTGCTCTGTTGGCCCTTGATCCTAGGCAATTCGATCGCCCAAGGAGAAGGCACCAAGCTGTCGTTGGCTGGGGCGGTGCAGAGTGCCGTCTTGAACAACCGTGACCTGCGGGCTGCGCGCTATGCCGTGGAACAAGCCCAGGCCCGCCTGCAACAAGCTGGACGCTGGGCCAACCCGGAAATGGAAATCTCCGGCCAGAGTGATCTTCTTTTTGGCAACAAAGGCGCAGCGGCTTTCAGCGCTGGAATCTTCCAAACCTTTCCCCTCACTTCACAATTGAGCCTCTCGCGCCAAATTGGTCGGTTAGATGTCGAGCGGGCGCAACGCGAAATCCACAACTACGAGAGACTGCTCGTGGAACGCGTGCGAATCCACTACATCCGAGTGGTCAGTGGTGAGGCACAAATCGCCTTGTGGAAACGGATCGAAGAACAACAAGCGGAAATCGTCGCCGCGGCCACCCAACGCTTGGCCGCAGGCCAAGGCTCAGCCACCGAAACCGCCCTGGCCTCCGCTGCCCAAACTGCCGCTTGGAATCATCTCAACGAAGCTGAAACCAAAGCAGAATTAGACAGGATCGCGCTCAAAACCCTCCTCGGTTTCCCCTCCGACCATTCCCTAAGTTTGAGCGATTCTTTGTCCCAGATCACAGACTCCTTGCGCAAGAAAACCGGGGAACGTCCCACCGTATTGCAACGCCCCGATGCGGATTTGTTGTTCTTAGAAACCGACCGGACGGAACTCGCAATTCGCCTGGCGCAGACCGAGGCGTGGGAAGGATTGCGGATCGGCGTGGAATACACTTATGACCGCGGTATGGACGAACCAGAAGGCCTCGGCACGGATCAATTCCTCGGCCTGAAGGTTTCCATTCCGCTTCCTCTCTGGAATCGCAATCAAGGCACTGCGGCGGAAAAACAAGCCTTGCGCGCCGAGATGCAAGCCCGGCTGGAAGCCCTGCAATTGGAGATTGCCAACCGCCTCGCCGCCAGCCTGCGGGAGGTGCAGCTTCTCCAGCAGCGCGTAGCACAAATCCGTCAGCGCGGAATCACAACTTTACAAACCTACGAAAAGGACCTCCACCAAGGGGTGAAAGAAGGCCGGATGGATTTGCGCGATTGGCTCGCCGTGCGCTCGCAGCTCACCGAGTTGCAAGTAGCCGAAGTCGTCGCCACCGCTGAACTGGCCGAAGCCTATGCCAGGTTGGGAGCGGAGCTTGGGGAGAGGGACTAGGAGCCAAAGGGACTAAGGAGAGATTCCCGAAAAAATGAAATCACACCGATTCATATCAAAATGTCTGACCGTGGCTTTTTGCCTAGTCACTTTGTCCCTTAGTCCCTTAGTCCCTCCCTCGCTCGCCGGCCCGGGACATGATCATTCCCACGACTTCCCCGGCGGACATGGCAACCACACCGGTGGCCCTATCGTTCTTTCCCAGGCCCAACGACAAAACCTCGGTGTCCAAACTATTGAAGCAGAAATCCGCGAAATGGGGCACACGGTCGAAGTTGCTGCCACCTTGGTGTTACCGCCGGAACGGCATGGGGTAGTGTCCGCTCCTTTCTCCGGGCGCGTGGATGAAGTTCTGGTCAAACTGGGTGAACAAATAAATGCAGGAGACCCGGTGCTGAAAGCTTCTCCTCTCACGGTGGGAAGTCCGTCGCAAACGCTCATCTCGCCGATCAGCGGGCATGTCATCCGCCAAGCTTCCGTTCCTGGTGCCACATTCACTCCAGAAACCGTTCTCATGGAAATTGGCGACGACCGCGAGCTGTTGGCGCAGGGCATTTTTTTTCAAACTCCCGTGCTCACGCAAATCAAGATGGGCACCCCAGCTTCGTTGACACTAGATTTGTTTCCCGACGAGTCCTTCCCAGGCGTCTTGCAGCGCTTGGATACCGGCCATGGACTTGATGATCCTTCTTTTCACCTTTACGCTTTGATACCCAATCCCGACCGTCGGTTGCGTCCGAATTTTCGTGGGCGTTTATCGGTTCAAATCGAAGAACCGCATCCCGTGGTGGCGGTGCCAAAGCGAGCTGTTCTCGGTTCCCTCGGCAAACTCTTCGTCTTTGTGGAAACCGACGACGCCCACTTCGAGCGACGCGAAGTTGTCGTTGGCATCCACAGTGGCGATTGGGTCGAAATCATCGAAGGTCTCCTGCCAGGAGAGAGGGTGGTGACGGTGGGGAATTATCAGATGCAGTTTGTGGAGTGATGGAGTGCCTAGGAGACGAAGAGGCCGATGGATCATGAGACCGCATCAAAATTTAGTGTTTTGGCAAAAGGGTATGGAGCTTTGTGTGGGAATTTATCGGAAGACGAAAACCTTTCCGAAGGAAGAGCTTTTCGGTTTGGTATCCCAAATGCGTCGTTTGGCGCTTTCCGATGCGTCGAATATTGCTGAAGGCGCGGCTCGAAACTCTCCGCAAGAGTATTTGCACTTCCTGAGTCACCCTGCGGGTTCTTTGAGCGAACAAGGCACTCAAATCGAGGCAGACTTCCGGGTCGGTCTTTTAACAGAGAACAACCGAGACACCCTTCTCCAACATTGCGAAGAAGTGTCATCCCTCCTCGGCGGTCTGCAAAAGTCATTGCACCGCAAACTGAACCCTTAGTCCCTCAGTCCCTCAGTCCACCCATGTTCGACACCATCATCGCCTTCTCCATCCGCAACCGCCTGCTCATTCTTGCGCTGGCGGCGTTGGTGGTTGCTTACGGTGGCTGGGTGCTCTCTCAGTTGCCCATTGATGTCTTTCCCGATCTCAACCGGCCCACGGTGACTATTTTCACCGAGGCTCCCGGGCTTGCTCCAGAGGAAGTCGAAACCCGCGTTACCCTCCCACTAGAAACTGCCGTCAACGGAGCTTCCCATGTGCAGCGTGTGCGCTCGCTTTCCGGTATCGGCTTGTCTTTGATCTTCGTCGAATTTGCCTGGGATACCGACATTTACCTGGCACGACAAATTGTTTCTGAACGCATCCAAGGTGTTGGCGGTTCATTGCCTGAGGGCGTCAAACCAACGTTGGGGCCCATCTCTTCCATCATGGGGCAAATCATGGCGATCGGCTTGACCAGCGAGAACCTCGCGGTGGATGGCATGGCCCTGCGCGGCATTGCCGAATGGGATTTGCGGCGGCGGCTTTTGGCCATTCCAGGGGTGTCGCAAGTGACCATTCAAGGCGGAGATTTGCAGGAATATCAAGTGCTGGTGGACCCGAAGAAACTCATCGCTCACAACCTGAGCTTGCATGAGGTCGAGACCGCCATCGCAGAATCCAACGTCAATTCTTCCGGCGGGTTTCTCATCGAACCTTACGAGGAAAAACTCATCCGGAACTTGGCGCGGGTGGAGAGTGCAGAAGATCTGGCGGGAACGGTTGTGCGGGCCAGTCCGGATGGTGCGCACGTAACCCTCGGTGACATCGCGGAAATCCGCACCGGTGGGCCCTTGGTCAAGCGCGGGGATGCGGGAATCAATGGTCAATCCGGGGTGATTCTCGCCGTGGGCAAACAGCCCGACGCCGATACCATTCAGCTCACCCGAGCGATCGAAGCCGAATTGGCCAATCTCCAGGCCGCCCTTCCCGAAGGCGTAAAAATTCACCGCGATATTTTTAAGCAGAGCAACTTCATCGAGCGTGCCATTCAGAATGTCGAGGAGGCCTTGCGCGATGGCAGCATCATGGTCTCGATCGTGTTGTTTTTGTTTCTCCTCAACTTCCGCACCACATTCATCACCCTCACCGCGATTCCGCTTTCGCTGCTAATCACCTTCATCGTTTTTCACTGGTTCGGCATGGGGATAAACACCATGACTCTCGGCGGACTGGCGGTGGCCATCGGCGAATTGGTAGACGACGCAATTGTGGATGTGGAAAATGTCTTCCGTCGTCTGCGTGAGAACCGCCTGGCCGGATCGCCTAAACCTGTCGCCGAGGTCGTGCTCTCAGCCTGCCGCGAAGTGCGCAATTCCATCGTTTTTGCCACGATAATTGTCATTCTGGTTTTCCTTCCGCTGTTTGCCATGAGTGGGATTGAAGGCCGCATCTTTGCTCCGCTCGGGCTGGCTTACATCACTTCGATTGCCGCTAGTTTGCTGGTGGCTCTTACGGTTACACCTGCCCTTTCCTTCTATCTGCTGCCTGGCATGAAACGCATGGGCCACGCCAAGGAAGGAATGCTGATTCGCTTTTGCAAATTTCTCGTGGCCCGCGTGCTGGCTGTTGGGTTTCGCGTGCCGGGGGTGATTTTTGCTGTGGTCTTTGCGGCCTTCCTTGCTGCCGTGGCGGTCGTGCCTTTCTTCGGACGCGAGTTTTTGCCGGAGTTCAACGAAGGAAGCGTGACCGTATTCGTGCTGTCCCCACCAGGAACTTCTTTGGAAGAAAGCAATCGCGTAGGGCAAATCGCCGAGAGGTTGCTGCGGGAGGTGCCAGAGGTCGGCACCATCGGACGCCGCACTGGACGGGCTGAAGGCGACGAACACGTGCAAGAAGTCAACTCCACGGAAATAGAGTTCGAGCTGTCGCCCGCAAAGCGCTCCCGCCAAGAAATCCTGGCTGACATCCGTGCTAGGCTGGCGGAAATCCCAGGGGTTTTCATCGGAGTGGGCCAACCTATTTCCCACCGCATTGACCACCTGCTCTCCGGGGTGCAGGCGCAGATCGCAATTAAGCTATTCGGCGATGATCTCCCCACCCTGCGAGAGAAAGCGGAAGCCATTCGTGCGGCGATTGCCGATGTGCCAGGCATTGCCGATGCGCAGGTGGAACGCCTGACCCTGATCCCACAGGTGCATGTGCGGGTGGATCGGGAACGCGCCGCTTTGCACGGTTTGCGCCCCGGCGAAGTAGCCCGCTATGCAGAACTCGCCTTGCGCGGGCGTGCAGTCACTCGGGTGGTCGAAGGACAGCGCTTCCATGATGTTGTGCTGCGATTGCCCGATGCTGCCCGTATGGACTTGGAGGCCATTCGCGCCATTCCGATTGATTCCTTCAACGGAAGGTTGGTGCCGCTGGGTTTGGTCGCCGATGTGGAAGAAGCCAAGGGGCCGAATATGATTAACCGCGAGGACGGCCAACGTCGCATTTACGTTTCCGCGAATGCCGCCGGACGCGATTTGGTGAGCGTGGTGGAAGAGGCGCGGCGGCGCATTGCGGAGCAGGTCGAGTTGCCCGAGGGTTACTACCTCACTTTTGGAGGACAATTCGAGAGCCAGGCCCAGGCTGCACGTCTGATTGTGTGGTTAAGCGGGGTCAGTTTCGCCGCCATGTTCTGGGTGCTTTTTTTGCAATTCCGCAGCGTTTCCTTGGCCTTGCAGGTGATGATGAATATCCCGCTGGCTTTCATCGGCGCGGTGTTTGGCGTGGCGTTGCTCTCTGGCGGCACCTTCTCGATTGCTTCGATGGTCGGTTTCATCGCGCTCACCGGCATAGCCGCCCGCAACGGCATTATGATGATTTCTCACTACCTCCATCTCATGCGGGAGGAAGGGGAAAAGTTTGATCAGGCCATGATTGTGCGCGGCACCCAGGAACGCATCATTCCCGTGCTCATGACCGCGCTGACGGCTGGATTTGCCTTGGTTCCGCTCCTGTTGGGGGCAGGACAACCCGGGCGCGAAATTCTCCACCCAGTCGCTGTGGTCATCTTCAGCGGCCTCTTTTCCAGCACCCTGCTCGACCTCACCGTCCGTCCCTTGGTCTTCTGGAAATTCAGCCGCAAGAGCATCGAGCTTTCGATTCCGGAAGCCTGCGGGTTACCCTCAGCCATAAAAACCAACCCATAACCCCCCAAAAATAACCATTCCATGAAACCCACCCTTCGCATCCTTGCCACACTCCTAGTCGTGTCCCCCCTCTGTCCCTTAGCCCTATCCCTATATGCCGGTCCCGCCCATGACCATAACCACGGCTCCACTAGGCACATGGAGATCGTGATTCCTGAAACCCACGAAGAGCTCTGGAAAGCGATCCAATCTGAGCATGCCGTCTTGCTCCAAGCGGTCGAATCCAAAGACGATACCGCTGCGCATACCGCAGAAACCAAGCTGCAAGCCTATCTGAAAACTCTCCCGGACAAACTCTCCGAGCTTGAAGAGGCCGCCCGCAGGCGCATTGAAGGTCAGGTGCGAAATCTGGCCCGCGCCTACGATGCCGTTCACCATGCCACGGATGACCAAGCTTGGGACAAAGCCGAATCGGAGTTGAAAAAGGCCGAGGGAGGTTTGCAGCTTCTTGCGGCTCAGCTGCCTCGATAATTTTGGCCAGGGTTCCTCAGATCGCAGAACCCTGATTAGGCCTGCTGGGCTGCCGATCAGGCGAAGTCTGTCACAGAGCTTCAGAATTTTTCCTCCAGCCGCAGATTGTTTCCTGAGTTGACCGCCAATTCTTTGCTGAGCGGCACAGGGATGCTTCCCTCAAGGCAGGATAAGAAAGTCTCCCTCGCGGACCGTTTTGCGGACTTCTCTGCCCTCATATTCATAGACAACATCCAACGCCATGAGCTTGGGAGCTTCGAGGCGGATGTTCATATTTTCGTCCACCCGGCCAAACTGGGTATTTACCTCCGATGCACGAGCCCCAAGCAGGTAGTCTCCAATCAAAATTTGCACGGGTTCCTGGATACGACCTTTGGGGATCATTCGGCGCAGATCGCTCTCCACCGAGTAACGCCGGCCGCCGCTGGTGTCCCAGTAAACGGCGCTGATCAGCTTCAGGGGGGCTCCTGCCAAAATGCTCCCATCGTCTTCCTGTAAATCCACTTCGGTCTTGTTCAATTTGATGAGCAGGTCGCCGTCCCGCAGAACTACAGAACTGAAGTCCTCTTGCTCCACCGGATAGGTCATGCCCTTTTGTAGGGTGATATTCTCCGTGGCGAAACCTTGGGCATCGAGCTTTTTACCGGAGGTGGTGCGCTTTAGGGTTGCCACCAAAGCGGGTTTGGGCGGGGCCGTCTCCTCTTCGGAGGCCTGTGGAAAACCAACCGAAACGAGCCCAAAGATTCCCAAAAGAAGCAGCAGGCTTGAGCGGACCTGGCTTGCACGGCGCGTTCGACGGGTGGAGAAGATGGGATGCATGAAAACGCAATTTGCTTGTTTGCTTGGGATCGGGTGATTTTTAGCTTCCCAAGCGCGCTCGACTCTTGCAGACCGGCCCGGTTTATTCAACTCTTTCCACCCATCATTTGGCCCCACGGACTACCTGCTCTCCATGCCCCAAAAAGATATTGTCTATTTCGATCTGGAAACCCAACGCACCGCGGGTGACGTTGGTGGTTGGGAAAACAAGGATCGCATGGGCATGTCCGTCGGGGTTACTTACAGCACCGCCCGCCAAGAGTATCTGATTTATCAGGAGCACGAGGCGGAGCAGCTTATTCAGCAGTTGCAGCGCGCCGATTTGGTAGTGGGCTTTAATGTCGTCAAATTCGACCTGGCAGTTTTGGAGGCCTACACGATTCTCAAGCTCTCGGATGCTATTCTGTGCCTGGATCTCATGCTCGATATCGAGTCCCGCATCGGGCACCGCCTTTCCCTCGCAGCGATCGCCCAAGCCTCTCTTGGCGTGGGTAAAACTGCCGACGGCTTGGAAGCCATCCGTTGGTGGCGCGAGGGGAAAAAGCGCGAAGTCGCTGAGTATTGCTGCTTCGATGTCAAAGTGACCAAGCTGGTGCACGAATATGGAAGGCGGCATGGCCATGTGAAATTTGCCGACCGCTCGGGGCGGTTGCAGGAGGTGGAGGTGGACTGGTGATTCAGCCGCTGCCCACGCGGCGTGCGATCTGGACCTTGTTCTGGGTCGGCTTGGATCAACCGGTTCCGAACCGGGATGGGTATTTCCTGCCGACTTTACTCGTGCTTTGTGATTCTCGCGGAGTTCCGCTCGCTCCACCGGAAATTCTTCCAGAACTGCAGCAGGATCGAGCCGAGGATTTTTTGGAACGGGTTCTGCAGGAACAAGGCAAGCCCGAGCAGATCATCATCGCGTCAGCACCGGACTGGATCCCGGAAGATTGGAAGGCGTTTGGCAAAGAGGTCGGAGTCTCCATCCGCCTGGATAAAGAGGTAAAAAAAGGGTTGGTCTCTCTCGTGGAAATGGCCCGCAACGAATGGCAAGCCGAAGGCCACCGCAGTGAGACCGCACCTGCCGAAGTCGCGGCAGGCTTGGTCCGCACGGCCCTCACGCTGCAATCCCCCCACCGTCGCACAGATTATTTGCGCAAGGCCCTCGAACTGGATCCGACCTGCGCCGAAGCGGCCATCGAGTTGGCGGACGGGGAATTTCAAAACGGACACTGGAAAGTTTGCGCCGCGCAATATGAGGAAATCGCCCGTCGCGAGCTGCCCAAGTGGAACTCGCTGCCTGCTTCAGAGTGGTGGGTGCAACGGGCCACCCGACCGGCCCTGCGCGCTCTGCTCGGACTGGGCATGACGCGCTGGCAGCAGGGGAACTACCTGGAAGCGGTGCAAGTCTTGCGTCGGCTCCTGCAAATCAATCCCACTGACCACCAAGGAGTCCGGTTCATGCTGCCTTTCCCCTGGCTACTTGCGGAACAACTCGAGGAGGCCGCCCGATTTTTCCAGGAATACGACAGGACCTATCCCGAAGATTTCGCCGAACCCTCTTTTTTGTTTGCTTGGGGATTCACCTTGCATGCCTCCGGAGACGAACAGGGTTCTCGGGAAAAATACCGTGCCGGGATTTTGAAAAACATCTACCTCGCACCCATGTTGTTGGATCTGGAGGAACCCCCAACGCAACTTTGGTTTCCCACAGACCGCTGCCAACCCAACTATGCCGTAGAGTTCGTGGATTCCTACGCCACGATCTGGGACCGCGATCCTGGAGCGACGCGTCCATTACGCGAGGTCTGGGAAGAAAGCCAACCCCGCATCCGCGAAATTGTCGCCCATCGGCAGAGGATGCTGGACTTTCACGATCAACGCTACGACCCCCAATACCGCAAGAAATGGCAGGCGCTTCTGGATGAGGAAGAACGGCTCACAACCCCATGACCGGAGCTGATTACGAAACCTTCACGGAGAAAACTCCGGAGAGCTTCGCAGCGGTTATCGTCGCAGGAGGCCGCAGCCGCCGTATGGGCTTCAATAAGCTCCTGGCTCCCCTGGCGGGCCGACCGGTTTTTCTCCACAGCTTAGAATGTTGGCTAAGATTTCCCGGGTTGGTGCACATGGTGGTAGTAGTTCCATCCGGGGAAATCGCTGAGTTTGCCCGACTCAGTGCTGATCTGCCCTGCGGGCTCGAAACCCATTGGGTCGAAGGGGGGCAGGAGCGGGCAGACTCTGTCCGCGCCGGAGTGGCGGCAGTGCCGAAGGAGATTGGCTGGGTCGCCGTGCATGATGCCGCCCGTCCTTTGGTCAGGGCGGACATGATCGCCGGATGCCTCGCCGTCGCACGACGCATCGGGGCAGCAGTCTGTGCAGAACCATGCCACGACAGTCTGCATCGCACGGATCCCGAGGGCATCCTGCGGGAGACCATCTCCCGCGATGGGCTCTGGCGCATGCAGACCCCACAAATCTTCCGCCGCGCTCGGTTGCTGGACTTGCTCCAGGCCGCTGCGGTCCGTGCCGAGACTCACACCGACGAAGCAGGGCTGGCTCTGCGTGCCGGAGATCCAGTGGGGGTTTTTCCCGTCGAGACACCGAATTTGAAAATTACCCTGCCCCAGGATTTGGTCCTCGCCGAGGCCATCCTCAAACTACAAAAGCTCCCCCGGAATGAGTAAGTAAATGGCGGAATCACAGCTGACTGTTTTACCGGGTGGACTCCGGGTAGTAACGCACCGGATGCCGCATGTGCGCTCAGTAGCGGTGGGAGTTTGGGCAGCAGTCGGAGCCCGGCATGAACCCGCCCGCCTGAACGGCATATCGCACTTCATCGAGCACTTGCTTTTCAAAGGCACCACCCGGCGCAGCGCCCGCAAAATTATGGCTGAGGTGGAGGGCGTGGGCGGCGATATCAATGCCAACACCGGCGAAGAACGCACCTGCTACTACGCCACCGCTCCGGCCCGCTACTTGGGTGAAGTCTGCGAGGTGCTTTTCGATCTTTATCTCCATCCTCGCCTGTCTCCGCGTGACATCGAACTGGAGCGAGGAGTCATCGCTGAAGAAATTCAAATGTATCACGATGAGCCAGAGCAACATGTGCAGGATCTGCTGAGCTCGTTGCTCTGGCCACAACACCCACTGGGCCGCCCGATCACCGGAACCTTAGAATCTATCGCGCGCTTCTCTCGCGAAGATTTCCTCTCCTATCGCGCTTCACACTACTTGTCCAATAACACCTTGGTCTCTGCCGCTGGAGCCGTGGAACATGACGCCCTCGTCGAGCTGGCAGCGAAAAATCTCCACCTTCTTCCCCGGGGCACCCGGCCGCGTCAAACGCCCTTCCCTCCAGCTCCCAACCAGCCTCGATGCCGAGTGGAAAATCGCCCGATCCAACAAACGCATCTGGCAATCGGGCTCCCTGGTGCCGGGGCCCATGACCCCGACCGCTACGGCCTGATTTTGCTGGGGATTATACTCGGCGGCAATGCCAGCTCGCGGCTTTTCCAGGAACTGCGCGAACGCCGTGGCTGGTGCTACCAAGTCGCAACCTACGGCCAGACATTATCGGATGGGGGCGTTTTTCACCTCAGTCTGGCCCTGGATCAGAAAAATCTTCGCCGGTCTTTGGCGGTGGTGCGGCGGCAACTAGAGGATTTGCGCGTTCGGCCCGTTAGTCGCCGGGAGTTGGATCGAGCGCGCGAGTATGTCCTCGGCGGTTCGAGTATTTCCTTGGAACGCACCTCCGCGCAGAATAACCGCATTGGGCTGGGCACCTTGATTTATGGACGCATTATTCCTTGGGAGGAATGGGAAGCACGGTTGCGCGCCATAACGCCAGAAGATATTCAACGGACCTCCACGCGCTTCTTGGACCCTTCGCGGGCCTGCCTGGCTGCCGTCGGCCCCACCGTGACTCCAGACGACTTGTATTTGGGGTGAGTGATTGCCAAGACTGTTACGGCCGAGGGCGCCAGACCGTTACTGACCAATCGCGGTAGGGTTGCCAAGTTTCGCCGATCCATTCGTAGTCGTCCGGGAAACGAAGATCCAAGGTGCTCAAATATTCTCCCACGCGAGGGTCGTGGTTGCTTTGCAAAAGAATGGCTCTGCGGATGCGGTCACGGCCTGCGATGCGCAAGGCAGCAAGGTTTTCCCGCTCTCCCTGCTCTCCGTAATTGGGAAAATACCACGGCCGTCCGGGCGATCTGCCTCCCATGGCGAAGACTACCCCGGGCATGTCAAAGAAGGCCAATAAATCATCGCCAGGTTGGAAACCAGCGCGCTGCAACAACCCTTGCAACTCCCGGGTGAAACGTGCCGTGGCTGGATCCACTCGCAAACGTGTCGCCGGCACGCCAATTTCCACCGGCTCCTGCATGGCCACGAGACTGGTCGGCAATCGGTAGGGCACGAAAAACCCACCGTGGAGAAACTGGCTCAAAGCCACCCCGGAAGTCAGGAGCAGAGTCAGACTCCAGGGCAACCAGGAACCGGTTCGACGCGCCACGAGCAGGCCGCAAAGGGCGATCAAAGCAAAGAAAGGCCCTAGGTGGAGCAGGGCATTGATGTAGATCCGGTGAGTGGTGCCAGCAGCTGTGACAAAAGGCAGAAAGAAAAGCAGAAGCGCAAGCGACCAGAGCTGTCTTGGGGCAGTTCGGGGGCTTATTGGAACATCTGCGCCCTCTGATGGACGACGTGCAGGCAACAAAAAAATCAGCAGGCCGAGAATAGCCGCGTAAGCGAGGATGCTCCCATGTCGGTGCGTGATTCCGGCGAGGTAACCGTCTTTGGAAACAATGCTGCTCAGGAGGGCCAGAAAGACCCCGAGCAAAGCAAGGTCAAACCAGCGTGATGGTGGACGCAACCAATTCGGCCCCCACCGCCCAACCAGCCCCAGTGCAAGCGCCAGGAGCATGGGAAAATTGTAGCTGAGGAGCATGCGCCAAGGCAGCTGCCAAACCTCCTGCCAGTGGCGCTGCAACATCGGGTCCACCGATTTCCCACCGAGGAAAGAACCCAGGACGCTTTGCAGATGGCTGAGGAAAAATTCCCGCACGGCGAGGAACTGTTGCGGAGCAGCCAGCCAGAGGCCAATCCCTCCTCCAACCGCTGCCAAGCTGGCAAAGAGAATCAAAGCCAACTTCCATGGCCAGGGCAGCGTCGGCACCAGAAGAAGAAACAGCCCGCCCACCAATGCCAACCCGACCGCAGCCGAACCTTTCACCATGAGCAAGAAAACCAAACCCGCGGCGAAGCCTCCCACGCCGGCAACTCGCCAGAATCCATGGGTCTGCGGAGCCACCGCCCAAAAAAGCGCTCCCGCAGCAAACAACATCCCGAAATCGGCGAGGGAATTGTAGGAAACCCCGGGAGGGGGCCAGCTGAAGGAAACAAAAACAGAAGTGCAAAGCAGCGTTAGAACCGAAATCCCCACCCAAGGCGCCGGAGGCTCCAGCCGGATCATAGGCCGCGCCAAACGCCACCAACTGAGCCCAAAAAATAGCGTCACCAAGAAAAGCCCGAGCCAAGGCAGAGCGCGCAGGACCACAATATTCCCGCCGCAGAGACGATAAAGCCATGCACCAAATAAATGATACTGGGTAAAGCCGGCGGGAAACTCCTCCGGAAATTGGAAGTTGAGATAATAGACTCCCTCATCGGAGAAATCGAATCCCCGATCCAAATGAGTGGCCACGACGCCCAGCGCCAGCAAAATGAGCGTCGCTGAGACGGCTAAGGAAACGGCAAATGTCTTGGGGTAGCGCAGCTCAGGGTTCTCTGCGATACTCGGCCGAACCTCGCGCTGCGGCTCCATTGCCAAACGGTCAACCGGGCCAGCTCAGGCCGTGCGACCGCAGCAGGCTTTGTATTTTTTTCCGCTGCCGCAGGGGCAGGGATCGTTGCGCCGGACTTTGGGCACCTCGCGACGAATGGGAATTTCCAACCGGGGAGTATCGTTGGCTGAAGTGGGCGCGGAGGGTTTGCGTTCCTTCGCGGGAGCCGAGGGGGCCGCTCTCATTCCGGGGGCTTCGGCATGGAGGAGTTGTTGCGGCAGGCTACGGAGCAGGGTTTCAAAGGCCTGCAGATTGGTGGTGCCACGGAAGAGATTCCCCAGAATCTCAAGTTTGATGTTATCCATCAACTCGACGAACATCGCGTAGGCATCGTTTTTATACTCCACCAAAGGATCTTTCTGCCCGAAGGCCCGCAGATAGACTGCTTCCCGCAGTCCATCCATCGCGTAGAGGTGTTCCTGCCAAAGCCGATCTATAGCATTGAGAATGATGTAGCGTTCGAGGCCCTTGAGCGCATCGGGGTTCTCAATCGCGGCCTTGTTTTCGTAAGCTTGGCGCAGGGTATCAATGAGGAACCGGGTATTTCCTTCGAGGTCCCGCTCGGCAAATCCCGCTTTCTCTGCGGTGAGACCCAAGGGAAAAGTCGTGTTGAGCCAGTTGAGCAGTCCTTGAGGATCGGGCGGGCTTTCTTCGCCTCCGTCGGCGAGAAACTCTTGGACCTTCTTCGGCAGGGCCTCTTCGATGACTTCGTAGATAAGTTTGCGCGGATCTTCCGAATCCATCACCTCGTTGCGGTAGCCATAAATGACTTCCCGTTGTTGATTCATCACATCATCAAACTGCAAGGTGCGACGGCGCATCATGTAGTTGCGCTGCTCCACCCGTTTCTGTGCGGTTTCGACACTGCGATTCAACCACGGGTGCTCGAGTTCCTCCCCTTCCTGCATGCCGAAGCGCTCCATGATTTTCGTCATGCGCTCCGAGGCCCCGAAATTACGCATTAGGTCATCCTCGAAACTCACATAGAAACGCGACACGCCGGGATCACCTTGGCGGGCGCAGCGACCACGGAGCTGACGGTCAATGCGCCGGGATTCGTGACGCTCTGTGCCGATGACGTAGAGGCCACCGAGTTCTGGCACGCCCGGACCCAGCTTGATGTCCGTGCCGCGACCAGCCATGTTTGTGGAAAT
This sequence comes from uncultured Chthoniobacteraceae bacterium, assembly GCA_964595865.1. GTDB lineage: Bacteria > Verrucomicrobiota > Verrucomicrobiia > Chthoniobacterales > DYNR01 > CAZQRL01. The sequence continues at coordinate 140,822 of CAZQRL010000001.1, forward strand.
GGTAACGGCACCAGCCAAGCCAGCGCGGGCAACGATTTCCGCCTCCTGCATGTGATACTTGGCGTTCAGAACGGTGTGGGGAATTTTTTCCCGCTTGAGCATACGGCTTACCAGCTCGGAGGCTTCCACGCTTGCAGTGCCCACCAGGACTGGCTGCCCTTGGGCATGCACCCGGGAGATTTCCCGGACCACCGCATTGTATTTTTCCCGCCGGGTTTTGAAAATCAGGTCGTTGAGGTCCTTGCGCTGCACCGGGCGGTTGGTGGGAATCACCGCCACGTCGAGTTTGTAAATGTCGTGAAACTCCGCCGCCTCGGTTTCCGCCGTCCCGGTCATTCCCCCAAGCTTTTCGTAGAGGCGGAAATAGTTTTGAATGGTGATCGTCGCCAAGGTCTGGGTCTCGCGATCTATTTGCACCCCTTCCTTGGCCTCCACCGCTTGGTGGAGCCCATCACTCCATCGCCGCCCGGGCATTTTACGACCGGTGAAGGTATCCACAATGATTACCTTGTTATTCTCCACCACATACTCGACGTCTTTTTCGTAGAGGCAGTAGGCTTTAACGAGCTGCGTGATGTTGTGAATCCGCTCTGCTTGGGCGTCGCAATGGGCTTGCCTTTGGGCTTTTTTCTCGAGCTTTTGCGCCGGGGAAAGTGCGGGGTCGTTCTCGATGTCGGCAAATTCCGTAAGTAGGTCCGGGAGCACGAAAGCATCGGGATCGTCAGGATTCAGGAAGGTGCGGCCGAGTTCGGTGAGATCGGCATCGTGCTGGCGCTCATCAATGGTGAAATAGAGATCTTCTTTGAATTCCACCAACCGCTGTTTGCCATCCGTGTCTTTGTAAAATTCCAGCTCGGCCTTCTCGACCGCGCGGCGCACCTCCGGCTCTTCCATGGCACGCAGCAAACCTTTATTGCGCGGTTGGCCCAATTTGACTTTCAGCAGTTTCAGCCCGGCTTCGGTGAGGTTACCTGCTTCTTGCAGCTCCCGCGCCTCACTGACCAGGCGATTGCAGAGCATGGTCTGCTTGCGAATCAATTGCTCTACCAGCGGCTTGAATTTGTCGTAATGATGGGTGGAAACCGTGGCAGGTCCGCTAATGATCAGCGGGGTGCGAGCCTCATCAATGAGAATGGAATCCACCTCGTCCACGATCGCATAGTAATGCCCTCGCTGCACCTGCTGCTCCCGGCTGGTGGCCATGCCGTTATCGCGCAGGTAATCGAAGCCAAACTGGGCATTGGTGCCGTAGGTGATGTCGGCCTGGTACTGCTGCCGCCGCACCGCAGGTGGCTGATCTTCTTGAATGATCCCTACTGTGAGCCCAAGGAAGCCGTAGAGCTGCCCCATCCATTCGGCATCGCGCCGGGCCAGGTAGTCATTCACCGTCACCACGTGAACTCCGCGGCCGGCAAGGGCATTCAGATAAACCGGCAGCGTGGCCACGAGCGTTTTTCCTTCCCCGGTGGCCATCTCGGCGATTTTGCCACGATGCAGACTGATGCCACCGATGAGTTGCACATCGAAATGCACCATTTGCCACGTCATCGGCTGATCGCACACGAGGAACTCCCGCCCACAGAGGCGCCGGGCGGCATTTTTCACTACGGCGTAGGCTTCAGGCAGGATTTCATCCAGGGCGGATTGCAAGGCCTGGTAATCCTGAATGTCGCGCAGACGCTCCTGCCACTGGCGGGTTCGGGCCCGCAGAGCTTCATCGGATTCGGATTGCAGGGAAACTTCAATCTCGTTGATGCGCCGCACGATCGGCAGCATCCGGCGGATATCCCGCTGGTTTTTCGAGCCGATGATCTTTTTGATGAGCCACTGAATCATTGCGATAAAAACGAAGGGCTCAAAAGATACCCAAGGGGCCGCCCCGACAAGAGGAAATTCTTAGCCGATGGCGGCTCGGGAGCGGTCCTAGATGGAGTATTCCGCCCAGGAAGAGCTGGTCTCCCAGACCCGGACGCGGCGCAGGCGCACAGTCGAGCGCAGCGGAAAGCGGCTTTGCTGGCTGGCTGCGTAGCAGGAAAGCTCGCGGGCAATCTCGTCGAAAAATGTCTTGGCCAGCACCTCAGTCGTCGGCTCAGTATTTTCAAACCCGATGACCGCCTCTCCGTAGGCCTGCTTGAGCGTGGCAAACATGGGATCGGTCGTATTGACGCAGAGCGCGTGGTCAAAGGCCTCGAGAAAATCTCCCACCGCCTCTTTGATTACTTTGAAATCACAAACCATCCCGTTGGCATCGAGCTCCTCAGCCTCGAGGATGATCTCGACCCGTCGGGTGTGTCCATGCGGGAAGCGACACTTATCCGGATGTCGGGAAAGCAGGTGACCGTTTTCGATCTCCAGGGTTTTGCAAATACGATAAGGCATGAAGGTGAAAATGCCGGGGAGAGCCCCGGTTGTCCATTCTGGAGGCGACTAGGTTCCCCGGGTATTCCCGAAGAGCTGGATGTGCAGACGCTGGCAGTAACGGAACCCCCGCCGCAAACAAGCTTCCACCAGCCAAGATTCCGACCGCGCCAGTGCCTCCGGATGCGTGCCTTCGGGCATGAGCAGCACGTGGTGAGGCGGGATCTTGGGGTCGAGTTCTGCCAGGAGCCCCTCGAGCTCAACCAGATCTGCCGGAACCGCAACCACAAATTTTAGCTGGAAAGGATAGTTTTTCATCCATTCGCGGAGGACCTCCGGCTGCCAGCGAAGCTTCTCGTGCCGCTCAGCCCAGCCCGGCCCGGCTTTATTCACCTCCGGGGTAGAGTGACGCAATTTGGGGCTGAGGGATGCCAGATCGCAGGCAATCCCTTCCGGTGCCACCGTCCCTGCTGTCTCGATTGTCAGGTGGAACCCCTCCTCCCGTAACCCTGCGGCCAGAGGATGGATATCGCGGGCAATCATGGGCTCACCCCCGGTCAGAACGCAGTGCCGGGCAGAAAATCCCTTAGCCCACTCAATGAGGCGAGGGACTTCCCACTCCTGGCCTTCGGGCTGCCAGGAAGCATATGGTGTATCGCACCACTGACAGCGCAAATTACACCCGGAAGTGCGAATGAAAACTGAGGGCACACCGGTGAGCTGCCCCTCACCTTGCAGGGAGTGGAAAACTTCCGCGATCAGCATGCCAGAGCAGGTTTCGGAGGGAGGGGGGCGGTGGTTAGATAGTCCGTGGGATCTGGCACCCCGGCAAGCAGGAAGGCCTCGCGGCGCTCAACACAGGTGCCGCAGGCTCCGCAATGCACTGGGCCACCTTTGTAGCAGGACCAAGTCGCCCGGAAGTCCACTCCCAACCCCACGCCGCGTCGCACAATATCGGCTTTGCTCTGGTGAATAAAAGGCCGCACCAGCTCTACCCCGGCGTAAGTTCCGAGACGGATGGCTGCGGCTTGCGCCCTCATGAATTCCTCCCGGCAGTCGGGGTAAATCGCATGGTCACCCGAATGGGCCGCAATCACCACGCCTCCCGCTCCGCAACTCTCGGCCAGCCCCGCCGCGATGGCGAGCATGATTCCATTGCGGAAAGGCACGACGGTTTTCTGCATGGTTTTTTCTTCGTAATGCCCCTCCGGAATCTCTCCACCGCTTTGCAGAAGGTCCGAAGTAAAAAAGGCCCCGATAAAATCCAGGCTGACACATTGATGGGGAACCGACAGTTTGGCCGCCTGCTCCCGCGCCCGCAGAATCTCTTGGGCATTGTGCTTTGAGCCATAATCAAAGCTCAGAGCGACGACTACCTCGGCGTGCGCTGCCGCTTCATGCAAAGCCGTAGCAGAGTCCAGCCCACCGCTCAGAAGCACCAAGACCTTCTCCGGCCAGGTGGTTGCGGAGCAGGTTAAGGTGGCATCTGGGCTTTCCATCACCCCAAGGGGTTAAAGGCAAAGCCGGTTTGCGGTCAAGGTCTGCGGTGCGGCCGAGGTCTTTATTTTCCATCGGTCGGCGGGGCCTCTTCAAAGTCTTGGCACCGAGGATTTTTGCGGCAATTTTGCCCCTGGAGACCAAGCTCGCCCAGCGGGCGACACCCCAATATGTTGTAGATTTTACCTCCCCCGCCCCCTGCTTGTTGTATTTTTGCTTGCCCAACGAGCAAAACCACCGTTGGCTACAGTCGGCTTTCAACTTGGAGTAATTTTTCACCCTCAAAGGACTTCCCCATGTATCTCAAATCGCTCGAATTGCTCGGTTTCAAATCCTTTGCCGCCAAGACCACGTTGGAATTCCACCGGGGCGTCACAGCGATTGTCGGGCCGAATGGCTGCGGCAAATCCAACGTCCTGGACGCCATTCGTTGGGTCTTAGGCGAACAATCTGCCAAGGCGCTACGCGGGGGAGAAATGGCGGACGTGATATTTGGCGGCACAGATAGCCGCGCTGCCCTGGGAATGGCCGAGGTTTCGATGACCTTTGCCGACTGCGAAAAAGATCTGGGCGTGGAGTGGAATGAAGTTCGCATCACCCGCCGGGTCTTTCGCGATGGCAAAAGTGAGTATTTTATTAACAAAACCCCAGCCCGTTTGCGCGACATCCAGGAGCTTTTCATGGATACCGGGATTGGGCGCTCGGCGTATTCAATCATGGAGCAAGGCAAGCTGGACCAGATTCTCAGCAGCAAGCCGGATGATCGTCGGGCGATCTTCGAGGAAGCCGCTGGGATTACGAAATATAAATCCCAGAAGCGCGAGGCCCTGCGCAAGCTGGAGGCGACCGAGGCGAATCTCCTTCGCGTGGCCGATATCATTCGGGAGGTCAAGCGGCAGATTGGCTCGCTGCAACGCCAAGCCGGCAAAGCCCGCCGCTACCAAACGCTCAACGAGTCCCTGCGGATTTTTGACACGCACCTCACCCACCGGGAGTTTCTCCGCTTGGCCTCCGAGATGGATGCCACCCGCGCTGAATGGCAACGTCTGCAAGATGCGCAATCCGTTTATGAATCGGAGATGGCGCAGCAGGAAGTGGAGCTTAGCGGGTTCCGCTCCCGTTTGCATCAGCTGGATGATGAGATGTCGCTTTTGCGTGAGCAAAGCCAACAAGTGCGCAACCGGATTTATTCGGCGGAAAATCGTATCGAATCCCATGGCCACCGGGTGCAAGAATTCGAGAGCCTGATCTCCCGCAACGAAAGTGAAATTGCCGGAGCCCGGGAAAAAATGCAGGAGCAGGAGCTGCGCATCGAAGAAACCGACGCCCTCATTCAGGAACTGCTGCAGCAACTGCGAGTCGGGGAGGAGTCGCTGCGAATCCAGGAGACCGCTTTGGCCACGGTGCGCCAAGAGCGTCAGGATTTGGAAAATGAGGCCGCCCGCTTGCTGGCCAGCATCAATGCCGCCGAGCAGCGTCTCAACCAGATCCACGGAGAGCGTTCCGCTCTGGAGGGCCGCCGCGAAGCCTCCGAGGCCCGACTGGCCTCGCTCCATGCCGAAACTACCGCAGCTTCTTCCAGTCTGGCGGAGTTGGAATCCCGCCTGAGTGAAAATGCGCTGCGCTTGCAATCCCTCGAAGCCGCCTTGGCGGCCGCACACTCGGCCATTCAGGCTCACACTGAAGAGCTGGCTGTCATCCAAACCGAGCGTCGCAGTCTTGATGAACAGGTGCGCCAAAGTGAGCGCCGCCTGGCCGAGGCAGAGTCCAAGCTCGCTGTCCTACGCAATTTGGAGGCGGCCGGGGAAGGCTTGGATGAAGCCACTCAGGCTCTGCTGCGGGGATTGGATAATCCGGGCTTTTTCCAACCCGCCATGGTCGGCGCGTTGGCTTCCCTCATTGAAGTAGATGCGGAAAATGCTGCCGCCCTCGAAGCCCTGCTAGCTCAGGAGTTGCAGGCCGTGCTTTGCAAGGATCCCCAAATTGCCGCTGCGGCCATGGAAACTCTGGCCCACGGCAACTACGGCCGGGGCTTGCTTCTCCCACGCGATTGGATCAGCCAACCTGAGCCCAGCTTGGATGGCCCGCTACCGGAAGGAGCGATCGCTTGGCTGGTGGACTGCCTGCGCGGCCCGGAGGAAATCCTCGCTTTCTTGCGCCCGCGGCTCAACGGGGTAGCATTGGTTCCTGATTTGGAAACAGCCCTGCGGCTGCGAGAGATCCACCCGGGCTTGGGCTTTGTCACCCGGCGCGGAGAACACCTTGCTTCCACGGGGCTGACTACCGCAGGACGCACCAGCAACGGCACTCGCGCCGCCCTGCTGCGCAAACAAGAAATCTCTGCTCTGGAGAGCGAGCTGGAACTCCTGCGCCAGAGCCATGCACAGCTCCTGGGGCAAAGGGAAAACCTTCTCGCGCAAGCCGCGACAGCCGAAGCGGCTTTGCAAGAAAATCGTCAAGAGCAACAAAGCTTGCAGGTCGAGTTGTCCGCGTTGCGTGGAGAATCCAACCTGCTGGAAAGGCAGTTGCAATCCGCACGTCAGCGCCAGGCTTCTTTGGAACAGGAGGTCCATCATCTGGAGCTTTCCCTCAGTCAATCCTCCGAGCGGATCCTGCAGTTGGAAAATGAATTGCAAACCCGTAGCGCTGAAATCAACTCCTTGCGCGAAGAGCAGAGCGCGCGCCAGTTGACCGCCGCCAGTGCTCGCGCCCGTGAAGCACAAGTCACCGATCAGTTGAATGAGTTTCGCGTGCGTGTGGCCACAGAACGCCAGCAGCGGGAGAACCTACAACGCCAACGTGAACCCATGGCAGCCCGGCTGCAGGAACTTGCGGAGCTCATGGCCCAACGCTCGGCGGATATTGAAAATTGCCGCCTGCGTATCGGGCAATTGGAGGCGGAAACTGCCGAACTGCAAAATCAGCTGCTGCAATGGCAGGAGGAAGTTCAGAGCCTCGAGGGCTCGATTGCCGCCACCCAGGCGCAGCGCTTGGAGACCCAGGAAAGTGCGGAAGCCTTGGAAACAACTCTCCGCGTGGCCCGACAGCAGTTGCAGGATTTGCAAAACCGCCGCGGCCAGCTCGAAGTGAAATCCACGCAGATCGAGCTGCGCCAAACCAGCCTGCAAGAACATATCTCCCGTCGCTACGGAATCGATCTATCCACCTTTGAGCCCGATGGCTATGCCCTCGCCAAAACCCTCAAAGAGCATAAGCTGGCTGCGGCAGCCAACCCAGACCCGGCTGATGCTCCCACCCAGTCTCCCGAGGCCAACCCGGCGGAGGAAGCAGCTCCCGCTTCCGAAATTCCTTGGGAGGAGATCAAGAATCTGGTCGCCAACCTCACCGAACGCCTCGACTCCATGGGGCCGGTGAACCTGGATGCGATTCAGGAATTCGATGAGCTGGAGCAGCGCTACCAATTTCTCGAACAGCAAAATACCGACCTCACCAATTCCAAAACCGAATTGCTCGAAGTCATCGCCCGCATCAACAAAACCACCCGCGAGCTTTTCAAAGACACCTTTGAGAAAATTCGCCGCAATTTTCAGGAAATGTTTTCCGAGCTCTTTGGCGGCGGCAAAGCCAACCTCCTGCTGGCCGACGAGAGCGACCCGCTGGAAAGCGGCATTGAAATCATCGCCAAACCGCCGGGCAAACAACTGCAAAGCATCTCATTGCTTTCCGGTGGCGAGCGCACCATGACGGCGGTGGCGCTGCTCTTTGCCATCTATATGGTCAAACCCAGTCCGTTCTGCGTGCTCGACGAGATGGATGCACCTCTCGATGAATCGAATATCAGCCGCTTCATCAAGATTCTCGACCGCTTCATCGGGCAGAGTCAGTTTGTCGTCATCACCCACAACAAACGCACCATTTCCCGCGCGGATTTGCTCTACGGGGTAACCATGGAAGAGCACGGAGTGAGCAAGCTGGTTGGGGTGCGCTTTGAGAACGCCGCTCACCAGGCCTCCCATGCTCCTAGCGTGGCCGAAGCCTTCGGCAAACACGGCAATTTGAAGTCCGAGCACCCAGCTCAACCTCCCACCGCCTCGCTGGCGGCTGCTTTCGACCCAGTGGAAGAGGAATCCTCCACCCTGGTTTGAGGCAAACTTGGCTTACGATTAAACCATGACCTCCATTGCTCCGGAATTGGCGAACGAGCTGTTGGCGGCCCTTAGGCATCGCCTCGACGTCGTGGCCGATCGCGAGTTTTATCAACGAGACCCGGCGGCGCACTTGGCAGCCTTGCAAGATGCGGCTGCTCGCTTGGAGGCCCTCGTGGCTCGACTGCCGGATTCCACTGCCCCCATGCTCCGGCACTACCTGGAGCGCCAAAGCTACCTCAAAGCCATCGCCTGGCTGGAAGAGCACGAGGATTGCTCAGCTCCATAAACCAAGGGGCCCGGACGAACCTGCACCCTCTTCCGCGCTTGTTTTCCCACCACCCGAGGATAATTTGCCGACCACTCGAAATCACCCTCCCGCAACCTAGCTTATGAATCAACCCAACCACACCCATCCAACGTTACATCGGCTGCTGGCCTTCGGCTTCGCCCTGCTGATTAGCTTGGCAATTTCTGGAGCCCAAGAACCCCCGACGATTACCATTCGCAAATCGGAAACGGTGCAACTTGCCTTACAACCCGTGAGCGGGGCTGAGGGGGCAGAAGTTAGCCGGGTCTTGGAAAACGACCTGCGGATTTCCGGGTGGTTCGACCTTGTGCCGGGGGATCGGGCCAGCTTTACGGTGAGCGGCAGTGCCCAGGGTGGCACCCTCACTGGCCGGGTGGTGGACGGTCGCGGTGGCACGGTTCTGAGCAAAACTTACCACGGCTCAGCCCGCAGCCGCGCTCACCAATTTGCCGACGATATCGTAGAAACCATCACCGGCAACCCCGGCATCGCCACCTCCCGCATCGCCTTCGTCTCTACCCGCACTGGCCAGAAAGAAATCTATCTTGCGGATTATGATGGCGCCAACGTCAAGCAGCTGACCTCCGACCGCACGATCAGCGTCGCTCCCTCTTTGCGTTCGGATGGCCTGATGTTGGCTTATACGGGCTATCAGAGCGGCTACGCTGACATTTACACCATTGATCTGCAATCCGGGGCCCGCCGGAAAATCGTCAACTTTCCTGGCACCAACACCGGGCCCGCTTTCTCTCCGGATGGAGGACAGATCGCATGCAGCGTGAGCCGCGATGGCAACCCTGAGCTCTATGTGGTGAGTGCCGCCGGTGGCGGAGGCAAACGCCTCACCCGCACGCGCGGCGTCGAGTCCTCTCCGACCTGGTCGCCAGACGGTCGCGAGATTATCTACTCCTCTGACGAGCGCGGCTCCCCCATGCTCTTCCGAATCAGCGCAGGCGGCGGCACTGGAACGCTCATCCCGACCGGTTACAGCTACAATACGGAGCCGGATTGGTCACCCGATGGTCGCAAGGTCGCCTTCGTCGCTCGCTCTGGCGGGTTCAATGTGGCAGTGCGGGATCTGGTCAACGGCGGCACCCGCATCGTTGCACCGGGCGCAGTAGATCCGGCCTGGGGTCCCAATTCCCGCCATCTCATTTATGCCACCAGCGGTGGAGGCAGCCTGGTCATGCAGGATACCCAAACCGGCAAGACCTACCCCATCATTACTGGCATGGGCAAAGTAAGCGAGGTGACGTGGGCGCGGGGCAAGAGATAATTGCCGCCCTGCCCGGCAGCGATTTGCTGGCGGATATTGAGCGCGTTCTTTTTACTGAGGAGCAAATTCGTCTCCGCTTGGATGAGCTCGCGGCTGAGCTGACGCGCAGCTTGGAGTGGATTTTCCAGCCAGGCAGCGGCGTGCGAGGGCTCACTTTTCTCGGACTGCTCAATGGGAGCATTATTTTCCTGGCGGATCTTCTGCGCCGGATTCCTCTTCCCGTGCAGATTGATTGTCTGTCTGTGGCCAGCTACCATGGCACCGCCTCCACTGGAGAAATTCGTTTCCGGCAAGTTGACCTGCCGTGCCTCTCCGGACGCTGGGTCCTGTTGTTGGATGACATCTTTGACAGCGGCCTCACTCTGACCCGAGTGCGAGAACGGATCTTGCGGGAATCTCAGGTGGCGGGCCTCACTACCTGTGTCTTGTTGCGCAAGCAGGTTGCGCGCCGCACCGACTTTGAGCCTGACTTCTCCGGCTTCAAAATAGGACCGGAATTTGTCGTGGGCTATGGCCTGGATTACTTCGAGCACTATCGCAACCTGCCTTTCATCGGCGTGCTCACGCCGGAAGCCATCGCCCGGGGAGCTACTTTTTCCCCGCAGCCGAAGCAGGCGATGCCTTCGGCTCCTGGGGCGTGATTCCCTCCGGCAACCGCACTTCGTAGTCCACGTCCTCCAGCGCTTTTCCCGGGGCCAAATTTGGAAAAACTACTCTGACGGCCTGCAAACCATTTTCGACCGGCCCGACGGATTCCAACTGCCCGAGCCGCAAGATATTGGTGCCCGCGAGTTGAATCGGCAAATAGGCGCCGACCTTCAACTTCTCCAGAGCCTCGGGAGTGAGAAAAAGGGTGGTTGAGAGGCGATTCAAATCCGCCACCGTAAAAACTAGTTCGCCAGAGCGGACAGCTTCTCCAGGCGCTTTTCCTATGGCCACCACGGTGCCGGCAATCGGGGATTTGAAGAATCGGTCCTGCAGCGCCTGGTCCGCGAGTTCGGCTTCGAGTTGGTAGATTTCTTGTTGGGTGCGCACCTGCTCCAGCTTGCCTTCGGCGATCTGCACGTCGGCTTCGGTGCGCAGCAACTCCGCATCACTAGCCAGACGCCGACGATGCCGCGTTCGCACATCCTCCAGATTGGCGTGATTCTTTTTCAGCTCCCCTTCCGCACTTCGGACCAACCCTTTGTTATCCGCCCGCAGTTTGGCCACTCGATAGGCATGCAACTCACGCCCGTGATCCAAGTAACCCAAGACCTGCTGAGGCTTGACCACGTCCCCCACCCGCACCTGCACTGCTTCCAGCGTTCCCCCCGTTTTTCCGTGTAAATTTACCATCTCCGAAGGCTCGACCTTTTTCAAGGCATGGCGCACTTCTTTGGCTGCAGTTTGCCCAAAAACCGAAAAAGTCCCACCGGTCCAGAGCAGAACCGCCAGCAGCCAAAACAAAATTGATCGAGCAAACGACAATCGAAACATTTGCGCTACCCTTGGCATACCAGCTGCGGCCTGACAACTCCTCCTTGATCCCACTGCCATCTTGCGACATACCACAGCCGTCAACTCATCCTCATGTCGCAGCGTCCCTCACTTTCTGTCGCCCCATTTTTCGTTCTCGGAGTCTGCTTGGCTACTGGGCTCATCTTGGCCGGATATTTTATCGCCGGAGCGGTGATGGAATCCCGGCGGGGGGAGCGCACGGTCACGGTGCGCGGACTGGCGGAACGGGAAGTGCCAGCGGACTTAGCCATTTGGCCTCTGACCTTTCGCGCAGCGGAAAATGACCTCGCCAAGCTCCAACAAACCATTGCGACCAATCGCGGACTGATCCGCGATTTCCTGCTCGGCCAGGGATTCTCTGCCCAGGAGCTCACCTACCGTCCTCCCAACATCGTGGATCTGGAGGCCCAAGCCTTCACTCAAGGGGGTGGGGAACGTCCTTTCCGCTACTTAGCGACGGTCACCGTCGTTCTCTGTAGCTCCGATGTTCCCAAAGTGCGGGCGGCCATGGATGCCTCTACCCGGTTGGTCGAACAAGGTATCGTGCTGGGGGGCGATGAATACGGAGCCGCGCGGCCGGAGTTTAGCTTCACGGCTTTGAACGAAATCAAGCCGGAGATGCTGCAGGAGGCCAACTTGAATGCCCGGCAAGCAGCCAATCGCTTTGCCGACGACTCCGCTTCCGCAGTCGGAGCCATCCGCCGGGCTAATCAGGGGCTCTTTGAAATTCGCGACCGCGATAGCAACTCTCCGGAAATCAAAGTGGTGCGAGTCGTCACCACGGTGGAATATTTTCTGCGCGAGAAGTAATTCCCCGACCGATCGCGAGCGAATCTAAGCGGGGACTTCGGGGTATTCGAAGACTTTGCCTTCGTAGTTGCGGAAGACGACCTTTTCGGCGTCCTGGTAAAGCACGTAGGCTGGATTGATTGGCACCTTCCCTCCGCCGCCTGGAGCGTCAATGACGAATTGCGGCACGGCATATCCCGAGGTGTGCCCGCGCAGTCCTGCAATGATTTCCAAACCTTTGGCGACGGGAGCCCGCAGATGCGCACTGCCTTGGATGAGATCGCACTGGTAAAGGTAATAGGGCCGCACCCGACACCGCAGCAGCTTGTGCACCAAGGTCCGCATGGTCTCCAGGTCGTCGTTCACGCCCGAGAGCAAGACGCTTTGATTACCCAGAGGGATCCCGTGATCCGCCAGACGCCCAAGGGCTTCGCGAACTTCCAGGGTGAGTTCGCGCGGGTGGTTGACATGCACGCTCATGAAGAGCGGATGGTATTTTTGCAACAGGCGGCAAAGCTCCGGCGTGATACGCTGCGGAAGAAAAATGGGCACGCGGCTGCCGATACGCAAAAACTCCAGATGCGGAATCGCCCGCGCGCGGGCCAGTAGATACTCCAGCTTCTCATCGGAAAACAGCAACGCATCTCCACCGGAGAAAAGCACATCCCGGACTTCGGGGTGTTGTTCGAGGTAGCGGAAAGCTTCGTCAAAGTCCGTATGCAGTTCCTGTTGCCCGGCCCCGCTCACCACCCGGCTGCGCGTGCAGTATCGGCAATAGGATGCGCAGCGATCCGTGACCAAAAACAGCACCCGGTCCGGATAGCGGTGCACCAGTCCGGGCACCGGCATGTGGGAGTCTTCTCCACAGGGATCCGCCATCTCTTCGGGCGCAGTGACGGTTTCTTCCAAACGCGGAATCACCTGGCGACGGATCGGGCAATTCGGATCTGTAGGATGGATGAGGTTAAAGAAATGCGGTGTCACCGCTAGAGACAACTTGTTGCCCGAGAGGAGCACGCCGGCACGCTCCTCTGGGGTGAGCCGCAGATGGCGTTCCAGCACGGGAAGTGATGTCACGCGATGGCGCAACTGCCACTTCCAATCCGCCCATTCTTCGGCACTGACTCCAGGCCAGTAGCCGGGGGCATGGCTGACAAAGTCTTTTCCATCACCAAAAGTGGGATCCAGAGTGGGACACGCGGGAGAGGCGATGTCAGGGAGAGAAACGGTCTCTGCGGTCATGAAAATGCGTAATGACTAACCCAACTTTGCCGGATTGCAAGTAGCGAGGCAGTTCGAGGGGGGGGCCAGATGGGATGCCCAGGCCAATCCGAGCAATGAAAAACCGGAGAATTCGGGAATCCGCGCGGCGAAGGACACAACCACCGGCCGGAACATCCTCCTTAGAGCAACTGTTGCGGATCCACATCCACTGCGAGGAAGACCTCCTCCGGGAGTGGCGTGCGATGTAGCACCTGCTGCAGGTGGGCCTGGAGCGGAACGGTGCGCGGAGCCCGCATGGCAACATGGAAGCGAAAATTTCCCTTGGCTTTGCTCAAAGGTGCCGGGCCAGCCTCTCCCAAAATCGCTCCAAAAGGGAGATTTTCGCTCAACCGCCGCCGCAACGTTTGCGCCGTAAACTCCGCCAAATCCTCCCGCACTGAACGCACAGTCAGCAAAATCATGCGGGAAAACGGAGGATAAGAAAACTGCCGACGAAACTCTGCCTCCTGCTCGACAAAGCCGGCGTAATCGTGATGCCGGGCGAACTGAATCGCGGCGGCAAATGGGGTAAAAGTTTGCACCATCACTTCTCCCTCCATCTCACCCCGCCCGGCTCGCCCTGCCACTTGCGTGAGAAGCTGAAACGTTCGCTCTCCAGCTCGGAAGTCGGGCAAATGCAGACCGAGATCGGCATTGATGATTCCCACAAGCGTGACGTTGGGAAAATGCAGGCCCTTGGCGATCATTTGCGTGCCGACCAGGATATCAATTTCCCGTTGGCGGAATTTGCCCAAGGTCTCCTGGTAGGCGTTTTTGCGGGCCATGGCATCGGCATCCATCCGGGCGATGCGCGCGGTGGGGAAAAGTCGGGCCACAGCTTCCTCGACTTTTTGCGTGCCAGTGCCGCTGTAGCGGATGCCTGGGTCGGCGCACTCGGGACAATTTTTCGGAGCTCGCCGACTATGCCCGCAGATGTGGCAAACGAGCCTCCCAGCCTCCCGGTGATAGGTGAGGGCCACACTGCAATCCTGGCACTGGCAAACATACCCACAGGCCTCACACATCAGAGAGGTCGAGTACCCGCGCCGGTTGAGAAAGAGGATCACTTGCTCCTGTCGCGCGAGGCGTTCCTGAATAGCTTGAATCAACGGCACCGCAAAAAGCGCTTCGGGTCCTTTTTGTCGTTTCATCACCCGCATATCGAGAATGCGAATCAAGGGCAGCTGGCGATCGTCGGCTCGCTCTTTGAGTTCCAGCAACTGGTATTTGCCGGTGGTGGCGTGGTGATAGCTTTCCAGAGAGGGGGTGGCACTGCCAAGCAGGACGGCGCAGGGTTCCATGGTTCCACGCAGCACCGCCAGATCGCGCGCGTTGTATTTTGGCACCTCATCCTGCTTGTAGGAGTTTTCATGCTCCTCATCCACCACAATGAGGCCGACCTTTTCCAAAGGAGCGAAAATCGCGCTGCGGGCCCCAATCACGACCCGGGCCTCGCCGGAGTGAATCTTATACCATTCATCATGTCGCTCGCCCTCGGAGAGATGGCTATGCAGCACAGCGATCTCCCGCTGACGGTCCGCAAAGCGGCTTTTGAAACGCTCGACGGTTTGTGGGGTAAGGGAGATTTCCGGCACCAGCACGATGGCACTCCGCCCGGCAGCCAAGGCCGAAGCGATGGCTTGGAGATAAATCTCCGTCTTTCCAGAGCCTGTGATGCCATGCAGCAGCAACGGACGCTGAGGTCTCCGCATGGCCTCTTCCACGGCTGCCAGCGCCCGCGCCTGCTCGGCATTGAGTTGAAGGGGATGCGTAGGAAGGAACGTCTCCTGCGCGTGGGGATCGCGCTCGACGGTCTGCAAAAAACTCCGGACCACTCCGCGTTTTTCCAGGGCGCGCACGGCTTCTCGACAGCCGGGCAAGGATTCCTGTAAGCGCGCGAGCAACAAGGCGGCCGATGCGGCCCGCAGGGTCTCCACCACCGCAGCCTGCAGCGGAGCCCGCCGCCGCCACTCTTCCAGCTCTGCAGTTGAAACCGCTCGAACCAGCTCCACAGCTTGTTGCTGGCGCACTCCCAGCTGCGCCCGGCGTATCACTTGGGGCAATACCGTGCGCAGCGCGACTTCTTCCCGGCAGCAATAGTAATCGGCGATCCAACGCGCCATGCGCAGAAGGACCGGGCGGATGAGCGGCTTATCATGCAGGAGTTCGGTAATCGGCCGGAGGCGTCCGGGATGTGCTTCTTCAGGAAAACTCAGGATGGTGCCGAGGAGCAGGCGGGACTGCAACGGCACGCGCACGCGGCTGCCGATATCCGCCTGGGCTCTTTGGGCAGGTGTGAGGGTGTAATCCAGTGGCCGATCGAGCGCCGAGTCCAGCAAGACCCGCACGACAATGCGGGGCGGAAGTCGCTCCTCGCCGGGCAAATCGAGCTCGCCCTCCATGGGCTTCAAACCGAAGGTCGCGGCTGCCACGGAGTCTCCGTCACCCCGCAGAGCCAGTTTTCCAGGCGCGCCAAGAGAAAGAGGTAATCCGAGAGTCGGTTGAGCCAGAGCAGCAAGTGTGGATTCAGAGGGAAATCCCGGTGCGCCGTGTAACATTCCCGTTCTGCTCGCCGACATACCGCGCGGGCGATTTGCAGTTGCGCACCAGCAGCTGTTCCCCCAGGCAGGATAAAGCTGCGCAACTCGGGCAAGCGTTCCTGGATTTGATCCATACGTTTTTCCAACTCCGCAACATCCGCCGCCTCCAGACGTCGCAGAGCCCGACCTCCCGGGAGGGTTGCCAAATCCGCGCCAGCCTCAAAGAGCAGCCCCTGCAGGCGATGCACCAAGACCGCCACCTCCTCGGCAGGTTGCAGAGAAAGCACCATGCCGAGATGCGAGTTTAGCTCATCCAAGGTCCCATAAGCCCGCACCAGAACGTGGTCCTTGTCCACTCGCTCCCCGGAAAACAGCCCTGTCTGCCCACCATCCCCGGTTTTGGTGTAAATTTTCACCGGTTTCGTTGTGGCCGACTTCAACTCAGGCGTTCGGCGCCGAAATAAGGCTGCAAGGGCGCGGGAATAGGCACCGTGCCATCAGGCTGTTGGTGGTTTTCCAGTAACGCGACATAGAGGCGCGCCAAAGCGGTGCCCGATCCATTGAGGGTATGGCAGAAACGGTTTTTCCCTTGGGCATCCTTGTAGCGCAGATTCATGCGCCGAGCCTGGTAGTCTCCGAAGTGGCTGCAGCTGGAAACCTCCAGAAAAGCCTGCTGGCCGGGAGCCCATACCTCGAGATCGTAAGTGCGCTGGGAGCTGAATCCGAGGTCCCCAGCGCAGAGCTCGATGACCCGATAGGGTAACTCCAGCAACTGCAGGACTCGCTCCGCGTGCCCCGTAAGTCGCTCCAAGGTGGCCGCAGCCTCCTCGGCCTGGCAAATATGCACCAGCTCAATTTTGTCGAATTGGTGCATGCGGATGAGGCCCCGGTTATCGCGTCCGGTAGCTCCGGCTTCCCGGCGGAAACAGGGCGAATAGGCCGCATAGGCTATTGGCAGCTCAGCGGCGGGCAACAACTCCTCGCGGTGGAGATTCGTCACCGGCACCTCGGCCGTCGGGGCCAAAAATAATTCCCCAGCTTCCAGTCCATACATATCCTCCTCAAACTTCGGAAGCTGCCCCGTGCCGACCATGCATTCCCGGCGGATCATGTAGGGGGTGCTAACCTCGCGGTAGCCATGCTCCCGGGTGTGCAAATCGAGCAGGAAATTCAACAGAGCCCGCTCCAGACGGGCCCCGGCTCCGACATAGCAAGCAAAGCCACTGCCACTAATTTTTGCCGCCCGCTCGAAGTCAATCAGTCCCAGGCGCCTGGAGAGTTCGAGATGGTCCAGCGCTCCTTCCATCGTTCGGGGCTCTCCCCAAGTCCGAAGCACGGGATTATCAGCAGCAGTGCTGCCAAGGGGGACGCCGGTATGTGGCAGGTTTGGAGTTTGCAGCAACAACTCCCGTTGTTGTTCATCAGCCTCTGCAGCGGCGGCGGAGGCATTATCCATTTCCCGGCCGATTTGCCGCGATTCTTCTTCCAAGGCGGCCGAGTCCTGTCCGCTGGCGCGTCGTTGCCCGATGGTTTTGCTGAGGCTTTTGCGGCGGGCCTGCAACTGTTGCAGCGCGGTCTCGGCCTCACGCCTCCGCCCATCGCAGGCGAGAATCTCCCGGATGCGCCCGGCCCATTCTGGGCCGCGGGCGACGAGTCGCAGGTCGGCTTCTTCGGGGTGTTCCCGCAGGTAACGAATATCGAGCATGGGAAGGAAAAAGTTTAGCGAATGATGCCGCGCTCGCTGCTTTCGACGAAAGCCAAAAGCTCGAGAATTTCCGGAACGGGCGCGAGTTTTTCCCGAATGGCTGCCACAGCTTGTTTGACGTTGGCATTCGAGCGATAAATCTGCCGGTAGGACTCGCGGAGCAGGCGCAGCGTCTCCGGAGGAAAACCTCGCCGCTCCAGCCCCACGACATTGACCCCGCGGACTTCGGCGGGATTCCCATCGGCGATCATAAAAGGCGGCACATCTTGAACGATTTTAGTGCAGCCCCCGACAATAGCATGCCGACCGATACGACAAAACTGGTGCACTCCGCTCAGGCCTCCAATGATGGCAAAATCCATCACCTGCACGTGTCCGGCTACCGTCCCGTTGTTCGAAAAGATCACGTCGTTGCCGATGGTGCAATCGTGGGCGATGTGAGAATAGGCGAGGAAGTGATTGCGGTCGCCCACGCGGGTTACAGCATTTGGAGCGGTGCCGCGATTGACCGTGCAAAACTCCCGAAAACTGTTCCCTCGACCGATCTCGAGATAAGTCGGCTCGCCAGAGTATTTCAAATCCTGCGAGCGCTCGCCGATCGAGCAGAAGGGATAAAAGAGATTTCCCGCTCCGATCCGGCAGGGTCCGGTGAGGGTCACGTGGCTGCGCAATTCGCAGTCCTCGCCCAGGACCACTCCGGGTCCAATTACGCAGTATGGCCCGATGCGCACGCCCGCTCCTAGCTCAGCTTCCGCGGCGATAACGGCCGTCGGGTGGATCTGGCTCATCGGTTGACAATTCCGAAAAGTAAAATCCCTTCGGAGACAACTTCCCCATTGACCAGGCACTTGCAGGCCGCCTTCCCGAGGTTCTTCTTCGCTTTGGTCATTTCGACATGAATGAAGAGGGTGTCTCCGGGAAAAACCGGACGCCGGAATTTCACTTCATCTGCGCTCATGAAGTAGCCGATCTTCCCGGAATTTTCCGTCTTGCGCATCATTACGATGCTGGCCACTTGGGCCATCGCCTCCAATTGCAACACCCCTGGCATTACCGGGTGACCGGGGAAATGCCCTTGGAAATAGGGTTCGTTGATAGAAACAGACTTCACCCCGACAGCCTTGAGGTCGCCATCCAGCTCGACCATGCGATCCACCATCAAGAAAGGAAACCGGTGCGGCAGAGTCTCCATGATTTGGTTGATATCCATGGCCGTAACCGAGGTGGTTACCGGTCGTGGGGCCAGGGCGATGAGCTCGGCGTGGCGTTTGTGCACTGCTTTGGCCAGCTCGGTATTGGGACCGTGTCCGGGCTTGACCGCAACAATGTGTCCACGCAGGGGAAACCCTGCCAGGGCCAGATCGCCGACGATATCGAGGATTTTATGCCGGACGAATTCGTCGGGGTAGCGCAGGGGCTCTTTGCTCAGGACCTGATCTCCTCGGGCGACGATGGCATTTTCCAAGCTTCCACCTTTGATGAGCCCCTTATCCATCAGCGGCTTGACCTCTTCGTAAAAAACAAAGGTCCGCGCCCGGGCGATTTCCTTGGCGTAAACTTCCGGAGTGATGGTGAAGGAGGCAAACTGCGTGAAGCGTCCCTCCGGGCCGACCTGAGTGCAGGAGATGCGGAACTCATCGTCTGGCAGCAGGGTGAGAATAGAGCCGCTGGGAGTTTCAATGGAGATGGGCTCTGGAGGTTCGAAAAACCGGCGCGCCGCTTCCAGCTCGACCAGGCCCGCTTTTTGGATGAGTTGGACAAAAGGCTCCGCGCTGCCGTCCCCGATCGGAGGCTCATTGGCATCCATCTCCACCAAGGCATTGTCCACTCCCATGCCAGCCAGAGCAGAGAGCACGTGCTCGACGGTGTGCAGTTTGACCCCCCCCTCGGAGAGCGTGGTGGCGCGCTCGACCATTTTCACTTTGCCCACATGGGCCTCGATGATGGGCTGGTCGGGTAAATCTTTCCGACGGAAGCGATACCCAGAGTCGGCGGGAGCCGGATGCAGGGTCAAAGTGACGCTTTCTCCAGTGTGCAAAGAAGTGCCGCTCAGGGAGGCGGAAGAGGCAAGAGTAGTCTGTTTGATCACGGGCAAATTAGGAAGAAACCCCGCGCGGCAGAGAGCCGGGGCTCAGGCTGCGGGAAGGGATGATGAAGACTTGCCCGCCAGCAGGAGATCAAGCACTTTTTCGTTGTTGCGCCGCAACAAGGCCACCAGCGAGCGCCCGACGGCCGTCAAAAGATGCAGGGCCGCACTAGGCTGAACGCCAGCCAAAATATGCAACGTGGACCGATCGAGGCGTAGAAGCGTGCAGTTTTGCAGCGCTGCGACACTGGCAGAACGCGGACCATCATCCACCAAAGCCACCTCGCCAAAAAACCGTCCCGGGCGCAGTCGGGCCAATTCCACTTCGCGTTGACCATGGCTTTGAGTCACCGCGACCTCACCCTCCAGGAGCACATAGAAGCAAGTCTCGCATTGCCCTTGGCGGATGATGGTCTGACAGGCCTTGAAAAAAAGAACCTCGGAGAGCTCGACCACCACGGCCATCTCCGCCGGTTTTAGCCCACAATAACGCCGGAACTCCTCCAGGCTGGCCAGCTGCGCCGGACTCAGGGCGGGGCTAGGCTCCGGATGGTTGTTGGGAGAGGGGGCCGGGGGCTGCTCGGTCGGAATGAAGCTTGCCATCGAGGAGGTGGAGTTGCCGGGTGGCCACAGCGGCAACCTCAGCACTATGGGTCACCAGTATCAGGGTCACCGGTTCCTGCAAAGCAATCTTTCGCAGGATCTCCAGGACACGCGCCGCGTTTTCCGAGTCCAGGTTCCCCGTGGGCTCATCCGCCAGGAGGAGCCGCGGCTGATGCACCAAAGCCCGAGCCAGGGCTCCACGCTGCATTTGGCCCCCGCTCAATTGATGCGGGAAATGCCTTCGGCGGGCACCCAATTCGACAAGTTCCAGGAGTTCTGCGGCGCGTTGGGATGCAGCACCCGGCCGGACTCCCTGCAAGAGCAGCGGCAACTCGACATTTTCCTGCAAAGTCATCGTCGGCAGCAGATTGAAAAATTGAAACACCAGACCGAGGTAGTGCCGACGATATTGGGTCAAAGCTTTTTCATCAGCCGAATGCAGGGGAATCCCCGCCACTTCGATCTCTCCTGCCGTGGGACGGTCCAGCCCGCCGAGTAAATGCAGCAGGGTGCTTTTCCCGCAGCCGCTCGGACCAGTGATGGCAACAAACTCCCGCGATCCGATTTCCAGGTTGAGGTCTTCCAAGGCATGGACGAGAGCCTCTCCCGTAGAGTAGGAACGATAGACGTGTCGCAAGGAAATCATGGATTCATCAAAAAATGAGGCCGGGCAGCGCGAGGCTCCCCACGGGCTCGGTGAGAACCCTACGTCGGCGAAGCCAACGAAGGAAGCCGCGGAATCCGCTCTCGCCGATAATTTTTCCGTGCTGGCCGAGACCGAAGATTTCTTGGCGGTTCACAAACCTGCGGGGCTGCTCATGCACCCCACGAAACCCGACGGGACACCGACCCTTTGGCATGGCCTGCAAAAACTCCTGGCCTTCGAGTTTACCACCGGAGCAGGTCCCGCTTTGGTGCACCGGCTGGATCGTGAAACCAGCGGGCTGGTTTTGATCGCCAAAAATTCCGCCGCAGCCGGGCGGGTGGGGCGCCTGCTGATGAGTCACTCCGTGGAGAAAGTCTATTTGGCTCTTTGTCACGGCTGGCCGGAGCAAGATCACTTCTCCCTCTGTGCCCCTATTCTGCGTCTGGGGGAGGTCATGCCCTCGGCCATCTGGTTGAGGCGCGGGGTGCATCCGGCAGGCCAACCGGCTGAAACCCATTTCCAGGTCTTGCAGCGGAGGCAGCGACCAGATGGAGCGAAATTTAGCCTCGTGCAGGCTTGGCCCCGCACGGGGCGCACGCATCAAATTCGTGTGCATATGGCGCACCTTGGGCATCCCATCATTGGCGATAAGCTCTACCTGGCCGACGGCTGGCATTACCTGGAATTCATCCGCCATGGCTACACGCCAGAACTTGCCCGCGAGCTCTGGCGACCGCACCACGCTCTCCATGCCGCGGAATTGTCCTTCGTGGATAAAGGAGTCGCGCAGCACTTCATCGCCCCAGCCCCAGGGGATTTTTTGTCAGAGCTGGAGGCCGATCAAGGGTAGCGCTGCCAAAGTTTGCGACAAGTGGCTGCCAGCGCGGGAACCTCTATTGCCGCCGTGTGCAGGAGTCGAGCCGCGAGGGCTTGGCTTTCCGAAGCCGGGGAGGAATCCACCAATGCGGTGAGCAAGAGCGGGAGCGAGCGCCAGACCAGCTCCCGTGGGTGACGGCCCAACCGCCCCAACAGCCCCTGACCTCGCACGGCATCCCGAACTTGACGCAGTGCATTTTTCCACCAACCCTCCTCCGGAAAAAGGTCCTGCGGGAGGCGAGCATAATCCGATGCTGAAAGCGGCCCGGCACCGAGCCGCCGAGCTTCCAACCAGAGAAAAATCTTCACCCACAGACGCGCCAGACTGGCGAGCTTTTCCTCCCATTCCTGCGGCTGCAAATCGCTCACCCAAGGATGAAATTTGAAACGCACTGCCTCGCAGTGCCGCTCGACCACTTCCGACCATCCCATGGGAACTTCCGAAAGCAATGGCAGCCGCCGGTCGCGCTCGACACAGGACCAATGATATTGCCCCTCCGCGCACAAAACCGCATCGCCCAACGCGAGCTGACACTTCTGGAAAATCCGGTCCACAAATCCCCTGGCAACCTCCTCCTCACCGCGCACCGCCGCAAAACAACGTGGCAAGCTCATGGCGCGATTAATTAGGAGGCGGCTCCCTTCTGTCGGTGGAATCATCTCTGCTCGCGCCAGAGAAGCCGGCAAGCTATTCAGCCAGGCTCGATCTTCCACCACAGCCACGTGGCCACAAAGCAAGTCGTAGTAAAACATACTCGGTCGGGCTGCGGCGAATGCCCCCGGTGCCAGGCGCTTGAACTCGATTTCCAAATGCAGGCGCCGTTCCCCTTCTTCGCTCCACCGAAGAAAACCGCCCGCTGGCTCCCCCTCCGCAAAAAGATAAAACTCCAGATCGTTGTAGAGCATCGGGCGCGGTTGCTCGGGGAGGTGCAGAACTCCTCCCTCCCCTCGCCCATACCCCCCACCGAGCAGCAAAGCCCGGCAACCCGGAACCGAGGCAGCCTCCGCCTTCAGCCAATCAAGATAGTTTCGGATCTCCTGCCGCAGAGTCTCGAGGGCAGGATCATCCCCGGGAAAAAAGCACTGCCGCTGCGGAACCATGCCGCTCAGGCAAATTCGAAGACCTGCCCGAGCCGCAGCACTTCGATCACCGATCGCACGCTGGAATGGGTGTGGTGCAAGCGCACTCGCCCTTTCCCCGCAGGCATCGAACGCAGAAGCTTCAAAAGCAGCCCCACTCCCGAGCTGTCCATAAAATTCACCGCCCGCAGATCCACTTCGACAAGCTCAACGCCGGTCATGTCCGGGAGGCTCCACTTTCCTTCCAGCTCGGCCATGGCGCTGGCATCTAAGCGCGGCAGCTCCATGACCACATGCAGGACGTTTTCCTGAATTTTTGTTTGGATTTCTCCAGCCACGAAATCACACTACCCGAGTCCACCCCACTGCGGCAATGCAAAATCCCTCTCCCCTCGCCCTATGAAATGTGAATTGAGTTGCTGCCTCGACGTGCAGGAGCCCAAGCTTTCCGATGTGACCAAAGCGGTTACCGAACTCATCGGCTTCATGCGAGACCACGGCGTGACCGATGATATTTTTATCGGAGAGTTTCAGTTAGCCGCCGCCGAGGCGATCAATAATGCCGTGGAGCACGGTTGCGGGCCAGGCCGGGAGGCCTTCTTCCACGCGCGACTTTATCTGCGTCCGGACTATGTCGAGCTCCGGGTCGTGGATCCCTCGGACTTCGCGGGCTGGGAAGGCGAGCCCAAACTCCCCGACGATCCTTTTGACGAAGGAGGCCGCGGGCGCTTCCTCATGGCGCAAATGACGGACGAAATTCTGCACGAGCGGGAGAATGGTCGGCACGTGCTCGTCTTGCGGAAAAACTTCCCCGACAGCCCGTGGTCTTACGTTCCCGGGGAATCGGAACAGACCTTGGCCTCCATGACCGAGGAACTCGTCTCAAGCTACGAGATGATCAACACCCTTATCGGTCTGGGCGAGTGGCTGGCCGTCTCGCCAGACATGAACCAATTCATGGACGGGGCCCTGGAACGGCTCTGCCAGGTTACGGGCGCGGAGACCGCCTACCTGCGCCTGTCTAACAACTCTGGCCTGCAGCTCCTCAAACAGTGGGGATCTTCCCTTCGCCCCACCCCTCCCCTCCTCGAGCCCGATAGCAGCGGCACCGAAATGGAGGTCTTTCGCACCGGGGATGAGATCACTCTGCCATTGAATTCCGTCCTGCCGCCGGGAGATCCGCTCGATGGCTTGTTGATCAGCGGCTTCGTCACCCCGGTGCTCTTCAAAGACCAACGGCGTGGCATCCTCGTTCTAGGGCGCACCTCGCCGGCGCAATTTTTCAACGCCGGCCAACTCAAAGTCGCGCGAGTCGTGGCAGAATATCTCGGCTTGGCCCTCACCCTTGGCGAACTCCAGGAACAACGTGGAGCAGAGGCCCGAGCTTTGCGCGATTTGGAAATCGCGGCGGAGATTCAACTCTCTCTCATGCCGCAAAATGTCCAATCCGCCACCGGGCTGGATATTTTCGGAACCTGCCGACCAGCACTGCGAGCGGGAGGCGACTACTTCGACCTAATGCGCCTGCCCGATGGGGCCGTCTTGGCCCTGATTGCCGACGTGATGGGCAAAGGCCTGCCCGCCGCCATCCTTGCCACCATGCTGCGGACGAACTTCCGGGCCTGCGTGGCCACCGGCATCACCGATCCCGGGGCGTTGCTCACGGAAATCAACACCCTCATGTCCGCCGACCTTATCAAGCTGGAGATGTTCATCACGGTCGGGTGCGCCTACATTCCTCCCGACCGCACCGAGGTGCGATTCGCCAGTGCCGGGCACCCCGCGATTTTGCTTCATCATTGCGATGGCCGTTGGGAGGAACTCGCGGGCACCGGGATGCCCATCGGCGTCCTGATGCACAGCCAATATGAAACCTACAACCAACCTTTGCAGCTTGGAGAAGGCTTATTGCTCTACACCGATGGGATTGCCGAAGCCATGTCTCCTGGGGAGGAAATGTTTGACATCGTTGGCATCCAAGGGTGCCTGAATGCCCTGCCCGATCTGCACACAGCTTCGTGCCGCAAAGTCGTCGAGCACCTGCTGCAAGCGGTGGACGAATTTGCCGCTCATGCTCCGCCCTCGGATGACCGGACTATTATCGCCATCCGCCGCAAAGCCTAACTCCTGCCTCTACCATGCCTAAAACCATTCTGCTCATTGATGACGAGGAGCACATGATCCGCCTGCTGCAATTTGCCCTGCGCCCCGTGGGTGCCCACCTCGCGGCGGTAAAGTCCGGTCCGGCCGCCCTGCGTTACCTCGAAACCCATTCCGCCGCCGACGCCATTATTTTGGACTACTCCATGCCCGACCAGGACGGCGTGGAGACCCTGCGCGCCATCCGGGCCTTGCCAAATGGAGCGGACATTCCCGTCGTGATGCTCACCGCTCGCGACCAAACCCTCATTCGCAAAGACGCCGAAGGGCTCAAGGTGCACTCTTTCATGACCAAACCGTTCAGCCCTGCAGCGCTACAGCAAACCCTCCGTGCTGTTCTGGACAAAGGCGAAGCCGCGAATAATCCCGCCCCCTAAAAGACTGCCGAAAAACTCGTTATATTACAGAAAAAGGGCTTGCTATGGCCGGGTTTCCCGAGTTTAATACTCACCCTTTTTCATTCCTACCGAACTTACTTATGGCTAATATCAAGTCCGTCGCCAAACGCGCCCGCCAAAGCGTGAAGCGACATGCCCGCAACAGCTCCATTCTTTCCCGTGTCAAAACCGCACAAAAGAAAGTGCGCTTGGCGGTCAGTGCGGGCGATCAGGCTGCGGCCACGGCGGCTTACAGTCAGCTCTCTTCGGTGGTGGATCGTGCTGCCAAGCGCGGAGTGATTCACCCGAATGCTGCCAGCCGCAACAAGAGCCGTCTGCGGAAAGCGGTGGCCAGTTTATCCGCTGGAGCTACCGCTCAAACAGCCTAAAACAAAAATTCTTCGCCCGTTCTCCGCATGAAACCCGATATCCATCCCGAATACGTCGAGACGACCATCGTCTGCGCCTGTGGTGCCACCTACCGCACCCGCTCTACCCGCAAAAACATCAAGATCGGTATTTGCTCGGCCTGCCACCCGTTCTTTACCGGGGAGCAAAAATTTGTTGATACCGCCGGTCGCGTGGAAAAATTCGCCCGCCGTTACGGCAGCGTGAAGGCAGAGCGGCGCAGAAAAATCTAGCTTCCAATTTCCTCCCCGAAAAAACGGTGATCGTGGCTTCGCGCCCGACACCGTTTTTTGGTTTTTACGCCAGCTTGCATGGACTTTCTTCCCCTAATTAACCGCAGCCGCCAACGCTTCGAAGAACTCGAAGCTGAAGCCTCGGCTGGCGACCTGTATGCCGATGCGGAGCGGGCCAAGCAGGTTTTGCGGGAGCATTCCCGGCTCAAGGAGCTTCTGCAGCTTTGGGAAGAACGCCAGCGGACCCTTCGCCAACTCACGGAAAGCCGGGATCTGCTCGCGATGGTTGAGGGAGAGATGGCCCAGCTGGCCCAGGAAGAAATTATCCAACTGGAAGAGGCCTTGGAAAAACTGGAGCGGCAAGTGCAGATCGCCCTGCTACCGCCTGAACCGGGCGATGATCGCGATGCCATCATGGAAATCCGCGCTGGAACCGGAGGCACCGAAGCAGCACTTTTTGCTGCCGACTTGTTGCGCATGTATTGTCGTTATGCAGAGTCCAGCGGTTGGAGGGTCGAACTCCTGGAGAACAGCCCGGCTGACCTCGGCGGATGCAAGCAGGTAACGTTTAGAGTTTCTGGCGAGGGGGGCTTTCGGCGCCTGCGCTATGAGAGCGGGGTGCATCGCGTTCAGCGAGTGCCGGCAACCGAAGCCCAAGGCCGGGTGCATACTTCCACCGCAACGGTGGCCGTGCTGCCCGAGGCTGAAGAGGTGGACGTGCAGCTGCGTCCGGAGGATATTCGCATCGAGGTCTGTCGGGCAGGTGGTCCAGGGGGACAAGGTGTCAATACCACCGATTCCGCCGTGCAAGTGCTGCACATCCCCACCGGGAAGATCGTGCGCTGTCAGGACGGCCGCAGCCAGTTGCAAAATCGGGAGCGCGCTTTGCAAATCCTCCGTGCCCGGCTGCTTGAGGATAAAATCCAAGAAGAACAGGCCAAGTATTCCGCCCATCGCCGGAGCTTGATTGGCAGCGGCGGGCGCGGTGAAAAAATGCGCACCTATAATTTTCCGCAAAACCGGGTTACCGATCATCGCATCGAGCTCACGCTTTACAGCCTGGATCGGATTATGGAGGGCGAGCTCGCTCCTTTGCTGGACGCTTTGCAGGCTTATGATCTGGCTCAACGGCTGGCCGAAGCGGAAGCTCAAGCGGCTGCTGCCGCCACAAGCTGAGAAGGCGAACAACGCTGCGTGAACGTCCTGGAGATCATTCAATCCGCCTCTGCCTACCTGGCCAAGCACGGTGTGGAGAGCCCGCGATTGCAGGCTGAGCATCTTTTGGCGCATGTGCTGCGTTGCCGTCGGATGGATCTGTATTTGCAATTTGACCGTCCGGTAAGTGAAGCCGAACGGGTTCCGTTGCGCGAGCTGGTGCGAGAGCGTGCAGCGCGAAAACCTTTGCAACATCTGCTGGCTGAGTGGGACTTCTACGGACGGACCTTTCACGTGGACTCCCGAGCCCTCATTCCCCGGTCGGAGACGGAACAGCTTGTGGAGTTGGTGCTGCAGACGCTACCCGAGACTGCCCGAAGGGTGGTGGACGTCGGGACGGGGTCGGGCATCATTGCCATCAGCCTCGCCTTGGAGCGCCCACGGTGGACCATCGAAGGCTGGGATATTTCCGAGGCCGCCCTGCATCTGGCGCAACAAAACGCCGCACGCTGGCCCACGGAAAATTTGCAATTTTTCCAAGGAGATCTCTTGGAAGGAGCCGCAGCAGCCAATATGGCTTATGACACGATCGTCGCCAACTTGCCTTACATCCCCAGTGGAGAAATCGCCGCCTTGGAACCGGAAGTCCGCCACGATCCGCTTCTGGCTTTGGATGGCGGACCGGATGGCCTAGCCCTCATTCGCCGCTTGGTTTCCCAAGCAAAATCGGTGTTAGAGCCCGGAGGATGGATTTTTCTGGAAATTGGCCAAGGCCAAGCCAACGCGGTGGAGAATCTTTTCCCTGCCCCAGAATGGGAAGAGGTTGCCTCCGCGCTAGACTTCCGCGACATCCGCCGATTTGTGCGGGCCCGGCGGGCAGCGGCCTGAAATTATCCTTCCGACCGGGGCAGCAAAGCTGCCCAACTATCCAGAGCCGCAGCGTGATGGCTTGGCCACGCAGAGATGGGATGCTCCAGCCGGGCACTCCAATTTTGCCCATCGGCGGTGCCGGGGACGTTGAAGCGATCGGCCGTACCCAGCAGGTCATTGATAGACGAGGCCGCCAGCCAGGAATTGGAACTCAGCAGACCTTGCTGCAAAATTCCCAGAATGCGAACGTCATAAGGACCAAGCAACTGCTCCGCGGTAGGACCTTGGCAGCCGCCAAAGCCTAAGAACGCTAGCAGCTCCTGCCGCGCTTTTTCCGCCTCCGCGGCTTCGGTGGAAAGCGACTTTTGCCAGAGCTCATTCCAAATTTCGCAAAGCGGCGGATGATCGTGTGTGGCGTAGGTAGTTATGGAAAGTCGTGGATATTTGCTTCCGGGAGTAAAATCGCCTTCCGGGGTGCGTTCCCATTGAGGGATCTTGAAACCGGAAACCCCTAGCTTAGCTAGCGACGGGCGCACGTAGTCGGGCACTTCACCCAAGTCCTCCGCAATCAATCCCTCCGGCCCCGTTTCCTCAATGAGAATGCCGAGCAATACCTCTCCATGCAAGCGATTGGCCTCGCGGTGCTCCGGGGTATCATCCTCATTCGGAATAAAGCCTGGCAGCAGCCCGCCCGTCTTGGCTTTGGCTTCTTCTGGAGTGAGCCCGACAAACTCCGCATTGCGCTCCGGCCGCCATGGAAAGCTGTAGATGCGGTAAAAGCCGAGCGCATGATCCACCCGCAGGATATCAAAATAGCGTTTGAGGGCACGCAAACGACGACGCCACCACCAGAAATTATCCCGCGACATTTCCTGCCATTGGTAGAGCGGGAAGCCCCAGTTTTGCCCCCACTGAGTCGTGAAAGCATCCGCTTGAAAAACCTTTTCCGGGGGCGCACCGCAGGAGCGGGTGAGGTCGAAAAGCTGCGGCTGGGCCCAAACATCCACACTGTAGATACTCACCCCCACCGGCACGTCTCCAACGAGCAGCAGTCCCTTGGTGGCCGCATGGTCCCGCACCGCGCGCCATTGCCGATCTGCAACCCACTGCACAAAAGCAAAATACTCCCGGTCCCGTTGCAGTTCTTTTCTCTCCCGGCCGGAGAGATCTTCCACCCAAGCCCGAGCCCGGGCCGGATTTTGCCATTCCATAGGCCAATGCGCAAGCACCTCGACCCCACCGCGACGCAGCTTCAACGCCATATAGAGCGTGTAATCCTCCAACCACTCCGCCTCCTCCGCTTGGAAGGCAGCAAACTCCTCTCGCAGTAAGGCAAATTTTTTCCCCGAAGCAAAATTTTCCGCCGCCCGGCGAAGAAGCAGCGTGTTGCGCTGTTGCACCAGCGGATAATCCACCTTGCTGGACCGAGTCACCGGCCACTTGCGCTCAACAGCCGCATAGTCTTCAGCGCCCAGACCCGGCAAATCCTCCGGGTGACAGGAAAGCGTGCTGGGCTCAATCGCCATGGAAGAAAGCAGATTGTATGGGCTGTGGTCGGAGCCAGTCTCATTGATCGGCAGCATCTGCACAAAACCGAGTTTGCGCTCGGCGGCCCAGTCTATCAATTCTCGGAGGGTTCGGGTGGTGCCGATGCCGACGTCCTCGGTGCCTCGCAGGGCAAAAAGAGGTGCCAAAACTCCCGCCAATTTGTGGTTGGGATCAAGTGGGGAACTCACAGACCCCATCCCTAGCAAAGCCGCCCGGCGGCGTCGAGACCCGAGCGGACACTTTCTTCGGTGCTGGCAAGAGTCACCTGGTCGCCTGCAAGCACGAGATTCTTTAGCGGCAAAGGGATCTCCTTATCAATAAATTCCGGCCTCTGCCACGGCACGGCAGCCGGCAGATTGACCACCTCCAGCAACTCCGCCCTGCGAAAAGCCGGAAACATGCTTTCCAACTGCTGCCGCACCTCGCTTTCCTGAACGGCCTCTTCGTGGGTTGGCAAGACGGTCGCGGAGAACAGATGGCGCCCCGGCGGGGCCACCGTAGGATCTACGCGCGAGACCTCGCAGCAGTGGGCAACTGGACCGCCGCCACTGCCATTCAAAACCAGCCAAGGTTTCGATAACACGGAGACCAAAGGGGCGTAGTAGTAGGTTTGCACGGAAGCCCAAGGACGTTCCAACATTTTCGGTTGTGGTGCAGCGCCCAGCCAGGTTCGCGTGGAAAGGGCGTCGCTACAGGCAAAAAATTTCTTTCCACGAACCAGAGCACCATCGGCCAAACGCACAGCCGCCATCTTTTGCTCTCCCTCCGGCGCAGCCTCCCAGCCAACCACGCGAGCCCCCAAGTGCAGCGTGCCGCTGGGCAAAGCCGCCGCCACCTTCGCCCCATATTGCCCAATACCTCCAGTAGGCAAAAAGGCCCGCCCGAGTGCAAACCGCCGCAGGTAGAGCCGCAAGAGAGCAAAGTCCGAGTGGAGTTCTGGATCGAGCAACACCCCGCCAAAGAAAGGTTGAAAAAAAGCCCTTGTGGCCACCGGGCTGAAACCAAGTTGCTGCAGAGCAGCGGCACAACTTGGAGATCCTGGGCGCCCGACCTGCCCACGCAGGGTTTCCTCCGAGACTCGCAAAACCGAGAGCACCAGCCAAACCAGCCGGAGCTTGTCACCCCAGGGGAGGCTCGTTTCGAGGAGGCCACTCAGCCAGCCACTCGCGTGCCGCAGGGGATTTTCCCAGTGGCCAAACCGGTGCCCCGTCCAAACCAGCGCCCCGGAGCGGAAATAGCGAGGCTGCAGTTCCTCCAAGGCCACCAAGCGCAGTGCGTTTTGGTAGTTGTCCAGTAGAACCTGAAAGCCCCGATCCAAGAAAAACCCACTCGCGCTGCGCTCCGTGCGCAACCTTCCGCCCACTCGATCACTGGCCTCGAGGACGACGACCGCTTCGCCGCGTCGGCAGAGTTCCCGGGCGCAGGCCAGTCCCGCTGGCCCGGCCCCGACCACTACATTCATTGGAAGTAATCGAAATCCTGTTCCCGGCCCGCCCAACGCCGGATGCGCAGGATGTGCCCGGGGCAATCATGGGGATGCAGCGCGACATAATTGCGCCGCCCGCTCCAGAGAAAACGCCGCCCACTCAACAGGTCCTCCACTTGATAGGAATCTCGATCCAGCCAACCAAACTCCTCAATCGGCACTTCTAGAAAGCCGCTTTGCGGGTTCCAAGGATCGAGCGACACCACGACCAGGAGGATGTTATCCAGCGCCGGGGTAGCCTTGCTAAAAAAAAGAATCTGCTCGTTATCCACAGTGTGGAACCGCAGGTTAGCCAAGCTTTGCAAAGCCCGATTCCCTTGTCGGGCGCGATTGATGCGAGTGATCCAATCTTTGATGTTCCCCGGGGCATTCCAGTCCCGGCCTTTGAATTGATACTTCTCGGAATCGAGATACTCCTCCTTGCCCGGGATGGGCGTGTTTTCACAAAGCTCAAAGCCGGAGTAAATTCCATAGACCGGAG
This sequence comes from uncultured Chthoniobacteraceae bacterium, assembly GCA_964595865.1. GTDB lineage: Bacteria > Verrucomicrobiota > Verrucomicrobiia > Chthoniobacterales > DYNR01 > CAZQRL01. The sequence continues at coordinate 172,175 of CAZQRL010000001.1, forward strand.
AGAGGGTGCCGGCAAGCAAGGCCCGGATGAGAAAGGCTGGACGACCGCCCTCCTGCAAAAAATACGGCAGGATGTCTGGAGTATTGGGAAACAAATTCGGCATGAAGTAGTCCGCCATTTCGGACTGCGTGAGCTCGGTGAAGTATTCCGTGAGCTCGTATTTAGTGTTGCGCCACGTGAAGTAGGTGTAGCTTTGGTTGAAGCCGACTTTGGCCAGCACCCGCATCATCTTCGGCCGCGTGAAGGCCTCGCTCAGGAAAATGGTCCGCGGATATTTCTCGCGCACTTCGGCAATCACCCACTCCCAAAAGGCCACCGGCTTGGTATGGGGATTATCCACCCGAAAGATCGTCACTCCACGCTCACACCAAAATAGCAGCACATCCCGAAGGGCGCACCAGAGATTCTCCCAATCGGGATTATGAAAATTGAGGGGGTAGATATCTTCGTATTTCTTGGGTGGATTCTCAGCGTATTTGATGGAGCCATCCGGTCGTTGATAGAACCATTCCGGATGGTTCCGCACCCAAGGATGGTCCGGGGAACAATTAATGGCAAAGTCGAGTGCGAGCTCCATCCCCCGCTGGTGTATTTCTCCCACCAACCAGGCAAAATCCTCCAGCGTCCCAAGCTCCGGAGCGACATCGCAATGGCCGCCACCGTTGACCCCCTGACGGTAATTGCCAATGGCGTAGGGCACTCCCGGATCTCCGGGCTCGCAGGTGAGGGAATTGTTGCGTCCTTTGCGCTTGGTCTCACCGATTGGGTGAATGGGAGGGAAATAGATGACGTCGAAGCCCATCCTGCGGGCCTCGTCAATGCGCGGCAGGCAATCGCGAAAAGTGGACCCGCGATCCGCGTGCCCTTCGGCGGAACGAGGGAAAAACTCATACCAGGAGGCGAAGCGCGCGGCTTTGCGTTCGATTTGCACCCGCAAGAAGGGCTGATACTGCGCGGTGAGTGAACGATCAGGCCAGATTTCCATGAGCGCATTGAGCTCAATGTCTTCCAGCAAAGCCCGAACGGCTTCGGGTTCTTCCACGAAGCCTGCCATTTTTTTGGCTAAGGCCTTCAACGCTTTGGCATCGGGCGTGCCCTTGGCCCGCTGCGCGCCTTGTCCAATCAAGGCCGAGCCCTCGAGAATTTCGCTGCGCAACTCCCGCTGCCCGGCATCAAACTTTTTCCGAAACTCCTCCTGCCAAGAACCGAAGGCATCGCCCCACGCCTCAATCGTGTATTCCAGGGTGCCCGGCTCGAGCAGCGGCAGGACACCACGCCAGCGATCATTGATTAGAGGCTCGAGATGCGTCTCCTGCCACTTGGTGGCCCCGAGCATGCGCCACTGCAAGACCGCTCGCACGCGGTCGTGGCCCTCTTTGAAAACGTCGGCTTCGACCACAAGGTCTTCCCCAACGGTACGTTTGATCGGATGGCGCCCTCCGTCGAGTTGGGGAGTGATGCGTTCGATGATTGCGGGACAAGGGATAGGTTTCATGCGGCAGAAGAATCCAGAAGATCAACAAAGTTGTGTAGTCCATCCAAGCGGGCCATGACATCGCGTAAAGAGCGACGGGCGGCGGGAATATGGCGGAGAAAACCGGGATGCCCGGCCCGCAAGCCGAGAAAACCGTAGGCCCCGAGGGCTTGCATGAGACGCTGGGCAGCACAGCCGAGAAAAATTTCCTCGAAGTCGCCGGCAAACTCCACCCCCTCTCGCACCGCCTCCTCCCGATAACCAACTAGCAGCTCCTGACGCTCCTCCTCACGAAGCTCCACATAGGGATCATAGAGCAACGAAGCCACGTCGTAGTGGGGCAAGCCTGGGCGGAGGCCCTGGAAGTCAATGAGCCAGGCGGTGCCTTCGTGGATGAGGATATTCTGCGATTGAAAATCGCGATGCACCAGGGAGCGAGGCAGGGTGGCCAGCATGCGGGCAAGGTTTTGCAGCGCTGGGGAGGAGGCCAGCTCACGAGTTCGCCGGTCATCCATTTTGAAAACTCCCCGCACGCAGTTGTCGAAGAAATATTCCTGCTCCCAAAGATAAAGAGTTTCGTTGAATTCCAACTGCAGCTTCAGCCGCTGAGGTTGGGCTTTGAAGCGCCGGGTGGCAGCTCCATGCAACCTGGCCGCCTGTCGCAACGCCGAACCGTAAAGCATGCGGCGCAATTCCCAATCTCCATCGCGGAAACTCCACAGGTCTTCACGCCCTAGATCTTGCATCCAAATGAGGCCCTCGCCGGCGTCGTGATGGTAAATCCGCGGCACCTGCACGCCCGCTTCATCGAGAAATTGGGCGATGTCCACGAAGTGCCGATTTTCTTCCTTCTGATGCGTGTATTTGGCGAAGATCACGGCTTCTTCTCCCATCTTGACCCGATAATAGAGGCGTCCGGATCCTCCTTTCTCCAAGCGCTCGACTTCCAAGGAGGCTTCACGCGCATCCGGAAAGCGGGCACGGGTGAAATCTTTAACGAGTTCAGGCAGCATGGGAAGCAGCACTCCAGGCATCAGCCATCAAAAATCGTGGTCGGTCCATGCGCCGGAGACTGTCCGATTTTCCCGGACAATGCAACGCCGCAGCACGCTCCCCTGGCACACCCGGACTCCTGACCACAGCACACAATCCTCCAGCTCGGTCCCCGACTCGATGCAAGCCCCGTCTCCGGCCGCGACAAAGCCTCGCAGACTCGCAGCGGGACTGATCGCTGCCGAAGCCGAACGCAGCGGCAACCCCCTACCGTCCTTGGCAGCATAAGCTGGCCTCCAACCTTCAGCCAACCAACGGTGAGCCTCCAGGTAGCTCTCCCGCGTCCCCAGGTCCAACCAACGCCCCGCGTCTAAAACGACCCCTCCAAGCTCCTCCCCGGCCCGCATCCGCTCCAAAAACACCGGAATGACCGAAATGATTTCTCCGGGGCGAAACCAAGATAGAACCCGCCGCGCCACCACGTAGATCCCGGTGAAGAGGTAACTCGGTGCGTTGCTGCCGCCCAACGCACCGCGAATATCTCGGAGAATTCCCTCCGAACATTGCACATGCTTCGGCCCCCCTGAGGAACGCAGCGCCAAGGTCACCGCCCGCCCGCTCTGGCGGTGCGCGGCGAGCAATTCCCCCAGCGGCAGATCCGAGAGGGCATCACCATTGTAAATGAGCAGGTCTTCTTCATCCACCAGCCAGTCTTCGATATTCTTCAAGCCGCCTCCGGTCTCCAAGAGCACGGGCTCATGCCGGAAAGTGAGCTCTAGTTCTCCGTGTCGAGACGTGGGGAAAGCCCGCTCCCAAGCAGAGGGACAGTGATGGGTATTGATGACGCACCGACGCATCCCGGCGGCAGCCAAATGGTCCAGAGCGTAAGTTGCCAGCGGGCGCAAGCCAAGAGGCACCAGAGGCTTGGGCAACTTTTCCGTGAGAGGACGCAGCCGGGTGCCCAGCCCAGCTCCGAGGAGGAAAGCCGAATACATCGGCCAGGTTTACTTCTCCACGAGACTGAAATCGTCGAGGAAGATTTCTCCGGCACCGGGTGCTAAGTCGAAGACGACGGTGATCGTCACCGCGACATCCTTGAGCTCCGCCAAGTCTTTGTTGTCAAAACCGACCTTAAACTCCTTTGTGACGGTGCTCCAGTTCCCCCCGGGGCTCATGCTCTGGGTTTCCCGTTTATTTTCCTGCGCGATTTGCTGTCCCACGCGGGTGGCCGATCCACGCTCACCCCGAACCACTCGACCTTCCGTAATCTCCCGCCGGCCACTCCACGTGATGTCCACTCGCCCGTTGGAAACCCGCGTGCCTTTGACCTTGAAGCTGAGGATGTAGCTCTGCCCATTTTGCAGACGCCGATCCCGTTGGCGAACTCCGAACGTATTCGACGGACTAGTTTCGCGGAAGGGATCACCTTCGCTGACTTGATACGAACCAACCGCTCCGCTCCACGCGAAAGGAGAGCGGATAATGACGTTGTTGTTTTTGGCGTAGCCCAAGCGCAGTGCTTTTTTGCCCTCAGGGGGGGCAAGGTTGGGATCGTCATCCGAGCTCACCACGGTCGCGATGCCAAAGAAGTTGCCTTTGTTTAAACCGTACTCCAACTCCCAGCCGGAGGGAGTTTCCAACCCCTCGGAGTTGTCGCCCTTGAGTTCGATCGGAGCCTCAAACTTCGGGTCTCCTTTGGTCCCGGAATTAAGAATCATGGCCACCCGGCCATTCGATTTCCCGACGACGATATCGAAGAGACCATCCCCATTGAGATCCCCCGTGGCCACAGTGGGGATGCCACCGAAAGACATCTCCTGCCCACTTTTTGTGGTGAGGTATTTGACAAAGTGGAGGTTTTCCCCCGGTTTCCAGTGAGCATTTTTGTCAATGGTGGCGGCGAGGGACAGTTCTGCATCCTGCTTGGCTTCCCCCTCCGTTTCCACAGTGCGGCTGTAGAGTCCGATTTTGCCGCTGCGGTCCGTGACCAACAAGTCGGGCTTGCCATCATTATCCCAATCCACCACGGCGGGAGTGAGCTGCTCCCGCCCCATGCCAAAGGCCAAAAAGTGCCGGTTGGTATCGCTAAACTTGGGTGCGGCATTCGATCCTTGGTTGAGCAGGATATGAATGCTGTTGGCGGAATAAGAACCTTCCCCAACGAGCAGGTCACCACGGCCATCGTTATCGAAGTCCCAAATCGCCGGGGCGAAAACGTTCCCCCACCGCCGCGGTTGGGAGGTAGTGGGAATGAGGAGGCGCGTCACATCAGGCGGTTGGCGAAAATCAGGAGCGGCTCCGCTTCCAGCATTGGGAATGCGGAAAATCTCCCCGATGTAATTGCCCATCCAAATGTCTAGCTTTCCTGTCCGGGTGATGTCGGCAAGGTGCACCCGCGGGCCGCGGAAACGCACTACGCCATCCGTCGCGTTCCGAGGCCTGGAGAAAAACAGCGGCAGGAGCTCACCCCGGGTAAACTTGGGTTGCTGCGGAGTGCCGGAGTTGAAATAGACCCACATGTAACCAATGACATCCGCCACCAGGATGTCCGTACGCCCATCGCCGTTGAGATCTCCCAGGGAGACGGAAACCGGCATACTCGTATCAGCGATAGTCCCGGACTGCGTTAGCACAGGCAACGACCCGCGATTAACCTCGAAAAATCCCTGACGATTAATGGCATCCCAGGGATTTTCACGCCGACTGCTGCTCTCAAAGCCGGGGTTGGAGAGCAAGGGGCGGGCGGGGCGCGGAGTAGGCGCAGGGGCTTGAGCCAGAAGGAAAGTCGGGGCAGCCAGGAGACCGAAGAGGCCAGCCAGAGCCAATTGAACAACTGAACGGGGAGCTACCGGGAACATCGCGCGTATTATGCCCAAAGCCGTTCCTTTGCAAAGCAAATCAAACCCCTGGGCATGGGAAAAATTTTGCCCCATCCGCGCCTGAATCTCTATTTGCCAATCGCAGACTTTGCCGCCAGCTTGATGCCGCTTATTTGCCGCCCGCGATGAGTTTTTCTCAAGAATTCACCCGTCTTCTCAGTCACCCCAGCCCCAAGCTGCGCGAGTTTCAACGGCTCCTGCAGCCCATGGACTCCCATTCGCTGGCAGCCCTGGCGGCACGGTCGGCAGCTCTTACGCGCAAGCATTTCGGCAGAACCATGCGGCTCTTTGCTCCGCTTTACCTGAGTAACGAATGTATTAATTCTTGCTCCTACTGCGGATTCTCCCGCGAAAATGCCATTCTGCGGGTGACCTTAGAAATCGAGCAGGTCGCGCGGGAGGCCGCGCATTTGCGAGAGCAGGGCTTCCGCAATTTGCTGCTTGTCGCCGGAGAGCATCCCAAATTTGTCTCCAATGGCTATTTGGAGCGTTGCCTGCACCGCCTGGCACCGGAATTCCCGTCACTGGCCATTGAGGTCGCACCGATGGAGGCCGAAGCCTACCACCCATTGGTTCAGGCAGGAGCGGAGGGACTCGTGGTTTACCAAGAAACCTACCACGAAGAGACCTACGCGGAGTATCATCGGCACGGGCCCAAGAAAGATTTTTGGTGGCGTTTGGATTGCCCGGAGAGGGGCTACGCGGCCGGCTTCCGCCGCATTGGAATCGGAGCCCTCTTCGGCCTGCATGATTGGCGCTTCGAGGCCATAGCCCTGGCAACTCACTTGGAATACTTACAGAGGGTCTGCTGGAAAACCTTCCTCACGGTGAGCTTACCACGTTTGCGACCTGCCGCCGGGGACTTCGTACCTGTGGCTCCTCTGCCAGATCGGGAGCTCATTCAACTCGTCTGTGCTCTGCGCCTCACCTTCCCACACGTGGGGCTGGTTCTGAGCACCCGGGAGTCGGCAGCCTTGCGCGACGTGCTCATTCCCCTCGGAATCACCCTCATGAGTGCCGGCAGTCACACCGAGCCCGGCGGTTATACCGGCGCGGGCCACGAGCAAGTTCACCAAACCGTGCGGGGACTCATTCGTCCGGTAGATGCGGATACCGCTGCCGCCGGAGCCACCGGACAATTTGCCATCAGCGACGACAGGAGCGCTCCGGAGTTGGCCAAAGTTCTCCACCGCATGGGTTTCGATGCGGTCTGGAAAGACTGGGATCCAGGCATCCTACGCGCCGGTTAAAGCCGCCGCGCGCCTTTTACGAGGCGCATCTTTTCGCTTTGCCAATCTGGTAATTCCCGACAAGCTGAAGGGGTGATCTGTGGGAAATGGCTTCGGCTGGTGTTGGGGGGAGTTTTCTTGACGGCAGGGGTAGCTGCGCTTCTGGCTGAAGAGGAGAAATTAGATGCCGAGCAAGTGCTGCGCGTGGGGTTGCATCAGATGCCTCCCTATGTGATCGCCAAGGCGGATGGCGACTGGTCCGGACTGGCCGTGGAACTCTGGAAGGAAATTGCTGAGGCAAAGGGCTGGAAATACACCATGGAGCCGATGCCCTACGAGGATCTCCTCGCCGCGCTGGCATCAGATCGGCTCGATGTTGTGGTGGGCGAGTTCCTCGTCAATCCGAGCGAGGAGCAAGTCATAGATTTCTCCCAACCCTACTTGAGCACCAGCATCGGTGCTGCCGTTTCTTCACCGCACTTCAATCCAGGCTGGCTTTCGATTCTGCTTTTCGCTTTCGATTGGAGTTTCCTGAAACTTTTTCTCGGGCTTTTGCCGATCCTCATCCTGGCCAGCCTGGTGGTGTGGCATTTTGAAAGAAAAAAAAACCCGGCGCAGTTTGGCGGGCGCCCGGCGCATGGACTAGGGGCAGCGTTTTGGTTTATCACCGTCACTATGACCACCACGGGCTACGGCGATAAAGCACCCATCACGCCGATGGGCCGCATTGTCACCATCATCTGGATGTTTATGAGCTTGTTTCTTATGACTGCCTTCACCGCCTCGGTGGCTTCGACCGTGGCAACCGTTCGCACCCGCACCCACGTGAATACCCCGGCTGATCTGCAGCGATTCACCAATGGAGTGTTGCATGGCAGCCTCTCGCAGATGGTGCTCTCCGACATCCGCGCTCCGATGCTGGTTTTTGAGGACCTACAGCCGGCTCTACAGGCGCTGCAGGCGGGCAAGGTGCAGACCGTCGTCGGGGATACTACGGCCTTGCGCTACCTCATCAATCAGCAAAACGATACGGATTTGCAGCTGCTTCCCATGACCTTGGTGTCCTCGCGGGTGGCCCTTGGGCTGCAGCAGGGAAGCAGCCTGCGGGAAGATTTGAATGTCGCCTTGTTGCAAGCCATTCGCTCGCCGAAATGGCAGCAGATTTTGCAAAACTACCTCGGGCGCGATGTCGCCTTGGAAAACTAAAGCCACCCATGAGAAGCCGTCTCGATCCCACTCACTTCCACGAAACCTTCAGCCTGCGCTACGGCCATCCCCTTCCTTTCGGGGCCAGCCACGTGCCCGGCGGAATTAATTTTTCTATCTACTCCCGGCATGCCACGAAGTGCACCTTGGTGCTTTTTCAACGAGGTGAGCCGCAGCCCTGGGCGGAGATTCCTTTCCCGCCGGAATTCCGCCTGGGAGATGTCTTTGCCATGATTGTCTATGACTTGGACTTTGAATCCATCGAGTATGGCTTCCGCATGGATGGCCCCAACGACGCGGCAGGTCTAAACGCCTTCGATCCCAGCAAAATTCTCCTCGATCCCTACGCCCGGGAAATCGGCGGACGCGATGTCTGGCTGCACCCTCCAGCGGAAACGGAAATTTTCCCCCACCGGGGGCGCATCGCTTTCGAGGATATGGATTGGGGACATGACCGTCCTTTGGCTTTGCCGGAGGAGGATCTGGTGATTTATGAGTTGCACGTACGCGGGTTCACCCAGCACCCAAGCTCCGGAGTGAAGCATCCGGGAACCTTCCAAGGGCTCACGGAGAAAATCCCCTACCTGCGCGAACTGGGCGTGAACTGTGTGGAGCTGATGCCGGTGTTTGAGTTTGATGAGTGGGAAAACATCCGCACGAATCCGATCACGGGAGAGCCGCTGTGCAATTACTGGGGCTACAGCACGGTGGGGTTCTTTGCCCCAAAAAGCGGCTATGCTGCCACTGGTCGCCTGGGCAAACAGGTTTTGGAGATGAAGTCTATGGTGCGCGCTCTTCATGAGTCCGGCCTGCAGTGCATGCTCGATGTGGTCTTCAATCATACCGCCGAGGGTGGAGAGGGTGGCCCGGTGATTTCTTTCAAAGGCATAGATAACCAGACTTATTATCTGCTGGGGCCGGATGGTTCTTACGCCAACTACACAGGCTGCGGGAACACCCTGAATTGCAACCACCCCGTGGTGCGGGATTTCGTTCTGGAATGTCTGCGCTACTGGGTCGCGGAGTTCCACCTCGATGGCTTCCGTTTTGACCTCGCCTCGGTGCTTGGGCGGGCCACGGATGGATCTCCCCTCACCAACCCGCCGCTCCTGGAAACTCTCGCCCACGATCCGGTGCTTTCTCATTGCGATTTGGTGGCCGAGGCTTGGGACGCAGGGGGGCTTTACCAAGTCGGCAGCTTCCCCTCCTATGGCCGTTGGAGTGAGTGGAATGGCAAATTCCGCGATGCCGCTCGCCGCTTCCTCAGAGGCGATCAGGGCTGCGCTGGCGAGATGGTCCAGCGAATCATGGGATCGCCCGATCTCTATCAGGCCGCGGGAAGACGCCCTCAAGCCTCGGTCAATTTCATCACCTGCCACGATGGTTTCACGCTCAAGGATCTGTATTCCTACAATGAGAAGCACAATCTGGAGAACGGCGAAGCCAACCGCGATGGCACCAACGACAACCTCAGTTGGAATTGCGGAGTAGAAGGCGAAACGGATGATCCCGAAATCCTCGACCTGCGTCTGCAGCTGCGGAAAAATGCTATGGCCCTGCTCTTCCTCAGCCAAGGAACACCGATGATTGCCATGGGAGACGAGTGTGGACGCACCCAGCGGGGCAACAACAACGCTTACTGCCACGACGCCGAGTGGAATTGGTTTGATTGGACTCTCCTGGAAGACGAGCGGGAGAAGGAACTTTTCAACTTCACCAAACAGATGATTGCTTTCCGCCGCAAGCACCCAATCTTGCGCTCTCCGGAATGGCTCACCGGTCGCGACCGTGTGGGCAGCGGCTATCCCGACATCAGCTGGCACGGGGTCATGCCTTGGAAGCCCGACTGGTCCATTAGCAGTCGCTCCCTGGCCTTCATGCTCTGCGGCCGACACGCCCGCAAGTTGGGCGGTGCGGGAGAGTTTATCTATTCGGCTTTCAATAGCTGGTGCGAGCCGCTGGAGTTCACTATTCCAGTTTTACCCCGCGGCTTGCGTTGGCATCTGTTTGCCGATACCGCACGGCGGGGAGCGGATTCCATTTGCCTTCCGGGCCATGAAGTCTTATTAGAGAACCAAAGAAAAATTCTCCTCCATCCCCGAAGTGCTTGCATCCTTTCCGGTAAGTAGTCACCCCGCTCTGCCAGGCTTCGCCCTCCTGCAGCTTCTTGCGACCGCATTTCTCTGCGGCCTTATCTGGTTCGTGCAGATTTTGCATTATCCTTTGTTTCGACGAATCGGCCACATCGAATTCACTGGCTACCACAGGGCTTACGTCTCCAGTGTGAGATACGTCGTCATTCCTCCGATGCTGATCGAGTTCGTCACGGCTTTCGCCTTGCCCATTATGGCCCCGAGCCTTTGGACCAACTTTCTCTACGTTACCGCTCTGTTATTATTGGTGCTCGTCTGGCTATCCACCTTCTTTCTCCAAGCTCCCTTGCACGGTGTTTTGCGGCGGGAGTTTGAACCCCACGAACACCGGCTTCTCGTGCACACCAACTGGATTCGCACCATTGGCTGGAGCCTGCGAGGAATCCTCCTCAGCCTGCTGTTTTTGCAGTGGCTGGCTCCAAGGTGAGCCGGGTTAGGAACGAATTTGCTGCCATACTCAAGAGCGCGGCGGCGAGTATGGCGTTGTAGTCGGATTGAGAGAGCATGCCCGCTGACATGGCGACGGCTCCGAGAATGAAGGAAAACTCGCCGATTTGTGCCAGGTAAACCGCAGAGCGCAGGGCGACCGGGGGGCGGTAGCCAAAAACGCGAATGATTCCCCACCAGACCAGGGTTTTTCCCAGGACCACCAAGAGCACCAAAGTAAGCACAAACCCCGGATTTTTCAGAAGCATCCCGGGATCAATCAGAGCACCGACGGAGACAAAAAAGACTGCAACACACAAGTCGCGCATCCCGTTGAGTTGCTCGACGGCATGCCGCCCCTCAGGTGAGTTGCTCAACATCACTCCAGCAAGAAAAGCGCCCAGGGCCATGGAAAGACCCAGCCATTGAGTGAACGCCGCCGCCAATACTGACAGGGCCACCGTCGTGAGGAAGAGAAACTCGGAGTTATTCCAACGGGACACTTGCCGAAGGAGCATCGGGATGAGTCGCTGGGATAAAATCAACACCGGTAGGAGAATTAAAAAGGCCTGCCCGAGCCCCAAGCCCAAGGTCCAAAGCCGATCGGGGGTGAGCTCCCCGATCACGGGCAGGAGAACAATCATGATCACTACAGAGAGGTCATCCACGAGCGATAGTCCAATGGCAATGCGACCGACATCGCTTTTCAAACGCCCGTGATCAATCAGCATCCGCCCCAAGACCATGGTGCTTGCCACGCTGACGATGGCACCCACAGCGATAGATTTGAGAACCGGCCAGCCGAAAAGTTGCCCCAAAGCCAGGCTGATTCCGACGAAAACCGTGATGCCGATTGGCACGCCAGCCAAGGCCAACCCACGCACCCGTCCCAACTCTCTTGGAGAAAACTCAGCTCCGATCGAGAACATCAAGAGAACCACGCCGAATTCGGCAATTTCATCAAAATTGTGGACATCGGCGATGCTGGGCCCCCAAGTAAAGGGACTGATGAGGATACCCCCAAAAATGTAGCCCAAGATTGCTGGCTGCCGCAGCAGGCGCGCCAGCAATGAACCAAGCATCGCGGCCGCCAAAACCAACGCCAGATCATAAAAAAACTGCATGGTCCGAGCTCGGTGGACTGTGGCGCGTTAGTCGCGACTGGCGGGCCGCGGCAGGATAGTGAGCGGATTTCGCACCCGACCTATGGAATGGGCAGGCAGGACACCCTGCCAGGAAGTGAGCGGATAGACGAGGCTGTGCGGACCAAGAAGACTACCGGGATTGAGAACGCTATTACAGCCGACCTCGGCATGGTCGCCAATAATGGCACCAAATTTACGCAGGCCGGTGCCGATCGGACCTTCTGCAGTTTGCACGGAAATCTGGCGATTGTCCAAACGCACGTTGGAGAGAATTACTCCGGCCCCCAAATGCGACCGATGGCCTAAAATCGAGTCCCCGACGTAGTTGAAATGCGGCACCTGCACTCCATTGAAAAGCAGACAATTTTTGAACTCGCAGGAATTTCCCAGGACGCACCCGTCACCGACGATGACATTTTCCCGAATGTAACAGCCCGCGCGAATCTCGCAGTTTTCTCCGATCCAGGCCGGTCCCTTCAGCATCGCCCCTTGCTCAATCACCGTACCTTTGCCGACATACACCGCCGTGCTGATAAACGGCTTGCCCACTAGCTTGGCGTGAATGGCCGGTTTGAGCCGGAAGCACAGGTAGGAGGTAATCTTGGGCAGAGCTTCCCAGACCTGCTCGGTGTTTTCGAAGATGACCCGATGGTCGGTGTGTTCGAGGTCGAAAAAGTCCCCGACGGGATAGAGGGTCATGAAAGTCCGGCCTAGTTCAGGCCGCAAGCCCCACCACAGCAGCCTCCGCTATGTTGATGCGGGGCCGGAGCGGGCTTTTTACTTACGCCCATGAGACCGTAACCTCCGGTAATGACCCTGCGGACCGGTTCTCCAGTCTCGGGATGTTTGGTCAGCGCCGGATCTTTCATGCTCTGCTGCACTTCGAAGCGTTTGGGTTTTTGCCCGGGACGGCTGGGCACGGTTTCGTAGATGTAGGTCGCCATAGTTGAATCAGATTCGCAGGTCTGAATCCTAAAGTCCTGCGGCTCTGGAAGCAAGCGGACTTGTGGCCGCTGGGGCAACTTTTCCTGCGAGAAACAGCGTGCAGCCCCGGGAAGGATCCGGCATACTTTCCACTATGAAAACCGTTCTTGTTCCCGTGGACTTCAGCGCAGGGACAGAGTCGCTCCTGCAAAAAACCGGCGAATTGGCCCTGGCATGGTCGGCTCGTTTGGTATTGCTGCACGTGCTGGAGCCCGTAGCGGCCTATCTTCCGGTAGGGGCTTCGATGGATGTGATTGTGCCGCCTACCGGGCAGCTGGAAACAGAGTTACTACCATTGCAGCAAGAGCGCCTGGAGAGTTTGGCCAAAGGGCTGAGAGAGCGAGGGCTCTCGGTGGATGTCATCGCCTTGGAGGGTTTGCCGGTGGAAGAAATTCTGCACCAAGCCGAAGAATTGCCAGCCGACCTCATCGCCTTGGCTTCACACGGGCACGGAGCTCTCTATCATCTTTTCAGCGGCAGCGTGGTCACGGGGGTCCTGAAGCGCGCCCATTGCCCAGTGCTGGTGGTGCCCGTGCGCCAAGACTCCTCTCATCCCACGGCTTGAAGCAATCTGGTCGGTTGGCTGCCCCTCCCCTCTCCCACCAACCACGAATTCTTTTGCTGCAGTTCAAGCGGCTTGGGGATGCACTGCTAGCCGAACCGGTGGTGCGCAGTCTGCGCGCTGCCGGTTGGCACACCACTTGGCTGGATCGGCGCGGCAATCTCCCCGCAGCTCGCTTGCTCTCGGCGGATGAGGTTCGACTCTGGCCCGATGGACTGCAGGCCTTACGAGAGCTGCGCTACCTACGTTCTCGGGGCTTCGACGTGGTCTTGGACCTTGGCGGTACAGATCGCTGTGGTTTCGTCGGGGCGTTCTCAGGCGCTCGAAAAAAAATTGCCTTCGCCCGCTTCGCACAACGTCCCTTCCATCGTTGGGGAGGCTTTTCCTTTGTCGCCTCCAAAGTTTGGAATCAGCACACCGTAGATCATTTTCTCAATCTCCTCACCCCTTTTAACGTTCCGGTTTGCTCACCGCGGCACCCGCAGATCTCCCTCGCCCCCAAACTCACCCCAGAGCTGCGAAAAAAGGTCCCTGATTTTCCACCCAAGAAAAGCTACGTCGTACTCCATCTGGGAGCTGCCCGCCCGGAGAAATTTTGGCCGACCGAGCGCTGGGCTGCCGTGGCCGAACATCTGACAAAAAAGCGCGGTCTCGGCGTTGTGCTCACTGGAGGCAGCGGCCCTGCAGAGACTGCCGCCCGCGCCTTTCTGCGGGAGAGACTCCCGGGAATTCTCGATCTTGGCGGCAGGACCACCTTGGAGGAAACAGCGGCGGTCTATGCCGGAGCGCGCCTGGTGGTCACGGTGGATTCCATGTCGGCCCACCTGGCACCAGCAGTCGGAGCCCGCACCTTGGTGCTTTTTGGGCCGATGAATCCTGCCCAATGGGGACCGCGCCAAGCGGGTTGCCGGGCCCTACGCGGTGGCCATGCGGGAGGGGAGTTTCTCCCAACGGATCCTCCAGGAACGATGGAAGCCCTTACGACGGAGACGGTCCTGATGACCATCGGCGAGATGCTCACCGAGGCGGAACCGCCATAAAAACCGAAAGGCCGGAACGGAGTCGCCTCCGTCCGGCCAGAAGTGTCTCGGCAACAAGCCGTTTGAGCTTATTTGCTGAATCCCACGCTGCTGGGCGGGGTGGTGGGCTTTGGCTTGCTGGCGCAGGCCCCCAAGCTCAGAGCGGCGGTAGCAATGGCTATCGCGGCGAAAATTTTCACGAATTTCATCTATACTCTCCCTCCTTTCTTTGCCGGTTGCATCGGGGGGCAATAAAGGCCACTTATTCTGGCCTGACAAGTCTTTCCGGAACTTTTTCTGCCCCTCTTTTTTCCCTCGGAGTAGCGCTTTAGCCACACCTTGACCGTTTTATCGCGTTCGCTGCGCTGCGGGGGAAATCATGATGTCGGACCAGATGGGCAAAGCCAACTGAGCTCCTCCAGCACCGTGCCCCATGGAGGTCGGGGTATCAAATCCCACCCAGACTCCTCCGGTCAGATTTTCATAAAATCCCACGAACCACGCATCTTGGAAATCATTCGTCGTGCCGGTCTTTCCCCCGGCCCGCCCGCGCAGACGACGATCCGCCTGTCCCGCCCCAGTTCCCCGCACCAGGACTTCCCGCAAAACCAATGCCGTCAGTTCCGCGGCCGCTGGATCGAGCAACGGCGTGCGCACCTGCCGATGCTCGTAAAGCACCCTCCCCTGTGAATCCACCACCTTGCGAATCAAATAAGGGCGCACTTGGTTCCCCCCGGTGGAGAATGCGGTGTAGGCGGAGACCAAATCGCGGAGAGTGGTTTCAAAGGCTCCCAGGCTGATGCTTGGGAAGGGTTGCGGGTTCTCCGAGATTCCGGCCTGACGAAATAAGCGGGCGATGGTATCCCAACCAGCACGCTGGCCGACGCGCACGCTCATGGTGTTTTGCGAGAGGATCAGTCCTTCCTCTGCAGGCCGGGGCCCCTCATAGTCGCCATCGGCATTCTTCGGGTCGTAGCGACTGAACTCCCACGGAAGTTCGCCCGGCTGCAGACGCGAATTTTCCACGGGAGTGCGCCGCTCCAACCCCCGGCTCCAAGCCAACGCATAGACGAACGACTTGACGACTGAACCTGCTTGCCGCTGCCCAAGATAAACCCGGTGGTATTTGCTCCGCTGGTAATCCCGCCCTCCGACGATGGCCCGGACAGCTCCATCCCGATGGTCTATGAAAAATGCGGCTGCTTCCAAAGGAGGATCCTGGCGCAACTGCGGGAAGCGTTGCTCGAAACTTTCCAAGCGCTGGCGCACCGCCATCTCTGCGGCATTTTGCAGATCGGGCTGGATGGTCGAATAAATGCGCAGCTCCCCAGAATCAAAGCCCAGCCGCGGCAGAATCGTCTCCAATTCCCGGCGAATGGAATCCATCGCCCAGTTTTCCTGCAAAGCTCCCAATTGAGGGCGTGGGGAAAGCCGCAAGGGCTCTGCCATGGCGGCTTGTTTTTCCGCCGGAGAGATCCATTCCAACTCCGCCAGGCGCTGCAAAACGACGTTGCGCTGCGTGAGGGCTCCTTCGGGATTATTGAGGGGCGACAATCGGGTCGGGCTGCGGATGAGACCCGCCAGCAGCGCCGCCTCGCCGAGAGTGAGGGCGGCGGCAGGTTTATCAAAGTAAGTACGGGCGGCAGTTTCCACGCCATAGCAACCGCTGCCAAAATAAATCCGATTCACGTAACACTCGAGAATGTCCTCTTTGTTGAGTTCCGTTTCGATGCGGAAGGAGAGGGCCGCCTCCAGCAACTTGCGGTGCAGATTTCGCCCTCCGAGGGGAAAGCTGTTGCGGGCCAACTGCTGTGTGATCGTGCTCCCGCCCTGTCGGATCCCGCCCATGAGGAGGTTGCGCACCGCGGCCCGGGCGATGCCGACGGGATCCACCCCGAGGTGTTGGTAAAAGCGTGTATCCTCTCGAGCCAGCAGCGCTTTGATGAACTTTTCCGAAACCCCGGAAAATGGCACGACCACCCGATTTTCGCCGGAAAATCGGCTGTAGAATTTTCCCTCGGCATCGTAAACCACCGAGCGCTGCGGCATCTTGGCGATGTCGCGCAGGTCGTAACGCAAGGCCAGCACGTAATAAAATAAGCCCACTGCGGCCCAGAGGAGGAGGCAGGCTAAAACCAGTTTGGAGAGTCCCAGCCAGAGACTACCTCGGCGGTGGCGGTGCGTCCGCTTTCGAGGCCGCGAAGAGGAGAGATTTCTGCGGGCGGGAGGGACTTGGCGCGAGGAAAGTCGGCGCGACATTCAACGGGTGGCGGCTAAATCAGCGCGCAATTCTTCGACCAGTTCCGCGAGTTTGGCGGGGTTCTCATTTTTGAGCTTTTCCACCTGCCCGGCAATGGCCTGCAGCGTCTCCTCAGCTTGCTGCACCGCCCGCTGTTTGAGCAACTTGGCGATCTTCGCTCCCGGATCCACCAGGTTCTCGTAGCGCATCAGGGCCCCACCAGCCAGCGGCGTCACCGTAAGACTGCCGCGGCTGGTTTTGAAGAAGCGTCCCTTGGGCACCTGCCAGCTTACTTGATACGCATCGTTCCCGGTTTGCACCGTCGTGTTGATCGCCGTGTAGCGCTCATTGGGCAACAGGGGCAAGGCCAACTCATAATATACTTCGCTGGTTCGCGGGGACCGTTCCAACTCCACCCGGGAGACCTTGACGTTCGGAATGAAATCCTCCGACGAAGCATAGTCCGTAAAAACCGCCGTCACCTGCTCGGGGGTCGCGGCAACTTTCAAAAAGAGAATAATCCTTGGCCAGACCCCACCGGTAACTTCCTCCTCCACAGTTACCAACCCGCCTTGCCGGACGCTAGCCTGCTGCTCGGCGCTCAAAGTTTCCCACTGGGTTGCGCTTTCAGTAGCCAGAGCCATCGCAGTGAGCAAAGCAAAACAAACATAGCTTGGCCAGAAAGCAGCCGATGAGAAACCAAGCTGCTGCATGGGCATGAAGGAGGAAATCAGCAGAAACTAGGCCTCGTGGGCTCGATGCAGTCCCACCCCATACATGATCAGCGAGACTCCGAGGAAAATGCTGTTGATGCCGAAAAGCAGTCCGATGGCCCAGATGGCGTCTGAGGGAAATTTCGCCAGCAACATTCCGCCGAGAACGAAGGCCGCGATGGAATTAAGCAAGACCCAAATCCACGCCGGGTTTTTGCCCTTGAGCTTGAGGGCCAGGACTACGCCAGCGATTCCCTCTGCGAGAAAAACCGCCGCCAAGACCAGCGTCAAAGCCAACAACCCCTTGATGACATTAACCAAGAAAAGCACCCCGACAATTATGCGCAGGGCCGCTGAAAAGAGATCCCACAGACGATGACGGGTGGTTTTGCCAAACAGCGCGGAACCAAGGAGAAAGACCCCGCTGACCACACAAAAAATTCCGATCAGTTGCGTGAGAGCAATTGAGGCCAACCCGGGACGAGCAATAGCCACAAAACCGACCAGGAGAGAGAGTGCTCCGCTAATGTAAAACCAGACTTTTCCTTGGGCGTGGGCAGGCAGGTTGGCGGGGTTGTTCATAATGTAGTAATTGCTTAGGGAAGCTCCGCGCTTCTGGCAATCTGCAAAAACGTTACCTCTGCGACCGCAGGAAACATTGCCGCCAATACTCCAGGCGCTCCGCGATGCGCTTTTCCTGTCCGTTTTCTGTTGGGTGGTAGTAGCGCCGCCCTTCGGGCAAGTATGCTTGCGGCACGTAACCTCCTTCATAATCGTGACCGTAAGCATAGCCATGGCCACGGCCTAATCTCCTGGCTCCAGCATAGTGGGCATCCCGCAGGTGGTCGGGCACAGCCAAGGTGCGACCTTGCCGCACTTCGGAGGCCGCCGCTTCCAGCCCCGCGTAGGCCCGGTTGCTTTTAGGGGCAGTGGCGAGGTAAACGGTGGCATGCGCCAAGGGAATGCGCGCCTCGGGCAATCCCACCGACTCCAGAGCCTGTTGCGCGGCGGTCGCCACGAGCAAAGCCTGCGAATCAGCCAAACCGATGTCCTCGCTAGCCGCAATGACCAATCTGCGAGCGACAAAACGCATGTCCTCTCCGGCATGCAGCATTTTGGCCAACCAATACAGTGCCGCATCCGGGTCGCTGCCACGGATGCTTTTGATAAAAGCGCTGATCGTATCGTAGTGCGCATCTCCATCCCCATCATAGACCACGGCTTTGCACTGAATGCTTTCCGCAGCCTCCGCCAACCCCAGCTGAATGACCCCATGCGCATCGGGTGGCGTGGTCAGCGCGGCAAGTTCCAGAGCGTTCAGGCACTTGCGGGCATCGCCATCGCTTACCTCCGCCAGATGCCGCAAAGCTTCGGGAGCCGCTTGGATTCGCAGGTGTCCCAAACCCCGATCGGGCATAGCTAGGGCGCGCTCCTGCAGCAGAATCAGGTCTTGCATCCCCAACGGCTTCAACTCGAAAACCTGCGACCGCGAGACCAGAGGGCTGTTGAGATAGAAGAAGGGGTTGTGGGTGGTGGCTCCAACCAAACAAATGCTGCCACTTTCGACTTCTGGCAGCAGCACGTCTTGCTGAGGTTTACTGAAACGATGAATCTCGTCCACAAATAGGAGGGTCGTTCCCTGGCCCCGCTGTTTCCTCCCGGCAGCGGCCAGCAACAATTTGCGCATCTCGGGCACGCTGTTTTCCACCCCACTTAGTCGCTGAAAACTCGCCTGCAATTCCTTCCCGAGGAGCAACGCCAAGGTGGTCTTTCCGGTCCCAGGTGGACCGTAGAGAATCAACGACGAAAGCCGACGGGCCTGCAGAGCGCGACGCAGTAACTTGCCCGGCCCCAGGAGATGCTCTTGACCGACAAATTCTTCCAAATTGGCCGGTCGCATCCGCGTGGCGAGCGGCGCATCCGGCGCAATAGATTCCCCTCCCCCAGGCGATGGGCCGAATAAATCCTGCTCTGTGGAGACCGCCACGTGCGGAATCAAGGCTTGACCAAAGCAAAAGCTCTCGCGCCCTCGCGCACGAGGAGAAAGAGCACTCCGCGTTCCGCATCCACCGCCGTCAGCACTTCACTGAGGACTTGCGGTGAGCGCACCCGTTCGTTGCCAGCGTGGGTGATCACATCTCCGACCTGCAGACCTGCCACCTCAGCAGGAGAATCCGGCTGCACGGAGGTCACAATCACCCCCTCTTCATTCAGCCCAAGGCTGCTACGCATGGCGGCATCCAATCCCTGTACCGCTAACCCCAGCCTCTCCAATGTCAGAGGCGATTCCTCTTCCGGCACCGGTGGCAGTTGGCTCTTCTTTTCCTTGGGTGCCAGGCCGGGCAGACTGGGCAGTTGCGGGAGGGAACGGTCACTCGGATTACGCCGGGAGACGGTGCGGAAACTATCCGGCTGCTCCCCCGTCGGAATGGTCAAAACTTGGATCTGCCCTTCGCGCCAGACTTTCAAGCTCACCGTCGCCCCAACCGCCTGCGCAAGGACGATTTTTTGCACATCCACGGCGCGGCGCACTGGAGAGTTGTTCACTTCCAGAATGATGTCCCCAGCCTGCAAAGCACTTCGACTGGCCGGAGTAGCGGGGTGGATCTCTCGCACCACCACCCCATCCGCCACTGCGGGAAACGTCCGCCGGAGGAAGTCGCTCTCCGCCAAACCTTCGATGCTAATCCCCAACCACGGCCGGATCACCCGGCCTTCGTCGGCCAGTTGATTGGCAACCTGCCGAACCAAATTTGCCGGAATGGCGAATCCCAAACCGCGATTCAGCCCGCTGATCAAAGTATTAATCCCGATCACCCGCCCTTCGATATCGCAGAGCGGACCGCCGCTATTGCCTGGATTGATGGAAGCATCGGTCTGGATGTATTCCTCGTAGGCCGTCGTCGGGGTCAGGTTGTTGCGTCCGGTGGCGCTCACGAGGCCAAAGGTGAAGGTGTAAGGCAGGTCGCTGGGTGCCCCCAGCGCAAAGGCAAATTGCCCGACTTTCACTTGATCGCTGTCGGCCAATTCTGCTGCGGGAAGCTCCCCTGCATCCACCTTCAAGACCGCCAGATCTGTTTTTTCATCCACTCCCACCAACTCCGCGGGCAATACCCGTCCGTCTTTGAGGGTCACCCGGATGCCCTTGGGATCCGCATCGGCCACCACGTGATAGTTTGTCACAATGTGGCCATCCCGGCGAAAAATCACCCCACTCCCCTGGTTGGGGGCTTCCTGAAACAGACCGGGCGGAATGGACCCACGCGGCGTGTTGAAAAAAGATTGCCATCCCCGCGGCAAAAGAGAAACGCCTCCCTGACTTTCAGGAACCCGGGCCGCTTCCAACACCACAACCGAAGGCGCAATTTTCTCATAGACCTGGGTGAATCGGTCGTTGAGGAGCCGCACGAGGTCGGGGGGTTCTGCCGGTCCTTGCGGTTGGGCCGGACAAACCCCCAGCGAAACCAACGAAAGCAGAATAACCCCGGATAATTCACGCATGAGGCAAAACTAAAACGCGACGCACTTCTTCAACGGAAATGGTTAGGCCAAGTGGAGGAATTTCCCAGGCTGCCGTCTGCTCACGGAACTATCAAGGCACCAGGCGCGGCATGAGATCCATGCCAGCTTGCAAATTGGGCTTGCGCGCCGAGGGATGCAAAGTAGTTGTCGCCTGCAATTCCAAGCGCGCCCCATCCCGCAGAATGATAATCGTGGTGGGGTCACCCGAGGTAAGGAAGAAAGAGGCTTCGAGAATATCTTCCCGGCAGCGCACTGGTTTCTCCCCCACTTGCAGCAGAATGTCTCCCGGCCTCAGACCGGCCTTCCCTCCCGGCCCCTCTGGTTCTACCTCACAAACCAGCGCTTTGGAGCCCTCCACGGCCTCCGGCGCATCTTCCACCAACGCCCCTACCCACCCATGCCTGGGTTCTCCAAAGCGCATAAAGTCCTGGCGAATTTTATCCGCTGCCCCAATCGGCAAAGCATAACAGGTCGCCCCGCCATCCACGCTGCTATTAACCATGCCGATCACTTTGCCGTCGAGATTCAAGACCGGCGACCCTCCCTGTCCCCGCAGCACCGGCACATTCAGCCGATAGTGAGTTGTGGGAAAATAATAGTTGCCGATTTTACGGTCGAGGCCTGCCACCAGTCCAAAGCCCGGAGAGAGATCCATTTCCAAAGGATACCCCAGGAGCACCACGGGGTCGGCCACTGCCACCCGATCCGGAACCGCCAAATTCAGAAAGCGCCCGTTGCCTGGTGCGCGCAATAAAGCCACCCCGCTGCGCGGATCCGAGGTCAAAAACTCCGCCACCCGTTCCTGCCCTTGCTGGCGGACCACTATTTCCTCGGCTTCTTCGGTGATCGCCGCCAAGGTCATGATTGTTCCCATCGGATCCACGTAGAAACCCGTTCCTTTGATGACCCCCTGGTCATCCCTTGCCTCAACCTGCACGATTGCATCCCGGCTGCTTTCCATCAATCGGCAGACCGTCGCCGAGATGGCCTCCACCGTCTCCCCGGCTTGGGAATCCCCCAAGGACAAGCAAGCCAATAAGATCCCTGCGAGGGCCGGATGGTGAGATTGCCAGCAGCGCACGGGTGGGGAAGTCGTTTCTAAAACCGGAATGGTTCTTGCTCGGCGTTGGGCCTGGCTTGGAGAGCGTAGTGCGGGGGTAAAGTTCCAACCGTGCGCTGCGCAGGGATATTGACTGGTTGCGGGAGCACCTCCCGCCAATCCGAGTTGATTTGCAGTCGCCAGGCATCCTGGTCAGTCGAGGGTATCTCCGCAGCGGCCAAAGTCGAAACACTCGGCGCCCTCGTTGGCAGTTCATCAACCGATAAGATCCAAGCGGAGAAAACCACTGCCGCTAGCCCCACCGCTCCATAGGCAAAGCTCGGAACCCGGAAATCCGGCCAGATCCGCTCAATCGCATCCTGCCAACGCTCCTTCCAGGAAGGGCGAAGGGCCGAAATCCGCTGCCGACGTTGGAATTCCAATAGAAAATCCTCGTGGTAATCCGCAGGTGGCAATTCATAGCGCTTCATCCGCAGGAGCGCCGAGAGGGTCTCGTTGGTCATTGATTCTGCATCAGCGGGCGATTTCTTCATGGGCGACGGAATTCTTCGAGATAATTTTGCAACTCGCGATGGGCGTAAAAGAGGCGGGAACGGACGGTGCCCTCGGAAATGCCCAAGATTTTGGCAATTTCCGCGTGCGGCATTCCTTGAATGTCAAACATGGTGACCACAGCTCTGTGATTAGGAGACAACCGCATCATGGCCTCGTTCAATCTTTTCTGCAACTCTTTGAGGCCCGCCTCCCGCCGGGGATCGCTACCCGCCGTGGCAGCAATAAACGCGCTGTCATTCTCCACTCCACGATCAAGATCGTTAAGGCTGAGGTGGTAGCGCTTGCCGCGTTTTTTCAAAAAATTGATCGTGCGATGCACAGCGATGGTGTGGAGCCAAGTGTAGAAACTGGATTGCCCGCGAAAGCCGGGCAAGGACCGGTAAGCTTTGGCAAAGGTCTCCTGCAGGAGGTCGTTCGTGTCTTCGTGGTTCGCAGTCATGTTGTAAATCAGACCGTAAACCCGCGGCGAGTATCGCCGCACCAATTCATCAAAAGCCGTTGGATCCCCGCCGCAGGTGCGGGTAATGAGCTCCTGATCAGGTATCTCCGGCTCTTCCATGGGCGGAGCATTATGGCAAAAAATCCCACTCCGTCGAGCGTCAGCAAGAATGGTATTCTCACCGTCTCGCCCGAGGCCTGCGAGGGCTATTCGTCCACCGCAAGCAGCCGATGTTGGAAGGCAGCGGCGTGGCGGAACCAAGTGCGTTGGCGGCGCGCATACTGCCAGGTGAGACGGCCCAATTTGTGCACGGCCACGTCGAGTGCCATTTCGCCATCCAGAACCGCACAAAACTCCCGGTAACCGAGCGCCCGTTCTGCGGTGGGCCCCACGCCTTGCTCTCGCACTCGCGCTACCTCCGCCAAGACGCCCTCTTCCACCATGCGTGCGATGTTGGCTTCCTGCCGGCGACGCAAATCCCGGGGTTCCCGGTCCAAAAACCAGGCCTCGCAGGGCCGCAGAGGTCGTTGCCGGGCTTGCCGGAACGTCTGCAGGGACCTGCCAGATAAAAGGACGATCTCCAGCGCACGCAGGATGCGACGGGGATTCCGCCGATCAATCAACTCCAGCGCCCCCGGGTCGTGACTTGCCAAAAGCTCCAGGCACTCCTCTGGGCTTTTCCGCTCCAGCTCTCGCCGCAGCCCGGGATCGCTGGGCGGCATTTCATCCAGGCCCTGCAAAAATGCCCGGAAATACAGCCCCGTCCCGCCAACCAAAATCGGTCGCCGCCCCCGAGCCTGCACCTCAGCCACGCACTCCTCCATACCCCGTAGTTGTCGAGCCACATCCCAGGTCTCGGAAGGTGGCACCACGCCAAATAAATGATGCGGCGCCGCGCTCTCCTCTTCCGGCGTTGGCCGCGCCGTTAAAAGACGGAATCCCGCATAGACTTGAAAAGCATCGGCGCAAAGCAATTCGCCGCCGACCCGCTGGGCGAGTGCGACGGCGAACCGTGTTTTGCCGACCCCGGTCGGGCCGGCGATGAGGATGGGCAGGTTATTGTTCAGGTTGGACTTCCGCGCGTTCCCGTTCGGGCCGACGCTCCTCCAGCGCCTTGGCGCCGCTCACGACGAGCTTGCGACCCATGTATTCCTTATCGTGCAATTCCACCACCGCCCGCTTGGCCTCTTCAATGCTATGCATTTGCACAAAGGCAAACCCTTTGGAGCGCAGAGTGTGTTTATTGCTCACGATCTCGACGTTTTGCACGTTGCCGACCCCATTAAAGAGCTCAAACAAATCACTCTCCGTGGCGTCGAAGGAGAGATTGCCGATGTAGAGCCGCGGCGAAGTCACCTCGACGGCCTCGGGCTTGCGCAAGCCGCTCCGGCGTTCGGTGCTCGCTTTCGGCTCTTTCGTTGCTTCCGCCTCGGGACGGGAACGGGAGGCCCTGCTGCCCTCTGCTTTGTTTCGAGCCGTAGGGCTCGTTTTACTGGGCTGCTCAGCCGCTTTCTTGGGTTTTGGGCCACGGAAAAACGCGACGATTTTTTGCCAGAAGTTCGGTTCGGCTTTGGGGGAGTATTTCGCCACAGTGGCCGTTCCTGACCGGCTAGGCCGTTCCTGACGCCCGCCTCCCGACCGCCCGGAACGCGGCCTTCTCCCCGAGCGCCGCCCGGCACTGCGACCGGCATTTGATGGTGATGATGACATTGTTTTTGTTTTTTCCTGGATTGATCTTTCTTCAATTAGCCCCCAGCTGGAACTCGCACTTGCGCCGCTCCGGCCGTCCTGTTTGGTGAGGGCCCTGCATTCACCGGCCAACCCGCGCTTGAATGAAGCGAAAATCGTCAACTGACCCCGCTCGCTGGAGCGAACGGTGATTTTCCAATCCCCATGGGCCTCCCACCGGAGGACGTAGGCCAGCCTGCAAATTGTGGCAGTCAAAGCTCGAGGCCTCTCAACCTGGATAAGGTCGGGTGGGAAACACGGAGTTGACCCGGTAACTTTCCCATAATGCCAAGGGAGTTTTCTGGCAAGAAAGAAACCATTTCTGAAAAAATCCCTATCCCACCGAGAGATTTAGCTTGATTTTTATGCTGCAGGCCTTTTGCTCAACGACCCGCCAGCTTTCAAGGCCGGCGGGCCGGAGCCCCGCCCCCTGGCCGGGGAACTTCTTCGGATCCCACTTCAACCCATCCATCATGTCTCAACTGCAAGCTCTGATCGAGCAATCGGTCAAAAACTACAAAGAAGGTAGTATCGTCAAAGGCCACGTCCTGGAAATTCGCCCCAAGGAATTTCTCATTGATATCGGCTACAAATCCGAAGGTGTCGTTCCGGCGAGCGAATTCGAAGATCCCTCGGAGGTGGAGATTGGAGACGAGGTTGAAGTCCTCCTTGAGCGCCTGGAGAACGACGAAGGCATGGTGGTCCTCTCCAAAGAAAAGGCCGCCCACCGGCAAAACTGGGAAAAGATTGTCAAGGTATTTGAGGGTTCTGGCCTTATCAAAGGTCGGGTCAAGGGCGTGGTCAAAGGGGGTCTCACGGTGAACGTGGGCGTCGAAGCTTTCCTCCCCGCTTCGCAAATTGATATTGTCCCCCCGAAAGATCTCAACCAATTCGTCGGCAATACCTACGAATTCAAAATCGTCAAACTGCACGAGGACCGGAAAAATGTCGTCCTCAGCCGCCGGGAAATTATCGAGCAGGAACGCGCTGAAAAACGCCAGAAGTTCCTCACCACCGTCAAAGTCGGTGATCGCATCAAGGGGCAGGTGAAAAACCTCACCGACTTTGGTGCCTTCGTGGATCTGGATGGGATTGATGGCCTCCTGCACGTCACCGATATTTCTTGGGCCCGTGTCAATCACCCAAGCGAAGCTCTCACCGTCGGCCAAGAGCTGGAGGTGATTGTCTTGGACATCAACCAGGAAAAAGAACGCGTTTCCCTGGGCCTCAAACAAACCCAGGCCAATCCTTGGGAAAATATCGAAGAGCGCTTTCCCATGGGCCAAATCGTCAAAGGCAAGGTCACCAACCTCATGCCCTACGGTGCTTTTGTGCAAATCGAAGAAGGAGTCGAGGGCCTCATTCACGTCTCGGAACTCTCCTGGACGAAACGCATCGCCCGCCCCTCCGATGTGCTTTCTCTCGGCCAAGAGGTCGAAGCCATGGTCTTGGGTATCAACAAAGAAGAACTCAAGATCTCCCTGGGAATTCGCCAACTCGAGGCCAATCCCTGGGATGAGATCGAACAGCGCTACATGATCGGTCGCCAAGTGAAAGGCAAAGTGCGCAACATGACCGCCTATGGTGCCTTTATCGAGCTGGAAGAAGGCATTGATGGCATGGTGCATGTCTCCGACCTGAGCTGGACCAAGAAGATCAACCACCCGAGTGAAGTCCTCAAGAAGGGCGATGAAGTCGAGGCAGTGGTGATTGATATTGATAAAGCGAACCAGCGCATCAGCCTC
Source organism: uncultured Chthoniobacteraceae bacterium (assembly GCA_964595865.1). GTDB lineage: Bacteria > Verrucomicrobiota > Verrucomicrobiia > Chthoniobacterales > DYNR01 > CAZQRL01. The sequence goes on from CAZQRL010000001.1 coordinate 198,246, forward strand.
GGCGTCAAGCAAATGGAAGAAGATCCTTGGAAGTCCATCGAACACACTTTCAAAATCGGCGACCTCGTCAAAGGCACGGTTACCAAACTGGCCAACTTCGGCGCGTTTGTCTCTCTGCCCGGCGACATTGACGGCCTGGTCCACATCTCGCAAATCAGCGAGGAACACGTGGCCAAGGTCAAAGACGTGCTCAAAGTCGGCCAAGAAGTTGAAGCTCGCGTTATCAAAGTTGATCGCGCCGAGCGTAGGATCGGTCTCTCGATCAAGGCTGCCAATTACACTGAGGAAGAAGTGAAGAAAGAATCCGAGGCCATGGAAAGCCTGCGTCCCGGCGAGGACATGGTTGGCCTCGAACAAGCCTTCTTGGCTGCCCAAGAGGAATATCGCCCCGGCGACAACAAGAAAAAGTAACGCCCTCCGCAGCTTCCTGCAGCGTATCTCAAGCACTATGAGTGACCTGAAAATTACTGCATACCTGAAAACCCATTGTGGTTGGAGCCGTGGCGTGCGTGCCGTTCTGGAAAAATATAACCTGCCCTACGAAGAGAAGGACATCATTCAAAATCCGGCCTTCCGCTTCGAGATGGAGCAGCTCAGTGGACAACCGCTCTCGCCTTGTGTCATCGTCAATGATGTCATGCTGGCAGATGTCAGTGGCGAAGAAGTGGAAGCTTATTTGCTAGAGAAAAAACTGGTCGCTCCCACCACCGCACAGACGGATGTGCCGCTGAACGCTCCCTGCAGCGACGCCGAACACGCGGCCATGGTCAACCTCAAGCTGTGATTCGGGCTTTGCGCCCGGTTCCAGGATGAATCCCTTGACCAGCCGGGCGGCCCTCCAAGCCGCCCGGCTGTATGGGATTCTCGATCTCGGTTATCTCACTCCGGCCGATCTCATCCCCGCGACCCAGCAGCTTTTGGCCGGCGGCGTACAAATTTTGCAACTTCGGGCGAAATCCCACCCGACAAACGCCATCGCAGCTTGGGCCCAGGAAATTCTTCCCCTTTGCCAACAGGCTGCCGTGCCTTTCATCATCAACGACCATCCCGAGGTAGCCCGAGAGGTTGGGGCGGATGGCGTGCATGTTGGCCAAGATGATCAAAACGTCCTGGGCGTCCGCGAGATCGTCGGGCCCGAGGCAATCATTGGACTGTCCACGCATAGCCTCGCGCAGCTCCAAGCCGCTAATCTGCTCGCGCAGCAACACCCCGGTGCCGGCCCAGATTACCTCGGTTTCGGACCGCTTTTCCCCACCCCCACCAAACCAGACTACTTGCCCATCGGCACTGAGGAGGTGGGGCAAATTCCGGACCATACAACTCTCCCTGTCTTTTGCATCGGCGGCATCAAATTGGCCAACCTCCCGCAAGTCTTAGCCGCCGGCGCCCAGCGAGTTGTCATCGTTTCCGACTTGCTCACGGCACCGGACCGACAAAAACAGACCGCTGCCTGTCGCCAGCTCTTGACGATGGCGATTTAGTCCTTCGGTCCCGGCGAGGCTGCGCGCGAACAAAATCGTAATCCTTCGCGTCTCCCTGGATGAGCTGATCTTCCTTGGCGCTCTTCTGGCGCAGCAAAACGGAGAATCGCTTGCAGGGTAAATTCATTTAGCGTTGATCTTGGTGTGCGCGGCGAGAGCGATGGAGGGTTTGTGTTGGTAGCAGTCGGCGAGCTTGGGCCAGGAGAGGTGCGGAAAAACAGGGATTTGCTGACCCGCAAGCAGACCCGCAGGCCAGCCAGCTCGCCGTTGGCTCCATAAGCAGCGCCACCCGACGATCTCCCGCTTCAACTTCTTGGAGCAGACAGCGACCACGCCGGAAATCACCAAGGTAGAGCTCGTCAGCAAAATACGGCCCGGCTCTCTCGTATTTATCTTCTGGCCGAGCGCAAACACTCCGGCGCCGGCGTTCAACGAAAGCAGGTTCCTTTTCCAACACTGGGGTTTTGCGCGGGTTCTTCACCTCCTTATCGCTAAAAAATCATCCCTTGGGGTAAGACTTTTTCTTCCCCCCGCGATCTTTTATGCTCGGCCCGTCGGAAAGAATGGCCCCTGGAATCGCTTGCTTCTCCTTTGCGGAGTTGCTGCCCGGCTCTTAGAAGCTAGGGCAAATGGAAACTTCCCCGCTTCCCTTGTCCCCGCCACCTCGGCAGAGAATTTCAATCCAGGATCGCTTGGCTTTCACCGCAGGCACGATCACGGGTTCCCAGTCGGTGGACATTTTCAATCGGATGCTGACTCCGATTTAGCAAATCACCCTCGGGGTGAATCCCTTGATGATTGGTGCACTGCAAACTGTGATGCGTCTCTGGGCTGCGATCACGGATCCTTTGGTGGGCAGCATTTTAGATAATACTCGCACTCGCTGGGGACGGCGTCGGCCATTCGTCCTGGTCGGCTCTATTTTGCTCTCGATTTTGTTTCCGTTGCTGTGTCTGCCGTCCACTTCGTGGTCCATGAATGTGATCGTGTGCTACATGTTTACCGCATCCTTGGTTTTCATCACCTGCTACACGATTTTCAACATTCCCTTTGAGGCCCTGGGCGTCGAGCTCACTGATGATACCAACGAGCGAACGCGTCTTTATGCCTTCGGCAGTTAATTTGGCCCGATTCTCGGGCTTAGAGTCGCTCGGCTATTGGCTTTCATCCAAAGGGACATCCTCCAAAACACCATGCCTGCCATGCAGGTGCTGTCTTAGGGATTCGGAGGGATCTTCCTGACTCTGGGGATCATCCCCGCATTTTTTCCTGCGCGAGCGCAATCCGGGAAAAATCGAACGTCAGGGAAAGCTACCCTTGCTGAAAAGTATGGGAGCGGCATTCAGCAATCGCGGATTTCTCTGGGTGGGCGGAACGTTATTCTTCTGGCAGCTTTCCGCGAATGTCTTCAATCACTTCAGCCTTTTCCCGCAGATCCACGTATTGAATCGCGGAAATACCAAAGCCGGAGCGATCCTCGCCGAGTGGATTGCGGTGGTCCATTTTGCGACCTTCATGGTCTCCGTAGGCATCGGCTCCCGGTTTGCTCAACGCTTCAGCAAGCGAGCCGTGCTGATTATTGGTGCTGTCATCACGATCCTGGCCGGACTAAGCAAGTTGTTCCTTTACAATCCAGAAATGCTTTGGCTGGAGGTCCTGTCCCCGCTGATTTCCGCGCCAGCAGGGGCGATCGGTGCTTTTGTGGTGGCTGCAATGATGGCCGACCTGGCCATTTACGACCAATGGAAAACCGGAGAACGCCGTGAAGCCATCTACACCGCCACGGCAAGTTGGCTCTACAAAGCAGCTCTTTCGATGAGCCGCGTTTGGGGAGGCGCGCTCCTCGTGGGAATCGGCTTTGACCAGTCCTTGAACGGAAAACAATCGGAGTTCACCAAAACCTGGCTGTCCTGGGGCTCGTTCTCGGAGGTGTTCTGCTGGGAATCATTGGCGTCGTTGCGATGATTTTCTATCCTTTGAGCCCCAAAGTCATGGAACGTTGCCGCGCGGAAATCGAAGAACGCGATCACCAGCTCGGCATATCCTGAAAAAACAGGAAAACAGTTGGTCCGTCCGCGCACAGCGCTGGATGAGAACAGTTCCTGGTGCTCAAGCAGCGCCCCATCGCCGCATGCACAAAACAAAAGGGGGCCTACAGCATCTGGTAACAGCCGATTCGCAGACCTGCAGTAAAGCTTAGGCTACCTTTTGCCAGGGCATGGCTTTGCGACTGGATGCCAATTAATGGCCGGCGTGCGGCGTTGACGTATTGCCTCGCTGCCCGGTGAATATTCCCCGCCTTTGGAACATTAGCATCGTCCCATGAGCAAAACCAGCACCCTCAATCCCTCGGTGGCCTCAACCTCGTGTTCAAGTCCCCCGTCGCGCTGAGGCGCCGCGTGCCCGGCGCCGTCGGCCCAATACGCACCGGCGACACCGCCCCCTACTCCGGCGCGACCACGGCGGAGACCGTCCTGGGCAAGGCCCATAAGGGCGTGCCGCGCGACCGCTACGTGCTCGCGACCAAGGTCGCCCGCTACGGCCCCAAGATGGAGCACTTCGATTTCTTCGCTGAGAGGGTGAAGCGCAGCGTGGACGAATGCCTGGCGCGCCTCGGCGTGGACGACGTGGATTTCATTCAGGTCCGCGACAGGGAGCTCGGCGAAATCATCCAGATCGTAACCTAGACCCTGCCCGCGTTGCGCGAGGTGCAGCGGGCGGGCAAGGTGGCGATCCTCGGCGGCACCGCGGCGCGGTGCTATGGGTTGCAGGCCAGAGTCTGAAAACGCTTTTTTTTTCCGTAAAGCGCTGCGGCAGACACAAGAGCAAAAGAGAACGGTCAGGATTTGTTGCCTGACCCCTATGAGATAGTGGTGCATCTTGCCGCTTGCTCACCGGGGAAAAAGCAGCCCAAATACCTGGACCACGGGCAACATTGATTGCTTGATACTTTTATGAATCTACAAATCCCGGTCACGGAGCGGCCATTTGCGGCTTACATTTTTGATTGTGACGGCACGGTAGCGGATACCATGCCATTGCACTATCGGGCTTGGGCTAAAACCATGGAGGCGCTCGGCGGGCATTTCCCGGAGGAGCTGCACTACGCTTGGGGAGGAATGCCAAATGTGGCCATCGTCCAACGCCTTAACGAAATGTTCGGCACGCAGATTGATCCCGAGGAGGCCATCCGCTTGAAGCATCGCTTCTACCTGGAACTCGTGCATGAGGTCCGCCCCATCGAGCCCGTGGTGGACTTGGCCCGACGCTTCCGCGGCACCGCCCCGATGGCCATCGCTTCCGGCGGTCGGCGAGAAATCGTTCTCAGCACCCTCTCGGCACTCGACCTCCTGGACCTCTTCGATGTGATTGTTTCCGCCGATGATTATGAGCGAGGCAAACCGCATCCCGATCCTTTTTTACTGGCGGCGAAATTGATGGGGGTGCCCGCAGCAGATTGCCTGGTGTTTGAAGATACCCCCACGGGAATCGAAGCGGCACGGGCGGCGGGGATGTATTGCGTGCTTGTGCCTTCCGCTGAGAAAAACCAACCTTCCAAGACTCGATGAATTCTGCCGACTTACCTGCGTCCGTGCACCTGCTGCGTCACCCGCTGGCGGCCCAAGCCATGGCCCGTTTGCGCGATCAGCAAACCCCGGCTCCCATTTTCCGGCGCTGCTTGAAGGAAATTAGCATTCTTCTCGCGGCGGAAGCCCTGGCCGATGCCGAGACGCGTTCTATCGAGGTTCAGACTCCCCTCTCCGCTTGCCGCGCGGAGGTCCTCGCGCGACCGGTGGTGCTGGTGCCGATCCTGCGCGCCGGGCTTGGTTTTGCCGAGGGGATGATGCAGATTCTGCCTGACGCTCTGCTGGGCCACATCGGCATGGCCCGGGACGAGAGCACTCTCCTGCCCCGCCATTATTATTTCCGTCTGCCGCCGGGAGTTGGCGAAGCGGAGATCCTCTTGGTGGACCCCATGTTGGCCACGGGCAATAGTGCTGCCGAAGCCCTTTCCGCACTGAAAGAGCACGGGGCTCGGCGCCTGCGTTTTGTGGGGTTGGTGGGCTGCCCGGAGGGTGTGCAACGTCTCACCACCCTGCATCCAGAGGTGCCAATTTTTCTTGCTGCGTTGGATCCGGGACTCAATGAAAAAGCCTACATCGTTCCCGGGTTGGGCGATGCAGGAGATCGCTACTTCGGCACGGAAGGTTGAGTCGTAGATGAACTGGGTGCCCGGTCCGGAAAACGGTTGGATGGACGACCTGTTGGCGATCGGCTTTCTGGTGATTCAGCTTGCGGGCATCGCCCTGTCGTTACGCGCGATTTTAGAGGCCCGCACTCCCCCATCGGCCATCGGCTGGACGCTCGGGTTGGTCCTTCTTCCGGTTCTTGCCATCCCACTTTACCTGGTTTTCGGGCAATCAAAATTTTCCGGCTACTTTCTCGCGGGGATGGGCAAAGTCCCGGCCCTCGACGAGATCAAAGTGCGCCTGAAGATGGTCATGGAAAATTTCCGGGCCGACTTTCCGGAGCACTACGCCGATTTGACTCACTTGTCGGAACGCCTCACCGGCTTACCGGCCACGCAGGGCAACGATCTGGAACTGCTAATTGATGGCGAACAGACCTTCACGGCGATTTTTTCGGCTCTGGAACGGGCGAAGAAATCTATTATCGTGCAGTTCTACATCATCCATGATGACGGCCTGGGGCGCCGCCTGCAGGACCACCTACTGCGGGCGCGTCAGCGTGGGGTGGAAGTCTTTTTGCTTTTTGATGCGGTCGGCTCCAAACACCTTCCGCAGGCATACGTGGACAAACTTCGTCGCGCGGGAGTGCGGGTGGCACCGTTTGTGACCAATCGCGAGCTGGGGGTGCGCTTCCAAATCAATTTCCGTAACCACCGCAAATTGGTCATTGTGGATGGGGAGGAAGCTTTTACCGGAGGACTCAATGCCGGAGACGAATACCTTGGTCTCAGCCCGCGCTTTGGTCCTTGGCGCGATACCCACCTGCGCCTGCGGGGACCTGGCTTATTGCCCTTGTTCCTTGGATTTTGTGAGGATTGGTATTACGCGCTGGGAGAAGTTCCTCCATTGGAGGTGCCTCAACCTCCAGCCCAGGGCTCTACGCGCGTCTTGAGCTTTGTCAGCGGACCCGCCGATGAAGTGGAGGTCTGTCCGGCCGTTTATCTGAGTGCGATTGTCCAGGCCCGGCGGCGCATTTGGATCGCCAGTCCATATTTTGTTCCGGATAGCCCTTCCCGAGTGGCACTGCAACATGCGGCCCTGCGCGGAGTGGAAGTCAAAGTTCTCCTGCCTGGCATGGCGGATCATACCCTGCCCTGGCTGAGCTCTTTTGCTTACTACCCAGCCATGCGCCAAGCCGGCGTGCGGCTCTACCGAATGCGGGAAGGTTTCATGCACCAGAAAGTCTTACTGATAGACAATGACCTGGCCTTGGTTGGCTCGATCAATTTTGATCATCGAAGCTTTCAGCTCAACTTTGAGCATGGTGTCTTGGTGCAAGACGAAGCCTTTGCCCTGCGGGTGCAGCAGATGCTACAGCAGGACCTGGCGCGTGCGCGCGAGGAAAATCTCTCGGAATACGAGAAGCGCGGGTTCTGGTTCCGCCTCAAGGTTCGGCTGGCAACCCTCACCGCCTCGGAGCAATAACCAGCTCCTCGGCGCGGATTTTTATTTCTGGGCCAGCTGCTCGCGTAGGCGGCGCAGCTCCCCCACGAGTTGCCACTCCTCCCGATTGAGCCGCACCCCGCCCAGGGGAAGCTCGAGTTGTTGATAAACCGGAGGAGCCGGACGCCGCAATGAACGCAGGATGGATACGAAGGGTTTCATAACGTCGCCCATTTTGCCAAGGGGGGTGGGACATTTTTAGTCCATGGGCAAATTTTTTGCGATTTTTTCTCCTTGCCTCTTTTGCCTCCCGCATAGATTGGACCCATGGCAACGGAGAAAGTGGATTTGAAAGCCCGTTTGCGCGATGTGCCGCACCAACCTGGGGTCTATGTGATGCGCGACCGGCTCAACCATGTGATTTATGTCGGCAAGGCGCGTGATCTCCGGCGGCGGCTGGCTTCCTACTTTGTTCCGGCGCGCTCACATCGGGCCGATGCGAAGACCCGGGCCCTGATTGACAGCATTTGGACCTTCGAATGGCACCTCACCCGCAGCGAACCCGAAGCTATTCTCTTCGAGGGCCGTCTGATCAAAGAGTTCCGCCCCAAATACAACATCAGTTTTCGCGACGACAAACGCTTCCTCCTTGTGCGGGTGCACCTTGATGATCCCTTTCCGCGCTTCCAACTCACCCGGCTGCGCAAAGACGATGGTGCGCGCTACTTTGGTCCCTTCGCGCACAGTGGAGCCCTCCGGGCGACTCTCCAGGCCATTCGCCAGCGCTTGGGATTGCGCTCCTGCCGAGCGGTAGTTCCGACGGAGCGGGACTATCGGCATTGTTTGGACCATGTAATCAAAAACTGCTCCGCGCCATGCGTGGGGAAAATTGATCCTTTGGAATATCGTCGCCGGGTGGAGGAGGCCTGCGAATTGCTGGAAGGCGAGAGCCGGGGAATGATGGTGGAAGTGGAAAAAGAAATGCACGCGGCCGCGGCGGCGCTCGATTTTGAAAAAGCCGCGACTCTGCGGAATCTGCTGGAGGCCCTGCGGACGACGACCAAGCCGGTCACCCGCTTCACCCGGAAATCGCTTCCCACCACCATAGACCCGGAGCGCGACCTCACGGCTTTGCAAGAAGCGCTCAACTTGCCGCGCCGCCCGCTGATTATGGAGTGCTTCGACATTTCCAACATTACTTCAACTCACATTGTGGCTTCCATGGTGCGCTTCAAGCGTGGGGTGCCCGACCGGGCCAACTATCGGCGCTATCGCATCCGGGGCGTGCAGACGCAAAATGATTTTGCTAGTATGGCGGAGGTAGTTCGTCGGCGTTACAGCCGGGTGCTGCGCCTCGGGCAGACCTTGGCCGGCGAAGATGCCTTGCTGACCCAAGAGACTCCTCTCGAAGCCATGCGACGTTTGGAAACTCGCCTCACCGAAGAGCCGGAAAATACGACCGTGCGCCTGCCGGATCTAATCGTGGTGGATGGCGGGAAAGGGCAACTTTCCGTGGCTTGTCAGGAACTCCGCCGCCTGGGGTTGGAAGGGGTGCCCATCATCGGTCTGGCCAAGGAGTTTGAGGAAATTCATCGGCCTGGGGAAAACGACCCGCTGCGCCTGCCGGAGGATTCCGGAGCCTTGCGGCTATTGCAGCGTCTGCGCGACGAAGCGCACCGTTTTGCCAACGGCTACCACAGTTTGCTGCTGAAAAAACGCATGACGGAAAGCCTGCTGGACGAAATTCCGGGGCTGAATATCGGGCGCAAAAAGAGCCTTCTGCGCACCTTCGGATCTATTGAGCGGCTAAAAAGATGCCGCGTGGAGGAAATCGCCGCCCTGCCCGGGTTTGGCCCCGAGCTGGCGGCGAGGATTTTACAGCGACTCGGGAGCGCGCCGTCGGAGCAGAATTGAGTCAGCGCTTGGCGAAATAACCCGGGACCCGCAGCAGCAAACGGCCTTTGGTTTTCGGAAGGACAAAGGCTCCCTCGGCGACTGTCGCCAGCTTCTCCCCAGTCGGATACACTTTGACTTCGCGCACCTTGCCCGTGAGGCGCAGGACTTCCCCGCTGAACGTGGCCGCCTCGTCAATGACGTCAATGTCCATGGCTTTGCGCACCGGAAGGTAATGCAACAGGGTGAGCAAGAGGTCATTCTGGCGGCGTCGCGGAGAGAGCAGGATACTGCAGGGCAAGCCTTTCTCAAAGGGTGCTGACCCGCCAAGCTCCTACATGACCTGCCGCCAAGCTTGACGCACCGCGAGGTTGCCGGTCTGCTGATATTCACGGAAAATGGGATCGGCAAAGTAGAAGCAGCGTTCCCCTGGCAAAAGCGCGGGAAACCGATCCGGCCCGGTCCGGCGGCGTTTGCGAGTGCGAGGAACAGGTCACCGCAGTGCCGCGGAAGCAGGGCAGCACGCGCTGAATGCGAGTCCTCACGCCCTTACCCCTCGGACCTGCATACCCGCCGGGCAGAAGACCCGATCGCTATTTGCCGCAGCCGACAAGAAGTCCGCCCGGGCTCGCCCATAGGTCGGATATTTTTCCGTTTCTCCGTGGAAGGTGAGCGGGAGAAAATCCAGCCCTCAGTCGCCAGCTGGCGTCATCCCCGCACGACAGGACAGCAGGCGCTTCCCAACACGGCGGTGATCGTTCCGAAGTTTGCGCGCCAGCAGCCCCTCGATGGGTGTGGTGTCTGGCAAAATCAACCACTGGTTGCCGCGAAAATCATCAGCCCAATCCAACATCGCCATGTCGTAGTGCGCTTCCTCGGCCAACAACACCGCGCAGTCTTCGCTGATCCCGCCATCCTGCCCGGCGAAGCTCGCGGAGAAGATTCCGCTCCGCAGGGAGAGAAAGGTGGAATCTGCGTAGAACGGCTCGGCGGTTTCCCACTGTTTACAGACCGCCCCGATCAATTCGAAAGCTGCGGGGTTGAGGCGTCCTCGGGGCGGCAACCGATCGCCAACCGAGTTGGCACCCCCAAGGGCTTGGGCCCAGAAACATTCAAATTCCAAGGCTGCCCGCGGCTTGATACCGCTAAAATCTTCCCACATTTTTTGGAAACGACCGTTCATGGCCAGCCACGGCTTACCCCAGGCGCTTTGAGCCCGGGCCATGCGCGGGAAATGATAGTAGCCCCAAAAGCCCGAAGGCAGGGACTCAAACTCGCGATGGGTCTGCGAATCCATCCGGGCGCGGGGGCCGACCCCGGGCGCCATGTTGCCATCAATTTTGCGCGTTGTGGAAGGCCCAACAGGCCACGTGACCAGGCTACCCATCGGCTCCAAGGCCGCCTACCCCAGTAAAATGCCCGCGCTTGGTCAGGTGACGCCATTGGGGGAAGCGCTGGGCCACATTTTCCTCCCACACGACCTTGGTGTAGATCGGGGCGCGGAGGCCTTCCCGGTGCAACGCCTCGATTTGCTCTCCGAGGAGATCCCGCTCGCCGACAGCGGGATGCGAACCCACGGTTTTGGTGGGGTAGTAGCACATGCCATGATGGCATTTGGCGAAAACGGTCACGCGATTGACGTGGGCTTTTTTCGGGGTGGTGGCGAATTCGCGGGCATCGAACTCCACGCCCATGTCGGGAAAGAAGGGCGAAGTATGGAAATCGAGATGAACCTAGCGCTGGTAGGTCTGGAAGATTTTGGTGGACGAGTTTTTCGGAATGGTGGGATGAGGTGAAAGATAGAATCCCTCGGCGATGGATTTACCGGAGAAGGCGCTCTAGGGCGGCGTCGCCACGGGCACCAAGATCGAGCGCGGTCTGGTAGGCTTTGGCAGCTTCTTCTTTGCGTGGCGGCTGAGCTGTCGCGTAGAGCACCGCCAAATTGAATTGCGCCTCGGCATATTTCGGCTCCACAGCGATGGCTTTCTTGAGCAGCTGCTCGGCCTCCGCAAAATCGCCTTTCTGGCTCACTACGATGCCGAGGTGGTTGTAAGGACGTGCCAAGGAAGGATCGAGCTCGATAGCCCGGCGCAGGCTCTTCTCAGCTCCCGCCAAATCTCCTTGCCGGAAAAGCACCACCCCCTGCACCGCATGCGTGAAGGCGTCATCCGGTTTGAGTTTCATGGCCTTGTCGAGAGCGACCCGCGCGGCCCGGGTCTTCCCGCCTTGCACCTGCGTGGCGGCCAGCTGAGAGAGGACAAAGAAATTATTCGGTGACTCCTCGGCAAGTTTCATCCAGATAGGTTCTGCTTCGGCGATTTTTCCTTCGCGCAAAGCAGCCTGGGCTTGACGGGCCTGCTCTTGCTGCTCTTGCGAGAGATCCGTGATGCCCAGCGGTTTGGCCGGAGCGGCCGTACCCTCCGCAGAGGGCTTGGTAATGGAAATGGTGGCACTGAGGGATTCCGGCGAATCCGCTTCGACATCAGCCACGGGCAGGCGGAAGAGAACCTTCTCCTCTTCCGTGAGTTCAATCCCCTGGCCCAGGACCGCGAGATTTTCCTGCAGGGTCGTGGACTGCACTTGCAGGGCATTGATTTCCTCTTCGATCAATCTCCGGGCTTGGTCCCGGCGGGCCTGTTCGCGCAGCTGGCGCAGGAGGATGCCGCGCAGAATTTCCGTTTCCAGACGCGCCTGTTGCTCCTCGGGAGAGGGCTTAGGGTTCAGGCGTAGTTCGGCCAGCTGGGCGGCGGTTTCATCCAGCTGTTTTTCCAGTGCTTGAATGCGGTTTTCCCGCGAAGCCAACTCGCCACGCAGGGCGAAAAGGCGGTCGTTGACGCTGTGCAGTTCACTTTGCAGGTTTTGCAGGGATTCTTCGCGGGCCGCGAGGTCGCTTTCCAATTCACCGATGCGGGCTTCGGCCTTTTGCAGTTTCTCCGAGAGAGAGGCTTGCTCTTGTGCAGCTTTGGCCAATCGGGCCAGTTCTTCGCGGGCGGTAGCCAGCTCGGCCGTGAGGGCTTCGCTGACATTGCCCGCGTTGGCGAGATCCGCTAGTTGCTGCTGCAAGGAGGTCTTTTCCTGCTCCAAGGCGGTTTTCTCGGCTTCGGCAGCAGCGAGTTTTTCTTCCAGCCCACGGAGTTTTTCTTCGGCCTGCGGATCCGGCTCGGTCGGGGCTGGCTGCTCCTCGCGCGCAGCCAACTGCTGAAGCAAGTTTTCCCGCTCCGTCTCGGCTTTGGCCAGCCGTTCGGTGAGTTCAGTGAGCTGTTGCTGCAAGGGCTCCTGCCGTGAATCCGCCTTTTTCAGCAGCTCGATTTCCGCGAGGAGGACTTTTTCCTTTTCCGCTAGTTCAGCAAGAGCGGCATCTTTGCGGGCCATGGCTTCAGCGTGGGCGGCTTTGATTTCGGCGAGGGCTGCAGGAGACGTGGCTGTTGACAGTTTTTCTTCCAGGACCTTGCTGGCCTGCAGCAGCTCATCCGCTCGTGCTTCAGCCAGGGCGAGTTGTTCCTGCAAAGTTTGATTCTCGCTGCGGAGAGTCTGGTTTTCGGCGGCCAGACTTTCCAGCTCGGTGAGGCGCGCGCGCGAGCTTTCCAATTCGGCCAGGGTCGTCTGCAGCTCGCTTTGCACCTTGTCACGATCGGCCCGGGCGGCTTCACGCTCTTGATAAAAAGTTTCGCGTTCGGTCTCAAGGTTTTGGCGGATCTCGTCACTGCTGGCGATGTATTGCGCGGCTTGCTCCAGCTTCTGTTGCAAGCGCTCATTTTCCTCTTCAAGAACCATCCGTTCGGCGCGGGTCTTCTCGTATTCGCTGGCAATTTCCTGGATCTGCTTGGTGTATTGCTCCCGGACTTTAGCCACCGTGCTTTGCTCCTTGAGCACGTCTGCAAGCCGAGTTTTGGCCTGCATAAGCTCATGGCGCAGCTCAACCACAGTCACCAAGGTTTTATCCACCTCGTGGCGGGAGCTTTTCAACTCTGCCGTCCGCTGGGCAAGCTGTTCGCGCAGGATTTGATTGTCGCGGCGGAGGGCGGCAAGTTCGCGCTCCAGACTCGGGGAGGTGGCGCGGGTGCCAGACGAAGCGGGTGGCAGGGCAGTCTCCGCAGGAGGGGAAAAGCCCGGGTTCACGCTCACGCCAGGTGGCATGAGGCGTTGGGGCGCGCGCGGCGAGGAATCGAAAGCGGGCAGCTCCCCTTCAAAATAACCACCTTCTGCAGCACCGCCTCCTCCCCCGGTGGAAGGGGGCAAACTTTCCAAACGTCCCAAGGCTTCGGTGATTTTGCGCAGTCGGTATTGCACAATCATCGGCTGCCATTCGGGTGAATTGCGGGCAATCTGCTCGAGCAGGCTGGCGGCGAATCGGTATTTACTCAGAGCCTGATTGGTATCGCCGCTTTGCTCCAAGCGTTCCGCGGCTCTGAACTCGGTGTAGGCCCGTAGAAAGGCGGAATCCGGATCCTCAGCGGCAGAAAGGCTCGCCATTCCTCCTCCGAAACCCAGCAAAAGCAAGCAGCCCAGCACGCAGCGGATGGACCACCATCCTCCGCGCACTGGAATCGGCCTGAATCTCTCGCAAGTCAGAATGCTCATGCAGCCGACCACCCTAGCGCGGAAGCCCATATTCGGCAATCCCCATGCACAACCATGCCAAGCAGGAACTCTTTCGCGCTTCCGTAGGGCTCAATCCCGGAAAACAACCGTGCGATTGCCGTGAATGAGCACCCGGTCTTCCAAGTGGTAACGCACCCCGCGTCCCAAAGCCAACTTCTCGCAATCACGCCCCAAACGTTGCAGGTCGCTCACATCGTGGAAGTGCTCCACCCGCACCACTTCTTGATCAATAATCGGCCCGCTATCGAGCGCTTCCGTGGCGTAGTGGCAGGTGGCTCCAATGAGCTTCACCCCGCGGTCATAGGCCTGGCGGTAGGGGTTTGCTCCGGCAAAGGCCGGTAGGAAGGAGTGATGGATGTTTATAATCCGTCCGGCAAATTCTTCACAGAACCAACCGGGGAGAATTTGCATGTAGCGCGCGAGGATGACGAGTTCACAGCCCGCGTCCTCCAGAGCTTCTGCCAGCTCGCGAAAATGCCGCTCCCGGGAGCCCTCGATCGGCAGGTGGAAAAAGGGCAACCCCTCCCGCTCGGCCAGGGGGCGAAGAAGGTTGTGATTGGAAAACACACCCACCAAGTCCATGGCCAGCTCGCGCGAACGCCACCTCCAGAGCAAATCCGCCAAGCAATGGTCCTCCCGGCTCACCAAAATGGCCGTGCGGTGCTGGTTGGCCTCGGCGCGCACCGTCCACCTGGCCCGGAGTTCCTCCGCCAGAGGGGAGAAAGCTTGGACAAATTCGCAAATTTCCAACGGCGGGGTATGATGCTCGATTTTCAGGCGGCAAAAAAACCACCGGTGCATCGGATCGGTGAACTGATGCACCTCGAGCAGATTCCACTGCCGCGCAGCGACAAAACCGGTAATGCGCGCCAGGAGACCGACGCCATCAGGACAATCAAGTTTGAGCAAGGTGGCTCCGTGTTGCATGGGAGGCAAAAATAAAACCCGCTCTGTCTGCGGGGGCAGGACAAAAGCCGAGTTTGCGCTTCCGGTTATCGGAGCCACTCCTCCAACCCGCAAGCTGATTTTCTCCGGCGAAAAATTTTTCCAGCATTTTTGCTTGTCAGGCGCCCTGGTTTGTCCGCATGAAGGAGACATCGAGGTCTTCTCGAAAATCGTTCTGTATTTTGCCACCAATCCGTCGGCCTAGGAAAGCAGGGTGAAAGTCCCTCACTGTCGCGCAAAGGTCAAAGTCCGGGTTCGAACCGGCGGAGAAAACCACACCGCACCTGCGATGGTGCACCGGCAGCGCTCGACTGTCCGTGTGGGGGTAGTCCTTTCTTCGTCACGGGGGAGAGGCTGTCCCAGACACCTCCCCGTGAAAATCACAAAAAGAAAGGATCAAACGATGAAAAAGTCGTTTTTTATGCTGTTGGTGCTGGCCTGCTGGGCCGGCAAGAGCTGGGGACAATTTGTCGCCAATTTGGATGACCTGAATTACTGGGGCTCGGGAAATAACACCTCGGCTTTCGTGGTGTATTGGAACGATAGCAAAAGCCCGGATGCTTTGGCCTGGGGCTACAAGTGGGATGGCACGCAAACCGTCTATGACATGCTGGTCTTCTTGGCGCACAACGACCCGCGGCTTTTCGCCCGAATTGATAGCGCCACGAGCTTCGGTGCTGCGATTTTTGGCATCGGATATCAGACCGGCTCGGCTCCCTTCGGAGTTACCGGCGCGGTGGACACGGCGGGGAATCCCGTGACTCCGGGCTTTACTGCTGGGATCAACGATCTGAATACCAATCCTGCGGTCACAGAGGCTCCCTTGAGTTCCACCACGGCCGCGCCGGCCAATGCGGCGGATCGTTACGTCGAGGGATTCAATGACAATGGCTACTGGGAACTTTTTCACTCCGGCACGGATGCCTTTAATCTTCAGCCGAGCTACACCCTCCCGACCACTTGGACCTCGAGCTGGGTGGGAGCTTCGATCACCCTGGTCAACAACGGCTGGGCCGCATTTAGCATCACCCAACCAGACTTCACTTCAAACCCACCCACGGCTGCAGTCGTAGCCGCGATCCCGGAACCTTCAGTCGGTCTTCTCGCTTTCCTGGGCACAAGCATTTCCTGGATTTTGCTACGGAAACGCCAGGCCTGAAGCTCCGGGGAGCCGGGCCGGAACTCCACTCCGGCCTGGCTCATCAAGTCCACACGGGGCAAGTTTGAATTACCAACCATGCTGGCGCACGGCCACGATCGGAGTTTCCCGCGGGGATTCACGCTGACGGAGCTCTTGGTGGCCAGTGCGTTGCTGGTGATTCTCGCCACCTTGGCGGTGGGGGGTGGACAGCAGGCCCTGCGCTCCGCTTCGCTGGCAGTTTCGGCCAACAATATTCGCCAACTAGCCGCCGGGGCTGGAGCCTATCTCGGAGATAATAACTACACGTTCTGGCGTTATCGGGAGATGGTGCTGGATGGCGACCGGCGCGGGGTGCGGTGGTGGTTCGGCTTTGAGCCACAAAGTAGCCTCAATGCCCCGGAAGGAACGCGGATTTTTTACCCGGAAGATGGCCCCCTGGGAGGGTATTTGCCGGCAAGTTTACGTCCCGATCCGAGCTTCCGCCATACTGGGAAAGCCTTCAAACCGAAATATCGTTTTGGCTACCTGGGAGTCGGTTACAACGTGCTGCTGGGGGGAGGCTGGTCTGGAGGCGCTCCCCTGCGCTACTTCCAACTTGCTGAACCGGAAAGAACCGTTGTCTTCGCTACTTCCGCTCAAGTCAATACCTTCCAAGCTCCGGCTTCTCCAGCAAATCCGATGATCGAGGAGTTTTATGGTTTGGATCAGCGGGAGGTGACGGTGCATTTCCGCCACGGGCGCTCGGAACCTTTAGCAATGGTGGCTTACGCCTCGGGGTCGGTGGGGTTTTTACCCATGGATGAAAGCACGCGGGATTCTCGGGCTCCGCAGGCCAATGTGGGACGGTTTGCTCCCGCAGGAAGCACCCGATACCTCCGCTGAAAGAGCCGTGTCGCCCCCTCTTCCGATTGCCTGTGCCGAATCACCGATCTGCCCGCTCTGCGGGGGCCCCAACTGTTGTCCCACGGCCTCTGGGGAAGAACCTGCCGAGCCGTGTTGGTGCCACAGCGTGACCTTCCCAACGGCACTTTTGGCTCGAGTGCCGGAGTCGCAGCGTGGACGAGCCTGCATTTGCCGGTATTGTCTGGAGGATTTTTACCGCACGTCCTTCGAACCTCCGCTTTCTTTGCCCTCGACGGAAACTCCTTGGCAGGACAGGTAGTTTGTCCAACCATGAGCGGTTTCTTCACATGATGTGGCCGAGCGGCTTGATATTAGTGGGTAGCACCGGGGGGTTCTCGACGGTGGCGCAGGACTTAGGTCTCCTGTGTGTCGTTGCAGTCGTGGGGTTGGTCTTGGGCAGCGGGAAGTTTCGCGGAGTGGGTCTCGGGGTGGCCGGGGTGCTCTTCAGCGGATTGTTTTTTGGTCACTTGGGATGGCGCATCTCTCCCGAAGTTGGAGCCTTTCTGCGGGAAATGGGGTTGATTCTTTTTGTTTACACCATCGGGGTGCAAGTCGGGCCGGGCTTTTTTAGTTCGCTCCGCCAGCGGGGGCTGGTGCTGAATGGTCTAGCGGTGGCGGTAGTCTTGCTTGGGGGCTTGCTGGCAGCCGGATTGCACTTCCTGCCAGGCTTCAATCCCGGGGTCGTAACCGGCTTATTCTCTGGAGCGACCACCAACACGCCCAGCCTGGGCGCGGCCCAAGAGGCCTTGCGTGTTGCCCAGACTGGCGACAACTTCACCCCACCGGCTCTGGCCTATGCGATTTCGTATCCGTTTGGAGTCGTCGGGATCATTCTCTCGATGATCCTTTTGCGGAGCCTCACCGGTCGCCAAATCGCCGCCGCAGAGCAGGACTTTGTGGCAGAGCAAGAAAAAGAGAACCCCCCGCTCGGCTCGGTGACGCTGGAAATCACCAATCCGAACGTGCAGGACTGCCGCTTGGAGGAGTTACCGGGCATGAAGCACAGCGGGGTGGTGGTATCGCGCATCCGCCGAGATGGGCAAGTGCGCGTGGCGCAAGCGGAAGATCGTTTGCGGATCGGCGATCGGATATTAGCGGTTGGCCCAGCGGCAGGACTGGAAAGTTTGCGCATTGTGGCCGGACGGGTGGTGCAGGAGGATTTGCGGGCCGCACAGACCGATGTGACGACCCGGCGGGTGGTCGTAACACGCAAGCAAGCTGTCGGCCGCACTCTGGAAAGCCTGGGGCTGAGCGCCAAATATGGCGTTACCTTCACCCGCCTGAGTCGGGCCGAAGTCGAACTACCAGCCCCAACCCGTCTGCGCCTGCACGCTGGCGATACTGTCACGGCAGTGGGAAATGCCGAGGACTTGGAATTGGTGGCGGCAGAGCTGGGTAACTCCATGAGCGATCTCAACCTGCCGCGGGTGATCCCGATTTTCATTGGCATCTTACTCGGCGTGGTCTTGGGCAGCTTACCGCTGGCATTACCGGGCATTCCCGCACCGGTGCGTCTCGGCTTGGCCGGCGGTCCCCTGTTGGTGGCGATTCTTTTGAGCTACGCCGGAAGGATTGGTCCGCTCCTATGGTATCTGCCGCCAAATGCGAATTTCCTCCTGCGGGAGTTGGGCATCGTGCTTTTTCTTGCGGTGGTGGGGTTGAATTCCGGGGGGCAGTTTGTCGAAACGGTGCTCTCCGGTGATGGATGGCGCTGGCTTTTGGCCGGGGCGGTCATCACCCTGGTGCCTTTGTTGGTGGTGGGACTTTTCGCGCTGTTGGTTCTGCGTCTGAACTACCTCACTCTCGCGGGACTCCTCGCCGGCAGCACCACCGATCCCCCCGCGCTGGCTTACGCAAACTCCCTCACCCGCACCGCCGCTCCCGCCCTGGCTTACTCAACAGTTTATCCACTCACGATGCTGCTCCGCGTCGTCGTGGTGCAACTAATTGTGCTGTTCGCCACTTGATAGCGTGGGTCCGAGATCTTGCGGGCTGGTGCTGGGACCACTAAAGAGCGCTTTTTCCGCCAAGGCCCCGGCATGGTTGGGATCGGCCTGTAAGACCTCATCCAGCAGTTGATTGGCCAATTGTGGGTTGCCCTCAACGATGCGCACGAATCGGGAAAGATGGACCCGGGCATCGAGTGGGGTTTGTTCGGGAGCAACTCGCAAGAGCAGAACCTGCTGATTCAAACCGCGGGTGATGTTGTTGTGCGGGAAAACCAGCGGACGACTCCAAGCGGGAATAGTGCGGTCAAAAAGCGCCCGCTTGCCGAAGGAGTTGCCATACGATCGGGTTGGGCCAGGCCGGGGGTGAAGAATGTGGAAGAAGGGTTCGATGAAGTTTTCCCAAGTGAGGAAGGAGATGTGGGTGACTCCGTGCTGTTTGAGCAGCTCCAGGGCCTCCTGATCCGACTGGGCATTGAGGGCGGCCGCCGCCGCTTTTAGTCCCTCCACGTTCTCCCAGTAAAGCGTTCCAATGGTGCGGAATCCCCCCAGGGTGGAAAGCAAGCAGGAGCTGTTGGGACTGCTCAGGAGCACCACGGGTTCGTCCCCAGCATCCTCGGAAATTGCCAAGGCCATCTGCCGGTGCAACAAGGCCAGCCCTTGCCCAGGGGTGATGGGAATCTGCCCATCCGCCGAGCGATACTGCGTCCAAGAGAGGTTGAAAGAATTGTTGAGGGATGGCTGCACAAAGAGGAAGCCGAACGCCGCCATGGCTGCGGCGGCTACGAGGCGCGAAGTTAGATCCGGGGGAACCAAACGCCAGAAGGTGGGCAAGACCAACGCAGCCAATGCCAGATACAGTGGCCCGGCCAACATTCCCCAGCGCACTTGGTAAAACTGCAGTGCGGTCATGAAAACGATCGGCAAGGCCAAGAAGAGCAAGGTGGCCTTGGTGGCCGTGCCGAGCTGTTTGGAGAACTGCAACAGCACCGCTCCTAGGAGCACAAGCGGGAACCACCCGAAGGCGACCTGCCAGGTCAGTCCCCCGTGCTGAATACGCACGAGCAGCGGCAACAGCTCGGCGATATTTTTCCACAACCGACCCATGAAGGGGTCTTTGGGCAGATAGACCTCTGGCCCACCGAAAACAATCAACAACGGCAGCGGCAGCATGGCCACAATCGGCAGAAGCAGACTCTTCCAAGGGAATTCCCGCCATTGCGGCCAAGGACCAGAGTCTCCGCGCACCCACCAAGCGGTCAGGACCGCGATGGTCCATCCCCCACCCCACCAAGCCAGCGCGTAAAGCGGGTGATTTACCTCCAAGCGCATGCTCATGTGTTGGGGAAAATACTCCAGCAAATAAAACCCGAGGCTAGCCAGTGAACCCCAAATCGCCCAGGTGCGCCAAAGCTCCGCATGGAACACCGCTCCCGGCGTCGCTCCCTTGCGCGGACGAGCCCAAAGCATGACCGTGAGTAAAATCGAAGCTCCGATCGCGCCCAGAACCAACCCCGTGGAGAGCGCACTGATCCAGAGCGAGGCCGCTCCGCAAATCGCCGAGAAAATCATCCCGTGACGCGCCTTCTGCAACGTGTCCGGTGCCAGGGACTCTACCAACCCCTTGCGTCCTCCGGCACCCTCCACACGCACCCAGCCCGCCCCAGCCCAAGCAATGCCAAAAAGCAACCCCAGCAAGCAGAAAGCGATCAGCCCGTGGTGGTCCGGATATGCCGGCATGAACCCCTCGTAGAAGGTTGGCACAGCCACCATGCCCAAAGCCAGGATCGCGCCGCAGAAGGGGCCAAATCGTCGGGCCGACAGGGTGCTGAAAATCACGATGGCCAAAACGAGCAGAATGGGATTGGCCCAGATGGACATGCGGAAGATCGAGTGGCGCAGCGGCTCATCCACAAAGCGCTGGCGTAGTTCTCCCAAGCCGCGCAAATACCAGGCAAAGACCGAGTTCCAGTGCACTTCCCGCCCCTCTGGCGCATTATCGAGATCCGTCTTGCGCACCCGCCATTCCCCATTCTGCCCCAACCTTTCCGCGTGGCGATTCCACACGTATCCGTCAAAGGCAATTTCACTGAGAAAGACCGGCATGCGCTTCTCGGGCGGAATGTTGGCATCAGTAAGTCGGCACAGCCGCACCGTCACGTTGTCCACCAAGTAAGCATGGGTCAGCGGCCAGGCCACACTCACGAGAAGCACCAGCAGGAACCCCAACCACGGTAGCCAGTTGGCCTTTGCGGCTGAAGGGGCGGGCGCCTCGGCTGGCTCTTCCACGGGGCGCGCGGCGGAGTCAGGAGCAGTGCGTTTACGGCCGGAGGTGTTCTTTTTGCGGGCAGGCACGGGAGTCAACATGGCAAAAAAATTTCCCGCAGGCAAAGCGGGAAAACCAATCCACCACGGGGAATGCCTGGGTTTCCTCTCGAATTCCCGACTTGAACCCCTTCGCGTTCGGTGGTTCCTTTTCGCCCCTATGCCGAGTTTCTCCAGCATCATTGACCCCGCCCGCGCCGAACAGCTTGAGCTGAATCACGACGAAGTCGCCCGCTACTCCCGCCACCTCATCATGCCCGAGGTGACGCTGGCCGGTCAGAAGCGCATCAAAGCTGCCAAGGTCCTTTGCATCGGCACCGGAGGTTTGGGGTCGCCGATCGCGCTTTACCTGGCGGCGGCCGGGGTGGGCACGATCGGGTTGGTGGACTTCGATGTGGTGGATTACTCCAATCTGCAGCGGCAAATCCTGCACGGCACCAAAGACGTGGGGCGGAAAAAGCTCAATAGCGCTCGGGACCGTATTCGCGATATCAACCCCAACGTCCAAGTCCAGCTCCACGATTGCCTCTTCTCAGCGGAGAATGCCATGGACCTCGTGGCCCCTTACGACATCGTGATTGATGGCACCGACAATTTTCCCACCCGCTATCTCTCCAACGACGTTTGTGTTTTTCTGAAAAAACCCAACGTCTATGGCTCCATCTTCCGTTTTGACGGCCAATGCACAGTCTTTGCGCCGCATCTCGGTGGTCCCTGCTACCGCTGTTTGTATCCGGAGCCACCACCTCCCGGGATGGTGCCCAGCTGCGCTGAAGGCGGAGTCCTCGGGGTGCTCCCCGGAGTCATTGGCGTGATGCAGGCCATCGAAGCGATCAAGCTCATCTGCGGCATTGGGGAACCTCTCATCGGACGTCTCATTCATTTCGACGCCCTGAAAATGAAGTTCCGCGAGTTCAAAGTCCGGCGTGATCCTGCCTGTCCTGTCTGCAGCGAACACCCGACAATTACCGCGCCGATTGATTACGAGCAATTCTGCGGCATTCCCCAGGCCCGGGCCGCGGAGGAGGCTGAACCTCCGGTGCCAGAAATCACGGTCGAGGAACTCAAGGCCCGGCGCGACCGGGGCGACCAGTTCGTCCTCCTCGACGTGCGCGAGCCCTTCGAATACGACATCGCCCGCATCCCCGGCTCCGTGCTTATCCCCCTGGGAGAACTTCCCTCGCGGATGAGTGAGCTCGATTCGGCCGATGAAATCATCATCCACTGCAAGAGCGGCGTGCGCAGCGCGACGGCCTTGCGCCAACTCCGCGAAGCCGGTTTTGGCAAGCTCTCGCATGTGGCCGGTGGCATCCTCGCCTGGGCCGAGCGCATTGATCCCAGCGTCGCCAAGTATTGAGCTCCACCCCCCTCACCCCAGTCTGGTCCGGGCGCGCTTTAGAGTCCGTCCAGGCTCTGGATTGGTCGCCGGATGGTCAGCGTCTCCTGGTAACTCCGGCGGAGGGGTTTCTTTTTGAGCTCGACCCTTTGGAGAAAAAAGTCCTCCGGGAATTTCCCGGGACTGCTCCTGGGAATGGAACTGGCGCCTATCTTTCGGTGGACCGGGTGGCCGTTCCAGGCTGCGATGGTCGCCTGCGGTTTTACGGAGCCCAGGGCACTCAGCCCGAGCGGGAAATAGCCCTCGGCCGCGGTTGGTTGGAAAAAGTGACTTGCTCGGCGGATCGCCAGGCTTTGGCCGTAGCCCTGGGACGCACCCTGCAGGTCTTCTCCCTCGAGGGCGAACCGCTTTGGCAATCCGCAAGCCCGCGCGGCATTCTGGATTGGGCTTGGCACCCGCAACACCCCACGGAACTCGTAACTGCTGGCGACGGCGGCATTTGGCGCCACCGCTCTCCGGGCGGTCAACCTGCTCAGCCTGAGCCGCTTCTGGAGTGGGCCGGTGCCTGCCGCCAAGTGCTTTGGAGCCGCGACGCCCGCTGGATCATTACCGCCGACCAAGGCCCCAGTCTGCACTTGGTGGATCTTCCCCGGGGGTATCCCCTGCATATCCGAGGCTACCCAAGCCGGGTCTCTTCTCTGGCTCTGGATGACGCCTCCCGTTGGCTGGTCACTGGCACCGCAGAGGGTCTCACGGTCTGGGATTGCTCCGGTCCCAAAGGTCCGGAAGGTCGCACTCCCCGCCGACTCACTGCCCATGAAGAGGAAGCAGGACAAGCTCGCGCGCTTGCTTTCGCCCCCGGAGGCACTTGGCTGGCTTCTGGTGGCAGCGAAGGAGTCCTCCTGCTTTTCGACCCCGTTCGTTCTCCCGATGCGCTTTGCCGCGCCCGGGCGGAATCCGGCTGGACCTGCCTGGCGTGGAACGCTCATGGCACCCTCCTCGCCGGCGGCACCGAATCCGGGGCCATTTACGTCTTCCGCCGCGTGGCGTAGGGTAAAAGTGAGAGCTAACCGGAGAAATTACTTCGCGGACGGGGCTTTGACAGGAGTCGGTTTGAAGGGCACTCCCGGAGGAGTTTCCAAAGCTTTGGCAATGGAAGCCAAGCCTTTATACTTTTTCCCGTTTTTCTTCACCATGCCCCGAGAAACCAGATTTTGCAGTTTCTCGTAGGCCCGCAAACGCAGCATCTCTTCCCCACCGCTGGCCGCGTTCCGCGCTTTCAGCCGCTCATACACCAAGTCAAAAAGCTGCTTAAACTCGAAAGAGGAGGTTTTTTTCGAAAGGACCGCGACCAATTCTTCCGTAACCAAATCCGGCAATCGCCGGGAAAAGCTACTTTTGCGTTGCATCATAGAGAGAAAAATTTATCCCAAAGTCCACCCGAAATCCAGCAAAAAGCAGCCCCTCGCTGAGAAAACCCAGGCGATGCAGGGAAAATCTGGCACCAAATCTGCTTTTGGGAACCTACCGAAGTTCCAAGGCAACAAAATTGTCACCAAACTCCCCTTGCAACCTTTCCTCCCCTCCCTTACCCGAAGCGTAACCCTGGAACAGAACCGAAAACCTACCTTAACATCATGAAAAAAACCTTTCTGACCATCGTTGGTTTGTTCGCTCTCTCGGGAGCAGTCGTGCAGGCGCAGACGCCGTTCACAGTCGGAAACCTCGTTCTCTATCGGGTGGGCGACGGCGTATCAGCGCTGGCAAACAATGGAACCCAAGTTGCCCTCATGGAGATCACAACGGGAGGAACAATCGTCCAGTTGATCAACGTTCCCACAACCGGTCCCTCCAGACTGGTGGCAAGTGGAACGGCAACCTCTGAAGGAAAACTGCGCTCAAACGGCGCTTACTTGGCCCTTACAGGATACGATTCTGCGGTGGGAACCGCAAACATCGCTAACACAACGGATCCCCGCCGGGTTTTGGTTTACAACCACTCAACTGGGAACATTTCCAACACCTTCACCTTCACGGGAGGCGCGGGTTCACCTTACGGTGGAAACAACATCCGCGGGGCCATTCCGAACACCGCGGGAACAGGCGTTTGGACCGCAGGACACGAAAACACCACCGGCACTCCCAACGGATTTTACTTCCTCGACAGCTCATCGGAGACCCAACTCGTATCTGGCAACGTTCGCACTGTGGAGATCTTCGATGGCCAGTTGTATGGCACCACGGCTGCTGGAACCTCTACAAGAGCCTTCACCATCGGCTCCGGATTGCCTGTTACCGCGAATCAGACCATTACCGACCTCACGGGCTTACCCACATCTGGGAGTAACTACGGCTCGATGCAGATCTTCGACCTGGACACCTTAATTCCTGGATTCGACACGATTTATCTCTCCAACGGAAACAACATCGAAAAATGGTCCTTCGTGTCCGGAACTTGGACTCTGAACAACTCTGTTAACGCTGGAGCAGCCGTGATGGATTTCACAGCCAGTGTCTCAGGATCCACAGTGAGCATCTATGCCATCACGGCCTCAGACCTTTTCAGTTTAACTGATGCCACTGGATACAATGCTAACATTACCTCGTCATTCAGCTCTTCTCTACTCAGTGCTGGGACGAACTACCAATTTCGTGGAATAGACTTTGCCCCTGTCCCTGAGCCGGCGACCTGGATTTTGCTAACTTTGGGGGCTATGGCCCTGATCTTACGCCGCAAATTTCGCGCGCCTGGCAGTTAATCCTTCCGCTCATTGCATCAACAACTACCAAACCCGGCCTGGCAAAACCTGGCTGGGTTTTAGTTTTGTCAGCCAAGAGCTTATTGCCTATCGAAAAGATATGACCACTCGCTGGATTTTCCGCCTTCTGAGCTTGCTTTTCCTTCCCGTCGCTGCGGCGAAAGACCCTACTGAGACCCAGGCCGCCGCCTCCGCGGTGGCGCAGGAGTTTTTCAATGCCTACGTTCTCGCGCTGCCCACTCTGGATGGGTATGAGGGCGTCATAGCCTGGGTCCGGAAAAACCCTCTTGCTTCGGCGCACTTCCAGACCGCCCTGCAGACGCTCTATCGCGATGCCTTGCGCGAAGATCCCGAGCTCGGTTACGGGGCCGATGCGATTCTCGGAGCCCAGGATTACCCAGAGGCCTTCGAGGTGAAATCCGTCAAGGTGGACGGGAACCAAGCCATGGTGGAACTGGTTGGCAGAGCACCGTTTCCTTTGCCGGTGCGGGCGCTGCTGAAAAAAGAACACGGGCAGTGGTTGGTTGAAGCCTCGGGCGATTTATTGCAAGCCCACCCGCAGAGCCGTTGAGATTGGGCACCGCAGATTAGCGCGGATGAATGCCACTGCGAGAGCAAGCGGTGGTTTTTGTGCATCTCACCCCCGGCGGGGCGGGGCTTTGCGGGTGGTGGTGGTCCAAGCCCCGAGCCGCTTGCGGAATGCGATGGCTTCCAAGCCACGCAAACGACTCATCACCGTCGGTCCACTGAAGCCATGCGGATGTTGTGGCATGTAGCCATAGACCCGGGCCAAACCCGCCGCCACCAGCAACTCGGCCAAATCTCCGGAGCGGGTCTCTACCACCGCAAAATATCGGGGAAGGGAGCTATTGCCCTTGGCATCCTGCCAGTCGGTCCAAACCGTGAACGGAGAGGACAACTTCTCGAGGGAAAATTGGCGCGCCGCCGCGGCCTGGCGGAAAAGCTCTTTGCGAGTGATGCCCCAATACTTTTGCTGATCCTGCAACCGATCGGTGAGCCAATGCAGGTGCTCTCCCTCCGGAGTGTCCACGTAGCATAGCCGGAAGAGGTATTCGCGGCCCCGGTAGGAGACATGGAAACTATCCCCGTCGTTACCGAGCGCCGGGATTAATCGGCAGCCTTCCAGCTTTTGCCATTTTCCGGAAGGGCGCTCCGGGCCCGCCCACGCCGAAGCCGCGCAGAGAAGGCCGCAAGCCAGCCAGGCGAGGAATCGAGCCCTCCTCCAGAAACCTCCCCTCACGGCGTCGCCAGCCAGTGACAGTAGGTTTGTTCCAAGGCCAGGGAGATTTCGTTGAGATCTCGCTGCACGGAATCAAGGAACTGATGCAGCCCAAATTGGAAAATGCCGGTGCTGGTGGCGAAGTCCATCTTTGAGCGCAACAAGCCAGAGAGCCGCTCGGCCTCATTGCTGAATGTCCGCTCATCCACACCGGAAATGCGATGCAAAATCCGGTCCAAGTGATCAATGGAAAACCGGATCGAGCGCGGAAAGGAGCGATGCAGGATGAGGAACTCGGCCACCTGCCAGGCCGTCACCTGCCCAGAGTAGATTTTTAGGTAGGCTTCCAAGGCACTGCAAGAGCGGAGCACCGCCATCCACTGCGTGAGGTCCACGCTTCCCCCGACTCGTTCTCCCCGGGGAAGAATGATGTGATACTTCACATCAAGAACCCGCGAGGTGGAGTCGGCACGTTCGAGATATTTGCCTGCCTGAATGAAAAGCCAGCCCTCCCCGTGGGTCATGGTAGCGTCGGTGGTGCCAATAAACCGATGCACCCCTTCGACCAGGTCTTTGTAGAATTGGTAGGGGCTGCTGTTGAAGTCCCGGCGGGCCTGCTCGCTGCGGAAATAAAGGTAGAGCTTATTGAGCTGTTCCCACATCTCGCTGGTGATCTGCTCGCGGATGGTGCGGGCGTTTTCCCGAGCCCTGGAAAGGCAGCTCAAAATGGAGTTGGGGTTGCGTTTTTCAAAGGTCACAAAGTCCGTGACTGTGTCAGCATCCAGACGGTCGGGATAGATCTCTTGGAACAGTTCCTGGTCCTCGAGCGTGTTGAGGATGGGCTCCCAGTGCTTGCGCACGAAGTTTGGCTCCTGGTCTTGGAAGTCCAGCAGGAGCTGCATATTCACATCGAGGAGGCGGGCGTGCGTCTCAGCCCGCTCCATGTAACGGCTCATCCAAAAACAGGAATCAGCAACTCGACTCAGCATGGCCGCTCCTCGGTGAAAGGCGCAGGATCATCATCCAACACCCAAGTATCTTTGCTTCCCCCACCCTGCGATGAATTGACCACCAGCGACCCCTTGCGCAAGGCCACACGAGTGAGGCCACCCGGAATGATGGTGGTTTTCTCACCACTAAGGATATACGGGCGCAGATCAATATGCCGCCCCTCGATGGTGCCATCCACCAGGCTCGGACACCGGGAAAAAGAAACCACCGGCTGGGCGATGTAGCCACGCGGATCGGCCAAGATGGCTTGGCGGAATTTTTCAATCTCTTCTTTGCTGGCCTGCGGACCAATCAACATTCCGTAGCCGCCACTTTCATTGGTCGCTTTGACGACCAACTCCGAGAGGTGCTCCAGGAGGTATTTGCGGTCTTCCTCCACCGAGGAAAGATAGGTCTGCACATTGGCCAAAATGGGCTCTTCGCTCAGGTAGAAGCGAATCATGTCCGGCACATAGTAGTAGATCGCTTTGTCATCCGCCACCCCGGTCCCGATGGTATTGGCCAAGCTCACATTGCCGCGCCGATAGGCCTCCACCAACCCGGGCACGCCGAGAACGGAATCCGGCCGAAACACCTCCGGGTCCAAGAAATCATCGTCCACCCGGCGATAGATCACATCCACCTGCTTGAGACCGCGGGTAGTTTTCATAAAAACCTTTGCATCCTGCACGACGAGGTCGGCCCCGACAACGATCTCAATACCCATGGACCGGGCGAGGAAGGAGTGCTCGAAGTAGGCGGAGTTGTAGATACCCGGAGTGAGCACCACGATGGTCGGATCTTCTTTGCCTCCCGGGGCAACGTGACGCAGGGCAGCGAGCAACTCCGCCGGATACGAATCCACATTGCGCACGGAGTAGTGATTGAAAAGCCGGGGAAAGACCCGCTTCATCGCGGTGCGATTCTCCAGCAGATAGGAGACTCCGCTCGGGCAGCGTCCATTGTCCTCCAGCACGAGATAAGACCCATCCCGGTCCCGAATCAGGTCCGTGCCACAGACGTGGATGTAAACATTTTGCGGCACATCGAAGCCCATGAACTCCGGGCGAAAGTGCTTCGCACTCAGCACCATCTCCCGCGGGATAATCCCTTCCTGAATGATCCGTTGTTCGTGATAGACGTCGTGCAGGAAAAAATTCAGTGCCAGCAGACGCTGCGTGAGTCCGCGCTCGATGACCGCCCACTCGCGCGCGGGAATGATGCGCGGGATGAGGTCAAAGGGAAAAATACGCTCCGTGCCTTCGTCACCCTTATAGACGGTGAAGGTGATGCCTTGGCTGAGATAGGAAGCCTCAGCGAGCTGCTGTTTGCGGGCAAATTCCTCCGGTTCCAGGGCGCGGAGGCGTTCGAGGAGCAAGCGGTAGTGCGATCTGGGGCGGCCTGGAGCCTCGAACATTTCGTCGTAGTAGGGTCCGATCTCGTATTTGCTGAAATGTCCGTCCATGAAAGTCTCCAAGGGGGGTAAGAGAAGCCTTTAAGCCCTACCGAAGCAAGTCTTATACCAAGTTCCGCTCCGGAAAACTCCCCCACTCGGGGTGAGGGAGAACTCGTTTACCGGAGAGAATGCTGTTTCCTTGGTGACAGGACCCGGCACTCCGGTTTAGAGAATAGAGCTTTTCCAAATCAACTCACATTCACCCATGCAAGCATCCTCCGACATTGGACTTATCGGCCTGGCCGTGATGGGCCAAAATCTCGCTCTCAACATCGCCGATCACGGCTTCGCCATTTCGGTTTACAATCGCACCACACAAAAGACGGATGAGTTTCTCGCCGCCCATCCCTCCACTCCCGGAGCACTCACGGGGTATCAGAGCCTGAGCGATTTTGTTGCCTCGCTCAAAAGGCCGCGGAAAATTATTATCCTGGTTCAAGCCGGGCGGGCCACCGACGCGGTAATCGAGGGGCTGGTGCCTTTGTTGGAAAAAGACGACATCATCATTGATGGCGGCAATGCGCTTTGGACCGACACGGTGCGGCGGGAGAAGGAGCTGCGGGAGAAGGGGCTGCGGTTTATCGGCTCGGGAGTTTCCGGTGGTGAGGAAGGGGCGAGGTTCGGGCCATCCCTCATGCCGGGAGGCGATCCCTCCTCCTGGGCAGAATTGGAGCCGATCTGGAAGGCCATCGCCGCCAAGGTGGATGCCGATACCGGGAAGCCCTTGGAAGGTGCGGCTCCGGGGCGGCCCGTGCAAGGAGGCGTTCCCTGCACCACCTACATCGGCCCCAACGGTGCCGGCCACTACGTAAAAATGGTCCACAATGGCATCGAATATGGCGACATGCAGTTGATCTGCGAGGCGTATCAGCTCCTGCGGTATGGGGTGGGGCTTTCCGTGGCCGAGCTGCACGAGGTCTTTTCCGAGTGGAATTCCGGAGAGCTCGATTCGTTTCTCATCGAAATTACCGCAAAGATTTTTGCCTTCACGGATGCCGCCACTGGCAAGCCGATGGTGGATGTGATTCTCGATACGGCCGGACAGAAAGGCACCGGCAAGTGGACCATCCAATCTGCCTTGGATACGGGCACGCCCTGCTCGACCATGTCGGAGGCGGTCTTTGCGCGGTTCCTCTCGGCGCTCAAAGAAGAACGAGTAGCCGCCGCCGCCCAATTACCCGGGGGACAAGCTGCCGGGGAAATTTTCACCGGCGGGAAGGAAGGCTGGACTCGCGCGGTGCGGGACGCGCTCTACGCCTCGAAAATCTGCTCCTACGCGCAAGGCTTTGCGCTCATGCGGGCAGCCTCGCTGGAGCAAAATTGGGGACTCAATTTCGGGGAGATCGCCATGATTTTCCGCGGCGGCTGCATTATCCGTGCGCGCTTTCTGCAACGCATCAAGGATGCCTTCGATCGCGATCCCGGTCTGGCCAATCTCTTGCTCGATCCTTACTTTCGCGAGGCCATCGCCCAAGCTCAGGCGAACTGGCGCAAGGTCGTCTCGGCCGCCGCGTTGGCGGGCATTCCCAGCCCGGCCTATGCCGCGTCCCTGGCCTACTATGATAGCTACCGCAGCGAGCGCCTCCCGGCCAATCTGTTGCAGGCGCAGCGGGATTACTTTGGCTCCCATACCTACGAGCGGGTGGACCGGCCACGCGGGCAGTTTTTTCACCTCGATTGGGTCGGCACCAAAGAGGAATCACCCGTGTGAGTTTGCCGCTCGTTCCCCCCTAGTGAACTCACACACCATCGACTTGTGGGTGGGGTTGCTGGGTTTTGCCGCCTTGCTTTGGGGATACCATCCGGATCCTGCCCACCCCCAAGTCGGTGCGATGCTCGCGGTGGTTTTTCTCATGGCCACTTGGTGGGGCACGGAGGCCGTTCCTCTCGCCGCCACCTCGCTCATCCCGCTGGTGACGCCTTCATGCTGCCAGTGGCTACTCCGCCAAACGCCGTGGTTTTCGGTAGCGGGCGATTGCGCATTGCCGATATGTGTCGGGCCGGACTCTTTCTCAATCTGGCCGGGGTGATTCTGATCACCCTGGCAACTTACTTTTTGGCACCCCCACTTTGGCAGCCAGGGCCTTGAAGAGCCCGCCGAAGCTTCGAGCAGCACGCCAGCATCCGGTCTTGCCTGAGCGGGCGGAAACCCACTAGCGTTGGCCTCCCATGGAAAATTTGCAAGTATTGGTCGCAGATCCGATCTCGGAAAAAGGCATCGAGGCTTTGGCCGCCACCCCGGGACTGGAAGTCATCAAAAAAATCGGCATCAAAGAAGACGAGCTCATCGCCCTCGCGCCACAGCTTTCTGGCATCGTGGTGCGCAGCCAGACCAAAATCAACGCGCGGGTTCTGGAGGCGGCCAAGAAACTACGGGTTGTCGGGCGAGCTGGCGTCGGGGTGGATAACGTGGATGTCGAGGTCGCCACGAAAAATGGCGTTATCGTCATGAATACCCCCGGGGGCAACACCATCTCCACTGCCGAGCATGCCTTCTCGCTGCTCATGAGCATCGCCCGCAACATCCCCCAGGCGGATGCCAGCGTCAAAGCCGGGAAATGGGACCGCAAATCCTTCGAGGGCGTCGAGCTTTACAACAAAACCCTGGGGATCCTCGGCATGGGACGGATCGGCAGCGAGATTGCCCGGCGCGCGATCGCTTTCGGCATGAGGGTGCTGGCCTACGATCCCTACCTCTCCGCCAGCAAAGCCCGCACCTTGCAAGTGGAGCTCATCGAAAAACTTGAGGAGCTTCTGCCCCGGGCGGACTTCCTCACGTTGCACATGCCACTCACCAGCGAAACCCACCACATGCTGGATGCCCGCCGCCTGGCCTTGGTCAAGCCCGGCGTGCGCATCGTCAACTGCGCCCGTGGGGGGCTCATTGACGAAGCCGCGCTACGCGAGGCTCTGCTCTCCAAGCACGTCGCGGCAGCAGCGCTTGATGTTTTCGAGGTCGAGCCGCCTCCAGCCGACTACAACCTGCGCGGCCTGCCGAATATTGTTTTCACGCCGCACCTTGGCGCCTCCACAGCCGAAGCCCAGGAAAGTGTGGGCATTGAAATCGCCGAGGCAATTCGCGCGGCGCTGATCGAGGGAGAAATCCGCAACGCCGTCAATGTGCCGAATATTGATGCGAAGATGCTCACCATCCTTGGCCCCGGGATTGAGCTTTGCCGCCACTTGGGTCGCTTCCTTGCGCAAATCGCACCCAAACGCGTGGAAACTCTCCGCGTGCGCTTCTGCGGCAAAATCAGTGAACATGATCTCACCCCAATGTCTCGCGCCGCCCTCACGGGCTACCTGCAGCACATCGGCGGTAGTGAAGTCAACCAGGTCAACGCCCCCGCCATGGCCGCCGGGCTGGGGCTGAATGTGATTGAGAGCCGCCACAGCGAACCCGGGGAATTCACCGAGTGGATCGAAGCCGCCGCCGAATGCAACGGAGCCTGCGCCTCCGTGCGCGGAACTTTCTTCGGCTCCAAACCTCGCATCGTCATGATTAATGGACGCTTTGTGGAAGCCACGCCACAGGGGGTGCTCCTGCTCTTGGAAAACAAAGACCGCCCGGGTATCGTCGGGCATTTGGGCACCGTTCTCGGGCAGCACCAAATCAATATCGCCGGGATGTCTTTGAGCCGCGATGTCGTCGGCGGCGAGGCCCTTACCTTGCTGAATCTCGACTCTCGCCCATCGCCCGCTCTGCTGGAGCAGCTCCTCTCCGATCCGGATATCTCCACCGCCCGCATCATCGAGCTCTAAATCGCCATGCCTCCGCTACGCTTTCAGCCGATCTTCATGGAACGAGTCTGGGGAGGTCGGGAATTGCAAACCCGCCTCGGGAAAAAACTCCCGCCTGGTCCTCCCATCGGAGAATCTTGGGAGGTGGTGGATCGGCCCGAAGCCTGCAGCCTCGTGGCGGACGGAGTTTGGCAGGGTTGTTCCCTCCACGAACTCTGGACGCGTCACCGCGTGGAAATTTTTGGTGCGGCCTACGCACGCCATCCGGCCGAGCGGTTTCCGCTGCTCGTGAAGCTCCTGGATGCGCGGGAAACGCTCTCCGTGCAGGTGCATCCGCCGGTGGAAAAAGCCGCCGAGCTTGGCGGAGAGCCGAAGACCGAGATGTGGTATTTCCTCGAATCCGATCCCGAGGCCTGCATCTATGCCGGGGTCGCCCCTGGCACCACGCGCGAGAGTTTCGCCCAACACCTCGCCAACGGCAGCGTGGAGTCCATTCTCCCCCGTCTGCCGGTGCATACCGGCGAAAGCATCTTCATTCCCAGTGGCCGGCTGCATGCCATCGGCGGCGGCAACCTCATCGCTGAAATCCAGCAAAACAGCGACACGACCTATCGGGTTTTTGATTGGAACCGTGTCGGGTTGGATGGCAAACCGCGCGATCTTCACATTGAGGCCTCCTTGGCTTCGATTGATTTCCAAGACACCGCTCCCGCAGTGCGTCCGGCAAGTTCAGGGGTAATGGCAGACTGTCCTTACTTCCACGTCGAACGCACCGCGGTGCCCGAAAAAGCCCCCCCATCGCTGAGCGAGCAATTCCTCCTTTGGGGGGTAGTGGCCGGTCAAGTGCGCTACCGCGAGGCTTGCTTTTCCCGCGGAGAGTTTCTCCTGCTGCCAGCGGGGATGGATTGGCTCGGACTCACAGCTGATCCGGGCAGCGAAATCCTGCAAATCTCCCTGCCTCTCCCAGCATGAAGGTCCTGGTTGTCGGCAGCGGCGGACGCGAACATGCCCTGGCCTGGAAGTTGGCTCAATCGCCCCGGGTGAGCGAGGTCCTCTGCGCCCCCGGCAATCCCGGCA
Source organism: uncultured Chthoniobacteraceae bacterium (assembly GCA_964595865.1). Lineage (GTDB taxonomy): Bacteria > Verrucomicrobiota > Verrucomicrobiia > Chthoniobacterales > DYNR01 > CAZQRL01. The sequence goes on from CAZQRL010000001.1 coordinate 231,714, forward strand.
CCGCTGCCCTCGGAAGAAACGCGCCCATCGGAGCCCTCGACATCCCACGCCTGGTGGAATTTGCCCAAAGCGAAAATGTTGGGCTCACCGTGGTCGGGCCGGACGATGCACTGGCGTTGGGACTGGTGGATGCGCTGCAAGCTGTCGGCTTGCGCGCGTTTGGCCCGACCCAAGCCGCGGCTCGCTTCGAATCTTCCAAGAGTTTTGCCAAGGCCTTCATGGAACGCCACGGCATCCCCACCGCCGACTCCGCCACCTTTACCGACGCAACTGCCGCCCTGGATTACCTGAACCGCACGAACTTCCCGTTGGTCATCAAAGCGGATGGGCTTGCCCTCGGAAAAGGGGTCCTAATTGCCCAGAATCTTGCGGAAGCCCGCGCAGCCATCCAGCAAATGATGGGCGAGCGAATTTTCGGCGCAGCGGGTGAGCGGGTGGTCATTGAGGAATTCCTCGAAGGCGTGGAATGTTCCATCCATGCCCTCGTGGATGGCCGCACTTGGCAGTGGTTCCCGGATTGCCAGGATCACAAACGCGTAGGCGAGGGCAATACCGGGCCTAATACCGGCGGCATGGGCACGATTAGCCCCTCGGGGGTGGTCACTCCAGAAATCCGGCAGCAAATCGAAAAGGAAATCCTCGATCGCTTTGTGGCGGGGTTGCAGGCTGAGGGCATAGATTTTCGCGGGATGCTTTTCCCGGGATTGATGCTGACAGCGACGGGGCCGAAAGTCTTGGAGTTCAACTGCCGTTTCGGCGACCCCGAGACACAGGTCCTGATGCGTCGTCTCCGCAGCGACCTCTTGGAATTGTTGGAGGCCACTGTGGATGGCAAGCTCCATGGCACCACGCCCGCCTGGTCTCCGGAAGCGGCGGCCTGCGTGATTCTGGCATCCGGCGGCTATCCGGGGAGCTACCGCAAAGGAGAGGTCATTCATGGGCTGGCCGAAGCCTCGGCCCTGCCAGAAGTGGTCATTTTCCAAGCGGGCACCGCACGAACTGGAGAGGGGGCTTTGGTTACCTCCGGAGGGCGTGTCTTGGGGGTCACAGCGACAGGCAGTTCTCTGCGGGAAGCGCGTTGCCAGGCCTACGCTGCCGTGCAGCTCCTCGACTTTACTGGCCTGATTTTCCGCCGGGATATCGGTGGACCGCCCCTGCTGGGGAGTTGATTTTCATGTCCTCCCGGTGGTGCATTTTTCCGCTGCTCTGCGGCGTCCTTCTCCCTACGTCCTTCGCGCAACCTGTCCCCGCGCCCAGTCCAAACGTCTCGGCCCCGACTCCCAGCAAAAAACCGGCCCTACCCTCTCCCACGCCCGTAGAGCCGTTGCCCGACACCGCCCCCAGCCCACCCCCCCTTCCTACGGAAACCGGGTCACTCATTAATCTGCTCAACGAAGCCCAAGTCGCCAAGGCATTGCAAAGCCTTAAAGCCTCCTACCTGCAGCCTGGAGCTTTGAGTGAAAGGGAATTGGAACGGGCGCGGCTCTTAGGCTTATTGGAGAAACTTGGTGCCGGGGCGGAGTTGCGCCCGGAAACTTCCGAGGACACCGTGCCCCCAGCGCATAAATTTTTGGCGGAAATTCTCGAGGGCCGCATCGCTTACGTCCGACCGGCTCAGATCGAGCCCACCGAGTTGGCCCAGTTTGACGCTGTCCTCACTGGTCCCTCTGCCGCCGAAGTGGACACCCTCATCCTCGACCTGCGACAAATCCCCTACAGCGGTGATTTTGAGACCGTGGCGGAATGGTCCCGCCGGATCGTTCCCAAGGGCCGTCTGCTCTTCCGGCTGGAAAAGCCCTCCGTGAAACAAGAACGCATCTTCACCTCAAACCAAGATCCGGTTTTCCAGGGCAACGTCTTGGTCTTGCTGGACGAGCAGACCTCCGGAGCGGCAGAAGTTCTCGCTGGCGTCTTGCGCCGCAGCGCGGGGGCGTTGCTTTTCGGCCAACCTTCGGAGGGCCGACCGGTGGAATTTGCCAGCGTGCCCATCGGCGGTGGGGTGGAATTACGCGTGGCCGTGGCGGAGGCGATCTTTAGCGACAACTCCCGTGCTTTTCCCCAAGGTTTGCAGCCGGATTTGCCGATTGCCCAAGACGCTGCCCTCACCCGGCAAATTTTTCAACTTTCTGGCGAACAAGGGGTGGTCAAGTTCATTACCGAGACGGAACGTCCGCGCTTCAACGAAGCGGCTTTGGTGTCCCGCACCAACCCGGAAATTGAGCCCACCAGCCCAGAAGCCTCCAAACTTCTCGACCGCCAGCTACAACGCGCGGTGGACGCCGCCGCGACCCTGCGTTTCTTCGGAGCAAAAGAATCCAAGAAGACCCCATGAAGCCAGCGGTTTTTTTCGACCGGGATGGCACCCTCATGGAGGAAGTGGACTACTGCCGGGAAGCCGCCAAGGTGCGGGTCTATCCCGGAGTCATCGAGGCTCTGGCAGCCCTGCGCCACGCGGGTTTTCGGCTGATCGTGATCACAAACCAGAGCGGACTGGCCCGGGGAAAAATTTCCTGGGCCGATTACGCGCGAGTCTCCCATGAATTCCTCCGCCAGTGCGATTTTCAGATTGACGCGACTTACTTCTGCCCCGAATCCCCGGACGGGGCCTCCGCACGCCGCAAGCCCGCTCCCGGCATGCTCGAAGAGGCCATCCAACAGTGGCATCTCGCACGCGAGGAATCTTGGATGATCGGCGACAAGCTGGTGGATCTGGAGTGTGCGCGCGCGGCTGGCATTCGCAGCCTGCTGGTGCGCACGGGCTACGGCGAATCCACCTTCAAGGAACCTGCGGCCGCCGCGCTGGCCGAGGGAATTTTCCCCGACGTGGTCGCCGCTTCTGAGTTTGTGCTAGCAAGGAGCTTGTCAAAGCGCGGCGCGGTATTGGCGTAAAAAGGATATTTCTCCCCTTCTGGCCCGGTGGGCTTGAACCGCCAATGCTTGTAAGCCCAGATCCACAACTCCGGCCGGGAACGAATCGAGGGCTCCAGCACATCCCAACAGGCCTGCGCCAGTTGCTGCGCGGTGGTATCCGAGGTATAGGACACCGGAGGATGCACCTTCACATGATAGCCCCCATCCGCACGTGGAGAGCACTCCACCGGCACCACCTCAGCTCCACAGCGCAAAGCCAATGCGGCATGCAACTGCGTCATGCAGGCCCTCAGCCCGAAACACTCCAAAGCCACACTGGCTTCCCGGGGATCGAGATTCAAATCCGTAAGCATAAAAAACTTCCCCCCCTTTTTCAGGTGCTTGAACATCCGGATAAAAGCCCCCTCCTGCGTGATAACTTCGTGTCCGGTGCAGGAGCGCAGGCGATCGAAGACTCGCCCGAGCCGGGGGTTTTTGAAGCGCTGCGTGACCACGAAGGCGGGACCAACAAAGTAAGGCCCCATGAGGCTCAGCCACTCGAAGTTGGAGTAATGGAGGCAGAAATAAATGACCGGTCGTCGAGGATCGCGATGGCAGGGATGCTCCTCCAGCCCCTCCATGCTCACGAATTCTCGCAGCAGCTTCTCATTCAAATTCGGGGCCCAGAAAAGCTCCAGCATGGTGCGAGCAAAGGTGCGATACGCATCGCGAGCGATGCGGCGCTTCTCCGCCGGAGTTTTACTCTCCCCGAAAACACAGTCCAAATTCGCCCGCGCAACCGCGATATTCCGTCGATCAAGATGGTAAATGAGGCCTCCGAGAAACCAGGCCAGCGGCGGCAAGACTCGGCGCGGCAAACGCGCTACCAACCAGGTGGCAAAAGCCAACCCGTAATATTCCAGAGCCTCGCGCAGGGCTTTCACCCCACAGCACCGGCCCCGACCGGTAAGGCAGAGGTTTCCAACCTGGGGAAGACCGGGTTGGGTTCTCCCACCAAGTGCCCCTCGGGCAGCGCCAGCGTCCCGGCAAAGTCCCGGCTGGGCGGCAGTCGCAGTTGCCCCAGTGCCTGTTCAACGGGCGCAGGAATTACCGGAGCCAACTGCGAGACAGCTTGTCGGGCGGACAAAGCGAGAGTCGTGAGGGTCTCGGCCACCAAGGCGGATTGGGCGGGATCTTTGGCCAGCTTCCAAGGAGCCATCTGCTCGGCGTAGGCGTTGGCCTCTTGCACCACCCGCTGTGCTGCGGCCAAACCTCCTTGCACATTATGCGCCCGCATCGCTTGATGGTATTCCGACCAGGCACTCTCCATCAGGGCCAACAACGCCGTCGTCCGCGGGTTAAGTTGCGCAGATGGAGGCAGGGGTGGGAGGACGCCGTTGAGATAACGCCGGGTCATGTTGAGGGACCGGTTGAGCAAGTTCCCCAAACCGTTGGCTAACTCGGAGTTGTAAAGGGATTCCAAGCGCGCGGCGGAGAAGTCTGCATCCTGTCCGGTGCTGATATCCCGCAATAGATAATACCGCAGGGCGGTGACTCCATAGCGATCTGCGAGTTCCACCGGATCCACAATGTTACCCAGGCTTTTGCTCATCTTGCCGCCATCCAGATTCCACCACCCATGCACCAGCAAGGTAGGCATCTCGGCATCGCTGAAACCCATAGCATGCAGCATGCAGAGCCAGTAAATCCCATGCGCGGGCACGAGGATATCCTTGCCAATAACCTGCGCCTCCGCCGGCCAGAGCCTGCGGAAACGCGCTTGCTCCGCTGGCTCCTGCGATTGGTAACCGGCAAAGCTGATGTAGTTGATCAGAGCATCGAACCACACATAGGTGACGAAATCCGGGGCGAAAGGAAACTCGATCCCCCAAGCCAAGCGCGCCTTGGGGCGTGAGATGCACAAGTCACCGGAGATTTTCTCAGCGGCATGGAGCAACTCCGTCTGGCGGTAAGAAGGGAGAACAGCATCGGCCCGGCCACGCAGATAACCCAACAACCACTCCCGATGTTGCGACAGCCGGAAGTAATAATTCTCTTCTTCGAGAAAGACCACCTCGCCCCATTCGGGGCCAAACTCGCCTTCAGCGTTGCGGTCTTTATCGGTAAGAAATTGCTCCTGCCGCACGCTGAAGTATCCCGTGTGCTTGGCGAGGTAGAGCTGCCCGGCCTCATGCAGCTGCTGCAGAATCGCCCGCACGCAGTGGTGATGCAGCGGATCGGTCGTCGCGGCCCAGCGATCGTGGGAAAGCCCGAGTTGCTGCCACAGGGAGAGAAACTTTCCCGTGACTTCACGGGTGAAGTCCGCTGGCGAAATCCCCAGACGCGCCGCCGCCTGCTGCACTTTCTGTCCGTGCTGATCCACACCGGTGAGAAAAAAAACCTCCTCGCCGCAAAGCCGGTGATACCGCGCCAACGCATCGGCGAGCACTTTCTCATAGGCATGGCCAATGTGCGGGGCGGCGTTGGTGTAATCAATCGCCGTGGTGATATAGAAAGGCTTCTTCATTCGGGTGGGGCGGGGTTGCGTCCGGGATGCTCGGGCAATTCCAGACGGGTGCCATCATCGCGCACGATTTTGCCTCCCCATCCGAGGATGCGTGCTTTCACTCCGGCAGCTTCCGCTTCGGCGATCTGGTTATTCCGCACGTAGAAGAGCGAGAGGCTGGACCAGGCCAGCTGGTCGTTGGGGCGCAGTTCGGTGGCGCGCAAACCGGCTTCGATAGCTTCGGGGAAGCGCCCGGACTTCATCAGGGCCATTCCCAAAGCATGCCAACCATCGAAAAAATCCGGCTCTAGCGTGACGCAGCGACGGTATTTCTCAATCGCCGCATGCAAATCCCCCACCGCCACATCCCCGCTGGCATCATCAAACAAAGTCTCCACTTCGCTCATGGAAAAACGGTGCGCGGCAAGCTCAGGAACCGCGCTGGAAGTAGCGGAGATTGGCGGCTTCACGAGCGCTGCGCAGCCATTCCGCAAACAGCAGCATGCGCTTGCTTTGCTGTAAATCTTCCCGCATCCGCGCCCCCTCGCTGGCCAACAATTCCGCAGTAGGCTCCTGCCGGGCCACGACTTGGAGCACGTAGAATCCCTCTCCGTCCCGGGAAACCGGGCTGAGTTTTCCCGGTGCCAGCTCGGCCACGCTCCGGGCGTAAAAGGAATTTTCGTCCATCCCCTGCCGCCAAGGCTCCAACCCGCTCAACTCCCGAACGGTGAGTTTTTTCTCCTTGGCCAACTCGTCGAGAGATTTTCCCGAGGCCAGGGCCGCTTCGAGAGCAGTGCGAATGGCATTCGCCTGGGCCTGCCGGGCAGAGCTGGCTTTCTGTTCTGTGAGCATCTCGCGAATCCGGGGGAAAGCCTCGGCCTCCGTAAGTGGGCGCGGGGCTTGAACCTCCTTGAGGCTCAACAAATAGAAATCCCCTCCATCCTGCAAAATCTCCCCAACAGCTCCAGCATGGGCGAGGCGAAAGGCTTCCTGCACGACATTCGCGGGCAGGCCCGCGCTGCCACCCGGGCGGGTCGGATCTTCCCCTGGCGTGGCACCCTGCTGGTCGAAAAAAGGCGTCTCGCTGATGGCGATTCCGGCTTGCTGGGCCGCTGCCTGGAAGGACGTGCCCCCAGAGATTGCCTCTGCGATGCGTGCCATGCGATCCGCCACTTTTTGCAGCACCTCAATGCGCTCTCGTCCGGTGAGTTTTGCTTCTTCCTCCGTGAGTCCCAAACGCAGAAAATCCACCCGACGATATTCCGGTGTTTTCATCCCTTCCGCGTTCGACTCGAAGAAGCCTTTGACTTCCTCTTCCGTCACTTCCACACCGGCCACTTCCTGCAAAGGACCCAGACCGATGAGCTTGGCATCAATTCGCTGCAGCGATTTGCGCAGCTCTTTTTCCTCCAGCGCGGTGATTTGCAGTGGGGAGTCAAGCAATCGGCGCACCATTTTGAGAGCCAACGAATCGCGGATGAGCTCTTCGAGGTGGCGCTCCGTCAGGCCATTTGGGGCCAACTGCGATTGCAGCAGATTAAGATACTTGGCCCGGTCGAATTGCCCATCCGTGCTCAAAGCCGGCAAAGTGCGGATCGCCTCCAGCACCTGCTCGTCGGTCGGTTTGAGAAAAAGCGTTCCCGCCTCGTGGCGCAGCACCAGGAGATTCCAGACGAAATCCTCCAACATGGTTTGTTCACTGCTGGCAGTCACACTCAGGTCGCGCAAAAACTCCTCCATCCCCAGCAGAGCCGCCAATCGCTGCAGCCGCACAGCTCGATCGATCTCCGGTCGGTAAATGGTTTTGCCATACAACTGCGCGACCTGGTTTTCCCCGAGCTTCTCCGTATCCGTGGTGTTGTAAAGCCAGGCGAAGGCAATGATGGTGAGAATGGCCACCAAGAGGAGCAGCCAACGTTGGTGTTTGCGGAGCGTAGTAATCATGAAGGCGCTTGGGGAAAGATTTTGCTTTCGGGAGCGGTTTTGGATAAACCATAGCTCTGATGAACGCAAGCCCCTCCCACCCTTTCTCTTCACGACTTCTTCCGACCTGCCTTCTCGCGGCCATCGCTCTTGCCGCTGGTCTCCTGCCATGCCTGGCGCAAGATTCCGTGACTTTGAAAAACGGACAGCGGCGTGAAGGGAAAATCACCGGTGTCAATGGCCCCAACATTCGTCTGGCGATCAGTGCCGCTGGAGCTGGCAGAGTCGAAACCTCAGTGCCTCTATCGGAAGTGCAAAGCGTCAGCATGGAGCCACCCGCAGACTGGGGAAAAGCCCTCGGCGCTTGGGAAAAGGGACAGGCCGCTGAGACGGCGAAGATCCTCACCCCGCTGGTGGATACCTTCCTCGGCGTGCCGACCCCCTGGGTCAAACAAGCCGCCGTGGTCCTGGTGGATGCCAAGTTGGAAACCGGCGACGACAAAGGAGCTGAGGCCATTCTGGCCAACTTCACCCGGGCCTACCCAGATGCTGATGAACTCACCCCGCTCCTCCGTGCCAAGTTGGCCATCAAGCGGAAGAATTTCCTTGGAGCCAAGCCGCTGCTAGCTCCGCTGGTGGAAAAGGGAAGTCAAACCAAATTGGCCGACACCTCGCAAAGCGTGACCTATGGCCAAGCGTTTTATTTGATGGGCCTCATTAACGAGCAAGAGGGCAAGCTCTCAGAAGCTCTGCAAGACTACCTGCGAACCGTCACCCTTTTCTTTGAAGATCCGGTCACCACCGCCAAAGCCCGCGAGCGTGCCGAATTCTTAATCCAAGAGAAAAATGTCGTAGTGCCTTGATTTCCCCAGAGGTTTTTCCTAATAAATCACGCTGTTTCTTATGAAATTGACTTCCCGCCCTGCCTCTCTCCGTTTCCTCCTCCCACTGCTAACCCTCCTCCCTGTCGCCGCCCTGGCCGCAGAAGAAGAAGGGGCCGACCCCCAGTCCATGAGCATCATCGAGACCATCCTGCACGGCGGCCCGCTCATTGTTTTTATCTGGATTTGTATCTTGGCCACCTCGGTGGTGATGGTGACATTCATCATTCAGCTCTTCTTGCAGTTGCGCAATGAGGCCCTGGCTCCCAAAGCTCTGGTGGATGCCCTGAAAAACTCTATCGAAGCTGGCAATTACCAAGAAGCCTGGCAAACCGCCAAAGCGAATAAGTCCTATCTCGGCAGTGTCCTAGCTGGAACTTTGGAGCGCTTAGGACGTGGCAAAGAAGCCGCCGAGATGGCCCTCATCGAATGTGGTCAGCGTGAAGCCCAGGTCTTCAAGACCAAGAACAGCTACCTCTCGGTGATTGGGGTGGTGGCTCCCATGATCGGGCTGCTGGGAACGGTCATTGGGATGATGGGCGCGTTTGCCGTTCTCGGTTCTTCCGGGGTTTCGGACCCGCGGGCTCTCGCTCTGCGAATCGGGGAAGTGCTCATGGCTACCGCCAGCGGTCTCTTCCTCGCTATCCCGGCATTTATCTTCTATTACTATTTCCGCAACCGCACTGCCACGGTGGTGCTCTATGCCGACAATCACCTCAACCGCCTCATTGAAGACATCCCCTTCGCCGAGTTGGAAGGGATTAAAATTGGAGAAAACTTCGACGCGGGGGCCGGAGCCCCAACTCCCCGTGCAGGGGTTTCCCACAAAGTTTCCATGGCCCTGACCACCAATTGCCCGATCTGCAATGGCCAGATCGAAGCCGGACAGAATCCCTGCCCGCATTGTGGTGCCACCTTGGAGTGGAACTAAAATCTCCTGCAATCGTCGGCGACTCCCCCGATGTCTGACCTCTCCCACAGCAAGCTCAAGAAACGCGTGCGCCCGCCGGAACCCGAGGTCGATCCGGAGTTTCAAATCGCGCCCATGATTGATATTCTGCTCGTGCTGTTGGTCTTCTTCATGTCCATCAGCACCACGGAAGTCTTGCAGTCCGATGCCGGAATCAATCTGCCGGTGGCCAAAGACGCGAAGGAAGCAAAAGACAACCCCGGCCAAGTCATCATCAATATCGCCTACAACGCTATCAACAATACCACCGCCATCACCGTTCAAGACGTGGAATATGGCCCGGCGGAGTTGGTTGGCTTGTTGCAAAACCAAGTCGCGAAAAACCCGCTCATTCGGGTGCTCATTCGCGCTGATCGCCAGGTGCGCTACGAATTTCTTCGCAAGGTGCTGGAGTCCGTTGGCAACGCTGGCGTTGGCAACGTCACCTTCAGCGTTGTGGACAAGGAAATGGAATAAGCTTGGCGTAGAAAGCGCCTAAAAAACCCAAGGAGAACAAGATACTATGGCTGGTGGAGGAATGTCAGAAGATGGAGATGTGGGGTTCCAAATTGCCCCCATGGTGGACGTCGTTTTCGTGCTCCTACTGTTCTTCATGGCTTCTGCCGGATCGCAAATCCTCGAGAAGGAGCTGAACATCAACCTTCCCAGTGGCCGCGGAGCCGCAGGACTAGCAGGTCCTCCCCCCACCCCGATTATTATTGACATCCTTCCGGACGGCACCGTCTCCCTGAACAACCAAGTCATGGACACCCCCACCAGCCGCGAACTGCCCCAGCTGCGGAATTGGTTGCGGGATACCATTGACCGCTTTGGCGATAAAGATCCGGTAATCATCAAGCCCGACTTGGATGCCCGTCACGAACGGGTTATTGATGTTCTGAATGCTGCGGCGGCAGCCGGAGTCAAGAACCTCACCTTCAGCTAGCGCGCTGGCCCTCCCGAGCCCCAACGGGAGCTGCTAACCTCCCTCCCCGCACGCCGCCCGGCAGTCTTTTCGGTCTTCGACATCTTTTTGCTTGAGATTTTTCCCGACAAAGGGGATAGCAGGGTCATGTTTAATGATGGAGGGGAGCAAGCCGCCAAAACAGCGGGACCGGGGGCAGTTGGAAAACGGCGACCGCACGGGCATCTGATGCTTGGGGATTGGTCGGAGCGGCCCTTTATGGTGGTCTGGGAGGTGACCCGCGCCTGTGCTCTGGCATGTCGGCATTGTCGCGCGGAGGCGCAAGTGCGCCCTAGCCCGGAAGAGTTGAGCCGTTGGAATTCGCTGCGAGTGATTGACCAGGTGGCGGAACTAAAGCCGCAGTTGTTCATTCTTACAGGTGGAGACCCGGCCTGTCGGGCCGACTTGCCGGAGCTCATCGCCTATGCCTCGCGCAAAGGTCTGCGCGTGGCGGTGAGCCCGAGTGCCACGCCCCGGTGGCTCCGGCAGGACTTGCGGACCTTGCGTGATGCTGGCCTGCAGGCCATCTCCCTCAGCCTGGATGGCGCGGAGGAGTCCACTCACGATGCCTTCCGCGGTGTGCCAGGGACTTGGAAACGCACCCTGCAAGCCTACGAAAACGCCCAAGCGGCTGGGCTCTCCGTACAGATCAACACCACCTTCTCGCGCCAGAATCATCAGGAATTTGCCGCCTTCACGGACTTGATCACCCAGCTGAACCCGACGATGTGGAGCATTTTCCTGCTTGTTCCCAGCGGGCGGGCCACCGTGAGCGATCAGCTCAATGCTACCGAAGTCGAGGACCTTTTTGGCAAATTAGCGGATTTTTCCCGCACGGCACCCTGTGGGGTGAAGACGACTGAGGGACATCATTACCGGAGAATTCTCCTCCAGCGAGAGCACCAACCGCCCGAGGCTTCATTGCGTTTGCAAGGTGTGGGCGATGGTAAAGGGTTTGTTTTCATCTCCCATCGAGGCGAGGTTTTTCCTTCGGGTTTTCTGCCCCTGCCTTGCGGCAAAGTTCCAGAAGACAACCTGGAAAAAATCTACCGCGATTCTCCGATCTTCCGAGCTTTGCGGGATGATCGCTTGCTGGAAGGGAAATGCGGTCGTTGCCCCTTCCGCCGGGTCTGCGGAGGCTCGCGGGCCCGCGCCTACGCCATCACGGGAAACTACCTCGCTGAAGAGCCACTTTGTCCCTACCAACCAGGCCAAGATCCCACCTGGCCCACTTTTCTTTCAACATGATTAACCTCACCTCTCTCCTCTGTGGTATTGACCAGCCAGCTGACGCGCTCCGATATGGCCGTGGCCATGGTGCCCCGCGCACTGCGGCGGAACGTCGCCCCGTGGTTGTTTGGAACATTACCCGGCGCTGTAACCTTAGCTGCATGCATTGTTACTCCGACTCGACCAACTGCCATTATGACGGCGAACTCGACGACGCCCAGTGTCGGGCGGTGCTGGAGGATCTGGCGTCGTTCGGAGTGCCGGCGGTATTGCTTTCCGGCGGAGAACCGCTGCTCCGTCCACGGCTTTTCGACTTGGCCGAATATGCCCGCAGCCTTGGCCTGCGGCTGACTCTCTCGACCAACGGCACGCTCATCTCACCTCACGCTGCCGCCCGTATCAAACACATCGGCTTTTCTTACGTGGGTATCTCACTGGATGGCATCGGAGACGTCCACGACCGTTTCCGGGGCCGGAGTGGAGCTTTCGCCAAAGCATTGGCCGCCTTTCGCAACTGTCGCGAGGTAGGCCAAAAAGTCGGTTTGCGCCTCACGCTGACACGCCAAACGGTCGCGGAAATCGAACGCATCCTGGACTTTATCGAACAGGAAGATGTGCCCCGCGTTTGTTTCTACCACTTGGTTTACAGCGGACGCGGAGCGGATTTGCAAACCTTGGCCCCGGAGCAGTCCCGCCGCGCCCTTGATCTGATTATGGACCGAGTCGAGCATTGGCATGCGGCCGGCTCGCCTCGGGAAGTGCTCACCGTGGATCAGCCCGCCGATGCCGCATATCTCCTGATGCGCCTTGAAGAACGGGATCCCTCGCGTGCAGAGAAAGCACGCGAGCTCCTGGCTTGGAATGGTGGAGCCTCCAATAGCTCCGGCACCGGCATTGGCAACATTGATACCCAGGGCAACGTCCACCCAGATCAATTTTGGCAGTCCATCAACTTGGGGAACGTCAAGGAGCGTCCCTTTAGCGAGATCTGGACCCAGACCCAACATCCAACTGTTTTAGGGCTGCGACAAAAGCCGCGCCCCGTCGGTGGTCGTTGCGCAGAATGTCGGTGGTTCGGGCTTTGCGGCGGTGGATTTCGGGTGCGCGCTTGGCAGCGCACTGGCGATGCCTGGGCCGCAGATCCGGGTTGCTACCTTTCCGAGCAGGAAATCCGTGCTTTGGCATAGTCCTTACTCGCTGACCCGGTAAATTTTCATCGCCGGGCTCAGCAGCAGAGGCTCTAACCAAGCCGGCGCTCGGGAGGGCGAACGGTCCAAGATCTGCCCCAAGGGCGACTCTTCCCCCAAACGCACCCTCTCGGGCAGCAGTAACCGCGCTTGCGCCAACGTCCGCCCACTGTCGCCCATCAACAAATAGCGCACCCTCCGCTCCCGCAGGACTGCCTGGGCTCGCAGGAGTTCCTCCGGACTGGCCGCAAGGAAAACTTCCGCCGCGAGCAAGTTTCCGGGGAGGCTCTGATGAGAACTTCCGCCGACTCCGGGGTGTCCGGACCAATAGACTAAGGCCGGGGTCTGCCACCAAGTTGCCAGCAGTCCCCCCGGCGGCTGCTCGCGCAGAAAACCAGCCGCTTGGCGCAATTGGCGCATTTCCAAAATCTGATCCTCGCGCTGCACCCGGGCTGCTCCTTCGGGAAATAAGGTGCGCTCAAGTTCCGCCGCCAAAGGCCAAAAACCGGCCAGCAAAACCAGATACCCCAGCCACCGCCACCGCAGCCATGCCAAAGCCCACGGCAACGCCAGCAACGAGACCAGCACCAGGAAATAGCCCCACCGGATATGCCAGGCCGTCAGGGCCGCTAAGACCACCCAGAGAACCAGCCACAACCAGAGAATACTCCGCGTCCCGCCCCCACTCCGACTCCGCCATGCCAGGGCCACCACCAACCCGGGCCAAACCATCCACGTGGCCCAGCCTCCCCAGCGCGCCAGCAATCCCCAAGGGTTCGCCGATTGTAGTTCCCCAATCGCCGCCGACCACCGAAAAAAGGCCCCCTGCAACTCCGAAGGTAATCCCGTTCCCGGCAAACCCTCTAGCACCAAGACCCCCAGCGCGATCAACCCCGTAAGCACATAGCTTCTCCAGCTCCCAAAGGCATGCACCCCGCCCGGCTGGGCACCTCGCTCACTCAGAGCCAACCCACCGCGCACTCCCCACACCAAGCCGAGAAGCACCAGCGGCTCGAACCAAGAAACCCAGAAAGCCAGCCCCCAGCACAGCCCGGAGGCCCACTCCCAGCGCTGGCGCCCAGGCTCCACGTAGCCCAGAATCTCCACCAACAATCCTGCGCCACAAAATAGCAACACCAAGGATTGGTGGTCCGGACGCCCGAAGGCAAAGGCATGCAAGAGCGCCGGAGACACCGCCAGGAGGCCCAATACCCACCAACCGTAGGGCAAGCGCAGCTTAACCACCCAGCCCCAAACCAGCAAGAGCCAGAGCGCCCCCAGTAAGGCGGAAATCTCAAATCCCGATCGGTCCAAGGCGGCTGCCGACCGGCCACAGAGCCGATGCCATGCGAGGATGATCCAATCCAACGGCGCTGTCGTATGCGGGCGGAGGCCCACCGGATAATTCTCAAAATCATGCCAACGCAAAAACGGCCCCCGTCCCTCCTCGAGCAGCCGCACCCGCGTCATCCGCGAGTAGCAATCCGCATCCACAAAATACCACCCCTCCGGCTGCTCTAGTCCGGGATTTTGGCGCTTGTTCAATTCTCCATAGAGCACCAAGATGGCAATCAACCCCAAGACCGCAATCAACCACCCCACCCCACGACGCCAACTCCATATTTTGTGGTTCGACTCGGTTTTTTCCACAAGATGCTGCATTGGAAGGGGCTTTCGTGCTAAAAAAGGATTGTCGTCGGGTGACTCCGCGGATAGTTTTCTCCCCTAAGTGAATTCCCTCGGGGAGTCGCGCAGAATCTTCCCAAAATCAATTTTCATGGCAGACGAAACTCCATCCACCGCAATCCAATCTTCCCAGGCTTATGGGGCCGCCCAGATTGACAAACTCGAAGGCCTGGAGGCGGTGCGCAAACGGCCGGGCATGTATATCGGCTACACCGACGAACGCGGCCTGCACCATTGCGTTTTTGAAGTTCTCGACAATTCGATTGATGAGCATCTGGCTGGGTATTGCACTCGGGTGGAAGTCACCATCCACGCGGATGGCTCAGTAAGCATCAAAGATAATGGTCGCGGCATTCCCGTGGACATGCACCCGAAATGGAAAATGCCGGCCCTGGAGCTGGTGCTGACCAATCTGCATGCCGGCGGTAAATTTGGCCAGGGGGCTTACAAGTATTCCGGGGGTCTGCATGGTGTGGGTGCGAAGTGCGTGAACGCGCTCTCCGAGTGGTTCAAAGCCGAAGTCCATCGGGATGGCAAAATTTACCACATGGCCTTCCAGCGGGGCAAAACCACGCAAAAGCTTACCGTGCTGGGAGAGCTCAAAAACAAAAAGTCCACCGGCACCACCATCAGCTTCTTCCCGGATAGCGAGATTTTCACCACCACGGAGTTTGATTTTGATCGCCTGGCCACCCGCCTGCGCGAACTCGCCTTCCTGAACCCCGGCATTGAAATTGTCCTCACCGACGAACGCGAGGACGAGACGCACAAGCCCCGCAGCGAAACCTTCTACTACAAAAACGGGATCGCGGAATTCGTTCGCCAGCTGGGGGAAAACAAAGTTCTCATCCACCCCAAGCCGATTGTGCTCTCCGGCAAGCGCACCACGACGGTCAAAGATCCTGAAGGCCAAGGCCGGGAGGACGAGGTCTATCTCGACTGCGTGTTGCAATACAACGACAGCTTCACCGACCAAATCCTGTGCTACACCAACTCCATTCCCAACCCGGATGGTGGCACCCACTCCACCGGCTTCCGCACCGCGCTCACCCGCGCCATCAATCAATACGCCAAGGCAAACAGCCTCCTTAAGGAAAAAGACCCGACCATCACCGGCGACGATGTCCGCGAGGGCTTGACCTGTGTGCTGAATCTCAAACACCCGGACCCAAAATTCGAGAGCCAGACCAAAGTCAAACTGGTGAATCCCGATGTGGAGGGCATCGTCTCCTCGGTGACCTACGAAGGGGTAATGAACTACTTCGAAGAAAATCCCGCCGTGGCGAAAAAAGTGGTGGAGAAAGCCCTCACGGCGGCCCGGGCCCGGGAAGCCGCTCGCAAAGCCCGCGAAACGGTGCGCAAAAGCGCCCTAACGGGCGGCGGTCTCCCCGGCAAGCTGGCCGACTGCTCGGAGAAGGATCCCTCCCTCACCGAACTCTACATCGTCGAAGGGGACTCCGCCGGTGGCTCGGCCAAACAAGGCCGCGACCGCCGCTTCCAGGCCATCCTGCCCATCCGTGGCAAACTCCTCAACGTCGAGAAGGCCCGTTTGGACAAGGTCCTGCAAAACAACGAAATTCAGACCATGATCACGGCCATTGGCACCGGCATTGGCGATGGCGATCAAGAAGGGGCCTTCAATTTAGCCAAGCTGCGCTACCATCGCATCATCATCATGACCGATGCCGACGTGGACGGTTCCCACATTCGCACCCTGTTGCTGACTTTTTTCTACCGGCAGATGCCCGAGTTGGTTCGTCGCGGGCACGTGTATATTGCCCAGCCCCCGCTCTATCAGATCAAGCGCAAGAAGCGGGAGGAGTATGTGGATGACGATGCCCAACTCAATCGCATCCTCATTGACCTCGGAGCCGACGAGGTCAAGCTGGTGCATCTGGCCGACCAGAAGCAATTCAGCAGCAGCCAACTCAAAGACATCCTCACGCTGCTCGAAAAGCTTGAGAAGCACAGCCAAGCTATCATTCGCCAGGGAGGCGATTTCGAGCTCTATCTTGAATCCCGCAACCGCCAATCTGGCAAGCTTCCGGCTTACTTGGTGAAGATCCGCGATGGCAACGAGGAGTCCGTGGAGTATTTTCACAACGAAGAAGAAGTGCGTGAGTTCTCCGCCCGCCATCCGCAATTCAGCCTTTTTGAGGATGACGCCGCCGAAAGCTCTCATGGGGATTCTGCGACCAACGGCGCCCCGTCACCCGCCCCGTCCGGCAAGCGCACCACGCGACGCGCCCGCTTGGTCGAGCTCTACGAATCGAACGCGATCGAGAAGCTCATTGCCGAGCTCGATCGCAAAGGCCTGCACATTGATCATTACTCCGCGAAGGAAGCGCCCATTTTCCACCTGCTCGAAGGCGAGGGAGAAAACCAAAAGCGGCATGAGATTTTTGCCATTCCGCAAATTTTGCAACAGGTCCGAGAAATCGGTAAACGCGGCGTCCAGGTCACGCGGTTCAAAGGCCTTGGGGAAATGGATGCCAAGGAGCTCTACGAGACAACCATGAATCCGAACAAACGAAAAATGCTCAAGGTCCGCCTCGATGAAACCAACGCCGTCGAAGCCGATAAGATGTTCACTATCCTCATGGGGGACGTGGTCGAACCGCGCCGCATTTTCATCGAGGACAACGCTCTGAACGTCCGCAATCTCGATATCTGATCTCCTGCCAGCTTTTGAGACCCAAGCGAACAAAAACCAACCGCCTGTGTGCGAGGGCCTTGCCGGTGGAAAAACAGCTCCTCCGCCAACACAGCTCCTAGGACTATCCTCTCCTTCCTTTTTAGTTCCCCCCGAACGGCCCTTTACGAACCATGTATAACGCCAACGAAAAAATTGAACCGGTAGATGTCGCGGAAGAGCTTTCCAAGTCCTTCCTCGATTACTCGATGTCGGTGATCATTTCCCGCGCTCTGCCGGATGCCCGCGATGGTCTGAAGCCCTCCCAGCGCCGCATTCTCTACGCGATGGAGAATCTTTCGCTCTTCCCGGGCCGCAAGAGTATCAAGTGCGCGAAAATCTGCGGCGACACCTCCGGGAACTACCATCCTCATGGCGAGGCCGTCATCTACCCCACCCTCGTGCACATGGCCCAACCTTGGGCAATGAGTGAACGCCTGGTGGAAGGCAAAGGGAACTTCGGCTCCGTCGAAGGCGACCCGCCCGCCGCGATGCGTTACACCGAAGCCCGGCTCACTCATCTCGGCGCCGCCTTGATGGATGACATGGACAAAAACACGGTGGATTTCGTCCCCAACTACGACGAACGCCTGACCGAACCCTCCGTTTTTCCTGCCGCTTTCCCGAACCTCCTTGTCAACGGCGGCACCGGCATCGCCGTCGGAATGGCCACTAATATTCCTCCGCACAACTTGGCCGAAGTCTGCGCCGCCACCTGCGCCCAGATTGACAATCCCGACATTACGGTCGAGCAGCTCCTGCACTACATCAAGGGTCCGGACTTTCCGACTGGGTGTATCATCTGCGGGATTGGCGGTATTCGCCAATACTTTGAGACCGGTCGCGGATCCATCCGGGTGCGGGGCCGGGTCGGAGTCGAAGAAGTCAAAGGCGGGCGGGAACAACTCGTCATCACCGAGATCCCCTACGGCGTCAATCGCGCCAACTTAGTCTCCCGCATCGCGGAGCTGGTGAATGAAAAAATCCTCACCGATATCTCGAACGTTAGCGACCAGTCGGATGAAAACACCCGGGTCGTCGTGGAGCTCAAGCGCGATGCCGTGCCGAAGGTCGTCATCAACAACCTCTACAAGCACACCGCGCTGGAAAGCTCCTTTGCCGCCAGCATGTTGGCGATTGATCACGGCAAGCCGAAGCTTCTGTCCCTCAAAGAGGCCATCCAGTGCTACATTGAGCACCGCCGCGAGGTCGTGCTCCGGCGCACCCGTTTCCTGCTCAACGCCGCAGAAGACCGCGCCGAACGCCTGGAAGGATTTCTTATTGCCCTGGCCCATCTCGACGACTTCATCCGCATCATCCGCGACTCTTCGAACCGCGAAGAGGCCAAGGTGCGCCTCTTGGCCTACGAGTTTCCCCGCAAGCGAATCGAGCAGCTCGGCATCCTCATCCGCAGCGAGGCCCGCATCGAAGAGGGGCTCTACCGTTTCAGCGATCGCCAGGTGGACGCCATCTTGGAATTGCGCCTCTACCAGCTCACCGGGATGGAGCGGGACAAGGTCAAAGCTGAATACGATGAACTTTTGGCGACCATCAAAGACCTTCTCGACATTCTCGCCCGCGAGGAACGGGTCTTCCGTATTATCAAAGAGGAGTTGCAGACCTTGGCCGCGAAGCACGGTCAGCCCCGCCGCACTGAAATCGTGCCCGAGGAAGGTGAGATAAATATTGAAGACCTCATCGCCAACGAAGGCTGCATCATCACTATCACTCATGGCGGCTTCATAAAGCGCACCGCCGTCAGCGCCTACCGCTCGCAAAAACGCGGCGGCAAAGGCGTCATCGGCATGGCCACCCGCGAATCGGTCGGAGAGGCGCAGGAGCGTGATTTTGTCGAGCATCTCTTCACTGCCTCCACCCACGACTACCTGATGTTCTTTACCAAGGGCGGGCGGGTCTATGTGCAAAAGGTCTACGAGATTCCCGAGATGAGCCGCGCATCCAAAGGGCGCTCGGTGGCGAATTTCCTCGACCTCCAACCCGGCGAAAAAATTGCCGCCACGATTCGCATCCCCGCGAAAAAATCCAGTGGTCCCGGTGGAGCGGACGAAACCTGGGATCCGCATCTGCACATCCTTTTTGCCACCCAGTCCGGCATCGTGAAAAAATCCAACCTGGCCGACTTTGCCAACATCCGCAAAGGGGGCATTATTGCCATCAACATCGAAGAAGGGGATGAGCTCATTGATGCCGTCCTGACCACCGGCCAGGATGAAGTCGTTTTGGTGACCTACCATGGCATGAGTCTGCGCTTTGATGAAGGGCAACTGCGCGATCAGGGGCGCGCTACTGTCGGGGTCTGGGGCATCCGTCCGGAAAAAGGCGACCGCGTCATCGGCATCGCACTGGTTCGCCCGGATGCCACCTTGCTGGTGGCCGGAGAGAACGGCATCGGCAAACGCACTTCCTTCGAGGAATACCGCAGTCAAGCGCGCGGCGGCAAAGGTATCATCACCATGAAAACCGGCGAAAAGACCGGCTACGTCATCGGAGCCCTCACGGTCACCGATGCGGATGAGATCATGCTCATCACCACCAAAGGGCAGATGGTGCGCACCCGGGTGAAAGAAATCCGCGAAGCCGGCCGTAACACTATGGGCGTAAAACTCATCGGCTTGCCCGATGGAGAGAAACTCCAAGCCGTTGCCCGGGTCATTTCCGATGACCAAGATGAGCCCGAAGATTCCGCGACCGAATCGGCTGGATGAGTGTCCGGATGCACTTCCCAGCGCGATTTCCTATGCCCAAAGGTGCCTTTGCTTTTGACAACGCCCTGCCGCCCTCGCTAAGAACTTCCCATTTAGCTTCCCCACTCTCGTTTGTATGAAATTCTCCGTCGCCAAAGAGGCCTTTCTCGAAGGGCTACAACGCACCCAAAACGTGGTCAGCAGCCGGGCCAATCTGCCCGTCCTCGCCAACGTGCTCATCCAAACGACAGAGAACGGGCTCACCCTCACGACCACCGACATGGATGTGAGTGTCCGCTGCAGCGTTCCGGCGCAGGTCGAAAAACCCGGCAGCACCACCCTACCAGTGCGGCGGCTCTCGGCAATCGTGCGCGAGCTTCCTTCCTTGGAAATTTCCATCGAGACCGATAGCAAAAACATCAGCACCATTCGCTCCGGCGGCAGCTACTTCAAAATCTACGGACTCGCCAGCGAGGAATTTCCAGCCTTTCCCTCTCTCAGCGAAACCAAGGAATACACTCTCAAGCAAAGCGAGCTCAAAGATGGTTTGAAGAAAACCTCCTATGCCATCTCGATGGATGATACCCGCTATGTGCTGAATGGGATTCTTTTTGCCTTCAAGGACAACAAGCTCACCCTAGTGGCCACGGATGGCCGCCGTCTGGCTCTCTTTGAAACCGACGTGGAGTTCCCACAAAGCCTGGAAAGTGACATCATTGTTCCCACCAAAGCCATCAATGAGCTCCAGCGGCTCCTGGGTGAAAACGGCGAAGTCATCATTCGCGCCAGCGAGAACCACGTGGCCTTTGACCTCAATGGCTCCTTCCTGCTGAGCAAACGCGTGGATGGCAACTACCCGAACTACCGGCAGGTCATCCCCGGACAACCCCGGGAGCGCATCACCCTCGAACGGGAAGCTTTCTTAAGCTGTGTGCACCGCGTGGCTCTGCTCAGCACCGACAAAACCAGCAGCATTCGCCTGACCTTCTCCAAGAACAACATTGATATTTCGGCCAATACCCCGGAAGTCGGCGAGGCCAAAGAGTCCATCTCCGCAGTTTACAAAGGGGAGGAGTTTTCCATCGCCTTCAATCCGGATTTCCTCATGGACCCGCTGCGGAATCTTTCCGATGAGGAAGTCTATCTGGATCTCATTGATGAAATGAGCCCTGGGGTCATCAAAATCAAAACGCCTTTCCTCTACGTGTTGATGCCCATGCGGGTATCCCAATAAGATCACCTCGCGCATCCCGCGAGAGGCCGCAACCACAGGGACCGGCCAAGTTTTAGCCCCACCCGGTCAATTTTTTATTGCCAAGTTACCAGCTCAGCCGCTCTCTTGACCTTCTGCTTTTCCCCCACCCGACGATTTTATCATGAATGAAAGACGCGTAGTAATCACAGGCATGGGAGTGGTCTCCCCGAACGGCATCGGATTGGAGCCTTTCTGGCGGAGTTTGTTGGCCGGAGAAAGTGGCATCCGGCGCTTCGAGGCTTTCGATTCCACCAACTTCGATTGCAAAATTGCCGGGGAAGTGCGGGATTTCCAGCCGGCGCAATACTTCAAAAATCCCAAAAGCGCCAAGCGCACGGATCGCTTCAGCCAATTTGCCATGGCCGGGGCTAAAATGGCCTTGGAAGACTCCGGTCTCGACCTGGACCGCTGCAACCGCGAGCGCTTCGGGGTGATGATTGGAAGTGGTATTGGCGGACTTTTCAGCATGGAAGAAGAAGCCCAGCGCCTCATGAGCAAAGGGCCATCCCGGGTTTCTCCGTTCACCATCGCCATGATGATCAGCAACATGGCCAGCGGCTTGGTCTCGATGGAATACGATCTTCGCGGCCCTAACATGTGCATCGTCACTGCCTGCGCCACGGCCAACAACTGCCTGGGTGAAGCTTGGCGCATCATCAAGTTCGGCGATGCGGATTTATTCCTTGCCGGCGGAGCCGAAGCCACCATCACGCCTTTGGGAATCTCGGGCTTTGCCGCGATGAAAGCCGTTAGCTTCCGAAACGATGAGCCGCAACGCGCTTCGCGTCCCTTCGACCGCGACCGGGACGGCTTTGTCATGGGCGAAGGGGCCGGTATCATGGTGCTCGAGGAATACGAACATGCCCGCAAACGCGGCGCACGCATCTACTGTGAATTGGCCGGTTACGGCTGCACGGGTGACGCTTACCACATGACACAGCCGATGCCGGAGGGCGAAGGCGCGGCGCGAGCGATGAATATCGCCATGCGACACGCCGGAGTCACAGCGGAGCAGGTGGATCACGTCAACGCTCACGCCACCTCGACCCCGCTTGGCGATATCTGCGAAACCCGAGCCATCAAACTCGCCCTCGGAGACCGGGCAAAAAAAATTCCCGTGTCAGCCACCAAATCCATGACCGGACATCTTCTCGGTGCCGCAGGTGGAGTCGAATTAGCCGCCACGGTGCTGGCACTGCGAGATGGTATCGTGCCACCGACCATCAATCTGGAAAATCCCGATCCGGAGTGCGACTTGGATTGCGTCCCCGGGCACGCCCGCGAACATCCCGTGCGGGTGGCTTTGAGCAATTCCTTCGGCTTCGGAGGCCACAACAGCACGCTGCTCGTCCGGGCTATCTAGAGAGAGGTTTCCGGTGCAGGCCGGAATGCTTTCCTTTGCCATTCAGGTCTGCTAGCCCCGCGCGGTTCACCCGTGAAACTTTGTGACCTGACGCAATTCTACTCCCCGGTGAGCGGTGGGGTGCGGCGTTACCTTGAACAAAAGGTGGCTTACTTGCGCCGCGCCCGACCGGCCGATCGGCATATCCTGATTATTCCCGGGGAAAAAGACAGTCGGCTCACCGATGGCCCGTCCACGGTTTACAGTTTGCGCAGCCCGCTGGTCTCCCGCACCTCGCGCTATCGCGTCCTCCTGCAGTTAGGAGCCATCGAGCGAATCCTCGAAGAAGAAAAACCGGACCTGATCGAGTCGGGGGATCCGTATCAGGTGGCCTGGAAAGCCGTTATCTCCGGGCGCTCCCTAGGTATTCCTACGGTGGCATTTTACCATTCCCACTTTCCCGAAGCCTACCTGCGTTCGGTGGCCAAGTATTTTGGAAAAATCGGTCAGCAAATCGCCCAAGACGTCGCCGAAAAATACATCCGTGCCCTCTACAATCACTTTGAGAAAACCTTCGTGCCCAGCCCCGCGCTGGCACGGGTTTTGCAATCCTGGGGAGTGGAAAATGTGGCCCTCACCGACCTAGGAGTGGATCCCGGGGTCTTCTTTCCCGATGACTCGCAACGGGCACAAACCCGCGCCAAACTGGGTGTTGCCGCCGAGACTTGCCTGCTGCTTTACGCCGGGCGCCTGGCGGCGGAGAAAAATGTGCGCACGCTCTTTGCGGCCTTTGAAATCCTGCACGCGGCCGCACCAGAACGCTTCCAACTCCTAGTGCTTGGCGACGGCACCCAGCGCCCCTTGCTCAAGCAGGTCCAAGATAAAACTGGGCGCGTGCTGTGGCATCCCTACTGCTCCGATCCCGAAGAGCTCGCAGCCTATTATCGCGCTGCTGACTTATTCGTGCATCCCAGTGTCCAAGAAACTTTCGGCTTAGTCACCCTGGAGAGCCAGGCTTGTGGCACGCCGGTCGTCGGCATCCGCGGTAGCTACATGGACCGGATTATCTTTACCGACCAAACGCACTGGGCAGCCCGGAATTGCCCCGAGGCCCTGGCCGAGGCCATCGGCAAGCTCGCCGCCCAAGCGCCCCAAGCCGCCGGGAAAAAGGCTTCCGCTTTGGTGCGCTCGCGATATTCTTGGGATGCGGTCTTTTCCCGCCTGTTTCAAGCCTACGAAGAGACTTGCGCCCATTATGTCCCCTGATTCCTCTGCATCCTCCGCGCTCCCGCTGGTTCGGCCTTACGAACCTCGGGATCGTGCGGCTATCCGTCATCTCTGTTGCGAAACCGGCTTCCTCGGTCGGCCGATTGATCCCGTCTTCGAGGACCGTGAACTCTTCGCCGACTACCTCACCCACTATTACACCGATTGGGAGCCGGAGTCTTCTTTCGTAGTTGAACACGATGGCCAAGTCAAAGGCTACCTCCTCGGCTCGCGCCGTCCCTACCTCCAGCAAATCCACGGACTCTGGCATAATATCGTGCTTTTCCTCAAAGGCATGAAACGTTACCCCCGCTACAACCGGGCCACCCGGGATTTCATTGGGTGGGTTCTGCGCAACTCTTGGCGCGAAATCCCGGCCGCCCCCCGCCGCACGGCCCACTTCCATTTCAATCTCCTGCCCGAAGTGCAGAGCGTCGCCGGCACACGCCTGCTGCTTTCCACCTACTTCAATTATCTGCGCCAACACGGAGAGCGGGCGGTTTTTGGTCAGATCGTCACCTTCGAAGACCGCCGCGGAGCCCGGCTGTTTGAACGCTACGGCTTCCAAGTCCTGGAGAAAAAAGAAATCACCAAATACCGCCATCTCCACCCCGAGCCCGTCTATCTCACCACAGTGATCAAGCAGCTCGACGCCCCCGCTGCTTCCAACCTATGAGCACCTCGGAGCAGTGGCTGTCGCGCGCCCGGAGAGTTTTGCAAACCGAAATCGAGGCCCTGCAGCGGGTCTCCGACCGTCTCGACGAGCGGTTCGTGCAAGCCGTAGAACTCCTTCAGCAGGCAGTGGAGCGCAAAGGAAAAATCGTGGTCGTCGGAGTCGGCAAGTCCGGCCATATCGGGGAGAAAATCGCAGCCACACTCACCAGCACTGGCTCCACGGCTGTGGTCTTAAATTCCCTCAACGCCTTACATGGTGATCTGGGACTCATCGCCGATGGGGACGTGATTCTCGCCCTCAGCTACAGCGGAGAGACCGTCGAGCTTCTAAACCTCCTGCCAGCTCTGGCACGCTTTGACGTGCAAATCGTCGCCCTCACCGGCAAACCAGACTCCTCACTTGGTCGCGCCGCCGCCGTAGTCCTTGATGTGTCGGTGGAGCGGGAAGCATGCCCGCTGAACTTGGCCCCGACCTCCAGCACCACGGCCATGCTCGCACTGGGCGATGCCTTGGCCATGGTCGTGCTGGAGGCCCGCGGCTTCCGGAAAGAGGACTTTGCCAAGTTCCATCCCGGTGGGAGCCTCGGCCGTAGCCTCCTCCTCAAAGTGCGGGAAATCATGCGCCCCGCAGAACAAATCCCCCTCCTCTCCCCCCAGACCTCCGTCCTCGAAGTCATTCAATCCATGACCCGACTGCGCACCGGCGCGGCGGTTTTGGTTCATCCGGATGGCACCTTGGCCGGCATTTTCACCCACGGCGATTTCGCCCGACACTTCCCGCAACACCCCGATCTGGCCCACCGACCGGTGGGGGAATTCATGACTCCGCACCCCATCACCCTCGAGTCCGACAAGCTCGCTGCTGAGGTGCTTGCCGTGATGCGCTCCCACCGCATTGATGACCTCGTGATTATTGATTCCCAGCGCCGTCCCATCGGGCTGGTGGACTCACAAGATCTCTCCCGCTACAAAATACTCTGAGCCGCAGGTTCGCGCTTATTGGAAGCTTACCAGATCATCCACCCTCCCATTCGAGTCGGTGGCTTTCCCGGGATCTTGCTGCTTTTTGTTTTTCCCAAAGCTGATCGCTATCACCGTGGTGCGGAAATTGTTTTCCTGATTCACCCCATAATACTCCAGGGAGTTGTTGTAGCTGGTATCCATTTTCAGCGCATAGGGCGTTCCCCAGGGATCATAAAACTTCATATCCTCTCCCACGCCATCCTTTGGCGGTGTCCCCTTCGCCGGACGCCCTTCAAAAAAGACTATTTTCCGGGGATTCAGGTCTTGGAAATTTTCCCCCATTAGAACCCGCATGATTTGATCGTTGTTGTTTTGGAACCAACCATCACTTGCCTCCTCAATGTCACTGCGGGAAACTTTCTTGGTTGGCAGACGTCCGTATTCGGTTTGGTAGGCCTTCACAGCCATCGCCAGCATGACCACGTCGTTCTTGGCTTTGGCCCGGCGGGCCGACTCCATCGCGCCTTGCACCGCCGGAAAAAGCAAACCAATCAATACCGCGATAATGGCAATCACCACCAAGAGCTCAATGAGAGTAAATGCACGGAACCGACACCCGGCACACCCCAAGGAAAGCCTGGGGGCCGACGTGGAAACCATTTTCAACGGGGGGGGAGAGAGTTTCACAACCTCAACCATAGGCCAAAACCGAGCGGGGAACAATTGCCCACACAAGGAATTTTTTGAACAGTTCCAAAGCTGCGGAAGAAGAAGCTCCCAGCTCTTTTCCTAGATTTGGCCTTCTGCACCTTCGGCGTTGACAGGCTTGGATGGGTGATGCCATTTTCCTCCGCATCGCCAGAGTAGCTCAGGGGTAGAGCAGAGGACTCATAAGCCTTTGGTCGGGGGTTCAATTCCCTCCTCTGGCACCATCGTTTTTTTGGGACCAAAGCGGGGTTCTGGAACTGTTTTCCAGGTGCATTTCTGGCTGGTCAGGGTGAAAAAGCTGGGGAAGGATTTGTTGCCAAATGGATAAGATTCTTGTGCATGGAGGGGAGCCGCTCAATGGATCGGTAAGGATCAGCGGATCGAAAAATTCTGCCCTGCCGATTTTGGCAGCCACGCTGCTAACGAAGGAACCTTGCACGCTGCATCGGGTGCCGGATCTGAGCGACATCCACTACATGCTGACCATTCTCGGGAGGCTGGGCTGCGAAGTGGAACGAGCCAGTGGGTCTGTGCGCATCCAAGCGGGACAAATCAGCACCACCGCGCCATACGATATCGTGCGAAAGATGCGAGCTTCCGTCTGTGTGTTGGGACCGTTGCTGGGACGCGAGGGAGAAGCCACGGTGAGTCTGCCCGGGGGTTGCGTGATCGGGGACCGTCCGATTGATCTACATCTGCGCGGGTTTGAGGCGTTGGGGGCGGCAGTGTCGGTGCGTGCCGGCAATGTGCGAGTGCTGGCTCCGCAGCTCCGCGGGGCGGAAGTGACCTTGCGAAGCAAATTTGGCTCCACCGTTCTAGGCACGGGAAATGTCATGATGGCCGCGGTTTTAGCCAAAGGAACGACGATTATTGATAGTGCGGCCGAGGAACCCGAGGTGGTGGACTTGGCGGAATTTCTCAAAAAGATGGGGGCCAAAATCGAGGGAGCCGGAACGCGGCAAATTACCATCGAAGGCGTGGACGAGCTGCACGGGGCGGAACATGAAGTCATTCCAGACCGCATCGAAGCCGGCACCTTCCTCGTCGCGGCTGCCCTCTGCGGGCAAAAAGTGACCCTCACCCGGGTGAATCCCCGCCACTTGCAAGCGGTGCTGCAACCTCTGGGCGAAGCAGGCTTCAAGTTCACCGTGGGCGATAATTTCGTTCGTTTCGAGGGACGGGAACATCTGCGGCCGCTGCGGGTTGAAGCCCTTCCCTACCCGGCTTTTCCAACGGATATGCAGGCGCAGATGTGCGCTTTGCTTTGCCAGATTGAGGGCATCAGTGTGGTTACAGACCACGTTTTTCCCCATCGCTTCATGCACGTGGCGGAACTCAAACGCATGGGGGCAGAAATTGAGCTCAACGATGGCACAGCGATTATTCATGGCGGCAAGCCGCTGGAAGGGGCACCGGTGATGGCCAGCGATCTGCGGGCCTCCGCAGCGCTCGTCTTGGCGGGACTGGTGGCTGATGGAGTCACGGAAGTGAACCGGGTCTATCATATTGATCGGGGATATGAGCGGATTGATGAAAAGCTCAATGATCTCGGAGCACGCATTGTGCGCATGAAAAATGGGGTATGAAAATTTCTCTGCGCTTTCTTGGCACTGGATCGGGAGACGGGCGTTGCTTCCGTCAGCGAAGCAGTCTGCTCTTGGAGTATCGTGAACGCTTCATCCTGCTCGATGCGGGAGAACCCTGCGCCCTGGCTTTGGCTAAAGCCGGACTTTCTCCGCTGCGTTTGGATGCTGTCTGCCTGACCCACGCGCACCCGGATCACGTGGGGGGATTTCCCTCCTTAGTGCAGGCCTGTCGCTCGCTCGGACGCACGGAACCCCTGGATGTCTTCCTCCCGGGCTTCTTGCGCCCAGCCCTGCAAGCGTGGTTGGAAGCCCTGGCTTTGCGCCCCGAGCGCATCGGCTTCCTGCTTCGCTGGCATGATTTGCAACCGGACGCTCCTCATAGGCTCGGCGAAGTCACCCTGCGCCCTTTCCTCACCAGCCACGATAACAAAAACGGTCGCTCGTCTTTCGGGTTCTCCGTGGAAACTCCCATCGGTCGGTTGGTTCTAAGCGGCGATATTGGCTCGGTAGAGGACCTGCGCGCGCCGCTTTCTTCTCCAACGCAAATTCTCATCACCGAGTTATCGCACATCACACCGGAAGCCTTGCAGGAACTGCTGCTCTCAATCCCGCTGAATCTGCTCCTCATCGTGCATGTCGCAGAGCACATTCCCTCTGCCCACCCGGACCTGGGGCGCGAGTTGGACGAAGCCCTTCCGCTCACGCAAGAGGTCTTCCTGCCCCACGACGGGGAGAGTTTTTTCTTCGACAATCAGCAGCACCAAAACGCCCGCCCCTGACCCACAGAGGCGCATGAGAGCTGGCTGGGCGAGAAAAGAGGCCCAGCCCCCCAGGAAGAACGCCCAGCATCGTAGGTGAGCCCGAGAAAGATTTGCCATCTGCCATTTGTGCCCGCAACTTAGCAGCAGGATGAAGTTGCATCAGTGGTTCTCGACTGGGAAATGAAGCCGTGCGACCGAATTTGGATGCCGTAGCGGCAGGGGCCGGGGATTCGAAATGCACGGTCTCGCTGGCCCTGCGCGATAGCCATAAGGTCGCACCGGCCACGCGCGCCTGCGTGCGGGCCGTGGCGCGGGCCATGGCTTACGAGCGGGATGCCGTTGCCGCCCTCATGGCCAGGCGCCGCCTATGCGGACGAGTGGAAACTCGACGGGTGCGCTTGGGGCTGCTCGAGGGCCATCCTCAGCCAGAGAGGAGTTTTTTCGTCAGTAGGGGCTAGGAGTTTGCTCAGCTGCCCACTCCAACCGATGAAGAACTGCCCACCGCCCTGCGCTTGTGGAGGCACCAGGACTTTGACGGATTCATTTTCAACACCCTGCAGACCGAAGGCCGCACTTGGGTAGATGGCCTGGAGAAATTGGAAAAATTACTCCGGAAGTTCTGAATCGTCACCTTGGAGCCGAGGGGAGTTAGCTGTGCGCGCGATAGTCCGGCACGCATGATGGACGAGGCCCTGCAACAGTTGGAGAAACGCGGGGTCAAGCGCTTGGCGGTAATTCTGGAGAAAACTGAGCAGCTGGAGGATAAGCGAGCGCGTTTGGCAGCGGTGTTGCTGCATCGGGAGGAAGCACGCGCAGGCCGTGAAATCGCCTGGTATCGAGTCGGGCAGAGAAACGAAGCGTTATCCCCGGAAGCAGCGGAATGGCCGCGGCAGGTTCAGCCGGAGGTCGTGGTGGGATTTCCCGGCGGGATGTTTTATCGCGTGTGGGCCGCAGGATTTCGCTTTCCGGAGGACTTCGGATTTTGCGGGGTTCCGACTCCGGAAGTTATGGCTCAAGATGCCACAGGAGCCACGACTGCCTCCGGCCCGTGGACTTTCGGGCGGGAATTTCCAATCGAGGCCCTGGAGTGGTCGGAACAACTGCTGCGCCTGGGGCTGCGCGGGCACCCTGCTCATCCGCTGCTGCGGGTAGTCACGGCCTATTGGCAAGAAGGCCAAAACCTCGGCTCTTGGGGCGTCGCACCCCCGTCGTAAAAGACCGCTTCTACCTCCCCGCAGCAGAGGTCCAAAGAACCTTGCCTCCCTGCCACGCCTCAAGGCAGGCGCATAATGCCCCAGGAACATCCTTCGAGAACCAATTGTCCGCTGGGCAAAAGGGTGCTGCCTTCGCCTAAGACTGAGGCTGCTCCGGCAAGCGCAGGCAGCTCCAGGGACCGTGAGTCGGCATCCGGATTGATCGCGATGGCAAAGCGAGCTTTCTCATCGGAACGCTGATAAACGAAAAGCCTTTCGTCCGAGCTCATGCCCAAGGGAGAGAAATCTCCGTCGTTGCCGAGGCAGAAAATTGCCGACGCAGGGCTAACAACCGTCGGGTATGGTGCAACAGCGATGCTGGATCTGCGTTTTGCGTGGCTACAGTGAGAGCGTCCGGTGAAGCATCTACCGGCAGATAGAGTTGTGCCGGTGAAGCCGGGGAAAAACCAAGGTTGGAAGCCGTCGTCTCCCATTGCATCAGAGTGCGAGTGCCCGTTCGCCCGTAGCCTCCCTCTTTGGACGGCAAGTCATCCCGATAGCGCAGTCCGATTTCGTCCCCGTAATAGATAAATGGCACTCCCGGTAAAGTAAGCAGGATTGCGAGAATCCCACGCTGCTCACGCGGACTGCGCCCGTAGCCAGGAATGTTCCACCGAAGTGTGACCAGCAACTAAATCCAACATCACCCTCAGCCACAGACGGTGCACTTCTTGAAAAAGTCGCACCGCATCCTCGAAAGTGCCGTAACGCGGAGCGACCTGACGAAAATCTGCCACGTCGTAGCCGGCATCCCCAAACGGCGAGACAAAGATCGGATTCCACCTCAGAGCCGTCACCCCCAGAGACGGCAAATACGGCAACTTGGCCACAACCCCCGGCACGTCACCGATGCCATCACCGTTCGCATCTTAAGATGACTGCGGGTAAATCTGGTAGAAAACGGCTTCACGAAGCCATGCGGGGATATTCCGTTGCATGCTCGGCAATTTGACGCTCCGGGTATGAATTTCCAAGTTTTTACCGTTGCGCGAACCCGACCGGAGAGCGGCTTCCTTTCTGGGATGAGGCAAGACGGCAGGGCTCGGCCCGCTCGACTTGCAAAGTGAAGCCGGTATTTCCTGGAAAAGGCACAACCTTCCCGGTGAGCGAGAGCACGGGATACCGCAGTGTTACCTGCCCAGAGCGCGCCGCCGACCGGGCAAACAACTCGGCTTCCACAAAGCCCGAACGGTCGGCAAGGGTGAGGAACTTCATCGGGCGACCATCTCGCTGGGAGTGCGACCGCTCGGCCACTACTAGCCCCGCCACCGTCACACGCTGCCCGACCCAATCCGACAAGTGCGCAATCGGGCAGTAGGTCTCCCAACGCACTTCAGGATGGAGATCCAGCGGATGCCCGCTCACCGGATAGCCAAGCAGTTCCCACTCATCTTGCAAACGCTCCTGCAGCGAACGCTCCAGCAAATGCTCCGGCAGAGCAAGCTTCGAAGCCGCTTCTCCCTCCTCCGCCAGGGAAAAGAGACTCAGCTGCCCCGCACCGAGATCGGACGCCGGCGGCGGGACGGTCTGGGCCAAGTGCTGCAGCTCCCATTGCAACGCCACCCGGCTGGAGCCAAAGCGATCCAATGCCCCGGCCCGCAGCAGAAGTTGCAAGGCCGCAGGCGGAGCCGAGGTGCGTCGTTGCAAATCCCGCAGCGAACGAAAGGGGGCCTCGCGCCGTGCGGCCAAAATTCGTTCCGGCAGCGATTCGGGCAGTCCTTTGATTTTCCAGAGCGGCACCCGTAAGCGCACCGGTGTTGTCCCATTCCCACGCTCCGGCCCATAGACGGGAGTATATTCTGCGCGGGATTCCTGCACATCTGGCGGCAGAAAGCCGATCCCCAACCGACGCGCCTCCAAGGTGTAAAACAACGGCGAGTAGAAGCCTTTCTCATGCGTCAAAACCGCCGCTAGAAATTCCGCTGGAAAGTAGTGTTTGAACCACGCCGCTTCGTAGGCTTCGAGACCGTAAGCCGTGCTGTGCGCGCGGCAGAAGGCATAGCCACGAAAACCATGCACCAGCTCCCAGACTGCGGCAATATCTCTCGCTGGATGTCCGGCACGCTCCGCCGCCGCAAAAAACTCCCGGCGCAGTCGCTCGATCTCGGCATCGCGCATCTTCACCAACGCCCGTCGCAATTGATCCGCCCGCCCCGGCGACAACCCGGCAAAAGTTTCGCAGATTTGCAGAATATGCTCCTCGTAGGCTATGACCCCATGGGTGCTGCGCAAAATCGGGCGCAGACAGGGATGGGGATACTGCGGCTCTTCCAAGCCCAGCGCCCGGCGGGCAAAGGTGGCTTTGCGCAAGGTGTTGGCCGCTCCGGGACGGATCACTGAGACGATGGCAATCAGGGTATCAATATCGCGACAGCCGCACATTTTTTGCAGCGAGGTCATGGCCGGGCTTTCGATGTGATGCACACCGCGGGCTTGCCCGGTAGCGATCATTTCCCAGACCGCAGGATCCTCCCAAGAGCGTGCGGGCGGCTCCAGCGGCCTGCCCAGCGCAAGGGTGGGATTCTCGCGCACCAAGCGGCGCGTGTCGCGCAGCACCGCCAATCCGCCCTGGGCTAGGAGATCGAGCTTCACTAGCCCGGCTTCCTCCACCGCCTCCATGGAAAAATGCGTCGCCGGCCAGCCTTTCTCGGAAAGAAACACCGGCGTGAAGTCTTGAATCGGCTGCCGCGAGAGCACCAAACCACAAGGGTGGATTTTGCGGTGGCGCGGTAAACCATCTAACCGTCCGGCCAGAGCCAAGGCCAACTGCGCGGGTTCGCTGGCGAAGTGCCCATCTGCCGCCGCCGGAGTTTGCGCCGCCGCGGTGGCAACCTCTCCCGCCCGGGTGTGGTGCGGAAAGTGCTCGGTCAGCCGATGGGCCTCATGGTCTGGGAGTCCAAGGGCCTTGGCGATCTCGGCCACTGCCGCCCGAGCCTGGTAGGTGTTAAATCCGCCCACTGCCGCCACATAACCGGGCGCATAACGCCGAAAAAGCCGCTCCACCACCTCGTCCCGCCGATCATGCGGGAAGTCCACATCAATATCGGGAAGCTTTTTCAGCGCCATACGCTCGGGATTGAGGAAGCGCTGGAAATACAACTCGAAACGGATCGGACAGACCTGGCTGATCCCCAAAGTGTGGCAGACCAGCGAGTCGGCCGCACTTCCGCGTGTGATCCACTCGATCCCCGCCGCCCGACATTCCTGCAGCAGATCCCAGACGTTGAGGAAATACTCCTCGTAACCGACCTGGTGAATCATGGCCAACTCCGTCTCCAACTGCCGGGCGTGCCGCCGCCAAGCCGAACCATAGCAGCGACGCAATCCCGTGCGAGCCAGTCGGCGAAGAAAGGCCGCCGGCGTTGAACCATCCGGGGGCTGATAAGCCGGAAAATGAAGTTCGCCTGTAGTGAAGGCGAAGTGGCAGCGTTGCAAAAAATCCTCCTCCTGCGCGACGGCACCCGGGTGGGTCTGCTGCCAGCGCCGCCACGCCCCAAGCGAAGGATCGCCCCGGCTTTTTGCCGGATGGTAACGACTCAGCAAACTGCCAGTATGGATGCTCTCCAGCAACTGCAGCAACGGCAGATCCTCCGCAGTGGCCACGCGGATGGGCGGCGGGTGGTGCGCCGAGACCCATAGCCCCGCACGGTATGCGGCCCAGACTTCTGCCGTGATGACGGGTTGAGAGAGCAGGCGACAGAGGTGACGGTAGCCAAGTTCGTTCTCCACCCAGACACGCCGCCGGGAGCCATCCACCGCCAAGTCCGCCCCCAAGACCGGCCGCAACCCTGCCGCCTGCGCCAAAGCGAAAAATTCTCGCGCGGCATGGAGATTGGGATCGCAAAGCCCGACCACAGACAATTCCGCAGCCTGCGCCACGCACACGATTTGCTCCGGAGTGAGCAACGAATGCCCAAAGTCGTAGCAGGAATGGAAGGGCGCAATCCCCTGCCCTGCCACATTCCGCGAGCGACGCAATGCAACGCTCATGGCTGCGAGGGCCAAATGTCCCGCGGCCGCGCTCCCTGCTTTTGCAACCATAGATCGTGCCCGCGGAGAATCGCCCGCGCTCCGTATTTCTGGCGCAATTGATCCATCACTTGGGCCGCTCGCTGATGTTTGAGCGGATCACGCAGGGGAGAAGCCGAGGTGCCGGTGGTGGGTGCACTACCGGCGATGGGACCCAGCGGCAACTGCCCGAGGCGTGAGGCGGGATAAGGTTGGGCTAGCTGCAAACCGATGAGCCGAATGGCCACGCGACGCTCCCAAGCCTGCCGCAGCAGCAGCCGCAGCAAACTATACACCTCCGTCTCCAAATCCGTCGGCTCCGGCAGGCTCTGTGACCTCCGACATTCGACAAAATCCGTGTAGCGCAGCCGCACCGTCACCGTGCGCAGACAGACCGCCTCCGCCCGCGCCCGGGCAAACAACCGATCCGCCATCTGCCGCAGGATGGCCAAAAGAAACTCCTCGTCGGTCACATCCTCAGCAAAGGTTTCCTGCTGGGAGTAAGATTGGGCCGCCGCCACCACCGGCTGCACCGGACGATCATCCTGCCCCCGCGCAAAGGCTATCAGTTGTCGCGCTCCAGCACCGGCAAAAAGACCGAGCTGCGCTGGGGTGAGCCCCGCCAACTGCCCGATATGTCGCAACCCCGCCGCGGCCAGCGTTTGCGCCAACACTGGCCCGATGCCGGGCAACCACTGCGTGGGCAGCGACGCGAGAAACTCTGCCTCCGTGCCCGCCGGCACCTGACAAAAAGCGGCCGGTTTGTATCGCTTGGCAGCAATCTGCGCCACCAGCTTATTGCGGGCAATCCCCTCGGAAAGCGTCAGCCGCAGGGTCTCCTGCACCGCCCGGCGCAGCCGTTCCGCCACCTCCCGCGGATCATGCTGCCGCTGCCCCCGCACATCCAGATAGGCTTCATCAATGGACTGAATCTCCACCAACGGCGTGAAGTCATAGGCCAAAGAAAACATCAGCCGGGAAAAGAGCTCATATTTGGCAAAGTCTCCCGGCAACACCACCAACTGCGGACAGAGCTTGCGCGCCCGCGCCGTCGGCATCGGCGCATCCACCCCCCACCGCCGCGCTTCATAACTGGCCGAGCAGATCACCCCCCGCCGCAGCCCCCCCACCGCCACCGGACGCCCCCGCAATTTCGCATCCGCCGCCTGCTCCACCGAGACAAAGAAGGCATCGGCATCAAGATGAATCACCGGAGTGCAGGCGGCAGACATGGCAGACAAGAAATACTCCCCGCAGGCTAAATGTTCATTTGAACACTCGCAAGGGACAATTTTTCCCCGCGGCGTTCCGGTCGGGAAAATCTCAGGCTTGGGGGGAAGATGTGCTGGCGAGGGACTGACGCAAAGCGCGGCAGGCTTGGCTATCCAGGAAGGCCCGGTCGCGCTCACGGAGCGACTCGAGACCGGAGCGTTCGGCCTCCTCCAGCACCGCTCGGGGGAAGAATTTCCGCCGCCCCCACAGCGCGACATGCACCAAACCAATCAGCACCGGCACCTCAATGAGCGGCCCCACAACCGTCGTGAAGGACACGCTCGAGGCCACTCCAAAAACGGCAATTGCCACCGCGATCGCTAACTCGAAGTTATTTCCCGCTGCCGTGAAAGCCAGCGTGGCGCTCCGGCTGTAATCCGCCCCTGCCCAGCGACCGACAAAAAAGCTCACGGCAAACATGAGCAAAAAATAGAGCCCCAGCGGCAGGGCAATCCGCAGCACATCCAGCGGCAGCTTCACAATCGTGTCACCTTTGAAGGTGAACATGACCACGATGGTGAAAAGCAAGGCCCCGAGAGTCAGCGCAGCGATACGGGGCAGAAAGCACCTCTCATACCAGTCCAACCCACGCCAAGGGATGAGCACCAGTCGGCTGAGGATGCCGGCCGCAAAGGGAATCCCCAGATAAATCATTACCCCTCCGAAGATCTCCCCCACGGTCACATCGGCCACCGTTTTCCCTCCCAAGCCGATGACACTGGAAAGATCCAGCCCCAGCTTGGGGGGCAGCCAGGTGATAAAAAACCACGCGTAGAGCCCAAAGAAGAGGATTTGAAAGACGCTATTGAAAGCCACCAAACCGGCGCAATACTCCGAATGGCCTTTGGCCAGTTGATTCCACACCAGGACCATCGCGATGCACCGCGCGATGCCGACCAGAATGAGCCCGACCAGATACTCCGGGTATTGATGCAAAAAGACCGCCGCAAGCAGGAACATCAGCCACGGCCCCACCAGCCAGTTTTGCAACAGAGAAATTCCCAGAATCCGCCAGTTGGCAAAAACTTTGGGGAGTTCCTCGTAGCGCACCTTGGCCAAGGGCGGATACATCATGAGAATCAGCCCCACAGCAATGAGGACATTCGTCGTTCCAACGGTCACGGGCGCAAAAAAAGCCTCGGGATCGGCGATGAAAAAATGCCCCACGGCCACCCCGAGGCCCATGGCAACAAAAATCCACAGGGTGAGGTAGCGGTCCAAGAAGGACATGCGGCCCGCGATGGAATTGCTCATAGGAAAAGTCAGCCCGTGGGCGTATTCAGGGCCAAGGCATCACGATAGCCTTCGGCAAAGGCCACAAAAGCGCTGCGGATTTGCTCCCGGATGCGCCGGAAGGCATCGGCCTCAGTCTCGCCGGGACGGATGTCTCTGGGCGGGTCGGGAAAGCCCCAATGGTGCTGCCGCACCCGTCCAGGAAACATCGGGCAAGCCTCTCGGGCTGAATCGCAAACCGTAATGACAATATCAATCCCGGCAGCGAGAAATTGCTCCAAGTGTTTGGAGGTATGGAAGGAAATATCTATCCCGATTTCCGCCATCACCGCCACCGCCTGCGGATGCACGTAACCCGCAGGCTTCGAGCCCGCACTGAAGACCTCGAACAAATCGCCAGCGTCAGCCCGGAGAATGCCCTCTGCCAGATGACTCCGACAAGAATTGCCCGTGCACAATATCAGAACTTTCGCTTTTTTCAGATCCCGAGCCGACTGACTTCCACAGCCTTCCGCTTCCAAACAACGGATAAGCTCCCCCACACAGGGCATGGCCAGCCGATAGAAGATCTGTCTTCCCCGTCGCTCGTCCACCACAATCCCTGCTTCCCTTAGGACAGCCAAATGATGTGAGACCGTGGACCAACCCAGACCACAGCAGCCAACCAAATCGCAGACACATTTTTCCCCGGCCCGGTCGAGCTCCCGCACCAAACACAACCGCGCCTCCGAACCCAAAGCCTGGAATATCTCCACCGTCCGCCCTCGCAAGTCGGAGGCAGTTTTGACAGCGGGGCAACAGCTCAGGGCTTTCATTTCGATACTTATCGAAATAATTCCCGCTACCCTTTCGCGTCAAGCCCACATCTCTCCCGAGCGGAACAGAAAATTTTTTCCCGCAGGTTTGACAAACTTCCGCAACCGGTCATTCTTTACCTCCTTTTGCAAATTTCTCCAGCCATGGCCCACACCGAAGTTATCCTCACTGAAAACATCCCTACCTTGGGAGCCGAAGCCGATCTCGTCAAAGTCCGCCGCGGTTATGCCCGCAACTTTTTACTTCCGCGCGGCAAGGCCATCGAAGCCACCGGAGCCTCCGTGCGCCTGATCAAGCATCTGCAGGCCAAGCGTGCCGAGCGGGAAGCCCGCGAGGTCACCGCAGCGGAAGAGTTGGCTCGCCGCATCAACAAGCTGCACTTGAATTTCGAATTGGAGACCGGGCAAACCGGGAAGGCCTTTGGGTCCGTTACCGCGCGGGATATTACCGAGCGCATCGAGGCCGAGCTCAAAGATGTGACCCTGCCCAAGCACGCTGTCGTCCTGGAGAAAGCGATCAAAGAAAGTGGCGACCATGCGGTGGAAGTGAAGGTTCACGCGGATGTTGTCGCCACGGTGCGCCTGAGCATCACAGCTCCCGTGAAAGCCGCTCCGGCTGCCGAGGAACGTCCCGCGAAAACCTCCCGCCGCAAGGCCAGCACTCCCCCTGACGCCCCCGCCGAGGTCTGAGTCGCCACGGTTCTCGCCCAGTAACCCTGCAGCTCCCTCCGGCGCACCCCGCCCTTCCTGCCTTTCTCCATGGCAGACAATCCCGTTGGCAAAGTGGCCAAGAGCGAACGCGCGGCCGAAGCTCCCGCCAGTGCCCAGAAGCAGACTGCAGCACCCAGAGCCGCCAAATCCTCGCGCTCTGCCGCTAAGTCCGGCAGCTATCTCCCGGATGTCCATCGGCAGTTGCCCCAGAGCTTGGATGCCGAGAAAGGCGTGCTCTGCTCGATCTTGCTCTCTCCAGAGGGCGTGCTGAATACGTGCATTGAACAAGGCATTAAGCCTGAGCACTTCTATTTTCCAGCGCACTCGCAAATCTATGAGTTATTGCTGGCGCTCTTCGAGAAACGGATTCCGATTGATCTCATCACGCTGACGCAACAACTGAGCGACCGCAATCTGCTCGAGAAGGTCGGTGGCGCGTTGGCAATTACCGATCTTTTCACCTTCGTTCCCACCGCCGCCAACGCGGAGTATTATTTGGAAATCCTGCGGGAGAAATACCTCCTGCGACAAGTGATTCTCACCTGCACGGAGTTCGCCGGACGGTGCTACGACGAGCAGGGAGATGCGCGCGACCTGCTGGACGAAGTTGAAAAACGGGTCTTAGCCATCGGCGAACAGCGCTTCCAGGGGGAATTGACAGACATTAAAAAGCAGGTCATGGAAGCCGTGGCCAGCATCGAGAAGCTCTACCAGAACAAAGGCGGGATCACGGGAATTTCCACCGGGTTCAAACAGTTGGACCAGATGACCAGCGGCTTGCACGGCGGGGAGATGTTTGTTATTGCTGCGCGGCCCTCGATGGGCAAAACCGCCTTTGCCATGAATATCGCCGAGCACATCGCGGTGGATCTTGGCAAGCCGGTGGGCATTTTTAGCTTGGAAATGAGCAGTCAACAGCTTGTGCAGCGCCTTCTTTGCTCCCGGGCTCGCATTGATCTGCAACGCATCCGCGACGGGTTCCTCAGCAAAATGGAAATCCCCAAACTTTCCGCCGCCGCCGATCAGCTGGCCAAATCGCGCATCTACATTGATGACACTTCCGGCATGACCATTCTGGAGCTGCGCGCCAAAACGCGTCGTCTGCGCGAGAGATTCGGCATCGAGCTTTTGGTGGTGGACTATCTGCAGCTCCTGAGATCGGATTCGCGCCGCGCCAAGGAAAACCGCCAAATCGAAGTGGCGGAGATTTCCTACGGAATCAAAGCCCTGGCCAAGGAGCTGAATATCCCCATCCTCATCCTCGCCCAGCTCAATCGGCAACCCGATGAGAAGGGCGGGCGTCCCATGCTCTCCCACTTGCGCGAATCTGGCAGCATCGAACAGGATGCCGACGTGGTAGGAATGTTATTCCGGGCCGAGGTCTATGAGAAGGATGCCGAGGAGCGCAAAGAGAAGGAAGGCGAAGCGGAATTGATTATTGCCAAACAGCGCAACGGCCCGGTCGGCGAAGTACCCCTCACCTTTCTCAAACAATTCACGCGCTTTGAAGACCGGGCTACCGAGGCCCAAACTGCTGCCGAAGGGCGCTAACACCCCGCCCGCCTACAGGGTGGATTTTTTTCTGCGACCTTTTCGCGGCGGTGAATTCTTGCTTGGCGAAAACCCCTCTCTGTGCCATGAGAGTTTCCTCCGCGCTCACGTGGCGGAACTGGCAGACGCGTACGCCTCAGGAGCGTATGGGGTAACCCGTGGAGGTTCGAATCCTCTCGTGAGCAAATCTCCTCCTTCCGCACCAGTGGTGTTCTCACCCAGGACACAACCGTGGCTTGCGCGGCAACCACCGACCGGATAGAGCAGGCTCCCACATGTCACGCGAAGACTACCTGGCTCTCCTTTCCCGTCCGCAGGTCGCCCCATGGCGCTTGCGCACGGCGGAGTTTGTTGAATCTCGAAAAGTGGAATCCCTCATCGTGGGAGTGATTCTTTTCAACGCCCTCATTCTCGGGCTGGAAACCAGTCCCGCTTTGCTGGCAAAGCATGGGCTGCTCCTCAAGCTCCTCGATAAAGCCTGCCTCGGCGTCTTCCTGCTGGAGATCAGCCTCAAGCTCGCCGCGTATCGCTGGCATTTTTTCCGCAGCGGTTGGAATTGGTTCGACTTTTTGGTTGTGGGAGTGGCCTTGGTTCCAGGAGCAGGAGTTTGGGCCGTCTTGCGCTCCCTGCGGGTTTTGCGCGTGCTGCGGCTACTGACGGTCATCCCTTCCTTGCGCAAGGTCGTGCTCGCCTTTTTGCATGCCATCCCCGGGCTTGCGGGCGTCATGGCCGTGATGGCCATCTTTTTCTACACGGCAGCCGTCTTGGCAACCAAGCTCTTCGGCAGCCAATTTACCGAGTGGTTCGGCACCATTGGCCGCAGCCTTTACTCCCTGTTCCAAATCATGACTCTGGAGAGTTGGTC
The DNA here is from genome assembly GCA_964595865.1 of uncultured Chthoniobacteraceae bacterium. GTDB lineage: Bacteria > Verrucomicrobiota > Verrucomicrobiia > Chthoniobacterales > DYNR01 > CAZQRL01. Next base: position 271,551 of record CAZQRL010000001.1, read on the forward strand.
CATGGGGATCGTCCGACCCGTCATGGAGGTCTATCCCTACGCGTGGATTTTCTTCGTGCCCTTCATCATCATCGCCACCTTCACGATTCTGAACCTCTTCATCGGTATCATCGTCTCAACGATGCAGGAGCTGGCCACGGCCCCAGATCCGGCACCGCTGCGCAAGCCAACCGAGGTCGAGCAACTCCTACAGCGATTAGAAAACGATCTGGCTGCCTTGCGGCGGGAATTGCAACCGCAGGGGAAGCAAAACTCAAAGAAAGAGCCAGCGACAAATTAGCACGGCTGCCAGCATCCCGCAGAAGTCGGCGGCCAACCCTGCAGGGACAGCATGCCGGGTTCGCCGCACCGCCACGGAGCCGAAATAGACTGCCAAGACGTAAAAGGTCGTCTCGGTGCTGCCGAGAATCGTCCCCGCCAGCCGGGCGGTGAAGCTGTCCCCGCCATGCGTCTGCACAATTTCCGAGAAGATGCCGAGCGCTCCACTTCCGCTCAAAGGCCGCACCATCATCAGTGGCAGCACCTCCACCGGCACCCCGAGCACCCCCAGCAAAGGAGCCAACGCCTGCGCCACCAACTCCACACCTCCCGCCGCACGAAAGACCGCAATCGCGGCGAGAATAGCCACCAGGAACGGAATAACCCGCAACGCCACTTGAATCCCCTCTTTTGCCCCCTCGACGAATTCCTCATAGACGGGCACCCTTTTCAACGCGGCATAAAGTGGAAAAAAGGCAAAGAGAGCCGGCACCGCCAGCAGTGAAAGCGCCTGCACCAGAGCCGAGGGGAGCGCGGCACCCGTGAGCATCTCTTGCCGCACCAGTTGTCCAGTAGCCACCAGCAAACCCGCAGCAAAAAACAACAACACGCCGCGCTTCCAGAGGCTCAACCGTTCGCCGGAAGCGGCGGCAGCTTCTTCGGCTCGCATTTCTTCCGCCACCGCAACCTGTTGCTCCGGGGAGGGGTCTGGCAGGCGGTAACGCGGCCATTTTTCCAGGGTTTTGACCACGACCAGCCCCGCCGCAGTAGAGACCAAAGTGGCGAGAAAGGCGCTGCCAATGATCGCCGAGGGCTGGGTGGCACCTGCCGTGGCAAGAATTGCCACCGCCGTGGCCGGGATGATTTGCACCGAGCTGGTATTGATGGCAAGGAAGGTGCACATGGCATTGCTGGCCGTGCCGGGATGCGGGTTGATCTTCTGCAAATGCTGCATGGCACGCAGACCCAGCGGCGTAGCGGCATTGCTCAGGCCAAGCATGTTGGCGGCAATATTCATGACCATGGCTCCCATGGCCGGATGACGTACCGGCACATCCGGAAACAACTGCCGCAGCACCGGTCGGAGAGCTCCGGCCAAGGATTGAATGAGTCCGGCTTTTTCCGCCAAGCGCATGAAGCCAAGCCAGAGCGACATCAAGCCTCCAAGCGGCAAGGCGAGCGTCATCACCGCATTTTTCGCAGCGTCGAAAGCCGCTGGTCCGATCTCGCCCAGCTTACCCGAGAACGCAGCCAGGACCACTCCGCCCACGACCAACCCGATCCAGAGAAAATTTAGCATGGAATCTGGCTAGCCCGCTCGCCCCAGCGACCAATCAGTCCCGGAAGTTGCCGAAACCCAGCCCCACCCCAAAATCCCGTCCACGCAAAAATTGCATCACTTCCTGCAACTCATCCTTCTTTTTCCCAGTGACACGAATCTGCCGGTCCTGCAAGGCACACTGAACTTTGCTCCCAGTCGCTTTGATGGCCTTGATGATCTCCTTGGCTTTCTCCCCCTCGATGCCTTGTTTGATCAGCAAATCCTGCGTGGCATGTCCCAACGGCGAGATGGCCGGATCCTTGGGCTCGATGTTACGCAAATCAATATTCCGCTTGGCCAGCTTGCTAGTGACAATCTCCCGCAGGGCTTTTAGTTTGGCAGCATCTTCGGCCTTAAGGTGGATGCTATCGGCTTTGCCTTGCAGCTCGATCGTGGCCGGCGAACCTTTGAAATCAAAACGGCTGGCCAACTCCTTGAGCGCCGCATCCACAGCGTTCTTAACCTCCATGCGGTTGACTTCTGAGGTGATATCGAAGGATGGCATGAGCGAAGAATTAGGAAGTTGGCGCGGCCTTGGGCGAGTCAAAAATCGGTAAAGGCTGGCCGTCCGGGTCGCGGGCGCAAGAGCAACATGCAGTCCCCGTAGCTGAAAAAACGGTATTTTTCGCGCACGGCGTCCGCATAAGCCTCGAGGATCAATTCCCGTCCCGCGAGCGCGGCCACAAGCATCAGGAGCGTTGAGCAGGGTAAGTGAAAATTCGTCAAGAGCGCATCCAGTCGCTGAAAGGTGAAAGGCGGGTGAATAAAAATTGCGGTGCGGCCACGATGCGCTCTGAGCGGACCCGGAGGTTGGCTTTCCAACACCCGCACCACGGTGGTGCCCACGGCGAAAACCCGGGCGGCTTTTTCAATCGCTTGGGCATTCTCCGGCAACAACTCATAGCGCTCCTCATGCATGGTGTGCTGGCTGACGTCCTCGGCCTTCACGGGGAGAAAAGTTCCCGGTCCGACATGCAAGGTCACGAAAGCATGTGGCAGGCGGGAGAGAATCTCCGGTGTAAAGTGCAGGCCAGCGGTGGGTGCCGCCACGCTTCCCGCCTGAGTGGCATAGACGGTTTGGTAGCGTTCTTCATCCTCCGCCTCAGCTTCACGATGGAGATAAGGCGGCAAAGGGATTTCTCCGTAGTGCTCGCAGTCTGGCTCGCGGGCAAACTCCAGCAAGCGTTCTCCGTTTTCCCGGATTTCCACGACCCGCGCTGTCGTCCCCCCAACTGACTGTTCCATCCCCAAACGCCACTTTCGGCCCGGCCGAACCAGCGCCCACCAACGCCGCCGATTCGTCTCTTCGACAGGTTCTATGAGCAGCGCCTCCCCCCCGCCGGCCAACGGCAGACGGGCTTTGATGACGCGAGAATTATTCAGCACCACCAGATCTTCCCTGCCCACAAACGTGGGAAAATCTCGGAAGGCTCGATGATACCAGCACCCCTTCGCCACATCCACGACGAGCATCCGGGAGTCTTCCCGTCGCCGCGTGGGATGTTTGGCAATCAGCTCCTCGGGTAATTCGTAGAAGAAATCTTCCGTCCTCAAGATTTTTTCGCCTCGGGATTTTTCTGGGGTTTCTTGCGGCCGAGTGGTTCCAAGCCGCAGCGTCGGGCAGCGGCGGTGACCAAAGAGGCCACTCGCCGCCGGAGGCGCAGCGCCCGATAGGCCAAGACCCCGAGGAAGATCCCATAAGGAATCTGCAGCCACCAATCACTCCCCGGAACGAAAAACTCCCGATAAAGCAGGATGCCAAGGATGACAGCATTAACCAGAGCCGTCGTAGCAACCATGGTTGTTTTCAGGCTCACCCGGGTCAGGCATTTGGGACCTCCGTGGTATTCGGTAACCGTTTTGATACGCACACCCCACCAGACGCTACCGTAGATTTGCACGTCCCAGTTTTGCCATCCGGTATCAATCGAGTAACTCCACCCTTCTGTCTCCAAGGCGGCGATCATTTCCCGCAGCAGGGCTTCCCGACCTTGACCGGTCTCATTCCAGAAGCGCAATTCACGCGGCGTAATCCAGGGAGCTCGAATCGGCGCGCCCGGCTCCTCATGCGTGATGACCGAAGCCGGGGTGTGTTTGTATTTCAGCCAGGTGTAGTAGCGCCACCAACCCCGCACCAAGGGCTGACAAAGGGCCAACCCCGCGACCAGCAGACGGGCCGGGACGGTGTCGAAACGTGCCTCCAGCCGCGCATGAATCATGTAGGAGAGGGCCACTAGGAAGGTGCCGCCAAACATGAGGTAAGGGACGATCCGCAGATCTGGAATCCCGATCGAAAGCAAAAAGATGAACCCCGTGAGCACCACCCACTCGATACTGCTTAGATAAGCGGCAATCTCCGATTGTGGGGTCGGATAAATGCACTGGAAGAGCCCCTCTCCAAAGACCCCGTGATAAACTACCGGACGATTGATCAACCAAGTGAAGCGCGGGGTGCCATAGATTTGCCCCTTCCATTTCGCGGTGCCCGTGGGGCCAAAAAAGACCAGGTGTTTGAAACGCAGCATAGACTCGGCCTCCCCGTAGCCCTCTTGCTGCTTCCTAAAGGCCGAGAGCGTAAAACGGCGATAGTGCCAAACAATCGCCGAGGGACTGAAGGCGATAACTCCTCCGCTCTGCTGCAGGCGCCAACAGAAATCCACATCGTCTCCGGCCTTGCGATATTCGCTGTCAAAGCCCCCCACACGTTCGAAAGCCCAGCGATGAAAGGCCATGTTGCAGCCGGGAATGTGCTCTGCCACCACATCGGTGAGCAGCACGTGACTCGGACCTCCCGGAGCAGCGGCAACGCAGGCTTGCACCCAATCCACGGCCGGGGGCGAGATATTCGGCCCACCAACACCGGCGTAGTCCCCGCTCAACAACGTCCCGACGAGAAAATACAGCCAATCCGGGTCGGCCATACAATCGGAATCCGTGTAGGCCAGAATCTCCCCCTTGGCGGTTGCCGCTCCCACATTTCGCGCCACGCTCAAGCCTTTGTTTTCCTGCCGCACGGAGACGATCCAAGGGTGGCGCGCGGCAATCTCTGGGGTGTGATCTTTCGAACCATCATCCACCAGAACCACCTCATAGTCCGGGTAATTGAGCTTCCGCAAACTCTGCAGGCAGTCATCCAGCGTGGCTCCGCCATTGTAGGAACAGACAATCACCGAAACTTTCGGATAAGCAGGCAGCGGCACGGTGGCCGTGAGCGATCCAGGTGCGGCGAAATATTTCTGTACGACCGAAAAGGCTTTCTTGGGCTGGCGATCCCGGGTGGTCAGACCAAAAGCCCAGTCCGTGATCTCCATCCCCCCCCGAAACCACTCATCTGTCCACGAATAAATCACGGTCCCCGCCAAACCACCCCGGACCACACTCTGGATGTGCCAGTCGAGCATTTCGGCCTGCTCCTCCTCGGTATGTCGGATGGTATCCATGCCAAATTCCCCCATGACCAGCGGACGGTCCTCGACGAGGTTTTGCAGGCGGGCGAGGTAGCGTTCGAAATCCTCCCGGCGATGGAGATAGACGTTGAAGGTGTAGAAGTCTGCGTTTTGCGGCAGGAGATACTCGGTGGGCGGATAGCTGGCGTAGGAAAAGAGTGACTGCGGATCTTCCCCGCGGGCGGTTTCGATGAGTTCTTCAACGAATTCCGTGACCCGCCGCACCCCCAGCCAGCGCACCATCGAACTAGGGATCTCATTACCAACCAGATAACCAAAAATTGCCGGGTGGTTGGCCCGAGAACGCACGCCTTCGCGGATGGATTGCACGATCTCCCGGCGAATTTTCCGCTCTTGCAAGAAGGCCACATGCTCCGCCCAGGGCAGGGTGACAAGCAACTTCAGCCCGGCTTCCGCAACCAGGTCGCAGAACCACCGCGGGGGCACGTAGTAAACCCGCAATACATTCGCCCCAAGTTTTTGCAGCAGCTGGAGATCTCCCTGCACCTGCTCGGGCGAGCCGAAGTGATCGCCCTGGCGGTCTGGCGCAAAAGGACCGTAGGTGACTCCGCGCAAGAAAAACTTTTCCTCGCCCCGAAAAAAGAATTTGGCCCGTACATGCAGGCGCTCCATGCCACTCATAGTGTTTACCCGTAAGCCCTAGTCGCCCGATTCCTCTTCTTCGTCCTCGCCTTTGTTTTCGCCCAGACTTTGCAGGACTTCCGTCATATCCTCCACCTGCTCCCAAACTTCCCGAGTCACAAAAATAGGCGCCCCTTGCTGCGCCGCCAGCGCCAAGCAATCGCTCGGCCGCGCATCCAGCTCGATGATTTTTCGCCGCTCGGTCAGCTCGTTCTCGGCAGAAATTATCAGGCGGGCAAAGTAGGTCCCATTTTTCACGTCGTTGATGATCACGCGTTCGACGCGTGCGCCGAGGGCCTGCAGAAGCATGACCATGAGGTCATGGGTCAGAGGACGTTCTTTCTCGGTGCCATTGATGAACATCGAGATGGCATTCCCGACGGCGGGGTCCATGTAGATCACGAAAATGCGCTCCTCGTTTCCGAGAAAGACCGCCGCACCGGTGTTGGTCGGCACCACGGCATGCACCCCCACTTGGACCACTTCTTTATTCACGAATCCCCTATATCCCTCGGAGGCAGCTTCGACAACTCCGGAAAAAATTTTTGCAGCCGACAGCGCACCTCGGAAAGTGGAAGGCCAATCACGTTGTCCCGGCAACCGCGGATCCCGGCAATGAGGGTCCCATCATCCTCCTGCGCGGCATACCCCCCGGCCTTGTCCAAGGGATCCACGCGCGAGAAAAAACTGGAAATTTGCGCCTCGGTGAGTGGATGAAAAGTCACCTCCGAAGTCACATGGAAAGCTTCGGTCTGCTCCGCTTTGGCCAGAAAGACTCCAGTGATCACCTGATGCGTAACCCCGCTCAACCTCCGCAGGAATTGCCTCGCCTCGGTCAGGTCCCGAGGTTTTCCAAGAATCTGGTCTTCGAGAACGACGATTGTGTCGGCAGCCAGAATCACTGCTGCCGGGTGTCGTTTTTGCACCTGCAACGCCTTCAAACGGGCGTTGGCCAAAGCCAAAGCGAAAGCCGGGCCTGGAACCGAAGTCGCCTCTTCAACCTCAGGTAGGCAAATTCCGAAGGCGAGCCCTAGTGAGCTGAGCAACTCCCGACGCCGGGGAGAGGCAGAAGCCAAGATAAGAGGACTGGGTGCCTCGGGGTTCAGAACATTTCGCCCGCCTCGAGGGCGTCGCCGGTGCGAATCATATCCAACCTTTTGCGAACCCGTCGCGAGGAATCCGGCCGGTTGGCAATCCGCGCTGCCACCCCGGCTAGGATCGGTGTTAAGGCTGCGACGCCGACAACCAACAAGCCGAAGGCCAACTTGTCTTTGGCTTCGCGGGAGAGATAGTTCGAGACAAGCAAGCCGGCTCCGAAACCGACGGCTGCTTGCGAGGCCGCCACCAAGCCGCTGGCTGGGAGGTTATGGCCGAGGTTTTCTAATGGGAGTCGGTCCATAAGCAAGGGAGGCGGGAAGCGACCTTACTTCATCAACAACACCGCCCGGGCCCGCTTGATTTGCCGGGTGATTTTCCGGTGCAGATGGGCAGGCATGCCAGTGATGCGGCGGGGAATGATTTTCCCACTTTCGGTGACAAAGCGACGCAGCAGGTCAGGGTTCTTGTAATCAATCGCTTCCAAAGCAAGATCAACCCGCCGGCGAGGCATGGGTCGGTTGGCGCGACGGAAGTTAGAGCGGCGTTGTGGCGTTTTCGGTTGCATAAGGAGTTATTTCACTTCGCGATGCAGGGTGTGGCGGCGGAGAAACGGATTGTATTTCTTCTTCTCCAGTCGTCCCGGCGTGCGCAGGCTTTTTTTATTGCGGGTGGTTACGTAGCGTGAGGCGGGTTTGCCTTCGGCAGCCGCTTCGGTGCATTCCAAGGTAATGATATCGCGTGGCATGTTCGGAGCAAGAGTTAGTCTTTTGGATCGTTAGTAGAATCTTCATCTTCTTCGTCGCCGTCCCCGTCATTCAGCCCGAAAAGCGAATTCACCGGAACGCGGGCGCGATGGCGGTTTTGTTTCTCCAGCTCGGCTTGACATTCGACGGTATAGCGAGTGAAGGGCAGAGCTTCGAGGCGAAGATGCGGAATGGGTTTGCCAGAGATCTCGCAAATGCCATAGGTGCCGTCATTGATGCGCTCGAGGGCCTGGTCAATTTCGTAGAGGGAATTTTGCTCCACGGAAAGCAAGCTCAGGGCAAAGTCGCGATCGTAGGCATCGCTCCCAGCATCTGCTTGGTGCATGCCAAAGGCACTGCCTTCGCTGCCTTCCGCCCGAGCACGCAATGTATCTTTGGCCACTCCGTTCATGGAATCCAGCAACTCATCCTTGAGGCGCAACAGCCGTTGTTTTTGCTTCTCCAAAAAAGCGGGCGAGAGCTTGGCCGTCGGTTTTTGCGCTGCCGGGGCACTGCCATTGTCAGCCACCTTTTTGGCGGAGGCGTGATGGCCCGCTGCCTTGGATGCTGAGGACTTGCCGCTCGCCGCAGGCTTGGAGGCCTTCGTGGCGGTGGAGGATTTCCCCGCAGCTTTGAGCGAAGCCTTGGCCGTGGCCTTACTTTTCGACGCGGCCGCGGCAGACTTTGTGGCTGCGGGGGATTTCTTCGCAGGAGAAGGTGCCGTTGATTTTTTAGGTTTGCTAACGGGCATGGGAGATTTGGCTAAAGGGGATAAGTGCTTATTCCCAATACCCGCTTCCGACAAGGAGAATTTTGCAAAAATTGCCGGGAGAGTCCGCTTTTTGCTGATGCAAAGAATCCGGTGGGGTGCTATGGGAATGGCCCATGCCCGGAACTCGCACCACCTCTGCCCCAGAAGCCTCCGACCCGCACGAGGGCCTTTGGCGTGCGCTGCGGGCGGGGATTTTGCTGGGTGGGGCTTACAAGCTCATTGCCCGGGTGCCGCGCTGGGTGGCACGCAGGCGCTTCAAGGCCCGCGCTCTGGACTCCGACGAGGACGTTTCGCTCTTCTTTTTCCCGCTGAGCGATGAAGAGCTCAGCCGCTGGCATAGAGAATGTCGGACTTTGATTCCTTTTGCTGATCCGAATCTTTTTCCCATCAGCCGAGTCGAGCAATTCCAGAGCTACCGTTTCGTAGTGGGAGATTGGATCGAGGGGGAGGATCTGGAGATGTATCTCATGGAAAACGGCCCGCTCGATCCCGCGCAGGCCAGGACCATTTTTCAAGATCTCCTCGCCTCGGCCCGGCGGTTGTTTTTCGCCGGTCTCCCAGTGCCAGACCTGCATCCTGCCCGCATCCTCCTGGCTGAACGCGACGGCACCCTTACTCCCCTCCTCTTTCCTTTGAGTAAATCCGATGAACCGGTGCTAAAGACTGAGAAGGCCATCTGTAGCGGTCTGCGGGATTTGCTGTTCTCTCTTCTCACCGGTCTGGAAGGTCGTGAGAATTACAATGAACGGATGCTGCAACTCCTGCCTCGGACCATCTCGGCGGTTTGGGAGCCGATCTTTCTCGAGGAGCCCAACTTCGATCTGCTTCGGGAGCATGTAGATGTGGCTCTGCCGCTGCGTGCTGCTGCCCCGCTGCACCCCAGAGCACCCCGTCCCCCAGAGCCCGTCGAGCCGGAGGATTTTGAACCACCGCCACGTCGCACCGCCACCCGCGCTCCAGTCCCGCCTTCGGGAATGGAACTACCTCCCCGGCGACGCCCAGTGCGCTCGGCTCCCCCCAGCTCGAACAACTTCCTCAATTTCCTCGGTCTGGGGATCGCGCTGCTGGCTCCTCTGGCCTTGGGCTGGGCCGCATGGCACTTCATTTTCGTGCGAGAGCCAGCCGAGCCCCAGGTGCTCTCCATGCGAGAGCTCGCCCCGGATGCTGGACTACCTCCCATTCCAAGAGGCAACGCCACCCGACTACAAACCTCTGCAGATGCGGCGCGTTTACCGGCTCCCTCCAGCCCCAGTGACCCGCCGACTTCGATCTCCGCACCAGCACTGCCCCCAAGCCATCGCAGTCCCCCCGCATTGCCGCGAGATCCAGCAGCACGGCTGCGCACTTTGGCGGACGAGATCCCCCGCGACCCTCAATCTGTCTATCTCATCCGCGAGTTGGACGATCTTCTGGCGGAGCTCACTCGCAGCGAGGCGGAAATCCGTTCCGGCAAGCAACCGCAGATTTTTCAAGCCTTGGAGGAAACGGCTCAAGCCCACCCGGACATCGCGATCTTCCTCGCCCGGGTCCTTTGGGGACGGGACACGCCAAGAGCCGAATCCATCTACATTGAGCTCGCTCGCCAAGGAAACCCGACCGCGCGAGAGATTTGCCGCCAGCGTCTGCTAAATTGGGAAAACCCACCCGGAACGGACACCCCGTAGAGGGCAAGGGAAGATATCAGCATCCATCCTGCTGCAGAGGTTTCTCCGCACCACCACCCATCTTCGAAGATCACCTCCGTCGGCCGCTGGCGCGCTTCATGCCGGGCGAGGAGAGAAGCAGACGGCTTCGCGCGGGTGGTGATTGTGCACTGCCTTGGGCAACCTATTTCTTTTTGCGGCGGCCGGTGACCCGATCAGGGCTTCGTCGTAGATCAATCACCCCCAGAACTGTAATTTCATCCGCTTGCACCGTGCAGAAAATACCTTGCGGAAATACTCTGCGCAAAAGTCGGTGAAATCTACAAACCTCCTCATGAAGGCCTGCAGTGACTTTCAGCTCTTCGATGTTAGCCCGCAAACCCGCAGTAAAGTAATCGCCGAGTCAGAAATCTTCAGCTTCGTTAAAGAGGAAACCATCATTGAGGTGGCAAAAGGTATCCTCGCAAATGAGGATTGTGCTCACCGGCGTCCGATTGCGCATTTCACTTCGTCCCAGTCTCGGAGTTGAGCTTCACCGCGCTCAACGCGTATTTGCGGCTCTTTCAACAACTTGATTAACCCTGTGGGAATTGGCGAATCCCCGTAGCGATGAGACTTTTCTTTGTCGAACGCGGCAAGCTCACTCAACTCCTACGCTCCAGCACCTCTCGGCAAGCAGCGAGCGCCAAAAGAGGGAAGTGGTTTCGGTAGCTGTCGTATTTGAGATAGAAGACTTTCGGGAAACCGGTGCCTGTGGTGGCGTTTTCGGTCCAAGAGCCATCAGGATTCTGGTGTTGCAAAAGCCAAGCCACGCCGCGCTCCAGGGGTTCCAGAACCACCTCTGGAGCCGAGGAAGCACAGGCCGCCAACCCCATAAGAGCCCAGGCGGTTTGCGAAGGTGTGCTCGGTCCGCGCCCTTTGAGTTTCGGGTCTTCATAAGAGGCGCAGGTTTCTCCCCAGCCTCCATCCTCATTCTGACAACTACGCAACCAATCGCGCCCGCGCTGAATCCATGGTTCCGTCATATCCGCTCCGATGGCCCCTAAGCCCCGCAACACCTGCCAAGTCCCATAGAGGTAATTCACGCCCCACCGCCCATACCACGAGCCGTCATCTTCTTGGGTGCGCTGCAACATAACTAGGGCCCGCTGCACCTGCGCATCCGAAAGCGGATAACCCAGCTTGCCGAGCAATTCCAGCACGCGGGCAGTCAGATCACTGCAAGTGGGGTCGAGGATGGCGTTGTGGTCGGCAAAAGGCACATCTTCCAGCCAACGTTGCGTCACGTCTTTATCAAAAGCCGCCCAACCCCCGTCCCGGCATTGAAAGCTGAGAAGCCAGCGCAGGGCCCGTGCCTGCACCTCACGGTGCCGCTGGCAATCCCTGGGGCGGATCAGCCGCAGGGCCATGAGCACCATCATCGTATCGTCGGTATCCGGATAATAGATGTTGGCGTGCTCGAAAGCCCACCCACTGGGTTCCGGATGCGGATTCTTGGCCGTCCAGTCACCGGCAAAACGCACTTCGCGCTCTTCGAGCCAATCGGCGGCGCGTTGCAGGCTCGGGTGGTCTCCGGGAAGGCCCGACTCCGCCAGGGCAAGGCTGGTGATAGCGGTGTCCCAAACGGGTGAGAGGCAGGGTTGAATCCGGAAGTCCTCCGGATCTTCGACAAAAAGTCCCGCGAAGTCCGCGCGGGCCTTGCGCAAGATCGGTTCATCCTCCCGGGTGCCCAGCGCCTCGAGCGCAATCATGGCATTGAGCATGGCAGGATAAATCGCTGCCAAGCCCTCGCTGCCGCTTCCCATGCGCTCGCGCATCCATTCTTCAGTCACCTTGAGCGCATGGGCGCGCATGGGCTTCCAGGGAAAAGCTTCGTGCAGCTTGAGCAATCGGTCGCAACGCAGGAAGAAATTTCGCCAAGTCCAAAAACGCGGGTCTTTGCGCAGCGAGAGATCGGTGTTTTCCAAACCGGCGGGATAGAGCTCGTGAATGGCCAGGTGCTCCGGCAGGGGACGCGTGGGTTTGAGGTGATTGATGATGGCCAACGGGGCCAAGATCGCCCGAGTCCAGGAGGACATTTCGTGGATGCCGAAAGGCAGCCAGCGTGGCAGGAGAAAAATTTCCGCAGGAATGGTGGGAAGGTGCCGCCAGGGGAATTGCCCCAGCAATGCCAAATAGAGCTTCCCGTAGGTATTCATGTGTGGGATGCCCCCAAGACGCAGGATATTCGCCCGCGCCTCCTCCATCCACGGCGCATCCGGAGAATCCCCAGCCAACTTCAGGGCTAGGTAGGCCTTGACGGAGCAATTGATTTCCGAAGGCCCTCCTTCGTAGATGTTCCATCCCCCGTCAGAGAGCTGCCGCCGCCTTATGTGCGCCGCACATTTTTCCACCAACTCGGGCTCTTTCCGCCCGCTCCATTGCAAATAAGCCAGGTAATCCGCGCAGAGCGTGGCGTCCACAAAGAGCTCACATTCCCAGCGCCCGTCCGATTTTTGTATCCCCAGGAGATATTGCTGAGAACGCGCTATGGCCGCATCCAAGTTGAGAGGAACCTGATCCCGCAGGAGCTCAGAGGCCGGTTGATCGAGTGACTCGGCAAGCATCCCGGCAAGCATCAGACGCAGCAGGTTGAAGCGGCTTCAGTCGGGACAGCGGCTGCCACAGCCTCCTCGACCCGCACGGTCTTTTCCACTTTGCCAGTCTTATGTCCCCGCCCGATACTCACGCCATTGAAGGCCTGAACGTTGGCTCCTTCAGCCCGGGGACGCGGTCGCGGCCCGAAATTGAAAGCCAGATTGGCCCAGGTGTCACCGGGCTGTGCATTGAGCCCCAAAGTGGCCGTCGGCTCATACCCACAATGCACCATGCAGTTCGCACAACGCGGATCTCGGGCCACTCCATCCACCACACCATAGCGATTCCAATCCGTCTGGTTGAGCAAATCTTGATAACTGGGGAAGTGCCCATCGGTCATGAGGTAGCAGGGGCCTTTCCAACCACGGATGTTGCGGGTCGGGATGGCCCAGGCCGAGCAAGTCAGGTCGCGCTTTCCGGCGAGGAAATCGAGGTAGATCGGCGTGCCGAAGATGGTGTAGCGCTGGGCCCAAGTGCGAATCTCCCGGAACTTCTCCCGAGTCATCTCGCGCGTGAGGAAGAAATTCTCTGGGTCTAGCCCCAAGCGCCGCCGCATGTCCTCCTTGGCCGCATCATAATCGTAACCAGGCGATATGGTGTGTCCATCAACACCAAGCCAGGAGAGGAAATCAAACATCTGCGCGATCTCCGCCATGTCGGTCTCTTTGTAAACCGTGGTGTTGGTGGCAACTTGAAAACCGAGGATTTTCGCCATGCGGATGGCGGCGATGCACTCCCGGAAAACCCCCTCTCTTTCCACGATCAAATCGTGCGTTCGTTCCAGCCCATCGAGGTGTACATTCCAATAGAGAAACCCATGGGGCGCGATGACTTTCGAGTTCGCCCCAGCACCGGCCCGAATTTCTGCTGCCTGATTTTCCGTGATGAGCTCTTGGGTCAAGAGTCGCCGCAGGAGCGACTCGGTCTGGGAAGGCTCGCGCGCAAATTGCCTGCGCAGATATTCCCGCATTTTTTTCCGCATGAACATCCCATTGGTGCAAATATAGACGATGCGTTTCTGCTGCAGCAGTCCGGCCACCAGCTCTTCGATTTGCGGGTAGATAAGCGGCTCCCCCCCACAGATAGAAACCATCGGGGCGTTACACTCCTCTGCGGCGGCCAGGCAGTCCGCCAACGGCAAAATATCTTGCAGCGAAGTAGAGTATTCGCGAATGCGACCGCAGCCCGTGCAGGTGAGATTGCAAGTGTGCAGCGGCTCAAGTTGCAAGACGGTGGCGAATTTCTTCGTCCCGCGCAGTTTATGTCCGATGAGGTAAGCAGCGATCTTCGCCGTCAGGGCCAAGGGAAATCTCATGGGGCGAGACCATGGCGGCAGTGCTCCGCTCTGTCAACCTGGGCCTTCACTCGCCATGCAACCGCAACGCCCCCTCCGCCGGGGCGCTGGCTAAGTCTGCAAAGCGTTGGAATTTCCGGAAAGAGCCGCCGGGCTTGACGGCAGCAAGGTCTGCCTGCTACGGCCAGCCAATGTCCATTCCTTGGAATCGCCAAGCAGGCCTTATTAACCTCGGGTCTTTCTTGGATTAATCGGCATCAAGTCGTATAATCTATTGAAGGACAACGAAAAACAGATATTTGCCCCCATGCAAGGTTTTCCGAGGCGCAATTTCGTGAGATTTTGCAGCTTGGGTGCGCCGATGTTGGGGCCCTGACTGCAAGCAATTTGGGTGGGTTGAATAAGAACACCACTCGTCGAATCTACGGCCTCCTGCCAGCTCGTATTGTCACATTGGCCGAAAAAGAATCTGCTCCCTACACGGGAAGTGTGGAGGTTGATGAAAGTAACTTCGGCCCCCGGCGGATCCAAGGAATACGCGGTCGGGGGGCAGGAAAAAAAGTAGCTGTGATCGGGCTCCACAAAAGAGGCGCAATGGTCTTTTGTTCGCCCGTCATGGACTGCGCGAAGGCTGAATTGATGGGGGTGATCAAGGGGCAGGTCACCCCCAAAGGCAGCACGATCTACACCGATGGTTGGCGTGCTTACGACGGCTTGGTTTTGGAAGGTTACAAACCTTACCGCATCCATGATCATGACAATCAGTTTGCCAGGGGACGATGTCACATCAACGGGATCGAATCCTGTTGGAGTTTTGCCAAACTCCGCCTGGCCAAACTCAAAGGGGTTCGCTGGGAGCACTTCCATGACCATCTCAAAGAAGCAGAATGGCGTATCAATCATTGTCGTGATGATCTTTTTTCCCCGCTGGCCAAAAACCTTTCGCTTTCGCCCCTAATTTTGGAAAGACCCTAGTTAAAATGCTCTAGAGTCATCCGCGTGATCCCCGAGCCGTAAACTTGGATTCTCCTGGCGATCGGGCTGACGACCTTGGCAATCCGTCCCCGACGAGGATGCTGAGCCTCTAGGATTTTTCCCAGAAACCCTCGGCAAACCGGTTTCGCAAGTAAGTTTCCCCACCGCTTTCGACCCCCAGGCAGTGCGACTGCAATCAAGTGCGTTCCGTCCTGGTCTCAGCGGCCTGCCGCAGGGCATCTCCGACCAAGTAAAAGCTCAGGGCGGTGATGAAGATTGCCAGACCGGGAAACACAATCAACCACCAGGCATCCAGCAGATAGACTTTGCCATCGGTAATGATATTGCCCCAGGTTGCCTGCGGAGGCTGGACCCCAAAACCGAGGTAACTCAACCCCGCTTCCGTGAGAATCGCTTCGGGAATCCCCAATACGGCAGTGACAAAAATCGGTGCGGCGGCGTTCGGCAGGATGTGCCGAAAAATGATTTTCCAGCGCTTTTGCCCCAAAGTTCTTGCCGCCCGCACATACTCGGTTTCCCGCAGGGTGAGAAACTCCGCCCGCACCAGCCGAGCGGTCCCAGTCCAACTCACCAGCCCGATGACCACAATGATGTTGAGGATATTTGGCCCCACCAAGGCCACCACGGTGAGAATCAAGAAAAAGCTAGGAAAGCACATGATCGCATCCACAGCTCGCATCAGGACATTATCCAGCCAGCCCCCAAAGTATCCCGAGATCGCCCCCACGAGAACCCCGATGCTCAGAGAGACAAAAACGGCAATAAATCCCACTGTGAGGGAAATATAGGAGCCCTGCAACAGCCGGGAAAAGACATCGCGCCCGAGATTGTCTGTGCCGAACCAATGTTCCGCCGATGGCGGCTGCAGCTTGGCCTCCAGGTTGGTTTGGTTGGGATCGTAGGTAAAATGGAACCCCACCAGCGTGCCCACCCCGGTCAGCAGGGCGATCAAAAAAACCACCGCGATAATGCCCAGGGAGACCATGCCCACAGGGTTGGCGCGGAAACGCCGCAGCATCCGGGCTCCTGGACTAGAAAAAGCTTCGCTCATGGCCTCATTCTAAACGCACCCGCGGATCCACTGCCGCGTAGAGCAGATCGGAAATCAGATTCCCGAGAAGCACCAAAGCCGCCACGATGAAATTCAACGCCACCAAAGTCGGATAGTCCCGCTCCAGCACGGCTTCATAGCCCAATCGGCCAATGCCCGGATAGGCGAAGATACTCTCCACAATCACGGCTCCGCTGATCAAGGCCGGGAGCAGCAACCCGATGCCGGTGATCAAGGGGCGGATGGAGTTGCGCAGTGCATGGCGATAGAAAACTTCTGCCTCGTCGAGCCCTTTGGCCCGGGCGGTGCGAATGTAGTCCTCCCGCAGGGTCTCCGCCATGGTGGCGCGAATGAAGCGCGATTGGGCCGCGATGCCGCCGATGGCCAAAATGGTGCCCGGCACGGCCAGGTGCCAAATGCGATCCAGGACCGCGGACCAAGCGTTGGGAAACTCGACCCCATAAGTTTGCAGCCCGAGAATCGGCGCCCCGAGCAAGTTCACCAGCCCAATCACCGCTAAGTAGGAAATCCAAAAGCCCGGCAGCGCGATAAAAACAAAAGCGAGAATCGAAGTCAGCAAGTCTGGCAGGCGTCCGTAATGCCGCGCGGCAAAAATCCCCAGCCACAAGCCGAAAGATAGCGACAGCGCCAGGGAGAAGACATTCAGACTGATCGTGGCTGGCAAGCGCTCACCGATTTTTTGCAGGACCGGGCGATCATCTTTGATGCTGCGCAAGTTACCATTGAAGAGGTCGCGCATGATGAAGACGTATTGTTGTAGTAAAGGCTTGTCCAAATGGAATTTCGCCCGGAAGTTGGCTTTGACTTCTTCCGATATTTTCGGATTGAGCTCCCCCCAAGGATATGGGCTGCCCGGCGTGAGAGTAACGATGAAGAAGGAAATGAGGCTGATAAGAAAAAGCAGCACCATGGCAATTCCCAAGCGCCGTAGGACAAAATTCGTCATGCCTCCACCTCCTGAAGATTCTCGGGGCGGCTTTCCTCCATAGCTCGCACGCGGTCTTGCGGTAGGCGTTCCGGGTGCTCTGGTCGGAAAAACCACTCCAGATAAATCCCCCACCCCGCCGGAGTCAGCCGCACGGGTTCTTCGATCCAGCCTCCTTGCCCATCCGGACGGCAGACGCGGTAGGCATCGCGCCACATCACGGTTGTGCTCTCGGGCACGAAGAGAAACAAGTAGGGTTGGTCCTCATAGATCGTGCGTTGCAATTCCGCAGCCAAACGCATTACTTCGCCACGGTTGAATTCCTGCCGAATGGTCTCCAACAGACGATCCACCCGCGGATTTTGATATCCCACCACATTAAGTTGCTCGGGATTGGTCTGCGAGCTGTGCCAGATTTGAAACTGGTCGAAATCATCCTGCGGGAGTTGCCATCCCAACACCATGGCATCGAAATCCCCTTTGTTGATGTAACGCGCGATGAAAACCGCCCATTCATAAAGCTCGATCTTCACCTCGATGCCGATTTTCAGCAAATCTGCCTGCAACAAGGTCGCGATATCCCGGCGCACTTCGCTGGCATTATTGGTGATGACCGTGAAGGAAAAGCGTTCTCCGTCTTTTTGCAAAATTCCATCCGGCCCCGGTTTCCAACCTGCCTCGGCCAAGGCAGCCCGAGCGGCGGCAGGATCATAGGCAATGGGCTGAATGGCAGGATCAAAGAACCACATCTGCGGGGTGAAAATGCCCGTGCTCTGCACGCCATAGCTGTAGAGCAGATATTGAATCATCGCCGGCACATTCACCCCCTGAGCCAAGGCCCGGCGCACCGCTCGATCTTGAAAAATGGGCCGGCGCAAGTTCCACCCCACATACGAGTAGCTGCTGCTGGGGGAGGTGAAAATTTGCAAGCGCTGGTCTTGACGGAAGGCGTTCACCGCCCAGGGATCCACAGTCCAGAAATCCACCTGCCGGGTTTCAAAAGCCAATCGCAGGGTCAACGGATCGGGCAAAACCCGAAATACCACCGCATCCAGCCAAGGACCAGGTGCCTGCCAGTAGTGGGGATTCCGCACCAGGCGGATAAACTCATTGGTCTTCCACTCCCCCAACTGAAAGGGCCCCGTGCCCACCGGGCGGCGATTGAAGTTTTCCGCCCACCATTCCCGTGATTTCCCGGAAAGGATGTGCGCCGGAAGGATGGACATGCGCCAACTATTGAGAGCCGGGGCATAGGGGCGACGGTAGCGCACCCGCACCTCCCACGGGGTCGGGGTGAGAATTTCCCGCACCAAGGTAAAATCCGGCTTGCGTGGTGAAGCCAACCGGTCGTCCATGATGGACTGATAGGTGAAGAGAACGTCTTGCGATGTGAAAGGCTCACCATCCTGCCAGGTCACGCCCCGACGAAGTTGAAAAACCACCTCCGGCTCCGCCAGAAAAGGTTCCTCCATGGCGAGCACGAGCGCATACTTTTCGCCCAAGTCCGGTTTTTCTCTGGCCAACCATTCCCGCAAGCGGGACTCGAAAAGTGTCGCTTCCTCGGCCTGCGTGAGAGCCAAGGAAATCTCCAAGTGGCTTCCGCCTTCGGAAAACCAGCGCACCGCTTCGGGAAATAGACCACTGCTTTGCAAGCGCCCCAGGAGCTCGGTCCCTTCACCCGGCACTTGCAGGGTCAAAGAAGCAATCGGCGATGGCTCCAGCCCTTTTGCTTTTAACAAACCCACGACCTCCCGTGTCGCATCCAGCCCTGGCAGATCCAGCTCCAAGCGCAACTCTCCCAGCCCTCCGACCTCTCCCACAGCCAGACTTTGCAAGCTTTCCGGCCAGGATGCGCGAACCGCCTGCAACGCTTCCCGGGCGGACTCCGCCGTCTTGCCGTCGGCAAAAAAGAGGGTCGAAGTCTGATGCAGACTCCAAGACTCCGCGAGCTCGCCCTTGGGCTGCATGTTCTCATCCACGGTCAGCAGAGCCTGGAAAATAAGGCCCGAGACTTGGGAGGATGCGGCATCGGTCGAGAGAATGGGATTGAGGTTGGAAGCTTCGGCGAGGGTGCCAATGGACATTTCATTTTCCTGCCGCGTGCGCAGCGTAGTCGTATTAAGGAGCGCCGCCAGCAACAGGGCCAGCAGGGCCAAAGGCACGCCAACAACCAAAGCGCGAATCATGGTCTCTGCGACACGGCTTTCACCGCCCCGGCAGCGCGCGCACAAATTCCGCCATCCGCTCCATGGCTACCTTAATGTCGGGAAGGCTCGTCGCATAGCTGCAACGAACGAAGCCCTCTCCTCCCGGGCCAAACGCGGTCCCAGGCACCACCGCCACCTTTTTCTCCTCCAGCAGACACAAACTAAAATCCCGGCTGCTCATTCCCGTGCTCGAGATGTTGGGGAAGACATAGAAAGCACCTCGAGGTTTGTGGCAACTCAGGCCCATGTTTCGCAGTGCAGCTACGATGTAATTTCGCCGGGTTTCATATTCCCGACGCATGTGCTCCACGCTGGAAGCACCATGCTCCAAAGCCTCAATGGCCGCCTCCTGGCTCATAATGGAAGCACAGAGGATCGCGTATTGGTGAATCTTCATCATGGCTTCCACCAAGGGTGCCGGAGCACAGGCAAAACCAATGCGCCAGCCGGTCATCGCGAAGGCCTTGCTCACGCCATGCAAAAGCACGGTGCGCTCCTTCATGCCCTCCAATTCAGCAATAGAAAAGTGCTCCGCCCCATCGTAGCGCAATTCACTGTAAATTTCGTCACTCAACACCACCAGGTTGTGCCGACGCGCCAAATCCGCCAAGGCCTCGAGCTCCCGCAAGCTCAAGGTCGCCCCTGTCGGATTGGTGGGGAAGTTCAGCATCAGCACTTTGCTGCGCGGGGTGATCCGCGCCGCCACTTCTTCGGCACGCAAAGCAAATTCATCCTCCGCCCGAGTTGGCACCGCGACCGGCACCCCACGCGCAAGCAGAATACTCGGATGATACGACACGTAACACGGCTCGTGGTAAATGACCTCATCGCCGGGATTCAGCAAGGCCCGCAGCGCGAGATCAATCGCCTCGGAAACCCCCACGGACACCAGCACCTCGGTCGCAGGTTCATAGTGAACCCGAAAGTGCTTCTGCACATAACGCGCGATGGCTTTGCGCAACCGCGGCAAACCCAGGTTGGAAGTATAGCCGGTGCGTCCCCGCTCGAGAGCGTAAATAGCCGCCTCGCGGATATTCCAAGGGGTGACAAAATCCGGCTCGCCGATGCCGAGCGAGATCACGTCCGACATGGTTTGCACCACCTCAAAGAAATCCCGAATCCCCGAGCGCGGGATGTCACGCACGTGATCAGCAATCTGAATCGAAGAGGCTTGGGCACTCATGGGAGAGAGTTTTTCCCCACCCTTCATGGACTCACCGCCAACCGCTCAGGCAGCAGATCAAAGGTATGAAAGGTGCCATTTTCTTTGTAGGTCTTCAGACGGAAGCGAGTGGCTGTGGATTGCACAGCATCTATGGTGCTCAACTTCTCCGCGACGAAGCTAGCCACCTCGCGGAGCGTCCGGGCTTCAACCACCACCAGCAAATCATATCCCCCACTCACCAGATAACAGCTCAGCACCTGGTCGAAACGCGCAATCCGGGCCGCAATGCGATCAAATCCTCCATCCCGCTCCGGCGTCACCTTCACCTCAATCACCGCCGTAACCGAATCCGGATCCCACTTTTCCCGATTAATCACCGTGGTATAGCCAATGATAACCCCATCCTTTTGCAGGCTCTCGATCGCACTCGCCACCTCCTCGGGGGAACGGTCCAAGAGCCGCGCCATTTCTTCCAGGGGCAAGAGCGGGTTTTTCTGTAAAAGGCGAATCAGGGCATCCATAATAAGCAAGCCGGTCAACCTGCCATGTCCGGCCCCATTTTGGCAATCCCTGCCTTTCAGCTTTACAAAATGGTTTTCTTTCGGTCATTTCTTAGGGTTCGCATGTCTGTTCTCATTCCTCTATTGCTCGTTGTCCACGTGGCCATCTGCCTGCTGATGGTCTTGGTTGTGCTCATGCAACGCCCTCGCAGTGAAGGGCTCGGAGCGGCTTTCGGTGGCGGCATGACTGAGAATCTCTTTGGGGCGCAGACCACCCATGTCCTACAGAAGTTCACGGTCTATCTGGGGGTGGCCTTTTTTGCCCTCACCCTCCTCTTGGCGATCCTTTTTTCCCGAGCCACCGCCAGTTCTACTTTGATCGAGCGGGAACTGCTCTCAGGCGACTCTTCGGCTCCGCAAGAAACTGCCCCCAGCGAGGCCGCGCCGACAGTTACCGAGACCCCGGTCGTCGAAGAGCAAACCATTCCCGTTCCCGCCTCTAACTCCACGGCTCCGGCCGCCGCCGAGACTGCGACGTCACCCACTCAAGTTCCTGCGTCAGCTCCGTCGCCTGATTCCACGACTCAACCCTAATTCCACCCGGGGAGACCCCTCCGGGCTGGTCATGATCCAGCTCTCCACTCCTGAACAAGCCCAGGCTTACGCCCGCAAAACTTGGGGTCGGATCGTGCTTGTTCCCACCATGGGAGCACTTCATGCCGGACATGCCGTGCTGCTTGCTGCCGCCCGCCAATTGGCAGGAAAGCGCGGCAAGGTCGTCGCCACCCTCTTCGTTAACCCAACGCAATTCGGCCCTGGAGAGGATTTGCAAAAATACCCCCGCACTCTGGCAGCGGATCAGAAGCTCTGCCGTCGAGAGGGGGTGGATGCGCTCTTTGTTCCCTCTGTGGAAGCCATGTATGCCGCCAATCACTCCATTTCCATTCAGGAGAATGAACTAAGTCGGAGGCTTTGTGGGGCAAGCCGCCCGGGACATTTCGCCGGAGTCTGCACCATCGTGGCCAAGCTTTTCCTGCTTTTTCAGCCCAAGCAGGCAATTTTTGGAGAGAAGGATTGGCAGCAGCTGGCGATTATTCGCCGACTGGTGCGGGATCTGAACTTCCCGGTGGAGATCATCGGCTACCCGACGGTACGCGAGCCGGACGGCCTCGCCCTCAGTAGCCGGAACCGCTATCTCACCCCGGAAGAGCGTGCTGCCGCTCCGCAGATCTTTCAAGCTTTGCAAGAAGCCCAGCGGTCCTTTGTCTCCGGCCAGTCCGTAGGGAAAATCCAGTCCGCCCTCCGGCGCAGACTGCGCAACATTCCAGGAGCGCGCCTCGACTACGCGGAAATTGTGGAGGCCACCACCCTGCAACCGTGTTCGGATCCCGAGTCCCCGCTCCAGGCCATGGTGGCGGTCCATCTCGGCACGGCCCGCCTCATTGATAACCTCCCCCTTAATCCCACTCGTCAAACCCGTCCCCCGCATGCGCGAATTTGATTTCATCGTTATCGGCAGCGGAATCGCTGGGCTGACTTTCGCCTTGCGCGCGGCGGAGGTTGGCAGCGTCGCCTTGGTCACTAAACGGGATCTCGCCGATACCAACACGGCCTGGGCACAAGGCGGTATCGCCTGCGTGATGAGCCCCGAAGACTCCTTCGACCTGCACATTCAGGACACGCTCAACTGCGGAGCCGGGCTTTGCTCGGAGGAAACGGTGCGCGCGATTGTCACAGAGGGCCCGGAAGCGATCGCCGAGCTGGAAGCGTTGGGGGTGCTCTTCGACCGACGCGATACGGAGGACGGCCATTCCGAGCATGACCTCGGGCGCGAAGGAGGACACTCCAAGCGGCGCATCCTGCACCATCGCGACGCCACCGGCAAAGAAATCGAAGAAACCCTGGTGCGCAAAGTTCGCCAGCATCCCAGCATCACCATCCTGGAAAACCACATGGCGATTGACCTCATAACCACCGGGAAGCTCGGTTACGCCATGCAAGACTGCTGCGTTGGCTGCTACGTTCTCAACGAGGCCACGGGAAATGTCGAAGTCCTGCGCAGTGATGTTAATGTTTTGGCCACCGGGGGCTGCGGCAAAGTTTATCTTTACTCTACGAATCCGGACATTGCCACGGGTGACGGGGTGGCAATGGGATGGCGCGCGGGAGCTGCGGTGGCTAATATGGAGTTTATCCAATTCCATCCCACCTGCCTCTACCATCCCGAGGCCAAATCCTTCCTCGTGAGCGAAGCTTTGCGCGGCGAAGGAGGGAAGCTGGTGGACCGGCGAGGCCGCCGCTTCATGGATCGCTACCACGAGCGCGCGGAGTTGGCCCCGCGGGATATTGTGGCCCGGGCCATTGATGCGGAAATGAAACGCTCCGGTAGCAAATGCGTCTATCTCGACATCAGCCACAAACCGGCGGATTTCATCCGCGATCGCTTTCCCAACACCTACTCGACCTGCCTGGGTTTGGGCATGGACATCACCCGGCAACCAATCCCGGTAGTCCCAGCCGCGCACTACCAATGCGGCGGGGTGCGCACTGACCTGCATGGTGAGACCACTCTGCGCGGCCTTTACGCGATCGGAGAAGTCGCTTGCACGGGGTTGCATGGGGCCAATCGTCTGGCCAGCAACTCCCTGCTGGAAGCGCTCGTCATGGCCCGCCGTGCCTTTGCCAAAGCCACCCGCCACCGCCGCGAACGCAACTTTTTTGACCTCCCGGAGTGGCGTCCAGGCAAAGCGATTGATGTGGATGAAATGGTCGTGATTTACCACAACTGGGACGAAATTCGGCGCCTGATGTGGGATTATGTCGGCATTGTGCGCACCGATAAACGCCTGCAGCGGGCCGCCACCCGCCTGCGCAACTTGCACCACGAAATCCAGGAGTTTTATTGGAACTTCAAGGTCAGCACCGACCTCCTGGAACTACGCAATCTCGTTACCGTGGCTTCGCTTATCGTGGACTGTGCGATCAGCCGCAAGGAAAGCCGTGGACTGCATTGGTCTTTGGATTACCCGGCGACCGACGATGGGAAATTTCTGCGCGACACCGTGCTGCGTAGAACTTAATGGAAGCACCGTCTGCTATGTCCGACCAGCTTGTCACCGCGCAGAATTTTCTCGCCCATCCGGAGGTTCTCACCACGGCTTCGCCTCCCGTTCGGCTGGCCGTCCTCGGCGACCCGGTGGCTCATTCCCGTTCTCCAGCGATGCATAATGCCGCCCTGGCCGCCTTGGGCTTGGAGTTTCGTTACGTGGCCATTCATGCTTCGGCGGAAGAATTTCCAACCGTGGTGCAGACCATGGCGCGGGCGGGCTGGATCGGGGCCAATGTGACCATCCCCCACAAATACGCTGCTGCCACCGTCTGCTCCACCGTGGAGCCTTATGCCAAAATGGTTGGAGCGGTGAATACCCTGGTCTTCGAAAGCGGAGAGATCTCCGGCTTCAACACGGATGGTCCTGGACTGGTGCGCGCCATCCGTGAGGAGTTCTACGTGGATTTGCGGGATCTTCGGGTGCTGCTGCTCGGTGCTGGAGGGGGAGCCGGACGCGCAATCGCCTGTCAATGCGCGCTGGAGGCTTGCGAACGCCTGGTGCTGGTCAACCGCACTTTCGAAAAAGCCCGGGCCCTCGCGCAGGAGCTTGCGCCACGTTTTCGCAGTGACCGCCTGCTCGGTCCATCCGATCGCTGCTTGGCCATTCCTTGGGAAACGAACGCCCTGCGCGAGCAAATCGCCCAATCGGATCTGATTATCAATGCCACCTCCATTGGCATGAAACGCACAGACCCCCCGGCGCTCACCGGCAATCTCCTCACGCCCAACCTCCTCATCTACGATACGGTTTACAGCACGGCCCGCACCCTACTTTTGGAAGAAGCTCAAAGTGTCGGAGCGCGCGGTGCCAACGGGCTCTCCATGCTCCTGCACCAGGGGGCGCTTTCTTTCGAAATTTGGTTCAATCGTTCCGCGCCCTTGGAAGCCATGCGCAAAGTATTGCTCGCTCCGAGCCCGGCCGCTTGATCGCGTAGCTCGCCACGAAGGTGTCTCAACCCGCCGACAAAAATCTCGCCGCAACGCAGCGCAAGTGTTGGTGAATTTTCTCGAGTCCTTGCCGACGGGTGCTGCTGAGACTCCGTTCAAGGCCAAGCTCAGCCACCCACACCGGCTTCCACGCCACGATCTCTTGTGGGCTATGTCCTTGGCAAAGGCTCGCCGCGATGCCTGCCAGCGCCCGCACCATCGGGCTGGCAGCCTCAACACGCCACCACATCCCTGCCGCCTCCCATTTTCCGACGAGCCAGATTCTTGAGCTACAGCCCACCACCTCGTGGGCGGGTATTTTTTCCTCCTCCCGCACCCCCTCCAGCCCATCCCGCCTTTGTAACAAAGCCTGCAGCCGCTCCTGCGGATCTTCAATGATGCCATATTGGGCGATGAGCCGCCGCTCCGCCTCGACCAGACTTCCGCTCTGCATCCAAACTCCGGCGAAACTAGCTCCGAGCCCCACGGGTGCTTCGCCGCGCCATTTGCCGCGCCTTGGCACGCAAAATCCAGCGATGCAAAAGATCCCAGGCCACCGAAGCCAGCGGGTAAGCCAAAAGCGAAGAGACCACGGCGGTTACCATCGCCCCGAGGAGGATCGCCATCGGGGCTTCTTTCAACAGTGCCAGCCAGTCAAAATGCTCCCCGATGCTGGCCTCGCTGGGGCGATTCAACAGCCAGTGCCCAATTTTATACTGCAAAAACAGAACCGGCGGCGTGGTAATGGGGTTGGTGAGCCAAACTCCGACGAGCGCCGCCGGGAGATTCACTCGCGTGAAGTAGCCCAGAACCAGAGTGGGCAACATTTGCAGGGGCATGGGAATCATGGAGAAAAAAATTCCCAGGGCGAACCCTGCCGCCACCGTCCTTTTCTCGGGATGCCAGAGGGACGGATGAAAGAGACTGTCCCCCAACCACCGATGAACCCAACTACCCCGTAGATGCTTCGGTCGTGGGATATGCCGTAGATATTGTCCCAGGCGAGTGCGCCGCCAATCGCGAGGTCTCATAGAGTCGGGGCCAATTCAACAGCAGCCGCACCCGAGCCCAAACCTCCAGGACCCCCAAGAGAAAAGGAGAGTAGGATCATAAAAGTTTTTTCCGCGGGAAGAGGCTTCACAGCTTGCCAAAGCGGATAAGATTACCTAATAGCGATGCTCTGCCTATGAAAAAAATCGAAGCAATCATCAAACCTTTCAAAATGGAAGACGTCAAAGAGGCGCTCTCCGAAATCGGCATTGAGGGGATGACCGTCACGGAAGTGAAAGGATTTGGCCGCCAAAAGGGCCACACTGAAATCTACCGGGGCAGCGAATACACCGTGGACTTCCTGCCAAAAGTGAAGTTCGAAGTGGTGGTAGCGGACGAGCTGGTACCCAAAGCCACTCAGGCCATCGCGGCCTCTGCCAAAACTGGCAAAATCGGCGACGGCAAAATCTTCGTCCTTCCGCTGGAAAACGCCATCCGCATCCGCACCGAAGAAACCGGCGAGGACGCCATCTAAGGCCTCCGACCGCACTTCACGTCGTTTTTACCTCCCCGCACCTTGGACTGGTGGCACGCCCTCATCCTGGGAGTGGTCGAGGGGCTTACGGAGTATCTGCCCGTTAGCTCCACCGGCCACCTCCTGCTCACCCAGCGAATTCTCGGGATCCAAACCAGCGAGGCGGCCGATGCGTTTGCCATCTGTATCCAAGGCGGGGCAATTCTCGCGGTCCTGGGGCTTTATTTTCGCCGCGTTCTGCAAATGGGAAGGGGGCTACTGGGCCAAGATCCAGAGGGCTTACGCCTGGGCCTAGGGATCCTCGCGGCTTTCATTCCTGCTGCCGTTTTGGGTTTCCTGCTCGACAAAACGATCAAACGCTACCTTTTCGGCGAGGAGTGGGGACTTTGGCCGGTGGTGGCAGCTTGGTTTGTCGGTGGAGTGGCTATCCTGGCCGTTACTTGGGCTCGGCGCCATGGCCACCGCACTCCCGGGGACGGACTGCGTTTGGAGCAGCTCACCATCCGCATGGCGGTTATCATTGGGGTCGCCCAATGTCTGGCCATGTGGCCTGGAGTGAGCCGCAGTCTGATTACCATCGTTGGCGGGGTGCTGGTTGGACTGAGCCTTCCCGCAGCGGTGGAGTTCAGCTTTCTCCTCGGCGTTTTGACCCTCTCGGCTGCAACAGTCTATGACGGTTTGAAGCATGGGGCGGTGATGCTGGAGTCTTTTGGCCCGACTGCCCTGCTTCTCGGAACCTTTTCAGCCTGGCTGAGCGCTGTTCTCGCCATCAAGTGGATGGTAGGTTATCTAAACCGGCATGGTATGGCTATTTTTGGTTACTACCGCATCGGAGTGGCCGTGGTCGTAACCGTGGCTCTGCTCCTCGGTTGGCTGCAAAGTTGACCCCCCTCCCCCGCCTCCGCTTGTCACCTAGACTCAATCCTGTTACGAACTCCCCTTCCCCTGTCCCTATCTCTTATGAATATCCATGAATATCAGGCCAAGGAATTGATGAAGCAATTCGGTGTGGCGACGTCCAAAGGGGAGGTCGCATCCACGCCGGAAGAAGCGGAGGCGGTGGCGCGGGCTCTGGGCACTAACAACCTGGTGGTCAAAGCGCAGATCCATGCCGGCGGACGAGGTAAGGGCACTTTTACCAACGGTTTTCAAGGCGGCGTGCATCTTTGCAAAACCGCCAATCAGGCCCGGGATTTAGCCGCCGCGATGCTCGGCAAAACTCTCGTGACTCACCAAACCGGTCCGCAGGGTCGCGTGGTCCGCAAAGTCCTCGTCACCGAATCCATCGAGATCGAACGCGAACTTTATTTTGCCATTGTTATTGACCGAGCGACTTCCACTCCGGTCATCATTGCCAGCACGGAAGGTGGCGTGGATATTGAAACCGTCGCCGAGAAATCTCCGGAAAAAATCGTCCGTGAGTTTGTCCATCCGGGCCTCGGCATCCAGCCTTGGCAAACCCGCAAGCTGGCCAAGCTCCTCGGCTTCCGCTCCGGGGACATGCGGCCTGCCTGCCGTCTCTTCGCCGCTCTTTACCAGCTTTTCATCAAATGCGATTGCTCCATGGTTGAGGTGAATCCCCTCGTCCAAACCAAGGGAGGGGATGTCCTGGCCCTGGACGCGAAGTTTAATTTCGACGAGAACGCCCTTTTCCGTCACCCGGAGATCCAAGCCCTGCGCGATCTCGCCGAGGAGGATCCCCGGGAAGTCGAAGCTTCTAAATTCCATCTCAACTACATTGGCCTTTCCGGCAATATCGGGTGCATGGTCAACGGTGCCGGGCTGGCCATGGCGACGATGGATATCATCAAATACTACGGCGGAGAACCCGCCAACTTCCTCGATGTCGGCGGCGGCGCGACCGAAGCTCAAGTCACCGAGGCCTTCAAAATCCTCATGGCAGATCCCTCCGTCGAAGCCATTTTGGTGAATATCTTCGGCGGGATTATGAAGTGCGATGTCATTGCCCAGGGCGTTATCAATGCCTATCGCATCTTGGAACAACGGGAAATGCGGCTAGTGCCCTTGGTAGTCCGTCTCGAGGGCACCAACGTGGAGGAAGGCAAGCGCCTCCTGCGCGAGTCGGGGCTGCCGCTGCAACCTGCCGATGACCTCAGCGATGCCGCGCAAAAAGTCGTGGCCTCCATCTCCTGATTGCCAACTTTCTTTCACTCCTTCTCTTATGGCTATTCTCGTCGGAAACAACACGCGCCTGCTGGTGCAGGGCATCACAGGCAAAGCTGGCAGCTTCCACGCCAAAAGCTGCATAGAATATGGCACCAATGTCGTTGCGGGCGTCACTCCAGCCCGCGGCGGTGAAGTTTTTGCGGACAAAATTCCCGTTTTCGATACCGTGAGCGAAGCCGTCCGGCAAACGGGAGCCAACGCCTCGATGATTTTCGTTCCCCCGGAGTTCTCTGCAGACTCGATTATGGAAGCCGTGGATGCTGGCATCGAAATCATTGTTTGTATTACCGAAGGCATCCCGGTGCTCGACATGATGCACGTCAAAGCGGCCATGGTGGGCAAGAAAAGCCGCCTCATCGGCCCGAATTGCCCCGGCATCATCACGCCCGGACAATGCAAAATCGGCATTATGCCCGGCTACATTCACCGTCCTGGTGGCGTGGGAGTGGTTTCCCGCAGCGGCACCCTCACCTACGAAGCCGTCTGGCAACTCTCCCAGCGCGGGATTGGGCAATCCACCTGTGTGGGCATCGGCGGAGATCCCATCAATGGCACCAGCCACCTCGATGTGGTGAAACTCTTCAACGAAGACCCCGGCACGGAGGCCATCTTTCTCATTGGTGAGATCGGTGGCACCGCGGAGGAAGAAGCCGCCGCTTGGATCAAAGAACATTGCAAAAAACCCGTCGCCGCCTTCATCGCCGGAGCTACCGCTCCTCCCGGGCGCCGCATGGGTCATGCCGGGGCCATTGTCTCTGGAGGCAAAGGCACGGCCCAAGCCAAAATCGCCGCGCTGCGCGAGGCGGGAATCGAAATTGCTGAAACCCCTGCCGATATGGGGGCAGCGGTAGTGCGAGCCCTCAAGCGCAACTAAACCCTCCACGTGCTCCGCGACAACCCCATCCTTTACCGGGTTGTCCTTTACGCCCTTGGTCTGGCTCTGCTGCTCGTGCCCTTGCGTTGGCTCAGCCGCAGCCTCACCTTCTTCCCGGCACGCCCCGATTCCACGAGCTTGGCGGCTCGCGCCAAAGCCGAAGGACTCCAGCCCTGGCTCGATGCTCACGGAATGCGCATCGGCTGGATCCTGCCCGCACCAGAGCCGAGCGCCTCTTTGCTCATCTTTCATGGCAACGCCGGCTCCGCGATTGATCGCGCCGACTTCGCCCGTTTCTTGCAGCTCCTCGATCCAGCGGCCAATCTCACCATCTACATTTTGGAATACCCTGGCTACGGAGACCGCGCGGGTTCGCCCTCCGAAGAGTCCTTTGTCTCCGCCGCCGTCGCCGCTCTACAGCTTTTCCCCCCGCAAAGCCCACCCATCGTGCTTGGAGAGTCCATCGGCACGGGAGTCGCCAGCTTGGCAGCAGCTAAGCTGCCGGAGCGGATTCGCAGCCTCATTCTTCTCACGCCTTTTACGTCTCTGGTTGCCGTCGGACAGCAGCACTATCCTTGGCTCCCGGTGCGCTGGGTGCTGGCAGATCCTTTCGATAGCCAGAAGGCCCTGCGGCACTTTCCTGGTCCGGTGGTTTTCATCGTCGCAGATGAAGATGAGGTGACTCCCGCCCCTCTCGGCCTGGAACTTTACGAAACCTATGCGGGAAAAAAGCTGCTTTTCCGAGTCCCCGGAGCCTCACACAACGCTGCTGTCGGCGCGCTGCCCTCCGCCTCTTGGCGAGAGGCCTTGCGCTTTGCCACAAGCGATTGACTCCCTGTGGCCGCTCGGAGCAAGTTCTGCGCAGCCTACCCCGCCCATGTCCGAGCGAACGGAATATTTCGGCCTGCAGCTGCGAGCCTCCCAAAGGTGGCTCTTGTCGGCGCTGTCGGTCCTCTTTTGGCTTTTGCAGCCGCTTTTGGCGCAAGAGCAGGTTCTACCAATTCCGGATACTGATCAGGCGGATTGGTGGGGGGGCGATGGAATAAGCGGGGACTGGCTTGGCCTTCGGCCTCGGCTTTCCGGTCACGGCCTGGAAATCTTTGCGACCTACACATTGGATGTTTTTGGCAACCTTGGAGGCGGTCCGCGATACGGTGCCGCCTACAGCGGCTCACTTCTCTTTGGGGCAGAGCTGGACTTAAGCCAATCTCTGGGATGGCCAGCAGCCAGCCTGAGCACGACGTGGGTTTGGATCAGTGGGCACGGGGCCGATGAAGATCCCGCCAGCAACTTCCTGACGATTTCCAGCATCGCCGGTTACAGCACCTTGCGAGTGCTGGAGCTTTGGTTCGAACAAAATCTCTTGGAAGATCGGTTGTCCTTGCGCATCGGCCAACTGGCAGCAGATTCGGAGTTTATCATCTCCGATTACGCGGCGCTTTTTATCAATGCGACCTTTGGCTGGCCCGCCTGCATCTACACCAATCTTCCCGAGGGTGGTCCGGCATATCCCATGGGCACCTTGGGGGTGCGATTGGCTTGGAATCCGGCTCCGTGGTTTACCTGCATGGCCGGGGCTTTTCAAGGCGATGTTTTTGAACAAAGTCGCAACCGGTATGGATTCCGCTATCGGCTCAACGCCGAGACGGGATACACTTTTCTCACCGAGACGCAAATCCGCTGGAATGCCGCAGCACAACCCCCTGGGCTTCCCGGGCAGGGTAAGTTCGGGCTCTGGCTGCAGACCGGGCGCTCTGCCGATCCACTGGCAGAATCCACCTCCTCCGGCAATGTGGGACTTTACTGGATCTTCGACCAAATGCTTTTCCGGGAGGGAGCGAAAGCTTCGTCCCAGACTGCACCGGCTGCGGATAGAAATCCGCCGACTGCCCTGGAGAACGCAACTGCTGCTCAAGGGCTGGGTTTCTTCACTCGCCTGGCGATGGCCCCACCCGATCGCAACGTGGTGAATTTTTACTTCGATACGGGATTCAATTACCGCGGGCTTTTTCCTTCGCGGGAAAATGACACCCTGGGCATCGCCTTCGGTTACGCTCAAGTGAGCAACGGCGCGAAATCGGCTAAAATGGCCGAGGGGTTTACTCCGGCTGGAGCTGAGATGGTCCTGGAAGCCACCTACCAAATCCAAGTCAATAACTGGCTCATTCTCCAACCCGATCTGCAATACATTTTGCAACCCAACGCAACGCGGAACCAAGGAAATTTCTGCGTGGTCGGGTTTCGCGGGAGCGTGACCTTTTGAGTGACTGCCCCGGGAGGTGCCCTGTAAATCCTAACATCAAATGCGATTTGCGGATTTGACGGCTGACATCCCGGCTTCCCCTTGGTAGCGTTTACCCATGTCCACCCTCAAACCGCTCACCGGTCACGATACTCCCGGAGACCCCTGCGTAATTGTCATTTTCGGCGCCTCTGGTGACCTAACCAAACGCAAGCTACTCCCAGCCCTCTACAATCTCAAAGCCCTGCAGCTCCTACCGGAAAACTTCGCGGTGGTCGGCTGCGCTGTCACCGAGGGCAGCGACGACATTTTTCGCGATCAAGCTTCGAAGGATATCCACGAGTTTGCCACACGCCCGGTGGATGAGACTAGTTGGAGCGATTTCTGCAAACGCCTCTACTACACTGCCGGAGATTTCCACGACCCGGGAACCTTCAAACAACTGGCCAGCAAAATCTCCGCGGCTCGCAAACAGTGGAATGTCCAAGGCGACAATGTACTCTTCTACCTCGCGATCACGCCGACTCTCTTTGCCAAAGTTGTTGAACAGCTGGGAGCCGTCGGTTTGACCAGCGAGCCACAAGGGGCCTGGCGCCGAGTCATCGTGGAGAAGCCTTTCGGGCGCGACCTGGCCAGTGCCCGGGAGCTGAACGCCGCACTCTCAAAGTCCCTCGACGAGTCGCAAATCTACCGCATTGACCACTACCTTGGCAAAGAGACCGTGCAAAACATCATGGTCTTCCGCTTTGGCAACTCCATCTTCGAACCCACTTGGAATCGCCGCTACATTGATTCGGTGCAAATCACCGTAGCAGAAGAACTCGGGGTGGAGCTGCGTGGCGGCTATTACGACCATTCCGGCGTCCTCCGGGATATGGTGCAAAACCATATCCTCTCCGTGCTCTCGCTCATCGCCATGGAACCGCCGAGTTCGATCTCCGGGGAAGCCGTGCGCAACGAGAAAGTCAAAGTTCTCGACGCCATCCGCCCGATGACTCCGGAAGAGGTTATCACCCACACGGTTCGTGGCCAATACAGCGCGGGAAAAATCGGCGATAAATCCGTCCCGGCTTACCGCAGTGAACCAAATGTGGATCCGCACTCGAATACCGAAACCTTCGTCGCCATGAAGCTCAAGGTGGAAAACTGGCGCTGGGCGGATGTTCCATTTTACATTCGTTCCGGCAAACGGTTGGCCAAACACACCACCCAAGTCACCATCGGCTTCCGCCGCACTCCGCTGCTCCTATTTGGAGAAAACCTCACCGCCGACATCAAGCCCAACCGCCTGGTGCTGCACATCCAGCCCGATGAAGGCATTACCTTCGATATCCATGCCAAGCAACCTGGGCCTAAAGTGCATGTGGCCAGCGTGCCTCTGGATTTCAGTTACAAAGATTTCGGGGAACAAACCGCAGCCACGGGCTACGAAACCCTGCTCTACGATTGTATGGTTGGCGAATCCTCCCTTTTCCACCGCTACGATAGCGTGGACGCCTCCTGGCAGATCGTGAATCCCATCCTTGATGTCTGGCAGGCTCTCCCGGCCCGGGATTTCCCGAACTATGAAGCCGGCACTTGGGGTCCAGCCGCGTCGGATCAGCTCCTCGCCAAAGAAGGACACGTCTGGCACTATTACCAATCCCCCAAAGCCGATGCCAACAATTCCTGATTCCACCCGCATCCTTGCCGGCGATGTCGGAGGCACCAAAACCAACCTCGCCATCATCCGGCTCACCGAAAACGCCACTGGCGAAGCCATGGTGATCGAGAAAACCGCGCGTTTCCCCAGCAGCTCCCACCCCAGTCTGAATGCCATTCTCCGGGAGTTTCTGGGTCAACTCTCCTCTCCGGTGCGGCTCGCTTGCGCGGGCTTTGGAGTTCCCGGTCCGGTGGAAAATGGGCGCGCCAAACCGACGAATTTGAGTTGGGGCGTGGATGCGGCGGAGATCGCCGAGGAATTTTCCATTGCCAAAGTCGAAGTAGTCAACGACCTCGCGGCTAATGCCTACGGGATCGCCGAGCTCAAACCCTGCGATTTCGCCGATCTCATTGCCGGAGCCAAAGACGCTCGCGGCAACCGCTGCGTGGTTTCCCCGGGAACTGGACTGGGCCAGGCCGGACTTTACTGGGACGGCAAGCGCCACCGCATTTGGGCCTGTGAGGGTGGACACGCCGATTTCGCTCCCCGCAACAAAATCGAAATCGCTCTTCTAGAGTTTCTCATTAAAAAATACGGCCACGTGAGTGCCGAACGCGTGATCTCGGGCATGGGGCTGGAAAACATCTACTTTTTCCTGCGCGATACCGGACGCGGAAAGGAACTTCCAGAAGTCGCCGCCGCCCGACAAACCCGGGATCTTGGCGCGGTGATTTCCGAGTTTGCTGACTCTGGACGTTGCCCGATGTGCGCCGAAACGCTGGAGATTTTTGTCAACTGCCTCGCTGCTGAATGTGGAAATATGGCGCTGAAAAGCATGGCTTTGGGCGGGGTTTTTCTTGGTGGAGGCATCCCCGCCAAACTCCTGCATCACCTGCAAGGAGTTGGCTTTGCCCATGCCTTCGCCGACAAAGGCCGGATGCGCCCGCTGCTGGAAAAGATTCCCGTGCGGGTCATCCTCAACGACCAAGCTGCCCTGCTCGGTGCTGCCCGGCATGCGATTGATGCGTTGCTTTCCTAACCCCTCCCCCGTCGCGGCCCTCTTAATCGGTGCCCTTGTTTTGGCTAGCGCGGGATGTGCCGGTGACCGACGACATCATTTGCTGATCAGCGCCCAAGAGCAGGAAATGCTCGTGCTGCGGGATGGTCGGCCCTTCGCCTCCTACCCGGTGTCCACCTCGAAATTCGGCCTTGGCGATGCCCCCGGGAGCAATGCCACTCCCATGGGAGAGTTTCGCATCCGGCAAAAAATCGGCCATCAACTTCCTGCGGGAGCCGTTTTGAAATCACGCCGCCCCACTGGAGAAATTCTGCCTCCCAACGCTCCCGGCCGGGATCCCATCGTCTCCCGAATTCTCTGGTTGGATGGCCGGGAGCCGCAAAACCGGAATGCCTTCGCCCGCTTTATTTACATCCATGGCACCCCGGAGGAGTCCACCATCGGCACACCAGCTAGTTATGGGTGCATCCGCATGAAATCGGCGGATGTGATCGAGCTTTTCGATTACGTGGGCACGGGAGCCCGGGTGACCATTCTGCCAGGCCCGCTTCCGCCAATCCCGCAAACTCCCTGACAGACGGTTGAAAAACTGGGCGCGGTCGCGCGTAGAACAGGATCGGGGCCATGGCAAGGAGCGAGCGACGCGCATCCCCTCTGCGGGCTGGGCTCGCCGCAGCAACGCTGCCTGCCGGCCAAAGCGAACAGCAACGCGACCATGCCAAGTGTTTCAACCGTCTGCTAAGTCACAAAACTGTCACCTTCCCAACGCGGAAAAATCCTTGGCCAGACTTTTCGACTGAGACATGAATCTCTAATTAGCCATGAATTTCCGGCTCCGTCTTCTTCTTGCTCTTCTGCCTCGCACGGTCTTGGCTGGTTTCCTGACCGCCCTACTGCTGTCGCTGGCGGCCTGTGATTCTCAGACTCCCGAGAAGCCGGAAATCATCATTTTGCAAACCGGTCGCCTGCGCGGCAACATCTACCCCCTTAGCCTGCAGCACCTCGCTCCTTTGCAGCACTACCCATACATCGCGGGCTACGTGGAAGCCGTGCGACAGGAAGCAGCAAAAGTCGGCGCGGAGGTGCTCTTGATTGATCTGGGCGATAGCCTGGAGGGCTCCTTTGCCAGCTACGTGACTGATTCGGCTAACGTCACGGAATTCTTCAAGCTCGTGGGTTACGATGCAGTGGTCCTAGGGAATCTGGACAGCGATTTGCCGCCAGAGATCATCGCCGAGCTTCCTCCCCTGCGCCTCAACCCCTTCACCGGACCGAAAGGCCAAGAAACTTACCCCGGCACCTCTGCCGTCGGAATTCTACCCGCCATCGGCAAACGCCGCATCCCGATTTATTTCCTGGCGAATTTTTACGGAGATACCGCCGTGGAGGAATTCCCGGATCGCTTCCCCACCTCCTTCGGTCTGGTCAGCTCCGGTGCCCATCCGGTCCGCTCCTACCGCAACTTAATAGAAAATTGGGGCGGTCGCCCGGCCAATGCCCTCACCCTTTTTGCCTGGCTAAAATTTGAAGCCCCCCCAGAACCTCCAGAGAAGTTTTTGAAAAATCTGCGGGCCATGGATGTGGATGCCATCCTGGCGCAGCGGGTCTATGGTAGTCGGGAGCGCGATGTCTGGAGTGAAGCGGACTTCCCCGGATGGGAGCCCCCGGTGCTGCAAAACATCCTGCGGAACAATGGGGGATTCACGCTGGCCCGGATGGATCTGCGCCGCGAGGGCAACAACTGGAAAGTCCTGCGGCGGGAGTTGGTGCCAATGACGGCCAACTCTGCCGCGCCTTCGCAGAAAGCCATCGAGCTCATCGAGCGATTTGCGCCGCAAATCGAAAATGCCGATGAGACGGTGCGGCAACTTGAGGAGCCGGTGGAGGAGATGGCCTTGTTGTGGTCTGTGTTGCGCAGTCTCACAGCCCTTCCCGGAGCAGAGGCGGTCGTTTACTCCCCCCAATCCATTCGCGCACCACTGCCAAAAGGCACTCTGCGCGCCTCCCAGCTCTTCAACAGCCTTCCATGGACCACCCCGCTGCTCGCCATGCAGGTGACACCTGAGGAAATTGACCTCCTGTCTCGGGTCAACGGTCGCATGGAGTTTTGGCAACGTCTTCCCGAAGAAGCTCCCACGCCGTCGGCTTCTCCAGAGCCAGCTCCGAACAAAGAACCATCTGCCTCCGGTGAACCCTCCCTCCCCTCCTCCAATATAGAACCGGATGACCACATTGAATTGGTTACCTCGCGCTATTTCCTACCGATATTTGAGCGCCAACTCGGCCGGACCATCGCCGCCCGAGAAGTTGCTCCCTCAGATTTCGGCAACTTCCTGCAATTTCTCAAAAACGACCCCACTGCTCTCGACCTGCGGCTTCCCCCTGGCTGGCAACGCATCTCTCCGCCTCTGCCACCGGAGGCTCCCGGCACATGAGGCTGCCTGAGTGGTTGGTCACTGCGGTGGTTCTCTTCGTCCTGGCCACCGTCCTCGGAACGATCTGGCTCGGCCAGGAGGAAGAGTCCCGGGAAGCGGCAGGGCTACGCAACCTGCGGCAATGGGGTATCGCGCTGAATCTTTACCTCATGGACAACGACAATCGTCTGCCCGATGTCGGCAAGACGCCCGTGGATAAGGAACAGACGAGCTCTTGGTTCAACAGCCTGCCTCTCTACATCTCCCAAACTCCGTTGGCCTCCCTACCGCCTGGCGAGCGTCCCCGCCCGGGCGTGCCCTCCCTATGGATGAACCCCCGCCTGAAGGCACGCCGCATCTGGGATCCAAATGAGTTTTTCTTCGCCTACGGCATGAATCGCTTCCTCCAGCCCGATCCCACCCTGCGCAGCTTCACAATTTCCGAACTCGGTCACCCCGGGCAGATTATCTTCATGTCGGAAAAAGAAGGCTTCACTCCAGCCCTCAGCCCCGAAGAAGTTGTTACCCTTTGGGGTAAAGCCCGTCCCACCAGCCCCATGGCTGAAGCTTTGGTTCTCTTCTGCGATGGGCACGTCGCCCGCACTCGCCGGGCCGAGCTGGTGGAAAATCCGGCTAATCTCAGCGTGAGCCACCTCGATCAAGGCGGCATTTCTTGGTTCAAGGAGTAAAGCTCGGCCTCTCGGAAGAAGGTCCGTGGCTTAATTACTTAATTGAGGTCTGCGTCCGAGCTGGACCTCTTGGAATCGGGAGCCCTGGGCGGAGTGAAGGTATCACTCGCTGGATTCGCATTCTGCGGCCAATAGACCTCCCCCGTGCGATACCAAATCGCCTGCGCACCGCTGAAAAGCGTCCCCTCGGCGAAAGCCTTGCGAATCGCCACCCGCAGACGGAAGGGATTGGCTGGCGGGGTGGGCGGATCGAGTGTGACTTCGCGAATGCGCACGCTCAACGGACTAAGTATTTGGTAGCCGAGTAAGAGATACGATGGGGTGTTGAGATTGTTACTCAGCTCCACCACCAAGAGATTCACTTGCCCAACCCGGGAAATCCACGCCGCAGCACTCCCTTGGGCAAGCACTTTGCCCTGTGGGTTTTTCTCGGTGTAAAACACCTGCATGCGATCGGTCCCCGTCGGAGCCACCACGGCCCGGAAGGTGCTCCCTTCCTTGATTCCCTTCCCCTCCCAAACTCCCAAGAGCCACGTATTATCCGAACGCGAAGGACCCGAGGGAGCAAAGTCCCACAGGCAGCCCGAGCCCCCCCAGACCAAGAGTAACGAGAGAGAAAAAAACAGAATCCGCTTTGTCATGCCCCGCACCCAATCAGATCCAGGTGTCGTCGGCAATGACGCTGTTCTTGGGGATCACCACGATGCCATCCCGGATGTAAAAACCCTCGCCGTCGAGATCCTGCGACTTGCCTTCCGGGGTGATCACCACCCGGTTCCCAATCCGCGCGTTCTTATCAATGATCGCTCCGTTGATCACACAGTTTTCCCCAATGCCAATGCGCGGCGCTCCGGGCATGCCGGTTTTCACTTCCGCCTCGTAGTAGTCCGCCCCCATCATGATCGTATTGCGCAAGACGGAACCTTTTTGAATCACGCTCCGCAACCCGATCACACAGCGCTCAATCGTGGACTCCTCAATGAGGCAGCCATCGGAAATAACTGCCGCATCCACGGTGGCCCGACGAATAATGCTCGCAGGCAGAAACCTTGGCCGACTGTAAACCGTGCGTCCCACACCATAGAAGGAATATTGCGGATGGGGGTCGGTGAGATTCAGGTTGGCATCGTAAAAGGCCCGTATGGTTCCGATGTCTTCCCAGTAGCCTTGAAAAATGAAGGCAAAGACCCGATATTTATCTATGGCCATCGGGATGATGTTTTTCCCAAAATCTTCGTAGTCATTATCAAGGCACTCCTGCAAGACCGAGCGGTTGAAGACATAGATCCCCATGGAGGCTTGGAAGAGTTCCTCACGCTCATCCTTGCCGAGCGCATTGAGCAAATGCGGCAGGATTTTTAACGTGTCGAGCAATTCATCGCTCTTAGGCTTCTCGACAAAGCGCTGAATCCGGCGCTCTTCATCGGTCTGCATGATGCCAAAGCCTTTGGCAGCGTCGCGATTCACCGGAATCGTGGCGATCGTCAAATCAGCCCGGGTGTCCACATGCTGGCGCAGCACCTCACGGTAATCCATCCGGTAAAGCTGGTCCCCCGAGAGTATCACAAAATACTCATACGGCCCTTCCAAAAAGTAACGCAGATTTTGCCGGACCGCATCCGCCGTGCCCTGATACCACTTCGATCCCTCCGGAGTTTGCTGGGCCGCCAAAATCTCCACGAAGCTGTTGCCAAAATGATCGAACTTGTAGCTGGCGTTGATGTGCTGATGCAGCGAGGTGCTGTTGAACTGCGTGAGCACATAGATCCGCCGCATGTTCGAGTTCAGGCAGTTGGAAATTGGGATATCCACCAGGCGATATTTGCCACCGAGTGGCACTGCCGGCTTGGCCCGTTCTTTGGTAAGCGGGAAAAGACGTGTTCCAGCACCGCCACCCATAATGATGGCAAGGCTCTGTTGTGCGAGGGAAAGACCGGAAGCTGTGGAAGAGGGCGAGGGGCTCATGCGGGGAAGCTTTAGGTTGCGCCGATTTCCCCATTTTGTCACGATGATACTTCCGGATGCGGACCAATTAATCGCTTATGTGTGGAATTGTTGCTTATGTCGGGCGGGCGGAAGCTGCGCCTATCCTTCTCGATGGCTTGCGCCGCTTGGAATATCGCGGCTACGACTCCGCAGGCATGGCCGTGAGTCATCAGGGGCGCCTCGAGGGACGCAAAAGTGTCGGACGGATAGACAGCCTTGCCCGTCTGCTGAGCGAAAAGCCTCTCTCCGGTCATCTGGGAATCTGCCATACTCGTTGGGCCACGCACGGTGCCGTAACTGAGGCCAATGCTCACCCGCATTTCGACCAGTCTGGCGAACTCGCCCTCGTGCACAACGGCGTCATCGAAAATTACCAAGAGCTACGCGAGGAGCTGGAGGAGGCTGGCTGCGCCTTTACTTCCCAGACGGATACCGAAGTGCTGGCCAAATTGATTGGCAGCGAGCTGGAGCGCGGCGGAGCTCCCCCCACCAAAGCCTCCCTCGTCGAGGCCTTGCGGAGGGCTCTTTCGCGCGTCTCCGGCACCTACGGCATTGCCCTCATCCACGCCGCGCTTCCCGGTGTGCTCCTGGGGGCTCGACGCGGCAGCCCTCTCGTCCTGGGGCTGGGCAAAGGAGAGAACTTCCTCGCCAGCGATGTCAGCGCCATGGTCACCCATACCCGGGAGGCGGTTTACTTGCAGGACTACGAGATTGCCGTCCTGGAGGCGGATGAATTCGAAATCACCACTCTCGGCGGCCACGGCTCCGCCTACGAAGTTCAACAGGTCGAATTCACGGCCGAAGACGTCAGCAAGGGCAAATACCCGCACTACATGCTCAAAGAGATTTATGAGCAGCCCCACAGCGTGCGCGATGCCATGCGCGGGAGACTTTCCATCGAAGAAGCCTCCGCGAAGCTCGGCGGGCTGAATATGACCAATGCCGAGCTACGCGCCGTGGAGCGCATCGTGCTCAGCGGCTGCGGCACTGCCATGCACGCTGCCATGGTAGGTGAATACCTCATTGAAACGCTGGCCCGCATCCCCACCGAATGCGAGTTCGCCAGCGAATTGCGCTATCGCAACCTTCCCATGACGCGTGACTCCCTGGTCTTTGTCATCAGCCAAAGCGGAGAAACGGCGGATACCCTCGGTGCTTTGCGGGAAAGTCGGCGCAAAGGGCACCGCACTTTGGGGATTTGTAACAATGTCGCCAGCACCATTGCTCGGGAAAGCGACGGCGGAGTTTACATGCATGCCGGGCCCGAAATCGGGGTTGCGGCCACCAAGTCTTTCACTTCCCAGGTTGTGATCATGAACCTCCTGGCTCTGCTCTTTGGCCGCATTCGCAATCTTTCCTCTCCCGAAGGCCTGCAGATCATCCGCGAGCTCGAAGCGCTTCCCGAGAAGGTGGAAAAAGTCCTGCAACTCGACGCTCAAACGCAGGCCCTAGCAAAGAAATACGCTCACTCTCGCAACTTCCTCTTTCTTGGTCGCCAGGCCAACTACCCCGTGGCCTTGGAGGCCGCCCTCAAACTCAAGGAAATTTCCTACCTTCCGGCTTCTGGTCACCCCAGCGCGGA
This sequence comes from uncultured Chthoniobacteraceae bacterium, assembly GCA_964595865.1. Classification (GTDB taxonomy): domain Bacteria; phylum Verrucomicrobiota; class Verrucomicrobiia; order Chthoniobacterales; family DYNR01; genus CAZQRL01. The sequence continues at coordinate 312,465 of CAZQRL010000001.1, forward strand.
ACTCAAGCACGGCGTCATTGCCCTCATCAATCCCGACACGCCATCGGTTTTTATTGCCCCGCAAGACGCAGTCTTTGAGAAAAATCTCAGCAACATTGAAGAAGTCAAAGCGCGCCAAGGTCCGGTGATCGCCATTGGCACAGAGGGAAGCCACCAACTCGAACGCGTGGCCGACGAAGTTCTCTACATCCCTGCCGCATCTGAATTCGTAGTCCCGATCCTGGCGATTATCCCGCTGCAACTGCTTGCTTACCACATCGCTGTGGAGTTGGGGTGCGACGTGGACAAACCTCGCAACTTGGCCAAAAGCGTCACCGTCGAATAGGATCCGGCAACTTCAGCCCCCCCGAGAGGCGGGAGCTTTATGGGGTGGCAGATGCTGTGGGAGAAGGTGAGCTTGGGGCAGGTTCGCCAAGCTCGCCGGGCGAGGCTTCGGGCTCAGGTGTTGGGCTGGGCGTCGGCGTCGGCCAAGGGGGCACAATATCCTCCCAAAAATGGACGGCGGCTACTTCGGCTCCAATTTCTCCGACCAATTCCGCCACCCGGGCATTCCAGCGATTAAGATCCGGAGGCGCCGCAGGCTCCGCCGTGCCGGGGAAAATGAGATAGGTGACGCGCAGGTCGTTGTGTGCCCGACGCACTGCGTTGGTGCGAGGTTCGATCGCCCGGCACAGACGCATCGAAGCTTCTCCCATTTTGAAAGAAGGTCCCGCATCTCCGAGGATGGCCGGGTAAATTTTCCCATCATAGAGAACCGCCGCGTAATCGCCAAATTTCGGAGCATAGTCCCCCTCGGCTGACCGCAGCATGAAGCCAGGCAGAACAATGAAAGGATCGGTGTCCGAAACGAGAAAACTCCACCGTTTCAGCTCGGCAATGCGGCTCACCAAGGTATCTCGCGAACTTTCCAAGCTGCGCCTTTGGGATGCCTCCAACTTTCCCTCAGCCAACTGCTTCCGCACCTCCGCCAACCGCTCTTCGCTGCGGGCAAGAAATTGATTGGGACGTTCCGTCTGTTTCGGCCAGCGAAAGCTGGTCTGCGGTTGGAAGAACGGCGAGGATCCATCAATCTCCACATTCCGGTCACCGTCCGAACCATCCACATTCAGATCCATGTCGCCGACCGCAATAAGCACCCGTCTTCCGGTCTCGGGATGTTGAGCCTGCAAAATCGTATCGCAATCGTAGAAATTGTGCCGCGAAAGGATTTCTTCCAAGCGGCCCAAGCGCGGTCGGATGTAGTTGGCTTTGTTCTGATAAAGCGTGGCAAAGGCCGGAGAGACTTCCGCTTTCGCCAGCACTTTTTCCAAGTCCGGCCACATTCGCAAAATCCCGGGATCATTCTGTTTGAACTCCGCCACCGTCCGCGCGGCCACCGGCATTCGAATACGCAGATTCATCTCCAGCACGTAGCTGCCAAGCTTGCGCCGCTCCACTGCCGGAGTGAGCTCCGAGTCCTCCAACGTCAGCTCGGACTCGATAGTAATCCCGTTGTAAAAGCGACTTACCTCAACGTTTTTGCGCGGAATGTAAGGATAAGGAGTCGGGGTCGGTAGAGGCGTCGGAGTCGGCAGTGGCGTGGACTCTGGCTCCGGCGCAGGCATGGGCGCAGGCATGGGCGCAGGCGTCTCTTGCGGGGTGGGCTGAACCACAGATGTCTCGTCGGCATCCGGGGCTGGCGAACACCCTGCGAGCAGCAGCAGCCCACCCACCACCGCCCAGGCCAACCGCCCGAATAGCCGCACGAAACTCATCAGGTATGGGCGATGAAGGCAGCGGTCACATCCGGCGGCAAATCAATCATGCGATAATCGCTCGAAGATACGAAGAGCAGGCTTTGCTTACCTTTGCCAAGCAACCTTCCGCCTGAGTCGTAGATTTCGTGCTCCAGGACGACAAACTTGCGGTTGTAAGAGGCAATACGAATACGCACGCTCACGGTTTCGAATTCCCGAGTTTCCCGAATGAACTTGTGCTCGAAGGACCGCGTGAGAATGTAGAAGGGCGTGTTCTTGAGGTTAAACTTCGGCATGACCTTGTTGAAGAAAAGCTCCCGCGTTTTCCCCACCCACATGGCATACATGCCAAAGTAAACATTCCCGACCGAGTTGGTATCAGCATAGGTCGAAACAAAAGAGTGAACAAACCATTTCCCCTCAAAATGCCCCCCTACATTTTGTAAAGACTCAATAGCTGCCAAGGCGGGTGCCGCCATGCGGGCAATCGAGCCCCCCTTTTCCGCGGCTTCGGCAGCCCCACCGGAACTCTCCCAATTGGCCTCTTCTTCTCCGGGCGCGTAGCGGTGCGGGGTCAACTCGCGATGTCCTCCCTCTGCGGGCCCGGTGCTCAATTCCTCGGTCCCACTCACAAACTCCTCTCCCGAAGTCGGCTTCAGTAGGGTCCAAGCCAGATAAATCAGCGGCAACATCGAGCCAATGATCATGAAAATCGGGTAGCGGAGAAAATAGCCGTAAGCAAAAATCACCACCGCCAATGAGCCAATACAGAACATTTTCACCTGCGGAATAACATTCGCCGGCGTGTTCACATAGCACCGGGCAATCGCCAGCCCGGAATACCCCACGAAAAACGTGGCGTAGAAAATCATGAAATACTCGATCTCCAGATTGAGAACGGCGCCAAGTAGCGCAACCAATCCGGCCAGTCCAAAAATCGGAATCGGAGAGGTGAGCAATCCCTGCGGGATGATAGCCAAGAGCGCGTTGTTGCTGGCCCGCAAGGTAGTCTGAAGGAACCAGCGCAGGGCAATGTAGCCGCTATCCAAGGTCGTCAGCAGACAGCCTGCCAAGAAAACGCAGTAGGCTCCGAAAAGCCAGGGATGCTCCCCGGCCTGCCGCACGAGAAAATGCATGATGCTATCATGATGATAAGGATGCCCTCCGAGTCCCGTGCGCAGAAATTCCCCCGCTCCCTGCCCCAACGCCCAGAGAGCCAGTGTCCCGTGAAAAATGAGCAGCAGGAAAAATTGCAACGAACCCACCGCGTAGGCTCCGGCAATGGAAATACGTTCGCGGTGCATTTGAATCGCTCGCTGCCACTGCTGCAAATCGAGCCACGGTCCGAGCAGGAAACCGATAATAATCGCAACCGCATAGCCCCAATAGTTTAGGTCGTTGGTCGGAAGGGGCTCGAACTTCACCAAATCCGCTCCGCCACCTAAAATCCTCGGTGCCTGCAGGAGAATGATTACCGCCGCCAGCAAAATGAGAAAGATGACACCGTGGCTCCATTTGATCCGCCGGATGTTAAATTCTTCCCCGAACAGAATCGCCGCAGCTAGCCCAACCAGCAAGGTCAGGGGCAGGTAAAGAGCCTCCGGTTGCAATCCGAGCGGTTGCCAAGCATAGCGAATAAAGGCGAAGATCGTCAGGGTGATTGCCAACAGCTGATAGAGAAAAAAGACCAGACGGAATGGCCGAGACCACCCATTAAAGAATCTGGCCAGAGTCTCCGAGCCGGGTTCGCGCCGGGCGAGATGATGGGTGATCAATCCAAAGGCCCAAAGTCCGATCGCGTTGGGAATGGCGAAGGAGAGCAAACCAAAGAGCCCAAACTGGGCGGAAAACTGCACCGAGAAAAACAGGCCGAGCCCCCACATCCAGGACAACGCCACTGTGTTTCCCCACAGGGCCGTGATGAACCAACGCGGCAAAACTCCGGCAAACGAACTCGACATAGGCGCGGGAACTTACTGGAAAAGCTTTTGCGAATCAACTTGGTCCTAAAGGGCTCCGATTGACAGACTTTCCTGACCCGAGCAAAACTTTTCCCGAATGCAACTCCAACTTCTCGCTCCGCTCGCAGCAGCGCTCTTGTCAGCCAGTGCCTTGCTGGCGGCGGAACCCACCGCCGCCGAAATCAACCAAGCCCTCGGGCTGGAACTTTTCCCAGCGGAAGGAAGCCTCTGGACGGCTTCAGCCAGTGAGACTGCTGCACGACTGCGTTGGCCGGAGGAATCCCGCACCTCCTCCAGTTCCAGCTACCGTCTCTATCCACGGCAAGCGCTGCCAGTCCTCGATACCGGAGCCTACAGCATGGTCCTCTACGGAGAAGAGGACCGCCCCTGCACGGTATCTTTTGTCTTCGCCAACAAAGGCGATGTGGCCCAGATGTTTCGCATTGATCCCGACCTCCCGGAGCACCAGAAACGCCGGGCTGCACAAAACGCCCTCAAGGATTACAAAAAGCTCATTCAAGCCGATGCCAAGAAAATCCAGGAAAAGCTGACCACCCTCCTTGGCGAACCATCCTTCGACCGTGTGGGAGACTCCAAGGCCACTTCCGAGCTAGTGCGTCGCTGGGATTGGCTGGGCCATACCTTTCTCCTCTCTGCTCCGCGCGAGGAATACGTCGCGCTGCGCATCCTGCCCACCGAGGTGGCGGATAGCAATGGCATCGAGCGCGTCCCGGCTGCCCAGCTCCGCCAAACCCTTCTTGAGCGACGGCAAAAACGCGCAAATGGCGACATGATCCTCAGCGAAATCCCCATGGTGGACCAAGGCCCGAAGGGCTACTGCGTCCCCGCAACCTGGGAACGCGCCCTGCGGTATTTCGGCATCCCGGCCGACATGGTCGTGCTCGCGATGGCCGGAGGGACCGGCGTCGGCGGAGGGACTTCGATCGCCGCGATGATGGACGGAGTGAATGACCTCGCCCGCCGCTACGGACGTCGGTTGCGTAGCGAGAGTGGGGTTATCAACGAGCGCACTGTCGCCACCTACATTGACCGGGGCTTGCCGATCCTGTGGACCATGTTTTCCATGGATAATGTCAACGCCGAAATTAACCAGCGCAGCCGCAACCGGGAACGAATCACTGATTGGGACGCTTGGAAAAAGGAACTCGAAACCGTAAGACGCAATGCGAAAAAAATCCGCATTGATCGCAGCCGAGGCCACGTCTGCATGATCATCGGCTACAACAAAGCCACGGGCGAGGTTGCTGTATCCGATTCCTGGGGACCGGAATTTGCCGAGCGTTGGATGACCTTTGAAGAAGCCCAGGCCGTCAGCGCCGGGGAATTCGTCACCATCCAGCTCTAATCATCGCTGCCCGGGCAGCCCTATCTTTTGCATGCGGGCCATCATCTGCTTCATCGGCCCCATTTTTTTCATCATCTTTTTCATCTGCGTGAAGCGCAACAGGAGGTTGTTGACCTCGCTCACGCTGGTGCCACTGCCCCGCGCCACCCGCTGCCGCCGCCGGGCATTGAGAATCTCCGGACGCTCACGCTCCTGTGGAGTCATTGAGAGAATAATGGCTTCAATCCGCTTGAGTTGCTTCTCGTCCACGGCCGCACCTTTGATTTTGTCCATCCCGGGAATCATGCCAAGAAGACTCTCCAGCGGCCCCATTTTGCGCATCAGCCGGAATTGATCGAGAAAGTCCGCCAAGGTGAAGGAAGCCGTGCGGAGCTTTTTCTCCAAACGCAGCGCATCCTCCTCGGTGATGGCTTCGGCGGCACGTTCCACCAGCCCAACCACATCTCCCATTCCCAAAATCCGCCCAGCCAGACGATCGGGCACAAAAACTTCGAATAGCTCCAACTTTTCTCCCGTCCCCGCAAATTTAATAGGTCGTTGCGTGACCGAACGCAGGGAAAGCGCCGCCCCACCCCGGGCGTCCCCATCCATTTTCGTAAGCACGAGCCCCGAAATGCCTAAAGCTCCATGGAAATGTTCCGCCACACTCACCGCCTGCTGCCCCGTCGCCGCATCGCAAACCAGCAAGATTTCCTGAGGCGCAATCGCATCCCGCAGGCGCACTAGCTCCTGCACCAAAGGTTCGTCAATTTCTTGTCTTCCGGCAGAGTCATAAATCAACACTTGGAGGTTTTGTTCCTCTCCCCAAAGGTCCGCCTGCCTTGCCACCCGCACCACATCTTTTTCCCCGGGTTCTGGTCGGAAAATCGGCACGCCCACTTGCTCCGCCAATACGGCAAGTTGATCAATGGCCGCCGGGCGCACCAAGTCGCAGGCCACCAACCCCACTCGCCGACCTTGCTTCTGCAAAAATTTCGCCAATTTGCCAGAACTCGTAGTCTTCCCCGCACCATTGAGGCCGACCATCAAGATTCCCGCCCGCCCAGAGCCCAACCGCAGCTCCTCCGCATCTCCCCCTAACAACGCAGTCAACTCATCGTGGAAAATCTTCACCACCTGTTGCCCGGGCGTCACGCTGCGCAGAACTTCTTCACCAAGGGCCTTATCCTTCACTGCCGCGATGAAATCCTTCGCCACTTGGTAGTGCACATCAGCCTCCAGCAAAGCCAGGCGGATCTCCCGCAATGCGGCAGCAATATTGGACTCGCTAATGCGCCCCTGCCCCCGCAGATCTTTCAACACCCCTTGAATCTTTTCCGAAAGCTGACTGAACATAAATTCCCACCATAGTCTGTCCCCCGCCCCGGGGAAAATTTTTTTCGTATCCTTCAGCGATCAGATTTGCCCTGGTGGAAGCTCCCCGCGCATCGCTCAAGACTTGAAAAAAAGCAAAAATTTACTACGGATTCCCGCATGAAACTTTCCTTAATCAAAGCCGTCGCTCTGCCCTTAGCCTTGGTGATCTCCTTTTCTGGCTGCGCCAATCTCACCCCCGGCGAGAACGCCGGTGTGGCGGCCGGGGTGGCCGGCCTGGCAGTCGGTCTGCCGCTGGCCCTCAGCGGAGTGAGCCCCGCCGTCTCGATCCCCGTCACTGCGGGAGCCGCCGCCGCCGCCGCCGGAGGCACCTACCTTGTCACCCGCAACCAAGCCACCCGCCGCCAGCGTGATCTTGCCGAGCAGCGCGCCCGCGATTTTGTGGATCGCAGCAACCTCGCTCAGCGGAAATCCGTGCGCTACATCGCCGTGCGCACCGAAAGTGAGCGGCAACGCAACACTACCCAGGTCATGATTTATGACATCGAAACCGGGCGCATCGTGAACAATGTGGTCTATGATATGCGCGATGTCCCCCCTGTCGGTGAAGTCGGGAACTTCGACGGCTTCCGCGCCCTCTACATCGGCACCGGAAGCTAAAAACATCCCAAACCTCCCAGCCGGAGGCCGTTGGCAAACAGCCATGAGACCTTTTTCGCGGGAAAAATAAACTGGCCAAGGGCTCTTCACCATGGGATAAGACCCGCTCCTTTATGAAAATTCGTCATCTCCTCGTTCCTGTCTGCGCTGCCTTTGCCTTGTCGGCTTGCGACGCCCCCAAACCTGCTGAAGAAGGCTCCCCGGCCAAACCAGAAGCCACCCCGCAAGCCTCTCCAGAAGCGGCGGCGGAGGCTTCCCCAGCGGACGAGGCCACTCCTCCGGTGGTTGTTATGGAGGAAGAGCAAGCCACGACACCCGTGGACTTGCCGGAGGTTGTGGCGGAAATCAATGGGAAGCCCATCACCCGCGAGGAATTTCAAAAGACCCTCAACGAAGTCTTCGGAGCCATGGGCCTGCAACCTTCCATGCTGCCCGCGGAGCAACAAACCCTCCTCTACCGTCAGTTTATTGAAGATCTGATTACCGACCGTCTCATTGATCAGGCCGCAGAAAAGACCGAAGTCACTGACGCGGAAGTGGACGCAGAACTGGCGAAAATCGCCCAGCAATACGGTTCGCAGGAACGCTTGGTGGAGGAACTTTCGGCCACCGGGCAGACCATTGACGACTTCAAAACCCGCATGAAGCGCCTGCTTCGCCAACGCAAATGGATGGACTCTCAAACTCCCGAGGCCGCGGCGGTAACTGATGCCGAGGTGGAAAAATTCTATCAGGAAAACATCTCCGAGTTTGCTCAGCCGGAAGTTGTGCGCGCTAGCCACATCCTCATCCGGGTGGATGAAAATGCTGACGAAGCAACCGTCGCTGCCAAGCAGAAACAAGCTGCCGAGCTGGCGGCCAAAGCCAAAGCTGGAGAGGACTTCGCTGCCTTGGCGACCGAGTTCTCCGAGGACCCCACCGCCAAACAAAATGCCGGTGACTTGAACTTCTTCCCGAAAGATCGCATGGTTCCGGAGTTCGCCGAAGCGGCTTTCTCTGCCGAGGTCGGCTCCATCTCCGAACCAGTCCGCACGCAATTCGGTTGGCACGTCATCAAGGTGACCGACAAAAAAGATGCCCAGACGCTGCCTTTGGAGCAGGTAAAGGCCGACATTGCGGAATACCTAAAAGATAGCCAACAGCAGAAAGCTGTGGAAGCCGTCATTGCCGACTTGCGCTCAAACGCAGACGTGAAGATCAATCTGCCGGATGCACCCGCCCCCGCCACGCCAGCGGGTAGTGGCGAAGATGCCGGAAACTAAGACTCCGCGCCCGGTAGGAATTCTCGGGCTGGGCATCATCGGTTCCCGAGTGGCCCAGCTCCTCAGTCAAGCCGGACATGAAGTCTGGGTGTGGAACCGCACCCCACGCCCGATTCCTCGGTCAGTTGGCCAGCCAGCGGACTTGCCTCCCCTTGCTGAAACGCTGTTGATTTTCGTTAAAGACGGGCCGGCTCTGCTCTCCTGTGTGGAGCAGCTTCTCCCGGCCTTGGGGCCGCGTCACCTCGTCGTTAACCACGCTACCGTCGGACCTCGGGAGGCACGCACCGTCAGCCTACTGCTGGAAAAAACGGGGGCTGGCTTTCTCAACGCCCCTTTTACCGGCAGTCGGGATGCAGCCGCGGCCGGCGAGTTGGTTTACTACGTTGGTGGAGAGTCAGAGCTACTGGAGCGGGTGCGTTACGTTTTGCAGGTCTCGGCCCGCGCGATTCTGCCTATTGGGAGCTTGGAGGCTGCGGCCACCATCAAACTAGCGACCAACCTCATGGCCGCATCGATCGTGGCCAGCCTCGCCGAGGCGTGGAAATTAGCCGAGCACGCGGGAATCTCCGGAGAGACTTTTCGCCAGGCCTTGGAACTCAATGCTGTCCGCTCCGGCACCAGCGACCTTAAAGTCCCCTGTATCCTGCAAGAGGATTTCGCGCCGCGGTTCTCGCTCGCCAACATGGTCAAAGACATTCGCCTCGCGGCGGCTCTGGCTGAGGAAGCGGGTTTTACCTCCAAACAAGCTGCGGCGTTCCTGCAAGCTGCGGCACCTGCTTTGGAGCAAGGGCTGGCCGCAGCGGACTTCTCGGTCATTGCCCAGACCGCTGGCAAAGCCTAATCTGAACTCTCCGAAGTGAACGCCGATCCCTTCCAAGAATGGTGCCAGCGATTGCCCGCTACTGGGGTGGTTTTTGCCTTACCGCCGGAAGCGGAGATCATCGCCAGCGGCCCGGATGCCTGTCGTTTTCTCAATGGGCAATTGAGCGCTAACATTACTAAGCTGGAGCCCGGTTGGCGGATTCCAGCCTGCCTCCTCTCCCCCAAAGGAAAGTTGTTGGCTCTCGTCTGGTGCTCGGTCGTGGGCAGGGGATCGGAGCGTCTCTACTCGCTGCGGGTTCCGGCTTCCCTGGCAGAAGATGCTCTCGCCCGACTCGACCGCTACCTGGTTGCAGATGCGGTGGAGTTGGAATTGCGCTCCGCAGAACCGCTCTGGCACTGGCTCCCCGGCCAGGAAGTCCCAAGCCTGCCGGGAACCCTGAGGGCTGTTCGCCGATTGCGGCCAGGGCTGGATCTCTCCGCCTCCACCCTGGCTTCGATACCTCCGGAAAGAGCTCCCGTCCCCCTCATGCCGGAAACATCCGAGTGGCTGCGCGTCGCCACTGGACAACCTGCCCACCCTGAAGAATTGCAGGACCAACCATTTCCCGCCGAGGTGGGCCTTGATCGCAGTGCCGTTGATTTTCACAAAGGCTGCTACCTCGGCCAAGAAATTGTCTCGCGGCTGGAGAGCGTCGGGCACCCGCGGCATTTGCTCTGTCGCATCTTGCCCCAGGAACCGCTCGGTATCTCGGCTTGCCAACCTGGCGCCGAACTCTTGGCAGGAGAGCAGATTGCCGGAACTATCACGAGTTGGGCCACTGCTCCCGAATTACCTCCAATCGGACTGGCTAACTTAAAAGCCGCCTATGCAAACCCGGATACGGAATTGCACTTGCCATCTTCGGCCAGACCCTTTTCTGCTCTTACCGTCCTCCCTCTGCTGCCCACCTCCGACTTCGGTTTACCATGATGACATTCGAAAAAGTCTTCTTCTCACAGACAAAACTCCTCCTCCTGCTGGTCGGGATCTTGGGATTGCTTCCGGGAATGCCTCGGTCTGCCTCGGCTCAGGGATCTCCCGAATTGGGGCCAGATGTGGTAGTGATGGAAATCACGATTGGCCGTTCCCGCGAACGCCAGCGCGTGGTTTTGGGCCTGTATGATTTTGCCGCTCCCCAAACTACCGCGAATTTTAAGGAATTGGTTCAGCGCCGCTTTTATAATAACATGCGCTTCCACCGGGTCTTTGCCAACACACTCGTGCAAACCGGCGACCCGCGCAGTCGGCGCGGCCAGCGCGAGCTCTCCGGAACCGGTGGCCCAGGCTACACCTTGCCTGCAGAAATCCGCCTGCCTCACGAAACCGGCAGCATCGCCATGGCCCGCCTCCCCGATCGCATCAATCCCGCCAAGGCCAGCAACGGCAGTCAGTTCTTTGTTTGCTTGCAACCTCTGCCCGCTCTCAATGGGCACTACACCGTCTTCGGGCGCGTACTCGAGGGCATGGACGTGCTCACGCGCATCAGCAACACCCGCACTGACAGCAACGATTTTCCTCTGGAAAAAATCGTCATCCGCCGCGTTCGCCTCGAGCCCCGCATCCCGCTCACTGCACCACCCGCCTAATTCCCCATCACCCGCCGAGCCGCATTTTTTCTAGGTTTTTGCAAATCATCCATTGACACTCGGCCTCCCAAGCCGCTAAAACATAGAAACTGTTGGCAAAGTTGCCAACCCTCACTTCTCCACGAACCTTAACAATCCTATCCAGAACATCATGAACAAAGTCGAACTCGTCGCTTCGGTGCAAAAAACCCTCGGGGGTGATATTTCCAAAGCCGAAGCCGAACGCGCCGTCAACGCGGTCATCGAAGGTATTAAAGCCGGCCTAAAAAAAACCAAACAAGTGCAATTGATCGGTTTTGGCACCTTCAAAGTCGCTGCCCGCAAAGCTCGCAAAGGCATCAATCCAAAAACCGGGGAATCCATTAAAATCAAAGCCTCCAAGTCGGTCAAATTTGTTGCCGGCAAGGCCCTCAAAGAGTTGGTGAAGTAATTTTCTCGTAAATTTCCCTCCCGTATCGAGAAGACCCGCTCTGTCGCAAGGCAGAGCGGGTTTTCACGTTTTTCGGACCGACCGCGCTCACAGATTTCCGGCCGGTGGATGCATCGAACGAGAAGTTGAGTCTGGCTGGCTATAAGCCGGATTTTGTTCCTGGCGCGGCTCTCCAGCCGCACCATTCGATGTTCATTTCTCTAGGCGACTCGACCCGAGGTGTGGAGAAGCCGGTATGTAAACCGACGATCTACCGACCGGGCAGGCGACCCGTTCCTCTGTTTGTCTTGCACCGCATGGGGTTTCTCGTGCCCCCTCGATTGCTCTCAGGGCGGTGGGCTTTTACCCCGCCTTTTCACCCTTACCCCGCGACTAGCACAGGGCGGTTTGTTTTCTGTGATACTTTCCGGCTTCCTCGCATTACACGGGGAATCCCCTGCTTGCGCAGGGCATGCTGCCTTGTGGTGTCCGGACTTTCCTCTACGAAGCGAAGCTACGCAGCGAACATCCGCCAGCCAGCGGCAAATCTTCCATGCCCGATCGCGCGGTGCGAGGGAAATTTTTTAGGACCCCAGTCGGCTGGTAATTTCTTTGCCGACCCGCTCGAGGAACTCGGGCAAAGCGGCAAGCTCCTCGGAGCTAAAAGGATTGAGCACGTAATCGGCCCAGCCTTCAGCGGGAACGAGCGCCGCCCGCCCATCCTCTCGCCGCGGCCCAATACCCAGTCGCAAACGCGGAACTTCCAAAGTGCCGAGGCTCTGCAAGATGCTCAACAACCCGTTATGGCCGCCCGCACTCCCTTGGGCTCTCCAGCGTAAGGTGCCAAATGGAAGGGCAAAATCATCGAGCACCACCAGGATGGCTGAAGCGGGGATGCGGTAAAAGTGGGCGACGGCCCGCACCGCTTCTCCGCTGAGATTCATAAAGGTCTGCGGAAGCAGCAACAGGACCTCCCCAAGACGGGCCAGTCGGCTTTGCCACTTGCGGGAATTTTCCCAAAGCACGCCGTGCCGCCGGGCCAAATCTTCCAAAGCGAGGAACCCGGCATTGTGTCTCGTAAGCTCGTAGCGCGGCCCGGGGTTCCCCAGCCCTACGACCAAGCGAACAGCGACCGCCTTGGGAGTGCCACCGTGTTTCGGCAGTGCCGGATCGGTGGGCTCCATGGGCAATCCCGTGGGCTACTTGCTCTCTTCGGATTTTTTCTCTTTGAGCACCTCGGGAGCAGCAGGTGCCTCAGCCGCAGCCGCGGTGGCGACGTTAGGCTCGGCCACGGCCACCACTGTGACATCTCCATCCAAAGCAGCCTCCACTCCGGCGGGAAGTTTCAGATCGCGAACGTGCAGACTCTCGCCAACTTTCAGCGCACTCACATCCACGTGCAGCACCTCAGGCAGATCCTGCGGCAGACAGCGCACCGTAAGGGAACGAACGATAATCTCCAAAATTCCCCCATAATTTTTCACCCCATCGGCTTCCCCAACAGCTTCGACGGGAATTTCCGCCTCAATGGTCTCATTGGCCGAAACGGCGTGGAAATCCACATGCAGCACTTCACCGCGCACCGGGTGATGCTGCACTTCCTGAATCAGGGAGAGGCTGCTGCGAACTTGCCCGTTTTCCTCGATTTGCAGATCCACCAACAGGTGTTCTCCTGCGGCGTGCGAAAGAATGGTTTCAATTTCCCGGCGGTTAACTTCCAAGTTCACCGGCTCCATGCGGGCACCATAAATGTTGGCGGGCACATTACCACGGCGACGAATCTCCCGGGCGGCTCCGGAGCCGGAGACGGAACGAGGACGGGCTGAAAGTTTGATTTGTTTGGACATGACGAGAGGATAGTTAGTTTTGCTTGATTTCGAAGAGAGAGCTGACCGACTCCCCATCGTGGATGCGCTGAATCCCCTCCCCCAACAGCTGGGCGATGGAAATGACCTCCACTTGGTCCGTAGCCTCCGGATGAGCGGGAACGCTATCGGTCGTGATCAGTTTCGTAATTTCGGAGTTCTTTAATCGCTCCAAGGCCAGATTTGTCAATACCGCATGTGAAACCCCGGCATAAACCTGCTGCGCTCCGTGGTTCTTAAGGATTTTGGCTGCCCCAGTAAGCGTTCCGGCGGTCTCCGTAATATCATCCACCAAGAGGACGTTTTTGCCCTCGACCTCGCCGATGACGTGCAGGGCCTCCACCTCCGTCGCACTGGTGCGCCTTTTGACCACGATTGCCAAACCGGCTCCGAGCGCTTGGGCGTAGGCTGAGGCCATTTTCACCCCGCCGACATCGGGCGAAACCACGACAAGATTTTCCAGGCCCAGTTTGCGCAGATGAGCGATGAAGACCGGCATGGCATAGAGATGATCGACCGGAATATCAAAAAAACCCTGCAATTGCTGAGCGTGAAGGTCCATGGTGAGAACCCGCGTCACCCCGGCTGCCGTGAGCAGGTTGGCTACCAGTTTGGCCGTAATCGGCACCCGGGGCTGATCTTTACGATCCTGGCGGGCATAGCCGAAAAAAGGAATCACCGCCGTGATGCGGGCTGCACTGGCACGCCGCGCGGCATCCACCATGATCAGCAATTCCATGAGGTGCTGATTGGTCGGTGGGCAGGTCGGTTGAATAATGTAAACATCGCGTCCCCGGATGTTTTCATTGATTTTTACCATGGTCTCGCCATCGGGGAATGAATCCACGGTGGCGTGACCGAGATGGATACCAAGGTAATGGCAGATTTCCCGCGCCAATTTCAAATTGGCATTGCCGCTGAAGACGCGGAGTTCGGGTTCGACTTGATACATAGGAGAGACAGCCGGAGGTGATGGTGGATGATCAAAGCTAGGGACAAAGCCCTACAATCCACAAGCCCGGAATCTCACGCGCTCGAGGATTCTTCCGAGAACAGGCAGGACTAAAAAGCAAAATACTCGCGCGCATTGCGGTGGCAGACGCTGATCACCAAATCGCCCAACAGATCCCAATCCTCCGGCAGCGCACCGCAGAGAACTTCGCGCCCAAGCAGATCGCAGAGAAGACGGCGGAAGTATTCATGGCGAGGATAAGAGAGAAAAGAGCGAGAATCCGTCAGCATGCCCACGAAGCGGGAGAGCAGTCCCAGATTGCTCAAGGCATTGAGTTGCCACTCCATTCCTTCGCGTTGATCAAGGAACCACCACCCGGAACCAAATTGCACTTTTCCAGCGACCGATCCATCGTTGAAATTGCCGATCATGCTGGCAAAGACGTAGTTATCGGCTGGGTTGAGATTGTAGAGAATCGTCTTCGGGAGTTCATCGGTAGATTCCAAAGCATCCAGAAAGCGACTCAAGGATTCGGCTTGCGGCCAATCCCCGATGGAATCAAAGCCCGTATCCCGCCCGAGTCGTTGAAATTGCCGGGTGCTATTGTTGCGCAAAGCCCCGAGATGAAGCTGCTGCACCCACCCTCGCGCCGCGTCGAGTTTGCCGAAATAGACGAGCAACCAGCCAGCGATGGCGCCCTCCTCAGCTCGAGTGAGCTCCTCACCGCGGCGGGCTTTGTCGTAAATCGCGGCGACTTTTTCTTCCGGTGCGCCAACCGGTGGACAACAGCTCAACCCATGATCAGAGATGCGGGCTCCATTCTCATGAAAGAAGTCGTGCCGCTGGCGCAGTGCTTGCAAAAAACCGCTCCAGGAATCGGTCGCCACTCCGGAGACTTCCGCCAGCCGATCCACCCAGGCATTCCAAGCGGCAAGATCGCCAAATTGCATGGCTTTATCCGGACGGAACGATGGAAGGACCCGGGTGCTCAGTCCTCGACCGGCGATTTCCTGATGGGCAGCCAAGTCATCCAGGGGATCATCGGTGGTCCCAATCATTTCGACGCGGAATTTCTGTAGAATCCCCCACACCGAAAAATCGGGCTCATCCAAACGCTCCTGGGCCTGCTGCCAAATCTGGGGTGCGCTCTTCTCATCCAGCAGCTCTGTGATGCCGAAGTAACGCGCCAGCTCGAGATGAGTCCAGTGGTAAAGCGGATTGCGCAAGGTCTTCGGCACGGTGCGAGCCCAGGCGAGATATTTCTCATAAGGATCGGCACTCCCAGTGCAGAACTCTTCGCTCACACCATTGGTCCGCATCGCTCGCCATTTGTAGTGATCGCCTTCCAGCCAAATTTCCCAAAGATTGGCAAAGCGCCGGTTGCGGGCGATATCCCCCGGGGGCAAATGGCAGTGATAATCAATGATCGGTAATTCCTTGGCGTAGTCGTGATAAAGCCGCCGGGCAGCTGAGGATTGGAGGAGAAAGTCCTCGTGGATGAAGGGTGTGGCCATATTGGAAGGCCAAGAAATACGATTTGCTTACGGGAGGGTCAAGTGACCTCCGAGCCCGTAAATCGTAAATGCGAGCAGCCGCAGTTTAGTCCGCGTCCCCTCTCGCGGGCAGGGAAGCCAGGCTCGCTCCGACGATGAGCTCGTCCTCATCTTTCAATTGTACTCCGGTGCCTTGCAGCTGTTTGGCTCGAAAGAGCAAAGTGGCCAGCTTGGCGGCGGCCGCAGCAGGCGGCAAGCCCTCGGGGCGGATATTCGAAAGGCAGTTTCGGTCCGCATCGGTGCGTTGGGGACCAGGGCCGAAGGTAAAATATGCCCCGAGGCTATCTGGTGCTCCCAGTCCCGGACGCTCTCCCAGGAGCATCAGCGTGAGCCCAACGCCCAGATGGAAACCAATTTCATCCTGAAGTTTCACCCGGCCAAAAGGCACCACCAAAACCGGGCAGACACTCCAGCCCAGCCCCTCCAAAGTTGCCAAGAGCGGCAACACCATCGGCACCGCATGATTCATCGCGGCCAGGGCGGCCAACCCATCGGAAATAATAATCGCCAAATCCCTTCGCCCCCACTCGACGGCCCGCGTCTGCAAGGTCTGCCTGGAGTCTTCGCGCAGTCGGCGCCCGAGATCAGGCCGCAGGAGATATTCCTCACGCGAGGCAGCCGCGGAGTGGATGAGTTCACTCGGAATCCCTGCTGCACTGAGATCAGCCTGGATTTTCTCCGGGACAAAAACCGAGTGCACCGCATCCCGAGCCCGGGCGTGGGAAAGGCGGAAATCGAGGACCGTTGCCGTGGTCTGGCTGCCTCCGGTCCGGCCCAGGGCAATTCGAGCCGAGGTGAAACGTCGCAACCTCGCCCAAGGAGAATCCCCTGCCGTCGGTGCCCCTGAAACCACTGGAAGTTTATCCGGCTCCTCAACCAGCGATGGGTGCATAGGCGAGCAAGCGATGCGTGGGTTGGATGTCGGCTAGCCGATTGGGAGCCTCGATAATCTTCATCTTCTCCAGCCACGCCTCAAACTCCGGCGCGGGTCGCAACCCCAACACTTGACGCAAGTATTGGGCATCGTGAAATGAAGTGGATTGGTAACCGAGCATGATGTCATCCGCACCAGGCACTCCCATAATGTAGTTGCATCCCGCCACGCCGAGTAGGGTCAGGAGATTATCCATATCATCTTGATCCGCCTCGGCATGGTTCGTGTAACACACATCCACTCCCATCGGCAGCCCAAGCAGCTTTCCGCAGAAGTGATCCTCCAAGCCAGCCCGAATGATCTGTTTGCCATCGTAGAGATACTCGGGGCCAATAAAACCTACCACCGTATTAACCAAAAGCGGAGCAAAAGCCCGCGCCACGGCATAGGCTCGAGCCTCCAACGTTTGCTGGTCTAGGCCATGGTGAGCCCCTGCCGATAAGGCCGAGCCCTGGCCAGTCTCGAAATACATCACGTTTTGGCCCACTGTACCCCGTCCGAGAGCGAGGGCGGCCTCCCGCGCTTCCGCCAACAGCGATAACTGAACACCAAAACTCGCATTGGCTTTCTCTGTGCCAGCAATGGATTGAAAAACTATATCCACAGGCGCCCCGCGACGCATGGCTTCAATCTGCGTCGTTACATGCGCCAGGACACACGATTGTGTGGGAATCTGATATTCCTCAATGAGCGCCCCCATGAGCTCCAGCAAGCGAGCAATCTGCGGCACGTTGTCCGTGGCCGGATTGATGCCAATCACCGCATCGCCGCAGCCATTGAGCAGGCCATCGAGGATAGAGGCGGCAATACCCTGCAAATCATCGGTGGGATGGTTCGGCTGCAGACGTACCGCCAAGCAGCCCGGTAGCCCAATGGTGTTGCGAAAAGCCGTGACCACACGACACTTTGATGCCACGAGAATAAGATCCTGATTCGCCATCAATTTGCTCACGGCAGCCACCATTTCTGGCGTGAGCCCCGGAGCCAGTTTGGCCAGTACATCTCCGGTGGTTTCATAACGCAGGAGCCAATCCCGAAACTCTCCCACGGTAAGGTCTTTCACTGGAGCAAAGGCCTCGGCATCATGAGAATCAATGATTAGTCGAGTCACTTCATCCTCTTCGTAAGGCACTAGAAGATCTTCCAAAAAGCGCCGCAAAGGCACCTCGGCGAGACAGAGTTGCGCTGCTGCTCGCTCGGCCATGCTACCTGCGGCAATTCCGGCCAACTGATCTCCGGAGCGCAGCGGCGTGGCTTTGGCCATCAATTCGGCCAGGGTGTGAAATTGGTAGCGGGTGTGCCCCACGTTGACAGACCAAGGAGCCCTCATTTGACCATAAAGGTTTCCGGCAGGAAGAGAGCAATCTGCGGAAAGAGCATCAGCAAAATCAGACAAATTATCATGATCAATGCGAAGGGAATGATCGAAGCGTAAATGTCCCGCAAGGAGATTTCCGGCGGGCTCATGGCTTTCATGAGAAATAAGTTATAGCCGAAAGGCGGGGTAATGTAGGCAATCTGGCAGGTGATCGTGTAGAGCACTCCAAACCAGATCGGACTGTAGCCCAAGGCGCTGACCATTGGGATAAAGAGTGGCGCCACAATCACCAGCATGGCTGTATCATCGAGGAAAATCCCCATGATGATGAAGGTTAGCTGCATGAGCAAAAGCACCTGCCACGGTGCCAGCCCCCAGTCATTAAGAAACAAATTATTGATTGCCCGGACGGCCCCCAACCCGTCAAAAACTGCACCAAAACTTAGCGCCGCCATGATGATCCACATAAACATGGCACTGATATTGAGCGTCTGCCGCAGGGTGTTTTTCATCACCTGCCAGGTGATCCGGCCTTTGAAGATCGCAATCAAGAGGCTGGCAATGGCGCCAATGGCTGAGCTTTCCACCAGGCTGGTGATCCCGAGGAGGAACAATCCAATAACAATGAACATCAACAGCAACGGCAGGAGTCCGGCATGCAGAATGGCAATCTTTTCTTTCCAGGTATGCTTACGGTCTTCGGATTCCAAAACCGGGCCGAGGGAAGGCTGGATGCGGCAACGGATCACCACGTAAAGAATAAAGAGCACAGCCATCAGCAGGCCGGGTAAGACCCCCGCCAGCCAAAGTTGACCCACCGGCTGCCGGGCAATCATCCCATAGAGCACCAGCACCACGCTCGGAGGCACCAGGATTCCCAGGGAGCTTCCGGCTTGAATGACGCCCGTGAGCATCCGCTTGTCGTAGCCGCGCTTGAGCATTTCTGGCAGCGCAATACTGCAACCGATCGCCATTCCAGCCACACTCAGCCCATTCATGGCCGAGATCAGCACCATGAGCAGAATAGTTCCGATCGCTAGCCCCCCACGCACTTCTCCCATCAAGACATGGATCATGTGATAGAGATCGCTGGCGATGCCGGACTCCGAAAGCATGTAGCCCATAAAGATGAACATCGGCAGAGTGAGGAGCGGATACCAGTTGAGAAGTTTGATGCTGGCATTGTAGGCCATCTCCTGTCCCCCACCGCCCCACAAACCTAAAGCGAAGGCCGAGCCGATGAATCCAATTACGGCAAATACCCTCTGCCCCGTCATGAGCAGCAGCATCAGCGTTGAGAACATCAACGCCACAATCCACTCCGGGCTCATGATTGACCTGGTCCGAAATGAACCGTGTTGCGCCCAAAGACCCGGGCAAAATCCTTACACATGATAGAAATGGCCTGGGCCAACATCAATGCCATGCCAATTGTCATGATGGTTTTGATGGGCGCGAGCGGTGGTCTCCAGGCGGTGAAATTCTTCTGGTTGAATTCAAAGGCGTAAGCCGTGCTCGAAACACCCCCCCAGACCAAAACTGCCAAATAGAAGATGAGGATAAAAGCCGTGGCTAAATCCGTGATCGCTTTGAACCTCGGGCTGAAACGCTCATAGAGCACATCCATCCGCACGTGGGCTTCCTGCTGCATAGTATAAGCCCCCCCTAGGAGGTAGTAGGCGGCCATGGAAAATTGCGCCATCTCCATCACCCAGATGGCTGGAGACTTGAGCACCAAATTGGTAAAAACTGCCCAAGTCAGGATTCCCATCATGACAAATAAGCCATACATGGCCACGTGCCCGATGGCGCTATTCAAGCGATCAACGATCAAACAGTAGTAGCGCAGGCCGCCCCAGAAAGGTGTCAGAAGACCCTCTGGGTAGTAGGTATAGCGCCAAGCAGGAGTTTCCGGAACGCGCATTTGCGCTCGGCCTGATTCAAAGACTCAGGAGCATCGGTAGGGGGCTCCTGCTTTGGCCATCAGTGCGTTGTAGTCTTTGAAGATTTGCACCACCTTAGCCGCGCGCGGGCTGGTCTCAGCAATTTCATTCCAGAAATTTTGTGCCTCAGCTTTTACTTTGGCCCACTCTTCATCAGGAATCGAAGTCAGCTTGAGCTTGTCACCCTCCACACGCAACTTCGCCTCACCCCCCCAATACCAGTGCAAGCGATAGTAGTTGGAGCTGTCCATGCAAAGTTTGAAGAGGGTTTGCAAGTGCGCGGGCACTTTTTCCCAAGCCTTAGTATTGGCAAAGTAGGAGCCAATCCAGGCCCCCGAGAGACTATTGGTCACGAAGTAGCTTGTGACGTCGGCCCAACCGACGGTGTAATCCTCGGTAATCCCAGACCAGGCAATTCCATCCAGCTCCCCGGTCCGCAAGGCCATTTCCACGTCTTCCCAGGGCACAGTCACCGGCACCACCCCAAACCGTGAGAGAAACCTTCCCGCCGTGGGGAAGGTAAAAATTTTCAGTCCTTTCAAATCGGCCAAGCTGGTGATCGGTTTTTTGGTGGCGAAGTTGCAAGGATCCCACGCCCCGGCTCCCAACCAAGTCACCCCACCCACTTCATCGTAAGATTCTTTCCAAATCTCACCCAGGCCGAATTGGTTGAACAGCGTGGGCACATCCAGACTGAACGTGGTGGCAAAGGGGAAGTATCCACCAAAAACCGCCACATCCGCTGGCGAAGACATGGAGTCATCATCGCTTTGCACCGCGTCCAAGGTGCCCTGTTGCAGGGCGCGAAAGAGTTCGCTTGTCGGCACCAACTGATCGGCAAAATAAAGCTCAATTTCCATTTCGCCATTGGCCGCCTTGTTGAAGGCCTCGATTGAGGGCTTTATGACGTGTTCGGCCAATGCCGGACCGGCATAGGTCTGCATGCGCCATTTGATTTTGCCTTTGTCCGAGGCCTTGACAAATGGGGCAGTGGCGGCAGAGGTGGCGAGAGTGGCTCCGGCGATTTTGAGAAAGTTGCGACGTTGTAGCATAAGGAATTCAGTGCGTGGTTTAGAGAGCAAGGACTGTGCCAACTCCGCTGGCTTTTCCTGGCTCGTCTCCCACCTGGCTCCTCCTGCGGCTTTTTCCGATTTTCTGGTGGGGAAAGATCGAGCTTGCCGCAGAAGAAGAGGATACGGGTTCTGTCATTGAGGAAGGAGCAGAGGCCTCGGGCCGAAGCTTTGTGGACTGAATTTTGAAGTTGAGCCCCCCGGTCACCGCATTGTTGATGGGATGCTTAAGGCTGGTGATACTGTTGGCAAAGTGGCGGTGAATCATTTTGGCTACTTTGATGAGGGGCTCAAGCTGACTGGGTACAGCCCACCCGAACCACTGGCGGAAAAACTCCCGCGCACTACCCTCCTAGCGGTAATCCGAGAACTTGTGGAATAGTTCCTTGATCGCCCAAGCCCGGGCCGTCTTCAAGTTGGAGCCCTTGAGTTCGGCAAAACGGAGTGCTTGATCATCGTTAAAATGATCCGGATCGAACCCCAGAAGGCGGGGCGTGCCCTTGAGCCTTGCATCGCCGAGTTTCTGCAAGCGGGCGTTTGCCTCCCGATGCCCGGCCGCCACCGCGTCGTGCAAAGGTTGGCTAATGTAAAAGCGATCATGAACGATGGCCACCCCGGGCAACTGGCTCTCCACGGCGGCCTATTACGAACCACTCCTATCGCTGCAGACGGCCTCTCCGGCCAGGAGAACCTCCTCTGGAAGGTGGCCAGCAACCTCTCTGCGGTTGACTTCGCGCCCGTCCATGACTTCGAGGACACTCCCCCCATCGAGATCTGTCATCACCGACACGTAACTCTGCCCCTTGGCATAACTTTTCTTATCCAGACCAAGGCGACGGGTCTTGCCCCACGTTCTTCGGAGCAACCCACGTCCTACAGCCCGGTCCTAATGCGTCGTAATTGGTCCCAAGACAATTCCAGCAAGTGAGCTGCGGCGGTTAGATTCTCAAAAGCCGGCAAAACCCGCACGGCGAAGGCTTCACAGAGGAGGGTGAGACGGCTGCCTTTCTCGGCCCAGGGCACAGGGATGGTCACGACCTCCCCGTCGGGCAGCCGAACGCGGGGAACACGGCAAGATAGGAATGGTTGCTAATCCACCCGTGTCCGAATGCCGCCACTTCCTCTCCAATAGATCGTGCCTAGGGCAGCCTTTGTTCGGTGTCCGGAAAGGCCCAAAGCGTGCCCTCCGGATAACCCAGACGGACCTCCACCTTGCGACCGGGAAGGTCCAACTCTACAGACTCGACTTGCCACGGTGTTCTCAACCCAAAAAATTTGCGCCTAAAAACCAGTATCTTTCATCGAGGTCCAAACTACTGCAACGACCTCGCTCTTAAAGCTTCGGCTGTTGTCTCCCCACAGAAACGCCCCTGCGGCATTAGCTGCGGGAGGTGTGGGGCGAGCAGCCCCCAGCAATGCCACGCCCTCAACCCAAACCGCCCCTTGAACTTTCTACCCAACCCTCTATAAAACTAGAGATCCCCCTCGCGAATCGTCTTTATGAGGGGAGGAAAATATCAAGGAAGGACCAAAGAAAATTCGATTTCGGAAAAGTCGGAGATTCGCTGCGTGCTGCCGGGCGGAAAAGGCGTGATCCGAACACCCAGCCCCTTATCTTCAAACTCCACCTCTGGAACCGCCGAGATATTTTGCTCACCCTCCAGATTGAGCAATCGCTCTCCAGTCGCCTCCTCAATGAAAACCGCTGGGAGCGTCCCTCGGTTGATCCCCTGTGGGTCAGGAAAAATTTGTTTTCCTCCGGCACCCTCGATGCGAATTTTTTGCGCGATCTCGTAGGGCAGCAAGAGATCCACCCGCATGTGACCAGTCCCGTCACCCTCGAGCTCCCATCGGAGTTGGACTTTAATCTCTTTGCTGCTGCTAACGGTTTTCAAGGTGATTTTGGCAACCGCCCCTTCTTCCTCCCAAGCGTAGGTCGCCGTGCTTTCCATGGTCTCGCCAGCGGCGGCAGCAAAGGGCTCCACAATCTTGGGTTCTTTCCAAACCCCACTGCTGCTATCCACGATCTGCGGAACCAGGTAGATAGTTCCAAGCTTGGGAACCTCGATCGGAACCAGCACCCGAACATATTGAATGCCCATGTCACCGGTGCTGCCCTTGGGATTGAGCTCGAGGATTTCGGGCAGTTGCGCCATCCCTCGATCGGCGAGCAAAATTAGGGCAAAAGCCGCCGAAATTCGCAGGCGGGAAAGAAGTGCCTGGCAGGCTGATGCAAAAGTTTTGCGGAGATTTCTGGGGGATTCTTTTGACATAGCGGATGGTGGGTTGGACCGTAAGAAGCGCCCGCTCTGCGTCCAGAGGGGGATTGTTATCTTATCAAGCCGGGCGAAAAAGACAAGCCGCAACAAATCCGGCCTACAAAAAGGACTCCTTAGTCGAGAATTAAGGTTTCCGAAAAAATTTCTCGTTTGAGGGCGATGAGTTGATCTATGGCCCCGGAGAAAGCCGGGGCCTGCCGGGCATACAGCCCTGAACGACAAGCTTCGAGATATTGGCGAAAAAAGTCCCTGAGGGACTGACGCTGGCGGATCCGATCACTACTTTGAGCATCGGGCAGCTCTCGCCAAGCCAATTGCAAGGCCTCATCGAGCGCCTGAAACTCCTCCCCCTCCGCTAAAACCGGTCGTCGGGCAAAAATGCGCCCGGTCAGCAGATGCACGGTGGAGATTCCCAGGAAAAAGAAATCCGCCAACTTGTCGAGGTCCGACCCGATTCGCCAGTAGGAGTCCAAATCAATGGCTTTGAATTGCCCGCGACGATTGATCATGAGATTTCCGTTTTTCAAATCGTTCACCGCATAGCCGAGCGCATGAACTTCTTCGACCCAGAGAACGATGCTGGTGAGGAGGTCCAAAATTTGGCGCAAGTTGGGCTCATAAAGAAATGGAGGCGATTGACGGGCTTTGCGCCAGGTTTCCCCAGCCCCGGCACGCAGGGCACGCAGATATTCCCGTTTGATCTCGGGTTCAGATCGAGCCCGACCAACTGGACGCAACATGCTCGCGTGCTCCTCACCGGCAATTCCGAGCAAATGATCGAGCGTATCACCCTCTACCAGCTGCAGAATGTGATAAGTAAAGCGCAGTCCCTTGAGATTTCCCGCGTCGAAAATACGGATCACGTGCGGCGAGGCGGCCAAATCCCTCCCGATTTCCATGATCGTCTCTGCTGCTTGGATGGCCTCCTTTTTATGGCCTCTGCGGATTCGGTCCACCTTGATCGCCACTCGCTCTGGCAGGCCGCTCCGACCGAGATTCACCGCCTCATAGACCCGCCCAAATTGCCCCATGCCCAGCTGGCCGATGAGTCGGAAGCCGACCCTCTCAAAAGGCTTCTCCACCTTTTTCCAGGCCGCCAAATCTTCTTCGTCCACGATTCCGAAGCTCCCCGGACGTGGTCGGGAGCAAAAAATTTTCCGTGGGCTTTTCCACACGTAGGGCATCGGGCGCAACCAAGCTGGGGTTTCGGGCATGAGGTCTGCCACCCCCAGCCGGAGGTAGCGAGGATCGAGATAATCCCGCACCAAAATCTCCGCCAGTTTTACTCCCTGCGAGAGGTCGCGCGCCGTGCGGAGGAAGGTCAGCTGCTGCAATAGGCGCCAAAAAGGAAAAGCCCGCGGCAGCAACTCCGCGCGGCAGGCAAATTCCCGCAACAGCTCCTGTTCCCATAGCTTGCCCGCACGATTCGGCCGCAGCTCCCGATCTTTTTCAAAGAGCAAAACCAGGTGCAGGTAGGCCCAACGCACGGTCAACTCAATGCGCTGCGTGAAGTGATCGCGCGGATCCGGCGGGTAAAGCAACTGCAACCAGAGCAGGCGCAATCCCGGCCAGATGCGACCGAGAAATTCGTCATCAGTTAAAGTGGCTTTCTTTTCACCCAGAGCGGACTCCAGACGTTGGAAAATGGTCGTATGCCACAACAGACGCACCGGGGCGTCCGGCTGCGCAATGGCACGCTCCACCAAACAGGAAGCCGGCAAATCCGGGGCACTGCAGAGACAAAAGCGCCCTTGCCGCTCCGGACTTCGTCCTCCAAACCACGACCACGCCTCTCCCGCTGGCAGGGAGCTTCCCAAACGCTCTTGGCAGATTTTCCAGCCACGTTCCAACCACTCCGGCCATCGCGGGTCTTCTGCCCGCTGCAATCTCCAGCCACCCGGCCCACTCTCAAGCTCATAGTGCCCATCCGTGCGCTCGGCGGGAGACCGACTCAGGAATTCTTCCCAAGCCTTTGGCGACCCGGAAAAGACCGTCGTGCTCAGTTGGGCCATTTGGCGCGACCGCTGCAGTCCCAAATTGTGAATCATCCCTGTCGGCGGAGCAGATCCATGCTGCAAAGACGCCATCATCACAGCGGGGCCGTTTGATAATCCTCGCAGAGGTAAAGGTAAAAACTGCCCTGCGCGGTTTGCAGCATTTCCAGCGGAATAACGCGGGCAAAACCATTCGTGATGACCTGCGGCAAGTCCTCGGGAGGTTCAGGCGCAAAATAAAGCGCGTGGCGACCGAGGTAGGGATTGGTGGCGCGTAGTTCCGCGAAATATGGGTCTGGGGCCTCGGCCGTGGCGACAAACTCATCGTAGCGCGGCCAGAGAGCAAATTGGGTGGCCACATTTTGGGATTCGCGCACAAAGACCGGGGGAAAATCTTGCGGCACGAGAGCACCCGGAGGTGCTTTTTGCAGGTAATACGCCAAGGCTGCAGCGTGTTCGCCACAATCGGTGATGAGAAAGAGCGGTGCTGCTCCGGCTGCTTGATGAATAGATAGAGCCCTCTGCAGGCGTGGGGTGATCTCCGCCCAAGATGCCCGGCCGGGATCGCTCGCCTGAGACCGAACGGCATTAGCCGAAGTGATGCCCGCTCCCAAGCAGGCCAATCCCACAGCTACCCCCATCCACCCGCGGAGCGACTCCACACTTTCTTTCCGAGCTAATTCGACCGCCGCTACGGCTAGCGTGGGAATCACCCAAAGAAGCTGCAGCAAGGGAAGATCCCGCCCATTCCAAAGCGCCCAGAGTCCCAGCAGAAAAAAAATCCCCACTGCTCCACGGACCGCCCGCAAGCCTCGGACGAACCGACGGCGCAAGAGGAACCAGATCGCCGCGACCACCAACGCCACGGCCCCAGTCCAGCCCAAACCCGTCAACAGATTGAACATCGCTTGCAGAGATCTTTCCTCTCCCCAGGCCCGCAGGCTCACCCAAGTCTGTCGGGAAAGGGCAATCCACTCGGTCTCTATTTGCCAGAGCAAGGGTCCCACTATTCCCAAAAAAACACATAACCCCATCCAAATCACCCCGGCCAAACGAATCATGGAGACCCTCCGTCGGCTTACCAGCAGAAAGGGGAGAAGGAAAACTACTCCCAGCAGCCAATAGGAAAAAAGTAACCCGACCGCCCAGACCGCTCCGGCCAGACACCACCAACCCCAAGGCTCCTCCAGTTCTCCATGAGAGCCTGCACTGGCCCGGACCAGAGCCGCTAGGAGCCAAATCCAAGCCGTTAAGGCGGGGAGTTCAGGACCGAAGGTGAGCGAGAGCAGATTCGTCCAGGGAACAAGGTTGAAGGCCGCGACCGCCCAGGCAGCCGCCACACTGCCCCCCACCCCATGCACGAGGACATAAAGTCCCCAGGAAGCGAGCAGCAGCAGAATCGGTCCAGCCAGCCGCAGCGCCAAAGAACCGCCCACGGCATCCAACCCAGCCGCCAAAGCCGCTGTTCCTCCAGGACCGCTCACCGAGGCCCATTCCCACTTCTGGCCTAAGAGCCACCAATAAGCCTCCTCGGGCGTGATGTCGTCCCGTAACGCCAACGCGCCGCGCAAGACGGTTAGCACTCCGAGCAACATCCAGACTACCCACCGTGTTTTCATGATCCCAGCAGACGCGGATATCCGCTCCAGAGCCCGGGAAGCAGACGATCGCCCCAGCGTTGCCAAAGCCAATCCAGGGCATGCAAAAAACCCCAGGTCACCGCTGCTCCGAGAAATGCCCCGGCCACCACATCCAGGGGCCAATGCGCTCCGACGTAAAGTCTCGACCAGGCCACCAGCAAAGCCGGGACATAACACAGCCATCCCCAGCGCCGGTAAAAAAGAAAAACGGTCGTGGCCAAGCTGAAGTTATTGGCGGCGTGTCCAGAGGGGAAAGAATTGCCGCGTTGGGCTGGTTTTAGCGGGGCAGACTCCTCGATTTGCAAAGGCCGCGTAGCCGCCAAAAGGCGAGGATTGGCCTTGGCCAAATCCACCACCCGCACGCCGTTCAGGTGGGTCGCCGGACGCGGACGAGCGACGCTTTTTTTTACCATTTGCACCACGACCCCATCCACCAAACCGATCGCCAGGGCGGCGGCAACCAACATGGTTCGGGCCCGGAAACCACCCCGCCAGAGCACCCAGAGCCCGAGCAGGAGCAAGATCGGCCACCAGAAAGGCCAGCTGGTGATGATAGCCATCGGCCGATCCAACCATGGAGCGGTCCAGTCCCGGTTGAAGAGGAAGAGAATCTGTTGCTCCATACGCTGAAATGTTCATAGTTTCCCCAGCTAAATGCAACGGCAATACTCGTATCCCGGTCCGTTCCTCCTCTGGGCGGGCCTCTTTCTCCTGGGCTCCATGTGGCTGGCTCCTGCCTCGGAATCTTCTCCGGAGGCCAAAGAAATTTTGCGCCAAGCCCGGCTCAACCACATCGCCCAAGAAGCAGAACTTCGTGCCCGGCTGCGTTCGCCTTCCGGGCAAACGCCTTTCACCATCCGACTGCAAAATGGGGAGGTGCGCTACCTTTTTAGCAATCCCGCCGAAGAAATCATCCTGCGCTTGCAGGACGATCGCTCCGAGCTGGCGGTTCGTCGGGACGGCAAAGATACTCCCGTTGAGGGGCCAGCCGGCGCGGGTCGAGTCCAAGGCAGTACCCTCACCTACGAGGACCTGGCCCTGAGGTTCCTGTATTGGCCCGGGGTCAAATATCTTGGGCGCGACACCCTGCGCAACCGCACCACCCACCGACTGGAACTGCACCCACACCGCAAAGACTCTGTGTATGGGGCGGTGCGCGTCTGGGTGGACGATGCCAGCGGAGCTCTTCTGCGCATTGAGGGCTACGACTGGGAGGGAAAAATCCGCAAGCGCTTCGAGGTCATCTCCGCTCAGAAACTCGAGGGGCAATGGTTCCTGCGCACCATGCGCATCGAAAGCTTTCACCCTGCCACGGGCAAGGTGATTGACCGCACCTATCTCGACATCACCGGGCTGCCCGAAAGCGCGGGAACTCCAGCGTGAGCGCCTGGCTTGCCACCTTCGGCCTGGGTGCAGGCTATTTTATTGCTGCTGTCCCTGCAGGTGTGGCCTTGGGGCTCACTCCATGGTGCGCAGCCTGGGCCGCGGTCGCGGGTTATGCGGCGATCACGCTCGCGGTAGTGCTGGCTGGCACGGGGGTGCGGCACTGGCTTTGGCAACGGTTTCATCTTTCCGCACAGCCCGATCCGCGGAAGTGGTTCTGGCGCATCTGGCAACGGGCGGGCCTTCCCGGGCTTGGGCTCATCGCCCCCGTAACCTGTGGACCATGGATCGCCGCCTTGCTGGCTCTTTCCCTGCACGAGTCCAGCCTGCGAGTGATTGCCTGGATCGTCCTGGGCTCTTTGCCCTACGCGGCGGGCTTCGCTGTGGCCGCGAGCTGGGCCACCGGGCGTTGATTCAGGTCTCAAGCCCGCGGATGCGCCGCCCGGTAAACTCGCTGCAGACGCTCCGTCGTAACGTGCGTGTAGATTTGCGTCGTGCTCAAGTTGGCGTGACCAAGCAGCGTTTGCACGCTCCGCAAATCCGCCCCCGCATCTAACAGGTGCGTGGCAAAACTGTGGCGAATTTTATGCGGAGAAACTCCGGCGGGAAGCCGGGCAGCTTGGACGTATTTGCGGACGATCAAGGCCAGCCCAGCGGCTGAGAGCGCCTTCCGGGCTTTGTTAACAAAAAGCGGGGCGGCGGGTTGGTCCGGCAAACCCGCCGCCTGACGATACCGCTGCAAAGCCAGGGCCGCTTCTGAACCGATGGGCACCACCCGCGCTTTGGAACCCTTGCCCACCACTCGCACCGTCTCGGCAATCGCATCCACATCCCGCAGCCGTAAAGCCAACAACTCCGCACGGCGCAATCCCGCCCCGTAGAGCAACTCCAAAATCGCCTGATCCCGGGCCGCCATCCATCTTGGAGCTTGGCGGGTTTTCTTTGCTTCACCCTGCGGAGCGGCCAGCAAGGATTCCATCTGCCCAATCGTCAAAAAAACGGGCAATCGTCGCGAAAGTTTGGGCAGTTGCAACTCCGCCAATGGATTGGCAGACAAACTCTCCCGCTCTATGAGGAAGCGGTAAAAGGAGCGCAAAGCGGCAAAGTGCAAACGAATTGTCGCCTTCCCGCGTCGCTGTTTGGCGAGTGCAAAAAGATATCGCCGGAAGTCTTCGGGGGTCAGCTGGCTCCAGGCCACTTGAGGGCGAAAACGCCGAAACGCCTCCAAGGCATGGCGATAGTTCCGCACCGTGAGCGGTGAGGCGTTTTTCTCCCCGTGCAGATGCAGCAGGAAGGCCTCAACTTTGGGATCAGGCTCTACCGGAACTGGGTCGGATGATTTCAAATACGCCCCATGGGAGCCGACAGGGGAGGTTGCCCGGTGTCGGCCACATCTCCCAGCTTTTCCGTAGCCCGCGAAAAATGCAGGACCGCCTTCCGCGTCTCTACCCCATCCGGCGAGACGGCTTGGATGGGAATTTCATACGCTTCGTTGGGGAAGATAAAGTGATAATGGAAGGTTCCATCCGGAGAGAGCTGCACAGGCTGCCCGGCAATCGTCACCGAAGCCTCTGGATGGGTGCCCCCGTAAAAAATCACCTCGGCGTTGACGTGCAGGAAAAACTTCCGCTCGCCGGTGGGAGCTTGAAACCATGATCCGCTCTCAACGCCTCGGAAACTGGTCAGGGATTCCTGCATCCAGCTCGTGAGGGCGGAGGAGAGGGCCGTGCTGGACCAACTGGAAAGGGCAGATTCCCAAGAGCTCGTCCAAGCCGCAAGAGTTTCCGAAGACAGACTGGAGGAGGACAAACCCGCTGCAGCCTGCCAACTGGAAAGGCTGGAGAGGGCTTCCGCACTGGCAAAAGAAGAGGTCGCCGCTCCCGGCAAACCCCAGCTGGCCAGCCACTCACTCGCTGCAGCCGTCCGCGCGGCGGCGCTCCAGCTGAGCAAGGATTCGCTCCAGCTCGAAAGGAATTCCGAGCTGAAAGCAAAGCTGGCGCTGGAAAGAGCGGAAGTACTTTCAAGGCTGGAGAGACCAGCGCTGGAGAGGCTTTCCGAAAGCCCGGCAAAAACTCCGCTGAATAGTCCGCTGAAAAGGCTGCTCGCAGAAGCTGCGGCTTGGAAAGAGGAGAGCAACTCCGAGGCCTGCCCACTGGAGGCCAACTCCTCGAACCGCACCGCCAAGCGCGAGCTTAGGGTTTCCGAACTCAGGGGGCTCGACAGAAGGCTGAAGAGCAGATCCCCTCCAAGAATCTGCTGCAAAAGCAGCAAAGCGCGCGCATTTTCCGCCGCAGTGACGGGAAGCCCCGGAGCCGGAAGCTTCAAAGCCGCGAGCCGTTGCAAGAGATCCGGCCGACTTTTCCAGTCGTCAGGAAGTTTGGCCAGCAGGGCTTGCAAAGCCGGATGCAACGGGAGAGTCCGCACCGTGAAGGAAACATCCTCGCTCAGAGCCGTCGTCGGCGTGGTGGCCGGAGCCGAGCTGCCCAAAAGGTGCCAAGTTTCTTGACGGTAGAAACCGATTTCCACGCGGTAGGTGGTGCCAGCCTGCCCCACAGGAATATACCAATTCCGAGTCTCGAACGGGACTTCAAATTCAATCTCAAGCTCTTCACGCCCCCCCTTGCTGCGCCAACAGCGAATCACTGCTGGTCCACCGGGATGCTGCCGCACATCCAAATCCCAATAGGTGAACAAGCGGTGCGGATCTTGCGCCAAGAGAAATACCACGCTCTCTCCATAAGTTCGTGGCAGCTCTCCCTCCTCTCCTTGCTGCCCACCGGTTGGCACCGAACTGGCAAATTTGGCCTCGTGGTCGGGAGGAATTTCCCCGGCGTTAAGGATTGGTTCGTCGCTGATTTGAAAGCCCGGATGGGGGTCCGCTTTCCCGTTGGATTGCTTGGGTTTAGCCATAGGGTGAAGTAGACGATTGGGACGAGTGACTTGAAGCATAGGACCTTCATCCGAGGCAACCACTTTTTCAGAAAATTTCTTCGTCCCAACCTACGGATACAATCCAACCTGGAAGACTGCTACAAACCGGGGGTTTCTCCGTCAGCTAGTCGGCTTCCGAGAGCGGCCGCGTAAAAAAGACTTTCCAAAA
Source organism: uncultured Chthoniobacteraceae bacterium (assembly GCA_964595865.1). GTDB lineage: Bacteria > Verrucomicrobiota > Verrucomicrobiia > Chthoniobacterales > DYNR01 > CAZQRL01. The sequence continues at coordinate 343,652 of CAZQRL010000001.1, forward strand.
CGACTTTTTCGCCAGGCGCTTGCCGGCTCCATCCGGCGAGGCTACTTGGAAAATCGCGTGCATCCACTCTTCGGGCTGGGCCGGGGAGTGACACCCGTAGAGGTCAGAAAGCGTGCAGACGCCCACCGGAGCATCCTGCAAGACCGCCCGCACATCGTCCGGCAGTTGGTCCCACTCCTCGGCCGTTCGCGGGAGAACCCCCACCAAGCGGAAATTGCCCGCCGCGACCTGTTTGCACCAAGGAGCACGCCGCAACCCTAGCCATCCCGCCGAATAAGTTGCCAGAGAGACCACCCGGCTCCGGCCGAGTTGAACTTCACGCCGCACAGGAGCCTGTCCCCGATTCCACAGCCGGGCCAGCAAACACAGAAAAGGCCCCAACAGACCGGCAAGTAACCGCTCCCACCAGCGCGGTTGGGTTTCACTGCTTTGGGTCGAAGAGGCGACAAAATCATCTATCACCTCGATTCCCACGCCGCGGTCCATATCTATGAGCAACCCCCCCTGCAGCACCATCCGCCGCAAGCTGGTATGGCTTCCGAGATAGGTATCCGCGCAGACGATGGCCTCCTTAACTTCCACATCTTCATCCAGAAAAGCCCCGGGACCAATAAAGGCATTTGGTCCGAGGCGGCAGCCGGAACTGATGCGAGCCAGACTCCCCACCCAACAAGGAGCGGTCAACTCCACCCCCGGAGCCATTTTTACTCCGGGAGCGAACCACACGCCAGGTTGCACCTCCTGGTCGAGGTGCACCATCCCGGAGGAGCGACGCCCTAGGGCCTCTAAGTGCAACTGATACCAATACTCCAGCAACGCTGCAGGTGAGTCAGGCTCTTGGTGGGGCGGAAGCCCGGGCAGATGATTCATGGTCTGCACCGAGGAATTTGCCGAGTCTTCCGGAAATTGCGAAAGCACTTCGATGGTGCGGCTCCACAGATCCCGTTGGTCCAAGTAACGACGCAGCAATTGCGGACGGTCCACCGCAACAATGCGGATGGAAGGAATGCCCTGTCGCACGGCTTCATCCAGCCACCAGGCCAGCAAGGGCTTCTCGCACACGGGCCAGAGCACGAAGGGCAAGGGAGAACGCCGAATGGAATCCAGAGAGGCGAAATCTGGGGCGATAAGCAGCCAAGGCGCAGGGGTCATAATTTGGCTCAGTAAGCCCCCTTACCTAGAAGCACCGCTGGAATGGTGGCAAACAAGAGTTTGATATCGGTCCAGATACTTGCCGAGCGAATGTAGGCCAGGTCCAGTTGCACCTGACCGGCAAAGTCAATCTCACTGCGCCCACTCACTTGCCAGATGCAGGTGAGCCCAGGCTTGGCCAGCAGCCGCTGGCGATCTTCCGCCGAGTAGAGCTCGACCTCCTTGGGCACGGGCGGGCGCGGCCCCACGAGCGACATTTGCCCAACGAAAACGTTCCAGAGCTGCGGCAGCTCATCAATGGAATACTTGCGGATAAACCGCCCAATTTTCGTGATGCGCGGATCGTCCTTCATTTTGAAAATTACCCCACCCTGCATCTCATTTTGCGACAGGAGTTGGGCCTTGATTTCTTCCGCGTTCAAGACCATGGAGCGAAATTTCCACATTGGGAAAAGTTTCCCGCGGTAGCCGACACGCTGCTGTTGAAAAAACACCGGGCCGCCGTCCTCACGTTTGATCAAATAAGCCACGACCAGAAAAAGCGGTGCCGCTGCGATCAGGGCCGTCCCAGAAACCACCACATCCAACACCCGCTTGAGTCCATGGGCAAAAAAGATAACGGCTTTCCAAAGCAGGAGCTTGGCCTGCAGTCGCAAGCGCAAACGCAAACGCCCCCCCGGGGTCGAACTGCGAATCCAATAATCAATCGTGTAATCCGGGACCGATGGTCGCGACGAGTCTTTCATGATTTTTGCGCAAGTTCCTCCAACATTGCCGCCAGCTTATCAATGTAGCGGGAAAAAGAAAAGACCTCCCCGGCCACTTCTCGCCCGCGAACCCCCAGGCGGGCCGCCTCGCCTGGGTCATCGAGTAGCTTCTGCAGGGCAGCACGCAATCCCGGAACATCCCCCGTTGGAGCCAGCAAACCGGTCTCTCCATCCCGCAACCACTCCGGCACTCCACCCGAAGCAAAGGCGACCACCGGGCGCGCCAAGCGCATGGCTTCGATACCGACCATACCAAAAGGTTCTTGCCACACGGAGGGAAAAGCCACGATTTGCGCCCGCTGATATTGCGCCCGCAATTCATCTGGCTTCAGATGCCCGTAAATTTCCACGCGGTGTCCAATTCCGAGCCGATCGCGCAGCTTTTCGCATTTCGCCAGAGCCGAGCCACGCCCAGCAATCGCCAGCCGCCATTCGCCGCGCAAACCCGCCGCCGCCCGCAACAACAAATCCACCCCCTTGCCCCGAATCACTTGGCCGACGAATAAAATCCGCCCGCGCTCAGCGGGCAGATCCGCCACTGCAGGATGCTCCGGAAACTCCGGCGGCACGGGGGGCAAAATACAAATTTTCTCCGGGGCAAAACGATTCTTGATCAACTCCCCACGCATGAATTCCGAAGCCACGACCAAGCGATGGAGGGAGCGGTTGTGCTCGATCTCGCGAAGTTTGGCCCCGAAATCCGCCCAGCGGATTGGGATCCGCCCATGTCCTCGCTGCAGCGGCGCCAGACAGGGGAAAATACAGGCGGCCGAAGCCGGAAGGGTGCAATTCCGACGCGTGAGCGGATGGTATTTGTAGTGTCGCAGACAATACAGTGCGTGATCATGCACCATGCGGCCCAGAGGGATTCCGGTCTGCGCCAGAGCGGGAAAGTCCGCGCTCTCAAGCCAGTTGTGAATCCAGACCGCCTGGGGTTGCTCCCGGCGCACGGCCTGCAAGACCGCCGCGGAGTCTGGCACAGAGTAGATTTCGGCAAACGCGTGTTCCCAGCGCTCCTCGTCCAACCCGGTGCGCTCGCGGTGCAAAAGGATGTTGTGAAACCCTCTTCCGCTAAGCGCCGTCGCTGTCTGCAAGACGTTGGATTCGGCTCCACCGAAAGCACCCAACTTTTGCTGCAGCCAACAGAGTTTCATGGGTTTGGGTTTAGCATTGCCACAGCGGGAAGACTCTGCCTATCCTGAACCGCATGGCTGAAGAATTCCAGTTTAATATGCGCGACGGGGTTCTCTACCTCGTGATGAACCTCCCCCGCCTCGACGCCAGTTCCGCCGCCAAACTCAAGCAGGAACTGGCCTTTGATTTTGACCCCTCCATCCGCAAGGCCGAGGTGGACATGGCCAATATCCAGTTCATTGACTCCTCCGGTATTGGCGTGTTGCTGAGTATTTACCGCAAGCTTCCGCCCGATGGAGCGGAGGTCACGCTACGCAATGTGCAATCTGGAGTGCAAGCCGTCATTGAGCTCCTCCGTCTGCACCGCGTTTTCAAAATTCAATAGCCCTATCGCACGGGCGCCCCGCCCGTCTATGGTCTCCAAACCGGCAAACCTTCTTTCCCAATGAAGATCGTTGTTGGCGTGCTGGCTTGGAACGAGGAATCCTCCATCGGGGTCACCCTCGGCTCGCTGGCTTCCCAGACTCTTCTCGCCAAGGCCCAGCCTGGCATCTTGGAGCTGCACATTATCGTGGTTCCGAATGGCTGCACGGACCGCACCGCCGCCGTCGCCCGAGAAGCCTTGCAAACCATCCGGGCCAAATTCCCTGCGGTCCAGGTGCAGGTCGAGGAACTGGCCGAAGGAGGCAAATCTCGCGCTTGGAATGAGCTCATTCACCGGATCGCTCCCCAAGATGCAGACTATTATATCCTCATGGATGCTGATATCGAGCTGCTCACTCCCAACACCCTGGAAGCGCTCTGGCAAACCCTCGAAAATCACCCCGAAGTCACCCTGGCCACCGACTTGCCGGTGAAGCACCTCGTGCGCAAGGCCCGCCTTTCCCTGCTGGACCGCATTCTACTCGGGGCCGGGCAAATGACCCAATCCACACCCGGCCAGCTCACCGGTCAACTCTACGCCGCCCGCGGCGCCAAGCTGCGCCAGGTCATTTTCCCGCGAGGAATCATCGTGGAGGATGGATTCCTCAAACAAATCCTCTGCACCGATGGCTACAGCCACCCGGTGGATAATTCCCTCATTCGCCGCGCCGAGAACGCTTCGCACCTCTTCGAATGTTACACCCGTCTCGGGGACATTTGGAACCATCAGGTCCGGCAAGCCATTGGACACACCCTCTACACCTACTTCACGGCCTGGGTGAAGGAGTGTGCCCCGGAGCGGCCAGTCTATGAGGCGGTAAAAAAAAAGTGCGCCGAAGATCCGGAATGGTTTCTGCGGGAAATTCGGCGCCAAGTCGCAGTGCGTGGGTGGTGGGTCATGGACCGCCCCTCGCTCTGGATGCGCTGGCGACGCGCCAAAAACGCCCAGGGATGGCGTCGCTGGAAGTTCTTTCTCCTTGCCGCAGTGGCCTTCCCCTACGACTTGGCGGTCTTTCTGGTTTCTAACCATCGGTTGCGCTCCGGCAAGGTCAAAGGCCTTTGGAAAGACACCCGTACTACCGCCCTGCAAAATCCCGCTCCACCATGAACTCCCCGGTCCCTCGCACCGCCCTCTGCACTATCGTCGTCGGACCCGCCTACATCGCCGCCTTTGACAAATACTGTCGTCGCCGCTTCCTCCGCTACGCAGAACGCCACGGCTACGACCCCATTATCCTCAACCAACCTGTCCGCGAACTCCCCGGCCGCAAGCTAACTTGGCAAAAACTCTGCTTACCAGACCTGCCTTGGTGGAAGGACTATGAACAAGTGGCTTTTGTGGACGCTGACATCCTCATCGCCCGTGACGCCCCAGCCTTGCCCATCATGCCACCCGGCAAAATCGGCGGCGTGCCCGATAAGCTGCCTTACCAAATCAATAGCGGGGTCTTGGTTTATCACCCCGATGAGGCTATTCGAAGTCTCTTCGAGGAAGCTCTGCTCGACACCGATCCCTTCTGGGACCAACGCGCCCTCACCCGCGTAATGCTCTACCGCCGGATGGAAAAACTCATAGACTCCCGCTTCAACCGGCAGTTCTATTTCCAGTGCTGGACGCTCTGGAGCTCACTTTTTTGCCGACAGTGGTTCTACCATGCCTGCCACGGCAAAATTAAAATGCCCTTCATCCACACCTGGCTGGCCCTCACCCTGCGGTGACCCCTCGGCACCGCTCCGCCCCCCTCGTTGCTCCTCCGGGTTTATCTCTTCCCGAGTCCCTAATTTCTCCCTTGCGCCGAATGATTTTTCTTGCATTTCGGACCTCCGCGCTTATTCTACCTCTAGGTCCTAAAAATGCGCCCTTTGATCTGGCTCTGTGCCCTCCCGCTTCTCGGGATCGGTTTTGCAGGGTGTCGTCCCGCCGAACCGCAAGGCCACCATTCGCAAACCCCATACAAGCCCGATGTGACCGACGCGGCCGTGCCGCTTTTGCCTCGGCTCGAGAGATTCACCGAAGCGGAGCTTTTCCGTCTGCAGGAAGCGCGTCGCCAGGAAAATCCCGCAGGATGGGTTTCTGCACTGTGGGAAATCGCCGAGACTGGTTCGGAGGAGGAGGCTTTGCAAGCCCTGCGGTTACTGGCCGAGCAAGAAGATCCGCAAATCCTGCAGAGGCTTTGTCTCATTGCCCGTGATGATGCCTGGCCGATGCGCCTGCGACGCTTCGTGGCCGAAGCCCTCATCCAGCGAGGCACCCAAGGGGAGGCGGAAGTGGGGCTGTGGACTCTGGCGGTCTTGGGAACACCGGAGGATGGTGTCCGTTTGGCTCAGGCCCTGCGTGGGTTTCCTCCGGAAGATCCCCTGGGGGAAGTCGCCGCAGCGGCTCTGGCGAAAATAAATTGGCCGGGCGCCACCCCTGCGCTCATGGAGGCCTTGGAGGCTACTCGCAAGGCCCCTGCCCAAGAAGAGAATAGCTTGCGCCAGACGGCCATTCTCGATGCGCTGGGGTCACGGCCCTTTGCCGAAACGCAGAGCCTCTTCACAGAGCTTCTGGATCCGCATCGCACGGAGCCGAGTCTCCGGTCCGCCGCTGCGGAGGCCTTGGCTAATTCTTCGGCAGACTCCCGCGCTGTGCTCCTGCAGACCTTGTCCCAAGACCCGGCAGAAGATGTCCGGGCTATGGCAGCTTGGGCTCTCTCCGCGCAGGTGCGTGATGATTTACCGGGTGCGCAACTGCGACAATTCACTGAACAGGAGTCCAGCAGCGAGGTCCGCACTCGTCTGTATGAGGCCATGCTGGGGCAAAAGGAGAATCCTGCCGGGCAAATTTGGGGAATCATCTCACAAGAGGAAGATCCCGCGGCCCGCATCGCCGGCTTCAATGCTTTAGGGGATGCGATCGGCCAGGGTTTGGGCGGCGTGAACACGGCGCGATTCGACGTGGAAGTCGTGCCGCAACTGCTGGCGCTCGCGCAAGGGGCCGATTCGCTCAATCTGCGCCTGCGCTCGGTTTTTGCTCTGCGCCGTGCCGCCACGCCCGCTGCGCAAGCCGCCTTGCAAAAATTAGCGGGCTTCGACTCCCCGGAAGTCGCCCAAGCGGCCCGCAACGGGCTGTTATCAAGGCCTTTCGCCTCCGCACCTTAAAAACTATCAACTATGAAAACACCGACCCTCCTCCCGCAATCACTCTGGTCTGCAGGTTTTGGCCTGCTGCTCACAATCGGCCTAGCCTCGGCTTCCACCATCACTTGGTCTATCGTTATCAACCCGCCGGGCTCCTGTGTGATCACTTGGAGCACAGACTCCCCGATCGCTAGCGGGGTCTTTACAAAGTCCGGAAAGCTCTCGTTTAACCAAGGTGCCAACATCTCCATGCACTTTGCTTCGGCTCCGGGGTATCAGCTCGACCATGTTTACAAAAACCTTGATGACGAACTGCCTTGGATCCTTTGGAATAATGGCAACACCAGCTTCGGCCCGGTGCAAAAGGCACATGTGATTGCTGCCCTTAGTTCACTCATCAATCCCACCGGGACTTTCAGCGGAAATTACTCTGACGAGAAAAATCTCACTCCCATCGTGGAAATCACTGGGAACTACAATGGCACTCGCACCCTGTATGGGGCCTCGCGGAATTATTCCATGGATGTCGCGATGGATGATACCGGCAAGGTCGTCGCCTTGGGAACCGTGAGTGGGTTGCAGGACAAAACCGGGGCGGCTCCGCTTGCACTGCGAGGAACTGGGGCCGTGAAGACAGTCGGCAACGAGCCCCGACTGAATCTGAAAACCAACCTCCATGGACAACTCGATGGCCAGCCCTACCAAGCCAATGGCTCCGTTAATGGCGATCTCTTGGTGGAGCAACGCGATGGCAACTATGAACTGGATGGACGTGCGGGAGGCAGCTCGACGTGGAACGGCACACGGCAAACCCGCCCCATGCAGGACGGAGCGCTGATCGTCCCAGCGGACAAGGTCGCAAAAATCCGCAAAAGTTGGGGGCTGCGCCTGCAATTCAACGAGACTTGGGTGAAAGGCAAAAGACAGGTAAACCTCACCGCACAGCTGCGCCTGCCCAACGGAGAATACCGCAATTTCCCCACGCGCAAAGTCGCCTACAGCCAGGGCAACGGCTACAACGTGGTTCTCACCGGCGCTCGGAAGCTCGATGCCAATATGGTGGCCATCTATGTGAAAGATCCGAAAACCGGGCAAAATAAGCTCGACAGCAAAGGCAACCCCATCCCGGTGGTGGACAGAAAGTGCCGCCTGAAATTGAGCCAGATGACCTTCGAACAAAACGGCTCCTCTTGGCAGCCGACCGGAGGCCAGCTAGGCTACGAATTCCTCGGGCAGAAAGGGACCGGAGAAATCACGGAGTGGCTGGACTAAGTTTCGCCTGACTCAGGACTTTTTCCGACACGATCTTGCCGTCTTGCATAAAGAGGATCCGGTCGGCGCACCGCTCTGCCAGGGTAAGATCATGCGTGACAAGGCAGAGAGAGCGTCCATTGGCTCCCGAGCAGCGCCGCAGCAGACTGCCGATGAGTTCGCTGCTGGCGGAGTCCAAATTTCCAGTGGGCTCATCCGCCAGAAGAAGCTCTGGCTCGTTAGCCAAGCTGCGAGCGATCGCCACCCTTTGACGCTCGCCGCCGGAAAGCTCAGCTGGATAATGCCGCTCCCGGTTTTCCAAGCCGACTTCACGCAACAGCTCTCGCGCCCGTTGGACCCGGGCCTGCGAATCACGCACCGTCGGCACCAGAGGCACCTGCACGTTTTCGATAGCGGTCAGGGTTGGCAGGAGATGAAAGGCTTGAAAGACGAATCCTACCGTGTGCCGGCGGAATCGGCTGCGCATCCGCTCCCCTCGCAGTGCCTCACCTCGATGGAGAACCTCCCCCGCATCTGGCTCGTCCAGAGCTCCCAGGATATTGAGCAGCGTGGTTTTCCCGCAGCCGCTTGGGCCAGCGATGGCGAGCCGCTCGCCAGCTTGCAGAACCAGATTCACACCATCCAAGGCCACCAAGGCACGCCTCTCGTACGATTTGCGCACCCCGCGCAACTCCAGCAGCGGAACGACAGAACTCATGCTCTGCCGATTGCAACCCGCCCCGCAGCCAGCAGCAAGCCCATTCTCCATCCCCCACTTCCGCTCACTTTCCCTCTTGGCATTCGATAAGGCTGGCCGCTACTTGCCCAATCGCCGCCCCGTGACGACCTGGATCCTGATTCTATCGCAAATTCGACGCCGCCCTCTACGGGTTGCTTTGTGCAGCATCGGAGTCGCCATGGGGGTGGCGGTGGGATTGTTTGTCCTGGGCTACGCCACCTCGGTGCCGGCCGGGCTGCAGCAAGCAGGGTGGGTGCGGGGCAGTGATCTCACCTTGGGGTTTTTGGCTGGCGGAAGGGGGCTTCCTCGACCTTTCAGCCGACAGGCCTTGGCGGATCTGGCGGAGCGCCCGGAGGTCCGTGAGTCTGCCGCCATGGGCGTGACTTTGTGGTCCCTGGATGGCGGCCTGCCGCTTCTTGTTTACGGGCTCGAGCCCGGGGAGTTTCTTTGGCGGGATTTTCTCAACGGAGTGGAGTCGGCTGGGGCTTCCTCGGATGCGACGATTTACTTGGGAAGGGTGGCAGCGCGCCGGTTGGAACTTTCCCCGGGATCCGAGATTCAGCTCGGAGGGAGACCCTTCACCGTGGCTGGAGTCTTTGACGCCCCCTCCCCGCTTGATTCCGCTGCCGCGATTCTCCCCTTGGCCACTTGGCAAAAGCTTCTCGACCAAGGCGACCAGATCAACTTCCTGCAGGTGCGCTTGCGAGAAAACCTTCCGACATCAGCCCAGGATGCCTTACGTCAGGAAATCGAATATTCCCATGCCGGGCTCTCAGCGGTGCCTTCCGGAGAATTCGGGCAAACCTTGCGACAATTGCAAACTGTGGAAGCTTTGGCCTGGGCTATGGCCCTGATCGCCCTTTTGGTGGGGCTTTCCGGTGTCTTCAACACCGTGCGCATGAATCTCTGGGAACGCCGGGCGGAAATTGCCTTGCTTAGCGCGTTGGGATGGGAACGGTGGAGAATCCAGGCCTTGCTTTCCGCAGAATCCCTCATCCCAGCCACGCTCGGCATCACAATCGGTGCCGTCTTGGTGTTTGCACTTTGGCAAATCCTTGAACTTGCCTCTTGGTCCGCAGAGCTTTTTCACCCCAGCCTGAGTTGGTCAGTTCTCACGACCATGGCAGCCACGGTCCTCGGGCTGGCACTACTCGGGGCGTTTCCTACTATCTGGCGTGCATCCCATCCCTCCGCGCGCCTCTTGGCCACTCTCAACTAATCCCGGCATGCAGGCTATTTTTCAGCTTCGCAGAAACCCGGGGCGGGTTTTGGGCACTTCACTAACCATCGCCATAACTGGCGCGGCGGCCTTGCTTCTGGTTACAAGTAGTTTGCGGTGGGAGCAACAGGTCGAGGAAAAGCATCTCCAGCGCGGCACCGATGTGCTCATCACCCGCTCAGGACGCAGCGGGGCTTTATTCGCCACCTTGGATGACGCGGTGCTACAGCGCGTGCGCCAACTTCCTGGGGTGAAGGCAGCCGAACCTTCCGCGTGGGACATTTTCTCGACCGATAGCGCAAGGCCACTGGGAATCACCGCCTGGCCAAGGGATTCCTATCTTTGGAGCACGCTAGAGCTGCTGGACGGAATCGCCCCCACCTCCCCCGCCCTCCCTCCGAGAGCGGTCTTTCTCGGTCAGGGAGCGGCAGAGGTGTTGCAAAGAAAGCCCGGGGATCTGCTTCTCGTGCCGGGCAATGATCTACAGGAGGTATCTTTCCAGGTGGCAGGAATCCTTGAAAGTCCAGCTCCTCAGGAGAGCCTGATGGTGTTTTTTTTTCTTTCCGATTTCCAGCAAACTCTCGGCCAGCCGGGGCGTTTCAATCTCATCAATGTGCGACTTGCCGACGGCTTGAACTCTCTCGAGATAGCAGCCCTCCTCGAAGCCATGGAGCGAACTGGTCGGGGCGTTACAGCAGTGCGCGTCGCGGATTGGACTCGCAACAACCTTCTTCGCCAAGCGGCGGAACTTCTCGCTGGAATCGGTGCCCTGGCGGCCGTCCTCTTGCTGGTGCCGGGGTTGGCAAACTCGCTGCTCATGCACTTGCAGGAGCATCGCCAAGAAGTCGGCCTTTTGCTGGCGGTGGGTTGGAGTCGGGGGAGGATTTTAGCCGCCATTGCTAGCCTCTCGCTCCGTCTGGTGCTCCTGGGAGGCTTCTTTGCTTACGGTATTTTCTTACTCTCCAGCTATTATTTGTCCGCCAATCCGCTTATCGGCCATCTTTTTCAGGCACCTCTGCTGCCCCAAGCAGGTCCCACGGCGATTCTCTTGGCACTCTTAAGCGCCCTGGTTTCCTGCGTGCCATCCGCCTGGCAACTCTGGCACCTTCAGCCGTCGGAAGCCCTGCAAACTCCGTGATACCTTCGCAATTTCTGACTCCTAAGCACTGGGTGCTCCTGGACGGTTTTGCTCTCCTCAATCTCCTCCTCTATTTACCCCTGGCTGTGAGCTATCATTACCCGAAATTTCTTGCCTACCGGGGCGCGGGAAACCTCACCGAGTTCTACATTTACGCCCTGGCGCTTCTGGCTCTGATCGCGGCGATCTGGGCCTTCTTGCGGCGTTTTGCCTTTCCCTTGGATGTCCTTCTGCTGCTGCAGGTGACGGTGCTTTTGCACTTCGCAGGGGGACTCCTCCCCGTGGCCGGAGGGCGTCTCTATGACTGGCATTGGTTGCCTTGGGGCGGGGAGCTAACCCGTTTTGACAAAGTCGTGCATATTTTGAATTCCTTCGCTGTGGCTTATGCGCTGCGTCGCATGGTGCCACCGTTGCGGCAGGGCATCCTGGCGAAGTTCCTCCTGGTGCTTTGCACCCTCGGGCTTGGAGCGCTGCATGAGCTGCTGGAATTCTCCGTGGCCCTCAATGTCGTCGAGACCGGCGTCGGCACTTATATTAATAACATGTTGGATCTGGCCGCGGACTTCTTGGGAGCCTTCCTCGCCACATTCCTGCCGCAGCGCTGGTTCCCGGAGCGAAGCATCTCCCTTCCACAATCGGCCTCCGAGAGTTGACCCTGGGCGGGCGAAAACTCTGCCAGGCAAGCCTCCGGATGCGCCGTTGCCAACAGAGGTGGCTCGGTGAAACGGAGCCAGGGAGATTGTTAGTTTTCGGAAGGTCTCTGTGGTCAAATCAAACTAACAGAGACGAGAAGCAAAAAAAAGAAACCACCGTCCGGATTTCCCGGTGCGGATCGCGCTGGAGGCCATCCGGGGAACGCCAACAGCCTGAATGGGTCGTTCGGCGTGGGGGCGCTGCGAGAGGCCTTGGAGGTCCCTGGGAGAGGGGCGGCGATATTCCACACCGATCAGGGCGGCCAGTTCCGCCGCCAGGCATGGATTGCGACGGCAGAGGGCCGCGCCGCGCGGGTGAGCATGGATGGCAAGGGGCGGTGGATGGACGAGGTGTTCATCGAACGGCTTTGGCGCTCGGGAAGCACGAAGGGGTGTATCTGTGGGCGCATGAGAGCGTGAGGGAAATGGAGATCGCCCTTGGAAGGTAGTTCGATGACTACAACCCCTCGAAGCCTCATCCGGCTCTTGGCTACAAGACCCCAGGGGAAGGCTACCGCCCGGAAGAAATCCCCAAATGGAGGGAGGCGGCATGAAGAGAAACCGAAATCAAGGGGGCACCCCCTCCGCCGTCGCTGGCCCTGGCCGCCCTAAGGCGCAACGGAGCGTGGCGAAGCCATCCTTCGGTCGGCCAGGCCCAACGAACCCTTGCCCCACGAGCAAAACCAACCTCTAAACAAAACCAACCCTGTGGAGACCTCCACGAGCTAATTAAAAATCGCCTCCGCCGAGCTCCGCTTTCCGCGCCACCTCACAATCACCCGCGACCAATGGGGAAAGTGGCATTCCTCGGCTCAGGGCTCGGCCGAGCAACACGATTTCCGCATGTTCCTAACCGGGTTGGAAAAAAACAACAACGAGTTTTAGCGGCTCAGACAGACGGCTTGATGCTGCGATGAAACCATTCGGCAGGGTTTCAAATCGGCAACCCAACCCCAGAAAATAAGCCGGAAAATCGCAAAACCGGCATTGACAGCACAAGATGTTGTGTTAGGAGATCTTCATCCCCGCCCTTTAACACAATGCGTTGTCCGAAATGTGGCTCCTTGGAAGACAAGGTTATTGATTCCCGCCCGGCGAAAGATGGGTTGAGTATTCGGCGGCGGCGGGAGTGCTTGGCCTGCGAAACGCGATTCACGACGTATGAGGAAATTGAGCGCATTGAGCTGCGGGTATTGAAGCGAGATCAGCGGCACGAGCCCTTTGACCGCCGCAAATTACTGCTGAGTTTCGAGAAAGCCTGTGAGAAACGGCCGGTGCCTTTGGAAGCCATCGAGATGGCCGTGGCGCAAATTATCCACGACCTCGAGCAGGGCGATCGCCGGGAAATCCCCTCCAAAGAGATCGGCCTGCATGTGATGGAAAAGCTGCACGCCCTAGATCCGGTAGCTTACGTGCGCTATGCCTCGGTTTATCGGGAGTTCAAGGCGGTGGATGATTTCATCGAAGAAATCCAAATTCTCGAACGCAAGCAGGTGCCAGTGCCCAATCAGCCCGAGCTTTTCTCCGCTACCTCCCCATGATCGCTTTTCTCGACGACCATCCTCTGGTGCAATTGCACGATGGCCAGATGATGGTCTTCGAACGGCGTTGGCTTGAGTTGGCACTGCAGCGGGCGGCCCGGGCGGCGGGTTACGAGAGCTGGTGGCTGGCCACGGATGTGGTGGAAAGTGTCTCGCAGTATCTGCAGGCTGATTTTGCCCAAACTGTGGTTCCGAGCGAGCGTCTGGAACTCACTGTGCAAGCGGTTCTGCAGTCCATCGGATATGCGGATATCGCGGTGCACTTCCGGAGTTGCCCGCCCCCGGCGCGCATTTCCTTGTTGGCGGTGGCGCAGCGCTCGGGAGAGCGCTTTGAAATTCTTTTTTTCCAACTCTTGCGCGAAGCCTTGCGAGCAGCCCTGACCTCGGGAGCAGTGCAAATCGAGCTCCATGGATTAGTGCCTGCGGTCAAGCACCTGCGACGGGCTAAACACTGGCGCCGCGACTGCTCGGTGCTCCGGGCAGAGGTGGTGGAATTTATTCACCGCGAGAGCCACCGCTGCGCGAATCAAATGGCGGCATGCGAATTTCACCTGCAAATCCAATGACACTGTTTGAAAAAATCATCGCCGGAGAAATCCCCGCAACTTTTGTGCATGAGGACGAATTCTGCGTGGTTCTGCGTGATATCAATCCACAAGCCCCGGTGCACCTCCTGGTGATTCCCCGCAAACCGATTCCTCGCATCGCCCAAGCTCAGACCGAGGACGCCCAAATACTTGGGCATCTCCTGCTCACAGCCGCGCAAGTGGCGCGCGCGGAGGGGCTCGAGGAATCTGGCTTCCGAATCGTCATCAATAATGGGCGCGATGGCGGCGAGACCGTGCCACATTTGCATGTGCATGTCTTGGGTGGTCGGCCATTGCATTGGCCTCCAGGGTAATTCCAACTGCCTCCGCTCTGGAACGGAAGCCCGCGTGACCCGAGGGTCCCCGCTTGTCATCCGGCGCTTCTACGGCATACTCACACCCCATGATTGAGGTGGAAAATCTAACCAAGCGCTACGGCCATTTTACGGCGGTCGAGAACTTGAGTTTCCGCGTGGAACGGGGAGAGGTGGTAGGCTTTCTAGGTCCGAATGGAGCCGGAAAGAGCACCACGATGCGTATGCTCGCTGGCTATCTTCCCCCATCCTCGGGCCGGGCCACGGTTGCGGGTTATGACATTTTTCATCAATCATTGCAGGCGCGCGAACAAATCGGCTACATGCCAGAGAATGTGCCACTGTATCCGGAGATGCGGGTTTGCGAGTATCTTCGCTATCGGGCCGCTCTCAAAGGAGTGCGTGGACGCCGGATTCGCGACCGCCTCACCGATGTGGTGGAGCTTTGCCGTTTGGGAGAAGTGCAGCGCAAACTCATCGGCACCCTCTCCAAGGGCTACCGGCAACGCGTCGGTCTGGCCGATGCGATGATCAACGAGCCAGAGCTGCTGATTCTCGATGAGCCCACCATCGGCTTGGATCCAAATCAAATCCGCCAAGCGCGCGAGCTCATCGCCAGCCTTTCGCGGCACCACACGATTTTCCTTTCCACCCACATCCTCTCGGAAGTGGAGATGACCTGCGGGCGGGTAATCATTATCCATCGGGGGCGGATTGCTGCGGTGGATTCTCCGCAAAATTTGCGCCGCAAGCTCAACCAGGCCGGCACCCTGCGAATAGAAGGGCACTTTCCCGATCCGCGCGCGGCGCGGCAAGAGTTGGAGCGGCTGGAGGGGGTAGAGTCTCTGCGTATCAGCGAAGCCGGGGCCGGGTGGCAGCGAGTGGAGCTGGCCCTGGCGGCCGATGGGGAGCGAGATCTCCGGCCGGAGATTTTCCAGTTGGCTGGACAGCGAGGCTGGACATTGCGGGAACTCACGCGGGTAGCGGTCTCGCTGGAGGATGTTTTTACCCGGCTCACTCTTTCCGAGGAGAGCCACAGTGCTTCTGGCGATGAATAAGTTTCGCATCCAACTGGGTCGGGAAGTCGCGGCCTATTTCCGCACCCCCCTCGCTTACGTGGTGCTTTTTTGCTATCTCCTGCTCACAGGCTTTAATTTCCACTTCGGTCTTTCGGCCCTGAATCTCACCCCTAGTCGCACCACTGTCGTGGAGGCCTTCTTCAACACGGTGATTTTTTGGTTTCCCTTCGTGCTGGTTTTTCCGCTCATCACTATGCGCCTCTTCGCCGAGGAATACAAAATGGGAACTATGGAATCCCTCATGACCGCCCCGGTGCGCGATGGCCAGATCGTCCTGGCAAAATATTTCGCCGCTCTTTTCTTCTACATCGTGCTGTGGCTGCCGAGCCTCTTGTATTTTCTCATTTTCTCCCATCTCACCCGCCTGGAGGCAGCGGGAGCGGTGGGCTCTTTGGTGGGAGCGTATGCGATGTTGCTCCTGCTGGGGAT
The DNA here is from genome assembly GCA_964595865.1 of uncultured Chthoniobacteraceae bacterium. Taxonomy (GTDB): domain Bacteria; phylum Verrucomicrobiota; class Verrucomicrobiia; order Chthoniobacterales; family DYNR01; genus CAZQRL01. Next base: position 359,237 of record CAZQRL010000001.1, read on the forward strand.
GTTTTACACCGCGGTGGGTTGCCTGGCCTCGGCTCTGACGCGCAACCAAATCACGGCCGCAATCGTGGCTTTTGCCGCCATCAGCCTGATGTTTTTCCTCGGACTGGCCTCGTATCTTTTCCTCAGCATCAGTCCGATGCTGCGCGATCTCATTGCCTATTTCTCGGCCATTGAGCACATGATGGAATTTTCCCAGGGGTTATTCGATACCCGCCCGGTGGTCTGGTATCTGAGCATGACCGCCTTCACGCTGTATCTCACGTTGCAGGTCTTTCAATCGCGGCGATGGAGGGGAGCATGAAAAAATCTAACTCCGGAAGGACCAGCGCACCGGGATCTGTGGGCTGGATGGTCGGCTTGCAAGTGGTCCTGGTAGTGCTGCTTTTGGTCGCGGTGAACTACTTGGGTTTTCACTATTACCAACGCTGGGATTTCTCGCGCTCGCAGAAATTCCGTCTCGCCACAACCACCCAACAAATCCTGCGGCAGATTCAATCCCCGGTGCAAATCACGGTCTATTTTGCGCCAGGGCAATTTTCGCTTGAGAGCCTCATCGCGCGGGATGTGGGTGCGCTGCTCAAGGAGCTGCAGTTTTCTGGCAAGCCGCACATCGTTGTGGAAACGGTGGACCCGACCCGCGACTTACGCCGTGCCCAAGAAGTGCAGGCCCGTCTGGGCTTCTCTGCCGGAGAGAATCTCCTGGTCCTCGAGTATCAGGGCCGGAAGAAATTTCTTCCCATCGCGGAGCTGGCAGATTTTGACCTTTCCCCGACGCAGAGCGGACAAAATCCCCGGGTCACCGCCTTTCGCGGCGAGCAGGCTCTGGCCTCTGCCCTGCTGGAACTGCTCGACCCGAAAACCCGCAAAATCTATTTCCTGCAAGGGCATGGCGAGGTGCCTCTTGGGGAAAGTTCCCCCATTTCCACCTGGTTGAGCTATTTGGAACGCCAGAATGCCCTGGCTCTGCCCTTTCGGTCTGCGGACGCTTCTGCGCTTCCCGAAGATGTGGATGCGCTGGTGCTCGCCGGTCCGCAATATGATCTCACTGCGCGCGAAGTGGGCCTGCTGCAGGACTATTGGCAAAAGCACGGACGCCTTTTGGTGCTGCTGAATCCCGAGGCCTCAACTCCCAATTTGCGGGGGTTTTTGCGCTCGGTCGGCATTGTGCCGGAAGACAACCGCGTCCTGCGAATCGTGCCCTTGGCTTTTGCCATGGGAATTTTCCGCGATGTCACCGGGGAGTTTCTCGCGGAGTCCGAGATCACCAAGCGCTTTGTGGGTGTGAACACCTATTTCCCCGAGCCTGTGCAGTCCCTGAGTTTAGCTCCCGATAAACCCGAGGGGACGCAAATCCGTGGGCTCATCGCCGCCACGGAACCTTATTGGGGGGAGCGAGATTACATCACCGATGCCGACAAGGGAGTGGCCTATGATGACGGTTACGACCAAGGCTATCCGGTGCTGCTTTCCATGGCCGCAGAGCTGGGCAGCATCGGAGATGACCGGGTGGAAATCCAAAGTGCCAAAATGGTGGTGGTCGGATCTCTGCGGTTTGCTTTGGATGACCATCTGGGCGGCCCGGAAGGTGGAGTGGCTAATCTGGACTTTCTCGTGAGTAGCATGAACTGGCTCCTGGACCGCAACCGCCTCACCGGGATTGTGGCCAAAGTTCCCGGGGAGTTCCGCCTCGCTTTGAGTGATGCCCAACTGCAGCAAATCGCCCTCTACACGCTGGTCCTGATTCCTGCCGCGGCGGCTCTCCTCGGGCTGGTGGTCTGGCTGCAGCGCCGCTCATGAATCCTCGCTTTACCATCCTTATCGGATTTCTCCTCCTCCTGGCAGCAGGATGGATTTTTTTCGTGCAGCCCCAATGGGGAAGCACCCAGGAACGCGCCCGACATGGCGGGATTTTGCCTCCCTTTACGGGCGAGCAAATTGACCGCATCGAGATCGAGCGCGAAGATGCCCGTCTGATTTTCCTGCGGCAGCCCCGCGGCTGGCGTATGGAAAGTCCGGTGCAAGACACTGCGGCCTCCGCAAAAGTCGAGGAGATCCTGCAGCTGGCCTCAACCCTGCGCGCGGAGGAGCGCATTCCGGCTGGAGAGTTTCGTGGGACGTTGCGCAGTGGAGCCTATGGCTTCAACCCGCCCAAGCTGAAACTCCGGCTGAGTGGACCGCGCAGAGATTTCACCCTGGAATTCGGACGCGAAGCCGCCAGCCCCGAGCGGATTTTCCTGCGCCGCAGCGGCTCCGAAGAAACCTTTGTTGTGGCGGAAACTCTCGCCAAAGAACTCCAACGCCCCGTCGCGGATTTTCGTGATCCCCGGCTGGTCAATCTGCCAGCCGATCTCATCGAACGCCTACGCTGGCAGTGGGATGGGGCGACAATTGAGCTGGCCCATCGTGGCCCCACCTGGAGCTTCTCGCGCCCGCTGGTGGCTCCTGCGGAGACGGCTCTTGTGGAGCGTTTGCTCGAGAATTTTCTCGGAGCCAAGGTGCAGGAATTTGTGCCACCGGGAGAGCGCTGGGGAAGAGCTCAGGAGCGGGGCCAGATCCAACTCTGGGCTGAAGGAACCGATGAGCCGCTGACGATTTCGATTGCTGAAGAACCGGACGGCTTTCTCTTGGCACGAGAAAATCGCCCCGGCTTTTTCCGGATTGATCGAGAGAACCTCAGGTTGGTCACCCTGCCTTGGGAAGATCTGCGCCAGCGCCGACTTGAGGTGTGCTTCCCGGATTTGGTGGACCGCTTCACGGTGACGGTTGCGCAGGAAGCCGAGCGCAAATTCCGGCGAGATGGCAAGAATTGGTTATTGGAGCACAGGGAGCAGAGCCGCGAAGTCTCTGGCGAGCTGGTGGCGGATTTCCTGCAAAAACTCAACGCCACTCCGATCCTCGACTTCGTCGGCGGCAAACGCGCATGGAACGCCCAGGAGCCGCCGCCGCAGTTCGTTCTCGCCTTCCATTCTTTCCTTTCAGAAAACACCCCCGAGGCTCTTGCAGGGCAGTTTCCCCTCGCCACTCTACGCCTCGGTCCGGCGGTGACACAGCCCTTCGCATCGGCCGAGGAAGTCGTTTCTCCGGTCGCAATACCCGCGCGCTTGGAAGGCTCGCTGGAGTCCCTGCTCCTGGACCCCGCCGTGGAAAACACCGTGCGCGATTTTCTCTCGGCAGTTGGCGAAAACCGCTCGGGGGAGTAGCCAGGCTCCGAGAGCCTATGGGGTCTTCGAGGCGCTGCGCAAAGTGCGTAGGAAAAGCATCCCCCACCCCAAAAGAAACAACGTCCCACCAATCGGGGTGACAGCTCCTAACCACCGCGCATTCGTTACCGCGAGCAGATAGAGCGATCCGGAGAAAAGCCAAATTCCCACCGTCCAAAACCAGACCACCGGACGCAGGCGCAGAGCGGTTTCGGCAGAAAAAGCACCGATCGCGAGCAGGGCCACGGCGTGATAGAAATGGTAATCCACCGCCGTCTGCCAGATCGCCGTGGTTCCGTTTGTTTCCAGCAGGGGCTTGAGCCCATGCGCACCAAATGCTCCCAGCAGGACGGCCGAAAAGCCGAAAACCGACGCCAGCCGGAGGGGCCAAGAATTCATTCCGCAGTTACCGGCCCGACGACTCGCTGCAGACGCTCAATCGCCGTGGCCCGCCCCGAAGCAGGGTCTATGGTGATGATGGCACCGCAAAGCCTCACCGGATCTTTCCCAATGGGAAATTGCGCCGGCATGTTGTTGAGGAAGCGTGCCAGGATGCCTTCGGGTTCACGACCGAGAACGGAGTTCTCCGGACCGCACATACCTGCATCGCATAAAAAGGCCGTGCCGCCTGGGAGGATGCGCTCATCCGCCGTTTGGACGTGCGTGTGCGTGCCCACGACCGCAGAAACCTGGCCATCCAAATGATAAGCCAGGGCGGTCTTTTCGCTCGTGGTTTCACCATGCACATCCACGAAAATCACCGGCGTTTGCTCGCGCAGAGCAACCACTTCCGCGGCTGCAGCATGGAAGGGGTTTTCCAAGGCTTGAGGCATAAATGTGCGGGCTTGAACATTCAAAACCGCCACCGGGCCATGCGCGGTTTCGAGCACAATGCTGCCTGCGCCGGGAACCCCCGGCGGATAATTCACCGGTCGGAGCACGCGCGGCTCGGTGGGAAGCCAAGCCGCCAGATCCTTCTGATCCCACACATGATCGCCCGTGGTAATCACCGCCACTCCGGCCCGCAACAAATCTATGGCGATCTTCGGCGTGATGCCACGCCCCCCAGCGGAGTTTTCGCCGTTGACGACGACAAAATCAATCGCCAGCTCTTCGCGCAGGCTGGCGAGATGATTGATCACCGCCTTGCGACCTGGCTCACCAATGATATCCCCAAGAAAAAGCAACCTCATGCTGAGGCAGGTAGATCACCAAGATGCAGCCCGGGCTGCAAGTAATGGCAGACGTAATCCCGCACCGCCTCTTCCAGTGAGGTGATCTCAGCCCCATAGCCACTAGCCCGCAAACGCGTGATATTGGCCTGGGTGTGATATTGGTATTGCGAGCGCAGGTTTTCCGGCATCTCGATGAAGTCTATTTGCGGTTCCCGTCCCATCGCAGCAAACAAGGCATGCGCGAGGTCCAGCCATGTGCGCGCCACCCCGGCACCGAGATTGTAGAGTCCGCCAGCGCAAGGAGTCTCCGCGAGGTGCAAGGTCATGGCCACGGCATCCTTAACGTAAAGAAAGTCACGCCGTTGCCCACCATCCGGGTATTCCGGGCGATAGCTCTTGAAGAGCCGAATCCTGCCTGTCTGAAGGATTTGTTGGTAGGCCTTGCAGACCAGGCTGCGCATTTCGCCTTTGTGATACTCATTGGGTCCAAAGACGTTGAAATACTTCAGTCCAACGATCCGCTCCAGCACGCCACTCTCACGGGCGTGCAAATCGAATAGCTGTTTGGAATACCCGTAGGCATTGAGCGGACGATATTTTTCGATGGCCGGGTCGGCATCATCCATCCCCTGCGAACCATCACCATAGGTGGCCGCTGAGGAGGCATAGACAAAGCGGGCACCCTGCTCCAATGCCAAGGCACATAAATCCCGGGTGAAGGCATAGTTGTTTTTCGCCAGGTAGGATGCATCGGGTTCCGTGGTGGCCGAGCAGGCCCCGAGGTGAAAAATGAAATCGAAGTGCCCTAAGCCCGCCGGACATTCCAAAAGCTGGCGCTGGAAGTCAGGCGCTTCAAAATAATCTCGAAATACCAATGGACGCAGATTTTTCCATTTTTCGTCCCGACCCAAAATATCCACCAGCACCAGATTCCGCACCCCCCGCCGATTGAGGGCTTCCACCAAGGCACTGCCGATAAAACCAGCGCCTCCGGTCACCAATACCCGACTCTCTTGGTCCAATACTGCCATAGAAATTTCCTGCAGCGTGCTTAACGCAACAACTTGGCCTCCTGCAGGCTCTCCTCGTAAAGAGCGATCTGCTCCGGAGGAAAAATTTCTCGCGCAGCCCGAAGGTAGCGCCGGGACTCCCGTTTATCTCCCTCCAAGGCCCGGAAGGCCGCATGGCTGTAATACCACGATGGCGTCTCGCCGGGAAATCGCAGACGCTGCAAAGTCCGAGCCGCATCTTCACGCCGATCCGTCAGAGAAAATAGAATGATCAATTTGAACTGAATGAGCTCATTTCGCAGGTAGCTGGCATTGAGCAGCTCAAAGTAATCAAGTGCCTCTTCGTAATTCCCTTGCAAGATCAGCAGCTCACCAAGATTGAAGCGAGCCGGGAAAAATTGCGGATCCACCGCCAGGGCCGCCTGAAACTCCTCCCGCGCCGCAGCAAAGTTTTTCTGTTTGGTGAAAATAGCTCCGCGAAGATTGAGCAGAAAGGGGCTGTTCGGCGAGATGTTCATGGCCTGGTCCAAATACCCCATGGCCTCCGCGAATTTTTTGGCTTCGAAGGCAGCGATCCCGCGGCTCAATAAATCGGAAAAGCGATCTTCTTCCGTGAGCGGAATGAAGGCTTGGGTCGTGACATTCTTTGCTGCGGACTGATCTGGTTCCGCAGTGGGCGGTTCTTCCTCAGCTACTGCCGAGGTGACCCCAAGCAGAGCTCCCAAGAAAAAGCCCAGAATCAAGAAGAACCGGCACACTTGGAAGCAGGGAGGGAGAGCAAAAAAATTCATGGACACGGCAAAGATGGTGATTATTCCGGGGAATCAGAACGCTTGCTAGCTATTCAGCGGTAACAAAAAACTCCCGGCTTGCAACCTCGGAAATCCCTGAACAGAGCGGAAGAATCCCTCCGCAGCCCCGGCAAATGCAGTCCCACCGCCCACGGCGATGGAAGGGGAAAACTCCTTTTTCGCCCCGAGCCTGACGGTGTCAAGCCTTCTCCACCTGCCAATACTCGAGCTCGACTGGAGCTTCGCGCCCAAAAATGCTCACCGAGACGCGCAGCTTGCCGCGCTCAGGATCAATTTCCTCCACAATCCCGGTTTGGTTTTGGAAAGGCCCATCAGCCACTTTGATCCGATCTCCAACCTCAAATTCGATCTTCGGCTTGACGCTTTCCTCGCGCTCTTTGATCTGCGAGAGTAGCCCTTCCACTTCACGGCGCGGCATCGGCGTCGGACGCTGCTTGTTTCCAGCAAAACCCAGGACCCCGTTAGTTTCGCGGATGAAATACCAAGTCTTCTCGACGGGGTTATTGTTCTCGTCGAGGAGATACATATTGACGATGATGTAGCCGGGGAAAAACTTCCGGACACTCTCCGAGCGTTTGCCCCGCTTAATCTCTTGCACCCGCTCCGTCGGAATCAACACATCAAAAATGTAGTCCCCCATCTCGTCGGTCTTGATGCGCTTGAGGATGTTTTCTTGCACCTTTTTCTCCTGTCCGGAGAGCACATGCACGACATACCACTGATCACGGGGAGCCAAAGCCATGGAATGAAAAAATGGGGAAAATCAGGGCCGGGTCAGGAACCCAACCACATTGATGGTCACGAAGTCAAAAAATGCAAGGTAGCCCCCGAGAAGCAACATGGCAAACACGACGACAACCGTCGAGTCCCAGAGTTCTTTGTAGCGCTTGAAGCCCGTTTCGTTGGGATCCCAGGGCCATTGAGCCTTGGCCAACTCCACCCGCACCTCGCTGAAAAATTTTTTGGTTTTTTTGAACATGAACAAAGAGAGAACAGGCCAGGAGGGACTCGAACCCCCAACCGACGGTTTTGGAGACCGCTACTCTACCAATTGAGCTACTGGCCTATTCAACAAACAACAAACCGGGAGACCCGGGATTAGTCAAGGATGTCCCCGACGCGCCCCGCACCCACGGTGCGTCCGCCTTCGCGGATAGCGAAGCGGATGGTTTTTTCCATCGCGATCGGAGTGATCAGCTCGACTTCGAGGGAGACGTTGTCCCCGGGCATAACCATTTCTACACCTTCCGGCAGTTTGATGGTTCCGGTCACGTCGGTGGTCCGGAAGTAAAACTGCGGGCGGTAGTTGGAGAAGAACGGAGTATGGCGTCCACCTTCGTCTTTGCTCAACACATAGACTTCGGCTTTGAATTTCTTGTGCGGCTTGATCGAGCCCGGCTTGGCAATCACCTGACCACGTTCAATGTCCTCTTTCTTGATGCCGCGAAGCAGCACCCCGACGTTGTCGCCAGCACGGGCTTCGTCCAGCAGCTTGCGGAACATTTCGATGTCGGTGACAGTAGTCTTGGTCGTGGGCTTGATGCCGACGATTTCGACTTCCTCCATTTTCTTGAGGATTCCGCGCTCCACACGGCCGGTGGCAACAGTGCCGCGACCTTCGATGTTGAACACGTCTTCCACCGGCATGAGGAAGCTTTGATCCACCGGACGCTCTGGCTCGGGGATGTAGGCATCCACCGCATCCATGAGCTCTTGGATGTATTTTTCGTATTCCGCATCGCCTTCGAGAGCTTTGAGGGCGCTGCCTTTGACGATCGGAATATCGTCCCCGGGAAACTCGTATTTGCTCAGAAGCTCGCGCACTTCCATCTCGACGAGCTCGAGAAGATCTTTGTCATCCACCATGTCCACCTTGTTGAGGAAGACCACCATGGCGGGAACACCAACCTGGCGGGCGAGGAGGATGTGCTCACGGGTTTGCGGCATCGGACCGTCCGCAGCGCTTACGACGAGGATTGCACCGTCCATCTGGGCGGCACCGGTGATCATGTTTTTCACATAGTCAGCGTGCCCGGGGCAGTCCACGTGCGCGTAGTGGCGCTTGTCGGTCTCATACTCGACGTGGGCGGTGTTGATGGTAATGCCGCGCTCCTTTTCTTCGGGAGCGGCGTCAATGTCGTCGTATTTCTTCGCTTGGGCCTTACCGGATTTGGCGAGGTAGGTGGTAATAGCGGCAGTGAGCGTGGTCTTGCCGTGGTCCACGTGACCGATCGTGCCGATGTTCACGTGGGGTTTTGTTCTCTGGAATGTTTCTTTGGCCATTTGTTTTTTTCGGTAGTCTGCGGTTTGTTGTTTGGGTGCCGACCGTGAGCGAAGAGGTGCCAGCTTGTTTTTCCTCCAGTCGGTCGCCTCGCGCGAGCCCATGACCGGGATTGAACCGGTGACCTCGTCCTTACCAAGGACGTGCTCTACCGACTGAGCTACATGGGCATCGCGAAGCAGGCCAGCCTGCTGGAAAGATTGAAAAACAAAGAACGTTCGCTTGCGGGGCAAGGACTACTTTGCAAAGTCCAAGCCCGGGCTCCGGCACTCCGGAGAGCATCGGAAAAACCCGGGCCAGCAGCAAAGTGGGGGGTGAGCATATCACTGCTCCTCTGGGTGTCAAAGGGAAATCCTGCATCTGCTGGGGTAAATTTTCTCTAAAAAAACCCCCCAATCCTAGACTTGGGTGGTTGAGCCGCTGCGGGGCGGGGCAGTATCCGCCAAGTCCGTTGCCGGCTACTCGCATGATTGAGCACCCTGCGCTTTTGACTCCGGGGCCCTTTCAGGTTATGAGACCCGCATGATTACCTTCTTGGAGGGAGAGCTGACGGAATCGCTCCCCACGCAAATTGTAGTGAATGTCGGTGGCGTGGGCTACCAAGTTCTCATTCCCCTTTCCAGCTACAGCAAGCTGCCTCCAGTCGGTCAGAAACTGCGGATTCTCACGCACATGGTAGTGCGAGAAGATGCCCATCTACTTTACGGTTTTGTCAGCACCGCCGAGCGCGATTTATTCCGTCTGCTGATCACGCACGTTTCGGGCGTAGGCCCCAAACTGGCCTTGGCAGTGCTTAGCGGCATGAGCGTGGAAGCCTTCCAAGGCGCGGTGGTGGCGGGGGATCTGACTTCGATCAGCCGAATCAGCGGACTAGGCAAAAAAACTGCGGAGCGGATTGTTGTCGAGCTCAAGGATAAACTCGGAGTTGCCGCAGAATGGGAAGCCGCCAGTGCCCAGCACGCTCCCTCCGCCCAAGCCACTGCCATGCATGATGCGGTGCTGGCGTTGATCTCGCTGGGCTACAAGCAGGTCGAAGCCCACAAAGCCGTGAAACAAGCCGCCGCCCAAACCACCAATCCGACCTCCGAGGAATTGCTCCGGGCGGCTTTGCAATCTCTGGCATGACCTCCCAGCCCTCCGCGGCGGAGAGGATCGCCAGGAAAATTGCCACCGCCCAACAGGTGCGTTCCCAACTACCGGCGGGAGGCCTATTCCATGAGAAGCAGTGGCGCATCGGTCCAGAACCTTTTCCGCTACCTGATTCGCTCGCCGAGCGCGTGAAGTCCCTTGGTGTGCAACTCGGGCGCTTCCTGCGGGCGTGCAACTTGCTTTATCTCCTCAGCTGGCGCGGGAAAATGCCAGGCTGGATCGCCGAGCTTCTGGACGCCGGCAAACCTCCGGACGTCGTCGCCCTGGGCCGCGAACATGCGTTGCGACAGGCTCTTCCGGCCGTTCTCCGGCCGGATATCCTGCCCACGAACGATGGCTTCATCATTTCCGAAATTGACAACGTGCCTGGCGGAATCGGCCTCACCGCCTGGTTAAATCTCACCTACGCGGAGCTGGGACACGAAGTTATCGGTGGAGCGGAGGGGATGTTTGAGGGCTTTGCCGGAATCCTCCCCGAAGGCGGGGATATTTTTGTCTCTGAGGAGGCGGCGACTTATCGGCCCGAGATGGAGTGGATTGCCGAAAGACTGCGCGAGCGCGGAGTGCCCTTTACCCTGCGCGGGCAGGACTACCCCGGCCCTTGGAGTCGGGCGGTTTACCGTTTTTTTGAACTATTTGATCTGCCAAATCTGCCGCATTGGGAAGCTCTGCGCGAGGCGGTGATGCAGGAGGAAACCCGCCTCACGCCACCCCCAAAAGCCTTTTTGGAAGAAAAGCTCTGGTTCGCCCTTTTTTGGCTCAAACCCCTGGAAGATTTTTGGATCCGGGAGCTCGGCCGCAAAACCTTTGAGGCGCTGCGTAGGCACATTCCTCGCACGTGGATTGTGGACCCGAGCCCCCTCCCCCCCCAGGCGGTGTATCCCGGGCTGGAAATTCAGTCCTGGGAAGAGCTGAAGACCTTCAGCCAAAAACGACGGCAACTCGTCCTCAAGGTGAGTGGATTTTCCGAGCGCGCCTGGGGATCCCGCGGGGTCGTTGTCGGGCACGATGTCTCACAAGCCGATTGGGCCGCTGCGGTGGAAACCGCCCTGCGCGACTTCCCGCACCAACCGTGGATCTTGCAGGAGTTCCACGCCGGCGCGGTTTTCTCCGCCGAGTTTCTTGACGGCGATTCTTTGCGCTCCATGCCCATTCGGGCGCGGCTTTGTCCTTACTACTTCGTCCAAGCGGGCCACCCAATCTGTGGCGGCATTCTCGCCACTCTCTGCCCTGCCGACAAAAAGCTCCTCCATGGCATGTCCGAGGCGATTCTGGTGCCCAGCAGGTTCTGAAAAGACTTGCTAACGGAACCTAGGTGACAATTTTTCACCTTATTGTGCTCTCCTTTTCACTCCAGTCCAAAACAGGAAAAATGTGAGGGGGTTGAACGGGCAGCCCCGCGTGGGAGAAAATGCAGGTGAGGAAAACAGCCCTTCAATCCAAGGAGGCTGCCTGCCGGGCGTAACTTCACCAGTGTCTTCAGCCTGTGGGTGACTCTTTTTTCGCGCTCGGACTTGGCGCGACCGGTCCGGCAACACCGCGTCGAACGAGGAGCCAAGGGATGCGCTCGCTGGACGCAGTTTGTCGCCAGGCTCTTTGGTCCGTTGGGACGGGCTTACAGCCTACGGGAGATCTGCGGGGGGCTGGCCAGCGTGGAGGGAAAACGCAACCATTTCAGTCTGGAGGCCTCGATCCGCGCTCTCTGCCTGACGATGAAGGACTGGGCGCAGTTCCGGCGCACCCAGGGAGCCGTCAAACTGCATCTCCGGCTCGACCACGATGGTTGCCTGCCCGGCTATGCGGTGCTCACGGAGGGCCGGCCCCATCAGCTCCGGGTGGCGTGCGCTCTGGCGTTCCCGTCCGGAGCCCTCGTGGCCATGGACCGTGGCGAGGTGGAATACGCCTTTTTCGACAGCCTCAATGAACGCGGCGTGGTCTTGGTCCCCCGGCTCCAAGATAAGGCCCTCGGCGAAGTTGCGGCGGTTGTTGCCGAACCCCAGGGGGTCATCCTGCCGACGAGAGGATCAATCTGCCGGGGAACGGGAAAAACGTCGGCATGACTTCTGAAGCCGTGCGCATGCAGATTTGGACACCATGCCGCCGGAAAAGACAAAAAGGGGGGGGGCTCATCCTCAGAAAATGCACTCTTCGGCGCTCAGACCCGCAGGAAATCAGTGCCCTTTGTCCCGAACGATTTTATTTCGCCCACCAGTGCTTCCCACTCTTCCAAAGCCGCTCAGTTTTAGGTTTCTGGAAAAACCGCCTCGACCAGCCGGCGGGCACGCTCATTGGGAAGAACCCCAATTTCCATTTGATTCATCACATAGGCGAACCCCAGGCGGCGTGATGGGTCGGCAAAAGCCATGCTGCCACCGGCACCGGGATGACCGAAGGCCGTGAGCGAGGGACCGAAAAGGCGGCGGGTTTTGTGGCCGTGGCGGTCCACTGGATCGAGCATGAATCCGGCTGAGAAAGCGGTCTCGAGTAGAAGTGTCTTATCGAAGCCATTGGCCAGGCGGGTTTGCATCCATTGCAGGGTTTCGGGCAAAAAGTAGGAAACTCCCTGCCATTCCCCGTTGGCGGCCAGCATGGAGTAAAACTTCGCCAGGGAAGTCGCGGTGCCAATTCCCCCTAAAGAGGGCAGAGAGGCTTCGCGGGCCACTGGGGAATTCATCGCCGAAACGGTCCCCAGGCCTTCAATGGAGGAAAACGCAGCACGCGTGAGCGATTCGGGATCACCGAGAGCGGCCAAGAAGGGCTCTGGCGCGCTGTGCTTGGAAATGCGGGGAGCGAGAATTTGCGCGACGCGCGGATGCAGCTCCGCAGGCAGTCCGATCCAGAAATCCAGATGCATCGGCTCAGCAAAAACCTCCCGCCAGTATTCCCCGAGGGTCTGCCCTGTGAGCTTGCGCACCATTTCATCAGCGAGAAATCCAAAAGTGCGCGGGCTGTAGCCATGGCCGGAACCGGGAGGCCAGAGAGGCTCTTGTTCCTCCAAAGCCCGCACCACGGCATCATGATCGAAAATAGAGATATGGGCTTTTTCAATCGCGGCCAAGCCAGCCCGATGCGAAAGCACATCGGCGACCGACACACGCTCCTTGCCGTTGCGGGCAAACTCCGGCCAGAAATGCCGCAGAGCGACATTGGGAGCCAGGCCCGCACTTTGCAGGGCATGCAGAGCACAAGCGCTCGCCATGCCTTTGGTGGCCGACCATACCAGAACCAACGTCCCGTCTTCCCAAGGCTCTTCCCGAGCAGCATCCCGGAAGCCCGCCGCAGCATGAAAGAGCTCCCGCCCATCCTGCCACAGGGAAACCGCGGCACCGACTTCGCGCCCATCGGCAAAGTTCGTGGCGAAGGCATCAGACAGCCGACGGACGACATCGGCGATGTTCAGTGGGGGAGCAGGAGGGATCAAGGCAGCCCGGGAAGGTTCTTGAGATCGGGATCCCGCCGGGCAATTTCCAAGAAAGATTTATCCATGGCGAAGCTGGTGCGCAGATGCTGCAGAGCTTGCTCTGGCTGCCCGAGAACCGCAGCGTAACAACCGAGATTGTAATGGTAGGTAGGTTCTCGCAGGAGCGCCGGCGGCCCACCGAGAAGCAAATCACGAGCTTCTTCGGTGCGGCCTAGCTCATGCAAACAAAACGCCCCGTGAATGTAGCCCACCGTCTGCTCGGGGAAATTCTTCCGCATGGAGCTGCAGACGGCCAGTGCTTCTGACCATTTCCGCAACCGCATAAGGATTACCAAGAGCAGCTGCTGAATTTCCCAGCGCTCGACCACCTCGTTCGGCAAAGCGCGCAGTTCTTCCAACGCCTCGTTCGGCATGTCCAGTTCGAGATAGCCCTGGGCTGCTGTCAGATGCCGCTCGATATTCATGGGGCTTCCTCCCAGGAGGTATCTACTGACGGGGAAGAGATCTCCTCCGTTGGCTCGCTGACCTGCTCTGGCAGTGCTGCAGGTGAAGAAGTCTCTGAAGCCCCCGCCGTCTCCTTCGCAGAGCCCGACTCTGGCTTGGCAGCAGCAGGCTTGGAGGTAGCAGGCTTTTTCTCACCCGACGGACGATCGGCTGCCTTGGGGGGCTTCAAGGAAATAGCGCTCTCAAGCCCGCGACCGGCGAAATCTATGAGATGCCCCTGATGCAGCAACCAAGTGAGATCGGCGGCGAACGTCGTTAGGCCACTCGCCTCATCAGGCTGGCTTTCCCAGGCTGCCCGCAACTCGGCGCGAGAGATTCCCGGCCGCTCCTCTACGAGGGTGAGCAACCGCGCCAGAGAATCCGACACCGGGAAACTTTGCCGATCCAGCCCATGCGGCCGACTCACTCCGACGTAGGTGATATTGTCGTGGGCTTTGAAAAGGTGTAGCCCGGCAGCGCTGAGGACTTTGCCGCAGGCGTGGGCCATGGCGATCGGGAAGCGCCGACATTTATCCCATTCCTGTCGCACCAAAGCAGAAACCTCCGGGGCGCAAGTCCCGATGGCAATCGCCCCTGGTAGCGTGACATCCTCACCCGCCGCAACAACGGCCTCAGCGCCATGCCGCTCCTGAAAATCCCGCCGCAAGGTCGCTCGGTCACGGATGGGCTTCGGCTCGGCATCTTCCGCACCAGTCAAAGGATAAAAAACCTCGCACGTGGTCTGGGACATTTTCCATTCCTGCAAGACCGCCTCATCGCGGACCATCTGCACTTTGGCCTGAAAAGCTGCAAAAGGCATGCGAGCAAATTTTTCCGCATGCAGACGGCGCAGGTTCACTTGGTATTGGTGATGATTGGGAGGCCCGAGCAGCACTCCGCTCAAGCCGCACCGCGCGACACAATGGAAAGTTCCCTTCACCGCTTCCACGGTCTGCACCTCCCGGCGATAGTAGGACTCCACACCAATTGCCAAGGCATGCTCTAAGGCGTGGGTCTGCTCCAGCCAGAGACTGTCATCCGCGACACAACGAAAAAGAGCCGCTCCGCCCTGTCGGTGCAACTGGATCGAGTAACGACTGGGGTGATCCAAGACCAGTCGCGATAAGTCAAACAACGAGAATGCCCGGGCCGTTTGTTTGATTTGCTTGGCGAGACCTTGCAACCCAACCTCATCGGGGAGAAAAGTGACTCTCCACCCGGTCAAGACGCTGGGACTAGGAGGTCGCGGGCGCACAGGTGTCGCGCCGTGCCGCTGAGGATGCCTACCCTTGCCTCTACGCTCCCTATCATGTTGACCTCCGTCGCGCTTGGGACCACGCCCCTGGTGTGGCTGAGAAGGTCTGTCTTCACGCCGCTTGGGAGCGCGGAACTTGGAGTCTTTCCGAGAAAATTCCCGCCGCCCTGTATCGAGCCGTGAGTCACCTAGATGCTCATCCTGCTCCTCCCATTTGCGCAGTTGCTCAGGGGAAGGATTGGCTCCTCCACGAGTCCAAGCCGGTTGGAAGCTGCGCGCCAACTCGGCCTCCAAATTGGACCAGTCTGGAGTTTCCTCGGTTGGCAAACTATTGTCGGAGGTCATGGCAAGCGGGTTCCTTTTGCCTCATCGCATGGGAGCTGGAAAGAAAATTTCCCCCGCCTTACGGCGGAACAGAGACTCTCTGCGAAGGGATCTTTCACCCCGGCTGGCGGAGACCGGAAAAAATTCCCGAGCGAACTTCGGCAGCCTTCAGGCGGTAAAGACGCGAATCCCCGAGAGTCCGGAATCGTTCAACCGCGTGCGCACTGCCCCATCCATAAGCGCCCCGCCGGGGACAGCCACGGAAGCCGGATTGCCGTTGCTGTCGAAGTAATACGGCGTGTTCGGCGCCTGGGGCACGGGAGTATTTTTCCAAGCGCCCGCAACTCCTCCGGGAGCAAGATTGATCCTGCTGAGAGTCTGGATGGACGAGATTCTTTCAACCGAACCAGCCACCATGGACATGATGTTGCGCGCAGTATGAATGGACGCCAATGAAAAGACACCGGGGAGGTCAAAAGAGGCAGGGCATGAAATGTTACCTCCTAGCTGATGACACTGGGGAATGTCCCAACCCATGAGGGAAAAAGCCGTCG
>CAZQRL010000002.1:0-19993 GCA_964595865.1 uncultured Chthoniobacteraceae bacterium
AATTCCTCGCGCGGCATGGCCAAAATACAGTTGTGCGAGTAGATTGAGCGGATACCGCCTAAGCTCTCCCGCAGCGGCAGCAGCTCCTCTTTGAATTTGATCCGGGCCATCCCTCCGGGAGTGGCCGGTCGCACATCCACTGCCGCGGCAGCGGCAAAATCCGGGTGTCGAAATTTTAAGGTCAACTCCGGCAGCCCCTGAGGCCATCCGCCTTTGTAGAAGGTGCGCAGCCGAACGATGAAATGATGGTTGTAAAGATCGAAGGTCGGCGTGTCAAAAAACAGCACCTCGCGCACGTGGCTCTCGAAGGCATCCGTTGCCTCCTCGATACGCACATCGAATTTCTTCGCGGTGCCGCGGACGATTTTCCAGAAATCGGTGAAACCCTGCGCGGTGGTGAAATGCTTGGCCTGGAGAATGATTTTCGCTTCCAGGTAGTGAATCGAATCGTGCGGCGTGTTTTGGATAGTGAGGTTCTCGTGCATGGCAATTTCCCGCTGGCTTAATCGTCCGTAAGGCGGCAGATTGTTTTGTATAAAGCCTTCACGGCTTGCACGCGCACATACCACTTGAAGTTTGCCGGAATGACCATCCACGGAGCATGGGGAGTGCTGGTGAGAGCAAACATATCCTCCGCCGCGGCATTGTGTTGGTCCCACTTTTTCCGGTTTCGCCAATCTTCCTCGGTGATCTTCCAGTGCTTGTAGGGGTCGGCTGCGCGCCGCTTGAAACGCTCCAGTTGCTCGTCTTTTGTAATATGCAAATACAGCTTGAGAATGCCGCTCCCATCATCGGTGAGTAATTTCTCAAATTGATTGATCTCGTCGTAAGCTCGCTTCCATTCGGCTTCGGAGGCAAAACCTTCCACCCGCTCCACCAGCACCCGCCCATACCACGAGCGATCAAATATAGCGATATGGCCATAGGGAGGCAGCTTCTGCCAGAAACGCCAGAGATAGTGATGGCTGTATTCCTCCGGCGTGGGCTTAACGATGGAATAGACCCGCGTGAGGCGCGGATCAAGACGCTCTACCATGCGCTTGATCGCTCCGCCCTTGCCCGCTGCATCGGGGCCCTCCACCACCACAATCAGAGAGCGCTTTTTTTCCTTCAGCACCAGCTGCTTTTCCAGCACCCGCAGTTGGTAGTCTTTCAGCTGCCGCTTGTATTCCTCATTCTCGATGGACTTAGACTGGTCGAGTTCGTCCAGGCGGATGCGTTCCTTTAGCATGAGGCTGAAAGCTATGAGGCCAGGGCAAGGTTTGAAAGCTTGAAAATTCTGGCCGCTGGCAACCCGGGCCACAAACGGCCTTGGGATGTTTTATTTCTCCATTCGACAAAGCAGGGCTCAGGCAGCTTAATCGGAGCATGCCCGAGTTGGCCGAAGTGGAGTTTTTTCGCAAGCAGTGGGATCCCGGATTGGGTAGCCGGATTCTTGCAGTCAATTGGCATCCGGCCGCGCGGGTCTTTCGCGAAGCCGCAACATCATTGGCTCCGGAAGTGCTGATCGGCCACCCTCTCAGCGCGTCGGAGGCCCACGGGAAGCAGATGTGCTTTCGGGCCGGACCTTTCTGGTTGGGAGTCCATCTGGGTATGAGTGGGGAGTTGCGTGTCGCTCCGCCGGACTACGCCCCCGCAGCACACGATCACTTGGTCTTGCGGCAAGAGGCCCGCAGCCTGGTCTATCGGGATCCACGTCAATTTGGCCGCATCCGCCTGCATTGTGGCCTGGCCGCACCGGATTGGTGGTCCGATCTCCCACCGCAGCTGCTGCACCGGGCTTTCACTGTGAAATGGCTTGCGCAAGTCATGGCACGCCACCCACGCATGCCCTTGAAACCTCTGTTACTTCGGCAGGAAATTTTTCCCGGAATCGGAAATTGGATGGCCGACGAAATCCTTTGGCGCTTGGGATGGTCCCCGGTCCGACTCACCGGAAGCTTGAGCCAATCGGACGTTGCCGCGCTGCGTATCACCGTGCGTGAGGTCGCCCGACTGGCCTTGCGGGTGATTGGCCGCGACTGGTCGGATCCACCGGAGGACTGGCTTTTCCAGCACCGTTGGCGAGATGGCGGGCTGTGTCCGAGGGATGGCACGGAGCTCCGCCGGGCAGCGCTCGGCGGAAGGACAACCTGCTGGTGCCCGACTTGTCAGGTGGCAGGAGGCAACTCGCGCAAGCGCACCGCACGAATCTCCGGCAATTCTAAGATTCGCCGCACTGCCTCAGCCGAGGTCTCCCGCGGAAGATCAGTCGGGACGGCCAGCGAGGCTACTCCTTGTTGAACCCGCGCCGAGGCTCGCACGCTCCCTGGCAGTCCGCCCATGCTCTTGAGCTCCCCTCGCAGGCGCGACAAAGCAATCGAATCCTCGTAAAGCGAGTTTTCCCGCCGCACTGGATTTGCGGAACTCCCCTCCGTAAAGACCCATTCGTTTCCCTCTCGAATCACCTGCCCAACCCCCACCAATCGGCGCCATTGAGCCGCTGGACTTTCCAAGGTGGGCCGGGTGGTTACGCCCGCTGGACGCGAAGCCGATGCGGTGGTCGTGGAAATCGGAATCGGGGTGATGGTGGCAGACGGCGACAGGACGGGCCGGACGGGCGGATTCGCCACCGGCCTGCGCGGAGCGGCAGGAACAGCGGCTTGGGCGGGAAGTTGGGCCGCCACCGCGACCGCTGCGGGCTCGGGAGGACGCGGAGGTCGGGGCGTTTGACAACCGCCAAGTGAAATGGCCGCCGCAACCATTCCCGTCCACTGCAAAGCTCGGAAACAGGCACGCGAGGGGACACGAGAAAACCTTTTGTCGGGGCCGGAAATCACGCATAACTCCTCCCATGAACCCCTACCAAACTCAAGACCGATTCGTCTTTACCGGCAAATCCCTGCCCATCCTCCTGGCGGGGTGCCTCATGGCGAGCACGTTCACCGGATGTGACTCCGCCCCATCTTGGCTGCCTGCCAATACCCAGAAATCCCGCCAACTCGCGGAACAAAATGTCACCGTGGGCGATTTCCCGCAGGCCGTGCGGTATTACGAAGCCTGTCTGGATGGCACGCAGGACTCTGCGGATGTGCACTACCACTTGGCCCTCCTCTACGATACCAAGCTCGCGGATCCCGTCTCAGCCCTGCACCACTACCGCCGTCACCTGCGCATGGATCCCTCTTCGAAATGGGCCGCCGAGGTTAATAAATCTATCAGCCGCATCGAGCGCTCGCTGGCTGCGAAACTCGCCGAGAGTGGCCTGGTAACTCGGGCTGAAGCAGCCCGCCTCCGCAACGAAAACAATCAGCTGCGGGAACAAATCGCCGCCTTGCGCGGTCAACCGAAGACCCTCGCCAGCCCGCCCCCGACCGATCGCCAAGGATTCTCCAAAGTTCCCCAAACCCGCGAGGCCGAACAAGCCGTCGGCAAAGAAACCCGCACCTACACCGTGCAACGAGGCGATACCCTAGCCTCCATCTCCCGGAAGTTCTACAACACCTCCAATCGTTGGAAAGACATTGTGGATGCCAATCACAATCAGCTCGGCGGTGGCACGGGCATCCGTGAAGGCCAAGTCCTAATTATCCCCTGATTCGCGACTCCCGCCGCCAAACTTGCAAATGCAAATCCGCAAAACTCAGATCCTCACCCACCCCCGAGTCCAGTTGATCTTGTCGGCCAGCGAACCACGAAAGCGCCACCGCCATGCGCGCCCCGGCCAGCAATAAATCAAAGTCCGCCGTCCCCCTCGACATTGCCAAAGAGCCAACCCGTGGCGCTGATCACGGTGGAACCTCCACCTGGCAACCCCCGCGTATCTGCGAGCAAATACACCGGCTCCCCCCACAAGGCTGAGCCAAAGACCCACAACCCAAAGTCTCAGCCACAAACGTCGTTTGGGGAAGGTCGCGATTGTTGGGAGACGTGCTGGCGAGGTTGCCGACATGAGGGAGAAGACTGAGGGAAAACAAAATTCCGCAAATCGTTGCGGTGCATGCGGAAAAGTGGCACCCAGTTGCCGACCGGGCCTCCTTGGGCCGGGGCTTGTCGGTGAAACAAATTTGGTCTTTAGTTTGTCTGCGGTTAGCAGAGGTCCGGATTTGCTTCGGACAGCATCTGGGCAAACCGCCTCTCCGCCATGGATTCCCTCTTTCTCCTCATTTCCAGCCTGTTTTTTCTCGGGGGCACCCTACGCTCTTGGGTGCTCTTCCGCCGTCGGCAACAGGGAGCAGCCGGAGGGTCGTGGTTTTTTCTCGGAGGTGGGTTCCTCACCCAAGGCGTTTTTCTCTATCTGCGAGGGCAGGCTTTCGGGGCGTGTCCGCTCGGAACCTTCGCCGATGTCTTGGTGTTCCTGAGTTGGGCGATGGTGTTGATTTACCTGATCATCGGTCCGGCCTATCGGCTTTCCTTGCTGGGTGCTTTCACACTTCCCCTTGTTTCCGCGCTGCAATTGGCGGCTCTGGCCACGCTGCGCCCCCTGCAGGTTACCCGCCTGGGACCACCGAATCCTTGGGTGGAGCTGCACGCGGCGCTTTCTGTCGTGGCTTATGGTGCCTTCGGACTCGCTGCTGTGGCGGGCCTCATGTATCTCATCCAGGAGCACCTGCTCAAACGACACCGCGTTTCTCTGCTTTTTTATCAGCTCCCGCCGATTCAAGACCTGCACATTGCCACCGGGCGCCTGCTGGTTTTTGGGTTCCTCCTTTTGACAATCGCCTTCCTCTCCGGAGCCATGGCCCGCCTTCCCGTCGAAGCCCTGAAAATCTGGGGCTCTCTTGGACTCTGGGCGCTTTATGGAATTATCCTCTGGCTCCGCCAAAAGCACCGGCTCTCCCCCCATCAACTGGCCCGGCTCGCCGTGGTCGCTTTCGTGGCCGTGATGCTCACCCTGCCTGGAATCCATTATCTCTCCCGGATGTGAATATCCTCTGCGCTGGCCTCAATCACGAACTGGCTCCGGTGGAAATCCGCGAGCGCTTCGCCGTGGGCGCACATGAGTTGCCCGGGGTGCTCGACAAACTCCGCCGCATTGACGGCAACGCCGGCGCGGTGGTGCTTTCGACCTGTAACCGGGTGGAGTTCTACGCGGCCACCATCTGCCCCGTGCGCGCGCTGGGCTCTCTGCATGACTGGCTCACCGACCGCACCGGGCTGCGCGTGCCGCTTTACGAATTTCACACCCCGGCTAGCGTGCGCCATCTCTTCCGCGTCGCCTGCGGATTGGATTCCATGGTGCTGGGAGAAACCGAGGTCTTGGGGCAAATCAAGCAGGCCTATGCCCGAGCCACAGAATCCGGCGCCGCCTCCCGTCATCTGCACCGGCTTTTTCAGCATGCCTTCCGCGTCGCCAAGACAGTGCGCTCCCAGACCCGCATCACCAGCGGCGCCACATCAGTCGGAGCCGTGGCCGTGGAGTTGGCGCGGAAAATTTTTGGCGATCTCGCCACCCGCAAAGTTATGATTCTCGGGGCTGGAGAAATGGGGGAACGCACGGCTCGCTCCTTGCAATCCCGTGGGGTGCGTAGCGTCATCGTTTCCAATCGCACCTTCGACCGCGCCGCCGCTTTGGCTGAAGATATCGGCGGGCTGGCAATTCACTTCGAACATTGGGAAAAGCATTTCGAAGAGATTGATATCCTCATCGGCTCCACCGGGGCACCGCACCCGGTTCTAACCAAGGAAAAACTGGCCCCCCTGCTGCGCCAAAGGCGAGAGCGCCCGCTCTTCATAATTGACCTCGCGGTGCCTCGGGATGTGAGTCCCGAGGTCAACGAACTCGAAGGGGTTTTTCTCTATGATATTGATTCCCTGCAGGACATCGCGCGGGAGTCCATGGAGGTCCGCAAACAGGAAATCCTGGCTTGCGAGTCGCTCATCGAGACCGAAGTGGCCGGCTTTGTGGACTGGCTGCGCAAACACGGCGCGCCGGATTTGGAAAATCCACCCCCCTCCAGTCCATGAGCCGCCCCGATCGTATCGTCCTTGGCACCCGCGGCAGTGCCCTGGCCTTGGCGCAAACGGAACTCGTCCGCGCCGGCCTGGCGGCGGCTTTTCCCGATTTACTTGTGGAAGTGGAAATCCTGCGCACTCGCGGCGATGAGCGGCTCGACCTGAGCCTGCAATCCACGAGCCCGTTGGATAAGGGACTCTTCACCAAGGAACTCGAACTGGCCTTGGCGGAAGGACGCATTGATGCCGCCATCCACAGCTTGAAAGACCTGCCTGTGGAAATGCCCCCCGGTTTGAGCCTGGCGGCATTGCTCCCACGCGAAGATCCAGCGGATGTCCTGATCTCCCGCCCCGAGTGTGCCGTTGATTGCGTTGCCACCAGCAGCCCTCGCCGGGCTTTGCAATGGTTGGAGCAATTCCCCGAAACCCGTACCTGTGAAATTCGCGGCAACGTGCCGACCCGACTGCGCAAGGTGCGGGAGGCGTCCGATTTTCCAGCGGCCATCTTGGCCTTGGCCGGGCTCAAACGCCTCGGCCTCGCAAATGCCGAAGGTCAACTCCTGGAGACCCCGGAAACCGAAGGGCTGGCCCTTACTCCCCTCCCCTGGATGCTAGCCGCACCGGGGCAGGGTGCCATCGCCGTGCAGACCCGCAGCGAAGCCCCTCAAGTGAAGAGCCTCTTTCAGGTTCTGCATTGCTCCGCGACTTGGGCCGCGGTCACTGCGGAACGAGCCTTGCTCGCGGAGATCGGCGGGGGCTGCCATCAAGCTTTGGGCACGAGGGCCTGGGTGGAACACGATCCTGCGCGTGGTTCACCAAGGCTGCACCTACGCGCGGTCTATTTTCCCGCGGCCCGGAGCCCCAGTCAACGAGGCGAGGTCGCTGTCCCCGCGCACTCCCCAGAATTAGCGGCCAGAACCCTGATCAACCAATGGAAATCATGAAACCTAGCTCTCACCCCAACTCTGGCTCTTCCGGCATCTGCTACCTCGTAGGAGCGGGGCCAGGAGCTATCGGACTTTTCACACTTCGTGGCAAGGAGTGCCTCGAGCGGGCCACCGTGGTGATTTACGACTACCTTTCCAACGCCGAGCTTCTGCGCTTTGCGCCTGCCAGTGCTGAAAAAATCTACGTCGGCAAGAAAGCAGGGGCCCACACTCTGAAACAAGAAGAGATCAACGCCCTCCTCGTGGAGAAGACGCGTGCCGGCCAAACGGTGGTGCGTTTGAAAGGGGGCGATCCTTTTCTTTTCGGACGCGGAGGGGAAGAGGCTGAGGCTCTTGCCGCCGCTGGTCTGCGCTTTGAAATCGTGCCCGGCGTCACTTCGGCCATCGGCGGACCAGCTTTTGCGGGCATTCCCGTCACGCACCGTCAGCACAATGCGGCGCTGACGATTTTCACTGGGCATGAAGAACCGGGAAAACCAGAGAGCCAAGTGGATTACGCCGCGATTGCGCGGATGCCCGGAACCAAAGTGATGCTCATGGGAGTCGAGCGGCTGGCAACGATCACCCGGCGACTGATGCAGGAAGGCTTGCCGAGCGAAACCCCCGTGGCCTTGGTGCGGTGGGCAACAACCGAGCGGCAGGAAACCCTCGTGGGCTCTCTGGGAACGATTGCCGATGAGGTGGCCCGGGTCGGCTTCAAAGCTCCGGCAGTGGCGATTTTCGGAGAGGTCGTCAACCTGCGCCAGACGCTCTCCTGGCGAGAAACTCTGCCCTTGCATGGTTGGCGCATCGCGGTGACCCGCACGCGGGAGCAGGCCGGCAGGTTGGTGGCTGAGTTGCGGGAGCTCGGGGCCGATGCCTATGAATTGCCGACCATCCGCATCGCTCCGCCAAAGGATAAGCGCGCCTTTTACGAATTGGTGGCCGATGCCCACGGTTACGACTGGATCATTTTCACCAGCCCGAATGGTGTGGATGCCTTTTTTCAGGCTTTCTTCGAGCTCTATGCCGATGCCCGTTCTCTTGGGCCGGCCCGCATTGCCGCCATCGGGCCCGCAACCGCCGAACGCGTGCGCGCTTACCATCTGGCCGTGGATTTGATGCCGGAAAAGTATGTCGCCGAGGAAATCCTCACCGCCCTGCAAAAAGAAACTAGCGTGGAGAATCTAAAATTCCTTCTGCCTCGTGCGGAAGGTGCCAGGGAAATTCTCCCGCAGGAACTCACCCGCTTGGGAGCCATTGTGGATGAGGCCATCGCTTATCGCACTCTTCCGGAAACCGAAGACCTCTCTGGCGGGCAAAAACGTTTTCGCGAGGACGGCGCCGATTGGGTGACGTTTACTTCCTCCTCCACCGCCGAGAATTTCTTTGCCTTGGGTCTCCCGTGGCCCACCGGCTGTCGAACTCTCAGCATCGGACCGGTCACCTCCGCTACCTTGCGCAAACTCGGACAAAAAGTAGATGCCGAGGCCACCCAGCACGACATCCCCGGACTCATCCAATGTCTGCTCGACCAAGCAGCCCGCCGCACCTAACTTTTCTCCGATGAAAATTCCCCCCGATTCCCCGTCCAGCCATTCAGCTCGGACACCGCTTTTCCTCGCCGCCTGGTTCCTCCTGGCTGCGTTGGGCATTACTCCAAAGGCCAACGCTCAATCGGGAACCGAGGTGGCTGAGCTCACCAAACTTCGCGATCAGCTCTCCAAACTGGTGGAAAATCGTGAGCGTGAGCGCACTGCCGCCCGGCAAACTGCCGCGCAAAAAGTGCGGGAGGCCAGTCGCACACCCGCCGCCGCGGCCAACGCTTACACCGAAGCCTTTCGCAGCACGCAACTCGAAGGCAAAGTCGGCCAGGCCGGGGAGTTCAGCGATTGGCAAAAACGCAACGCATCTTGGTTATTGAACTCCGACTTCCGTTCCGCTGTGCAGCTGCACCTGCAATACCTTGCCCTGAGCATGGACCGCGCTGCCAGCAAGAAGCCGGAAGACTTTCTCCAACCGGCGCGCCAACATCTCCAGGCTGTAGCCGAGCTACAAAAACGCTTCACCACCAGCGAACCCCCGAATCAAGCGCGTGAAATTTTGCAGACCGGCATCAAAAACAGCCCCTTCACCCAGGCGTGGCAACTACAACCTTTCCTGGAAATCGAAGGCCCCTGGTCCGAAAGCCCCGGCCAGATTGAGCAGCTTCTGCAAAACAACATTCGCCCGGTCCTGCGGGAGCGGAAGAGCCCTGAGCTCCTGGAGACCTATGACTGGCAAATCCAATTTGAGGCTGACCTTCTGCAGCGAGAACGCCGCCAGCACGCTCGCGAGCAATTCGAGAAAGTCCGGCGCCCCACCCTCCTACTAGAGAAAGCGGAGGCGCAGGCCCAGTTGGGACAGGTCTCCCGCGCGGCCACCAGCGCTTTGCAAGTCCTACAAGAAAACCCCGCGCACCCGGACTTCAACCGCTGGGCGGAAAAGATTGCCCAATGGCTCGAAACTGCTGCTCCCACCGAGCCTAATTCAAGCGCTGAAGCCCCCGCCACTCAGGAGGTCCAGAACCCAAGCTGAAATTACCACCCGCCCAGCTCAGCGCTGCCGCACATCCAGCGCATCGCGCAACGCATCGCCAAGAAAGTTGCAGGCCAGCAGCAGCAACACCATGCAAGCAGCGGGGAAGACCAGCAACCACCACGTGCTTCGGATGGGGTTCAAAGCCGCCGCCCCGTCTGAGAGCAACGATCCCAGGCTCGCCAAAGGCGCTTCCACTCCCAACCCCAAAAAACTCAGGAACGATTCATCAATAATGACCGCCGGAATCGTCAACGTGAGATAAATCACGATCACTCCCAGCAAATTTGGCAGCAGATGCCGGAAAATTATGACCGCATCCGACTGTCCCAGGGCCTTGGCAGCAAGGACAAACCCCCGGGTCTTGAGAGCCAACACTTGTCCCCGCACGATCCGCGCCATGGTTAGCCATTCGATGAAGCCCAAGGCAAAAATCAAAATCACGATCCGCGAATACTGCACCAGCCAGTGCCAGTCCCGCGCGGCGGCAAAATCCTGCAAGTAGGCATTGAGGGCATTGATGAGGATGAGAATGAAAATCAACCGCGGCACCGAGTAGAGAATGTCCACCACGCGCATCATCAGAGCATCCACCCGCCCTCCGACATACCCCGCCACCAATCCATAAAGCGTGCCAATTACCAAACTCACCAAGGCCCCCGCGAGGCCCACTAGGAAGGAAATCCGCAATCCCAACAAGAGGCGATAAAGAACGTCCCGGCCATTCAGGTCCGTGCCAAAAGGGTGCTGCCAGGAAGGCGGTGCGAATTGCCAAGGTCCGGGTTCCGCGTAGGACGGGGGGAAAAAAAACGGCCCCAGCAGGGCCAAAAGTCCCAAGAGACCGAGTAGCCCCAAGGAAGCCATGGCCACCGGATTGCGCCGCAGTTTGTTCCAAGCACGTGGGTCCAACATCAGCTTCCCAGGGAAATTCTCCGATCCAACCACTGGTAGGACAAATCCACCAGCAGGTTGAATGAAACGAGCAAGACACAATAGACGATCACCACCCCACCAAGCAGGAAGCCATCCCGATTGAGGATGGAGTGAACAAAAAATCCGCCCGCTCCGGGGATGTGAAAGATCGTTTCAACTACGATCGAGCCCGTGAGCAAGTGGGCCGCAAGCGGACCAAGAAAAGTCACCACCGGAAGAATCGCCACCCGCATGGCATGGCGAAAAATCACCCGCCGTTCCGGCACCCCTTTGGCCCGGGCGGTGCGGATGAAGTCCTGCTCCAGGACCTCAAGCAAGCTCCCCCGCATGAGTCGGGCAATGTAGGCCACATACGGCAAGGCCAGAGTAATTGCGGGCAAAACTAGATGCAACCAGCCACCCCACCCGCCCACCGGAAACCACCCCAACCAAAGAGCAAACAGCAAAATCAACACAGGCCCGATGACAAAGGAAGGAAGAGATATTGTCAGCAAGGCCGCCAACATCGCCAGGGTGTCACCTTTTTGCCCGTGCCGCACCGCTGCGAAAGTGCCCAGCCAAACTCCGCCGACCACGGCCAGAAGAAAGCTTAGGCCTCCAAGTGTCATGGTCACCGGGAGAGTCTGCGAGAGAATTTCTACCACACTCCGATTGCGATACTTGGTCGAAAGTCGCAGATCGCCCCGCAGTAAATCCCCCAGATAATCGCGGTATTGCACCCACAGTGGTCCATCCAGTTGATACTTCTCCAGCAGAGCTGCTTCAATAGCCGGTGGCAGCTTGCGTTCCCCATCAAACGGTCCCCCCGGCGAAAGCCGGATGAGAAAAAAGGTCAGGGAAACCACGCAGAAGAGCACCAACACCAAAGCCCCCAGCCGACGAAGAAGATAGCTGCCCATGGCTCAGTCCATCGGCACCTTGGTGCGTAAGGCCCGCGCGGCCATACGGGTGCTCATGATAACCACGGCGATGGAAATGACCAACCCCACGCCGTAAAAAACCCAGTGTATCGGATCGTTGGTTGTAATGCGCGCTTTCGTCCGGGCCACCGCCCCGAGCAAGGCCCCGGCGTAGGAATAGGCAACGCTGATCGGGATGAAGCCCAGGAAAGAGGCCAGCGAATACCGCCAGGCCCCAATCTGCGTGACCCCGGCAATGTAGCTCACCAGGCTGTGGGGAACGATCGGTGACAAGCGGCTCACGAAGACCACCTGCCAGCCCTCGCGCTCAATGGCTTGGTCCAGGGCGAGAAACTTCGGGTAGTGCGACAACTTGCGCAACACCCACCCTCGCAATAGATAGCGACTGGTCCAAAAGTTCACCAAAGCCCCTAAGGTGGAGCTTAGGGTCACCAAAGCCGTTCCTCCCCAGAATCCATAGACCGCCCCGGCCCCAACCGTGAGTGCCGATCCCGGCAGGAAAAAGACGCATGTCAGAGTGTAGAGAACAACAAACCAAGCCGCCCCCACCCAGCCGCTGTCTTTGATCCAGTCCAGGGTTTCCGTGATCCAAAGCAGCCAGGCAGCCTCCATTACTTAGACTCCGCGCGGTGGAGAATCACATGCGATCCGGGCATTGGATGCCGAGCAGGCCAAGTCCTTGGCGCAGGACTCGTCCCGTGAGGTCACACAAAAAAAGGCGCTCTTCACGCAGGGGAGGTTCGGCTTTCAAGACCGGGCAGTGTTCATAGAACGCATGAAAGAAGTTCGCCAGTTCGTAGAGGTAGTTCGCCAGCAGATTCGGACGAAAATCCTCCAGGATTTCGGGCAAGACCTCCCCGAAACGCAGGAGCTGAAGAGCGAGAGCCCTTTCCGCAGGCTCGCGCAATGCCGGTCGGAGATTCGCCTTGGCTTCTTCCCCTCCCCCCAACTTGCGAAAGATCGCCCGCGTGCGCACGTAGGCATTTTGCAGGTAGGGCGCGGTGTTTCCCTGGAAGCTGAGAAACTTCTCCCACGAGAAAATATAGTCCGAGAGCCGGTGCTGCGAGAGCTCGGCATATTTCACCGCTCCCAACCCGATATCGCGGGCGATTTGCTCCAGCTCCTCCGGTCTCAATCCCGGATTTTTCTCCAATACCAGAGCCCGCGCCCGCTCAATAGCCTCCTGCAGCACCTCGGCCAAGCCAACATTTTCCCCAGACCGGGTTTTCATGATTTTTCGGTCCTCGCCCAAAATCGAACCAAAGGCCACATGATGGCACTCCAAGTCGCACCCCATGCGCCGGGCGGCGGCAAACACTTGTTGGAAATGCAACATCTGCGGAGCTCCCGTGACATACCACACTGCATCAGGCTGCCAGTGCTCCCGACGGTATTCCAGCGTCGCCAGGTCCGTCGTGGCGTAGAGAAATCCGCCGTCGCTTTTGCGAATCAAACAAGGCTTGTCAGCCAGCTGCGGCACATCGCGAAAAAAAATGCACACCGCACCGTCACTGATCTCGGCAATCCCTTCGGCAAGCAAACGCTCTACTAGCGGCCCCAAAGCCTCGTTGTAGAAACTTTCTCCCAAGTGATAATCGAAATGAATATCCAAGAGATCGTAGAGCTTTTCAAACTCCCGCCAGGACAGCTCGACAGCTTCGCGCCAGATGGCCCGATTTTGTGGATCGCCAGCCTGCAGGGCCACCAACTCTTCGCGAACCTTGCGCGCCAACACCGGATCCTCAGCCTCGCGGGCATTCACCTCCCGGTAAAGCCGGAGCAATTCTGCGATCGGCTCCCGCTCGAGAGCCTCCCGATCGAGGAGGTTTTTCCATCCATAAATGATCTTGCCAAATTGTGTGCCCCAGTCGCCGAGGTGATTATCCGTGATCACCTCGTGCCCCAGAAACCGGGCGATACGGGTGAGGCTGTCTCCAAGAATCGTGCTGCGAATGTGGCCGACGTGCATGGGCTTGGCCACGTTGGGAGAGCTGAAGTCCACGACGATCCGACGCGGAACCGCCACGGGTTCGACTCCCAGCCGCTCATCATGGCCCAGCGCGGTAATACGTTCCCCGAGAAACTCCTCCCGCAAGCGAAAATTCAAAAAACCAGCACCGGCAATTTCCACCTTTTGGCAAAGGTCCTCGACCGCCAGGTGCTCCCGGATGGTTTCCGCAATCTGGCGCGGATTTCCTTTCACCTGCCGCGCCAAGACCATGGCCGAGTTGCTCTGGTAGTCCCCGAAACGCGCATCACTGGCGGGGCCAATGACTGCAGCTTCCGGCGGCAACTCCGCTTGGACGAGGGCTTTTGCGAGGCGGCGGTGCAGCTCCGAACGCAGGGTGGGCATAGCGGCAGCTCAGGCTTTCTGCGGGTGACGCCGGAAAACTTCCATGATTCCGACTGCATCCGGTGCCGCCGCCAGCTCCTCCCGCACCACGCGATCATTGAGAAACTTGGCAATGGCCGCCAGGGTGCGGAGGTGGGTTTGAAACTGGTCCTTGGGCACGACAAAGAGAACAATGAAATGCACCAGTTCATTGTCCAAGGAGTCAAACTCGATTCCTTCCGCTGACCTCCCAAAAGCCGCCACCACCTCCGGCACGCAATCCGACGAGGCATGTGGAATGGCGATACCAAACCCAATACCGGTGCTCATGGTTTCCTCCCGTTGCCGGAGGGCGGCCAAGACAGCATCGCGGTGCTCTGCCGCAACCCCTCCACTGGCTACCAACAGATCGGTAAGCTCGGTGATCGCTTGCCAGCGTTCGGTCGAAGCCAACGCCGGGGCGATTCGATCTGTCGTGAGAAGCTGGGCCAGAAGCATGATAGGAGACGAAACGCTAGCAATCTGCCCGAAGGTGACAAGCCCCTTTATCTGGCCTTCAAAAAGGCTTTGGTGACCTTTTTTCCGGCCCGCCAATACCTTTCCACCTCCGCCGCCCCATCAGGAAAGCCGCAGCCAGGACAAAAAAAGGAAGTTTTTGCCCGCGAAAATTTTGAACATTTCCCGTCCCCTTCCAGTCTAAGTTCGTATAGCTATTGGCACTCAACTGGAGCTAAAATCTATGAAAAACATCTACGCCAAAATCAACCAAGGTCACTACTCCCTCTGGGAACTGATGGAAGTTCTGCAATCCTGCTCCCAAAACTCCCGCGAAGCCACGGCAGCGATGATTGACCTGATTGCCAGTGGTCGGGTTCTCCTCCGCTCCAACGGCCAAATGAAACGCGTGCGACTTAGCAAACAAAAAAGCGCTTGACCAATTTTTCTTGAGGATTGGGTTCTGGTGGTTCGCCCTCCTGTCCACGGACAGGAGGGCGTTTTTTTGTGCGGGCTTTGCGGTGGCCCGGAGTTTTTTTGAACAGTTTCTCGCGCCAACTTTCTAAAGACTCGAAA
This sequence comes from uncultured Chthoniobacteraceae bacterium, assembly GCA_964595865.1. GTDB lineage: Bacteria > Verrucomicrobiota > Verrucomicrobiia > Chthoniobacterales > DYNR01 > CAZQRL01. Next base: position 14,694 of record CAZQRL010000002.1, read on the forward strand.
TGGCATCCGGGCTGACCACTGGACTGTTCTTCCGAGTAGTCAATGCCCTCAGGGTCCGCTAAGTTTATCATCTCCCATTTATGTCCACAACCAACTCCGAACTCGCCCGGCAGGTCGAGGAATGTCGTCATTGGGTCCAGCCGCTGCTGGACGAAGTTTCCAAAGTCGTGGTGGGGCAAAGGCAGCTGGTTAACCGGCTTGTTACCGGTCTCCTCACCAACGGCCATGTGCTCTTGGAAGGGGTTCCCGGCTTGGCCAAAACCCTCACCGTCCGCACTCTTGCTGCCACGATTCACACCGGCTTCCAGCGCTTACAATTCACGCCGGATCTCCTTCCCGCCGACCTCATCGGCACGCTCATTTACAGCCAGCGGGATGGAGAATTCACCACCAAGCTCGGACCAATTTTTTCCAATCTCATCCTCGCCGACGAAATCAATCGGGCCCCGGCCAAGGTGCAGAGCGCCCTCCTCGAGGCCATGCAAGAACGCCAGGTTACCATCGGCGAGCAGACCTTCCGCCTGCCAGATCCATTCCTCGTCCTGGCCACACAAAACCCCATCGAGCAGGAAGGCACTTACCAACTCCCCGAGGCCCAGCTGGACCGCTTCATGCTCAAGGTCCATGTGGGCTATCCGACCAAAGAAGAGGAGCGGGCCATCCTCGACGCCATGTCCACCTCCACCCCTCGTCTGGAAGTCCAGGCCATCGTCCAGCCGGAAGAAATCATTCGGTCTCGTGGGATTGTGAATCAAATCTACGTGGACCAGCGGGTGAAAGATTACATCGTGGATCTGGTGTGGGCCACCCGCGATCCGGCTGCTTACAATCTGAAGCTGGAGGGCCTGATTCGCTACGGGGCTTCACCGCGTGCGACGATCTTCCTCACCCTGGCCGCCAAAGCCCAGGCCTTTTTGGCCGGACGGGCCTACGTAACCCCGCAGGATGTCAAGTCCATCGGCTACGATGTGCTGCGCCACCGCATCGGGGTCAGCTATGAAGCAGAGGCCGAGAGCATCACCAGCGAAAAAATCATTGAGCAGATTTTTGCCGGGCTACGGGTGCCTTGACCGCCGGGCGGCTGGCCCGACAAACCTCCCCACGCCCCTCCTTTGGCAGGCTGATGAATCCTCCTTCCCTGAGTAAAATTCGCCGCTTGGAAATACGCACCCGGCGGCTGGTGGATAGCTCCTTTGCCGGGCAGTATCATAGCGTCTTCAAAGGCCGGGGAATGAACTTTGAAGAAGTGCGCGAATACGCCCCGGGAGATGAAATCCGCAGCATTGATTGGAACGTGACCGCGCGGATGGACAAGCCTTACGTGAAAAAATTCACTGAAGAGCGGGAGTTGACCGTGCTGCTGGTGGTGGATGTTAGTGCGTCGGGGAGCTTTGGGAGCGTGGAGCTGAGCAAGCGGGAATTGGCCGCCGAAGTGGCGGCAATCTTGGCCTTCAGTGCCATCAACAACAATGACAAGGTCGGGCTGGTGCTTTTTAGCGACCGCATCGAGCTCAGCATCCCGCCGAAAAAGGGGCGGCAACACATCCTGCGCCTGATTCGCGAGATGCTTTATTTTGAGCCACAAGGGCGCGGCACCGATCTGGCCGGAGCCTTGGACTATGTGAATCGCGTTCAATCCCGGCGGGCGGTGGTCTTTTTAATCTCGGACTTTTTCGGGGCAGATTTCTCCAAACCTTTGAATGTCGCCAGCCGCAAACATGACCTCATCGCCATGCCAGTGCGCGATCCCGGCGAAGAAATCCTGCCGAATATTGGATTAGTGACCTTGGAGGATGCTGAGACCGGACGCCAAATCGAAGTCAATACCTCTGGGCGCGCAGCCATGAATGCCTTTCAGGCCTTGGAGGACCGTCGGCGGGCCGAGCTGGAGAAACTATTTCGCAGCCGTGGGGTGGATGTGGTGCCTCTGCGCACCGACCAGGACTACCTCATCCCCCTGCGGGCCTTCTTTGAGCAACGCGAAAGGAGGCTCGCCTCGTGAATCCCCCCGGACTTCCCTCCGCCACTCCGGCTCCGATTCACGACATCGTGGATGCGGTGCCCATCTTTCCTTATCCGCTCTGGGTAGTTGCGCTGGTTGCCCTGCTGTCTTTGGCAGTGCTGGCGGGCTTGGTCTGGTTTCTCTTTTTTCGCCCCCGGCCGGCCCCTCCTCTCTCCCCGCGTGCTCGTGCCATCGCGGGCCTGGTGCGGCTGCAGGGAGAACAGCGCACGCCCTACGAGTTTGCGGTGATGATCTCCGATGTGTTGCGGCAGTATTTGGATGAAGCCTACGGCCTTCGTGCCACCACTGCCACCTCTCTGGAATTTCTTGCATCACTGCGCGAGTCCGCACGCTTCCAAGCCGCGGAAAAAGAGTCCTTGGCCCACTTTCTCGAGGTTGTGGACTTACTGAAGTTTGCCCGCGTGGACGCTCCAGGCGAGGAATTGGCGGAGCTATTCCGGGCGGCGGAAGCTGTGGTGCGCAAAGAGGCCACACTGCCAACGGAGGGCAGCCCCAAGACCCCATGAGCGATTGGACCTTTTTCGGCATGACCTTTGCCCAGCCCTGGTATCTGCTCGGCTTGCTCATTATACCGATCCTCGCCTACCTGCGCGGACGCCTCGGAGGCAACCCCGGGATCATCTTCTCCTCCACAGCGATTCTCGAAAAAGTGGGACAACGGCGGCGCTGGCGGGCTGGTGATTTTCTTACCGGGCTGACTTATTTCGCCCTCGCGGCTCTCATCGTCGCGGTAGCCCGTCCGCAACTCGGTCGCACCATCACTCGCACCCAGGCCAGTGGCGTGGATATCATGCTGGTGCTGGACGTCTCCCGATCCATGTTGGCGGAAGACTTCACCCTCGGTGGCCAACGCACGAATCGCCTGGAAGCGGTCCGGATGGTTACCGAACGCTTCATCAACTCGCGGCCCAATGACCGCCTGGGGCTCATCGCCTTTGCCGGACGTCCCTACCTCGTGAGCCCGCTCACCTTGGATCACTCTTGGCTAATTCGCAACTTGGAACGCATCCGCATCGGTTTGGTGGAGGATGGCACCGCCATTGGCTCCGCCCTCGCCAGTGCTGCCAACCGCCTAAAAGACAAGCCGGCGGATAGCAAACTCATCGTCCTACTGACCGATGGAGATAACAACGCGGGGAAAATCCTGCCCTTGACGGCGGCCGAGGCGGCCAAGGCCCTGGGAATCCGAGTTTATGCTGTCGGGGCAGGATCGCGCGGCATGGCTCCCTATCCCTTCACCGATCCCTTTGGCGGCACCCAATACAAAATGGTGAACATGGAGTTTGACGAAAACACGCTGCAGCAAATCGCCAGCATTACGGGCGGAAAATACTTCCGGGCCACCGATACCAAATCCCTCGAGGCAATCTTTGCCGATATTGATCGCCTGGAAAAATCCACCGTCGAAGTGGAGCAAATGGTGCAATATCGCGACCTCTTTCCTTGGTTTCTGCTCGGCAGCTTTTCCCTGCTGCTTCTGGAAGTCGGGTTGTCGCAAACCATTTGGAGGCGTCTCCCATGAATACTTGGCTGCAGCCGGAATTTTCCGCCCCGCTTTGGCTCTGGGCGCTGGGCCTTCTCCCCCTACTGGCCGTCGGGTTTTGGTATGCCCATCGGCGTGGTCAGCATCTCATCGCCAAGCTGGTGGCGGGTCGTCTGCGCTCCACGCTTGCGGGAGCAGTAAGCACCCCACGCCGGGCTTTGCGGGCCTTCCTCCTGCTCCTCACCCTGGGTGGCATTATCCTCGGGCTGGCCCGTCCGCGCAGCGGATGGAAGGAATTTGAAGTCAAAAGCACCGGGCGGGATATCATTTTCGCCGTGGATGTTTCCCGCAGCATGCTCGCCACCGATGTGCCGCCGAATCGCCTCGAACGCGCGCGGCTTTTCATGCGTGATCTCATGCAGCTCATCTCGGCTGACCGCATCGGGATCGTCGCCTTTGCCGGCTCGGCATTCTTGCAGGCCCCACTCACCCTCGATCACAACGCCATCTTGGCGACGATTGATGAGCTCAATACAGACCTGATTCCCAAAGGCGGCACAAACATCGCCGAAGCGATCCGCACGGCCCTACTTGCGTTCGGCAACGCCGAGGGTAGCTCCCGGGCTATCGTCATTATTTCCGATGGGGAGGAGCTGGATGCAGATGGTCTAGCGGCAGCCCGGCAAGCCCGAGAAGCCGGGGTGATGATTTTCACTATTGGGATCGGCTCCACCGAGGGCTCCCTGATCCCGATCACAAATGAACGCGGCCAGCCGGACTTTGTCCGCGACTCGCAAGGCCAGCCAGTGCTGAGCCGCTTGGACAGCGATCGCTTGGAGGAAATCGCTAACCTCACCAACGGGTTCTATTTGCCTCTCGGGGTGGATACTGCACGCGAACTTTTCCTTACCGGGATCGAACCCATGGAGCGCACGGAAAGCGACAGTGCCTCCACACGACAACCCATCGAAGCCTACCAAGTTCCGACCACGGTGGCGATTATCTGCCTGATTCTATGGCTGCTCATTAGCGAACGGAAAGGCCAGCCTTGGTCACGCCGCCGCCTCCACCCCGCTTCTGCCCCGGTGGCAACCTCGCTCCTCCTGGCGGGATTGCTGCCATTCCCCCAAGCCAGCGCCCAAACTCAACCCTCTTCCACCTCAACGTCGGATGCTCCCGGGATAGTTTTCCCGAGCCCTCCACCATCCGTGCCCGGACCCATCGGCAACGGCACGGAAACTGCAACTCAAGCACCCGAGACCCGCGAGCCGTGGCGGGCCTACCAAGAAGGTGATTTTGCCGCCGCCCTCGATGCCTACGCCAAAGCAGCTCGCGGAACCCACGAAACCGCCAAGCAAAACTTCAACGCCGGCGCTGCAGCCTACCGCTTGGGCCAATACGATCGAGCGGTAGAATACTTCACCCAAGCCCTGCTTACGGAAAACAAAGACCTCCAGGCCAAAGCGAACTACAACTTGGCCAACGCGCTGGTGCGGCAGGGCGAAAAAGCCAGTGCCAAACAGACCAAGCGCAAAGATTGGGAGAACGCCATCGAGTATTATGAACAAACCCTGGAGCTGGATTCCAAAAATTCGGCCGCGCAAGAGAACATCGAAATCGTCCGCAAGTTGTTGGAAGAGTTGAACAAAGAGGAAGAGAAGAAAGAACAGCAGCAGCAGGACCAACAGCAGCAGCAGGACCAACAGCAGCAGCAGGACCAACAGCAGCAGCAGGACCAACAGCAGCAGCAGGACCAACAGCAGCAGCAGGACCAACAGCAGCAGCAGGACCAAC
>CAZQRL010000002.1:20093-342750 GCA_964595865.1 uncultured Chthoniobacteraceae bacterium
GGACCAACAGCAGCAGCAGGACCAACAGCAGCAGCAGGACCAACAGCAGCAGCAGCAGGACCAACAGCAGCAGCAGGACCAACAGCAGCAGCAGGACCAACAACAGCAGCAGCAGGACCAACAACAGCAGCAGCAGGACCAACAACAGCAGCAGCAGGACCAACAGCAGCAGCAGGACCAACAACAGCAGCAGCAGGACCAACAGCAGCAAGAGGCCAAGCCGGAGGAAGCGCTCAACGCTGCCGACGAATCACCCGTCCAGAAGCAGAAGGGAGATTTGGAATCTTTACGCAGTCAGGAAGAACAAAGCCAGGCAGGTGAAGCCTCCGAGCAACCTCTGCAGGCCATAGAAGCAGCAGAAAAAGATGGCGAAATGAGCCCAAACCAAGCTCGCTGGTTACTGGAATCCCTGCGAAACGAAGAAGAACGCGTGCGCATGATTGAGCGTTCGCGGCAGCAGCGTGTCATAAAGGATTGGTAATGATGAAAAGAGCAGCCTTCGGAATCGGTCATTTTCTAGCCTGGACCATTCTCCTAGCCCCCTTGTCCGCCTCCCTCGCGCAAGGGGTGCAAGTGGGAGCCCAACTCTCATCGCCGCGCACCGCAGTCGGCCAACCGGTGCAACTGAGCATTCTCATTGAGGGAGCCCGTGGAGCCGAAGTGCCACGCAACTTCGCAGTGGACGGTTTGCAGATTTCTTTCCGCGGCCAAAGCACCTCGGTGAATATGGTCAATTTCCAAGTGTCCATGATTGCGACCTACAACTTTTTGGTCGTGCCGACCCGGGAGGGCACTTTCACGATTCCTTCCCTCACGGTGCATGTGGAAGGCCGCGCTTATCAAACCCCAGAGCTCACTCTGGAGGTCAGTGGGGGAGCCTCGCTGGGCTTGCCACCTATGGCTCCGCCAGTGCGAGTCTTGCCCGCGCAGCCCTTGCCGCCGGCACCCGGAACCGCCAACCCGATCCCCCCGACATCTCCCTTCCGCCCCTCTACTCCGCCCCAAGCCACTCCAGCTCCAGCACCACCCTCGAGCACGAGCGTGCCCATTGATAAAGTGGCCTTCGCAGAGTTGATTCTTCCCGATGGCGACGTCTATGTCGGGCAATTCGTTCCGGTGGAAATCCGCCTCTACTTCGACCAGCGCTTTCGTTTTGAGCTCCATTCCATGCCAAGTTTCAGCGGCGAAGGCTTCACGGCAGAACGGCTCAGCGATCCAGTTGAGCGCAGCCAAATCATAGACGGCGTGCCTTATCAGGTGGTGACTTTCTACAGCGCCATCACCGCCGTAAAAACTGGCACCCTGCAAATCCCCGCCTTGCAACTTTCGGTGAATGTGGTCGTGCCCTCCCAGCAACGCCGCAACAGCTCCATCTTTGACGACTTCTTCGGCGGCGATCCCTTCGCTGGCCTATTCAATGAAACACGCGAGCTCAACTTGAATACCAAGCCGATGGAGCTAACGGTGCGCTCCCTTCCCTCGGATGGCAAACCTCCCGGCTTCCAAGGCGCCATTGGTCAATTTGAAATAGAGCAATCCATCTCCCCGGCTCGGGGCAAAGTCGGCGAGCCGCTGAAACTCACGCTCACCCTCCGCGGACAGGGAAATTTCGCCCGCATTATGGCTCCAACGTTGCAGGGCGATGACGGCTGGCGGGTATACCCCGGAAGCGATCAATTTACCCCCGGCGATGCCGTTGGGTTTGGGGGTTGCAAAACCTTCACCCTCACCGTGATGCCCATGCAAGAAACCCGTGAGTCTCCCTTTGCCGAGTTTTCCTATTTCGACCCCACCGCTGGACGGTATGTGACCCTGCGCACGCAAAGTGATCCGGTGGCGATCGAGGGTGGCCAAATGGCCAAACCCAGTCCGACGCCCACTCCAGCAGTAGCCTCCGCCACACCCGGGAATGCCGCCTCTGGCAACACGACGGTGGCCACGGCGGATTCCTCCGCTGAGCCCGCCGGAGAACCGACTTTGCTCCCTGCATCCTCTTGGCGGCCTGGAAGCTTTGTTTCTTTAGCCCGCCAACCTCACTTCCTTGCGGCGCAAGCTGCCGCCGCATTGGCGTTCTTTTCGCTCCTGGCCTACCTCCTCTTGGGGGTCTATCAAGCTTCAGCTGGGGGCCGCTGGGCGCGCTCTCGCAAACAACTTCGCAAATTCTGGCAAGTGCTTGATGCTCCCCATCCGGATCCTGCCGCCTTTTTTGAGACGGCACGTTCCTTGCTTGCATCCGCCAGCTGCCCACCAGGAGGCCCCGCGCCAATGGGGGCTGAATACCAATGGCTAGACCGCCGCGATCTCCCGGCGGAACTACGCAGTGGCATCGAGAAAATTCTCCAGACTGCGGACCGTCTCAAATACTCCAACGGACGCAGCAGCGGAGCAGATCTCTCCTTCGCTGTTGCCCGCGAAACCCTGCGGGCCTGGCAGACCTGGCTGGAAAAATCTGCGCCTAACTTCGGAGGTGGCCAATGAAGCGTTTTTGGCTCATCGGGGCACTTCTGAGCTTTTCCCTCTGCGGGTCTATTGGGGCTACGGAGGCGGCTGACCTTGGCGCAGCCGCTGCTAGCTCGTCAGACGACTGGTCCCGGGGGATCTCCGCCCTCAGCGCTGGAGAGAACGTCGCTGCCGAGCGCGCTTTTTCCCTGCTTTTGGACCGGGGCTTCGTCGGAGCAGAAGTCTATTACAACCTTGGGCTGGCCCAAGCCGCCCAGGGAAAGAACGCGGAGGCCGTTTTGTCTTATCTGCGGGCTCTGGCCATAGATCCCCAACTTTCCTCCGCTCGAGCGGCCTTGGACCAACTAGCCCGCCAACAAGGCCTGACTCTCCCACGCCTCAACCAGCCGCAGATTTGGACCGGAATTTTTGGCACCACTCCCTTCTGGATCGCGGGTAGCATCCTCGGCTGGGTCGGCTTGGGTTTGCTCGCATGGGGGATTTTCCGCCCTCCTCCTCGCGCACCGTGGATTGTTCCAGGGGTTCTGGGGACGCTTGTAGCCGGAGCCTCGCTGGCGGTCGCCCAGCTCGGCGACCCTTTGGTGGCCAACGCTGACATGGCTGTGGTGCTGCAGCCTGCTGGAGACAAGGCCCCTTCCAGCACCAAGACCCTTCCTTTGCGCAGCAACCCCGTGGATACCTCCGCCGGCTTGGAGCAACTCAAACCCGGAAGCATCGTTGGGATCGTCTCTGCCCGCGGACGTTGGACGCTGGTCCAAAGTTTAAGTGGCAAGTCCGGCTGGGTGCCTTCAGAAAGTATCCAAGCGGTTCTACCCACTGCCACGGAGAAATAGCCCTCCGACCAGCTGCGGCGGATATCCCCTCAACAAAAAGCCCGGCCTTGCGGCCGGACTCGTTGATTTAATTGATAGGAGCTGCCGAGCAGATTGCTGCAAGGCAGAGTTCAGGACTCAATAGCGACCGCCGCCGCGGGAATCCCTACGACCCCCGCCGCCCCCGCCGCCACGAAACTCGCGCCGAGGGCCACCCCCGCCCCCTCCGAAAGAGCGCTCTTCACGCGGACGGGCTTGGTTTACCGTAATCGGCCGCCCATCGAGCTGGGAGCCGTTGAGGGCGTCCATGGCGTTTTGGGCTTCTTTGAGGTCGTTCATGGTGACAAAGCCGAAGCCTTTGGAGCGACCGGTGAACTTATCGCTGATAATTTGCACGCGCTCGACGGTGCCATGAACTGCGAACGCTTTGGTGAGGGAGGTTTCATCTGTCTGATAAGACAGATTGCCGACGTAGATTTCCATTAGTGTATTTTCTGCCGCAAGTTTTGCTAAGCAACAATCGGGCTCTGCGGAGAAACTGGATTGCCGATCGGCCCGGCCAATTCCAAAGGGAAACTGAAAGACCGATATCGTAAGAACTACCAGGAGAGTTCTTCGTTTGGCAAGCAGTAAATCTTGGCCACTTCGACTGGCAGACTGTTGCAAAACTCGGCACGGTCGCGTTGCGGTGCGCTTGGGCAGGCAGGCCAGGCGCGAGGCGCGAGCATCCCCTCTGCGGGCTGGGCTCGCCGCAGCAACGCTGCCTGCCGGCCAAAGCGACGCAACCGTATCGGCGCTCGCTCCTTGCCATGGCCCCGATCCTGCTCTAAGCGCGACCGCGCCCAGTTTTTCCACAGTCTGCTGGCGGGGCTTCTCGCCAGCGATGGAGCTTAGCCCCCGGTGAGCAACTGCAAGAGGGCCTTGGTGGATTTGGGAATTTCTGTCCCGGGGCCGAAAATGGCTGCTGCTCCAGCTTGGCGGAGGAATTCGTAATCTTGAGCGGGGATGACTCCACCGGCAATGACCAAGATATCCGGACGCCCGAGCTTTTTTAGCTCCTCGACGAGTTGTGGAAGCAGGGTTTTGTGTCCGGCTGCCAGCGAAGACATGGCCACCACATGCACATCATTCTCCACAGCTTGTTTGGCAGTCTCGGCAGGGGTCTGGAAGAGCGGACCGATATCCACATCCCAACCCAGATCGGCCATCGCCGTAGCCACCACCTTGGCTCCCCGGTCGTGACCATCCTGCCCCATTTTGGCAATCATAATGCGCGGACGACGGCCTTCCTTTTCGGCAAAAGCATCAGCCAGAGCCCGGACTTCTTGAATCTCATTCATATTTCCATAGGTCGAGCTATAGACCCCACTGATCGAGCGGATGACGGCCTGATACCGTCCAGCGACTTTCTCGATGGCATCGCTAATTTCTCCCAGCGTCGCCCGGGCTTTGGCTGCTTCGACGGAAAGCGCGAGCAGGTTCCCTGCGGAACGATCTGCGGCCGCGCGGGTAATGGCTGCCAACGCTGCCTGCACCGCCGCTTCGTCGCGTTCGGCCCGCAGCTTGGCCAGACGTTGGATCTGCGACTCCCGCACGGCCGTGTTGTCAATGTCGAGAATCTCCAGCGGATCTTCTTTTTCCAGGCGCAGTTTATTGACCCCAACGATCGTTTCGAGGCCGGAATCAATTCGCGCCTGGCGGCGTGCGGCCGCTTCCTCGATGCGCATTTTGGGTAGCCCAGTCTCGATGGCTTTGGACATGCCACCCAGACCTTCGATTTCCTGGATATGCTTCCAGCCCATCTCCATAAGGTCGCGGGTCAGGCTTTCGACGTAGTAGCTGCCGCCCCACGGATCCACCACCGCACAGATGCCGCTCTCGTTTTGCAGGAAGAGCTGCGTGTTGCGCGCGATGCGGGCGGAAAAATCCGTCGGCAGAGCAATGGCCTCATCCAGGGAATTGGTGTGCAGGCTTTGCGTGTGGCCCATAGCGGCAGCCATGGCTTCGATGCAGGTGCGGGTGACGTTGTTGAAAGGATCTTGCTCGGTGAGCGACCAGCCGCTGGTCTGGGAGTGGGTCCGCAGCGCCATGGACTTGGGATTTTTCGGGTTGAAGCTCTTGACAATCTTGGCCCAGAGCACCCGCGCGGCGCGCATTTTCGCCACCTCCATGAAAAGATTTTTCCCCTGCGCCCAGAAGAAGGACAACCGCGGAGCAAAGGCATCAATATCGAGGCCGGCTGCCACACCCGTGCGGAGATACTCCAAACCGTCGGCCAAGGTGTAGCCCATCTCCAGATCGGCGGTGGCTCCGGCTTCCTGCATGTGGTAGCCGGAAATGGAGATGGAGTTGAACTTCGGCATGTTTTGCGAGGTGTATTCGAAGATGTCGGCGATGATGCGCATCGAGGGCCCGGGCGGGTAAATGTAGGTATTGCGCACCATGAATTCTTTCAGAATGTCATTCTGAATCGTCCCGCTGAGCTGCGAGAGGCTGGCGCCCTGCTCCAAGGCGGTAACGATGTAAAATGCCAGGACCGGCAACACTGCGCCGTTCATGGTCATGGAAACGCTGATGCGGTCGAGCGGAATCCCATCGAAGAGGATTTTCATATCCAAGATGGAATCAATCGCCACCCCAGCCTTGCCGACATCGCCGACCACGCGAGGATGGTCCGAGTCGTATCCGCGGTGAGTTGCGAGGTCAAAGGCCACGGAGAGCCCTTGCTGGCCGGCGGCAATGTTGCGTTTGTAGAAAGCGTTGGATTCCTCAGCGGTGGAGAAGCCGGCGTATTGGCGAATGGTCCAAGGGCGCTGCACATACATGGTGGCGTAAGGACCGCGCAGGAAAGGAGCTACCCCTGCGGTGTAACCCAAGTGACGACAACTGGCCAGTTCCGCGGGACCATAGGCTGGCTTGATGGAGATGCCTTCGTTAGTGAAAGAGGTGAGCTCGCCGGGGCCACGGCCAGTTTCGTGCAGCACGGCTTGTTCCCACTGCTCGGCACTAGCCGCCGGTGGCAGGCCGAGGGCGATTTTGGTGTAATCGGGAAGAGTGCTCATGGACGCAATTTTGGTGTGGTTAGTTGGGCTTAGGCCAAGCCGAGGATTTCCTGGAGTTGTTGGTTAAATTCGAGGCAGTTGCGACGCAGGTGGAGGAAGTCCTGCACCCCTGCTGCCTCCAGGGCTTTGACATGATCGGGAGGAAAGCCCGCGAGAATGATGCGAGTTTTCGGACACCGCTCCCGGAAGAGGGGGACAAAAGCCGGGACCAATTCCGGATAGGTATCATCGGTAGAGCAGAGGATGACCGCGAGGGCTCCGTTCTCTACTGCTTGCACCGCCGCCGCCACAGCTTCCTCGACGCTTTTCGCGCCCGCTCCCTGTTCGGCGAGGAATCCACCAGGGGAGACAAAGCCGGCGCTGAAGTCCGCGCGGGCTTTGTGTTGCTTGGGAGGCCCGAAGTTAGCCAGCCAGACCTTCGGCAAATGACCGACACGGGCTTTGTAGGCCAGAGCTTTGCCCCGCAATTCCTCAAAGTCCTCGGCCACCCGACGCACGCGCAAGCGCAGAATGTCGGGTTCGGCAGATCCTTTACCTCGCAGGGCCTTTGCGACCTGTCCCAAGGTGGCACCGGCACGGAAAGCCTCGGCGGCAGCGCCGACGGAAAGCTCGACTTTCTGCAGCGGACAAGAGGCCCGGAGATTTGCCGCGGCCGCCGCACGCTCGGCTTGCACGGTCTTTTGGGAACTGGCCGGGGCCGTTGGGATTTCCTCCAACACATTCGGGAAAAGATTCACCCCGATGTAGCCGTCCCGCCGAGAGGCTGCAGCCGCCATGCGCACTTCGGCGGTCTTGGCCGCTGCGACCTGGGCCATCCCTTGACGCACCGCAGTGGCCATTCCCCCACGGGCTTCAATTTCTTGAAACTCCTTCCAGGCCGCCTCGGCGAGCTGGCGAGTGAGGGTCTCAACAAAGTAGGATCCCCCAGCAGGGTCGGCCAGGTCGGCAAAGTTGCACTCCTCACCGAGGATGATGTGGACATTTCGGGCGATGCGCCGGGAGAAGGCATCCGGCTCACGCAGGGACTCATCGTAAGCCGCAACATGCATGCTATCGGCTCCGCCGATGACCCCGACGAAAGCCTCGGCCGTGGCCCGGAGCATGTTCGTATGGGGATCGAGGCGCGATTTATTGAAAATGCTGCTCCGGCCGTGGAGGAACATGGCCGCATCCGTTCCGCCGGCAGCCGTCACTGCCCGATACCAAAGCATCCGCGCCGCGCGAAGCTTGGCGATCTGCGGGAAAATTTCCGCTCCGAGGGAAAAGGAAAAAATGCAGCGCCGGGCGGCTTGATCCACGGAGAGGCCCAGTGCCGTCAGGTTGCGCAGAGCCTCTATACCCGTGGCCAACCCGAAGGCGAGCTCCTGCACCGCGTGGGCTCCAGCATCGGCCCAAAGACCGGCCTGAATTCCGACCAAACGCAGCGGAGATCCCACTTCGTCCGCCCAACGAATCGTGGCCGCCATTTCTTTCCAGCATTGTTCTAAAGAACGTCCCAAGCGGCCGTCCCGGGCGTATTCGGTGACCGGGTCGGCAGCGAGCGCCCCTTGCCAAGCCGCAGGGTTAAGACCGAGTTTCTCGGAGGCAGCGACGAGCATCCCGAGCAGGGGCAGGGCCGTGGCTCCGGCATGGCCAACAAGGGCAATCGGGGTCGGATCCACGCCTTGGAGCGCCGTGGCGAGGTCGTCGGCTGTCACGAGAGAGAGACCACACTGGGCTACTTCGCAAGGGCCGGCATCATCGGGGTCAAGGGTGCGGCGAGTCGGGGCATCGAGCAATAGGTTGAGGGCATTTTGCCCGCGGGAAAGATCCGCCAAGGCAGCCACATTCCAGTCTGCCGGCAAGCCGATTGGCAGCTCCTGACTCATTAACCACGGCTCGACTTTGGCCCCGGTGGCCTTGCGCCCACGCAAGTAATCCGGCAGACCCGGCCAGCTCTCCGGCAAGCCCAGCTCGGCGAGATCCGAGGCATTGTAGATCGGTTGCAGGGTCAACCCTTCGTGCAGCTTGGTCAGCAGCTTTTTCTCGAACGGTGCCCCTTTGAGGGATTCCTCAGCGGCAGCTCGCCATTCGGCATAGCTGCTGGCGGGAAACTCATCGAGACTCAGCAAGGCGGTCTTGGGAGAAGTGGCGTCGGACATGATTGGAGAGGATAACTAAAGCGGGGTTGGATGATAGTAGGGCGCAGGCGGGTCGGTGAACTCGGCTCAGGCGGTGGCCTCTTCAAGCTCCTCGACCAAGACTTCCGTGCGCTCCCCGGCAATGTTGATGACCAGATGTTGGCTGGCAGCGACGCGCCCTTTGAAGCCGCTGGAGCCTTTGGGGGCGGGTGGCTTGGGAGCCTCAAACTTGCCGGTCGCCACGGCTTCGTATTCCCGCGGGAACATCGCGTAAAGCACCGCTGCTTCCTTGGTCTCTGGAAGCCCCTTGGCTTTAAGTTCCGCGTAGAGGGATTCCATGCGGGGCTCGAGCCCATCGGCCACACGGGAAGTCCGCGGGGATTTGCCGGTGTTTTTCTCCGCGATGGCCAGCACCTCAGGGTCAATGGGGCCGGGGGTCTTGCCGTAGTTACCGAGCGCGATATCCATGGCAGCGGGAGAGAAGTTTTTCCACCGGCCGAATTTGACGTTCAGCATGGCTTGGGTGCCGACAATCTGCGAAATGGGGGTGACGAGCGGCGGCCAGCCGAGACATTTGCGGACGTAGGGAATTTCCGCCAAGACTTCGGCCTGCTTGTCGGCCATGCCGAGATCCTTGAGCTGCACGCGGAAGTTGGAGAGCATTCCGCCGGGCACTTGGTATATGAGGGTATCGCTCTCAACGATCTCGTTGGCATGCGAGGTGTAGGCGGAAAGCTCATGGTAAACCTTGGTGAAATATTCCCGCAGAGAAGCCAGGGTGGCCCGGTTGTAATTCGGCTGGCGTGGATGCCCCTCCAGGAGGAAAAGCATCCGGAGGGTGTCGGGCTGGGAGGTGCCGTTAGCGAAGGGACTTATCGAGGTCTCCACGGCGTAGGCTCCGGCTTCAATCGCCGCGAGGTAGGAAGAGGCCGCCAAACCCGCCGTGTCATGACTGTGCAGCGTGACGTGCAAGCCGGTTTCTTGCCGCATTTTTTTGATCAGCTCATAGGCCACTTGCGGCACGATAACCCCAGCCATATCCTTGATGCAAAGGTCGTGCACGCCCATTTCCTTGAGTTGGCACGCGTATTGCACGAAAGCCTTGGTGGTGTGCACCGGACTGGTCGTGTAGCAAATTTCTCCACGCGCATGCTTGCCGGTTTTCCGCACCGCTTCGATGGCGGTGCTAACGTTACGGGGGTCATTGAGCGCGTCAAAAATCCGGAAGCAATGCATCCCGGCTTCGGCCGTAGCCTGGCAAAAAGCCTGCACCACATCATCTGGGAAGCAGGTGTATTGCACGATGTTCTGCCCCCGCAGCAGCATGCTTTGCGGGGTATTCGGGGCGGCTTTCCGCAAGGCCCGGATGCGATCGAAAGGCTGCTCACCGAGAAAGCGCAAGCAGGAATCAATCGAAGCCCCTCCCCAAGTTTCCAGGAGGCCAAACCCCAGCGAGTCCAGCTCCGCAGCCGCTGGCAGCATCTGTTTGGTGCTCATGCGCGTGGCGGCCATGGATTGATGGCCATCCCGCAGGACGGTGTTGTTAAAAATAATGGCTGACATAGGAGAAAGCAGGGAGATTAGTGAAAGTTTGTGGGGCTAGGCAACAAAAGAGTTGATTGTCCGCAATTTTTCTTTCGCAACCAGGGGTTTGTGAGTGGGAACAGAACAATTGGTTTTAGCAGACCAGTGGAAAAACTGGGCACAGCCGGGCGTAGTGCGAGATCGGGGCAATGGCCAGGAGAGAGCGACGCGCACCCCGCAGCAGGCTGGAGGGCGCGAACGACACCGCCAGCCCCTCGATCTTGCTCGCGCCGATATGGTTGCGTCGTTTTGGCAGGCAGGTGTCGTTGCCCCGACGAGCCAAGCCCGCAGAGGGGATTGCCTCGCGTCGCGCTTTGCCTGCCAGCCAAATCGAACAGCCACGCGACCATGCCGAGTTTTTCCACCGTCTATTGGGCTTTGGGAGCGAGTTCGGCAGCGACACGCAGGCGCAGCCCTTGCAGCCGAATGAAGCCGGTGGCATCGGATTGGTTGTAGGCCTGGGTCGGATCCGCTTCCATGGTGGCGATGTCGGGGTGATAGAGACTGCGAGGGCTCTTGACTCCCGCGGCAATGACGTTGCCTTTGTAAAGCCGCAGGCGCACCGTGCCGGAGACATTTTTCTGGCTTTCCTCGACCAGGGCCTGGATGGCTTCACGTTCGGGAGCAAACCAGAAGCCATTATAGACCATGGTGCTGTATTGCGGAATGAGGCTGTCGCGCAGGTGCATCACTTCGCGGTCCATCGTGATGGACTCCATGATGCGGTGGGCTTTGTGCAAGATGGCTCCGCCGGGAGTTTCATAAACTCCGCGGGACTTCATGCCGACAAACCGATTTTCTACCATGTCCACGCGGCCGATGCCATGTTTGCCGCCAAGGGCGTTCAAAGCGAGCATCACCCCCAAGGGCGAAAGAGCCTGGCCATTTACGGCGATGCAGTCTCCGCGGGAAAACTCCAGCTCGACCAACTCGGCAGTGTCGGGAGCCTCTTCGGGGCTGACGCTCAGTTTATACATCCCACGCTGTTCAGGAGCGCTGGCATCGAACCACGGATCTTCGAGAATCCCGCTCTCGAAACTAATGTGCAGCAAGTTGCGGTCCATGGAGTAGGGCTTTTTCGCGGAAGCTGCCACCGGAATCCCATGCGCTTCCGCGTAGGCGATCATTTCCGAACGTCCGGGAAATTGTTGGCGAAAGACTTCCTCCCGCCAAGGGGCGATGACGCGCAAAGACGGGGCCAAGGCTGCGGCGGTGAGTTCAAAGCGGACTTGGTCATTGCCTTTGCCGGTCGCTCCGTGGGCCACCGCATCGGCTCCTTCGGCTCGGGCAATTTCCACCATGCGCTTGGCAATGAGCGGTCGGGCAATGGCGGTCCCGAGAAAATATTGCCCTTCGTAGATGGCCCCGGCGCGGATCATGGGGAAAATGAAGTCGCGAGCGAACTCCTCCCGGAGATCTTCCACGAAACATTTGCTGGCTCCGGTGGCCAAGGCTTTGGCCTCGAGACCTTCCAGCTCCTCTTGCTGCCCGACATCAGCGCAAAAGGCGATGACCTCTGCAGAGTAGGTTTCTTTGAGCCAAGTAAGGAGGACGGAGGTATCAAGCCCGCCGGAGTAAGCCACAACGATCTTCATAAGAGGACTCCCCGATAGCAACCGGGGTTGGGCTTTGGCCAGAAAATTCCCCGACTTTGGGAGGTTGGCGTCAGGAAAAGAAAGTCGCCATTGACCCCCCTCCGGCGATCAAGGATAGTGCCGCGCTATTCCATGACCATCGAGCAAACGCGCAATTTCTGCATCATCGCCCATATTGACCACGGCAAAACCACGCTTTCAGACCGGCTCTTGCAAAGCACCGGAACAGTGGCGGACCGCGAGATGCAGGAACAACTCCTGGACAGCATGGATCTGGAACGAGAGCGCGGGATTACGATCAAAGCGCACCCGGTGACCATGAAATACCGCGCCAAGGACGGTAAAGACTACCGCCTGAACCTGCTCGATACTCCCGGGCACGTGGATTTTGCCTATGAAGTGTCCCGCAGCCTGGCCGCCTGCGAGGGGGCGATTTTGGTGGTGGATGCGGCGCAAGGGGTAGAGGCGCAGACGGTGGCTAATGTTCACCTCGCGGCCAAGCACGACCTGGTGATCATTCCCGTGATCAACAAAATTGACCTCCCTAATGCCGATGTGCCCAACGTGCGGCGGCAACTGGAAGATTTGCTGGCGATTCCCGGGGAGGAAGCGATTGCCGCCAGCGCCAAAGCGGGCCTTGGAATCGAGGAAATTCTCGAGGCGATTGTCAATCGGGTGCCTCCCCCAAAAGCTCCCGATGAGCAACTGCGCGCCTTGGTTTTTGATAGCGTCTTCGATGGCTACCGCGGGGTCGTGGGCTATGCCCGGCTTTTCAGTGGGAGTTTGACTCCCGGGCAGCAAGTCAAGCTGATGTCCACGAATCGCAACTACGAAATCAAAGAGGTCGGGGTGTTTACGCCGAAAATGTTGGCCCAACCACGCCTGGATGCCGGAGACACCGGATACTTCATCGCCAACATCAAAACCACCGCCGAAATCAAAATCGGAGACACCCTCACCGATGCCCGCCGGCCTGTGGCTGAACCCCTGCCCGGCTTCCAGGAGATTCATCCGATGGTCTTCAGCGGGATTTACCCGATCAATACCGCAGATTTCGAACACCTGAAAATGGCCATGGGCAAGCTGCAGATCAACGATGCGGCCTTTGTCTTCCAGCCGGAAAGCTCCGTCGCTCTAGGGTTCGGTTTCCGCTGCGGCTTCCTCGGCCTCCTGCACATGGAAATCATTCAGGAACGCCTGCGTCGGGAATACGACATGGACATTATCGCGACCTATCCCAGCGTGGTTTACAAGGTCATCAAGACCAATGGCGAGGAGCTCGAGGTGGATAACCCGGCCAACCTCCCGGATATGAGCGTGGTCGAGGAGATCCTCGAGCCGATGGTCAAGTGCTTCGTGATGGTTCCCAATGAAAATATCGGGGACATGATGCAGCTAATGATGGAGAAACGCGGCCAGGTGGAGCACACGGAGAGTATTGATACCCGGCGCGTGATGATCGAGGCCCTCATCCCCCTCAACGAAATCCTTGTGGACTTTCACGATAAAATTAAGACCCTCACCCGCGGCTACGGCTCGATGGATTATGAGCCTGCGGGTTACCGCGCCGCCGATTTGGTAAAGTTGGAAATGCTTGTCAACGGCGAGCCGGTGGATGCTTTCAGCAGCATTGTGCATCGAGAAAAAGCCGAGGCCCGAGGCCGCGCCCTGGCCACCAAGCTCAAGGAAGTTATTCCAAAGCAACTCTACCAAGTGGCTATCCAAGCGGCCATCGGCGGGAAAATCATCGCCCGCGAAAGCGTGAGCGCGATGCGGAAAAACGTCACCGCCAAATGCTACGGGGGCGACATCACCCGCAAACGCAAACTTTTGGAGAAACAGAAAGAAGGCAAAAAGCGCATGAAGGCTATCGGCTCGGTAAATATCCCGCAGGAGGCTTTCATCCAGGTCCTGCGGACCAATTGAGGAACCATGCCCGGTCGGTGGACTTTGCGTTGGCTCCGGGCCGCCCTCGCCGGGTTTTTACTCCTTGGCCCCCTACCCAGCCTACAAGCCCAGCTGGATGAATCTATCCCGGTGGAAGACGATCCCGCCTTTGCCAACATGCGTCTTCTGGCCAATGCCATCCAGCTCATTCGCTCTGAATACGTCAACGAAGACAAAACAGACTACCGGGCTTTGACCCACAGTGCCTTGCGTGGCATGTTGGCAGAGCTTGATCCGCACAGCCAGTTTCTCGACCCACAAAGCTTCGAGTCCATGCAGCAAGATACCCGCAGCGAGTTTGGCGGGCTGGGTATTCAAGTCGGGGTGCGGGAAGGTTTTTTCATCGTCGTGGCCCCGATCGAAGGCACCCCGGCCTTCGAAGCCGGCATCCTTCCCGGTGATCGCATTTTGAAAATCAATGGCAGAACCACCGATCGCCTCACCCTGCCCGAAGCGGTGGATCTGTTGCGCGGCCAAGTCGGCGAAAAAGTCACCCTCACCCTGCAACGCCCCGAGAGCAACGAGGTGTTAGAATTCACCCTGCAGCGCACCATTGTGAAAATCAAAAGCGTCCGGGAGGCCCGATTGCTGCCTTTGGAAGAAACCGGAGGCTTCCGCTTGGGTTACGTGCGCATTAGCCAATTTAATGAACCCACGGCTGGCGAGCTGAGTGCCGCACTGGACCGCCTGCAAGATGAGGGGATGCAGGCCCTGATCCTCGACCTCCGACACAACCCGGGCGGGCTGCTCACCAGCGCTATTGATGTCTGTGGGCAATTTCTCCCTTCCGGCACCACAGTGGTCGTGACCCAAGGGCGCACCTCCAGCCGCTCTTTCAAGACCGAGGCCAAATCCGCGCGCCAGCGCGACTTGCCGTTGGTCATTCTGGTTAATTCCGCCAGTGCCAGCGCGGCGGAGATCGTCACTGGCGCCCTGAAAGATTTGGGGCGGGCTCTCATCGTCGGAGAGACCACCTTTGGCAAGGGCTCGGTGCAAAGTGTCATCGCGCTCTCGGATGAGCCAGTGCCTGTGAATGGCGGCGGACTGGGCGGCTCCGCCATCCGTCTCACGACCGCGCATTACTTCACGCCGGGGCTGCGGCCCATTCACGAAGTCGGCATCGAACCGCATTTGCGCGCCGTGCTCTCCCCCAGCGAGGAGCAAAATCTTTTCCACCAGCGTCGCCGCGGGGAACGCGATCCAGCCTCGCCGCGCACGGACTCCCAACTCAACCGGGCCGTGGATGCGCTGCGCAGTTTGCTCCTGCGCCGCACCACCTCGGCCACTTCGTAAAGTCATGCCCGAACTCCCAGAGGTTCTCCTGGTGGATGGGCACAGCATAATTTTCCAGTGGCCCGAGCTAAGTCAGCTCCACCGGAAGAACCCCGAAAGTGGGAGGTTGGCTCTCATTGAAAAGCTGGTGCGGCTGATGGACAATAGCGGACGCACGGTGATGGTGGTCTTCGATGGTCGGGGGGCCCGACCCTCCCAGGATCCTCTGGAAAAACGCCTGCAGGTTTTTTACTCCAAAACTGGCCAAACGGCGGATTCCATCATTGAGCGCCTGGTGGCCAAATATGCCGCCAGCCACCGCATCACCGTGGCCACCGACGACCACCTGGAACGCACCACCGTAACCACCTTTGGCGGCAGCTGGATTTCCTCGCATCAACTGCAAGAAGAAGTGGCGCAGGCCGAGCGTAGCCTGCAGGACTCCCTGCGCCGCTTGCGCAAGCGATCTCGTTGATTCCCTGCAGCACCGGATTGCAAAGTTGCCGTTGTAGGGTATTTTCCTAGCTCCATGTTGTCTCCTCGCCGCGTTCTCGCTCTCACTTTCGCAGGAATCTGTTTTCTTCACCTTGCCCCGCCAGGATACACCGCCCAAGACTCGATTGCTCGCAGTGTGGTGCGCATCGAAGCCACCTCGCAGGCGCCAAATTACCGCATGCCCTGGACGCCCGGTAGCACCTCGGGTGGGGTTGGCTCCGGATTCTATGTCGGCCATAACCAAATCCTCACCAATGCCCATGTCGTAAGCCATGCGCGTTTCCTTACGGTTTCCAAACAAGGGGATCCCCGACCCTATCCGGCCAAGGTTCTGCACATTGCCCACGATTGCGATCTGGCCATGCTCACCGTGCACGACACAAATTTTTTTCAAGGTATGGTTGCTCTGCCAATCGGAGGCCTGCCCGCCATGGAATCCACGGTTTCCGTTTATGGTTACCCGATAGGCGGCGATCGCCTCTCGGTAACTCGTGGCGTGGTTTCCCGCATTGATTTCCAGCCTTACTCCCACTCCGGGGCGGACTCTCACCTCGCCATCCAAATTGACGCCGCCATCAATCCGGGAAACAGCGGCGGGCCCGTGCTGCAGGAGGGTAAAGTCGTGGGGGTCGCATTCCAGGGCTATCGCGGAGATATCGCGCAAAATGTCGGCTACATGATTCCCACCCCGGTCATTCAGCGCTTCCTGCAGGACATTGCCGATGGTCGCTACGACCACTACGTGGACTTGAGTCTGACCTACTACCCACTTTTCAATCCCGCCGCCCGGGCTGCCCTGGGCTTGGAAAATGGAGACCGCGGGGTCCTTGTCGGCACGGTTTTTGGCGGCGGCAGTGCCGATGGCCTCGTCGAGGAAGGCGATGTCCTGCTGGCGATTGATGGGCATCCGATTGCCAGCGATGGAACGGTGGACCTGGATAGGGAGACTGTCGAGCTGGCGGAGATCGTCGAGCGCAAGTTCCTCGGCGACACTGTGGAGTTGCAGTTGCTCCGCAACGGGCAGGAAAAAACCGTGAAGTTGGAGCTCAAGCCCTTCCCCTTCCGCCTCACTGCCTACTCTTACGAAGACAAAGCCCGTTTTTTCACCTACGCCGGGTTGGTTTTCCAACCGGTGGACCGCGACCTCATGGAAACTTTCCGTCCCAACAACCTGCGCCTTGGGTTTTATTTCGACTCTTTTCTTTCCGACCATCGTTACCGCGACCGACAGGAACTCATTACTTTGAGCAATATCCTCGCCGATCCGGTGAACTCCTACGCGGGAGATTTCCGTTTCGGGATCGTGGACACAATCAATGGCAAAAAAATCGGCTCGTTGGCGGAAGCGGCCGCCGCTCTGGAAAAGCCAGGCGACTTTACCGTGATCCGCTTCATCGGCGAAGGTCGGCCGCTGGTGCTGGAACGCAAAGCCGTTGAGGAAGCCGCCGCCCGCATCGCCGAACGCTACGATATCCGCGTACCCGCCCAGATTGACTTATGATCACCCCACGCTTGCGATCTGCCCTCTGCACCGCTTGGTTGGCGTGGCTGCTCTTAGCACCCGTCCACGGAGGCACAACTCCTCCGCCCAAGCCTACCCCCACTCCCGCCACCCCAAATGCGGAGCCTGTCTCGCTCGCCCGCTCCCTTTTCCGCGTCAACTCCACCGGACAGAGTTGGGATTTCCTGCGGCCGTGGATGAAAAAACAACCCTTCACCCGCCGGGGACTCGGAGTCGTGGTGGGAGAAAATCGTATCCTCGTCACCGCCGAGTTGGTCCTCAATCACACCTACGTTGAGTTGGAGCGCCCTGCCTCCGGAGAGCGCATTCCCGCGAAGGTTGAAACGATTGATTACGAGGCGAATCTGGCATTACTCAGCGCCAGCGAGCCGGATTTTCTCCGGAACGCCGTGCCACTGCCAATTGCCGAGACCCTAAAAATTGGAGAATCTGTTGAGGTTCTGCAACTTGAGCCCAATGGAGAGGTCGCGGCGACGGCGATGCGCCTCACCACCATCACAATCGGCGGTTACTTCATTGAAGATGTCGGCCTCCTCGTTTATCGGCTCACCGGCCCCATTCAGCAGCGCGACGGCAGTTTTGTCATCCCTGCCGTTCGCGAGGGAAAACTGGTCGGGCTGGTGATGCGCTACGACGGTCGTAATCAAACAGCCGATGTCATCCCAGCGGTAATTCTGCGGCGGTTCCTGGCGGATGCCGAGGCGGGAACCCCCCGGGCTTTTGCCCGTGCCGGAGTCGGTTTCTCCCCGCTGCGGGATCCCCAACTGCGCGCTTACACCGGGGTTGGGGAAGGACCGGGCGTTCTGCTCACGCGAGTTTCGCCGGGCAGCCCGGCGGAGAAGGCCGGCCTGCAATTGGGGGATATTTTGCTTTCCATCGGTGGACGCGAAATTGACCCCGATGGAAACTTCAACCACCCGGAATACGGCCGCCTGCCTCTGAGCTACCTCATTACTACCGACGCCCTGGCCGGCGAGAAAATCCCCCTGCGTATCCGCCGCGACGGCCAAGAAATGGAGTTGACTCTGGTGCCCGAAAGGCGCAATCCGCAAGCCGCCGGGGTGCCGCCCTATCAATTTGCCACGCCGCCCGATTTTCACATCGCCGGCGGCTTGGTTTTTCAAGAGCTTACCCGCCCCTACCTCTTGGAATGGGGACCCGACTGGCGGACCAACGCCCCGACCCGGCTGGTCTATACCGACACTTTCCAGGAAGAACTCCTCGCCCCGGGCGAAAAAGTCGTCGTGCTTTCGCAAGTCATTCCCACTCCGGCAACCCTCGGCTACGAACAAATTAACAACACCATCGTTACCGCGGTGAATGGCAAAAAAATCACCTCCTTGGCCGATTTGCGCACTGCGCTGGCCGACCCGCAGAATCCGATTCATCGCCTCGAACTGGCAGATGATCCCCGGGTGATTTTCCTCGATAGCCAGGCCGCCCAGGAGGCCAACCAAATCCTGCAACGCCGCTACGGTATCCCAGTTCGCTGAGGCCAGGAAAAAATCCGGTATTGTTTCCTGCGCAGCTTCGCTCTTTATTCGACCTCTATGTCAGTTTGTTCGGATCAATGGATACGGCGGATGGCCTTGGAGCACCGCATGATCGAGCCCTTTGTGGATGGCCAGGTGCGTGCGGACGAAAATGGCCGACGCTTGATCAGCTACGGCCTCAGCAGCTACGGCTACGACTTGCGGGTGGCTCAGGAATTCAAGGTTTTCACCAATGTTTTTAATACCGTGGTGGACCCCAAAGCCTTTGACGAAAAATCCTTTGTCAATCTTGAGACCGACGTCTGTATTGTCCCGCCGAATTCCTTCGCCCTGGCGCGGAGCGTGGAATATTTCCGCATCCCCCGCGATGTCCTGACCATCTGCGTGGGCAAATCCACCTACGCCCGCTGCGGCATCATCGTCAATGTCACCCCTTTCGAGCCGGAGTGGGAGGGACACGTGACCCTGGAAATCTCCAACACCACTCCCCTCCCCGCCCGTATTTACGCCGGTGAGGGCCTGGCGCAGGTGGTTTTCTTCCACGCTGCCGAGCCTTGTGCGGTCAGCTACAAAGACCGCGGGGGCAAATACATGGGGCAAACCGGGATCACGATTCCGCGGATGTAGCCCAGGCTACACCAGGCGCTTTTGCCGGGCCACCATGCCGAAGCGTAAAATCCTAGTAGCCCTCTCGGGCGGGGTGGATAGTAGTGTTGCCGCAGCGCTTCTGGCCGAAGCGGGTCACGAAGTCGCCACGGCCTACATGAAGAATTGGATCAACGAGCCCGGGCTGCCGGGAGATTGCCCATGGCAACAGGACATTGAAGATGCGCGCGCCGTCGCCGACCGGCTGGGCTTGCCCTTTCGCGTCATCAACCTCATGCAGGAATACCACCGCAAGGTCGTGACCTACCTTCTTCAAGGCTACCAGGCCGGCATCACGCCCAATCCGGATGTGATGTGCAATCGCGAGATCAAGTTCGGTGCATTCCTGCAAGCCGCTCTGGAGCTCGGCTTTGACGCCATTGCCACCGGACACTACGCCCGCGCCATTCCCGGCCCCGAAGGCGTAGAACTTTGGGAGGGCCTCGACCCAAATAAAGACCAATCCTACTTTCTGGCCCTGTTGCGCCAGGAACAACTGCAGCGGGCGATTTTCCCCATTGGCGAATTGCAAAAAACCGAAGTGCGGGCTGCGGCACGACGCTTTGGCCTACCCACTGCGGAGAAAAAGGACAGTCAGGGTATTTGTTTTATTGGCCAGGTGAAGATGAGCGATTTTTTGCGGGCTTACGTGCCGGATGCCCCCGGGCCAATCGTGGATCTTGAGGGCCGTGTCTTGGGGCAGCATCGTGGGTTGCATCTTTACACCCTGGGGCAACGACGCGGAGTCGGTGTGGCCTCGGCCGTTCCCCACCGTTCTTATGTGGTGGTGGAAAAACGAGCAGCCACACGCGAGTTGGTCTTGGCGCTGGAGGATTCCCCCCACCCCGCTTTGCAAAGCAAGTTTTGCCTCGTTGGCAGCCTCTCCTTTCCTGGCCCCGCCTTTAGTCCGGCCGGGGAGTTGCGGGTGCGTCCGCGGTATCGCGCTCCGGCGGCACCAGCTTATGTGCAGCCCGCCCCTACCCCCGGCTCTTGGATCGTGCAATTTCAAGAACCACAACGCGCCCTCACTCCCGGGCAAATCGCCGCCTTTTACCGTGGTCAACAACTCGTTGCCGGAGGTATTATTCAAGAAACTCCCAGCCCTTTACCACCCTACCGCCAATGAGAAGAAAGGATCCGCCAGAATGTTGTGTCGTGCAGTGCTCCGCTCCCGACCTCGCAACCGCACGCGTCCTAGCCTCTCTCCTTCTGGATCGTCAGCTTGCCGCCTGCGTGAGTATCTTGCCAGCCGTGGAGAGTCACTACGTCTGGCAGGAAACTCGCGAACAAGCCCAAGAGGTGCTTCTCCTTATTAAAAGCACCCGCGAAGCCTGGCCGAGATTGGAACGAACCCTGCGGAAAAACCATCCCTACAAC
Source organism: uncultured Chthoniobacteraceae bacterium (assembly GCA_964595865.1). GTDB lineage: Bacteria > Verrucomicrobiota > Verrucomicrobiia > Chthoniobacterales > DYNR01 > CAZQRL01. Next base: position 40,478 of record CAZQRL010000002.1, read on the forward strand.
TGCCCGGAAATTTTGCAGCTCCCGGTCCTGGACGGACATCCTGCCTACCTCCTCTGGGTGGCTGACTGCGTGCCGCGCGAGGAGTAACGGCTGCATTTTTCCGGGGCGCAATCAGCTCTTGACCTGCCCCACCGCTTCTCTCAAGAAAGGCGGCTGACCTCCACTCCATTCCACAGGGTGTATTCTGCAAGATTCCCGACCGTTACGCGATCGCTACTAACTGCTCCATGAGCAGTGTCCCAGCCTCAACTTCGAAGACCTCCGCCCCAGAGCCTCGCTCGGCAAAGTCTTCGCCGCCCGGTTGGTGGCGTTTCGTGCCCATCCTGGAGACCGCTCGCACTTATCGTCTCAAAGATTTGCGGCAGGACGTCCCGGCGAGTCTGGCGGTCTCTTTAATGCTGCTCCCGCAGGCGATAGCCTATGCGACCATCGCTGGGCTTCCGCCAGTTTATGGCATCTACGCCAGCATCGTCCTCACCCTGATTGCTTCGCTCTTCTGCCATTGTAGCCACCTCGTCTCTGGCCCCACCAACGCCATCTCCCTGCTTACTGCTGGAGCCATCCTCACCGCCGCCAACCCCGCAGTGCGGGAAAACCCCGTCCAAGCCGTCATGGTCCTGACGTTTCTCGCTGGCTTAATTCAGTTGGGCTTTGGCCTCCTGAAAGTTGGCAGCTTAGCCCAATTTATCTCCCGCAGTGTTCTGGTAGGCTTCACTAGTGGCGCGGGTCTGCTCATCGCCTTGAACCAAATCCCGGTCATCCTTGGGCTCAAGCTGCCGCCGGTTCACCACCTGCTGGGGCGTTTTGCTGAAACCTTGAACCACGCGGCGGAGACAAACCTCTATGCGCTGGGCATCGGCCTGGGAACTCTGTTGCTTCTCTACGCCGGGAAAAAATGGGCTGCGAACTTTCCCATGGCTCTCACCACCATGGCCCTGTCGGCAGCCGTAGTGGGGATCTTCGGACTGGAGGAACACGGCGTCATGGTGGCCAAGGAACTTCCGGCTTCGCTGCCGTCTTTTGCGATACCGCACTTTTCCATCGGCCTGATTGCCGATCTGGCGGCCCCGGCCATTGCCATCGCCCTGCTCGGCTGTATCGAGAGTATCTCTCTGGCCAAAGGCATCGCCCTTTTTAGCGGGCAAAAGCTGAATCCGAATCAGGACTTCATCGGCTTGGGGCTCTCTCAGCTCGTTGGTGCTTTTTTCCAGTGCATGCCGGGAGGCGGTAGCCTCACGCGCTCGGCCCTCAACTTCCGCGCCGGGGCGACTACGCGCATTTCGGGGCTCCTGTGTGCGCTCTGGGTGGCCATGCTCCTTCTTCTGCTGGCTCCAGTGGCCAAAACCATCCCCATGGCCGCGCTCGGCGGGATGTTGGTTTACCTCGGACTCGGACTGATCAACTTCGAGCACATCCGGTCCGCTTTTTTTGCCACTAAAAGCGATGCCTCGGTTCTTTTGCTCACTTTTTTCTGCACACTCTTTCTCCACCTCGACACCGCCATCTATATTGGAGTCCTGGCCTCGTTGGTGCTTTTCCTGCGCAAAGCCAGTGCTCCGCATTTGGTGGAATATAACATGGACGACGATTCCATGCGCGAAATCCGCGATCCCAAAGAGCGGGCCAACCCAGAGATTTCCATCATTCACGTCGAAGGGGAGCTCTTCTTCGGTGCGGCAGAAATGTTTGAAGAACAGGTGCGCCAGCTGGCCAAGGACACCAATATCCGGGTGGTCATCCTGCGCTTGAAAAATGCCCGCCACCTCGATGCCACCGCCGTGCATGCGATGGATGGCCTGCATTCTTTCCTCAAAAAGGACAACCGCCTCTTGCTGGTGAGTGGCGCGCCGCCGGAGGTGCTCAAAGTGATGCAACGCAGCCGCCTCATTGATCGCCTGGGGCCAGAAAATGTCTTTCCGGCGGAGGAAAACCTCACCGTGGCTACGCGCCGGGCCCTCATGCGGGCCAAGGAATTTCTCGGTAGTACGGCCTCGCCGGATGTGCGGATTTTCTACGATCAATCCCGCGCGGCGAGAAAGTAACCCAACGCGACGCTTTAGAGCCCCTTCGCGGCAGCTTCTTCCAAGGCTTGGTCGAGCGCATGCCAGGGCAGCGTGGCACATTTCACGCGCATGGGGAACTTCCGCACACCCTGCAAGGCTCGCAAATCCCCCAGCTTGGGCTCCGGTGCCGCTGGACAAGTTTCGGGTAGTTGCAGCAGGCTCTGGAAGTTCCGGGAAAGCACTCGAGCTTCGGCGAAGGGAATCTGCCGCATTTTGGTGGTCAGCAAGGAAGCCGAGGCCGTGCAAATCGCACACGCCTGCGCGGTGAAAGCCGTGCGCATGACTTTGCCCCCTTCGGCTTGCAAAAAAAGCACCAACTCATCGCCGCAAAGCGGATTCTCCGCTTCGACCCGCACTTGGGCAGAGGCCAATTCACCCTGGTTGCGCGGGCGGCGAGAGTGGTCGAGGATAATTTCTTGGTAAAGGGCCTCGGGCGAATCAGGAGCAGGTGTTTCCATGACAAATCAACCGCGAAAGAATCGCACGGCCTCCTGCAAAGCCTCCGCGAAGACCTGGATCTCCTCAGCCGTGTTGTAGAAATAAAAGGAAGCCCGTGCGGTGGCCGGAACTCCGAGTTTTTTCATCAAAGGCTGATTGCAGTGGTGACCTCCCCGCAGTGCGACACCTCGTTGGTCCATGAACGTCACCACATCGTGCGCATGCACCCCTTCGACGACAAAACTCACCGCCCCAGCGTGCTCGGAAGCACTGCCCAAAGGCACGCCGAGAACCCGCACTCCCTCCAGTCCCGCAATCGCCTCCATCGCCAGCCGGGCCAACTGCAGATCGTGCCGGGCGATTTGCTCCCGGCCGATTTCCTCAAGAAAATCCATGGCCGCATGCAACCCCACCGCTCCTTCCACATTGGGCGTCCCGGCTTCGAATTTGTGGGGAGGCACATTCCACCGGCTGCCCTCGTAGGTCACCTTGGAAATCATTTCTCCCCCACCCTGCCAAGGCGGCATGGCTTCCAGCAATTCCGCCCGCCCAAACAAAATTCCAATACCCATTGGAGCGCACATTTTGTGACCGGAGCAGGCAAGAAAATCACAGCCTAAATCGCGCACCTGGATCGGACGATGCCCCGCGCTTTGGGCCGCATCCACAAGGGTGAGAACTCCGCGCTCGCGACCTGCCGCACACAGCTCCGCAATGGGATTCACGGTGCCCAGGGTATTGGAAATATGCGTCAAGGCCATCAACCGCGTCGGCGGAGCCAGCAATTCGTCGAGTCGGCGCAAATCCAACTGCCCATCCTCCGCTCGCACGGGCAGATAGGCCAGCGTGGCTCCTTTACACGCGGCAATCATTTGCCAGGGCACCAGATTGCTATGGTGTTCCAGCTCGGTAAGTAAAATTCGATCGCCTGGTTGGAGAGCTTGGTTCCCCCAGGCCTGCGCGACGAGATTGATTCCTTCCGTGGTGCCACGAGTGAAAATAATTTCGTTGGCTTGCGCCCCAAAAAACTCGGCGGCCCGCTTCCGCGCTCCCTCAAACGCGGCAGTAGCCCGATCACCCAAGGCATGCACTCCGCGATGCACATTGGCGTTGCTGGTTTCGTAAAAGTCCAAAATCGCCTGCAACACCCGACGGGGCTTTTGCGACGTGGCGGCGTTATCCAGATACACCAACCGGCGTCCATGCACTTCCTGGGCCAGAATGGGAAACTCATCCCGCCGTTGCCACGTCTCTGTTTGCATAGAGATAGCTTGCCCGACGGTTGTTGTTTGCGCAAGCGGCAGCAGTGAGATGTTTGGCTTCAACCCCGCAGAACCCGTCACCACGGATTCAAGGCTGCGCTGGCGCAGCCAGGCGCGCGGCCGCATCCAAAACCATTTTGTCAAATGCCTCCGCTCCCGCGTCCACGGTGGCCTGCGGCCCGGTCATCTTCACATAAACATCGCCACCCGAATTTTCTAGGATCGCCCCGCGCAGGGCGTATCCAGGCATCGGAGTGGTCGGTTGTCCCGGCATGCCGCTAAGAAAAGTGCCCCGCGCCGAAAGCAGGGTTACTCGGGTCTGGCCAATCGTTTGCGAGGCGGTGCTGGCTTGCAAGGACTCCACCGGCTCTTGGAACTGCCCGAGCCACCGCGAAATATTCGCCTGCGGAGTGCCTCCCTGCCCGGGCCCGAAGTGAAAGAAAGTCACCTCCGCAGTCCCATCCGCGCCCGCGAAGGAGAGTTCCGCTTTGCGCATGGGGGAATTGCTCGCCACCCAAGCAAACCCTATGGGCCGCAGAAAGGTGAAGGCTCCCACTTGAAACTCGACCGGACTTTGGGCCTTCACCAGGGGGAGAACGAAAGTCCCTGCCAGGAGGAGCAGCGATAAAACTAGGCGCGAGGGCATGAGGAATGGCAACGATAGCCGACCCACTCGCCGGAAAGAATCAGCGTTTGCTGAATTGGAAGCGCTTGCGAGCTCCGGGCTGACCCGATTTTTTGCGCTCTTTCATCCGGGGATCGCGCGTCAATAAACCTTCCTCTTTCAATACCGCGCGCAATTCGCTGGAAGTTTCCAGCAGAGCCCGAGAGAGCGCCAACCGCAGAGCACCAGCTTGGCCAGTGATCCCACCCCCCATTGTCTTAGCAGTGATGTCGTAGCCGTGGATGGCGTTGGCCAATTCCAAGGGCTTGAGGATGGTATTTTGCAAACTCAGGCTGGGAAAATACTCCGTAAAGTCTTTCCCGTTGACGTCGAAGTTTCCGGTGCCGGGAACGAGCTTCACAGTGGCGACTGCAGTCTTGCGGCGGCCGGTGGCGAGAATCGGGGTGGTCGTGGACATGAGACTGGGTAGGCTCAGACGAGCGGATGATTAAACAGGTTGTGGATTTTGGGCGGCGTGGGGGTGTTCTGAGCCGCTGTAAACTTTGAGCTTTCGGAAAACGTCACGTCCCAAACGGTTGTGGGGAATCATGCCCCGCACGGCCCGCTCGATCAGCAAAGTCGGGCGACGATCCCGACGGGCGCGAAAGGTTTCCGATTTGTGCCCCCCCACGTAGCCGGAAAAGCTCATGTAGGTCTTCTGCACCTCTTTTTTTCCACCAATGCGAACCCTCTCGGCATTGATCACGACGACAAAATCTCCATTGTCAACATGCGGTGTGTAGGTGGATTTTCCTTTGCCGCGGAGGAGATTGGCAACTTTCACCGCGACATGGCCGAGTGCCTGATCGGCCGCATCAACCACCCACCACTGGCGGTCAATTTTTTGGGCTTTGGCAGAAAAGGTCCTTTTGTTTGGCATAACGTGAATGTGTTAAACTAGAAGAGTGCGTCGTCTCGTCAATACAATTCTCAACTTACAGAAAAATTTTCTCCGTCAGCCCGCTAGCGAGAGTTCCGGGGAGAAAAAATTTCTCAGGGGTTGGAGGGGGTGGATTACCAGACTGTTGAAAAACTCGGCATGGTCGCGTTGCTGTGCGCTTTGGCCGGCAGGCGGCGTTGCGCCGGCGAGCCCAGCCCGCAGAGGGGATGCGCGTCGCTCGCTCCTTGCCATGACCCCGATCCTGCTCTACGCGCGACCGCGCCCAGTTTTTCAAAAGTCAATCCCCCAACCGCGCTCGCCGGATTACCCTCAAAGACGCGGCTCGAGCTGCGGGTGTCCACGTAGCGACAGTTTCGCGAGCCATGAGCGACTCTGCGCTCATTCCGAAAGCCACCCGGAATGAGAACAAGCGATAAGATGGGAAAGGGTGGAAAGAGCTGGTATTTGCGAACATCGCGGTCGGAAGAGGAGCGATGAGGCCGATGAATAGGGAAACTAGGGGTCAGGCTGTAAAACGTTATTCTTGACCAACTGGTTTATGGCCGAAGGACTCCGAATCGCCGGCTTGAAAGAAAGCGACCTGCCGGAGTTGCCCAGAGGCGACTTGCGCAAGATCGCCATTACCAGCCGGATTGCCCGAGCCACCATCGTGAATATGGAGGGGATAAATCAAAGACTGCAGATGAAGAGTGCGGCCAACGTCAGGCAACATCTCTGGCGGTTAAAACGAAAAGAAGAAGACCTGAGAAAATTGCCCAAGACCTTGGAAGAGTAGATGCAATAACATTTTACAGCCTGACCCCTAGTTTCCCGCATGCGCCGAACCTCCTAAAAAGGCCAACGCGTGTAGGAATCGTCGAGATGGCGCATGACGATCAAATCCTCCGCACCCACTCCCACAGGCGTGTAGTAGAGCGAACTGCGGCGGACTCCCAACAACTCGCATTGCCGGGTCAGATCGAATTGCGCCCCTAGCCTTTCCACCAGGGCTCGCCTCTGATGCACGCCAAAGCTCCATACTTTTTTAAGCCAGTCGAGTTCGCATTTCAGCCGCCCCACTTCTGCAAAAAGACTGCTCTCCAGATCTTGACTCCGCCTCATGGCTTCTGCGGCCCCACGGCCCAGAACTTGAGGCAACCCTTGAATCGCTTCCCGCTTTCAGGCACTCACCTGCGTCGGGTGTATCCCGCTCTCTGCGGCAATCTCGTTGATGGTTTTTCGTTCCCGAATGGCTTCCAAAGCCACCGGCGCTTTCACCTCCAGACGGTGTCTGCGCCGCCGTTTCTTTGCTCCGTTTTCCCTCATTTTTAGGTCGCTCTTTCTATCTTAACGACCTGTCCTATTTTTCGGGAGCACTTCAGTCTGGAGTGTGACTTCCGAAGGCAACCCGGCGTATTCCGCGGGTGATTACAGCGCAGGCGGGATTTATAGGATGGCGGCACGCGCATCCTTATCGAGCAAAACATTTCCCGCGACAATATTATCGGCGTCGAGCTCGCCAGCGAAATCGCCGGAAAAACGAGCTCCGAAATTACGTTGCGCGAAAATTTTCTTTATCGTAACCCCCAGACCGGGCTTTATCTCGGCGGATATGCGGTCACCGGCACCGGCGGCACGGAAGGCTGCACAATCGAATGCAATACGTTTTGGAACAACGACACGCTCATTTGGGGCAACGGCGCAATCCAGCTCCGCTTCCGCACGAGCAAGTGCGCGTTCCGGCACGATATCATCCATAGGGGAGCAGCCAACTGACTCGTCACGTTTCCTGTCGCCGCGACGCAAAACGTCATTAACACCTTTGCCCGGAATCTTTATTTATCCGCCACCGGAGCGAATGCCGCCCGCTGGAAATGGAACACCACCAAACGGACGGGCTTTGCGGCTTGGAAGTCCACCTCCGGTCAGGATGCAATTGCCCTTTTCACCGACCCGCGATTCCGCTCGATTGGAGCGACGCCCGATCTGCCCATCAAGCCCGATTCCCCGGCGGTGGACGTGGGCGAGCCCGCCTTTGCCACGCCCGACAGCCGCTGGGATTTCGAGGGCGGCCGTCAGCCGTATCGGCCCACGCGTTGACCTTGGTGCGGGCGAGCTCTCACCGCTTGCCGGTTGGCGGCTAAGGTGTTTTGGTGCGGACGAAACGCAACCGTCTGCCGCAGACACCGCTGACCCGACAATGACGGTACTCACAATCTCCTCGAATACGCTTTTGCTACCACCCCCGGGAACGCTACCAGCTGGCCGGTGACCCAAGCGGGGGGGGCAGCGGGGGCGAGTCACCCCAAGCTTTACCCCGCGGAAGAGGGCCGAGCTGCGGTTTATCGCGCAAGCTCGTAGCGATCGGGCTAGTTGGTCCGATCTGGCCGATCTGACGGATTAGGTTACCCTCGGCCAACCGTGCTTATTTGTGGATCCTTTGGACCTCTCCACCAGGTCGCGCAGATTTCTGCGCCTTTGCGTAATCTCTCCTGAACAGTGACTCAGCCTCTTCCCAGGGAGCACGCTGAGAATCTCGATTTGGAAAAAGGCTGCAAAATTTGAAGGGTGCTCGTTGCGACATTTGCCCTCCCGATTGGCGCGGGCGAATCTCTAGCTACGTAGTGACCTGAGCCGGATGTTTTTTCCGATTGGCCAGGTAGTAGAGCACCGGCACCGCCAAGCGCGAGAGTAATAGCGAGGCAATTTCGCCCGCCATCAACGAAATGGCCAACCCTTGGAAAATCGGGTCCGCTAAAATCACACTCGCTCCCACCACCACGGCCATCGCCGTCAGCAACATCGGACGGAAGCGCACCGCTCCGGCATCCACCACCGCCTCAGCCAGAGGCATGCCCTCCCGCAACCGCTGCTCGATGAAGTCCACAAGGATGATAGAATTGCGCACCACGATTCCCGCTCCAGCCATAAAGCCGATCATGGACGTAGCCGTGAAAAATGCTCCCATGAGGCCATGCGCCGGAAGAATCCCCACCAAGGAAAATGGAATCGCCGCCATGACGATGAGGGGCGTGAGGAAGGAGCGGAACCACCCCACCATGAGGAGATAAATGAGCACCAGCACGGCCGCAAAGGCCAACCCCAGATCTCGGAAGACTTCAATGGTGATATGCCATTCTCCGTCCCATTTGATGGCCGGACGATCCTCGCTGTCGGGCATAAACGCGTTGTAAATCTCCACCCGGCTCCCTGCAGGGCCGCCAAAAACTTCCCCGTTGAGCTTTTTGATGGCGGAGTTCATCCCGAGAATGGCATAGACAGGGCTCTCCACGATGCCAGCCACATCGGCGATGACGTAGGTAACTGGCAACAGGTTCTTCCGGTGCACGGTTTTATCGCGGATGCGCGATTCGATGCGGACCAACTCCCGCAACGGAATGAGCGCCGGACTTACACGGTCGGGGGGTTGCTGGCCCACGGGAGGTTCGACGAGCGCATTGCCATCTCCAGGCCGCACGCGGAGAGCTAAGAGATCATCCGGCCTGGAGACAAGGCTCTCCGGCATTTCCAAAACGATATTCACGTCTTCGCGCGCCCGATCATCATGCAGCAAATCCACGGGCAAGCCTCCCACGGCCACTTGCAGGGTGCGGGAGATTGTTTCCGTGCTGATTCCACTGAGGGCCGCTTTTTCCCGATCTATGACAAAGCGACTCTCCGGTTGGTCAGCCTCGGAATACCAGTCCACATCCACCACCCCGGGGGTTTGCAGGAAGATTTCCTTGACCGCCTCAGCCAGTTTGAAGCGGTCAGCTTGTGTTGGGGCATAGATTTCCGCCACGATAGTTTGCAAAACGGGCGGCCCTGGAGGCACCTCGGCCACCGCGATTCGTGCCCCGGCACGTTGGGCAATCTCTGCCAAGACGGGACGCACCCGCTTGCTAATGTCATGGCTCACAGCTTTACGGTCGTGCTTCGGTAGCAGGTTGACTTGGAGATCGGCAACATGATTGCCCGAACGCAGGAAGTAGTGCCGCACCAATCCATTGAAATTGAAGGGCGCACTCGTGCCAACATACACTTGAATGTCGGTGACTTCAGGCTCCTGGCGGATGGCCTCGGCCATTTCGCGGGCAACCTGGGCCGTGCGCTCCAAGCTGCTGCCTTCGGGCATGTTTAGAATGACCTGAAACTCGCTCTTGTTATCGAAGGGAAGCATTTTGACTTTCACCCAGCCGATCCCCACTAAAGCCATCGAAGCGACCAGGAGCAGGACACAGCCAAGCAGGAAGAGCCCTTGCCAAGCAGGATGATGAATGAGCGGATCCATCACGCGACGGTAAAGCCGGGTAAATATATCTTCCTTCTCCTCGGCAGCAGGTTTATGGCCATGTCCGCCACCCTCACGCAAAATGCGGCGCGCTGCCCACGGGGTGACCATAAAGGCCACCAACAAGGACCAAGCCATTGCCGCCGTGGCGCCCACCGGAATCGGTCGCATGTAGGGGCCCATCAGCCCTCCGACAAAGGCCATCGGCAAAATGGCTGCGATCACTGCCAGCGTGGCCAGAATGGTCGGGTTGCCCACTTCCGCCACCGCTTCCACTGCCACCTGACTCATGGAGCGTCCACGACTTCCCGGCAGGTGCAAATGACGCACGATGTTTTCCACCACGACGATGGCATCATCCACCAGAATCCCAATGGAGAAGATGAGCGCAAACAGAGTGATGCGATTGAGCGTGTAGCCGTAGAGGTAGAACACCAGCAGCGTGAGGGCCAAGGTGGTCGGGATGGCGATGGCAACGATGAGGGACTCCCGCCAGCCGAGAACAAAAAGAATCAGAAGCGAAACCCCAACCACGGCAATGGCCATGTGGAAAAGCAATTCATTGGATTTCTCCGCTGCGGTCTCGCCGTAATGGCGGGTAACGGTGATTTCCACATCATCCGGAATCAGGCTCCCGCGCAGGCTATCCACCCGCTGCAGCACCTCACGGGCCACGGTGATGGCATTGGCCCCTGGACGCTTGGCCACAGTGAGAGTGACGGCGGGTTGGGGAGTCCCGTCGGGGAAAGCTTCCGCCCCGGACACAAAGAAGACATAGTCCGTCGCTTTGGCCGCCCCGTCAGTTACGGTCGCGACATCGCGCAGATAGATCGGATGCCCTCCGGCCACGCCCACCACAACGTTGCGCACATCCTCCACATCCTGCAAAAATCCCCCGGTCTGCACAATGATCTCGCGATTATTCCCTGGGAGGCCTCCGGCCGTGGTTTGCCGGTTGGCCTGTTGTAACATCGGAATAATGCCCACCGCCGTAAGCCCACGAGCCGCCAAAGCTGCCGGGTCCAGCAGCACCCGCACGGTGCGTTCCCGCCCCCCGATGAGCCGGGTTTCTGCGACGTTGGTGGCTCCCTTGATCCGATCATCTACCTGAGCAGCCAAAGCCCGCAGAGTTTGCGCGTCGTAGCGGGAACTGTGAAAGGTGAGGGCAAGAATCGGCACGTCATCAATCGAGCGGGGTTTGATGAGAGGCATGGAAACCCCGTGCGGGATGCGATCGAAATTCATCTGCAGCTTCTGGTTGAGCAGGACCAAAGCCTTTTCGACATTGGTCCCGACCTTGAAGCGCACAATCACCAGGGACTCCCCGGGACGCGACATGGAGTAAAGATACTCCACATCGGAAATCTCCCAGAGGAGTTTCTCCAGGGGACGGGTCACCCGCTCCGCTACCTCTTCCGCCCCGGCTCCCGGCATGGCCACAATGATATCAATCATCGGCACAATGATTTGCGGTTCCTCCTCACGCGGCAGCAAGATGATGGCGGCCAACCCGAGCAAAATCGAGGCCACGATGAAGAGAGGGGTGAGCTTGGAATCAATGAACATCCGGGCTATGCTACCGGCAATGCCCGTAGCCTCGGTGCCCGACGTCACCTCCGGGGAGGTTTTTTCGTGGTGCGTCATGGTCTCAACAATCAAGGTTGGCCATTGAGCGGTTGGCCGTCGGCGAGTTTTTCCACGCCCTGAACCACCACCGTCTCACCCGGATCCAATCCAGCTAAAATTTCCACTTTCCCCTCGTGACGCCGCCCCGGACGAACGATGCGCAATTTGGCTACACCATTTTGCACCACATAGACAAAATCGAGCTGCCCTCGGGAAAAAACCGCCGCCTCCGGCAAACGCAGGGCCGGCTCAGCGGTGGTGGGGATCCGCACCCGGCCGAACTGACCAGAGCGCAGGCGGTCCGCCGCCGGCAGATCCAGTTTCACCAGAACCGTGCGGGAGGCCGGATCGGAGGCCGGGGCAATTTCCACAATCCGTCCCGTCAGGGTGGCCCCGGCGGCATCCACCAACACTGGCAGTTCTTCTCCCACACTCAGATCCATCACCAGCGATTCCGGCACCTGAGCCTCCAGCCGCAAGGCCCCGGGATTTTCTAGCTCCACCAAGGGACGACCTGGCACCGCCAAGTCACCGCGCTGCACCAACCGTCGAGTGACCACTCCGTCGAAAGGGGCTTCGACGGTGGCATGGCCGAGGAGAGTTTCCGCTTCTTCGACGGTAGCCCGGGCGCTGCGCAGGCGGGTCTGCGCACCTTCAAACTCCTGCGTTGTCACCACCCGGTCGGCGTGTAATTTTTCAAACCGCACATAGTCGCGCTCCGCCTGCACCAACGCCGCCCGAGCATTGTCCAAGCGCGCGCGAATCTCGCGATCATCAATCCGCGCCAACACATCCCCCGCGCGCACTACCCGCCCCGGATCGGCGTTCACTTCCAACAAGGTCCCAGAAATCTTTGCCGAAATCATCGCCGTCTCCACCGGTCGAACGGTCCCCGGAGCCTCTTCCGCAGCCGTCCACTCGTCGGGCTGCACGGACTCCGTCCGAATCCCCTCCGCTGCTTGCGAAACGGCCGCGATGTTCCAACTCAAAACGAACGCCAAGGTGGCTGGTGGAAAAAGGAAACAAGCTAAACGTTGCATCGTGGGATATTCCTATCGCAAAGGTAGGGAATGGCAAGACGATCTTGCAAAGAGTGAAGAAAATGTCAGGCGAGAAGGCTGCGAAAGAATCTGGTCAGTCAGGGCGCGGTGAACTAAAGACGTGGCTATGCCAATCCTTTTTCCAGCTCGAGTCCGTTGTCGCCGCAGGGCCGCAGGTCGGATTGCCTTGTTCGGCTGGCTGGTTCTCTGCGGGGTCGGCTTGGTGACTGCAACTCAGGCTCAGAGCAAACCTGGAATGACGCCCCAGGAGAGGGCGCAAGCCCGCTCCGAGCTCACGCTCTCTCTGCCCTCGCCCGGAGAGTTTTTTGCCGCCTTGGAAAAAACCGGAAGCCCGAATTGGCTGCTGGCCGGGCGGGCAGCCCTAAATCTCGGCAGTTCCTCTCGTCCGCAACTGGCCCTTAACCTCGGGGCCGGTGTGGCGGATGGATATCTCGCCGTGGAACAACAGAACGGCCAGGAAGTGAAAAACATCGGCCGGGACATCCTGGCTTTGGCGAAAAAGCTCAACGTCAGCGAAGGCGTCATGGCCCGGGGGCGCAGCATCAATGAGTTTGCGGAGAACAACGAATGGATGGTTCTGGAAGAGGAACTGGAAGCCACGCGCAATGAGATTGCCCTGGCTCTGGACGAGCAAAAAGACGCCGATCTGCTGACCTTCATCGCCCTCGGAGCTTGGTTGCGAGCCCTGCAGTCCGTCTTGCTCATCATCGGCGACACCCCCGAGCCCGCCGTGGCCAACCTCCTCCAGCAATCCGATATCGCCCTTTACCTGCTGGATCGTCTGGAGACACTCCCGGAAAAAACCCGCACCGATCCGCTGGTGGTGAATCTCACAGAAGGCCTGCGAACCATCCAACAGGGCTTGGTCTTGCCCACCGGCCAAGAATTCACCCCCGAGCAACTCCAGTCCTTAGAAAGTCGGGCCGGGGAGTTGCTGGCGGGCATCCTCAGCCGGGAAGTTCCGAACGAAATCACCGCCGAAAGTGCGGAACCTCCGGCCCCACCCGCGGAAGCTTCCCCCTCTCCCGAATAACCTCCGCTCTCCATGAGACCCTTTGGCCCCATCGCTATTATTATCCTGCTGCTCGCGCTGAGCTCTGCCGCCCTGCGTGCACAAACAGAGGGCGCGGCAAATAATGATCCGGTCTTCACGGCCCGCACCCGCGCCCTGGATGTGGCCGGCGCCTTTTCCAACGATGGCTACAAACTGCGCGATGGATTTTGGGCGCTTTCCCCCGGCGACCCTGTGGTGCCGCTGGAGGTCTTTCTGTTTGCGGGCAATTATTATTGGTTCACTGCCGCCACAGCTGCCCCCACCTATCCGGCTGGATCGCTGCAGGTGCAGATTTTTAATGAGGCGGGCGAACTCATTTCGGGCGAGACCTACGAGGACCAAGGCATCTTTGCTCTCGGAGTCGCTCCCACCGAAACCGGCCCCTACTACCTGCGAGTAAAAGCGCCCGCAGCCTCGACTTTCGCGCTTGTCTATTCCTATAAATAACCGCCATGCCCACCCTCTCTACCACAGAAAAAGCCGCCGGTCCCGAAGTCCGCCAATTCTCGATTTTTCTGAAAAACAAAGTCGGAGCTCTCCTGGAGATCGTGAAGCTTCTGCAGGAAAACAACATTGTCGTCCTGGCCTTGAGTATCGTGGATACCTCGGAGTCGGCGATCGGACGCATCATCGTCAACGACCCGGATGGGGTAGCGCGGATTTTTGAGCAACAGGGGATTCCCTTCAGCGAGTGCACCGTGCTCTTGGTGGAGATGCAGGAAGGCGCGGTGGAACTGCCGCGGGTCCTGGCGGCGTTGTTGATGGCGGAGGTGAATATTTTCTTCAGCTATCCGCTGCTCATCCGCCCGCGCGGAAGAGCCGTCTTGGCGTTGCATGTAGACGACGCCGAGTGCGCGACGAATGTTTTGCTGGGCGAGGAATTCATCCTCCTCGACCAGGCAGACATTTCCCGCTGAGGGTCAGGTTTACTCGGAGGCCAGGCGACGCTCCACGTCAGCCTGCAGCCACTCCCACATCGCGGCCAATCCCTCGGCAGCCCGGCTTTTCGCTCCAGGCAGGGCCTCTGGCGAAATCCCCCTCCCCGCCCCCTCGGCGGCGAAAAGGTAAAATTTGATCTTGGGCTCCGTGCCCGAGGGACGCACCGCCACGCGATAGCCACCAACCAGGTTGAAGAGCAGCATGTTTTCTGTCGGCAACTCCTCGCCCTCTTCATCCCGGAGTCCGGGTTGAGAAAAATCCCGCAAAGCCTCGACTTGACGCCCTGCCAATTCTGCGGGCGGATGGGCTTGGTAAGAACGCACCAACTTTTTAATCTGCTCGGCTCCCTGGGCACCCTCCAAGGTAATGGATTCCCCGCGCTCGGCGTAGTAGCCGAATTCCGCGTAGATACGGTCCAAAAGCCCCAGCAAGGACAGACCTTGGGAGTGAGCATAAGCCGCAGCTTCAGCGAGCATCACCACGGCACTGTTGGCATCCTTGTCGCGGACAAAATCCGCTCCGCTGTAGCCGTAACTTTCCTCCCCACCGAAAACAAAATAGGTGGAGTATTGCAGGCGTAGCTTCCGGGTCTCGGCTTCCGAAAGGCTCCGGTAATTGGCCCGCAGCTCAGCTGGGATCGCTTCTTCGTAGCGCCGCAGTTTGGCTCCGATGTATTTGAAGCCGGTGAGCGTATTGACGACACGCACACCAAAGCCGCGGGCGATCTCGGTTTGCAGATCGGTGGTGACAAAAGTCTTCACCAAGGTGGCATGCTGCCGATTGGCATCATTGAGCCAGCCGAGGGCAAACTGCCGCTGCAGTCGGTGCCAAGCGAGAATTGAGCCGATCTGATTCCCTGTGAGCAAATGCATGCGCCCGTCAGCCCCGCGCGCCGCCGCCCCCATGCGGTCAGCATCCGGGTCCGTAGCCAGCACTAAGTCTGCCCCCTCGGCATCGGCTTGCCGCACCGCCAAATCCAGCGCGGCCGCCACTTCCGGGTTCGGAGAAGCCACGGTCGGGAAGCCTCCGTCGGGCACATCCTGCGAGCTTACCGTGGAAAACTGAAACCCGAAGGCTTCCAAGAGCGGGCGAATAATCACCCCACCCGTGCCATGCAAAGCCGAATAAACCAAACGCAGATTCTTGGCCCCCTCAATGACCTCAGGCTCCATAACCATTCCCTTGAGTTTCTCGAGATAGGCCGCATCCACCTCGGGCCCAATTTCTCGCACCTCACCGCGGGCGGCTTCCGCGCAAGGTTCGTAGCGCTCCCCGGGCACTTCCCGCACCCGGGCAATGATGCCCGAGGCATGCGGTTCAACAATTTGTCCGCCATCCTCAAAATAAACCTTGTAGCCATTGTAGGGTGGCGGGTTGTGACTGGCGGTGATGTTCACCCCGGCCTGCGCTCCCAAATACCGAATGGCGAAGGAGAGCTCCGGAGTGGAGCGATGACTGGCAAAAAGCCAGGCGTCGCAGCCCAGCTCCGCAAGGATTTTGGCCGTGAGCTCGGCAAACTCCCGGGAAAAATAGCGGGTATCATGGGCGATACAAACTGCTGGGCGACCGGGACGCCCCTCGCGTTGAAACCACTCGAGCAAATACCGCGCCAGCCCTTGTGTAGCCCGGCTCACGTTAAAAAAATTCATCGCATTCGTGCCGACACAGGGAAACTCTGGACGACTTCCGGCGGGCTTCCCACCTTGCTCCAGTGGGGAAGGGTGGCGGCTGATCGTGCGCCCTCGCAATCCGCCGGTGCCAAAACTCAAGGTCTGGAAAAAGCGGTCGTTGAGCTCCGACCACTGCTCCGCCGCCAACAAGGCATCTACGACCTGGGCATCCAACTCCCGGGCGCTTCCTGAGAGCAGCAGCTCGATGTTGGCTCCAGCCTGGGGCAGCAGATGTCCCTGCTCCACAGCTGCACGAGAGCGTTGCAAACGCGCGGACTCATTCATGGTTCTTCTCCGAGTGGGGATGGTTTTTCAGAATCGGTATGGGCACTCGAGCCCCCCTCGGAATACTCCCCGGAATCCAGTTTTTGCCAGAAAATTTGCGTGGATTGATCGGCCGGATCGCTCGGCAGCCGCAGCAGGCGCAGGGTGCGGTGGAAACGTAAAAGCTGCAGCTTCAGCGGCTCCGCCACGAGCTCCTGACCAATTACCAGCTCATGCAATGGCAGGCGGGATAACGGAACGAGCGACTGCGGGTTCAGACCGACCAGGTTCAAGGAGCGCAAGCGCGGACTGTCCAAGCCATTGAGCTCGGGAAGCCCGGTTTCCGAGAGGTTGAGCTTTTCCAGGGCTCCGGCTCCGCGCAAAAATCCGGAGTGCGCCAGATGCGTACCGGAAAAATCGGCCTCAACCACGCGGGCAAGAATCCCTGCGCGTGTGGGCGGCGGATTTTCCAAAGGTGAATCCAACACCGCCAGCACCCGCGGATTGATGCGGGCCAGGCTCTCCCAATCTAGCTCGCGAGCGCCGTAGATGGTAATTTCGTCCCAGTTTGTTCCAACGAGAGGAGAAAGGTCGCGCAGGGCCGCCGCCGCATAGAGAATCAGGGAGGGGCGCTCGGGATTCGCCCGGCCCACCCGCAAAACCACTTGCGCATCGGGCTGGCCCTCCACCAACTGCAGCAGACCTTCGCCTGCAGTGCGCTGCCGCTCGATGGCCCCACTCGCTCCCCCTACCCGGCGCAAGGAAGTCGCCTGGCTAAAAAAACGAATCAGCCGCGCCACGGTCTCGTTTTCCACGGACCAGTTTTCATCCAAAGTGGCCAGCACAGCAGCCTGCTTTTCCGCAGGGGTGCGCCCGGAACGCAGGGCCGCCAGCAAAGCTTGCGCAAGCTCCTGATTCAGTCCGCGAGCTTCCCGCAACCCCTGTCGAGGCCGGAGAAAATCCTCCGATTCGGGCAAGGCGGCGAGGGATTTTTCCGCGGCGTCCCACTCGCCGAGGGCGAGGTGCAGCCGCGCTTTCAACAGGAGCGCGGGGGCAAACTGCCGATCCGCTGTCAAGGCCAAGCTAACCTTGTCCAACGCTTCGCGCAGACGCTCCACCACTTCGCGGGGAGTGCGACTGTGTTGTTGCAAATCCCCGGGCGAGAAGCGCAGGAGAAAAAGCGTTCCGGCCTGCCGAAAGGCCTCGCGAGCCTCATCCACCGCGCGACGCAAGAACTCCGCCGGCAGCGGCAAATCTGGTGTGTGGGAGTGGCCGACCTCAGCGGCAGGGGGCGCCTCGCGGTTGCGCAGTTCCGCCAGTTCCTCTTCCATTTCTCGGGCCGCCGCCTCCAAGCGTTGGCGTTCCGCCCGTTCGGCTTCGGTCTCCTGCAGAGCTTTGGCCCGCTCTTCCGTGGCGCTCAATTGGGCTTGTCGGGCCTCTTCGGCTTCAGCCTGGGCTTTTTGCAAAGCCTCCAGAGCCTCACTTTTGGCAGCCAGAGCCGCTTCCGCTTCACGCTGGCGGGCCTCGGCCACCGCCTGCTGTTGTTCCGCCACCGCCAGAGCCTCGTCAGCCCGCCGGGCTTCTTCCTCGGCCGCTTTGAGTGCCGCTTCGGCCTCCAACCGCCGCTCGTTAATTTGCCAGAAGGACCAGACTGCCACGCCAGAAAGGAGGAGCAGGAACGCGGCGATGGTGGCGGAAAGGGATCTGTTGCGCTTGATGAGTTTGCGGGCCAATTCCAAGGCGGTTACTGGTCGGGCACTGATTACCTCGCCGCGCCGGTAGCGCTCCAAATCGGCCCGCAGAGCCTCGACGCTGCGGTAGCGCTGCTCGCGCTCCGGACGCAGGGCTTTGAGGCAGATGAGCTCCAAATCCGGATCCAAGGCGGGATTGAATTGCCGCAGGCGCGGGGGAGAGTAGGTCTTGAGGGCCTGGGCATCGGCCACTAAATTGCCCGTGGCGGCAAAGTGACGATGCCCGGTGAGCATTTGAAAAAGGATCGTGCCCAGACTGAAGACATCCGCCCGCTCATCCACGTCCTTGCTGGATTCGGCTTGCTCGGGGGCCATGTTTTCCAGAGTGCCAACCATGTAGCCGGAAAGGGAGAGGGAAACTCCGCCACTGCCCTCAGCCAACTTGGCCAATCCGAAATCCGCCACCAAGGGCTCCCCATCCTCACGCAGCAGCACATTCCCAGGCTTCAAATCCCGATGCAGCACCCCATGCTCATGGGCAAATTGAATCGCCTCACAAATTTTTCCAAAAATGGTCAAGGTTTGTTCCACGGGCAATACCCGGCTCACGGTGGGACGCGCCGAGGATTCCGCCACGGGAACGCTTTCCGGGCTGCGGCTTTGCGCCAAGGACCGTTCGGTGCGCAGGGAACGAATGAGCCCCGGCAGATCGGTGCGCTCAGGAGATGGTTGCTCGGTGGAAATCCCCTCGTAGAGCAGATCTGCCAGCGTCAGCCCATCCACGTATTCCATCACAATGAACCGCAACCCCTCATACTCACTGATTTCAAAAATCCGGCAGATATTGCGATGCGGCAACCGGGCCATGACTTCGGCTTCCCGCTCAAATCGCCGCAGGGTTTCCGCTGCTGCCGCCTCACCGGCATGCAGCACCTTCACCGCCACCAAATTGCCAAACCGATCCATCCCCCGCCAGACTTTGCCCATGCCTCCCTGACCGATTACGTCCAGGAGCTTGTATTTCCCCAGCACTTGCGCCACCGGGGTGCTGACAAGATTGTCATCCGAGAGATCAATAGCCGTCCCGGCAGCCTCGGGACGCACCACCCGCAAGACCGGCACCACGTTTTCAAAGCCCTCGGCCCGGATGGAATAGAGATAGTCGCAGTAAAACTCCGCCAGCGCCGGATTTGCCACCACACCCGGCCCGAGAAGCGTGACCTTGCGCTCAAGTTCCGTCGGCAAAGCCTGGATCTCATCTCCTTGCCAAACCACATCACTCAAATCCGGCTCCTGCTCCGATTCCGCTTCCAGCACCTCCCAACCCGTTGGCAGGTTGTCCAGAATCGCCCGCAGGGTAAAATCGGCGAGCAGGATTTCTCCGGGGCGGGCCAAGCGGGAAAGCTGCCGAGCCAGGGCAACGAGAGGACCGGAAGCGGAGAACCGCGTGCCCGTGGGCGCCGTCAAAGAGGAGAGCAAAACTTCTCCTGTGGCCAAACCGACAGCCAGGGGCGGAAGTTGCCGACCTTGTCCGGCCAGCCCTGCCCGCAGCAATCGCGCCCGCTCCATTTGCCGAAAAACACTTTGCAGACCGCGCACGGCATGATCGCGAAAATGCCGCGGGGCTCCATAGATGCCTTGCACGCGGTCAGTTTCCACCGCTCCCACCGCGGAAGACGTTTCCAGAATGGCTTCTGTCGTTTCCTCCAGGAAGGTATTGAGAAGCAGGCGCATTTCCACGGGGGCGAGATGCGCCGCCAGACTTTGCAAATCGCAAAGCCGGGTTTGGCTGAGGGTGAGAATGCGCCGTTCCGGATGCCAAATCGTGCGAATCTCCTCCTCCGTGAGCTCACTTTCCGGAAGTCCGAAGGTCGGCCCCAAAGCATCCACCACTGCCGCTGCATCCGTAACCTCGTTGAGGGCCAGATCCAGCACCCCAGCCTCCCGACAGGTCACCACCTCGAAAACCCGGCCCCGCCCGTCCGTCACCAAGCGGCTGGCTTGGCCCGCTGGCTGCTCAAAGCGAAAACATTCCGCCAACTCTCCGGTGAGCCGCCTCCGCAGCACTTCCAACGGCGTGCTGGCGAGCAACTCTTTTCGCAGTCCAAGATACTGCGCCAATGCGGCATTGGCGTAAAGCAAAGTATCATCCGCCGAAAGACGGGCAAAAAATGTAGTGGCCTGGGTTGAGAAGGGTTTCGGCACGCCGTAAGTTTTTCTTTCCGCAGCGTGCCAATGGACCCCGGAGAAAACAATCGCGTTTTTGCTTTCCGGGTGGCCTTGGCAGACGGCATCCTGCGCGGCATGGCTTCTCGATTTGGTCTGCGCGGTTTTGTTTTACATGCCCCGGATAAAACCTCCCTGCAGGGCATCCGCGATGGCGCGGTCTTGGTGGAAGATGGTCGAATCCTTGACGTGGGAGAATACGTTCGCCTGAAGCACCTCCCAGAAGCCCAAGGAATCTCCTGGCTGTTTGGCTCCGGAACTGCCCTTCTCCCCGGCCTCATTGATCTCCACTCCCACCTGCCGCAATACCCAGCCCTGGCCCGCTGTGAGAAGGGGTTATTGCCATGGCTGGAGCGCCACATTTTTCCTCTGGAACGTCAGTTCAACGCCGCCACCGCCCGCGCCTTGGCTCCGCACTTTTTCCGAGAACTCGCCCGCCATGGCACTACCCAAGCGGTTCTTTTTGCGGCAATCTACGAGGAGAGCTGTCACGAGTGCTTCCTCGCCGCCGAAGCCTCCGGATTGCGGGTCATTCTCGGCAAGGTCATGATGGATCGCGGTAGCTACGGATCCTTGGAGCCGGAAAAAATTTCCGCCATCTCCCTCGCCGAAAGCCGTCGGCTGCTCAACCGTTGGCACAACACCGCACAAGGTCGGCTTGAATACGCCATCAGCCCCCGCTTTGCTGTCGCCTGCACGACGGAGCTCATGCGCGGTGCCGCGGAGTTGGCCCGGGAGACCGGCGCCTACGTGCAAACACACCTGGCGGAAAATCACGCCGAAGTTGCCCGCGTGCGGGAACTCTTCCCCGACCACGCCTCCTACACTGCAGTTTACGCCGATTGCGGTCTCACCGGGCCACGCAGCCTTTTTGCCCATTGTCTGCACCTCCAACCGGATGAAATCGCTCTGCTGCGCGACTCGGGAAGCAAGATCGCCCATTGCCCGACTGCAAATTTCTTCCTGCGCAGCGGCATCCTGCCTTGGAACGAACTCCGCCAAGCTGGAATCCCTATCGGTCTGGGCTCGGATGTTGCGGCCGGACCGGAACTCAACCTCTGGCAGGTCATGCGCTCTGCCCTCGAGGCCCAAGTCGCTCGCTCATTCTTTCAGCCCGGCCCTATCCCCTCCCCAGTCGAGCTTTTCGCTGCCGCGACTTCCACCGCAGCCCGCGCTCTCGGCAAAGAAAACGAGATCGGCAGCCTCGAGCCCGGAAAATCGGCCGATATCCTGGTCCTTGACCTGGCGAAGGTCATTCCCGGCGGACGCCAGGCAAATTTTGCCGCCGATTACTCCGCAGAGGACCTCCTCTCGATGCTCATCTTCCGCGGCGGTCCCCACGCCACCCTAGCGACCTACGTGCAAGGTCGGCGCGTTTACGCGGCCCAAGAACCGACCCTGCTCTGAGCCCCAAAAGCCAACCCGGCTACTCGTAGCGCAGGGCTTGAATCGGATCCAGCGCCGCCGCCCGGAAGGCCGGGTAAAGTCCGCTGCAAACCCCGGCAACCGCGGCAAAAATCACACTCAGAACCACACTCTGCAGCGTCATTTCGGGCATATTCTGCGCCGGAGCGATCCAAATGAGCAACTGCATCAGAAACGCCCCGGCACCAATTCCCACCACGGCCCCCAGCAAGGCAATCAGAACGCTCTCCATGAGAATTTGCCCGAAGATATCTGCCGCCTTGGCCCCAACTGCCCGCCGTATCCCAATCTCCCGCACCCGCTGGGAAATGCTTGCCAGCATGATGTTGGTGATCCCTATCCCGCCCACAAGCAGACTGATTGCCGCAATCAGCCCTCCACTCATCCGGGTAGCCCGCATTCCCGCTTCCATTTGCCCGATCCAATCCTCCCGCGTATCAAACTCAAAATCCTCCACCCCTCGATGGGTGACCTCCAAAGTCGAACGCACCTGGTCTAGCGCTGCGGAAAAATACTTCACATCGCCAATGCGAATCGTCAGCCGTTCCACAGGCACGGTCTCCGGGGTGTTCTCGGGAAACTGACCGGATTTGAAATCATAGAACATAGTGGTAAATGGCACGATGACTGCCTCATTTTTCTGCCGCAGTGGATCCCACCCTCTCCGGCGTCCCGGGGTGGGGGGAGGCCCGGCAACGTTCCGCTCCCGGCGCACCCGGTCCTCCTCGCGCTCGTAAAAAGGAAAAACCCCAACGACTTCGTAAGGAATCTGCCGAATTGTAATGATTTGCCCAAGAATATCTTCAGCCTTTTTTCCCGGAAAAAGTTGAGAATATGCAAAAAAACCCAAGACGACCACACGGTGGGATTTTTCCAGGTCCAAGGATGTGATAAAACGGCCGGCAAGCAACTGGTGTTGCTCGATGACTATGGCGTCTGGCTCGGCTCCGATGACGTTGCTGCTGATCTCGGCGTTCTCCGAGCCGACGGGGAGGACTTGGCGGAGTTCTGCCGTGACGTGGGAGACAAGAGGGGCGGAGCGCCGGATGGCGATAGAGTCGGTGAGGGTGCGGCCTGGCGAGAGCGTCCAAAAGTCTGCCTCGTCGGAGCCGAGGTCCCGGTGGTTCACCCCCACCTTTTCCAAACCACCGATCTGCTGCAGGATGTAACGCGTGCCGCGTTCCATCCCGGCGGTGAGACCAAGCGTGGCCATGAGGCTGCTGACACCCAGAACAATCCCCAGCATGGAGAGAAAACTGCGGAATTTGTGCGCCAAGATTTCCCGCAGGCTGATTTCAAAGGCAGAGGCGAGATTCATGGTTGTTTACGCGGAGGGCCGTCCCCCCAGACTTGCCCGTCTTTCATCTCCAGCACCCGGTCGCAGCGGGCAGCGATCTCGGGGTCGTGCGTCACGAGAATGACTGTGCGGCCTTCAGCATGGAGTTCGCGGAACATACCCAGGATGGCTTCCCCGGTGCGGCTATCGAGATTGCCCGTCGGCTCGTCGCCGAGCAGGATGCGCGGGTTATTGGCCAAGGCCCGGGCGATGGCCACCCGCTGGCACTGCCCCCCGCTGAGCTGGGTGGGGCGATTACGCAGGCGCTCGCTCAGGCCAACGCGTTCGGCAAGCTCCACCGCCCGTTGCCGCCGACGGGCTTTGCTCCATCCCGAATACAGTAGTGGCAAGGCGATATTGTCCACGACGTCGAAGCGCGGCAGCAGATTGAAGGATTGAAAGACAAACCCAATTTCTTGGTTGCGCACCTGGGCCAACTCATTCCCGCTGGCATGGGTGATGTCCCTCCCGCCCAAACGCACCGTGCCCTCATCCGGAGTGTCCAAACAGCCAATCAGGTGCAAGAGGGTGGATTTCCCACTTCCGCTCGGCCCAATGATGCCGACAAATTCTCCTTCGCTGATGGCGAAGCTGATCCCATCCAAGGCCCGGATTTGTTGGTCGCCAAGACGATAAATCTTGGCCACTTTCTCGAGTTCGAGCAACGCCATGCCCGGAGATCAGCCAGGATTGTGTGCGCTCTCGGGCGGCTCAATGAGCAAAATCTGCTCCCCTTCTTCCAAGCCGGATTTGATTTCGGCATAGGAGAAATTGGTCACTCCAACGACGACTTGGCGGCGTTCGGTGCGACCACCATTCCGCACGAAAACATGGCGGTCCTCCTCGCTATCCCCAAAAACCGCCGCCACGGGCACTGCCACCGCGCCGTTGGCTTCGGCCACCGGCAGCTCCAGACTTACGGACATGCCTGGGCGCAGTCGGGGATCGGAGCGACTGACAACGGCTTCCACGGCGAAGCCTTTGATGTTCGACTTCACCGTCGCCACAGGAGCAATGAACTCCACCACCGCCTCGACGGGCTCTTTTTGCTCCCCTTGCAGGCGGATGGCAAGCCGACTGCCAGGCTGGATTTTATCAATATCCAGCTGGTTGACGTGCGTGCGGACCAAGAGCCGGGAAAGGTCGGCAAAATTCATCAGCACATTCCCGGCATTGACGCTGGTGGCCCCAACCACAACTTGCCCCTCCGCCACCAAAAGGTCGAGCACGGTCCCATCCGCTGGGGCCAGCAGGCGCGTTTTGCTTAACCGGTCATCCACCGTTTGTAAGCGGGCCTTCGCACGAGTGAGATTATTTTGCGCGATGCGGTAGTCAGCTTCCAGGTTGGCAAAGACCTCTTTGCTGATGAGCTTTTCCTCAAAAAGCGCCTTGGCTCGTTCCCAGTTGCCCTTGCGCTTATCTACCTCCAGCTGCGCTCCCTCAATATCCGTGAGGGCTGCCGAACGCTCGGTGAGCAGATCTTTATCGTCAATCGTCACCAGCAAATCCCCCCGCTGCACCTGTTGCCCGGTCTGCACGTGGATGTGCTCAATTTTGCCGCTGATTTCGGATTTGATCTCCACTTGGAAAGCGGGACTGATTTCGCCAGTGAGCAACAGGCGGCTGCGGATATCGCGACGCTCGGCAGAGGCTAGCAGATTGGGTGGCACCTCGTTTGCCTTGGCTTTTTCCTGGGCTTGGTGCCAGGTCCAATATCCCCAGCCACCGCCCCCGAGAAGCAGCAGCAGGACACCTAGCCCGATCCAGAGACTATACCGGTTCTTCATCCTCGAAGAATAAACCCACCGCGGCAGAATAAGTTGTGAGGCAATTCACGCCGTGAATCGGCCCGATTTCACCCTGTCCTAAGAAGCCGGCAGCAGGTAGTTTGCCGAAAACTTCCTCCAGGCAGGAAATATCGTGATGGGGAGCACCAAAAAAGCCCTTACCCCGTCCAAGGCAGGAAAAAAGCAGCGCGGCGACCGGGCGGGAGACTCGGGCTTGGGCCTGGCGGAGTTGGTTGGTGAAATCCGTGCGCGCGGCCTGCCGATCGCGGTATTGATATTGCAGGGTTTGGCCGACCCGAGGAACACCTCCGATGACCACCGCTCCGGAGTTGGGATCGGCTCCAATGATCGACCGCACCAAAAAGTCCCCGGGCTGAAATTCTTCGACGTATTCGCTCGTGGCCAATCCGGCAAGCAGGTTGCCACGTGCGGTGGACTTTTCTTGATCGGTGAGGGTTTGGAAGGCCGACTCCAAGGCTTGGTAGGCCGGTTGGGCCCCTAACGCATAAACCACGTTGTTCTCCGCCCGGGTGACCGTTAGCGGCTCCCCGATAGGACGGCATCCCTGACTTACCAACCCAGTAAGCCGGAGATTCCCCCCCGACCAGCCGACCAACAAGCCGCGTTCGCAGACACGGCCGTTGAAAAAAACCGCACTTGTCTGGGCCGTCGGGCTTCCGCTCGCGGCGGCCAATCCACCCACGACGATGGCTTGAGGGTGTTGTTGGTTGAAAGCCGCCAACCAGGGTTCTGGGGGCAAAGCCTGCGGGTCCAAGAGCGCCAGAGCACTCGGCCCGCGATGCGAGCCACAGAATTCCTCATGCCGGATTTCTTCTACGCGAAATTCCGTAGCCGGATTTGCCAAGGCGAGCAGGCTGAAACCCGAGATCCCCTCCTCTTCGCGCCCCCCGCCAATCCAGCCTGCTCCTGTGCAGCCGACCACATCCACCATCCAACCCTCGACCCGCAGAATGTCGCAGAACTCTTCCAATATCGGGCGGTAATCCGCACTGGTAAAAGCAATGCCCAACTTGGACGCCCCCCCCATGGCTTGGCGTAACTGCTGGGCGGCCCGGGTGACAGTCTCCACGGAAAAAGGACCAACCTGAGAAAGAGAGCGCGCGACAGTTGCCATGAGGCAATCTTGAACCTGCCCTCTTGCCTGTCAACAGCTCAAGATAAGGCCCGAGCGGGAAAAAATCTTCAGGATTTTTCTGGCTGCAGCGGGAGGATTTTTTCCACCCGCACAGCGCCATGGCGATCCCGCAGGGCCGCATGCAAAGTTTGCCCTGCCCAATCAATCTCCAGAGTGCCGAAATTGAGCTCTCCGACGACTTCTCCCACGCGCAGGGCGTTCGGCTCTTCCCGGTTTTTCTCCAGCGCGTGGGTCAGCCCGCTGGAAGTAACCTCCAAGATTCCTGGCCCGGCATCTTGCCACAGGGAAATCTCCCCATGATGGCGATCTCCAGTGAGAAAAATCACATTGCGCCGTCCGCTGGACTGCAACAGTTCCAGCAGCCGCGCCCGCGATGCCGGATAATCCTCCCATTTCTCGAAGCGATGCTCCTGCGGCAGGATTTGCGTCCCCGACGCGATGAGGGTGACCTGCGGAGAACCGGTCCGGAGTTGGTTCTCCAGCCATCGCCATTGGGCGGCACCGAGGATATCTCCTCCCGTGCGCGGGGCGTCCCGATGGGTGCGCACATCGAGTAAAATCAGCTCCACCTGCTGCCCCGGAGGACCAAAGTGCTCTACACCATAAATGCCCTCTTGCTGACGGCGCGGGTCGTTTGCGGCCACATCGAGGAAATCGAGAAAGAGCTCCTGCGAGCGAGCTTTCTGGGGGTAGGTCTTGTCACCATCATTGACCCCGTAATCATGATCATCCCACACCCCCGTCACCCGAACCGCCGCCCGCAGCCGGGCATAATCGGGCTGGTTTTTTTGCGCCTCCCATTTGGCTGCCAAAAATTCCATGTTCTCGGTATCGCCGTAGATGTTGTCCCCAAGCCAAATCCAAAGCTGGGGCTGGAAAGCCTGGACGGCCGCCCAGATCGGCTGGGGCAAATCGTGCCGATTGCAGGAGCCGAAAGCGATCCGTTGCAAAGGCGCAGCGACGGTTGTCTCCTGCCCTGGCAAACCCGCGAGCAGGCCAAAGGAAGCCAGGCCCCATGCCAAAAACCAGCGCAGATCCTCCATGCCACTCATTGATAGAGGCATTTCCCGCCTGGTGCCAAAGGCAATGTGCGGGAATCGGTGAAGAATTTGTCACAATTCACGACAACAAAACTCCGGGCGCCAATCTCGATTAGCCCTTGCAAGACCGTGAGGAATTTACCTTAGCGGGCTGAAAGCCGCCCCGGAGAGTCCTTCGGCGGTAAACAGCAACCCTAGAGGCGTTTGTGGGAACCGTCGCAAAAAGGCGGGTTCGCCGTGTGCTTGCATTGACACAGCCAAGCGTCGCCGGATTTCTCCGCGGTGAAGCGCTGCGGCGCGAAGCCCGATCCCTTGTGCGAACCGTCGCAGAAGGGTTGCTGGGCAGACTTCCCGCAAGTGCAGAAAAAGTAGTGTTTCCCCACCTCGAGGGTGACCTTGATGGGATTTTTGGCGGCAATCGCAGGTTCGTTCATGATTCTCAATAAAGTGCAAACTCGGGAAATGACAGGCAAAGTTTTTCCGTGAGCTAGGACTCTCACGGGCCGGAGCGGCAAAAAAAGCGACGCCGGGGTGGAGGGGCAGATTTTATCTTGGATGGGGCATGCCTCAACGAAGCAGACTTTCCAGCCCGCCCGTTGCCAGATGTGTGCAGGGGCCAACGCAGTCGGTAGTTCTCCGCCCCGCGCATGACAGACTCGCCCGCTGGCGTGAGCGAAATCGTCGGGTATTGCCCCGGCGAGGTGCAGGCCAGCCCGGCCTCGATGAGCTCTCGGAGCAACTCGCCCAGGTAAGCCTCGCTTTCTCTGGCTAGTATGCCGTGGGTGCTCAGCCGGTCGAGGCCAGCCGCTAATACCGCCTTGGCCCGTGAGCCCAACAAAACCTGCAAAATCCGCTGCCTTCCATAACGCCCTTCCCAAGCCTGGCCGCGCCGCCAACTCATCCGGGCAATGCAGCTGAGCATTTTCTGCACGAGAATTTTTTCGGCCGGAGTCGGAGGACGAGCTCCGGATTGATCGTGCGCTTGGCAGCGATCGCAGGCTCCACAGGATTGGTCATGGGCCTCCCCAAAAGCACGCAGGATAAATCCCTGGCGACATTGCCGGGTGTGCACAAACTCGATCATTTGCCGCAACCGTTCCCGATCCAGACGTTCCTTTTTGTCCAGCGCCTGGCGATTGATTTCCAGACGATGCGGCATCACTTCCGGGCGCAGGAGGCGCGTGATCCGTGTGAGCTGCCCGGGGACGTCGCGTCGTTCGAGATAACCAGCCCGCTGCAAAATGACCATTGCGCTGGCGACGGCCATCTCGTTCTTGCAACCGGGAATCTCCTTCGCAAGCTCCGCCAGGGGCAGGTGCACCTCATCATCCCGAGCGAGAGTCCTAAGCACGCGCCAAAGGCCAGTGATGATTTCCAGCGAAGGGTTCGCGCCCTCGAGAAAAAACTCCTGCACCCGGATGTCGGCATGTTGGAAAAACAACTCGCAGGTGGCGGGCTTGCCATCGCGCCCAGCCCGTCCCACTTCCTGGTAATAAGCCTCAATGCTGCCCGGAACTTCGAAGTGAACGACGAAGCGCAAATCAGCCCGATCTACGCCCATGCCAAAGGCATTCGTGGCCACCGCCACTGCAGCCTCACCATTGAGGAAGCGGTCCTGCGCCGCGGCCCGCTCACGATCGCTCATACCGCCGTGATAGAAAACAAAAGGCACTTTCCAATGCGCCATCTCCCGCGCCACGGCTTCCACTTTCTTGCGCGTGGCGCAATAAACGATCCCCGTGCGCAGAGCCCGGACCAATTCCCGCAATCGGGCCAATTTCTCTGCCTCGGAATTCACCTGGCGCACGCGCAAGGAGAGATTAGGCCGGGCAAACCCAGCCACGAAGCGCCGAGCCTCCGGCAAATGCAGGGCTCGCAAGATGTCGGCCTGCACGGCTGGGCTGGCCGTGGCGGTGAGCGCTACCACCTGCGGACACCCGAGCTTTTGCAGCACTTGCCCGATACGATAGTAATCCGGACGAAAATCATGCCCCCATTGGGAAATGCAATGCGCTTCATCTATGGCAAACAAACTCAGCGGCAAACGACCGACCGTTTGCAGAAACCCCTCATAGCGAAACCGCTCCGGTGCCACATAAATCAGCTTCATCGCCCCGCGTTTTAGCGCCCGTAGGACTTCGCGCTGTTCGGCCGCGCTTTGGCTGCTATTGAGAAAACCAGCCGCGATGCCCCTGGCTCGCAAAGCATCCACCTGGTCCTTCATCAGGGCAATCAGCGGCGAAACCACCAACGTGATCCCCTCGCGCAAGAGCGCGGGGAGTTGGAAGCAGAGCGATTTGCCGCCTCCAGTGGGCATGATAACCAGCGCGTTTTCCCCGGCCAGAATGGCTTGGATGATTTCCCCCTGACCGGGCCGGAAATCCTCAAAGCCAAAATACCTTTGCAAGGCCAGCCGGGCTTCCTCCATCGAAGCGGCAGCCGATGCAGAGGGGATACTTTTTCTTTCACCGGGCAGCGGTGAGGATGCCGGTGGATGACCGGGCATTAAGGCCGACCGATGCTTGAGTAGGTGAAGCCAAACTCCCGCACCGTCGCCGGATCGAGCAAGTTTCTCCCGTCGAAGATCATCGGCGTGTGCATGACCTGCTTGAGCTCGGCCAGATCCACATGGAGGAACTCCTTCCACTCGGTGACAATCAGGAGCGCCTCGGCGTCCTTGGCTGCCTCGAGGGGGCTGCTGGCAAAGTGCGCTCCGGGAATGAGGTTGAACTCCCGGGCTTTTTCCATCCCCTTGGGATCATAAACACTGACGATGGCTCCTTCTTTGAGCAAATCATTCACCACCTCGATCGGCACGGAGGACCGCACATCATCGGTGTCCGGCTTGAAGGTCAGTCCCCAAACCCCGATCTTCTTGTCCTTGAGGAGCCAAAGCGCATCGCGCACTTTGCCAATGAAGCGCTCCCGCATGCGCCGATTAATATTCTGCACTTCCTTGAGCAGCGTGAAAGGCACGCCCAACTGCTCGGAGATGGCGATGAACGCCGCCAAGTCTTTGGGGAAGCAGGAGCCTCCATAGCCGATACCAGCATTGAGGAAGTTCCGCCCGATCCGTTTGTCGGCCCCGATCCCATTGGCAACCTTCTCCACATCGGCTCCGCTGGCTTCGCAAATTGCCGCCACGGCATTGATGTAGGAAATCTTCAGCGCCAAGAAAGAATTGGCCGCGTGCTTGATGAGCTCAGCGCTGTTGATATCGGTAACCAAAATCGGGGCCATGAAGGGCTCATAGAGCTTTTTCATCAGGCTGATAGCGCGGTCGCTGTTGCCCCCGATGACAATCCGGTCGGGCTTCATCAGATCATCCACCGCACAGCCTTCGCGCAGGAATTCCGGGTTGCTCACCACGTCGAATTCCGCACCGTGTTTGTTGTAGCGGCGGATGGTTTCCGCCACCTTTTCCCCGGTCTTCACCGGAACCGTGCTTTTATCCACGATGACGCGGTATTCTTTGAGCACCATGGCAATTTCCCGAGCCACCTTTTCGATGTAGGAAAGGTCCACACTGCCATCCGGCTGGGGCGGAGTGGGAACCGCAATGAAGACCACTTCGGAGCCGTCAACCCCCTCTTCCGTGCTGGTGGTGAAATGCAGTCGCTTGGCGGCAACGTTTTGATGAATCAAATCTTCCAGCCCGGGCTCGTAAATCGGGATTTTTCCCGCGCGAAGGGTCTCCACCTTTTTCGCATCGTTATCCACGCAGATGACATGGTGTCCTACCTCGGCAAAACACGCGCCACTTACCAAACCGACATATCCTGAACCAATAATACAGAGTTTCATGTGCTAAGAGAGAGAAAAAAGTGGTGCATGCGGGCGATGATGTGGTGCGAGCTTAGTTGTTGGAACTTCCGGGGCCGGCTGGGTTGGTCCCCGTATCGAAGGCCAGCGGCAGACTGATCTGCGGAGCATCTTTGAGGGTCATCACAAAGAGAATCCCGTATTCCGTGGGGCCGCCTTGGTTATCGCGGATTTGTGCCCCGATCGAAGCAATCCAGCTCGAGAGATCCCGGTGGATCATGTAGTTTTGATAGAGCAGCAGATTATCCTCCGCCGCGTATTGAGCCGACTGGCTCACCGACCAGTTGTCATTGATCCGCCAGAAAGTTGAGAAGGTGATCTGGTTGCTATTGTCGAACGGCGTATCGGTAAGGCCTGCAGGCTGCGTGTAGCCTTCGATGTAGGCAATCCCCACCCCAAAAGCCAGCTGTGGAATCGGCATGTAGTTGACCCGCGCGTCCACTTCCGTGAAGCCTTCTGTAACCAGCGGAATCTGCGAGCGCACCGAAAGCCCCAGCCAAGGCACCGGATTGAAAGTCCAGATGTTGAAAAGATTGGAGACTGCGGCGTCGGAATACGGATTCTCAAAATTGACGTCGAGGAAGGTGTCGAGGGTCATCCAGGCAAAGGTGGTGTCCCGGCGGCGGGTTTGCAGGGCTTGCCGGGTGCCCAAGCGCCAAATGACCCAGGTATCAATCGAATCAATCGCCGTGAAATCCGGAAAATCGAGCGGCAGAAGTTGGGTCGAGGGAACCACGCGATCAAATTGCAGGACTTGCGACGGAGAAACTCCAGTATTAATCACCGCCGAAAAATTCGCGTATGGCTGCACCACGTGCCGCACCCCATCGAGCCCCAGCCAACGCGCCTGGATACGTTCGTAGGCCCGCGAGAGCTTGAAGGAATTCTCCAAGCCAAAGTTGAAAATCGGACGCACGATGGCTCCACCGGTATTGAGAATCGGGGTGGGCGTATTCAGAGGTGAGCTCTCGACAGCAAAAGCCTGATCCTCCGTGAACTGCGGATCAAGGCTCACAAAGGTGCCAGAGCGGTCGTAAGCCGTGAGGCGAAATCCGGCCTTGGGAACCACGGAAAGCCAGTTGAAAAACTTGGTCGGGGTGGAGAACTGATGGAAGGTATCGAACCGAAAGGCGCTGTAATCCGGTAAAATCGCTTGGAATCCCTGGTCCGCAAAGGCGCGCCGCAGGTAGCCTGCAGAAGTCGAGCCGGAATAATAAACCGGCCAGCCAAAGAGCCGGTGGTTTTTGATGTCCCAAGAACCTTCCGGCATGCGCTCTGTGTATTGCTGGAAGCTGTTGACCTGCCAGCGAGTGAGAAGATTGATGGTGTAGAAATCGGCCCACTTGGTGAGGCTCACGTAGTTATCCGGCTCGGGATCTACCCGGTATAGAGCCGGGAAGAAATCCTCCAGCATATCAATGTCGCTCAGGACGTTGATATTGGCCTTGGCGTAAATATCGTCCGAGAAAAAGAGGGTTTGCTTGTAAGCCACGCGGTAACGATTTTCCGAGGCAGTTTCCGGAGCCTCCCCAGGCCCACCGAACTTCAAGCCCGGATCTTGATCCCACGCATGGTAGGTTTCCAGCCGACCGGTATTGCGATCGTTCGGACCAAAATTGATATCCGCATCGAAGCCCAAGGCAAAGCCGCGCTCCGTCCGATAGTCCGCCCGCACGCGACCAATGAGATCATTCCCCGGCCCGATCGGGAACCCGTAGGAAGTGAGCAAATAAGCCCCCCAGCGGGAGTCGTAACCAGGCAGCAACTCGAGGCCGGTGGTGTCGAGATTCGCGTAGAGATAGGGAATCCAAAACACCGGGACATCTTTGATGTAGGCAGTGGAGTTGAGAAAAATCACCCGATCATCAGGATAGATGCGCATGCTGCGGGCCCGCACATAAAAATCCGGCTCCGAAGAATCGTCCGTGGTCAGCAGGGCATTGGTGACACGAAATTCCCGCAGCGATGGTGCTTGCAAGCTCATGGCACGAAAGCGCATCGGCGCCACCTCCCCGGCAAATTCCAAAGCCCGAGTTTGCCGGGTCTCAAGATTGTAAACTGCTCGCTGGCCGGCGAACAATCCATCCGGCGTGTAGATGCGCACGTTGCCGATCAGCAACACATCGCGGGTCTCCGGATTGTATTCGGCATAGTCGGTGTAGATGCTGACGTTGCCGTAATGCACCTGAACGTTGTCCTCCGCGATGGCCACTCCGCCTGCAAATCGCGTCTCCCCATCGGCGGTGATCTCCACCGGCTGATCCCCAAACGCCCCAAACGAAACGGGACCGATGCCGCTGGGCACGAATTGCGCTGCCAAGGGCCAAGGAGCCGCCAGCGCCAGCAGTGCAACGAAGAGCTTCGGAGAGTGGGGTCGCATCAGAGCGCAACAACTACGAAGCCCCTCAAGCTTTTGCAAAGGGAAAAATCCTCCCTTGGCAGTCAAGTCGGGGTCGCGTCATGCTGCCGCCGGAGAAGCCTCGGCGGCAGCCGCCCGCCGGGCCGCCAGGGTCGCTTTGACTTCGGCCATTTTTTCGCGGGTGAGCGGGTATTTGTAGAGAGCGAGCAGGGCCAACAAGAGTAACACCGCCGGCACGATCGCATCCATGAGCCGCATGCGGATGAAGACCTCCGGCGGTTGATCAGCTCCGAGAGTGGCATCGAAGCCGGATAGTAACAAAACCACCGCCGCCAGCACCGGCTGCAACGACATAATAGCCTTCATTAGAAAAGCCATCACCGCCCCAAACATCCCCTCCCGGCGTACCCCGGTATTCAATTCGTCAATATCCGTTACGTCGGCCATCATACTCGGAAGCACGGTATAAACACTGCCAATCCCAATGGAGAAAAAGAACGGCAGGAGTAATTGCAGGTAGGGCAGCTCCGGATTGTAAAGAAACCACCGCAACCCCGTGCCGAGACTCATCCAGACAATGGCAAATCGGAGGACCCAATGTTTGCCGAAGCGATCGGACCCCCACTTGATCAAAGGCAGGCTGGCAAAACCAAGAACCGTGGCAATCGTGGCCGCGTAGCCATTCACCACCCCGCCCGCGACAATGTCTCCCGCGAAAACCCAGAATAGCACCAAGAACGTCCCAATCTGAGCGAAGATGCTGTTGGTGAAACCAATGAAAACGTAAAGGAAGAGGATTTTCAGGAAGTGGACATTCTTGGCAGTGAGCCACATGGATTTGAGCAGCGGCGGGGGCTTCGGACGGTGAACTTCGGGATGGAAGCTGCGCTCTTTGATGACCATGCACATGGCTACGGTGGTCGGGATGCCGATGACACAGACAATGATCGCATACCAGATGAGCCCATCCACTGCGGTGGGGAAAATCGTGAGAAAGACAAAGGGGATGATCCACGGCGAGACCAAACCCATGATTTTGTCCACATAGGTGCGCGCCACCACCACGCGGGTGCGGCCGTTGTAGGATGGGCACAACTCGATCCCGAGTGCATAATAGGGCACCGATTGAACGGTGCTGAGCAGGGCGAAGAGCAAACTCGCAACGAGCAGGTAGATCGCCACAACGCGCTGGTAATTGCTTTCCGGAGACTGGAAAAATTCCATGAAGGCCTTCCACTGCTCGGCGAAACCCGGCTTTTTCTTCGGAGCGGCCACAGGAGCGGGTTTTTCCCCTTCCGCTGGCGCGGTGGATTCTGCCTGCCCAGAAGCGGGGACTTCTGGCACGTTTCCTTCGGGCCCGGCGGTCTGCTTGCCGGAAGCAGCAGCCTCTCGCTCAGCCCGATGCTGCGCCGCTAACTCCATCCGGGCTTCTTTCTCTTGCTTAAATTGCTCGTTAGTTTTAAGTGACGGATCGCGGGGGAAGAAAAGGAAAATGGCCAGGAGGAGCAAAACGCGACTCACCCCACCCGTGAGGATAAAAGGAATCCGCCGACCGTAGCGGGTCCGCGCATTGTCGGTGATCTGAGCCATGATGGGATCCGTGATGGCATCCCAGATCGTCTTGATGCTGATAATGAACCCAATAACCAGGGGATTCATCCCCAGCACCACTACCGTGAGGGTGTTAAGAATATTGAAAAAATTATTCGCCAGCCCGCCTTCGATATTGCCGACGGCGTAGAGGATGACCTCCTTGCGCGGGGCATCGTGATCGGCGACCGCTTCGATTTTTGCGCCCTTGGGTATTTCTGGGGAGGACTCGGTGGGGGTGGTGGAAGTCGGTTTTTCGGAGTTGTGGGAAGGATCCATCGGTGGCCGGCAGAAGTTGGAAAAATGAAGTTAGCGAGCCCCGAATGAGAAACCTCAGCTGGCTGTGTTAGAAGAACGAGGTTTGGCGCACCGTGGTAGCACTGAAAAGCTCCACGGCCTGCTCAAAGGTAACGACCCCGTCCTGCAGTCGTTTGAAGCCTTCCGGGCTGAGCGCCGTAACCGAGACCTGTGCCCGGAGGAAACCTCCCGGAACGGGATTGTTGTTAATGAAGGTGCCATCGCGCCGGATGCTAATCGTATCTGTGGGCAGGGTCCAGCGCGTATTTCCGGAATTGTCCCGATATTGGAAGAGGACAGAAAAGTTGACGACGTTTTCGCTCAGGAGGTTTCCGGGAGCCAGGGGGGGGCGTGGGGTTGGGGCAGGTTGGGGCGGGGGATTATTCCAATAGCCGGATTGCAGGTTCGTTTGACTGAGAGCGTGGCGGAAGGTGTGCGCCGAGGAAGCAATGGAACGGAAAATTCCATAGCTCTCAGGAAAGTTCGTATCGCCTTCGATCGCGCGCTGTTTGGCCAGGCGATACGAGATGGCCCGCGTCGCACCGCCCACCGCCACAGGCTGGGAATTATCCGCATCCACTGCGGTGCTCAATAAGGTGAGCCAAGGAACCTGATTTGTCGTCCCGGGCAAGTTGGTAAAGGTAATTCGCAGCCCCTCGGCTCCGGGCGCGTTGGGGACGACGATTCCTTCGAGATCAAGCACGATCTGGTCCAAGACAAAGGACAGATCCCCTTGCCGCACGATGCTACCCTGGGTGCGGCTGTAGCCGGAAATAACCCCCTGAGCCACACTCAGGAGCATCACCCCCAACAGCAGGGTCAAAGCACCGGCCACGAGCAATTCGATAAGCGTGAAAGCCCGGCGCTTAGGAGCGGATTTTTCCCGGAGATTTTGCGAAGAATTTAGCTTCATGGGGGGATCAACGAATGACGCCGATGGTCGTTTGGATGCGCGGATTATTGGTGTCCAAAGTTTGTTGTGGCAGGCTTACAGAGTCCATCTGAACCAGGATGGCCAAAACTCCAGCAGGGTAATTCGTGACGTCGGTGAGGTTGGTTCCACGGGGGTTCGAAGGGGAGACCCGCAGGCGGGCTTTCACCCAACGCCCCACGCGGGCACTGTCATAGGTATCCAGGTCGGGGGCATTCGTTTCCAACCACCGCCCCAGCGTGCGCTGACCATTGGTTGCGGGCTGGTCATTCGCATCGGCCCGGAAGGTCACATAGACCAGCTCATGCCCATTCCGCGCCCAGTTAAAATTCGTGGCGAAGGGCTGCCGATCGAGATGACCCCGCATGGCATCCACCGCTTCCAAGAGAGAACGGCGCTCGCTATTTTCTCCAGCCTGCCCGACTACTCCCCCAAAGAGCCCAACCACCGTGACCAGCGCGAAAGTCACGATGCCCAGGGCCAGGACTACTTCAACCAGCGAAAACGCTTTCGGCTTGGGCTGCCGATGGCTGGCCTGCAAGGCCGCAGAGGAAAATTGGGGGGCCGGAGCGCTCATGGGTTGAAGGGGGTGACGGGTTTCATTTGCTCAGGAGAAGTAAAGAAAGTTGGGCGACCGTTTTGGCGCAGAAGGATTCCCGCTCGCGCGGCGGCGGTCGTCTCTTCATTCATGGGGTTGCCATTAGCATCAATCGGCCCGGGCGAAAAAACCATGCGAATATCCTGCGCCGAGCTGTTGTCCTGAATGTGGCCAGTGGGGGTAAATTCATAGGCAAAAACACGACTACCAGGCGCTCCTGGGAAATCCACGGTCAGGTTGGTGCTAAATCCGGAGGAGTAACGCGGCAGGAAAAAGACCTCTTGCTGGAGCTGGGTAGGCCGTCCCACGAGCTGCAAAATCGTCTGGGAAGAATTGGTCGGATTGTCCACCTTGCGAAAGACGGCTAGTCGGCGGAAACGGAAATTGGTATTGGTGCCGTTATCAATCACGAGCAGGGATCCTCTCCCCATGGACATGGCTTCCACCCGTGCCGAAAGAGCCATACTGGCCGCCAAATCAGCCGCGCCGCGAGCACCCCCTCCCCGATTGATGCTGCTGAAGCCCACCATCGAAACTGCAGCTAAAATGGCAATGATCCCCATAACGACAAGCATCTCCACAAGGGAGAAGCCTTGGCTGGTGAGAAAGCGGCGAGAGGAATTCAGAGGCATGGTCGGGGGATTATTTTTCTAGGAGGTAATACATGGTTGCCGGGAGCAGGCGCAGGTTATCGGCCCGGCCCACCGGAAGAACCGCATAGCCATTAGCATCGAGGGCGGTGACCGTAATTTCCGCCGCATCTGGACGATTGAGGGAAAAACTCCCGGAGATGGGTTGCAGGACGACCGGCGGACGTCCGATGCTCCGGAGGAGACGGGAAGTGCTGCCTTCAATAAATTCTCCCGCGTTGCGTTCCTCGCTGAAAACCTGCAGCAACATCTTAGTGGAGAAGTCGAGAGGCTTGCTGTCCAGGGCAACCAGACAGGCCACTCCGAAATCCATCTCGGAGGTTAGCTCCATTTGCCCGGCACTTTGCGGGCCTGCTTGTTTCAAAAATCCACCCAAAGCTTGGAACTTCGGAGCCTTGACTGCCAGGATCCCACGCTCCGTATCCCAAGCAATAGCCCCGTTGGCCGCTTTGATGAACCCCTCTTGAAGACCCGCTGCCGCCGATTCTTCAACAACCAAGGATTCCTGTTTCGCCCCGGGGGTGACGCGAATTTGCCCGGTGGCGTAGAGGGCGGCAGGAGCTCCATCAGGCGCACGGTTCAAAGTCTCCGGAGCCAGGTCCAGTCGGGTCTCGAGATTTTCCCAGACTTTAGCGGGGCGCAGCGTGAAAAACGCGCTTTCGGGGATTTCCCAAGCCGCGGCGGTCATCGGCCCCGGCAATAATCCCTCGCGGAAGGCATAAGCCAAAGCGGGAAATTGCCCCAAGGTGGCTGGGGTGAAGACGGGCAGGCGAGTGGTCGGGAGGGACTGATGCCAATTGAATCCAGCGAGATTCTGGAAAGCGAGCAGAGGCACCCCTTGGAGGGCCGCCAAAGTCGAAGCCAGCAACGGGGCTTCGGCACGGAAGCGGTTCGGTGCCGCCCAGCCCACCTCGGTGAGCAGCGTCGGTTTGTCGCCATACGCCAAGGCTTGCAGTGGGAGCAGATGCCGCTGGGCTTCTCCACCAGGCAGGGAGTCAAACCGCAAGGCACTGCGATCTTGAAAGCGGGAGCCCGCGCTAATGACCCAAGGATTATCAGAGGATTCGTAAGGAGCGGCGAACACTCCCACCCGCTCAGTGACATCAGCAGATTGCGCGGCCCAAGCCAAAGGCAGTCCTAACACATCGGGACGCAAGGCAGAACGATTGGAGAAAGATATGAGCCCCTGGTAACCCGTGGACTGGCGAATCGCACCCGCAAGCTTCTCCAACCAACGACGCTGGGTTTCCAGCAAAAACCGCACCGCATCCTGATGGTAGAGATCAGATGCCTGAACCAACGCTGAGGGCTCGGGAAGATTCGCTTGGCCCTCCCCTGGCACCTGCGCAGAGGCCTTTTTCCACGCTGCGTGCGCCTTTTCCACGGAGCCGTATTTATTGGCCAGCCAATTTTTGAAAGCGGCTTCCGCCTGGGCACGCACAAACTCCGGCACCGGCAGATGACCGGGACCAGGCATGGCTACTGCCGAAAGCTGTTGCCCGAGGGTGAGGAGCGCCAGTGCCGGATCCGCGCCCAGAGTCCCGCCATCTGGGAGCTTGGCTTGCAATACTTTTTGCCACCCGTCGAGAAGGAGTTTCTGGTAGCGCGGATCGTGCAGAATGTGCGGCGAGAGATCGGCCGTTTCGTAGGCTGTGGCCTGAGGATCGAAGCCTCCGAGAATCTTCACATCCCGCGTGGTGGAAATATTCCAAGTCAGAGCCCAGTAGATGCCTTGGGCCTTGAAGTGCGCCAACTGCTCCAAAAGAAATGCGAGCGAAGCCTCATCCAGTGTGAGAGTGGGGTTGCCCCCCGCATCCATTCCGCCATGGAAAAGATGCATGATGTCAAAGCGCACCAAATTAACTCCTTTCTTGGCCAACAAACGTGCCAAGTATTCTCCGGTCTCGGGTGAAGCTCCCGGACCGAGCGAGATATTGACTCCAAAAAACCGCACCGGGTCACCGGTGTGGCGATGCACCAGCTGCCCATCCCGGCTGATAATCCCACCCCCCGCTCCGGCGTAGGCTTCGTTGAGCGAACGCCAATCTATCGGGGATTCTAAAAACCGGTCTGCATCGGGCTGAAAAGCAAAGCCATTGCCGGAACGTTGGGGAAATTTTTCCCCAGGACGCAGCCGGCCATTGGGAAAAAAGGGTTCTGAAGTCAGAACAAAAGCATCGTAGCCTAGGGGAAGACCGGGCAAAGCGGGATTTCCGGGGCGCGGTTGCGGAGATTTGAAGATCCTAGGCTCGATCCGTAGGCGGTGCTTTCCAGGCTCAAGAGGCACTGAGCCCATGTAGTGCCAGGAGAGGGTGATTTTCTCCGAGGCATTGTCCCGCAGAGAAACGGAGTCGAGTGGTTCGTGCAGCGACTGCGGCACTTCGTGCCATGCGCCTCCATCAATTTGCCAACGGAAATTTCCGAAGGTGAAAAACTTTCGGCTGTAGAGAGCGAAGGTTCCCGAGGTCGTGGTGGAAAAATCGAGTTCGATGAATGGCTGCGAAAGCTCCTTCGGGTTCCAATAGAGGCCCAGCCACTGGCCTCCGGATAGAAGATCCTCTTCCCAGAAAGCCTGCGGAGCAAAGGGATTCTGCTCCGGCGGCGGGAAGTTGGTTTCTACCGCATCCTCTGCCTCCAGCCATACTGATTCTGCCAGGGTCAGTGTGGAGAGGAGCGGGAGAAGCATCGAGCAAAGCACAATCGTCCTCCAGCCGGGAAAAATTCCGTAACCAGACAAGCAGCGGAAGAGCTTGAGAGGCATTCCCAGAGTTTTATGGGGTGGGATTTCGGGAGGCATGAGGGGAGAAAAATCAGAGGGTTACTTCTTGGAAGTTGAACTTGCCATTCGCACCCTCGGGATAGATGAAGAGCGCCTTTTGTTTGCCGTCCTGCAGGGCAGAGTCTTCCAGGTTGCCGAGCAAGATCCACCCTGCGGGAGTTTGCAACGCCAGTTTAATCGGGGCCCCGGGTTTACTTTCGCGGAAGAGGGGTGCCTCGTGGGGATTCACATAGACTGCTTCCCCTCCCCCACCCTGCGAGTAGGCCAGTTGATACGGTGTGAGATTAAAAATCCTTCGCGTGCCCGGGGGATGCGATTGCGGGCTGTTATCAAACGCCAGCACACTGCATGCCCCTTCGACGTCGGGCGGAGCCGCCAGCGCAATCACCACCGAATCTGCCCCCTCAGGCAATTGGCCTTGGGAAAGTTCTTGCTGCCCCTGCAGGAGCCTGAAAATTCCACTGCGACCGGCGGTGAGAGCAGCAGTTTTGATGGGACCTTCGGATTGATTGATGGGAAAACGCTGCCCACCGCCCGTGAATTCCAGCGTCAAAGGAGCGGCGTTGGCCCACCATTTTCCCCATAATCCAACGATGCCTTCGATCCGCTTGCCGGCATCAGGCGACGGCGGCGGTGTCACCGCAGGAGTGGAAGCAGGGGCCGCTGAGGTAACTGCCGCAGGCTCCTTGGGAGCCCGGGTGGGATCAAAACCCGGCGCCGTATCGTAGAGTTGCATGGCAAAGGGCTGGAAAACCTTTTTCAACAGGGGATTGCCGTCAGGCCCCATCACCCCCGGGTCTTCTTGCCGAGGGACATAGGTAAAAACAACCAAGACTCTTTGACCAGGTTGTCGGAAACGCATCGGGGTGTTGGGAGATTCGTAGGGAGCGGTGCCTTGTCGCTCTTCGAGGTAATAAAACGGAAAACGTCCACGGTCTCCCACCACGGGGCTGGTGCGGGCATCTTTCCCCGGGGGCACGGGAACGGGATTCCCACCTGCTGAAAAGGCAATTCGCCGATCGGTAAGATTGAACATTCTTACGGTCCCAGCGGGGTGTTTCTCCGCCGAGACGTCGAGGAACTGATGCAGAGACCGCCCCCGATTATCGTGGTAGAATACCAGCAGCAGACGGGACTTCGGTCCGGGAGGCAACGGGGGAATGTCCATGTAGCGCTCGTAAGTCGGTTTCTCCGCGTCTTCCGGCGAAGTTCGAATCCAAAGCTTGGGCGCGGGTTGGGAGGGGAGGCGCACCACCTGTCCCATGGTTTCGCGCCCTAAGATCAGCTCGCGAAACTCAGCTTGCTTTCGTCCTTGGGCGCCTTCCGTCTCCACTTGATAGAACAAAGGGGGCAGTTCCATGTCGCCGATGATTGTCGCGGCGAACTCAAAACCGGGAACCGGAGCTGGGGCAGATTGCCCCGAACTAGAGGATGGTAAAAATACCAACCAAACTGCCAAGACCAAGGCGAGCAAGCTGCTGCCCGAGCTTGAAAAGCACCGATTGCAGGGTGTTGTTAGGCTTGTCCTCATTAGACTTCCTCGGGATTTAGCCAACGGATGTTAACCACTTTGAACTTGCGGCCGAATTTGTCGCTGGGTTGGAAGCGGGCCTCACCCGAACTGCCGGCCGGGGTCACCGGCTCAACCACCCGCTGCACCACCGCCTCCAGCCAAGCACGTGCCAGAACCCGCCCGTTGCGGTCCACGGCATCTCCATAAGACCGAACCAAAAACGTATCGCCGCGCGGAGTGAGAGCTGGGCCTAACATGGCCAACAGGTCCCCTTGAGTCACGAAGCCAGGTGAATGGGAAAGGAGTTGTCCGACTTCTCCGGCTGGCACTCCGGCCCGATGCTCGGTATCAAGGTAGCTCTGAGCCACGGCGTAGATACTCATAGGATCTCCAGAGATGCCATTACTGAGATCACTATCCACGCGGAAGACCCGGTCGTTTGTGTCATCCGCAAAGGGATAGTTGGCCGCCCCATTGATTCCCGAAAGGTTGAGCGCCCGTTGCAGAGCCCCATTGATACCGGCCAATCCAACCAGAGGATCGTAGCCAGTTCCGATGGGGGCAGTTAGCCCCAAATTGCTGCTGCTATTGCTAGTTCGAGCCTGCAGCCAAGTGCCTCCGGAAAGGTCAGGTTCCACCAGTCGGCGATTGACAAAATCTGCCATGGACAAAAACGGTCCCCGGAGCCGCACTTCATCCACGATACGCTCCGCTAAACGCCGAATTTGCCCATCCGTCAAATAGCGAAAACCTTGGAACATTTTATCATACCGGCGGGCGTTATTGGAGTCTCCAGGAAATGGTGCGGCTCCATAATCGGGGGGATTTCGGGTCGTATCAGTGAAATTGATAGGCCCTTGCAAGGGTGCCATGTTGCGCGAAATCGGCACCGTGTTGGCGGGATTGCGTTGCCCTGCGCCCTCAATCGCCAAGTTGCGAAATGCGGTCAGCAATCCGATCCAAGACTCGACCGAAGTCGAATTTACATTGAGTGCTCCGACGTTATCCAAGTGAGCGGCTGCTAAGTTAAAATTTCGCGCCTCGGTTGGTGAGCTGGTCACTGAATCCTTTAATCTCAAGCGGCTGTTTTTGAGAACGGTGGAGGTATTGATTGGCCCGCTTTGGGGAATCGAAGAGAGGAAATAGCGGTCCCAGAGATTTTCATTGAGCACGAAGGAGATATCCAGAAAGCGATTTTGTGTGTCATTAGGAAAAGTCATCAGGGTGTTGGGGAGACGCTGATTCAGGTTGAGAATGTAGCTGCCAAGACCATTAGCATTGCGAACCTCGTAACTTTGCAGCCCCGCTGCTCGCGCCCGGTCCACGTAGGGAGAGGCCTCGCTGTTGGCAAAAGGAAAGGCGGGTTGCCAGGAGTAGGGGGACAAGTTGACCTGCTGGAGTTGCCCTAAGGAAAGAAGGCTGAAATCGGCCCGGGCTTGCCGGAGTTGGAGATTTTTCAAACCGCGATGATTTAAGCTGGTATTAAGATTTTGCCAGCTGAAGAGGGCAAATCCATTGTCCCCATCCACCTGATTCGATGCCCAATTGCAGGGCGAGTAGTTGAACTCGGAAACCCACCATCGCACGGTGTGGAAGCCATCCGCATTATTATTCCCAATGGTTGCACGTGCGAATTCTAACTCCGAAATCGGATCCTGCACGTTGGCCGATGGATTGTGATTGGCAAAGTAGCGGGTATTTTCCGTGAGTCCACCTTGGGTGAGCTGCCCACCGCTGAGGAGGGTCCACCCTGCCGGAGTGAAGGGAAGGATCCGATTCCCGGCCATGGCTTGAATCGGGGATTCACGGCTACGCTGGTCCGAGAGGGCTTTAGAGACATTCGGCCAGTCATCTAAGTGAAAAACCCGCTTCCAAGTATGAGGACGGTCAGCAAAATTAGGATCTGTATCAGGAATTGAGGGTGGCTGCCAATTCACCGAGCGATACCAACGGCTATTGTCGTTTTGTCCCGTGTAGAGGTATTGCCATAGAGTGTTGGCACCCCTCTTGAGTCTTACGGAGATAGTGGGAGGAGTATTGTTCGGAAGAGATTGACCATACCAACGCACGATATCGTTATTGGCAGCGGGAACCCCAGGAGATTTCTCGATTCCTCGCGCGATGGTAAACCAGTAGGACTCCGGGAGTGCCACATCATAGCCATTCTCCAACTGCACCGCAGCGCTGCCATTGTGCAAAGCTGCAGGATCAACCTGCTGCGAGTTCATCACGGAAAAAACTTTTACTTCCCCTGGAGCAAAGCTGGAAGTGATGCGATACGGCACCCAAGTGGCTTGGGTGGAAGTTGGAGGCGGCAGACTGGAGCCCGTATCAAAAATGGTAAATCGGGAGTTGCTTGGCGGACCAGCCAAAGGGGTACCCGTAGGGTTAGCTCGATTGCTGTCCGGGTTGGGGTCCCAGGGGTTGACAGGGAAGCTGTTGCCAAACCTTCCCGGAGCTGCGGCCCAGCCAAGACGCGTCAAAGGAGGGATGTAAAAATTTAGCCCGCTGCTCGTGATGACTCGACCATCGTTGAGATTGGCTGGAGTAGGGTCAACCCCATCTTGGATCGCCATCCCGAAGAACCAAAAACCAAGGTTGTGGCGCATTTCCAAGGTGTAAGTGGCGGACGTTAGAGGCACATCGTAGGGGTTCCAGAGAAAAATAAGCGGAAGGATGTGAAACTGCACTTCCCCGTTCTTGTGCGTAAAAGCGGTGAAAATTTGGTAATGCGCCAAGACCGGCCCCAAAGCGGATTGATCGTTGTCGTGCCAAGCCTTCAGTTCACCCCAGCGAGGAAGGCCTGCCGTGCTTGAAGTGTTACGAGGAAAGCCATTATTACTCGTGCCGCCGAAGCGGGGATCGGCCGGATCATAGAGACTGAAATCGGCAATGGAGCTGTTGAGATTGAGCCCCGAGCCAGTTCCTTCGAAGAAAACAGTCAGATCTTTCTTGAGCCCTCCGAGCGCGGTATCGGTGAGCAAGCTACGGGAATGTGCGGTGAGGGAGTGGAAGTTTTGCTTGGTCGTGCGTTGCACGTTGCGTATGGAAGTTTCTGAAGTCGAGGGGGAGTTCGCTTCCAAAAGGACAATTTCCCGTGTGGTGCTGATCTCATCGAGCTTGGGATCGTTGGGCAAAAAAGTCGCATTGCCGAACCCCGGAATGTTTTCCCAGCCGATTCGCTGCGGCACTTGCAGGCGATTACGATAGGTTTGCGTGCCGACCTCCATGCCGGATTTCGGAGTGT
This sequence comes from uncultured Chthoniobacteraceae bacterium, assembly GCA_964595865.1. Classification (GTDB taxonomy): domain Bacteria; phylum Verrucomicrobiota; class Verrucomicrobiia; order Chthoniobacterales; family DYNR01; genus CAZQRL01. Next base: position 85,137 of record CAZQRL010000002.1, read on the forward strand.
TATCAGGGTTGGCGAAGGGGTCCAAAACCGCAAAGTTAGCCTTCACCGATTCGTCACCCACCCAGTAGGCATAGTGCCCTAAGGTGAGGTTGCCTGTGGATTGAATGGCCTGCTTTTGCGCCTTGACCCTTCCATCGAGACCGTCTGTGGAGTTGTTGGAGGTCGTGGCTGTCCCCTCCCCGACCAGCCAGACGATCTGTTTGGCTTCGGCACTACCACCTGTGGCATTGGGATCCACGGGATCGGGTAACGTCATGTTGGGAGTAAAATAGCCGCTCGGGTAGCTGGTAAGGTTCCCAGAAATGGTGAATTTCTCGTTTCCGCTCACCAGCCAAACCGGGAGTTGCTCGCGTTTGGGTTCCCCAAATTTGTTACTCGGCGTGTTGTCACGACGCAGGGATGCGTCCATGATCCCGACCCAGCGCGGATTGCGTCCTGACCACCAGTTGCGCAAATCGCTTTCCCAAGTCCCGGAGGCAGGGTTGAGGCTGCTGCCTCTTTTGGCGTGGGTCATCCAGGTGCGTCGGGCCCCAAAGGGCGGAGTGCCGGACTCCGCACGATCTTTGTAAAACCTATACAACGTCCCGACCGCAGGGTTCTTGGGGTCGCCTTTGGGAGGATAGAATGTTGTGGCTGGAAAAGTCACCGCCTGGTCTTTGCCAGCATATTCCTGGAGCTGGCCCAGGGCCACTTCCAACCCGAAGAGAGCATTTTGACGGGCAAGGCTCAGATCTTTGGAACTGGCACTGGAACGAGTCTCAACGTGCAGAACGCTGGAAAGAGAGAGCACCAGCACGAGCAGCATGGCCAGAATGGCCAAGACAACTACCAAGGCAAACCCAGCTGACTGAGGGGACGGCTGGTTGCGGGGAGAACGGGGGAGAGGAGCCATCGGAGGGAAGAAAAATGTAAATACACCGTATACATACCTCATGCGGTAAAAGTCCGCAAATCCGCCCGCGACAAAACCGTTGAGCAACGCTCTTTGGACAAGCCGCCCCTGATACATCAATAAGCGTTTGGCAGTGCGGACGACCTAGCCCGCGGTCCCGCATAAGCTCAGGGGAGTTGAGAAGGTTGGAGCGCGGCGGCACGGAAGCGGATTTCGCGGCGGCCATCCGGCAGCGGTTGAAGGAATACTTGTTGCGTTCGCGGAGGAAAGACCTCGGGAAATTTTTCTCCCCACTCCACCACCACTGGACCACTGGCGAGATAATCTTCCCAGCCCAAGGCCCAGACCTCCGCCACCGTCTCCAAGCGATAAAAATCGAAATGAAAGAAGGGGCCAGAGGGGCCCTGATATTCTTGCACGATGGGGAAGGTTGGGCTGGCCACTTCATCTGGGTAGCCTAGAGCCCGGGCTAATCCGCGCACAAATTCCGTCTTGCCCGCGCCGAGTGGACCGGTGAGCACCACCATTGGCTGAAACAAGCCGGCGGAACGAAAAAAACCCCATAATTCTTCCGCCACGGCGTGGGTCTCGGCGGGAGAGTGGACTGTCCAGATCCGTTCCGCCGACTCAGCCCGAAAAGCTTCCGCCATCACGAGCGCGGAGTGGGCTCTGGCTTGGCCGACTGCCGTTTTTGAAAGGGCCACAAATTCAACCCGCCTTTTTTCTGTGGGGTGGGCGTAGGAACCGGTCGGGTTGCCCCTGGGGTGCCCGGAAGAGGAACCGGACGTTCGGAAAGGGCCGGAGGAGGGGGTTCGGACTCCGCGACCGTGGGATCGAAAATTGCCCCGCCCACGACCATCACTCGGCCATCGGGCGTGCGCTCCAGCAAGGGCTTGGTTTTGGCCGGAGTGAAAGCTTTGCGGTCGAGGATCTCTCCATTAAGCCCGATATGGGAGTAGATATAGCTCTTCGGAGCCCGCAAATGCAGCACATGCACCTGATTGTTGCGGTCTAGCAGCACCTGTGGCTCGTCGTAGGTGAGAAACGTCCCCAGGCGGTGCGTGGCAAAGACCTTTCCGCGTTCGGAATCCATGATGCGTAGGTAGAGCGCCGTCGAGGCGGGTAGCCGATGAGTCAGGAGGAAGAGCTGTCGGGTCGTGCCGTCATCCGGGTGCCCGACGACCTGTTGCCAGACCACGCGCCCCTCGGTCATTTCAATCCGCTGCGGGCGTGAACTGTAGTAGCGCCCGGTACCATCCCGCACCGTGGCTTGGATATTGTAAGTTCCATAGTCATCCAGCCCGTAGAGTGGCGTGAGATTTATTTGTCGGCGCAGGGTGGTTCCGGCTTCGAGGACCACCGGATCTTTGGCGTAATCCGGGGAGCGCGGCGGGATCGGTCTTCCATCTTTCATTTGGATGGTGAAACCGAACCAAGGCAACCCGTTGCGATCCTCGAGAAATACGGTTTGCCCGCTAAAGTTGGTAATCGAGACCGTGGCCAGAATGGGCTCGTAGCGGATAAACAAGTTGCGCTTGATCTCCAGGTCCACTTGCAGTTGCGCCTGGAGGGTGCCGGGCAGCAGCGCACCGAGCCCAAGCCCGGCGAGCAGAACCAGGAGCCGCCTTGGTCGGGGACTCATTTGTCTTTGCTCGGCGGGGTATCCGAGGCGGTACGGAAGCCGAGCACCATGTCGTTCTGCTCGGCCATGCGCACGGTGAGGCGGCGAGTGAGCCGATAGTCGGGATTTTGCCAGTTGCCCCCACGAATCACCGGCACTTTCAACCCACCCAGCTCGGGACTTTCAGCCCAAGAATCGGTCCACTCGGACACATTCCCCGCCATCCCCATGACGCCAAAAGGACTTTTATCGCCCTTCATGGCGTCCACTGGCGACCAGCGTTTCCAACCATCAATGTGGCCACCTTTCTCCGGATTCGGATCGAAATCCGCCCCGCTGTTGACGCGTTTGTTGTCGGGTTCGTTGCCCCAGGGGAAGAGATTGCCAGCAGTGCCGCGGGCGGCCTTTTCCCATTCTTGCTCCGTGGGCAACCGACGACCTTTCCATTTGGCGTAGGCGTAGGCATCGTAAAAATCCACTCCGAAAACTGGCGAATCAAGATTCAGAGGGGCACCTTTGTATTTTCCCCAACGTTTGGCGCGGGTGTAATAGCCGGGCATCGGGCCCATGTTGAGCTTCTGGTCCGCCCAGTCATTCGGCAGGTAGTTTTTGCCTGAGGGGGCTTCGGGGTGGGCCACGGTGGAGATTTTATCCGGGTTATCCTGAATCCATTGCAGGAACTCCGCGTATTGCCCGATGGTCACTGGATGCTCATCAATCCAAAACTCCGGCAGGGTGACCTTTTGGCCATCCTGATAAATGAACTCCCCGGCGGGAATGCGGATCATAGTATCGAAATTCCGGTAGGAGGACCCCCGCAGGAACATAGCCCAGTAGATCGTGTAAAGGGCCACGGCTAGCAGCGTCAGCGAAACCAGGCCGTTGATGATGAGGGAGCGCTTTTGCTTTTTCTTGGACTCCTCAAGCGCTTTAATCGCCGCGCGTTCACGAGCGTCGAGCTTGTAGGCATCGGCCACTTGGACCTTGGGCGTAATGGCACTGACAGCGGAGGAGAGCGGAGCCCATTTGAGCAACGCCGGATCACCGGCCTGCATGCGGGCAAGCAGTTCCCGCAGGCCGGGAACCGTGCCGTCGGACTGCGGTGGCAGGGCTTGTTGCAAAGCCGCCGCCAGAGCCTTCATGTCTTCGGCAGGAGTGGAGGCCGGGTTGGGCTCGAGAGCCGCAATATTCGCCAGGCGAATCTTGTTTTCTCCGGCGAAGAGGATGGTGTTCGGGGTCAGCGGCTGGTGCAGGATGTTGGCTTTGGCCAGCTCCGCCAGCCCGGAAGAAACGATTTTGAGGATGTTGAAGGCGGCTTTCTCAGAAATCTGCTGCCCCTGCTGCAAAAGCTGCTGCAAGGTCGAGGCGCGGAAATATTCGCAGGAGTAAAAATACACCCCGGCATCCTGACCGGCTTCATACACTGTGAGCATGGTCGGAAGCTTCACGTTGGCCTTGACACTGGCGTTGGTCACAAACCGCTGCACGGCCTCCGGATCAGCGGAGAGCTCCCGGGAGAGGATATAAAGCCGCACCGAGCGAGACATGGAGGTCTGCGTGGCCCGGTAGATTCCTCCGGTGGTCGTCTCGCCGACCTTAGCTTCGACGGAATAGGCGCCCAGCGTCTTGCCGACAAACTCATCGGGAGGCAACTCCGTCTCCGCGGGGCCGGAGGTCTCGGGGGCGACCGTGACTGAGGGTTGGGCGGCGGGTGCGGTCGCTGCCCTGACGGGTTGGGCAGCACCCTTGACGGGCGCAGCGACCGAGGCGGCAGCAGGCTTGGGCAAAGCTGACTGCTGGGCGGCCACCCCAGCGACTGCGGGCTTTGGCACGGAAGCGGCGGCAACCCGAGGCACAGCAGCTTTGGCGGCCGGAGCCGGACCGGTCACCGCGACTTTTGCCGCCGGAGTCGGCGTCCCTGCGGCGGGCCGCGGCGCCGGAGTAGCTGCCGGGGCAGGTGTGGGAGCGGCGGACTGCGGCATCGGAGTCGCCACCGGGGCAGCCTTGGGAGTGGGCACGGCGGCTGCCGCAGCTTTGGGCACCGCCACCGGAGTTGCCACTGGTTTGGGTGCGGGTAGCAGTTGTTCAACAATTCCGCGCAGACGCCCGGTCTCCAGCGGCTTCGGCACCAAAGGACACCCCACCATGCGATCCGCGTAATCGCTCAGATCATATTCGGAGAGGAAAACGCTTTGCAGCTGCGGGAACTGCGGCAAGAGGGATTCTCGCAGGCTGAATCCATCTTCTTCGGCCATGACTACATCACTGATGAGGAGGTCTAAACCACCCAGCGCGGCAATTTTTTGCCGGGCCTCAGCAGCAGAAGAAGCAGTCTCGATTTTCCAATCCGGTCTTCCGGCCAAGGCGTTCTGGAGCTCGTGGAGAATTCCGGGTTCGTCGTCAACTAGGAGGATGGTGGCCATGGAAGGGATCAAGGTTGGAGGAAGAGGTCCGGGGGAAATTGTTGGTCGAGCTCTCCGGGCACGGCCCGGGTATCCTGCAATTCATCGCGGTGATAGATTGCGACGATGTAGCCGTGGAGCTTATTATTCTCCCCACTCTTTCGCGTGACGACAAAGTCTATGATTTCTGGTTCGTTATCCGCCCAATCCACCGGAGGGCTGATCCATTGCGAGCGCACCGGAGACTCTGTGGGCAGGATTTCCCCGTCCTCGTTGCGCTCAAAAAAACTTACCAAAACCTTGACGTCGTTGCTGGCAATGGTGACCCCGGGGCGGCCTTTGATGGCCACGCGCAAGGTCATGGTGTCTGGATCTCCTTCGAGCTCCCGAGAGTCCACAATACCCAGTGTCGCGCCTGGCTGGAGCCCGGTTTCCTCCACCACGGGAAGCTGGCTGGCCGTGGTCCCCGGCTCGTCAAGAAATTGCGTGGTGGCCGTAGCAGCAGGTGTGCGTTGGATGCCGCGAGCCTCCATGTTGGCGATGGTTTGCTCAATCCAATCCGATAACCGCAGGGCCTCCTGACGAATCTCCGGATCAAGGCTGGGGGTTTTAAGCAAGTCGGAAAGCACCAACTGAGCTTCGTCTTCCCGGCCCAACCGCTCGAGAACAAAACCCTCTTGCAAAAGCAGCCGCGGTTCGTTTGGCAAAAGACGTCGCGCTTGTTGGATGGCCGCATAAGCCGCTTCCCAATCGCCCACCCGCGAAGCCCGGTCGGCCTCGGAGGAAAAATTCATCGCCTGTTGCATCACCAAGGGATCCACTGCAGGGGCCGGAGTTGCCGCTGCCACCGGAGTGGGAGCGGGCCGGAATGCCTCGGCGGGCGCTTCCTCCACCACCGGCGCCGGCTGAGAAGCCCGAACAATCATGGCCGGAACTACTTTCCAAATCACCGCCAGAATCTGCCCAGCGGCAATGATTCCGAGCACCCACAGGGCGATCGTGAAGGTCAGGCCGGGAGAGTTTACCGAGAGGGAAGCGGCTTTTTTCACAGTCGGCAAATAAAGGTTGGGGAGCCGGGGATGTCAATCTTGCCGCGTGAGCTGGCGCACAGGGTGGAAAGGCAAATCGCTGCCCATGATGCCAAGGGAGCCTCGCGTCGTCAGCCCGCGTCATTCACTTTGCCCTTGCCAAGAGATGCCGGGCGGGGTTGTTATTTTTTTATGGTCGAGCTTGAAGTCTATGCTGCCGGATTGCGCACCCCGGAGAAAATGATGGCCCTGAATTTTGAGTTGGAATCTCTCGCGGATTGCCGCTGCAAAGTGGATACCAACCATGACATCGTTTACATGGAATTTGGCGGCCCCCTCCCCTCTCTGAACGAAGTCGAGTCCATGTTCCGCAAAGCCGGGTTGGAACCCAAGTTTGTCGGCACCCTACCCGAGCAACTGCAAAGCAAAAAGAAAACCCAGCGACTCGACCTGTCGGCGTAACCCGCCGACTCTCGTTACTTTTAGGTCGGATCTCACCCCTCGCCGCACCGCTGCTTTATCGGATTATGGGGTTGTTGATTTGGTTGGGAAGGGTGCTGGTAACCGCGATGGACTATCTCGGCGAGCTTGTGCTGCTGGCCTTGGAAACCTTCCGCTCGGTTTTTGCCGGACGCATTCGCTGGAAGCTCGTCCTGGCCCAGCTTTTGGAGATTGGTTACCGCTCCCAGGCCGTAGTGATCGTTACCGGAGCTTTCACGGGAGCAGTTTTTACCGCGCAGACCTTCTTTCAGTTCGCCAATCTTAATATGGACTCCGCGGTTGGCCCCGTGGTCTCCGTGGCGATGTGCCGTGAGTTGGGCCCGGTCCTCACCGGCCTGATGGTGGCTGGACGCGTGGGCGCAGCGATGAGCGCGGAGTTGGGAACAATGAAGGTCACGCAGCAGATTGACGCCCTGCGCGCGCTGGCGGTGAGTCCCACGGATTACCTGGTCGTGCCGCGCACCTTGGCCATGATGGTGGCCATGCCCATTCTCGTGGCCGAAAGCATTTTTTTCGGCATCCTGGCGGGCTTCATCACAGCCACCGAAGTCCTCGGGGTCAATGCCGCCTACTACATCAGCAACATGTATCGCTTTACCGAGGGGAACGACATTCTCATGGGATTGACGAAAGCCTTTGTCTTTGGGCTAATCATCGTCTTCATCAGTTGCCGCGAGGGTCTGCGGGCCAAGGATGGAGCCGTGGGGGTAGGTCGGGCCACCACTGAGGCCGTGGTCATCGGCTCGCTCGCCGTTTTGGTGATCAACTTTTTCCTCACCATGGCCCTCAACATCCCCTTCCCCGCCGGCACCGATGAATAAACTCCCCCCCTGCGCCGGGAAGGCCGACGAACCTCTCATCCAGGTGCGCGGGCTGGTGCAAACCATCGGCGGGCAGGAAATCCTTCGGGGCTTGAATCTGAAAATCCGCGCCGGAGAGACGCTTGTGCTCTTGGGAAAAAGCGGCGGCGGCAAGAGTGTCTTCCTGCGTCACCTCATCGGTCTCATGCGCCCACTGCAGGGGGAAATCTTCTTTGAAGGCACGGAAATTTCTCAACTCACAGAGCGCCAACTCGAGCCAGTGCGCAAAAAAATCGGAATGGTATTTCAGGATGGTGCCCTGTTTGATTCGATGCCGGTCTTTGACAACGTGGCTTTCCCCTTGCGGGAACGCGGCGAGCGCAATGAAACCATCGTGCAAGAAAAAGTGCGCGCATCGTTGGCTCTGGTCAATATGGTCGGCCACGAGCATAAAATGCCCGCGAATCTCAGCGGTGGGATGCGCAAACGCGTGGCCCTGGCCCGGGCGATTATTTCCCCGCCGGATGTCATTCTCTACGACGAACCCACCGCAGGCTTGGACCCCATCGTCGCCGATAGCATCAATCGCCTCATCCGTTCCCTGCAAACGCGCCTCTGTGTGACCTCCATTGTGGTCACGCACGACATGGTCAGCACGCGCCACATTGCCGACCGGGTAGCCCTCCTGCACGAAGGCAAAATTCATTTTCTTGGCACCGTGGCAGAACTCGAGCAGGCTACCGACCCAATCGTGCGCGACTTTATCGAAGGACGCTCCCACGAAGCGGACTTGTAACCCACGACGATCTACCTCAATCTGCACCGCCCATGACGCCCGCTCAAGAACGCCAAATCCAACTCCGGGTCGGCTTTTTTACCCTTTTGGGATTGGTCATCATCGGCTCGATGGTCACCTACTTCGGGCGACTGGGAGAAGGATTGAAGCGATTTTACGAGATCCGGGTAGAGTATCCTAACGCCAGCGGACTGCTGCGCGGGGCTGATGTCCTCATGGCCGGGGCCAAAATCGGTAAGGTTGCCGATGGACCCAACATTCTCCCCTCCGGCGAAGGCGTTTGGGTCACCCTCAAAATCTACGACACGGTCGAGATCCCGGCAAATTCTGTCTTCACGATCGGCAGCTCAGGCCTCCTGGGAGATCGCTTCGTGGATATTACCATGCAGCCCCAGGCTCAGCAGACTGGTCCGATTGAGCCCGGCCAAGTCATCCAAGGCAAGCGCGAGTCCGGCATGGGAGAGCTCGCCTCGGAAGGCGGAGCGATGCTGGCCGACATCCGCGAAGCCGTGCAAAAAATCAACCTCGTCGTTAACCGGATAAACTCCGAGCTGCTTACTCCCGCTACCATGGATAATCTCAACGCCTCCATGGCTAACCTCCGCCAAACCACCGCCTCCCTGGGACAAACCGCCCGCACTCTCGACCAGACCCTTAGCGATGCCTCAGGCAAGATTTCTTCCACCCTCGGGCAGGTGGAAAAAGTCGTTTCCAGCGCCGAGGGCATGGTCAGCGAAGGCAAAACCACCCTCAATCGGGCCACCGCCGCAGCGGAGGAAATCCGGGCCACCGCTGCCGAAGTCAAAGGCTTGGTCAAGGAGGCCCGCAGCGGGCGAGGTTTGGTAGCGACCTTGCTAAACGACCGCACTCTGGCAGACAATGTGCGGGCCCTGGTCCTCAATTTGAAACGCCACGGAATCCTTTTTTATCGTGACCGCGCAGGCGAAGCGCCCGAAGCTTCCCGCCCCTAATCCATTTTCCCATGCAAGCCGAAAAACTAGACGTCAACTACGTGGCCAACCTGGCCCGCCTGGACCTCACGCCGGACGAAGCCGCCGAGTTTCAAGGGCAACTTGAGCGGGTGCTGCAACACGTGTGCCAGCTGGACCGTCTCGACCTGACCAACGTCGAGCCGACCGCCCACGCGAACCCCGTTTTTAATGTCTTTGCCGCGGATACCCCACAGCAAGGTTTGGAAAAAGCAGCTGCCTTGGCGAATGCCCCCCGGCAAGCCAACGGCCTCTTCGTTATTACCAAAGTCATCGAAGCATGAGCCTGCCCGCTTTCACCCTGCACGAGTTGCAGGCCAAGTTCCGGTCCCGTGAAACAAATCCGGTCGAAGTCCTACGGGCTTTGCGCGACCGCATGGAACGCTTCGAACCCCAGCTTCAGGCCTTTCTCTCCTGGGACTTCGATCGGGCTTTGGCCGAAGCTGAAAATGCTGACCTGAATTTGCCCCTGGGGGGCTTGCCGGTGGCGATCAAAGACAACCTCAATGACCTCGGCCAACCCTGTACCTGTGGATCGAAAATTCTTGCCCCCTACCGCGCCCCTTACACTGCCACGGTGATTGAGCGCCTTCGGGCCGCCGGGGCCATCCCTTTTGGCAGGACGAATCTCGATGAGTTTGCCATGGGCAGCTCCACAGAAAATAGCGCCCTCCAAGTAACGAAAAATCCTTGGGACTTCAGCCGCATCCCCGGAGGTTCAAGCGGCGGCTCAGCCGCTGCCGTAGCGGCTCTGGAGGCCCTGGCGGCCTTGGGTTCCGATACCGGCGGCTCCATCCGGCAGCCCGCCGCACTCTGCGGAGTCGTCGGGCTCAAGCCGAGCTACGGGCGGGTTTCACGTTACGGTCTCGTGGCTTTCGCCTCTTCGCTCGATCAAATCGGTCCCTTCGCTCGTTCGACCCGCGACTGCGCTCTTTTGCTGCAAGCCATTGCCGGGCGCGATCCGCGGGACTCCACTTCGTTGGATCGCCCAGTTCCGGATTACACTGCCGGCCTGCGCACTGACCTGCGTGGAGTGCGCTTGGGAGTTCCCAAAGAATATTTCATTGATGGCATGGATCCGCGCGTCCGCAGCACCGTTGAGACTGCTCTGCGGCAATGCGAATCCTTGGGAGCGGAGCTGGTCGAGATCAGCCTGCCACACACCGAATATGCGGTGAGTGTTTATTACATTATCGCCACGGCTGAAGCCTCCTCGAATCTGGCCCGCTTCGACGGGGTGCGCTACGGCCACCGCACCTCGGCACCGCACGATGGCTTGCTGGAACACTACAAACAAACCCGCGAGGAAGGCTTTGGCAGCGAAGTAAAACGCCGCATCATTCTCGGCACCTACGTCCTCAGTTCGGGCTACTACGATGCCTATTACCTCCGGGCGCAGAAGGTGCGCACCCTCATCCGGCGAGACTTCCAGCGCGCCTTCTCTCAAGTGGATGCGATTGTCTGCCCGACCTCGCCCGAGGCAGCCTTCCTGGTCGGCGAGCGCACCCAAGATCCCCTGCGCATGTATTTGGCCGACATCTTCACCATTGCCACCAACCTTGCGGGGATTTGCGGGCTCAGCGTTCCAGCTGGGTTTATCGAGGAGGCCGGGCATCAACTCCCGGTGGGGCTGCAATTCCTCGGCGATGATTTTGCCGAAGACCGCCTGCTCGGCATCGCCCATGCCTACGAACAGTCCGTCTCTTTTTCCCGAGCTGTCTCACCTCTCACCCCGATCTGATCTTCCTCCGCAGCTCACGCGGGAGTTTTTCACCCAGACTCCCCTGCGCTGCGCGCGCTTATTGATCGGGGCAGTCTGGCGGCACGGAGAGCATTGGGTGCGTATCGTTGAGACCGAGGCCTACGACGCCGTTGGAGACCCTGCTTGCCACACCTTCACCCGGCCCTCTGCCCGGCAGTTTCTTACTGAACACCCCGCCGGAACCGCCTATGTCTATTTGAATTACGGCGTTCACTGGCTCTTCAACATCCTGGTAAAAGGGACTTCGCGGGAAGGATTCGTCCTTTTCCGGGCGGTGGAAATTTTTATGAACCAAGAGCCCTCTCACGACCCCCGCCTGGGTGCTGGCCCCGCGAAACTCACCCGCTGCCTGGGAATTGATGGCTCCTGGCATGGTCGGGACTTGTTTCATCCGGACTCCGGCGTGGCGTTTTTCCTTCCAGCCCGCTGCACCGCAGTGGCCTCGCCTCGCATCGGCATCAGCCGCGGACAGCACCTACCCTGGCGATTCTCCCTGCCGCATCATCCCGCGGTTTCGATTCCACCACGCACGGAGTTGCCCCGCCCCCCACAGGACCAAAAGACAAAAAATAGCCGCCAGCGCCCAGGCATAACTCGGCGCAAAAGTGAACCGATAGCGGAAGAGATCCAACGAATGGGTCAGGCTCACGGCAAACGCATTTCCCGCCGGCAAAGATAAGAAGTAGGCTGCTGCGAGGCCGGGCCAGAACCAATCCTGATAGCCCCAAGGCAGGGCAGCCCACCACAACAGAAATCCCGCCAGAAGAAAGGGAGCCAGCCGGGCCAGGCTCTCTGCGATCCATCCGAGGAAAAGCGGGCGGGGTTGCGCCGGAGGAACTGCGGCTTTGAGAAAGGACTGGCGATTACTCTGCAGAAGCGCCTGAGAGATCTCGCCCGGACCGTAGCGGAAGTATTTTTCTAACTCACCACCAGTGCGCTCCCAATAACGAGGCCAATCAGCCTGCCGTGCGGCAAAAATGCGCGGCTCAGGACGCAAAAAGTAGTCGAATTGCCCCCAGACTTTCTCAGCCATTGGCAGGGGAAATTTCATCCAAGCTAGGAAATACCCGCGCTTGTGGAAGGCGATCCCCTCCTCCATGCCCACCCCTGCCTCACCTAGGGGCCGATTCAAAGAACTGCGATACATTAGGTAATCCGAATCTAAACCCAGTCGTTTATACCATCCGGCATCTTGCCGCGCCGTCGCCAACTCCCTGCGAAAATTCTCAACGAATTTTTCCAGCCCCTCCCGGCCCAGCACTCCGCCAGCCGTCCGCCCTTTGGCCAGCTCATCTTCCCAAGCCGCCAAGACCCAAGGCGCGTGAATCGTCGTCAAGGTCATCGGCAGAAATGTTCGCGAGGCGTCATCTTCCTGCAGCCAATGTTGGTAAAACGCCGAAGCACCGCCCCAGAAGATCACCCCCATAACCAGGCTGCTCGCGACAACCCAGCGCGCTCGCGCAATTGACCAGCCGATGGCCACGAAAACCCAAGTCCCCGCCGCCGCAAAAATCCAGCTCGGCTTCAATGCCAGGGCCATCCATGCGAAAGCCAAAGCCCCCACGGCGTTCAGCGCCAGCCCCCAAATCTCCCAAGAGGACCATTTTTCCTTCGTCGCGAGCCGCTGCAAACGCCCGAGGTAGTCCATCCCGCAGGCGAGTTGACCGAAGACAAAGAAGCCCAGCACCGCCTCAGGCCGGAGATCATTCTCTTGCATCCAGACGTGGGGATTAAACATCCACAGCGAGCTAATCGCTCCCCCCACAACGACCAATCCCCACCAGACCCAAAGGGAAAACTCCCTGCCAAAGCACAAAACCCGCAGCCATCGCAACCAAGCGGTCCAGGCCAGGACTGCTCCGCCAAGCCCGAAGAGATGCTGATAAAATGGCACCCGTTCCAGGCCTCCGCCACTTTGGAGGAACAGCAGCAGCAAGGATGGATAAAACCCATGTCGCCCGTGCATCTGTTGAAAAGGGCCCCCATCCAGCCAAGATAGCGCCGGGTAGAGGTAGCCCCAAGTGTCAGGATCCCAGAGCGGCAGGGAGGGTTGCAGCGGGCGAAAAAGCCAGGAAACAACTAACAGCGCCACCCCGGAGAAATAAACCCATCTCTCCCGAGCTGAGCCGACGAGGCGTTCCTTCACCACCGCAGATTGCCGAAACGCTCTGCCGCCTCTGTGGCCTTTTCCCGACTGTTGAAGGCAGACACCCGGAAGTAGCCCTCACCAGCACGGCCAAAGCCACTTCCCGGAGTAATGACGACATTCGCCTTCTCCAGGACATGGTCAAATGCCTGCCAGCTGGTCCAACCTGGCGGACAAGCCACCCACAAGTAAGGAGCATTACCACCCCCATAAACTTTTAACCCCGCTGCCTCCAAAGCCGCCTGCAGAATCCGAGCGTTTTCCAAGTAATGCTCAATCAGCGCCCGGGTTTGTTTTCGCCCTGCTTCAGTGTAAAGCGCCGCCGCACCTCGCTGCGTGATGTAGCTCACGCCATTAAACTTGGTGGTGAAACGACGATGCCACAGGGGATGCAGCGGTCGGAATTGCCCTTGGTCATCCGCCGCCTCCAAGGCCTTCGGCACGACGGTGAAACCACAGCGCACCCCTGTGAACCCGCCATTTTTGGAGAAACTGCGGAATTCGATAGCGCATCGCTCTGCTCCAGGAATCTCGTAGATCGAGTGCGGTAGATCTGGATCCTGGATATACGCCTCGTAAGCTGCATCGTAAAAAAGAATCGCCCGGTGCTCCAGCGCATAGGCCACCCAGGCCTGGAGTTGCGCCCGGGTCGCCACCGCTCCGGTCGGGTTATTCGGGAAACAAAGATACACCAAGTCTGCTCGCTCCGTAGGCACCTCCGGGACGAATCCATTCTCCACCGTCCCCGGCAAATACAGCAGCCCCTCGTAGCTGCCATCCTCCCGTGCCGGTCCCGTGTGCCCCACCATCACGTTGGTGTCCACATAGACCGGATAGACCGGGTCCATTACCGCAATGCGGTTGTCCGCTCCAAAAATATCGAGAATCGCCCCGCCATCACATTTCGAGCCATCGGAAACGAAGATTTCTTCATCCGCCACAGTCAGGCCACGGCTGCGATAATCCCCCTCCGCAATCGCCCGACGCAGAAACTCATAACCCTGCTCCGGACCATACCCTTTGAAAGTCTCCCGCACGCCCAACTCCGCCACCGCTGCGACCATCGCCTCCCGCGCGGCCTGCGGCAATGGCTCCGTCACGTCCCCGATCCCGCAGCGTATCAAACGCCCCGCAACTTCCGGATGCGCTTGCGTGAAGGCAGTCACCCGGCGATTGATCTCGGGAAAAAGATACCCGGCTTTGAGTTTGAGATAATTGGAATTCAGTGTGGCCATAGAAAATTGTCGCGGTCAGACGTCCCATCGGCGTTACTGCCCGGGATTTGCCTGAAGTTGGTCGGGGCGACAGGATTCGAACCTGCGACCTCGTGGTCCCAAACCACGCGCTCTACCAAGCTAAGCTACGCCCCGGGTTATCTGCTGTTCGGCAGGGAGAGACCTGGTGCGCCAGGAGCTTTCGGGAGAGCTTTTTCCGGCAGGTCTTCCCGTGCTAAGTGAGCAGCATCCCCACGCCGCGTCAAGCTCGGGAGCAAGCTCGTTCGATGCAGGCAAACCTCAGGCGGAGTGCCGGCAAGTCGTGAATGGACTTGCGCGGGCCTGCAGGACTGGAAATGATGCAGCCTGCGTTATGCCCACCCCGCGTGTTGCCTGCCTCGGTCCAGAAGGGACCTTCTCCCATCTGTTGGCACGGCAAAGATTTGGCACGGATGCGGAGATCTTGCCTTTGGAATCCCTGGATAAGGTTTTTTCTCATTTGGAGGAAAACCCTCAGTCTCTGGCCGTGGTGCCGATCGAGAATTCCTCGGGAGGCACAATCACTGAGACGATTGATTTACTTATCGAAGCGCGGGAACGGATCGAGGTGCGGGAAGATCTGACGCTGGATGTGCGCCTGGCGCTCTTAGGACATCCGGGGAAACCGGTGCGGGAAATTTTCTCCCACTTTGTTCCTCTGCGCCATCATCGGGATTGGCTGCGGCAAGAGTTCCCCCAAGCCCGATTGACCTCTGTGGCTAGCACGGCCGTGGCCGCTCGCCGCGCTTTGTCCCGCCCCACTGCTGCGGCTCTGGCCAGCCCGGGAGTCGCCGCTTTGGTGCCGCTGCAGGTTCTCCGCTATCCCATTTGTCCCGAGGAGATCAATATCACGCGCTTCTACATCCTCAGCTCACGGGGAAAATGGCGGCTGCCTCGCAAAGGAGCCCCCACCGGACCGAAACTGGAAAAAACAGCACTGCTGGTGCGACTGAAAAATCAATGTGGTTCGTTGCACGGCTTGTTGGGGAGCTTCGCTCGCAGCCGCATAAATTTGCGGATGATCGTTTCCCGCCCCGTGCCGGGACATCCAGAGACTTACGTGTTTTATCTTGAAGTTGAGGGCCATGCGGAGAGGCCGCCGCTCAAGGAAGCTCTGGCGCGAGCCGGCAAACGTTGCCTGAGCTTGCAATCCCTCGGCACCTTCCCCATCGGACGCCGCTTTCAGTCCTAATCCGCTCCATGCTCAAGAAGGTCATCCTCACCAACACCAACACCAATCGCAGCACGGCGGTAATGGTGGATACGACGGATGACGACCGGGCGGTATTCGGTTCTGGTAAAGCACCGAATGAGACGGCCAAGGTCCTGAGCGTCACCGGGGTGGATGAGTGGCTGGAGCGCACCACGGGCAAGAAGCCAAGCTTGGAGGAACGCGTGGCGCTGTTTGCCGGGCTGGGGCGCTGCTTGGAGCGCAATATCTCGACGATCAAAAGCTTGCAGCTCATGGCCGGGCGCATGTCTTCACCGCGCTATCGCGGCGCGATCGCACAAATCGTGGCCAAGCTGCAAGAGGGCGACAAAATCAGCGATGCCATGGCCGATCACCCGGACCTTTTCAGCGAGGAGACCCTAGCCCTGGTGCGGGCCGGAGAGGAGTCTGGTCGGCTGCCCGAGATCTTCAAACAGATAGCCAATACCCAAGGCAAAACTGTGCGCATCCTCAATAAATTGCGCGCCGGAATGATCTATCCTGCGATCGTTTTGGTAATGGCCGTCGGGGTGATCATCGTCATGAGCTTCACGCTCATTCCGGCCATTTCCAAACTTTACGGCTCGATGAACGTGGATTTGCCACTGGCCACGCGTATCATGGTCGGCATCTCCTCCATCCTGGTTTCCCAACCATGGACGGTCATTTTTCCGATAGGAGGAGTCTATCTCATCCTGAAAAAGTGGGGGAAAATTTACGGGATCCCCCAGGTGCAGCGAGCGTTCATCAAGATGCCGGTCCTTGGCCCGTTGATTCGCAAGTCGGCGGCGACGGTGAGTTTCCGCTGTTTGGCCACCTTGATGCAGGCCAACGTGCGCATTATGTCCGCCCTGGAGATCACCGCACAAAGCTCCCCCCACGTGGATTTCCGGGAGTTTTTCCTACGGGTGCGACATCATGTGTCCGATGGCACTTCCCTGCCGGAGGCCTTCCTCATGGAGTCGCACTGGATGGGTGAGGACGGACGGATCATTGCCGCGATGATTCAAATCGCCGCCGAGACGGGGGCCGCCACGGAGATGTTGGACGAGATCGCCACCGACTACGAGGAGGAGTTGGATGTGATGGCCAATCAAATAGACAAAATCATCGAGCCATTCACGATCATGGTCATGGGAACCATTGTGGGCTTTCTCATCTATGCCATCTATGGCCCGATCTTCAATTTGAGCCGGGTCGTCTTGCCCCAAAAGCCGGGCGGTGGCGCGAGCAGCGTGGCCGCACCAGCGCGATGACGCTAAGCTCCTTCGATTCTGCCGCCAATCTTCCGGCGGACTTCAAATCTGGCTTTACCATCTATGCCAAGGCGCTGCTGATCTTTTCCCTGGCGCTCCTGCTGCTTTTTGGGGCTCTCTTCTTTCTCACCGAAGGGGTGATCCTCAGCCAATTTAGCGAGGTCGAGCAGCAGCAAACTCTCGAAGAAGTGCGTCAGGTGGCTTATTTGTTTGAGCAGGAAAACGTGGCTCTGGCCTCCATTGCGGCCGATTGGGCGGAATGGGATGAGGTGTATGCTTTCGTGTGCGGCAATTCACCGGACTTTCCCAAACTCAACCTGAATGCGGAATCCATTGAAAATCTGCGGGTGGATTTTTTGGGAATCTGGAACGAGCAAGACCAGCTTCAAGCTTTGGTGGGGCAGAATTCCGATCCCCTACCCCCTGGCTTCGGCGATGAGATCCTGGCCGAGCTGCAGACGGAAAAACTTTTCACCTCTCCGCAAAGCGAGCAGGGCGCCAACGGGATGATCATGCTCGACCGGCAAATCGCTTCCGTCGCGGTCAATAGCATCACCGATAGCAGTCGCACCCAGCCGCCGAGGGGATTCTTGGTCGTAGGGAGAATTTGGAATCCGGGGCGTCTTTCTGCCATGTTGCCTCCCGGCAGTGGCACACTCTCGGTCCTGCATCTCGGTCGAGCCCTTTCAGACCCCACCTGGAGGGAGGCGACGATCCGCCTGCTCGCCAGCGGAGAGCCGGTGGTTCTCGCGCCCAATGAGGATTTCATTCTCGGCCTGATGTTGCTTCGCACTCCGGAAGGCACGCCGCTCGCCGCCATGGTCCTGCAGCAGGACCGCAAACTTTTCCGCATCGCGAACCGCAGCGCGAGAATCTTCCTCCTCGCCATGACTGCCGCCGGCGGCAGCGTGATTATTTTGCTCTGGCTAGTGATTGATCGGAATATCCTCCGCCGCGTCGGGCAGATTGATCAGGCCGTGCGGGCGTTTCGCACCCTGGGGGAATTTCCCGCCGGCCTCGATATTGAGCGCCGCGATGAGTTAGGGCATTTGGCCCGGGGAATTCAAGACCTGGCTTTTTCCTTGCAGGAGTCCGAACGCGCCCTGCGCGATCTGTCCGTAAGGCTTTTGCAGTTGCAAGATGAAGAACGCCGTCGCATCGCCCGCGAATTGCACGATTCCACCGCGCAAAACCTCTCGGCACTCGAGATGAACCTCTCTCTTTTGCAAAAGGCCCAAGACTTCACCGCGCCCTCTTATCGGAACCTCGTAAGCAATAGCCGGGAAATCGCCGAGGCCTGCTCGCGGGAAATCCGCACCATTTCCTACCTGCTGCATCCACCGCTTTTGGATGAGGTGGGACTTGTTTTTGCCATTCGCTGGTTCGTCGAAGGTTTCGTCACGCGCACCGGCATCCGTGTGACCTTAAACTTACCGGAGGATTTTCCCCGCCTGGCCCCGGAACTGGAGACGTCCCTCTTCCGCATCGTGCAAGAAGGATTGACCAACATTTATCGGCACTCCGGCAGTTCCACTGCCGAGGTGACCTTGCGCGTGGATTCCGCCTTAATCTACCTGGAAATTCGTGACGCTGGCCATGGGTTCAAAAACCTTCCTTTCAGCTCAGTTCCCCGGCCGGGCTTGGGGCTGATGGGGATGCAAGAGCGGGTGCGGCAACTGCGCGGGAAGTTCACTCTCGACTCCGACGCCACCGGCACGCGAGTGCAAGTTTCTTTCCCCGTATCCGAGGCACTGCGCCCTCCTCCGCCAAGTATCTCAGACGATGCCCTGCTCCGGGATGACCTTGACAGCCCTGCGTCTCCCTCCGCAGCATCCGCGCCATGAAGCGAGCCCGCATTCTCATTGCCGATGACCACGAAATCGTCCGGCACGGGGTGCGCAATCTCATCAATCACGAAGAGGATTTGGAAGTGGTTTGGGAAGCGCAAGACGGCCGGGAAGCGGTGCGGCTGGCGGAGAAACATCACCCCGATGTAGCCATCATTGATCTTGTGATGTCGGACTTAAATGGCATGGAGGCAACCCGGCAAATCCGCAAAGTCTCTCCACAAACGAAACTGCTCATCTTCACCATGCACGAGACCGAGCGGCTGGTGCAGGAAGTTTTTCAGGCTGGCGCGCATGCTTATGTCCTGAAATCCGATGCCGGTCGGCTTTTGGTGCAGGCCATACGCTCCGTCTTGCGCGGAGAACACTTTTTCAGCTCCAAGATTAACGAAGTCATTTTCGAGGGTTTTTTGCGTAAACAGACCACGCCCGCCGAGCCGATCACGGACGACGCCGTTCGTCCCACCGCCCGTGAACGCGAAATCATTCAGCTTCTGGCCGAAGGGCGGAGCAGCAAAGAGGTGGCGACCGTCTTGGGCATCAGCGTGAAAACCGTCGAAACCCATCGGGCAGCCATCATGCGCAAACTTGACTTGCATAGCGTGAGCGATCTCGTTCGCTATGCCATTCGCAATCATATTATCGAGCCGTAAGTGGCCGGGGCTTCTCCTGCCGAATCCCACCCAGCCCATGCAGCAAGTCTTTTTTGTGGTTAATCAGGATCTTCGGGACGGTTCGGCCCATGCGCTTTACCTGTTGCGACACTTTCGCGCGTTGGCCCGCAATGCGCCGCCAGGCTGGTCCTTCTCTATCGTTCTCCCGACCCAGCCACCCGCCGATTTTTCCCTGCCAGGGGCAAAACTGATCATTCTCCCTTCCGTGCGGCGCCGGCTTCTGCCAGATGGTCGCCGTCGTGGCTGGCAAATTAATGCCGTGTTTCATCTCGCCGCGCGTGGTTTCTTGCGGCGTGCAGCTGGCCTTGGCGACTGGGTTGGCAGCGCCAGTTTCCCGCGACTCTTTGCGCAAGTATCTCAGCCGCGCTCGGGTGGAATTGCCGCGCCGAAATTTTTTTATGAAATTCATCAGGTGGAAGAATTAAGCCGCCCGGCGGGCCATCCCAAATGCCGCGCCGAGCGTCAGGCCCTGGCCCGGGCGGATCTTTTTTATGTGACTTCCGAGCCTCTGGCTGCCTGGGCGCAGGAACGGTTTCCCAAAACCGCGACTGCCTCCATCGGACTGGCTACTTCCTACCACCGACCTCCCCGCCCCGAACCCACAAGGACCTCGCCCTTACGACTGGGCTATTTCGGCTCGATCTCCTCTGAGCAAGGCATCCCCTGGCTTTTGCAGCAGTGGCCTGCCTGGCGGAGCTCGTGGCGCGAAAGCACCCCGGCGCCGGAATTACACCTCTACGGTCGAGCGCGGGCGGGGGAGAAGCTTCCCGCATCGGTTCCGGAACAAGGTATTTTTTGTTTCCCGCCTAAGCCTGCCGAGGAACTGCCGAGTTTGGCAGCAGGGTTGCACGGGCTGATTATCCCCGCTTTGGACCAAGCCCACCGCGCCTCGATCGCTTTCACCAAAGTCTATGACTATCTCGGGCTCGGGCTGCCACTCTTGGCATCCTCCCTGCCTACCATTCGCGAGGTCCTCCCCCGATCGGATCAAGGCTGGTTTTTCCGCCCTGGCAACGCGGAGGAATTATTCGCCTGCCTCTCGAGTTGGGCTACCCAACCCACGGAACGTCATCACCGGGCCTCGCAGGCGTTCGCCCGGGCCAGCGAATTGACCTGGGACAAACGGGCGACTCGCTGGTGGAAGATGCTGCTACAGTCCGCTGAGCAAGAGCAAATTTCACCGGAGATTTCTTTGCCAAGCGCCTAAAATTGCAGTTAGTTATTTAAGCATGAACACACTCCTCGCCCTTTCGATGCCTGGGTGGCCGGAAATTTTGGTCATCCTGCTGATTGTTGTGCTGCTATTCGGGGCGAAAAAATTACCCGAACTGGCCCGCGGCATGGGACAAGCCTTGAACGAGTTTCGCAAGGCCAAGGATGACTTCCACCGCGAGTTAGACAAAACGGCTCAGGACCTCAAAATCGAAGAGCCGCCGCAAAAGCAGCCGCACAAGCCGGCTTGAGCCATTCACCTCTATCTCCCCCCAAACACAACCTGCATGCCGCGTCGGAAAGGCTCTGCCGCTTTTCCTGGCGCCTTTCCCAAAGTCGCCATCGTGCTTTGCTTCGCGACCTTGGCTTTTGCCGCGCAGGGAAAATCGCAGACTACCGATTCTGATTCGGTCCGCCTGTTGGTTTACAACCTGCGAAACTACGCGGTGGCCGTTGACGAAGGCGCTCCTTCCCCAAAAGAAGAAGCTCTGCGCCAACGCCAGGCTGAAGTCATAGCCTCTGCTCATCCGCAACTCGTCGGACTAATGGAAGTCGGTTGCGCGAGTGCCCTGCAGGATTTGCAGGATCGGCTGCGTGCTCTGGAATGTGTTCTGCCGCACTCCGTTTTGGTCGAGGCGGACGACCCGGAACGTCGGCTGGCCCTCCTTTCGAAATTCCCTCTACGGAACCTCTCCCGCACCGACTTGCGCTTTCTCCTGGACCAGTCCCCGCAGAGCCCCGCGCGGGGCCTGCTTTGGGCGGCCATCGAAGTGGCTACGGGGGTGGAGTGGCACGTGGTGGGTTTGCACTGGAAATCTCGGCGGGAAACCCCAACAGCCGAGGCCGGGCTGCTGCGACTAGGCGAAGCACGCGTCATGCGTCAGGCCCTCGATGAGGCTTTTGCAAACAATCCGGCCTTGCCGATGATTGTCTGGGGTGACTGCAATGAAAGCCGGGCTGATCCAGCCTTTGCCGCTCTGCGTGGCCCGCGTGAAACCCCGGGAGCTCTGTTTCCGCTCGACCTCGCCGATGCCCAAGGCGATCGCTGGACGCACTACTGGAAAGAAACGGATGTTTACTCGCGCATTGATTTTGTTTTGCTATCGAAAGCCCTTCGCTCCGCTTTCCTAGCGCAAGAGAGTGCCATCCTCCGGCCGAGTGATTGGTTTAGTCTGAGCGACCATCGTCCACTGCTGGTCACCTTGCGACTCCCTGAATGACCATCTTTCCCCAAATTTCCCACCCTTTTTCGACCATCCGTCTGGTCTGCCTGTTGCTCTCCGCAGGGACCCTGGTCCTGCATGCCGACCCGCCTGCAGATGCGGCCTGGAAGCAAATTCAAGCCATGGAGGCTGGGCCGCAGGGGCAACCGCAGAGCCGCCGGGAGGCTATGGGGCAGATGCGGCAACATCTGCAAAAGCACCTGCGCTTGCTGGAGGATTTTGTTTCGACCTATCCCCAAGACTCCCGGCGGTTTGACGCCGAGCTGATGCGCTCGGCCGTCCTCGCTTCCTTGGGGAAGCTTTTGGCTGATCCGTCCCTCATTCGCGAAGGGCGACAAGTCGCGGAGTCTCTGGAAAAATCCCCCCAACTTTCCCCCCAACAGGCAGCAAACGCGGGATTCCAACGGGTTTCCCTGCTTTTCCTGGAAGCCCAGGATGCTCCGACCCGCTCGCGCGATACCCTCGTCAATGCGGCTCGCAATTTCGTCCGCCGTTATCCTTCCGACTCCCGCGGGCCGCGCCTGCTGGCGGAGGTAGCCACCATCTTGGACGACAACCCCACCGCCAAGCGGGAGCTTCTGGAGGCGGCTCTTAAGGCCGGGCGAGATGCGGATCTGGTCGCTCGGGTGCATGATGACCTGCGGCAGATGGATCTCGTCGGTCAACGTCTGCCGCTGGAGTTCTCCACACTTTCCCACGGCAAGTTTTCCTTGGCCGCCCAGCGTGGCAAGGTGGTGGTGCTTATTTTTTGGTCGGCAGAGTCGCCCCATTCTCTCTGGTGGCTGCAACAGAACCTTCCCGAACTTCTACAATTTCCAAGCTCCACGGTCAGCGTGGCCAGCATCAGCCTGGATCGGAATCCAGCGTTGGCATCGTCCACACTCGCGGAGGGTGGCTTCTCGATTCCCACTGCTGCCGATGGCCGGGGTTGGCAAAGCCCCCTCGCCCGTTCCCATGGTATCAATCGTTTGCCGACAGTCTGGATTTTTGACCGGTCGGGGCGTTTGCGCGTTGGCAATGGGAGCGCGAATCCAGCAGCACTGGTGCGCCGATTTCTCAAGGAAAATCCCTGATCTTTCCAGCTTTGGGCTTAGCCAGCCTCCCGCTCGCAAGGCACCAGCCAACCATTTCCGCACTTTTCTTTTGCGCGGCTTCTTTTAGTTTTCGCTCGTGACTTTCCCTGTCCGTTTTTCTCTCTCCCGTCTCTGGATTCTGCCCGCCGTTGTCGTGGGGCTTTTCCTGTTGGTGACTTTAGCCGTCAACCTCTACTTGCAGTCCGAAACGGTGCAAGAGCGCATCAAACTCGCCACCGCCGCCTCCCTCGGGATGCCGGTGGAAATCGGCGGAGCCTTTTTCACGCCCTGGAGCGGACTGACGCTGACTAACATCAAGGTTGAGGATCCCCAGCGCCCCAGTGAAGCGCTCTTCCGGGCACGCCAGCTCAATGCCCGGATGGCTCTGCTGCCTTTGTTGCAGCGGAAAGTCGTCATCACCGCCGTGCGATTGATGGATCCGCTACTCGTCGTTCCCGAAGACTCCCCGGGGGTGACCTTGCCTCCACCGCGGGCGGAAGTGGTGGTTACTGAACCTGGCCAAGCCCCCGCAGATACAGCGGGCATTCAACCTCAGCCCGCTCCAGGAGTTACTCCCGCAACGTTAGATGCCCCTCCAGCCGGAGAAAAACCCCCGCCCTCTTACACCATTGAAGTGCAGTCCTTCTCCATTGAGAATGGCGGGATCGTCGTGCGCGATCCCCTGGGTAATCCAGGTTTGCAGTTGGAGAAAATTCAGCTCCGCACGCGCATCGCCTCCAATGCGGAACAGAGCGGGGAAGTCACCATTGGGAAGGTCAGCCTAGCCAACAGCCTGTTTGTCCACGATTTCACTTCACCGTTCTCACGGGCCGAGGGGATTCTCACGCTGCCGGAGTTCACCGGAGGGGTGGCCGGAGGGAAACTCGCCGGGAACTTCCGCTTGGATGAGTCGGCTAGTGCCATTCATTTACAGGCGGCCTTGGCGGGTGCGGCAGTCTCGCAGCTTCTGCAGGAAGCAGGCTTGCAGCCGGGACGGTCGGGAGGTTTCTTGCAGGGAGCTCTCAAGCTTGCTGGCCCTTTGCTCAACCCAACGGCTTTGGTTGGTGAAGGCAGCTTCGAGTTGATGCAAGGTCAGCTGGAGCCGATTGAGTTTGTGCAGCAACTTGGACAACTCTTGCGCATCGAGGAGTTGCAACTTCTGCAGCTTCGCGAAGCCCTGCTCCAGTTGGCTCTGGCCGAAGGCCGAATCCAAGTCGGCAAACTTTCCCTGCTCTCCGAAAATCTCTGGTTTCAAGGCGAAGGGGAAGTGGACCTCGCCGGAGGACTGGATCTGCGAGGGCGGCTGCTCATTAAGGAAAAAATGCATCGCAACCTCGGCGGGCTTTTAGGACGCCCTTTTGGTCCATCGAATGAGCCCGGCTACCGGGAGCTGGCGTTCAACATCGGTGGCACGGTGGCCAATCCACGCACCGATTTGCTGGATCGGTTTGCCGGCGGGAGAATCGGTGCCGAAGTGGGGCGCTTTTTGCAAAACCTCCTGCGCCCCGCTCCCACCCCAAAAACCGAGGAGTAATTCACCAATGCGCATCGTGGCAGGAACCGCGGGAGGCATCCCCCTGGTGCCGCCACCGGGCGATCTCCGCCCCACCATGGATAAGGTCCGCGGGGCCATCTTTTCCAGCCTTGCCGGATGGGTCGAAGGTCGTCGGGTTTTGGACCTTTTTGCGGGGAGCGGTTCGCTAGGTCTGGAGGCTCTCAGCCGTGGAGCAGCCAGTGTGGTGCTCGTGGAGAAAAATCCTGCTGCCGTCCGCACCATCGGAGAAAATCTACGCAAAACCCGTTTGCCCGTGACGGCGGTGACACTGCAACAGGAAGATGTTTTTTCTTTTCTCCGCCGTCCGCCGATGGCGGCTTTTGACCTGATTTTGGCTGATCCTCCCTACAGCAAAAAGCCGGATGCCCCGGATTTTGCCCGTGCGCTGCTGCAAGAGGAAACCCTGCCAAAGTTTTTAGCTCCAGAGGGTCTCCTGGTCTTGGAAGTTTTCCGCCAATGGGCCGCACCCGCGGCCACAGCTTGGCATCTGCAACGCACGCGAACCTACGGGGAAAGCAAGGTTTGCTACTACATTCACTGCAAGCCATGAGAGCGATTTTGTTTCTCTACAACCTTCTTTTCCCGCTGGCACTCATCCTGTTGTTGCCGGGAGCCCTGCTGCGCATGTGGCGACGAGGCAACTACGCGCATCAATTTGGCCAGCGACTAGGTTGGTTTTCTCCTCAGGTTAAAGCCCGATTGCGCCGCCACCGGGGCGATTGGCTCTGGGTCCACGCCGTAAGTGTCGGGGAAGTCAACCTGGCTCTCAAATTCATTCGCGTTTGGCAGCGTCACGGGGAATATCCCGTGGTGCTCTCCACAACCACCTCGACTGGTTTTCAACTGGCACGCGCCCAGCAGTCCCCAACCTTGGAAGTGATTTACCACCCGGTGGATTTTTGGTGGATCACACGCAAAGTTGTCTCCCTAATTTCGCCCAGGGGGCTGGTGCTGGTGGAGGCGGAGATTTGGCCCAATCTACTCTGCGAAGTGCAAATTCGCCAGCGTCCGGTGGCTCTTATCAATGCCCGCCTGTCCCCCCGCTCCGAGCGACGCTTCCGCATTTTTCGCCCATTGATTGCCCCCCTTTTTGCCGCCCTGGATCGGATTTTCCTGCAAGATGAGAAGGACCGCCCGCGGTATCTGAGCTTGGGTGCCCGGGCGGAAGCCCTCCGGTGTCCAGGCAGTATTAAATTTGATTTGGCCGAGGAAGCCACCGTGGATGCTGCTCCGGCGGCCGCGCTCCTACGCGACTGCGGTATCCCGGAAACGCGGCCCATCCTGCTTGCTGCCTCAACCCACGCTGGCGAAGAAGCGCTGCTGGCTCGCATTTTTCTGCGACTGCGCGCTGATCTACCCGACCTGTTCTGCGTGATCGTGCCGCGACATTTTGAGCGGGCCGGGGAGGTGGAACGTGAGTTGGCCGAACTGCCTCTACGTATCTTGCGCCAAAGCCGCAACGCCCCGGCTCCCTGTGATTTGCTCTTGGCTGATACCACAGGACAGTTGCGCCAGTGGATCGCTTTGGCCGCGGTGGTTTTTGTCGGCAAAAGCCTCTGCGCCCGGGGTGGACAAAACCCCGCGGAGGCGGTGAGCGCTGGCAAACCGGTATTATTCGGTCCGCACATGGAGAACTTTGCCGCCTTAGTGGACTTACTCAGAGCGCAGGGCGGAGCCTGGCAGGTGCAAGATGCCGAAGAGCTTTACCGGGCCTGCCGTGAGTTGCTTCTCCATCCAGCCCAAGGGAAAGCGATGGCCGATCGAGCCACCGCAGCCCTGGCCCAACACCAAGGAGCCACGAAGCGCACTGTGGAGGAGATTCGCTCCCTGATCTCGTAAATTGAACCTCGTCTCAGCCCGCGCCCTGCGTGGAGTAAAGAGCCACCAGCGCTGCTCCGATAGCCTGCGAGAGTTCCCCATAGTGCGCCGGCACGATTTTGACAAAGCCCCGCTGCGCCGGCCAGAACCAGGCCTCCGCCGCCGCCCGAATCCCTTGCAAATACCGCTGCCGGAATTCCTCGGTTGTGGATTCCGGATCAACCAGCCCCCCACCAATAACCACATACTCCGCATCAAAGGCGGTGGTTAAATTCGCCACATGCAATCCAAGAATCCGTGCCTGGGTATCGAAAATTTCCAATGCCAGCGGATCTCCCTTTTGGGCGCGACCGCGCAGAGAGAGCGCTTTTTCTTTCGGCGGCGCGTCCGAGGAATTGAGCTCGTGCTCCGGATATCGGGGAAGGAGGTGCTGCAAATACTGCGGAAGCCCGGAGATTGAAGTGTAGGGCTCGACACAACCCCAAGTGCGCCCACAGCCACACTGAAAGAGCGGCAAATCCAACAAATGCAGCGGCACTGGCATGTGTCCACCTTCCAATCCGTTGAGGGTGTCCCCATCCAACGGCAAACCATTGCTGGCCACATATGCGGCACCCAAGCCCGATCCCGGTGCCAGCATCAACACCGAGGCCTTGCGGTTGCCCCGCACGTAAGCCGCCTCGGCCACTCCGCCGTAATTCCCATCATTACCGCAGTAGAGCGGAATCTCCCGCCCAGCCCGCTGCCGAATCGCCTGCGAATAGTCGCGGTGGAATTCCCATCCGGCGAAGGAAGCCGGCAAGTTGGCCGCCCGGTCAAGCACTCCATATTTGATGTATGGCCCCGGCAGCGCCAGCCCCACTCCGGCGACTTCATCCCATCCCAGACCATTCGCGGTGAGAAACTTCTCCAGCCCCTCCATCCACCCATGAATCACCGCTTCAGTTCCATCCTGAGCCCGCGTAGAACTTTGCGCCAGTTGCAAAGAAATCGGCTGCCCGTCTTCACGCACACCACAGGTTTTCGAAGTCGTGGCTCCACTATCTGTTCCGAGGAAAATCTTCTTCATCAGGGCGAATTTATTGCCGATAACCGTATCCCGAGAAAGCGGAAAAAATCTTCCGCTAGAGTTGCCGAGTGGATTCCATGAGCTATGTTCAGGTGAACATTTCTCCCGATGTCGGAAATCTCCTCCACCACCCGCAAAGTTTTCACATTCTTACAAAACCATTGGCAGCGCCACGGCGTGAGCCCGAGCAGCCGAGAAATCCAAGAGGCACTGCATTTCCGCAGTCAAACGGCGGCCATGAACCACCTGCGCAAGCTTATTTCTCTGGGCTGGATCCGCCCGATTGCCGGGCGCGGGCGCACGCGCGGCTGGATTCCCCAACCCACCGCGATTGCGGAACCCGCCCCCGTCGGCCAACCCTCAGGTTCCCGCTACCTGCTGCCGCTCCTCGGTTCCATCGCAGCCGGTCTTCCAGAATCCAATGCTGATCAGAGCGAGGAGCTATTGGCGATTGATTTGGATGGGCTATCTCTACCACGCGGCGGGCGATATTTCGGGCTGCGCGTGCGCGGTGATTCCATGATCGGGGCGCACATCATGCCAGGTGATATTGTTGTGATGGAGTTCCGCCCTCCGCGCCATCGCGATATCGTTGCCGCACTCATTGATGGGGAGACCACGCTCAAACGCCTGCTCATGCAAAAAGGCCAACCCTTTCTGCAGGCGGAGAATCCGGCCTATCCGAGCCTTATCCCAGCCCGGGAGTTGGTCATCCAGGGAGTTCTCGTAGCCCTGTTGCGGCAATATTGATGCCCCGCCACGCCAGGCGCGGCGCGATTTCCACATCCCAATCCGACGGCGCTTCCATCGCCCGTCGCTGGGCGGCGACGTAGGCAATCATGGCCGCATTATCCGTATGCAGCCCCTTCGGAGCCACCACGAGTTCCGCCCCGCAGTGTGCCAGAGCCTGTCGCAACTCCTGTTGCAAAAACTCATTGGCGCTTACGCCACCGCTCAGCCCGACAAGGCGAAGTCCCGTTTGTTCCACGGCCCGCAGGCATTTTTGTCTTAGACTTGCTCCTACGGCTGCGCGGAACGAGGCACAAAGGTCGGCCTGTTGGCCGGGAGTCAAAGGGCCACTGCGCTCAAGCAAATACCGCACGGCAGTTTTTAATCCGCTGAAACTAAAATCCAGATCGTCAGCACCTGAGAGCCCCCGGGGCAGCTCGTAGGCCTGCGGGTTGCCTGCGGCAGCCAAGCGATCCACCGCCAAGCCCCCGGGATACGGCAGACCAAGGAGCTTCCCCACCTTGTCAAAAGCCTCGCCCGCAGCGTCATCCCGGGTGCGCCCGAGAACCCTGTAACGCCCCAGTGCCTCCACTTGCACCAGCAACGTGTGGCCGCCACTCACAATTAAGGCCACATGCGGTGGAATCTCCGCACGGCCGAAAAATGGGGATAGCAGGTGGGCTTCGATATGGTTGATAGCATAGAAAGGTTTCCCAAGTGCCAACGCGATGCCCTTGGCGCAGGACAGCCCAACGAGCAGCGCTGGAGCCAGTCCAGGACCTTGGGTGGCCGCGACGCAATCCACCGAAGCCCAATCCCAACCTGCTTCCGCCAAGCTCGCACGCACCAGCCCGGGAAGAATCTCCAAATGGCTGCGGGAAGCGACTTCGGGAACCACTCCCCCGTGGGGTTGATGCAAATTCTCTTGGCTGGCGATGCGGGAAATGCACTGCTCTCCCAATCCTTCCAGACAGGCCACAGCCGTCTCATCGCAGCTGGATTCGATCGCTAAAATGCGCCTCGCTCTCATCGGATTTCGACCGCCCCCAGATGCTGCAAAAACTCGGGGCTCTGCAAGATGGGGCGCAGGTCGGGATGTTGCCGGGCCTCCCGACGGGCGGCGATATCATTTATCCGCAGAGCCTTGAGCAAACTCTCCTGCGCAGCATCGCCATCGCCGCTGCGGGCCTCAACCGCAGCGCGGGTCAGCCAAACCTGAAAATCCTCCGGTGCCAGCTCCGTGAGTTCTTGGGCCAGCGCCAGCGCCCGCGCTTTTTCGCCCACTTGCCAAGCCAGGCCGATGGAAAATTCCCGCCACTCCTTGCTCTGCGGTAAGGCTTTGCCACCCCGTTGCAAGACTTCCATCGCCTTCTCCTTCTCCACCACCCCGACCCACAGCTCTGCCAACTCCTGCCAGGCCGTGAGATCCTCGGGCGAAGCGGCGAGTTTTTTCTCCAACTCTGCGGCCTCCTCCTGCCGTGCTTTACGACGCTCTGCCACCGCTCGCAGAATCCAGTAATAATCATTGTTGGGGTCAATCTGGGTCGCCAGCCGCCAGCGCTCGATGACCTCATCAAAACGCCCCTCCTCCCATTCCAGGCTGCTCAGAGGCAAAAGGGCCTCATCCTGCGTGGGATCTATCCGCAACGCTTGCCGGTAGGCTTGGACCGCAGCGGCGTTCATTTTCCGATCGCGATACAAATTCCCTTGGCTGGCCCGCAGCTTGGAAAAGGACTTGCGGGCATCATAATCGCGGAGAAATAGCGGATCGTTTTCCCACTGCTCGATCCATTTTTCCCAAAAAGCAAAATCCCGCTCCACCACTGCCGCGGGAATTTCATTTACCTGCTCGCTTTGCAACCGAATCAGAAATCCTTCCGGCCAGCCATAGCGATAGGTCCAGGGCATGGGAAAGCTCTCCTCAACAAAGAACTCGTGCTCATCTTTGTTGTGCTGAAAAATCCACTCTGCCACCGCCCCATGTGCCGCCAGGGAATCATCCCCCGCCTCCAGAACCTTCTGCACTTCCACCTTCACCTCTTCATCCGTCGGCAAAAGCAACGGCTTCTCAGGATACGTCTCGGCCCGGCCAAGCCATTTTTCCCAAGCGGAGCGAACCGGTGGACGCGCGGCGGAGTAGTGGTCGCGAATGTAGCGCAGGTAGAGGGGATCAATCACAGCATTTTGCGTGATGATGTAGAGATCGCGACGATCGAAATCCGGATCCCGTTTCCATTTTTGCTCCACGGTTCCCTCTCCCAGAATCATCCAAGTAGGCACGAAGCGGCCCGGGTCGGTACCGCCAAAAACCACCGCGTTTTTTGGCAGATCTGCCAACATCTCCCGACCGTAGAGCCAACCCCACCAATGCCCCCGCTGCGTGCTGCTGTCGTAGTTCTGCCAGATCGGCCAAGCCCATAATAACAGCGAGGTCGCAGCCAAAGGAGCCATCCAGGAGGCCCTCCGCCGCTGCAACCACGCATAAAAACATCCCGCTCCAAGGAACAGCCCCAAAGCGAAAGCCAGCATGGTGTAGGTATGGAAAGGCCTCTGCAGCCACCAGCCACTGCGATCAATCTTGGCATCATCCAAAGTGGGCTGCAGGAAAGCCGAGAGAAAAAAAGCCACCATCCCGACATACAGCCAGGTTCGTTGCGGCAGGTCCCCCCGTCGCAGCAGTCCGAATGCGAGGAAAAAAATCCCCAATCCCACGGGCGAAAACCCCTCCAGCAACCGCGCCCAGAAAAAGCCCACCCATTGCTGCATGCGCACCAGCCGTCCGGGCTCTGGCACAAGGCTTTCCTCTCCCTGCGACTGCTCGCCCTCGGCCAAAGCCGCAGTCCCGGTAAGTTTGCCCACGGATTGGAGGAGCCGTTGATCCAGACTGCCCCAATACTGGCTGCGATTGATCGAAGCATAGAAACCTTCCGCCGTGCGCGTGTAGCACCAGTTCATCGGCGGATTCGTACTCGAGGCCAAAGGCAGATAGACATAGGGTAAAAGACCTGCCGCTACGGCCAGTGGCAGATAGGCCACCAAGCTCCACTCCATTTTCCCGCGACGCAGCAAGAGAAACCAGGCGAAGGCACCGAAAACCAACCAGGTGAAGCGTAGGGAGGTTTTCAAGGTGGGCCAATCCTGACTAAGCAACCCGAGAGCCAAGTAGAAAAGGCATGCGGTGAGCAAGGACGCCACCAGTAAATCTGCCAGCAACTCCCGGCGTAAAAGCAGCACCACCAAAAAAGGCAGCGGCACCCAGGCCAGCGCCAAATGATGATTGGCAAAGGCCAAGGCGAGAAAAAAGAAAGCCCAGAGCAGCCGGGCCAGGCTCTGCGGCTCTCGCACAAATCCATAGAGCGTTACTAGAAAGGCACCACAGAGCAGCGCGTGCAAGGTATAGACCTCGGCGATTACCGCCTGCGACCAGACCGGCTCGGTCAGGGCAAAAAACCCGCTGATCAGGACAGCCGTAAGTTGCCGCACCAGGGGTGGCAGCTCAGAGAAAATCCACCGCAAGACACTCGATCCCAGCGCAGCCAACAAACCTGCCGCCAACGCCCCCAGCAGCCCGGAGAAGAGCGCCACTTCCCAAGCCGGATGGCCCAAAGGCAGCAACTGCCAAAGCCAGGCCAGGAAAGTCCAGAGGGGATAGCCAGTCGGATGCGGCACCCCAAAATGCACTGCCGCTGTAAGAAATTCCCCGGAATCCAACAACGTCACTCCCGGCGCGGCCGTCCATGTGTAAACCGCCATGGCCAAAACTGCCACGACTCCGCCCGTGAACCAGTCCACGCGCTCGAAAATCACCGGACGTTCTTTCATCGCCAAACCAAAGTCGGCACCCGCCAAACCGCCTCGCGCACAATGCCCGGGTTCATTTTACTGCATCCCCCTTCACGCTCCGTAAAAACAATTGGCTCCTCTGCCAAACGGAAACCGGCTTGCCAGAGGCGGAAGTGTAGTTCGATTTGAAAAGCGTATCCCTCAGCTTGCAAAGTCTCCGGTGCCACGATTCTCAAGGCCTCCGCCCGCATGGCTTTGAGCCCACTGGTGGCATCGGTGAGCGGCAAACCCGTCCAGAATCGCACATACTTGGTCGCTCCGCAACTGAGCCACAGCCGGGTGCGAGGCCAATTTTCCACCCGACTGCCTGGCAGATACCGCGATCCGATAGCTACCTCCGCCTCCCCCTGATTCACCCGCTCGACTAATTTCCGTGCATCCTCCGCGTGGTGGGATCCATCCCCATCCATCGTCACGATGCAGGCGAAATCCTCCCGGAGCACTTCTCGCAGCGCCTCCCGGTAGGCACTACCCAATCCCGCCTTGGTTGGTCTTTCCAGTAATTTCAACCCCGGAAATTCCCCCATCATCTCCCGCACAAGCTCCCGCGTGCCATCGGTTGAGGCGTCATCAATTACCCACACCCCAGCCTTAGGCAGCTCTGAAAAAACTTCGCGCAGGACTTTTTCCACACTCGCCCGCTCGTTGTGTGTGGGAATCAAGACGGCCACGCGGGCCTCGGAGACAGACTCTGACGCCGGTCGCAGAACGATCTCCCGCGAAGCCAGCAAAAACCTTCGCCACGTTTGCGGCCAGAATCTCGCCAGTGGCCAAGCGCACAAGCCCAGCAGCGCCAGGACCCAGCCCACACCCCCCGTTATCAAACCCGCGCCATACCACCAGGGCTCCCGCAAAGCAAAAATCAGCTCCCGAGCCCCCGATGGCACCTCAGCCGCACAAAGTGCCCCCCAAGCCGCCTGCACGGGCACCTCTGCTCCATCCACCCAAGCCCGCCAATCCGGATGCCAAGCCTGGGCTAGGATCACCAACCCCGGCTGACCGTCGAGGGAGATCCTCCAGCGCGCGGCCTTTTCTGCCGCAGCCGCCAACGGCACAAACTCCCCCCGGTGCTCGATGGCCAGCTCCGGCTGATCTGCCGCAGCTTGGACATCCACCACCGCCGCAACGTTGAACTCCGCCAGTGACACCCCACGAACGAGCTCCGGCAGACTATCCCCGATCGCCACCCACTCTGTCGCCCGGTAAGCCATCGGCAAGGCGCGCAGATTTCGCAGTAGCAAAATTTCCCGCCCCTCAAAAAGCACCTCCCCCTCCTTTTGCCACCGCTCCGCCTGCGCCGAGTCTCCCTGCGGATCGTTCCGATCAATGAGAATGTAGCGCACAGCCCCAACCCGTGAGATGTCACGCTGCAAGGTGGCATCGCTCCAAGCCAGCGCTTGCAGCCTGGCCATCCCGCGCAACATGAAGTTGCTGTGTCCGGCCTCGGTCCATAGAGGCTGGCCGCCCTTCCAGGGCACTTGCATGTAAAAGTAACGCCCAGAGAGCGGCAGCACCCATCCTGCGGTCGGCTGCTGTCGCAAAACTCGCATTGCTGCCGCAAACTCCTCCATCACCGCCCCGGGCATGCGCATCTGCAAAAAGAATATCCACCCATGGCTCGCCTCAAGGATCAGCATCACCCCGGCTGCCACTCCCCCCAAGAGTCGCCAGCGTAGCTTTGGCAGCTCAGCCAGTAACGCCACCACCGACAACCCGGCCGTGACGCTCCAGCAAACCGTGCCCGCCAGAATCCAGAAGCTATCCGGAGCCCGCAAATTTGCCAAGGGCGGGAAAATCTCCAAAATCCGGAACCCTGGCACCAGAAGATAAATCCCAAGGAGAAGAGCATAAATCAACCCCCGGCTCTCCGGGTGCGCTCTGCTCCGCGGCACGAGCCACCAAAGCAGCAAACAAGCTCCGATGAGCGCTCCCCAAACGGGCAAAATGGCGAAATCCTCCAGCCCCTCCGCCTGCCCCAGGAGATAGAATTGTCCCGCCAATACTCCGCGCGGACCATGTGAGAGCCACTGCAAAAACAGACTCGCCCTAGCAAAAATCCGCAAGGCAGCAAGCCACTCTGCCGGACTTCGCTGCTCCCGCCAATTCCACCACACCACCCCAAGCAGCGCCAGGACCCCGACCCACGTTAAGTAGTATCCTCCCCGGGCCACCAAGAGCGAATCCGGCAATCCGCCTAACAGCTCCCCTCCCCGATCCAACCCGCTCACCACCGCCGGTTGGGAAAAAATCTGCTGCCACTCCGCGAACGGCGCATAGCGAAAGACTGCCATAAAATCGAACTCCCGCAGCAGCGAAAGCACGGGCAGCACCCCCAACCAAAGAACCAAGCAAAGCACCACCACTCCACCTCGCCAAAGCTGCGGACGCCATTCCGGCCGCGCCCAATACAACCCCAAACCTACCGCGGCTAGCCCGACCGCCAACGTTGCGCCAATCTTGCTCGCCGCCAGCCAGACCCAACTGAAAGCCACCGCCAGCAGCAAAAAATCCATCGGCGCGCCTCGTCTGCCAACGCGCCACAGGGCCCAGAAAGCCAAGGGCACAAAAGGATAACAGGCGACAATGGTCATGTGCTCGACCCAGGCCAGTCGCAGAAGCACCTGCGCCGAGAAAAAATAAAAACTCCCGACCGCCACTCCGACCCAGCCATTCCGACCGACCGCCCGACCCAGCCCATAGGCCGCCATTCCGCCGAGCCACCAATACAGCAGGCCGCCGAGTTTGAAAGCCGCCACTGGCTCGATGCCCTGGGACAACAAGGCGTAAAGCGGCAGCGCGGTCACGTAGCTCAAAACTCCGGCCATGCTGTAGCCGCCCATGGAAGTCGGATTCCACCAGGGAATACCGCCTTCCCGTTGCCACAACTCCACAACAGTGGAGATCCGCCCCACGTAGTCCGCCAGCTCCTGCCCACTCAGCGGCAAAGCCAGCCAATACTTGCCCGCAAGGGTGGCAAACCCCAGCGTGACCAAGGCAAAAATCCAGCCTGGACGCACTCGGGACTCAGTCCCCATACCCGTGCGGATGAGCCAGGTGCCAGGCCCAGGCACTCTCGATAATCGTCCGCACGTCTTGGTATTTCGGCACCCAACCCAGCTCTTGGCGGATCTTATCCGAAGCGGCGATGAGCCGCGGCGGATCGCCGGGCCGGCGCGGCTTTTCCACAGCCTGGATCTCCCGCCCGGTAACGGCCCGGCAGGTTTCGATGATTTCCCGCACCGAGGTTCCCCCACCGGTCCCTAAATTGTAGAAGGCGCTTTTCTCCACCCGCAGAGCCAACATGTGTGCCGAAGCCAAATCTTTGATGTGAATGTAGTCCCGGATACAAGTGCCATCCGGGGTTTCGTAGTCCGTCCCCAAAATCTCCACCGCCTCTTTCTGCCCCAGCGCGACTTTAAGCACATTGGGGATCAAATGAGTCTCAATCCGATGGTCCTCGCCAAATTGTCGTCCCGCTCCAGCAGCATTGAAATACCGCAAGGCGACGAAGCGCAGCCCGTGAATCTCATCATACCAACGGAGGATTTTCTCAAACAGCAGCTTGGACTCACCATACGGATTGATGGGACGCTGCGGTAAGGTCTCATCAATCGGCATCCGCTCCGGAATGCCGAAGGTCGCGCAAGTCGAGGAAAAAACCAGATTCCGCACCCCGCAGTCCACCATCGCATCAAGCAGGTTAATTCCCGCAGCGACATTGTTGCGGAAATACTTCGAGGGATTCTGCATGGATTCGCCCACCAGCGCATTAGCCGCAAAGTGCATGACCCCCTCCGGCTGGCACTCCTCCATCGCATGCCGAATGACATCCCGGTCCGCTAGGTCCCCTTGGAAAAACCTGGCCCGCACATCCACCGCCGAGCGATGCCCCTCGCTCAAGTTGTCGAAGACCGCCACTTCATACCCAGCATCCAACAGCTCCTCCACACAGACACTGCCGATATAACCAGCGCCACCAACCACCAAAATTCTCTTCATAGGGCTGCCGTTGATAGCGAATCGAAAGCCAAATCACAAGCCCGGCTTGTGCCATCCAAAAACCGCTCAGAACGCCACAGGGGTCTGATAAACGCCCCCCTAATTCCCCGTTTCAGCTTGCGCTCAAGGATCGAGCTGCTGGTGGTCCGAGCGGTATTTTCCGGCTAATTCGTCCAGGCGAGTTTTGTCACTCAAAGCCGAGTTGTGCAGATACGCCGCGCGGCTGAGCATGTGGGCCGCGATCGGGGCCGTAAGGAAAATGAAGGCGATGATGAGAGCCGACTTGAGCAAAACCGCAGGCGTGGGATCTTGCATGGCCACCGCCAATAGCATCAGCCCCAAACCAAGGGATCCGGCTTTGGTGGCCGCATGCATCCGCATATACACATCTTTGAAACGCCAAGTTCCCAAACCGGCCACGAAAACAAAAAATGCTCCCAGCGCCCCAGCAATCCACGAGATCCAATCCACCAAGGTCATTGCTTCATCCTCTCTAAGTAGCGCGCCACGGCGATGGTGCCGAGAAAAAGCACAATCGCCACAACCAACAGGACATCCAGGTAAAGGGACTGTCCGCTTTGCAACATGTTCGCCGCGATGAAACCGAGAATGACAAACCCCAGCAGATCGAGCGCTACTACCCGGTCCACCAAGGTCGGACCACGTAGCAACCGCAGAAGAGAGAAGATAAATCCCAGCGTGAGGAAGAGAGTGCTAATGAAGAAGAAAGTTCCCATGGCTAATCCCGCAAGAGGCGCAAGACCCGCGCTTCAAAGTTCTCTTTGAGCCCCCGTTTCAATTCCTCTACATCGCCGGTGAACATGGTGTGGATATAGAGCGTTTGCCGATCACTGGAGACATCCATGCTGAGCGTGCCGGGTGTCATACTGATGAGGTTGGCCACGACGAGGAGTTCCAGATCCGTGCGAGCTTCGAGCGGCAGGGCAATAATCGAAGGGTCGGAGTGATCTGTCGGGGTCAGCACATCGTAAGCCACCCGCAGGTTGGAAATGAGCACTTCCCCCAAATAAAAGAGCAGGAAATTTCCCGCCTGCCAAATTTTGCGCGACCACTTCATGAACCTCTTCCTTCCAAGACCGCCGCAATGTAACGGTTCGGATCCATCAGCTCTTCTCCCGCGCGCTGCACAATAACCAAGATCCACTCCGGGGAAAGACTAATGGCAAAAATCACCAGCACCATCAGAGTCATGGAGAGCCACATGGCCAGCGGGATTCTTACCCTTTCCGGCGGGAGTTCGACGTCCTCCGGTTGGGTTTTCCAAAAAGCCTCCGCCCAGATTTTCACCATCGAGTAAAGTGTCAGCAAGCCCACTCCGAGAGCCGCAGCAATAGCCAGCCACTGCGCGGTCGGCACGGCTTCTTTCACAAGATAAAATTTACCCAAAAAGCCTGAGAGCGGCGGCATCCCGGCCAAAGCCATGGCGGAAATCAGGAAGATCACTGCCAACCAAGGCTGCGATTGGTAGAGACCGCCAATTTTTTTCAGTTTGGTGGAGCCTTTGCAGTGCGCCACCGCCCCGGCCACCAAAAAGAGATTCGTTTTGGCGAGGATGTTGTGCAGAATATAAAAAAGTCCGGCCGCCAAAGCTCCGGCGGTGAACAGCCCCAGCCCCAGTGTCATGTAGCCAATCTGGCTGACAATATGAAAAGCTAGCAATCGTTTCATCTCGAACTGCGCCGCCGCCCCCAAAACCCCGGTAATCATGGTCAAGATGGAGATCCCGATGATAAGGCTCTGGGTGGCGGCCGCATCCACGACGAAGATGAGCGTGAACACCCGCATCAGCGAATACACTCCCACCTTGCTAAGCAAACCGCCGAAGATCGCCGTTACTGAAACCTTGGGCGTGTGATAGGATGCTGGCAACCAGGAAAAGACCGGGAAAACTGCCGCCTTCATCCCAAAGGCCACCAAGAGCAGCATGGCCGAGGTTACTACCGGCAAGGACATTCCGCCCTCGCGCACAACCTGTGCCATATCGGCCATATTGAGGGTGCCGGTCTTGGCATAGAGCAGTCCCAGCGCCGTGAGGAAGATCCCGGAAGCAAGAAAATTTAGCACCAGATACTTGATGCCGCCGCGCAGCTGCGCCCGCTCGCTGCCCAAGGTCAGCAATACGAAAGAAGCCATGAGCATCACTTCGAACCAGACGAACAAATTAAACAAATCCCCTGTGAGAAATGCTCCACTCACACCCATGAGGAGAATCTGGTAGAGCGGGTAGAACCCGAATTTCTCATGCTCCGGGCCGACATCCGCCAAAGCATAGATCGCCACAAGGAATCCCGTCAGACCGGTGGCCACGACCAAAACCGCCCCCAGGGTATCGGCAACAAAACAAATTCCAAATGGCGCCTGCCAATCCCCGAAATGCACCACTTGAATCCCTTCCCGCAGCACCACCACTAGGAGCCAGAGAGATACTGCAAGGTGTCCCGCCGAGGCCAGCAGATTGCCGTAGCGGCGCAGGGCCGCTCCTGGTAGAGCCATCAAAAGTGCCGCGCTCAAGAGCGGCAGGAAGACCGGCCAAGCCACCAGACTGTTCATGTCTCTTCCTCCTGGAGCTGGTCCAAGTCATCGGTCTGCGTTTCCTGATGCGTGCGCCGCATCAAGGCCAAAGTGAACGCTAAAACGCCAAACCCAATGACGATGGCCGTGAGAATCAGCGCCTGGGGCAAAGGGTCAGCTGTTACTCCGGTGACCGTTCCGTCTTCACCCAAAAACGCGGCCCGATCCTCGGTTAGCCCGGCCCCGACAAAAATGAGCAAATTGATCCCGGTGCCGAGTAACATCACCCCGAGAATGACTTTCATCATGCTGCGCCGCAGCAGCAGATAAAAGGCCATGGCGTAAATCCCGCCGATGGTGATAGCTAACAGGTTTTCCATTATTCCCGCTCCTTTCCTTCCTCCCCGGCCATGGCGTAAACCATCAAGACCACTGTTCCGGCGACGACGAGAAAAATCCCCAGGTCAAAAAATAGCGGCGTCCCGAGCTTAACTTTGCCGACGATCCCAGTCGGGATGCTCCAGTCGGGCCACAACCCGGTGAAAATCGGCCTGCCGGCAAACAAAGCCGGTAAGGCACTTGCCCCAGCCAGGAAGAGCCCCCACCCCATTAGCCCAAGTGGGGGGATGCGCAAAAGCTGCAAGGCGGCTGGCATCCCAAAGGCGATTCCCCACAATACAAAGGCGCTGCCGCAGACCAACCCGCCAATGAAGCCACCGCCCGGCTCGTTGTGTCCACGCAGTAACAGAAGCGCCGAAAGGATCACCAGCAAAGGAACGATAATCCGGGCCCCAGCCCGCAAGACATAGGATTTCATGCGCCCCCCTCCCCTTCAGTTTTCCACTTTGCAGAACGCCGCTGCATCCCAAAACGCAGCACCGCATAGACTCCAAGCCCCGCCACCGCCAGCACTGCCACCTCCCCCAGCGTATCCAGCGCCCGGAAATCCACCAAGATCACATTCACCACGTTGCGCCCTTGGGCCACGATGGAGTTCTCCATAAAGTAGGAAGTCAGCCGCTTCTCAGGCTCCACCGTAAGCGCCTTCATAATCATCAACGTCACCACCACCCCAACCGTGCCGCTGATGAGGGCATCCCTCACCCGGGCCTGCCAAGTGCTCATCGAACGTCCGGAAGGCAGGTGGTAGATCACCAGCACAAAGAGGATAATGCTCAGGGTCTCGACGAGAAATTGCGTGATAGCCAGGTCCGGAGCGCCGTAGAGCGCGAAAATCAAGGCTGCGCAATAACCCACCAATCCCAGCAGAACCACGGCCGTAATGCGCCGGTGGGTAACGATTGCTGTAATCCCGGCCAGAAATATCGCCACACAGATCGCCACCCCATACCACTCAAACGGGCGCCAGACCAACCAACCCTCCGGCATTTCGATCTGCCCGAGACCGAACCCCACCGCACCCAGCACTGCCGCTAACACCACCAGGATGTAGTAGCGAAGATACCCGTTCTGCAAAAAGTCGGTCTGCTTTTTAGCCACCCAGGGGAGAACACGATAGACCAAGGCTTCGTAGACTCGAGTGGGGCCCACCGCAGCGAGAAACCCCGCTTTTTCCCGCCAGGCACGCAACCGATCCCGCTGGAAATAAAACCACACCCCCAACGCCACCGTGATCACACTCAACACCAGCATCGGAGTCAATCCATGCCAGAGGTAAAGTTTCACTTTGATCGGTTCAGCCAGCACCGCCTCCACCGCCGGCATGAGCAAAGGCCGATCCACCAAGAAAGGAGCCAGCCCGAAGACCAAACCCAGCACCGCTAGTAATACCGACCCCAGCCATAGGGCAGACGGAGCCTCGTGCGGATGCTTGGGCGTTTCCCGTGCCTGGCCGAAAAATGGACCAACCCCTACGATCAACGCCACCGCGACCACCAAGGCATTTGCCAAAACTCCGAGCCCCGCCATCCCCCAGCCCCAAGTCCCCAGCTGCAGTTTAGCTTCGTAGATGAGCTCCTTACTGATGAAGCCCAAGACCGGCGGGATCCCGCACATCGCCAAGGCCGCCAAACTCGCCGCCACGGCGGTGATCGGCATGGCCCGAAACAACCCACCCAAATCCCGCACTTCCCGGGTGTGCGTCTCATGATCAACCGTTCCAGCCATCATGAAGAGTGCTCCCTTGTAAAGCGAGTGCACCAGCAGAAAAGCCACCGCGGCTTTGGCTGCCAGCGGGGTTCCGAGCCCGAGGAGGAGGGTCATGGTCCCCAAAGCCCCAACGGTCGTGTAGGCGAGCAAGCGCTTCAAATCCGTTTGCCCAACCGCCAGGATGGACCCCACGAGCATGGTCACCAGCCCGACAACCGTCAGGGTCTGGTTCCATCCCGCCACCCCGCCAAAAAGTGGCGTCAACCGCGCCATGAGGAAGACCCCCACGGTTACCATCGTGGCGCTGTGCAGGTAGGCACTCACCGGAGTTGGCGCTGCCATGGCCCCGGGAAGCCAGAAGTGAAAAGGCGTCTGCGCCGACTTGGTAAACGCCCCCAGTAAAATCAAACCCATGCTGACCCCAGCCAGAGGGCTAGCGAGAATCATCTCCCGCTGCTCGAGAAGCACAGGAAGGGCAAACGACCCTCCGACCCATCCCAACAGGACCAGCCCCAGGAGAAGACATTGTCCTCCGGCAAAGGTGACCAACAAAGCTTGCAAGGCAGCTGCCCGCGAGGCCTGTTGCTCATGGTTAAACCCGATCAGCAGGTAGGAAGAGAGGCTGGTAAGCTCCCAGAAAATAAAAAGCACCAGCAGGTTTTCCGCCGAAACCACGCCGAGCATCGCCCCCATGAAGAAAAACAAGTAGGCAAAGAATCGCCCAAGCTGTGGATGCCCATGCAAGTAGCCCCCCGCATAGATGGAAATAAGCGTGCCGATGCCACTGACCAGAAGCAAAAACAAAAGGCTCAACCCATCAAAACGGAATGCCAGCTCAAAACCAAAACTCGGAATCCAAGGCGTAACTTGCCTAACCACTCCGGTCTCAGGCAAGCGGAGCAGCAAGGTCAGGAAATAGGTGAACGCACTGGCAGGGATTAGAGCAAACAACCAACCCGAGAGATCCCGGGTCACCCGGTGTAACGTCGGCGCCAAGGCCGCCAGGGCAAAGGTAGCGGCCAGGACTCCTAGCATCGCTCCCTCCTCGGGCTCCCCGCACAAGCTCGCACGGCGGGTGATGGAATGTCGGTCAGGGCAGGCATAAAAACAGCCCTGCAAGGAAAACGAGATCGGGGAAATTTCAACTCAAATCGCCTCTGGATTTTCTCTGCCCGCAAAAAGAATCCACCCACACCCCACGCGCAAGGTCTTGCGCTTTTACCTTGGAGGGTTCATCTTCCCGGCTCTCCCTT
Source organism: uncultured Chthoniobacteraceae bacterium (assembly GCA_964595865.1). GTDB lineage: Bacteria > Verrucomicrobiota > Verrucomicrobiia > Chthoniobacterales > DYNR01 > CAZQRL01. The sequence continues at coordinate 126,729 of CAZQRL010000002.1, forward strand.
TTAATTATTATGGCATACGATCTGATGGTAGTTGGTGGTGGTCCGGCTGGTTACGTAGGAGCGATTCGCGCCGCGCAGCTGGGAAAAAAGGTGGCCTGCGTCGAAATGGACCGGGCTGGAGGCACCTGTTTGAACTGGGGCTGCATCCCGACCAAATCGCTGCTGAAAAACGCCGAGATCTACCAACAACTCACCCATCATGCCGCTGAGTTTGGCCTTGCCTTCGAGAATCTCACCTACGACTGGAGCAAGGTCATCGGACGAAGTCGCAAAGTCAGTGACCGCCTCGCAGGCGGGATCGAAATGCTCTTCAAGAAAAACAAAGTGGACTACCTGCGCGGCGAAGGCATTGTTCCCAAGCCCGGGATGGTGGAGGTCGTCGGAGCCGATGGCAAAAAAACCGCTTACGAAACCGGCAAAATCCTTATCACCACCGGCTGTGTGTCCCGGGAGATGCCCGGATTCCCCTACAACGGCAAAACTGTGATCGGCAGCAAGCAAGCCATGGTGCTGCCGGAACAACCCAAAGATATCATTATCATCGGAGCCGGAGCCATCGGCATCGAATTCGCCTACTTCTTCAATGCCTTCGGCACGAAGGTGACCGTTATTGAAATGATGGAGCGCATCCTCCCAGTGGAGGACGATGAGGTGAGCGCCGCTTTGGAAAAAGCCCTCAGCAAGCAGGGGATCAAAATCCTCACCGGCACCAAGGTCGAGAAAGCGGAGACCACGAACAAAGGCGTGCGCTTGCAGGTCTCCGGCAAGACGGCTGAGACACTCGAGGCAAGCGTGGCCCTGGTTGCCATTGGTGTCAGCCCCTTGGTTCCGCAGGGACTGCAGCTGGAGCTCGATCGCGGCTACATCAAGACCAACGATAGCTACGAGACCAGCGTCAAAGGCATCTATGCGGCCGGGGATATCATCGGTCCTCCGTGGCTCGCTCACGTCGCCAGCTGGGAAGCCATCCAGGCCGTTGAAGGCATGTTTGCCGGCAAGAAGCCGAAAAAAGTCAGCGTCTTTCCGGGCTGCACCTATTGCCATCCCCAGGTGGCCAGCGTCGGCCTGACTGAGCGTGCGGCCAAAGAAAAAGGCCTGAAATACAAAGTTGGCAAATTCCCTTTTATGGCTTCCGGCAAGGCCTTGGCCGTGGGGGATAGCGATGGATTTGTGAAGCTTATTTTTGGCCAAGAACACGGGGAGATCCTCGGGGCGCACATCATCGGCGGCGACGCCACCGAAATGATTGCCGAGCTTGGCTTGGCTATCAACCTGGAGGCGACTTACGAAGAGATCGGCGCGACGATTCATGCGCACCCGACTTTGAGTGAGGCCATCATGGAAGCCACGCACGCCTCGCAGGGCCACGCCATCCACATTTAGCGTCCCTTTGCGGGCCATCCCCCTCCCCCGCCGGCTTTTGTCTCTCTCATGCGCCTTTTCATCGCCTACGCCTACGACCGGCGGGCGACCGAGGCCTTTTACGCCGCACGCCCCGGGCTGGCCAGCAAAAGCTACGCTGAACAACACTCCGTGCTCTGGTCGGAGCTTTTCGTCGGCACGGATTTCTGGAGTCGGGAGTTGGTCCACCTCGAGCCGGATTGGGAAGTGCAGGAAATCGTCCTCAATTTGCGCCCACTGCAAGAGGCTTGGGCGCGCGAACACGGGGTGGTCTTTTCTTCCGATCATTGGATGGAGGAAATCGCCGCCGCGCAAGTCCGCCAGTTCCGCCCGGACATTCTCTTTACTCGGGACCATGAGTTTATAGATGCCAGCTTTCGGCGTGCCCTTGTGGCCGCGGGCTCACCTCGGCTCGTCCTCGGCTGGGATGGCATCGCCCGCTGCGATCCGGATCGTTTCCAGGGCTGCGACCTCCTCCTGACCAACTTTGATTTTGTCGCGCACTTCTACTCGCAACACGGTTTGCCGGGAGTCCTTTTTCCCTACAGCTTGGCCGATACTTTGGTGCCTTTGGGAGCGGAGCCTTATCCTCGGCCACATCCCCTCACCTTTGCGGGCTCCGTGGTTGTGCGGCCAGATCTGCATGTGCATCGCCTTTTCCTGCTCAATGGGTTGGCTCGCAAGCTGCCGCTGGAAATCCGGGCTGCCGGCAACATCTCTGAGTGGCAGTGGTGGTCCCGCCCGCAGCGGCGCCGCCTGCGCCACGGTCAATGGGGCACTGCCGCCGCCGTGCATCGCCTCGGCCAACGCAATGCCGGCCCGGTGCATGGAGTGGACATGTTCCATTACCTCGCCTCCTCCCAAGTGACGTTAAATGTGCACATTGATAATGCCCGCCAACGCGCCAGCAACATGCGGCTCTTTGAGGCCACTGGCATGGGTGCTTGTTTGCTCACCGATGGTCTGCAGGGGCTGGAAGCCTTCTTCACCGAGGGCAAGGAGGTAGTCGGCTACCGCAGTCCCGCCGAGGCGGTAGAAAAAGCCACCTGGTTGCTGCAACATCCTGCCTTCGCTGCAGAGATCGGAGCTGCGGCCCGTCAGCGCGTGCTTCGCGAGCACTTGTTTTCCCATCGCTGGCCAGTCCTCAAGGAACGACTGCGGCAACAGCTGGACCACATCTAAAGTTACTCCTCTGCTCTATGGAACTGGAATTGATCAATACCGGCACCGAGTTGCTCCTCGGAGAGGTCGTCAACACTCACACCTCATGGCTGGGACAACAGCTGTTGCCTCTCGGCTGGCGTATCCGGCGCCAATGCACCCTGCCGGATGGCCGGGATCTTTTGGCAGGATTCCGCGAGGCTCAACAGCGCGGCGCCCGCCTGGTCCTGGTCACCGGCGGGTTGGGACCGACCTCCGATGATCTCACCCGCGAGGCCCTGGCGGAGCTCTACGGACTCGCCTTGCGGGAAGATCCCTCCGTGCGCCAAGCGATCGAAATTCGCTGTCAGCGACGCGGAGTGACCTTTCGGGAAAGCATGGCACGACAAGCCCTGGTGCCAACAGGGGCAGAGATTTTACCCAACGAACGCGGCACCGCGCCGGGCCTTTTCTACCAAGCTGCCGATGGCCTGCGCTGGTTCCTCCTTCCCGGACCTCCCAGTGAACTCTACCCGATGTTTTACGCCTCCGTGGAGCCACGTTTGCGCGAGTGGATCGGCCATGATTCCCCCTCCGCTATGCGCCTGTATCGAGCTATCGGCATTGGGGAATCCGAAGTGGAAGCTCTCATCGGTCGGGAAATTGAAGTCGGCGGAGAAATCGAAGTGGGCTACTGTGCGCGACCGGGTGAAGTGGACTTGCGACTCATCGGCCCGCTCGAGCGTCTCGATGCCTGGGATGAAAAAATTCGTGCGGCACTCGGAGCGCACCTCTTTGCCATCGGACGGCGATCTTTGGAGGAAGTCGTGGTGCGCCTGCTGGCGGAGCGTCGCCAGACCGTAGCCACAGCGGAATCTTGCACGGGCGGGTTGTTGGCCAGCCGAATCACGGATGTGCCGGGCGCCAGCGAGGTTTTCGCGCAAGGTGTGGTCGCCTACGCCAATGCCGTCAAAGAACGACTACTCGGTGTGTCGGCGGAGTTGCTGCAGGCATACGGCGCGGTGTCTGCGGAAGTTGCCCGTGCCATGGCCCAGGGGGTGCGCCAACTGGCTGGGGCGGATTATGGTCTTGCCACAACAGGGATTGCCGGACCAGGTGGGGGGACGGCCGAGAAACCCGTGGGCCTCGTTTTCTACGCTTTGGCCACCCCGACAGCCACGCACGTCCTCCAGGGAAACTTTCCCGCAGGGCGAGAAGCCTGCAAACGCTTCGCCACCCAACAGGCCCTCGATCTGTTGCGGCGGCAAATCCTCGCTTCCGAGCCATGACCTCTCCGCGCATCTATCCTGCCGAATTGGCGGCATGGTGGCGGCAAGAAGCGGAACACCATCAACCGGAAGCGTGGGGCGCGGACTTCCCCAACTGGGTAATGCGCAGTCTGATGCAGCTGCGGGACCAATTTACCGCTCAACGCCCGGGCCGCTTTGCCGATTATCAAAAAGACCCTGCCTCCGGCCTGGCCTACGGTCTGTATTATTTCCCGCGTTCCTATGTCATGGTGCGATTGGCCCTGGCGGAGCTTTGGCGGGCCGCCGGATGGCGTCCAAAACAGGCAACCATTCGTCTCCTGGATGTGGGTGCAGGAAGTGGTGCTGCGGGGCTGGCAGCACTCGCGAGCCTGCAAGAATATGCGCCTGATCGAAAGTTGGAGCTCGTGCGTTGGGACCATTCCTCCTCGGCTCTGCACACCGCCGCACGGCTACAGGAACACTTTTTCCCGAACACTCTGGGAACCAACAAAGTTTTGCCGCTGGCCGACCCAGGCAACTTTCCGTCTGCGGCAGGCCATTTCGACCTGATTCTCGCGGCGCTGGTTCTCAACGAAATTCCCGGAGACCGGCGCGCTTGGATACAAAGTCTCATCGCTCGGCTGGCGCCGGGTGGTTGTCTGTTAATTTTTGAATCGGGTCAACCTGGGCCCGCCTGGGAGCTGGCTTCCCTCGGCGGTGAGCTTCTCGTGGACGGGCTCGCCTGCGGGCTGCTGCCGTGTCCAGAAAGTTGCACCCGCACCGCAACGTCAGGGGGCTGGCCCGCGGGCTATTGGCCGCACGAAGTGCGTCGCTGGGATCCCCAACCGGATCTTCGCCGCTTGCAACAACTTCTGCACCACACCGATCTCGAGCTGAAGTTCTCCTTCCTCGGAGTCGGGAAGCCCCCCCTGGCCACCCTGGCCCCGAGGAAAACTCTCTTTCGTCTCACCGCCCCTCCCCTCATCAAACCCGGCCACCTCCTCCTGCAGGCTGCCGATTCCTCGGCGTGTCCGTGGCACTGGGAATGTTCCACGCGCGGGTTGCGCAAACACGCAGTGAAGCAAATCGCCGCCCGGTGGGAGCGCGGTGATGTCTTTTCGGTCGAGGATTGGAAGCCCCTCAAGCTTCCAGCACACGGAAAAATCGCCCATCCTGACGCGATGCAGCCATTTTTCCAACCGGGCTAGCAGACTAAAAACCGTCCCAGCAGCGGAGCCAGGCGTTCCCGCGTGGCAACCGGCCAATGAGCCTGCGGGGTAACAATCGCCGTATCCAGAGCATGGTGTTCCGGCCAGTTGGGCTCCAAGGGAATTTTCGGCAGGGTGGCGATGAGAATTTCCTTGGCTGTTTGCACGTTGGCGCGCAGGTGAGCAGTCACCGCGTCTGCGGTTACCGGGAGTTCATCGGTTTTCCAGCAATCGTAATCGGTGACCATCGCCAGAGTGGCACAGGCGATCTCGGCTTCGCGGGCCAGTTTGACCTCGGGCAGGTTGGTCATGCCGATAATGTGTCCTCCCAGCTTGCGATTGGCCTCCGATTCTGCCCGCGTGGAAAAGGCCGGGCCATCCATGTTCACATAGGTTCCGTTGTAATGGAAAGTCTTGCCCAGCCGCTGACAGGCATCGCCGAGAAGATGCCGAAGGTTCGCCGAAAAAGGATCTCCAAAGCTGATGTGCGCGACAATCCCATCTCCAAAGAACGTATGATACTCGCGGCGGCTGGTGCGATCAAAGAGCTGATCGGGAATGACCACCTCCAAGGGATGAATTTCCTCGCGCAAGCTGCCGACCGCAGTCACGCAGATAAGCCAACGAACGTTCAGTGAACGCAGGGCATAAATGTTGGCCCGGTGATTGATTTCATGCGGAGCGATGCGGTGCCCGCGACCATGGCGCGGCAGAAAATAAACTTGCCGCCCAGCATAGATGCCCCGAACCAAATTGTCGGAAGGGTCTCCGAAGGGCGTGGTGAGGGCGATCTCTTCGACCTCAGTGAGCCCTTCCATTTCGTAAAGGCCGCTGCCGCCGATAATGCCGATAGCCGGTGTAGAAACATTCATATCTCCCCACTAAATCCTCCCGGAGCTTCTGCGCCAAGCGGGAAAATTCAGACCCGCCACAAGCGCGCGTCACTCATCCCAATGTCGGCAATAAGTATTGGCTGATTTTGCGATCCAGGGAAAAACGCCCTCCCCCTCCCAGCATCAGGGACAAAGCCAGGCCAAGAGAGAGGATTCCAGTCTGTAGCGAGGCTGGCGGTAGAAGGGGTGGCGTGAGAAGATGCCAAGCCAGATAAGCAACGATCAACCCGCTAGTGAGACGCGTAAGAAAACCGACCAAGAGACCCGCTGCGGCAGCATACTTGATACCCAAGCCCAGCCAGAAATTGTCCAACGAGCCAAAGTCCCACACCACCCAAGGACTCAGGAGGGAAACCAACGCGGGATCAGTCAACATCCGGCTTTGGCAATAGGCGTCATGCAAAAGGAAAACCCCTAAGGTCAACCGCAGCACCGTAGCCGCTGTTCCAGCACGGGAGGAAAAAAAGAGGTAGATCGGATTGACCATGAAACGGCAATAAGCATCGTGGGCTAATTCGGGCCGGAGTGCAACCTCAGAGGTCCCAGGGCAAAAGCCCGCAACTGGCCTCCGAATTGACTCCAATTAAGTGACACTGGAGGAATGAGTTATAGGAAGGCAGGATCGGAACGTTGCCGAATAACGGATGACCCCAGGGGATGTCATGAACCATGAATGCAAAACCGAGGAGAAGTGCTCCCGAGAAGGCGTGGACGACAAGCGGGCGTGGGCGCGAAGGGCAGTGCCTGTTGAGCGACGGGGTGTAGGCTTTGTGCGGAGAAGAGCGCAAGCAGGCGATAAAGAGTCCAAAAGGGAAAGTTGGGTGTTCCAGGTGGTGGGCAACGACAGCGCCGCGGACCACGCTGGCGGCATGGGAAATTCCGCCATTCGGGCCTTCAGGAGAAGCTGACGGAAGAATGGAAAGCCAGGAAGGTCATGGTGTTACCGTGAGCGCCAAACCCGGTTTGGGTGCATCCAAGCAGCCATCGGCCAACCTCCTCCTCGGGCCTCCGCCGGGAGGGCCAGCTTGCCACTAGACAGAACGCATGCGCCCTACTCTCAATCCTTCAACCTTGCCATGGAAGAGAAAGGCCCGCCGCATACCGGCCAGCTTCTTCCCTGAAAGCGGCTGCGCTACCCCTCTGCGTGCGCGGATGCCTTGCTGCTTCGCGACAGGCGCGACGCGCAGTCGGCCTTCGAGACCTTCGGCTCTTCATAGTGAAATTCACTTCGGGATTAGAACCATCCAGCCCTGCGGCGGACGACCTGCAGAGGCTTATCAGTAAGGCGGCGCTCGATTCAGCAAAATGGCCTCCCGACCTCACCCCAGCCAGGCCAGGAAGCGCTGGATGACGAGGGCATTGGCAATGTCTATGAAGAAGCCGGAGACGAGCGGGACGACAATGAAGGCCCGGTGGGCGGGGCCGTATTTTTGCGTGACGGCGGTCATATTGGCCATGGCGGTCGGCGTGGCTCCGAGGGAGGCTCCGCCGAATCCCGCACAAATCACCGCAGCTTCGTAATCGCGCCCCATGACTCGGAAGAGCACGAAAATGATGAACACCACGGCCAGCCCCACTTGCGCGGCCAACAGGACAAAAATGGGCCCGGCAAGCTCCAGCAGTGCCAAGAGCTGTAGGCTCATGAGAGACATGGCGAGAAAAAGCCCCAAGGAAATATCTGAGACGAGGGCCAGAGCCCGTGAGCGGGCTGGCCAAGGCGACCAAGGCAGGATTCTCGGCAGCAGATTGGTGAGGAAGATGGCCCCAAATAGGCAGCAGACGAAAAGCGGCAGCTTGACCCCGAGGGAAGCCAGGAGGGTCTCCATACCCTGCCCGACCACCAGACTCATATTCAGCCAGAAGAGCACCCGCAGCAGCGAGAAATAGTCGAGGGATTCTTCGGTGGTCCCATGGGAAATCCCAATGTCGGGCTGTTCGACGGTGGCCGGAGCTAGCTCGTGTTTTACGATGAGAAAGCGGGCCATGGGGCCTCCGATGAGCGAGGCCAGCACCAACCCCACGGTGGCGCAGGCGACTCCGATTTCCATGGCGCTGACAATCCCGTGATCTTCGATAAAAATTGGTGCCCAGGCGATCGTGGTGCCATGTCCACCGATGAGCGAAACCGATCCCGCCAAGAGCCCAACGAGCTTCTCCTGTCCGAGCCCGTGCGCTACCCCCACCCCAACGAGGTTCTGCAGAATCATGAAGGTGACCGTGGCCAGCAGGAGGATGACCAACGGTTTGCCCCCGCGCAGCAGCGTGGCAAAGTCGGAGTTCAATCCGATGGCCGAGAAAAAGTAGAGCAGAAGGAAATCGCGCGCCGCGAGATTGAAGGTGACCGCAGAGCCAGCAAAGGCCTGATAAACAGCCAGCCCAATGCAGACCAAGAGCCCCCCGGTGACGGGTTCGGGAATATTGAAATCCCGCAGGACGCGGAGCTTTTTGGTCAGGAGCTTCCCGAGGGCGAGGACAAAAATGGCCACGTTGAACGTGGTGAAGCTATCAAGCTGCATGCAGGGAAGAGGACTCAGACAGAATGAACAGCATCAGGACCGGCTGGACAGGATTTTCAGCAAAAGAGAGTACGAGCGCTCGGGCGGGTGGTGAGGAGATGCCCCGCCAGTGATAGCACCGACCAAGATCGGGACGACCGAGCCGGTCGTCCTGATGAGATCGTGGGCAAATTCGCACCTTTGGTAGGGACGGGGGGCTTCGCCCGTCCGCCGCGGCAGAATCGGTGGTCCTCGGCCGATGGCAGACGACCGAGCCGGTCGTCCCTACCTGGCACAGAATGAGAGGGCGGATCAGAGACGCTTGGCGGTGAACCGCCGACGGAGCAGGAACCCAGCACCACCCAAGAGGACCAACAAGGCTGTAGAGGGCTCGGGGATGACGCTGATCGCGCCGGTGGTGTAGAGGCTGGAGGTATCCCAGAAGAGTCCGCCGCCGATGTTGGTCCCTGTAATCGAGGAGAAGGTTCCCGAATAAGATCCCGCGTTGAAAAGTTGCACGCTATCCCCCTGAACTGCGGAATAACCGGTGCTCAGATTTAAGACACCACCAAAGGTGAGCAATCCAGATACCACTAAGCTGTCAAAGCTGCCCGGTGATGTGCCATTGATCTCGAAAGTCGAGTTCGCGGTGCCTGCAAGGGTGAAGTTGCCGGTGACATCGAGCGAGCCTGGGCTGTTGCCAATCGAGAGATTACCGGCAATCTGCAGGGTTTTGCCCGAGGCATTCACGGTTCCGTTGCCGCTTACCGTAGTTCCATTGGCCATCGTGAAGGTGGAAGCGCTGATTCCGCTGATATCCAAATTCCCGCCGCCAAAGGTCAGGTTCCCGGAGCCTAGCGTGCCCGCGCCAACAAGGATCAGCGAACCAGCATTGATCGTGGTGCCGCCGGAGTAGGAGTTGGCACTGGAAAGCGTGAGGTTGCCGGAGCCGGATTTAATCAAGGAACCGGTGCCATTAATCGAGCTGGTCAGTGTGGGGACAGCACCTGTGCCGAAGGTAGTATTAGTAGTTTGATTCACCGTCAGCGCGGTTCCGTTCAAGGTGACGATCTGGGATAGCGTTCCACTGACAGCAGTAAAGTTACTGGAAAGGCTGCTGATCGTTTGAGCGGCGTTGTTGAAAACGATGGAAGTATTATTCGTGCCGGTTTGAAATAGGTTCAAACCACCCGTTCCAAGCGATGAGCCCGATTCCACCGTGATTCGGCCGTTGCCGATCTGGGTCCCGCCAGTGTGCGTGTTGTTGGCTCCGGAAAGAGTCAAGTTACCTCCGGCCTGTTTCAAAAGCAGACCACTGCCAGACAGATTGCCGGAAAACGTGACGACTCCGGAGGAACCATTCACCTCGATGCGAGTGGCCGCAGCCAGTTCCACGTTCGGATTGAAGGTTACGTTGATGTCGCTGGTTTGCAGATCAAACGCTGGATTTGTCGTGCCAGTAGGGTTAAAAGTAATTGTTTGTGAGCTTGAACCGTAGGTGCCCGCTGTGGAAAAGCGGATGCGGCCATTTTCGGAAACTGATAAGTTGCCCGTGGTCGGTAGCGCAGAGGTGGCCGTGAGGCGAAGCCGTCCAGTGCCGGAAATGTCAATTCCACCCGTAAATGTGTTGTCTCCTCCCAAAATAACATCACCCGTAGCACCAGTGTCGCCAATCACGCCAAGTTTGCGCGCTCCCCCAGATTCGGTAATATTCGCGGTGATCTGAATGTTGCCCGAGCTGCCGATGCGCACGTTGTTGACGGTCGAATTCGTGATCACCACAACCATTGCTTGACCTGAACCTCCCTGAAACTGAGTAGCATTGAGGCTCAGACTGCTATTATTGGAGAAGATCACATTAGAAAAGCCATCCACGGTCGCCCCGTTGAGGCGTAGTTCAGAACCCAGAGAGGAACCGTCGCTTTTTCCGATACTGATCGAGCGATTTGCTGTGTTGGTGAGAGCGATTGCCCCCAAGCTCAACCAACCGTTGGCACCAGTGTTGTTGCTGACTCCGTTGTTGGTGTTCGAGTTGAAATTAATGCCAATGTTGTTAGTATTAACGTTAGTAGCACCGATGACTGCAACGTTGCTTGAGGAGCCGTCTGCCGTGCTACTGGAGTTGTTATCTACGCCTGGAAAGTTCGTGCCGTTCCAGTTGGCAGCGTTCATCCAGGCGTTGCTTGTTGTAGTGGAATTTCGGGTAATGTTTTGCGCATTTGCCCCCGTTAGCAAGACCGCCGCAAGGCCGATGAGCAAGAAGACAGTTTTTTTCATGGTGGATGGGTGGTAGGGCAGTTGGGTAAGTTGGTCGCAGATGAAGCACTTTGGATGCCAAATTGCGTGGTGAGGTTTAAGGCGCGGGGACGTGGGGGGGCAACGGGATTTTGGTGACAAATTCGTGACGAACGGAGGCGTGGAAGGAACGGACCGGATGAGGGGGATTCTCGGTAGAATGAGGAGAATGAACAAAAGGGGACAGGGGGGACTGGAAGGGAAGAGGCCGGCGTTTGGTCGGGCCGGGCTGCTTCGCCCGTCCGCCGAAGCAGCATCGGTGGTCCTCGGCCGATGGCGGACGACCGGGCCGGTCGTGCCTACCTTGGGTTTGCCAAGGGGGAGGTTCGGGCGTATGGGTGGGGGCATGAAGATTCCCATACGGATGCGGCGCAACCGGGCCAGTGCGGCGCGGCGTGATTTGGTTCGCGAGACTCGGTTGGAAGTGGCGGACTTGATTTGGCCGTTATTTTTGCAACCCGAGGGGTCTCCGACTCCGATTGAGTCCATGCCGGGGGTGTATCGGTGGAATCCGGCGGATTTGCTGCAGCGGGCGGAGGAGGCGCAGAGCTGGGGGCTGCGGGCTTTGGCGGTTTTTCCCTGTGTGCCGGCGGGGGACAAGGATGCGGCGGGGTCATACGGTCTGCGGGAGGACAATTTCCTCTTGCAGACCCTTACGGCGCTGAAGGCTAACTTTCCGGAGTTGGTGCTGGTGGCGGATGTGGCCCTGGATCCTTACACCTCCCACGGACATGATGGCGTCCTGACGGCGGATGGGCTGGATGTGGACAACGATGCGACGGTGGAGATTCTGACCCGGCTGGCGGTTTTGTTGGCGCGGGCGGGGGCAGATGTGGTGGCCCCTTCGGACATGATGGATGGTCGGGTGGGGGCCATTCGCTCGGCCCTGGATGAGGCGGGTCACACGCAAACGCTCATTTTGTCCTACGCGGCGAAGTTTGCCTCGGCGTATTACGGACCGTTCCGGGAGGCTGTTGGGAGCAAGATCGGGCGGGATGCCATTAGCAAGGCGACCTATCAGCTGGATCCGGCGAATCGCCGGGAGGCCTTGCGGGAGGTGGAGCTCGACTGGGCGGAAGGGGCGGATTGGGTGATGGTGAAGCCTGCGGGGCCGTATTTGGATGTGTTGCGCGAAGTGGCCGATCGGGCTTGCGGTCCGGTGGCAGCGTATCAGGTCTCGGGGGAATACGCGCAGATTCATGCGGCGGCGCAGGCGGGCTGGCTGGATTATCGGCGAACGCGCGATGAATCGCTCCTGGCCATCAAACGGGCGGGAGCGGATTTGCTTCTCACGTATTTTGCCGGGGAATTAGCGCGGGAGTGGAGGGGTGGAAATGAGGATAGGAACCAGTCGGAGAAATGATTTTTGGGATTGATCTCGGGACGACGAATTCGCTGCTCGGGACCTTCGAGGGTGGGCTGCCGATTTTGTTGGCGAATCCGGCCGGGGCGCGGCTGACGCCATCGGCGGTGTATTATCCGGTGGCAGGGGAGCCGGTGGTGGGGTCGGCGGCGGTGCGGCAGCGGGCTTTGGCCCCGGAGCGGACGTTCCTGGCCGTGAAGCGGCTGATTGGGCGGCGGGCGGCCGAGGTTGCGGCGGAGGAGTTTGCTTTTCCGTGGGAAGCCGGGCCCTCGGGGGAGGTGCGGTGTCGTTTGCCGGAGCGGTCGCTCTTGCCGGAGGAAATTTCCGCAGAGGTTCTGCGGGCCTTGCGCGCCGATGCGGAGCGGCACTATGCGCCGGAGGAGTTCCGCGCGGTAATTACGGTGCCGGCGTATTTCCACGATGGGCAACGGGCTGCGACGAAGCGGGCGGGCGAGTTGGCGGGGTGGAAGGTGGAGCGGATTCTCAACGAGCCGACGGCGGCGGCCTTGACGTATGGACTGAATCGTCGGCGGGAGCGGACGCGGTTCGCGGTCTTTGACTTTGGCGGGGGAACTTTCGACCTCTCGATTCTGCAGGTGGAAGGGGGAATCTTTGAGGTGTTGAGCACTCATGGCGACACGCGGCTCGGCGGAGAAGATCTGAATCGAGCATTGGTGGAGTATTTTCTCGAGGGCTGGGGATTGCAGGCACCGGATCTGCTGCAGCGGGCACGGCTAGAGGAGCTGGCCGAGCAGGTGAAGGTGCGGCTAAGCACGGAGGGCGAGGTCGAGGTGGCCCTGCCCTTCTTGGAGGGATGGACGGGCGAGCCCTTGCGGCTGACGCGAGGAGAATTCGAGGACTTGGCAGGCCCGGTGCTGCGGCGGTTGCGGGAGCCGTGTCTGCGGGCTTTGCATGATGCGAAGCTGGATCCGGCGGAGTTGGATCGGGTGATTCTCGTCGGCGGTTCCACCCGCATCCCGGCAGTGCGGGCGCTGGCCGGGGAAATCTTCGGCTGCGAGCCGGATACCACGCAACATCCCGATGAAGCAATCGCGCTGGGCGCAACCATCCAAGCGGCGCTGCTGGATGGCCAGATCGGCGAAATGGGTCTGCTCGATGTGACACCACTCTCCCTGGGGATTGAGACCTACGGCGGCCTGATGAACGTGCTCATTCCCCGCAACACCACCATTCCGTGCAAGGCCGGGGAAATGTTCACGAATGCCTCGGCGAGCCAGACGGCAATGCGGATTCGTATTCTACAAGGGGAGCGAGAGTTGGCGCGGGACAACTGGCAGCTGGGGGAGTTTTCGCTGAGCTTCCCGCCGGTGCCGCGGGGACAGGCGCGGGTCGGGGTGCAATTTGCCATCAATGCCGATGGCATCTTGCAGGTGCTGGCGCGAGACGTGGCCACAGGAGAGGAGAAAATTGTTGAACTGGACTCCGCCGTGCGGGTGGCGGAGGAAAAAGTCGAGCAGATGGTCGAGGCAGCGGTGGAGAATGCCTTTGCCGATATGAACGCGCGGATTTTCACCGAGGCCTCGTTGAAAGCGCAGGAGCTCCTCGGCGCGGTGGGCGTAGCTTTGGAGCAACTCGGCGAGAGCCTCCCGGAAGCGGAAAAAACTGCCATTGATGCCGCCGTGCGCCGGGTGCGCGAAGCGCTGGCTGGTGAGACCGCCCGGGAACTCAAACAGGCGGTCGAGCAACTGGATGAACTGACCACTCCCCTCGCCGATCGCTTGTTGGAAAAGCTGCTGGCCGATTCATGAATCTGCGGAGGCTGGTCTTGCGCTGGGGGCTGGGAATGCTGGGCTTGGGGTTGTGGTGCGGCGGGCTGACGGAATCGCCCTCCTCCGAGCCCGCCTCGGCGTTCGCCCTGGATTTCTCTCGCCTGCGCAATCTGCCGCCAGAACTGCGCGTGGTGCCAGAGGGGCCATCGGGTGAAAAGTGCCTGCTGGTGGCTGTGGGAGAAAAGACCAAGGGCGACCTGCATTTGCTGGATTTGCCGCTGGATTTGGGACCCTTGCGCGACCACGAAATCCTCCTGACCTATGACTACCGCACGGATGGAGTCACCGAGCCGGAAGGCCCGTATGGAGGAATCAAGGTCCAGCTGCATTGGCAATCGGCGAGCCAGGGAGAGCGGTGGCTGAATGTCGAGCACGCGACGGGCACCAATGGCTGGCAGCGCGTGGAGTCGCTAATCCGGGTGGATGGCGATGCCACGGGCGGGCGTCTGCAACTGGGACTGCAGGGCTGCCGGGGCAAGCTCTGGCTGGCCAACATCGGGATCGCGGTGGTGCGCGCGCGGCCCGAACATCGGGCGGAAGTTTTTCGTGGGCATGATGCGGCCCGATTGCGGGGCTTGGTGGGAGCGGGAACTTTCCGGGCGGAAGATCTGCGGGAGATGCGCCGCTGGGGAGCGAATGTGGTGCGCTGGCGGCTGCTTAATCCGCGCTGGCCTAGGACGGAGATTCCCTCCGACCCGGCTACCTACGAGGCTTGGCTCAAGGCGGAACTGGAGGACCTGCAAAAAGCTCTCGATCTGGCCCGGGAGTTGGAGATGCGAGTGCTGGTGGACTTACATTCCCCGCCGGGGGGGCGGTTGCCAGATGGAACCTTGCGCATGGTGCTGGATCGCTTCCTGGGGCAATATTTCGTGGATATTTGGCGGCGCATCGCCCAGCGGTTCCGGGATCATCCAGCCCTTTGGGCTTACGACCTAATGAATGAGCCGGTGCAAAAGCGCCCCTCCCCCCCGGGAGTGCTGGATTGGTGGGGGTTGCAGGAAGCGGCCGCGCAGGCCGTGCGGGCGGAGGACCCACACACGCCCATTCTCATCGCGGTGGACGACTGGGATTCTCCGGCGGCCTTTGCCTGGATGCGCCCGGTGGATGTGAGCCGAGTGATTTATACGGTGCATGTCTATTGGCCGTATGAATACACGCACCAGGGGTTGGAGGGTGACTGGAGCGAGCAGGAGGCGATTCCTTACCCGGGGATTTTTCAAGGGCGACCGTTGGACCGGGCGGCTGTTGCACGCCAGCTGCAGCCGGTGCGGGACTTCCAAAAGGCGTATCGGGTGCATATTTTTGTCGGGGAGTTCAGCGTGGTGCGTTATGCCCCGGGTGCGGCGCAGTATCTGGCTGATTGCCTGAGTCTCTTTGAAGAATACGGCTGGGATTGGACCTACCATGCGTTTCGGGAATCGAGCGAGTGGGATCTGGAGCATGCTGATTTGCCCAGAGAACCAGCGTTCCGCACCCCGCCTGAAAGCCCTTCCTTGCGGCAAAGCGTGGTGCGAGGTTGGCTGGAAAAAAATGCCTCCGCGCCACCCGAGCGGTAGGGGGATTGCAACGAATTTTTTGCATAGGGTGGGCTGGAAAAGCTGGTCAAGGGAGTCTGGGGGCTCGATAGTGCCCGGTTTGAGCGTTGCGGCCATGATTTCGATCACCATTGACCAGCTGACGAAAAAGTTCGGGAGCAATATCGCCCTGAATGAGATTTCCTTTCGCATTGAGCCGGGGGAGCTGTTTTTTTTGCTCGGGCCGAGCGGCTGTGGGAAGACGACCTTGTTGCGCAACATCGCCGGATTTTATTTGCCGGAAGGCGGGCGGATTCTGTTCGACCAAGAGGATGTGACGCAGCTGCCGCCGCATAAGCGGAACACGGGGATGATGTTCCAGAGCTACGCGCTCTGGCCGCACATGACGGTGGCAAAAAACGTGGCTTTCGGGCTGGAGGAGCGGCGGGTCCCCAAGGCGGAAATCGCGCAGCGGGTGCAGGAGGCCCTGGAATCGGTAAAAATGGGGGCCTATGCCGAGCGCAAAATCGCTCAGTTAAGCGGCGGGCAGCAGCAGCGAGTCGCCTTGGCGCGGGCTTTGGTCATCCGTCCGCGTTGTCTGCTCTTGGATGAGCCGCTTTCCAACCTCGATGCCAAGCTGCGCCTGGAGATGCGCTCGGAAATTCGTCGCGTGTGCAAGGAGTTTGGGCTGACGGCGATTTATGTGACGCACGATCAGAAAGAGGCGCTTTCCATCAGCGACCGGATGGCGATTCTTGAGGGTGGGAAGATCGCGCAGATTGGCAGTCCGGCTGAGGTTTATCGGCGGCCAGTGAGCCGGGTGGTGGCGGATTTCATTGGAGAAACCAATTTTCTGCGCGGCAAGGTTGTTGAGGCCGCGGGAGAACGTGTGACCGTGGAAACCGCCGAGGGGCTTTTTCACGGGGTGAAAGCGGAATCCGCGTGGACTCCCCAAGCTGGCGAGACGGTGGAACTTTCCATCCGGCCAGAGGCTTGGAAGCTGGCCCCGGCAGCGAGCACGAAGGAGCCGACCACCAACGCGGTGCAAGGGCAGATCGGAGACTCGGTGTATCTGGGTGAGGTCGCCCAACATGCCTTGCTGGGACGCGAAGTGCGGCTGAAGATATTTCAGCTCAACCCCCTCACGGAAGGTCTTTCGCGGGAGACAAAATTCGTCGCCCGGGCGGAAGAGCGGGATGTGGTGGTCTTGCGCAAATAGCCGGTCGCTGCCGAAGTCACGCCGATGAGTATGCGGATCATTCTGGTGCTGCTGGCCATGGCGGTGGTGGTGGGGATTCCTTTCCTCCTGCGGCCCAAGGACAATCTCCTCGCCAAGGCCGATGATACCTTGGTGATTCTCACGCCGCATAACGAAGCCATCCGCTACGAATTCACGCATGCTTTTCGGCGGTTTTATGAAGAACGCACCGGGCGAACGATTCGGCTCGATTGGCGGATTGTTGGAGGCACCAGTGAAATTGCCAAGTATCTGCAATCGGAGTTCTACACGGCGTTCCAACGGGAATGGACGCAGTCCGGCCGAGAGTGGACGCCCGAGGTCGCCGGGGCTTTCGATAATGGGCGGATCCACGGGGATGGGGGCAATTTCAGTGCCGCGCAGCGGGAGGCCCGGCAGGCATTCTTGAGCTCCCATGTGACCATCGGGGTGGATCTTTTCTTTGGCGGGGGGGCTTTTGATTTCACGCAGCAGGCCCGCGCTGGACGGCTGGTGCCATCGCGAATTCTGCAGACGCATCCGGAGTGGTTCACCGAGGCTTCGATACCCCGGAAGGTTTCTGGCGAGGAATTCTACGACTTGGAGGGACGCTGGATCGGGACGTGCCTCTCGGCCTTTGGCATTGTCTGCAATGTGGACTCGCTGGAGCGGCTTGGCTTCCAGGCGCTGCCGACGGGCTGGTCCGATCTCACCGATCCGCGTCTCTACAAACAGGTGGCCTTGGCGGATCCGACAAAGAGCGGCTCGGCGGCGAAGGCTTTTGAAATGGTCATTCAGCAGCAGATGCAAGAAAGAGTGCGGGCGACGGGTGATTGGGAAACCGGGTTGCGCGAGGGATGGCAACAAGGGCTGCAACTTATTCAGCAAGCCTCGGCCAATGCGCGCTACTTCACGGATGCAGCCTCCAAGGTGCCGATGGATGTCTCCCTCGGCGACGCAGCTATCGGAATGTGTATTGATTTTTACGGGAGATTCCAAAGCGAGGCGGTGCGGTTGGAGGATGGGACCTCGCGCTTGGTCTATTTCACACCGGTCGGAGGATCCTCGGTGGGGGTGGATCCGATCGGGCTGTTGCGCGGGGCACCGAATCGCGAGGCGGCGGAGCTTTTCATTGAATTTGTGCTTTCGCTGGAAGGTCAAAAACTCTGGGACTTCCGAGTCGGCACCCCGGGTGGCCCCACTCGCTACGCGCTGCGACGTCCGCCCATTCGCAAAGAGCTCTACACCCCGGAGTGGAATGGCTTCCGCAGCGACCCCGAAGTGGACCCCTACCGAGATGCCACCCAATTTATCTACCACCCGGAATGGACAAGCCCCCTTTTCCGCACCATCTCGTTTTTTGTGCGGGTGGCCTGCCTGGATTCGCACGATGAGCAGGCGGCGGCATGGCGGGCCTTGATCGCAGCGGGGATGCCACCGGAAGCGCTGGCGAAGTTTTCCGATGTCAGCCGGGTGAACTACGAAGTAGCCCGGGAAAAAATCGCCCCGATTTTGAGTTCGGCTAATCGCATTGAGGAAGTGCAGCTGGCCCGGGAGCTGGCGCAGGCCTTCCGCGAACAATACGCCGAGGCGGCGGCGATGGCCCGTGCGGCGCAGACCCGTGGCGGCAGCTTGAGCGAAGAATTTCCTGCACCCCAATCGTCCTCCCCATGAGCCGCACTCTTGCTTTGTTTGTCTTCGCTCTCACGAGCGTCTTTTTCTTTTTCTTCTTCCTCTGGCCGATCGGCGAGACGCTCAAAGGCGCGTTCTTTACCAGCACCGGGGAATTCACCCTGCTCTACTTGATCGAGGTGTTTCGCAACCCGGTCTATTTGGAAGGACTCTGGAATGCACTGCTGATGGGGATCTTGAGCACGCTGCTGGCGCTGGCAATCGCCCTGCCGCTGGCGTTCCTCAGTGACCGTTTCCTCTTCCCGGGCCGACAGTTGCTGGGAGCGATGATTCTCATTCCAATGATTCTCCCGCCTTTTGTCGGAGCGATCGGGGTGAAGCAAATTCTTGGTCAGCAGGGGGCGTTGAACGCGCTGCTAGAAGCATTGGGGCTGATGGATGGGGCGTCGCCGATTGACTGGCTAGGCCAGAGCCGATTGGCCGGGGTGGTGATTCTCAACGCCTTGCATTTGTATCCGATCCTGTATCTGAACTTGGTCGCGGCATTGGCGAATGTGGATCCGGCCCTGGATGAAGCGGCGGAAAATCTGGGCTGCACCGGGCTGCGGAAATTCCGCAAAGTCACGCTGCCCCTGATCATGCCCGGGGTTTTCGCCGGTGGAACGATTGTCTTCATCTGGGCCTTCACCGAGCTCGGGGTGCCGCTCATGTTTGAATTCAATCGCGTGACCTCGGTGCAGATTTTTTACGGAATCAAGGACATCGGCGGGAATCCTTTTCCCTATGCTTTGGTAGCGGTGTTGCTGGTCTCGACGGTGATTCTCTACATCGGGAGCAAGGCGCTCTTTGGGCGCAACCACCACGCCATGATGGCCAAAGCGACGAGCCAGGGCGGGCCGCGTCCGATCGGCTGGCTTGGAGGGCTGGCATGCACGGCGTTTTTCTCGTTGGTGACGTTTGTGGCGATTCTGCCGCATTTGGGAGTGATCTTGGTGGCGTTCTCCAAGGATTGGTATGGAACCATCCTGCCGACGGGTTGGACGTTGGAGTGGTTCCAGGCGGCACTGGGGCATGATCTGGCCCTGCCCTCCATTCAGAACAGCCTCAAGTATGCATCCTTGGCGACGCTCTTGGATGTGATTTTGGGCATCGCCATCGCGTATGTGGTGGTGCGGACGAAGCTTGCCGGGCGGCAGATTCTCGATGCCATGGCGATGCTTCCGCTGGCGGTGCCTGGCCTGGTGTTGGCCTTTGGGTATCTGGCAATGACACAAGAGGGCAAACTTTTCGGCTTCATGAATCCGGCGGTGGATCCGCTGCTGATTTTGGTGATCGCCTATGCGGTGCGCCGGCTCCCCTATGTGGTGCGCTCGGCGGCGGCGGGCTTTCAGCAAACCAGCGAGACGCTGGAGGAAGCGGCACAAAACCTGGGCTGCCCACCGCTCAAGAGTCTGCGGAAAATCACCCTGCCACTCATTTCTGCCAATCTCATGGCCGGTGGGTTGCTGGCGTTTTCCTTTGCCATGCTGGAGGTATCGGATTCGCTGATTTTGGCGCAGAAGCAGGAGGATTTCCCGATCACCAAGGCGATCTACGAGCTTTTTCAGCTGCTCGGCGCGGGACGCTTTGTGGCGAGTGCGCTCGGGGTATGGGCGATGGTTTTCCTCGGGGTGACGATTATTGGCGCGAGTGTGATTCTGGGGAAGAAGCTGGGAGCGATCTTCCGGGTTTGAGGTCTCCATGGCCTGGCTTGCCAAACGGGCCCGCCTTGGCTAGGAACTGGGAGCAATGGAATCCACGCCCTGCCCCAAACTGACCCTGGTTTTGGATGCGGAAGGGATTCAGAAAGCGATCCGGCGCATCGCCTATGAGATCATTGAGCGCCACGCCAGCCTGTCGGGGATGGTGGTGGCGGGAATTCCCACGCGGGGGGTGGAAGTAGCCCGGAGGATTATTGCTGAAGTGCGGGCGGCAGAGGGCATCGAGCTCGAGCTGGGAGTAGTGGATATTTCGATGCACCGGGATGATTTGGCCACCCGCAGCCGCCTCACGGCGGTAACCGCCACCCAACTCCCCCTCGATCTCGATGGGCGCACGGTCATCCTGGTGGACGATGTTTTTTACACCGGACGCAGCGTGCGTGCCGCACTCGACGCCATCGCTTCCTACGGCCGCCCGGGTCGGATCGAGTTGGCAGTGTTGATTGACCGGGGACATCGGGAGCTGCCGATCGCGGCGGACTACGTGGGCAAAACGGTTGTGACGCGTCCAGCGGAGAAGGTGCGAGTGCGCTTTGCCAATCTCGATGGCGAGCCGGATGCGGTGCGCGTGGCCGATTATAGTCAGCCGGAAGGAGACGGATGAAAAGCTGGACGCGAAAAGATTTGCTGGATTTGGACCGCTTGAGCCGGGAGGAGTTGGAAATTATCCTGCAGACGGCGAAGGCCTTCAAAGGCGTGGGCGAACGCGAACTCAAAAAAGTGCCAGCTCTCCGTGGCCGCACCCTGGTGAATTTTTTTGTTGAGCCGAGCACGCGCACTCGGGTGTCCTTCGAGCTGGCAGCACTCCGCTTGAGCGCCGATGTGATCAATATGAGCGCCTCAGCCTCCAGCCTGCAAAAAGGCGAGACGCTCAAGGACACCGCGCTGAACCTGGAGTCGCTGCATGCCGATATGATCGTCCTGCGGCACAGCTCGCCGGGGGCCTGCGAATTTCTTTCCACGCGCCTGCAGGCCAGCATCATCAATGCCGGCGATGGCGCGCACGAACACCCGACGCAGGGCTTGCTGGACGTCTTCACCATGCGGGAACATCTCGGCGATTTGGCAGGGAAAAAAGTGGCGATTGTCGGAGACATTCTTTTCAGCCGGGTGGCGCGGTCGAATGTGCATGCCTTGGTCAAATTAGGAGCCGAAGTGCATCTCATCGGTCCACCGACCCTGGTGCCCAAAGCCTTTGAACGTCTCGGCACCAAAGTCTCCCACGCTTTGGACGAAATCCTCCCCGAGCTGGATGTGATCAATCTCCTGCGCATCCAACACGAGCGTCAGCGCAAGGAATACTTTCCCAGCTTGGGCGAATACACGGCGCTCTTTGGCCTCACCGCAGCCCGGGCGGAGCGGCTCAAGCCGGAGTGCTTGATCATGCATCCGGGACCGATCAATCGCGGGGTGGAAATTGCCAGCGAGGTCGCGGACAGTTCGCGCAGCGTCATTTTGCAACAGGTCACGCACGGTCTGGCGGTGCGCATGGCGGTGCTTTATTTGTGCGGAGGTGGGAAAGGAGTGCGGGCATGAAGCGGGTTGTGTGTTTGCGGGGCGGCCGGGTGATAGACCCTTCGACCGGTCGGGATGAAGTCGGAGACGTGTGGATCGGCGATGGGAAATTTCTCCCGGGGCCACCCGAGGGGATCGCCGCCGGGGAGGTGGAAGAGATTTCCGCCACGGGACTCATCGTTGCTCCGGGGCTCGTTGATCTGCATGTGCATTTGCGGGAACCGGGGCAGTCTCACAAAGAGACCATCGCCTCGGGAACGGCGGCAGCAGCCGCAGGAGGCTTCACCAGCGTGGTAGCCATGCCGAATACCGCCCCTCCGGCGGACAGCCCTTCGACCATCCGCTGGATTCAAGACCGTGCGCTCGAGACCGGTCGGGTGAATGTCTTTGTCACTGGCGCCATCACCAAAGGTCTGGCCGGAGAAGAGCTGGCCCCGATCGGTTCCATGGCCCGGGCGGGCATCGTGGCCATTACGGACGATGGACACTGCGTGCAAAATCACGAAGTGATGCGCCGGGCCCTGGAATACGCCCGGATGTTTGATTTGCCTTTGCTGGACCATTGCCAGGATTACAGCCTGGTCGGGGATGGGATCATGCACGAGGGGGAATGGAGTCTGAGGCTGGGATTGCCGGGCTGGCCTCGAGCGGGCGAGGAATTGATCGTCGCGCGCAATATCCTGCTCAGCGAGCTGTGCGACGCGCCGGTGCATTGTCAGCATCTGAGTTCCGGTGGCAGCGTGCGCTTGCTGCGGGAAGCCCGCTCACGCGGGGTAAAAATTTCCGCCGAGGTCTGCCCGCATCACCTGTGGTTCACCGATGCCAGCCTGCGGCACTTTGATTCGCGCTACAAAATGAATCCCCCCCTGCGCGAGCAGGCTGACATTGAGCAGTTGTTGGAGGGGGTGGCGGATGGAACGATTGAAATTTTTGCTAGCGACCATGCCCCGCATGCGACCTACGAAAAGGAAGTCGAGCTGGACCATGCGCCGTTCGGAATCCTGGGGCTCGAAACCGAGCTGGGAGCTTTTGCCACGCTACTGATTCATCAACGTCGCGTGCTGGACTGGCCGGGGTTGATTGCGCGCTTCACAATAAATCCAGCGCGCCTCCTGCGGCTGGATCGCGGGACGCTGCAGCCCGGCAAACCGGCCGATGTGACCATCCTCGATCCGGATCTCACCTGGACCTACGATATCGAGCAGTCCGCGTCGCTTTCACGAAATAGCCCTTTTGCCGGTGCGGAGTTTCGCGGACGGGCCGTGCGAACGCTCGTCGCTGGCGAGACCGTGTGGAGCCTGTGATCGCCGGAGAATGGGAAAAGGGCTGTTTTCGGCTGGAGCAGCGCTGTCGCGAAACGGCCGCCCGGGTCGGAACCATACAGACCGCGCACGGGGAGTTCCCGACACCAATCTTCATGCCGGTGGGAACCCAGGCGACAGTGAAGGCGGTCTCGCCGGAAGAGCTACATCGCCTCGGGGCAAAAATCATTCTCGGAAATACCTACCATTTGCATGTTCGTCCCGGCGAAGACTTGATTCGTGAGTTTGGGGGGCTGCATCGGTTTATGGGTTGGGACGGCCCGATTCTCACCGACAGCGGAGGGTTTCAGGTTTTCTCCCTGGCCAAGCTGCGACGGATCACCGACGAGGGGGCGCATTTTCAAAATCACCTTGATGGGACGCCGACCTTTCTCAGTCCGGAGCGTTCCATGGAAATCCAACGCGACCTTGGCTCGGACATTGTCATGGCCTTTGACGAATGTCCTCCCTGGCCTTGCTCCGAAGAGGAAGCTCGGCGGAGCTTGGAGCTGACCTTGCGCTGGGCGAAGCGTTGCTGGGCGTGGTGGGACGCCCAACCGCCGCCGCATCCGCTGGTCTTTGGCATCGTGCAGGGATCGGGTTATCCCGCACTGCGCCGAGCCAGTGCAGAGGCTCTGCGGGAGATTGGGTTTGCTGGTTATGCTATTGGCGGAGTGAGTGTGGGCGAGCCGGAGGAGGAGATGTATCGGGCGATCGAATCGGCAGCCCCATGGTTGCCGGAAGAGCGACCGCGCTACGCCATGGGGTTGGGCACACCGCCGCAAATGTTGCAAATGGTGGCGCGCGGCGTGGATATGTTCGATTGTGTCTTGCCGACCCGCCTGGCGAGAAACGGGACCGCATTCAGCAAAACTGGAACGCTTAATTTGAAAAATGCGGAGTATGCGCGGCAGCAGGGCCCGATCGAGGAGGGGTGTGCCTGCCCGGCCTGCCGCAGCTTTTCCCGCGGCTATCTTCGACATCTCATCAAGGCCAACGAAATCCTCGGGATGCGCCTGCTATCCCTGCACAATTTGTATTTCTATTTGGAGCTCCTGCGCGAAGCCCGGCGGCAAATCCTTGCAGGCACCTTCGCCAGATTTGTCGCCGATTTTTGCGGCAACTATCGCGCCCACACCGAGAAGTAATCCGGAGCGCTGGCGCGGCAGACTTAGGAAGCTCCGAAACCGGGCAGACGGGAGAAGACCTGATACACCAGAACTGCACCCGCCCAGGCCAAGAACGTCATGTAGGCAAAAGCAAACCCTGCCCAACCCCAGGAAGATTCTCGCGCCAAGACGGCCAGGGTCGCCCCGCATTGCATGCAGAGGGCGAAGAAGACCATGATTGCCAAGGCGACCGCCGGCGTGAAAACCGGTTCGCCAGCCCGTGGTCCGCTGGTCCATCGCTCCGCTGCCAGAGCAGCGCGCAGCCCCTCCGATTCCTCATCCTGATCCGCCCCAAGCTTGTAGATAATTCCCAGCGTGGAGATGATCACTTCGCGCGCGGGAAAACTGGCCAGAACGCCAACAGTAATTTTCCAATCGAATCCGGCGGGGCTAAAGAGCGGTTGCAGGGCCTTTCCGGCGCGCGCCATCCAGCTCTGCCCGAGGAGTTCCCCTTGGATTTGTGCCTCAAGATGGGCCGCGAGCGTGTCGTCCGTCGCCAAGGTTTCTGCGACTTCCTGCGGAGTTTGCCCGAGAGCAGCGGCTTGGGCACGGACAAAGTCAGCGGTAGTTTTTTCCATCACGGCTTCCGGCCGCGGGAAGTAAAGCAACCCCCAAACGATGATGCTAATCGCAAGAATGATGCTGCCGGCGCGCAGGACAAAGGCCAGCCCGGCATCCCGCACCCGGGCCAGGAGATTTTTCCAGACCGGCCAGCGGTAGGAGGGCATTTCCATGACAAAGGGTTGCGGCGGCAAGCGAAGGAAAAATCGGTTTATGAGCACCGCACAGGGAATCGCCACCACGAGTCCGACCAAATGCATGACGAAGAGCGTGAAGGCTGCCCACCCGGGACCAAATCTCGGTTCGATGAAGGCCCCGATCATGAGGATGTAAACGGGGAGCCGCGCCGAGCAGCTCATGAGCGGCGAGATGAGAATGGTTAGCAGGCGGGCGCGCGGGTCGGAAATGACACGAGCGGAGAGAATGCCGGGGATACCGCAGGCGTAGCTCGAAAGCATGGGAACGAAGCTGCGGCCATTGAGCCCGCACCAGCCGAAAATGCGGTCCATGAGAAAAGCCGCACGCGCCATATAACCCGAATCCTCCAGCAGGCTGATAAAAGCAAAAAGGATGAGAATCTGCGGCAAGAAAACCACCACTCCTCCCACCCCGGCGATGATGCCATCGACCACCAAACTCTGCAACATTGGCATGCCGGCAAGCGGTTGGGCAGCAAGTTCCCCCACCCAACCGAAGAACGACTCGATGCCATCCATGAGCGGACCGGCCCAGCTGTAAATGGCCACGAAAACCAGATACATGATGAGGGCAAAGACCGCCAAACCGGCGAGGCGGTGTGTGAAAATGGCATCCAGGCGATGGCTCCAATTTTCCCCCTCGGGCGTCCCCTGTTGCACGACGCCTTGGAGGGCTTGACGCAAATACCGGTAGCGCAGCACCGCTTCACAGGAGGCCGGATTCAGGCCGGCCTGCTCGATCAGGCTCCGGGCGCGGGCGAGCGTTTCGGCCCGTTTTTCTAAGGGCCAGTGCAGACGCTCGGCACCGACCGGGCTGTGGTCAAAAAGCAGACGCACCGCCTCTCCTGGTCGCAGGGGAAATCCCAGGGCCGCGGAAGCTTCCGCGTCCAAGAGTCGGATGGCTTGGGAGACGCCATCGGGCCATACCATCGGGGGCGGCTGCACGGGGGGATTCTTCGCAAGTTGCTCTAGGATGGCTGCGGTGAAATCCGCCCAGCCCTCCTCTCCAGTCGCGCAAAGCCCCACCACAGGAAGCCCGAGCCGCTCCGAGAGCAAGCGCAAGTCCACCTCCAGCCCTTTACGCCGGGCGGCATCGAGCAGATTGACCGCCACCAAGATCGGCAAAGAAAAGTCCGCCAACTGGGAAACGAGAAAGAGATTGCGCTGCAGATTGGCTGCATCCACCACGCAGACGACCAGGTCGGGCAGGGGCTCCCCAGGCAGACGCCCTGTGATGGCTTCCACCGCGATGTGTTCGTCCGGTGAGGAAGCCGCTAGGCTGTAGGTGCCCGGCAAATCCACCACCGCGATGCTCTCTCCGGCAGACCGTCCTTCGGGACGCCACTCGCCGGCTTTCCGCTCCACAGTGACGCCCGGGTAGTTGCCCACCCGCTGGCGCAGACCTGTGAGACGATTAAAAATGGTGGACTTCCCAACGTTGGGATTTCCGGCGAGATAGATCGTTGGGCGAACGGCAGAGCCCGGCATATCAGGCGGAATTTCGCACCCGCACTTGCCGGGCTTCTCGTAAACGCAGGCTGAGGGTTTGCCCCTCAAACTCGATCGCTATGGGATCTCCCAGCGGAGCCCGCTTGACCACCCGCACCACTTCCTCGGGCAAGAGGCCGAAGCCCGTGAGCCGGGTGACGACAGACGGATCGCCCCCGACTTCCTCCACCACGGCGGTTTCCCCGGGCATAATGTCGGCAAGTGTTTTCATCCAGCAGCCTGCCAAGCCTCGGGCAAAACCCAGACCTCAACCTTCTCGGCAAGTTTCCGATCCAGGGCCACGCGGCTACCCCCACATTCCAACATCAAACAAGCCCCCCGGGAAACCACCCGCACCTCCTCCCCTTCGACCAGTCCCAGGCGATGCAGCTCCCGCGCTTGCGGACAAAGATGGCACACCCGCTTCACTAAACAGCAAACCCCGGCGGGTAGATTCGCCAAGTTATCCAGAGGTTCGGTGGATGAAAAACGATCTGTCATGCCAACACCAAGAAAATTGAGACTCTATCGCAAAAAGACAAGCGGGAAAGCGAGCGGCAGAAAAAAATTTCGCTCTGCACGAGACGAGAGATGGATTAGGAAATAAGATTCTCCCACCCATGCAAATTCCCGAACTCCTCCATCGCAATACGGACCTGCTTACCCCAGACGACTTGGAATTGATCACGGCTTTGTTGGCCGAAGACCAAGGGCATTTATTTGCCGACTGGGATGATCTCGGCACGCACGACGAAGAAAAGCGGGCATTTTTGCAGGCATTACGCCAGGCGGACCGGGGCTATCCGGGCGGCCTACCGGCCTACATTCGCAACGCGCGCAAGCTTTTGGCCGAAGCGGCAGCCGGGACAAATCCTTTTGCGGGTTGCACCCCACTGCATCCGGACTGTGTGGACTTATCCGATTTCGGCCTCGCCTACGATGCTGCTGAGGCCGAGGGCTGGCGGTGTTTTGCTGAAACGGGAGTGGTGCTGGTGGCGGGCGGCTTGGGGGAACGGCTGGGCTACCACGGCATTAAGCTCGACATCCCTGTGGAAGTCACGGAGGAGACGAGTTACCTGGAACATTTTTGCGGGGTCTTGCGAGCGGCCTCCCATCGGCTCGGACGACCGATTCCGCTGGTAATTATGACCAGTCGGGAGACCGAAGCCGGCACCCGGGCCACGCTGCGAGAACACCAATACTTCGGCTTGGCCGAGGAGCAAATCACCATCTTGCGGCAGGAGCTCGTCCCGGCCCTGGCTGATGTGCAGGCTCATTTGGCTCTGGAAGGGAAATACCGCCT
Source organism: uncultured Chthoniobacteraceae bacterium (assembly GCA_964595865.1). GTDB lineage: Bacteria > Verrucomicrobiota > Verrucomicrobiia > Chthoniobacterales > DYNR01 > CAZQRL01. The sequence goes on from CAZQRL010000002.1 coordinate 154,220, forward strand.
GGGGCTCAAACCACACGGGCACGGCGATGTGCATCTTTTGCTGCACCAGAGCGGGACTGCGGAGCGGTTGGCCGCCCAGGGCGTGCGCTACCTGCTCTTCATTCAAGATACGAATGGCCAGGTTTTCAATGCCGCCTTCGCCGCAATCGGGGTTTCCGAGCAGCAGGGCTACGATTTCAACTCCATCGCGGTGAATCGTATTCCGGGCGAGGCGGTGGGCGGGATTGCCCGTCTGCGCCGCCCGGGACAGCCAGACCTAACGATCAATGTGGAATACAACCAACTCGATCCTCTGCTGCGGGCCACCGTGAATCCCGAAGGCGATGTGGCCGAGGCCAATGGATTTTCGGCTTTCCCGGGCAATATCAACCTCCTCGTGGTGCGCATGCAGCCCTACCTGGAGGTCCTGCGGCAATCCGGCGGGGTGGTGGCGGAATTTGTGAATCCGAAATTTGCCGATGCGTCGAAGACCCGCTTCAAAAAGCCAGCGCGTTTGGAAACGCTGATGCAAGATTTGCCCAAGCTCTTCACGCGGGGAGAAAAAACCGGAGTGACGATATTTTCCCGGGCGTGGTGTTTTAGTGCCTGCAAAAATAATTTGCTGGATGCGGCGGCCAAGGTCCGGGAAGGCGGGCCGCCGGAAAGCGCCAGCAGCGCGGAGAATGATTTCTATGGCGGGGGACGCGAGAAGCTGGAGCGCGCCGGAGTGGCGGTAGAGGAGGGCGAGACGCTCTCCATTCGCGGGATTCCTTTTGTCAAGGGCCCGCGGGTGATTTTGCGTCCGCGATTTGCCCAGACCTTAACGGATGTGCGCGAACGCTTGCGCGGGGGAAAGGTGAACGGAGATTGCACCGTGATTCTTGATGGCGACATCCGCTGGGAAAATGTCGAGGTGCCAGCGGGCGAGGCCTTGGTGGTGCGGGTGGCCGATGGCGCATCGCTGACTTTGCGAAATCTCACCGTGCGGGGCGGCGGAACCTATCGGCTGGAGCTGCTGACAGAAGAGGAAATGACATCCGCCACCGTGCCAGAGTATCTGCGGATTCGGGGATATCGCATCGTGGGAGAAAACATTCGGGTGGTGGAAGTGCGGGAGCCGGGCAACTGGGTAGCCGAAGGATCGCTGGATATTCGGCGGGCGGATTGATCCTCCGCCGTGGGCCTTGGCAGACGCCGGAAAAACTGGCTCCAGGTTTTCAGCGTCCTGTCACGGCAAAGGCCACGAGCCGAAGAGATACTCTTCCCGGCGCGGACCCCGCTCCCGCAGCGACGGGTCTGGTTGCCATCCGGCTCCGAGTAAAACCGCCGTGGAAAAAATGGTCGAGGCCGTGGTTTCGTGGATGGTAAATTCGCACTGCGCGGTATTGAGCCGCGGATGGGCCGCCCAGCGGCGATAAAATGGGATGTCCCGATTTTCGGATTTGAGAAAGGCGACAGGCCCGTCCTTGCCGGGACAATTCCAAATCCAATCTCGCCCCTGGGGATGCAGCGCCGGCCCGCCATTGATGCCATAAACAGTCAGTCCGGGAACAGGATCCAAGATGCCGTCCAATTCGCTGGTCTTATGCTGAATGGCGATCGGGTAAGCCAAGCCGATGCCCGTGGTCCAGCAAAGCCCGAGCGGGTTGGCTCCGAGCATAAAGTCGGTATTGAGCGCGATGGCATCGAGGTATTTACGGTCTCCGGTGAGCTGCCACGCGAGGAAGAGATTGCGATTGAAGTTCGTTACGACAGAGGCCCCCCAACCGGCGTAGAAGTCCTTCTCGCGTGGCCAGGTTTGCCGATAGGGCATCTGCTCGAGTTGCTGCAGAAGCGCGTCGGCGGACTCGATGTAAAATCGCCGCCACTTGGCCACCAATGCGGGATCTAGGCGCCGCTCGGGATCTCTGGCCAAGTCGGCGTAGAGCCACACGGAAAAGTCCCGGTGGGTAAATTTCCAGGCAAACGGTCGCTGCCCTATGGCGGCCCAGCGCGCCAGATCGCGCAAATAGGCGGGGTCTCCAGTGAGGCGGTTGAGTTGTAAGGCTGCCGCCACCCGATAGGGGGCAATCATGGCGTCCGTCTCTTCCCACTCCCGCGTGTAGGCCGGGCCGCGCCCCCGATTTTGACGAGCAGTGAGGGTGATTTTTCCGAGGGCATTTTTTGCCTCGGTGCCAAACTCCCATGCCCGGAGGGCACTGGCGGCTAACTCCTCGCTCCGCTGGGAAGCGTAGGGCTGAAGGAGGCGCGCCAACTGGGCTGCGGCAGCCGCGTAGAGCAGAGAATTCCATCGGGTCCGACGCGAAAAGGCGAAGCGGTGGCGTGGGTCCTCGTAAGCCGGATGGGCGTTCGTTTCGATGAAACCCGAGACCCCACCGCTGGCATCCTGGCTGCGCCGCCAACATTCGATGCCCCACAGCGCTTCATCCAACAGATCCGGAATGCCATTTCCCGATTCGGGGAGATGCAGCTGCCCATCGGTGAACTTCTCCGGGGCTGCTTCGAAGACATGCAGCAAATCGAAAATCGGCAGGAAGTGTGATTGGTTGCGGTCCCAATCGGCGGCATCATACCAACCTCCGATAACGTCCTCCGTAAAAGGGGACTTGCGAATCGTGCCCCCTACGGCATCGAAAATGGGAAAGTCCTTGGGGGCCTCGGCCTGCGGAGGAAACGCCAGGTAGTCCGCTTCGTAAATGGTATCGTGCATGCGAGACTTGGGCCGCGTCCACCAGGTGAAGGGACGTTCCAGGGCCGTCGCGGCCCGCTGGTGATAAAGCCCACGTGCAGCGGTGTAAAAAGCTTCGCCGTAGGCTTGAGGCCCATGACGAAAAGGCCAAGAGCGCCCAACACCGGGGATGCGGAGAAAAAAGATGCCCTCTTTGGACAAATCAGAGAGGTCCATCTCATAGACATCTTCCCCGTAGAGCAGCGGTCGCGGATCGGTCGCGGCGCCATTTTTTTCCGCGCCGGGCTTCGCGGCAAAGCGCGGGTTGCGTTCGCGTAAGGTGACCGGCCCGGTGAGCGCCACATCTCCCGTTGCCACTTCCACCACCTCGAAAGTTTTGGCTTGGTCAAAAGGCACAGGACCGAACTCTGCCCCCCAGGCGCCGAGATAAGCAAACTTGCGTCCACTGGAAAATAGGTAGCCCGCCTGATTGATTTTGCTGGCACGCGAAACCAAGGAAAATTCGTCGTAGGTAAAGCGCACCGATCCCCGGGCTGGGAGAGAAATGACATAGTCATGGCCCTGCTGCAAAGGGTGCGGCAGCTCCAGGATGAGATAGTGTGCGTAGTCTGTCTCGTGCAGGCCGGGGACGCGATTTCCCCCGAGGGAAACGAAGGTGCGAGTGACCCGCAGAGGCGCTTTGGGACTGGCATAAGCCGGATCGTTCGGGCTGGAAATCTCGAGGCTTCGCGGATCTTCCAACTTCCGCTCACCCAAATTTTCCCGCGCTTCTGCGAGCCACTGGCGTTGGATTTTTTCCAGCTCTTTGCGTGCCGCCCAATCATTCCCTCCGCGTGCCTCGGCTTGTTGCTGCCTCTCCACAGCCGCTTGCAAAGCCCCGCCCGAGAGCCGATTGAGCTCCGCAGCCAACTCCGGCAAATCATACACCGCCAGAATCAACCAGCGGTTGTTCAGTAAAAGCATCTGGCGCACCTGCCCTTCTGTCTGGGGAAGTTGCAGGGGAAACTTCCCCTCGAGTTCCGGCGGCAGGCCGGACCAGGGCACTTCCTGGGGCGCGCTGGAGGGGAGCGCACCTCTCCCCGGAGCCAGAGTGGGGGAGGAAAATCCCGCCATGAGAGCAATGAGGCAGAGGATTCTCATGGAAGAAGGAAGCCGGGTGCGGAGGGCCATGAGTTCGGCTTACAGGGAGAAATGGTGCGCGGTGCAGGGATCGAACCTGCGACCTCCTGCGTGTGAAGCAGGCGCTCTACCGCTAAGCTAACCGCGCTCAGAACAGGCAACACATACCTCGCAACCAGGCCGGACGCAAGCACTTCGAGGAGCACTCGAAGGCGAGAAAAATTGTCCTCCAGATCCCTTCGAAGCGTCTTAGTCAGCTAGGGTAGATTCGCGGCCCGTGTGGTGCAATTCCCGCAACCAAAGGGCGGGAGACAGATCGGCCGGCATACGCCAATCTCCGCGTTGGGATAAGGCGACCGAGCCCACCTTGGGTCCATCCGGCATAGCATTGCGCTTGAATTGCGCGGCAAAGAAGCGGCGTTGAAAAACTTCCAACCAGGCAGCCAGCTGCTGGGGCGTGTGGGAATCACCGAAGGCGCACTCTGCCAGAAAGAGCAGCTTGCGTGGGGTGAAATTGTGGCGCAGGAAGTGGAAGAGGAAGAAATCATGCACTTCGTAGGGCCCGAGGATCTCTTCGGTTCGTTGGGCGATGGATCCATCGGCCGAGGGAGGCAGGAGCTCCGGAGATACCGGGGTGCCCGCCACGTCGAGAAGGATCCCGGCCAAATCGCCGCGCCCTTCCGCAGCCGCCCGCTCGGCAGACCAGGTGATGAGATGGCGCACCAAGGTTTTCGGCACCCCAGCATTTACCTGATACATGCTCATGTGATCCGCATTGAAAGTGCACCAGCCGAGGGCGGCTTCGGAAAGATCGCCGGTGCCAAGCACGATCCCCCCGACTTGGTTGGCCAGATCCATGAGGATTTGCGTGCGCTCGCGGGCCTGGGCATTTTCAAAGGTAATGTCGCGCACCTCTCGCGGATGTTGCAAATCCTGCAGGTGGCTTTCGACTGCGGCAGAGATGGAGATTTCCCGGAATTCGATGGCCGAGAGTTCCGCAAGCTGGCGGGCCTGGGCAAGAGTTCGTTCGGTTGTTCCCGGACCGGGCAGAGTCACCCCTAGGATTTGCCGGGGCTGGCCGCCGACCCGCTCCACGGCTTCCAAAGCGACCAATAAAGCCAGGGTGGAGTCCAAACCTCCCGAGAGGCCCAGCACCAGGCGGGTTGCAGCACCCAGGTGGCGCAGACGCCGCGCCAGAGCGGTTGATTGAATGGAAAAAATTTCCTGACAATGTGCGGTGCGGTGCGCCGTGTCATCGGGGACAAAGGGTTGGCGGGGGTAGGAGCGGAGCAAGTCGGATTCGATCGCAGGGAGCGGATCGAGTTGAACTAGCCGCAGGGACTGCGGGCGACTCTGCAGCGGAAAGGAGGGGTGGCGACGACGTTCGCTGGCTAAAAAATCCAAATCGAGATCAGCGCAAGTCCAAGTGGTGTGGAAAGAAAACCGCTCGCTCTCGGCAAGGACGCGACCATTTTCAGCGATGAGACCATGGCCACCATAGAGGAGATCGCTGGAGGATTCTCCGGGTCCCGCGGAGGCATAGACGTAGGCCGCCAGACAGCGCGCCGATTGTTGCGCGACCAGGCTGCGCCGATAGGCGGCTTTGCCCAAGACATCCGGACTCGCGGAGGGATTAACCAAGACCGTGGCCCCCGCGAGGGCCAAGGAACCGCTCGGGGGCTGCACCGTCCAGAGATCCTCACAAATTTCCATGCCAATGGTGAAGCGGCTCTCACCCTGCACGGCTAGCAGGAGTTCGCTCGCCAAAGGAGCTTCCTGATCCGCGAGCGTGATCGCTCCGCTCACCCCCAGCCCCGAGGCAAACCAACGCCCCTCGTAAAACTCCTGCCCCGTTGGCAGATAGAGCTTGGGCACGACCGCACGCAGCCGCCCGCCTTGAATGACCACGGCGGCATTATAGAGCCGTCCCGCCCAACGCACTGGCAAGCCCAAGACGGCGGCGGTGGCGGAGTCAGCCGTCTCGCGGAGAACTTCAGCCAGGGCTTCCTCCGCGGCTTGCAAAAGCTCCTCCTGAAAAAACAAATCCCCGCAGCTGTAGCCGGTGAGGCAAAGCTCCGGAAAAACGACTAAGGCGATTTCGTCGGCTTCCGCCGAGCGGATCAGCGGTGCCAGCTCTCGGGCGTTTGCCAAAGGATCACCCAGATGCAGCTCCGGCACCACCGCAGCCACCCGATAAAACCCGAAGTCCGGCGACATGTTCAGTAAATGATTTTCCGCCGCGCCTGCCCGAGCAGGGTGTGAAAGTCGGAAATGAGAGCCTCCAGCGATGCCTCAGCGTTGCCGAGGAAGGTGGCTTGCTGGGGAGCCTGGGCAGCATAGCCGGGGATCTGCGATTGAATCATCATCGCCGTGTTGAGGATTCCGCGAATCCGATCCACTGTCTCGCGGTTCACCCGTGCCTCCGCATCCAGTTGTTGATAGTAACGGAGTTGAAACTGCAACCAACGGATGGCTTCCGTGAGGGCGTTCATCCCGCCAACCAGCTGGCCGTCCGGAGTGAAGGCCGGAGGCCGCGGTTCTCCACCGGGGCGCAACGGCAGGGTGGTGGAAGGACTCTCCGAAATGCCCGAGGTTTCCAGCCGATTGTAAATGATCGTTGGAGTAATGAAGACAATGAGGTTCTTTTTGTTCTGCGCTCGTCCCCGACTTTTGAAAAGCTGCCCGAGCCCGGGAATGTCCTGCAGCAGTGGGATGCCGTTCCGGCGCAGGGCATCCACAGCTTCCTCAAAGCCGCCTACCGCCAAAGTATAGCCCGAATCCACCTGCAAAGCTGCCTGGTAGATGCGGGAAGATGTGACTGGAAAGTCGTTGATTCCGACCCCGGTTTGAATGGGTTTGGTGCCCAAGATGCTCGAGACGGTGATGGCCACATTGAGAAATACCGAACCATCGGGCATGGTTTTCGGGAGGATATTCAGCTGCGTGCCGATGGGCAGGTATTCGATTTGGTTGGTTTGGGTGGTGACGGTGGACTGGGATTCGGTGCTGCTGCCAAGGATGGGTTCGTTGCGGGCGTTCGAGATGGCTACCTCGCGGTTGTTGACGGTAAGCACTCGGGGATATTGCACGATGCTGGTCTCGCGATCTTCCATGAAGGCCTGGATGCTGAAAGCGACTTGGCTGGCGGTAAGCACGGCGGAGTAAGGGGCGGCCAGCGTGGCTCGATAGTTTGTGGTGTCGGTGGTGTAGTCGAAATTCGGCGTCGTCGGGTTGAACCCAGATTGCGCATTGCGGTTTTGGGTGGCTCCGACATCCAGCGTGCCTTGCGGGCTGACGCGCATATCGCGAAGCGAGACAGTGAAGCCCTCTCCTCCCAGTGTCCCAGCCCAGTTGATGCCAAGATCTTTCTTCGGATCGCGGGTGGTTTCGAAGAATTTCACTTCGATCCCAATGAGGGCCTGTGGCTGATCAGCAGCCGCGAGAAATCCTTCGACCCACTCGTGCTGCTGACGCGTGGCTACAATAAAAATCGAATTTGTATCGGAATTAAAGGTCACCGTCGGCTCGGTGACTTCGGGACCGGCCCCCTCCCGCTGCGCCCAAGCCGGACTGATGCCTCCCGCACTTGGCAAAGCCGGAAAATTCTCCACGCTGGCTTCTCCCCGGGCCACTTTGCCCGAGGTGCCATAGGTCTGAATTTTCAGCATGTTTTTGATTTCCTTGACCAGAGCAGGCTCCTCGACCTTGAAGATGGATTGCGCCTGTTGCCGGGCGAGGTTGGGAATGGAAGCGCCACCGGAAGACGTCGAGCCGGTGAGGGCGGCGTTGATCGCGCTGACTCCCCCTGAGGTTCCGGAGTCATATGTGACCCGTTCCTGCGGCGTGTATTTGAGACGATAGGTGCGCCCGATCATTTCCCGCTCGTTGATCGGCCGGATAAGCCAAATCCCATCCTCATAAGTGAGCGAGATGTCATTCGCCCGGGCAATGCTTTCCAAGACCACGAAAGGAGCCGCCCGCATGGTAAAAGTGACCAAGGCGGTATCCAGTCCGCTGGCCTTCTCTCCATCAGGCAGGCGTTCTAGCATGGAGACAAACGGAATACCAGATTCCTCGGCGAGAAAACGCAGGACATCCCGCAGCGAGGCACGGTCGAAGCTGAAGAGTTTCGGCGGAGCAATGCGAAGTTGCCGCGCGATTTCCTCCCCGGTGTTGTAGCTGGGATAAACTTCAAACCCCGTCGGTCCATAAACCGGCACCGTCGTGTGCGTTTGCCCAACTTGCTGCGCGCCGGGGGGGAGGTTGGTCGGATCCGGAGGTGAGAACTGCCCGATCGCGGAGTAGGGCGGCAACGCACAAAAGAAAGCGACCATGGCCAAGAACGGCGGCAAACAACGGAAAATTGGTCCCGAAAGTCCTTTCGGGGCCACTGGATTCAGGGTGCGTGGGAGTCCTCGTGGAGGGGTCAAAGTTGTGGGATTTGCTGGAGTAGAGGAGGATCGGTGGATGATTCAAGATACCTCCACCTCTGAGACACTTAGCAAAGTTATTCACAACATGGCAAACTTTCTTGCACAGTCTGCTGAGCGCCGATGCGCCGGGAATTGGAGAAACTAAGGCGCGTTGGCGCGGAGGATAGGTAGAAGCGCCGAGGTGCCTTGGGGGAGGAACGAAGCGGTGCTGGGGTGCCGTCAGGGAGTGGCCTTTGAGCATCCCCAACAGATCAGCAAGCGGATGAAAAGGCCTCAGAGTCCGGGAGCGGGCACTTGGCGCATGATTTCCGCCGGAGCACGTCCGGCGCGTAGCAAACTGGCCATCCGCTGCATGGCGGGAGCGGAATGTCGAAAAAACTTTTGGTAGGCTGCACAGAAGTAATTCAGCCCGGGCTCGCCATCGGGGGTGCGGAGAAAGCGATGTTTGGGACATTCGCCGTGGCAAAGGTGCCGCACATCACATTCCCGGCAGTAACGGGGCAAGGTGGCTTTTTTATCGAGGCCGAACTGCCGTTGAAACTCAGAGGAAACCATTTCTCCGAGGCTTTGATTGAGCAGGTTCCCCAGTTTGTAGCGCGGATACACGTAATGGTCGCACGAATAGACATCGCCATTGTGCTCCATGGCAAGGGCCGTGCCGCAGGTTTCGCTGAAAACACAGAGGCCCCCGCCAGTGCCCATCCAGTTCCCCAAAGTAACATCAAAAATTTGCACGAAAGTTCGGCCGACATCCCGGCGCACCCACTCATCGAATATGTCGCAGAGAAACTGCCCGTAAGCCGTCGGCTGAGCGCTCCACTCGGTCACCGGCATGCGCACCGTGCCCTCTTGGTCCACACGCGGCGGCACGGCCAAGTCCAGGCCCAGCGCCTTGGCCTCGGCATCCGGCAGGCGTTCCGCCAGCGGAATGAATTGCATGAAGCCAGACCCGATATCGCGCAGGAAGCGATAGACCTCGAGCGGGTGTCGGGCGTTCACCGCATTGACCACGGTGAGGGTATTAAACTCGACACGATGCTTTTTCAGCAGCTGCAGCCCTTGCAGAACTTTGGCGTAGGAGCGTCCGCCTTTTTTTGTCACCCGGTAGGTATCATGCAGTTTCGCCGGGCCATCGAGACTCAGGCCGACCAGAAAGCGATTTTCCGCGAGAAACTCGCCCCATTCATCATTGAGCAGGGTGCCATTGGTCTGGAGGGCGTTGTGGATGACTTTCCCGTTGGCATACTTGGCCTGGAGCTCCACCACCTTGCGGAAAAATCTGACTCCGAGCAGCGTCGGCTCACCTCCTTGCCAGGCGAAAGAAACTTCCGGCACATTTTGCTGGCCGATATACTGCGCGATGTAGCGCTCCAGCACCTCGTCGCTCATGCGGAAGTTTTCGTTCGCCGGAAAGAGCTTTTCTTTCTCGAGGTAGAAACAGTATGCGCAATCCAAATTGCACAACGGCCCGATGGGCTTGGTCATCACATGAAAAGCCCGGGGAGTTGATGCCGTTGGGGCCGCCATCAAAGTGAAGAAAGGTTGGTGCGCAGGGTCTGGCGATCCAGCCAAGTCTGCAAGATCATTTGCGCGGCGCCCTGATCCACCCGGCCCTTGTGGCGCGCACCCCGATGCCCCGCCTCGCGCATGGCCCGCGCAGCGGCGACCGTGCTTAGCCGCTCATCCTCCAAGACCACTCGCAGCTCCGGCAAACCCACCGCCGCAGCAGCCCCTTGCAACTGGTCAGCAAAATCTCGAGCGGCGCTGGCCGACGCTCCTTCGCTGCCATTCATGTGCCGCGGCAACCCGACAACAATCGTCGTGACATTTCTTTCCTTCGCCAGACGCAGAACTTCACCGGCGACCTGCGGTTGGCGGGCATCAAGGGTTTGCAGCGGATGGGCCAACAAACCCAACTCATCCGAAATGGCCAGCCCGATGCGGGCGACACCAAAATCAACGCCCAGGCTTCGGCCTGCCGAGACCATGGCTGCGGGCTCGGGGGACGCTTATTTTTGCGCTTTCTTGACCCAGGCGATGAACTCCTCGGGTCCGCCTCCCATAAAGCCGACTTCGCGGGCCAGCTCCTTGCCATCCGGGGAAAGCAGGATCACGGTGGGAAAACCTTCGATACCGAACTTTTCCGCCAGAGCCTCGTTCCGGGCTTTGATTTCATCCGACTGCGGCTTGGCCCGGGGAAAATCCAGCTTCATGAAAATGAGATCCGTTGCCGCGAATTTTTGGAAGGCCTCAGTGCCGAAGACCTGCTTGTGCATCATCTTGCAGGGAGGGCACCAATCGGACCCGGTGAACTCCAAAAGGATCGGTTTTTTGGCCTCGAGAGCGCGGGCTTGCACTTGGTCAAAGGATTCATCGGTATCCCCGGTGGCGGGATCCGCGGCAAAAAGGGCTGTGCAGGTGAGGGCGACAAAGGCGGAGGTGGCGAGACGGGTCATGGCTTTCATTGATTAGTTGGAGGCTTGGTGGGGAAATCTGTTCAAAATAAGGTGCTTCGGCAATGGGCAAACGCCGCCATATTCAACGGCTGGCGAGAACTTCGGCGAGATGCAGGCAGCGCGTCGAGCGCCCTTCTCTTTGCAGCATCCCCCCGATTTGCATCAGGCAACTGGAATCATTGGAAATAACCACGTCAGCGCCAGTTTCGAGGATGGAGGAGCATTTGACTTCTCCCATGGCGGTGGAAATCTGCGGATATTTGACCGAAAAAGTGCCGCCGAAGCCGCAGCAGGTTTCGGCTTCTTTCATTTCCACGAGCTCCAAGTCGCGAACTTTGGCCAGCAAGGCGCGCGGTTCCGATTTCAGGCCGAGTTCCCGCAGACCATGGCAACCATCATGAAACGTCGCCCGGGCCGGGAAACGTGCCCCGAGATCCGTCACTCCCAAGACGCGCACCAGAAAAGCGGAAAATTCGTGCACCTTGCCAGAAAGCTCCTGCGCGGCCACGGCTTCGGGTTGTCGGGCAAAAAGCTCCTGGTAAAAAACCTTCAGCATCGCCCCACATGACCCCGAGGCACTGACCACGACCTCGCTCTCCCGGAATACCTCCAACAAGTGGCGCGCGGCTCCTTTGGCTTGGTCCCAATAGCCGGAATTGAAAGGCGGCTGGCCGCAACAAGTTTGCCCCTCGGGAACAACAACTTCATGACCCAGCTCCTCTAAAATTTGCGCCATGCAGAGGCCGACCTGGGGAAAAAATTGATCTACGAAGCATGGAATGAAGAGAGAGATTTTCAAGGGTAGAAGATAGAAAAAGAAAAGGGGCCTAATAGGTTGCGGGGAAGGCCGTGCGCAGATCGTTGAAGGCCGGGCCGATGAACTTATGAATCATGCCCGCAGAGAGGGACTCTTGCGATTCTCCCGCAACGAGGGCTAGCTCCGCAGCCCGCCCGCACAGCCAAGCTCCCAGTGCTGCCGCCCGCTGACTGCGCAGTCCCTCCGCGGCCAGGGCACCAATAACGCCCGAGAGCACATCTCCCATGCCCGCGGTACCCATGCCAGGATGCCCGGTCGAGTTGTAATAAAGCGGTCTCCCGGGCGCTCCGATGAGTGTACGGGCACCTTTGAGGAGGAGCGCACAAGGGTTCTGATCTATAAAGGTGGTCACGAGGTCAGCGCGGGAGAGGTCGCTGCGAGGGAATAGTCGTCGCATTTCGCCGGGATGTGGAGTGAGGATGCGGGGACCGTTGGCCAAGCGCAGGCTCTTGAGCCCGTTGCCAAGGACATTGATCGCCTCGGCGTCTACGACGGTGGGGCACTCCATGTTACGAATGATTTCGATAATTTCAATCACCGGCTCTCCGACCAAGCCCGGGCCGATAACGAGAGAATCAAAGTCCTCATCCAGAAGCGCGCGAAAATCATTCACGGGTCGGACCATCACTTCAGGCGGAGCGGCGTTGGCGAGAAAAGGGTAAAGCTGCGGTTTGGCAAAGAGCGTCACCAACCCTGCGCCACCATGGAGCGCACCTTGGGCACAGAGAACCGCCGCTCCAAGATACCCGATCGCTCCCGCCACGATGGCCACACGACCATAGGTGCCCTTGTAGGAATCAAAATGCCGCGGGGCCAGCCAAGAGCGAAGGATGGACGTGGTGAGGAGCTCGGCGCCGTGTTCTTCGCGGGTCGGAGAAGCTGGAAAATGCAAGCCCCGCAGGGGCACCACCTCGATCCGACCGACGTAATCCGTCGCCTCATCGGCAAGGAGGGCCGATTTGCAGGCCCCGAAGGTCACGGTCCAATCCGCATGCACGCAGCTAAGGTGCGGCAGGCCGGTTTCCCAATCCAACCCGGAAGGTCCATCAATAGCCACCACCATCGCACCATCGCGTCGCCGCACCCGCTCAATGTATTGCACCAGCGAGAGGATCGGCTCCCGCGGCTCACCATACGAGCCGAGCCCGAGCAGCCCATCCAGAAGGACGTAAGGGCCTTTGTGCAGGGTGTTTTTTACCGCCCCCCCTCGCTCGCGCAGCTCCTGCCAGTAGCGTTTGGGGGCAGGCTCCATCTCCTCCATCGGGTAGGCGGGGGTGACGCGGACCGACCATCCTTGCTCCTGCAAAAGACAGGCCGCAGCCAGGGCATCCCCAGCGTTGTTGCCTTTGCCGATGACGACCTCGCAAGTTCCTGGCTTGGAGGCCAGACCCACCACCGTGCGCGCCACCCCGAGGGCAGCCTCCTCCATGAGTGCCTCGACCGACGCCCCTTCCGCAATTGCGCTCCGCTCGGCGGCGAGCATTTCTGCGGCGGTGACAATCATAGGGTTGTTTGAGGTGCGGAGTTCGGTTTAGTGACCGGTGAAGAGTTCCTTCAAGCGCTGATAAAACGATTGGTGTCGTGGACTATTATCATCCCCGCAGAGACGGGCGAATTCTTCAAGCTTCGATTTTTGTTCCGCATTCAGCCGGGTCGGCACTTCGACTTCGGTGCGAATGAATAAATCTCCGCGCGTGGTGCTGCCGACAACCGGCATTCCTTGCCCCTTGACCCGAAAAATCGTCCCACTTTGCGTGCCTGCGGGGATTTTCAAGTCCATAAAGCCCGTGAGGCTGGGAACGTGAATTTCGCCTCCAAGGGCGGCCGTGACGAAGGGCAGCGGCACCTCACAATGCAAATCCCGGCCTTCGCGCTCGAAAATGTGATGCCGTGCCAAGTGCACCACCACGTAGAGATCGCCCGGGCTGCCTCCGCGAATCCCAGCCTCCCCTCCCCCACTGGAGCGCAAACGGGCCCCGTCATCCACCCCAGCGGGAATCCGCACTTTAACCCGGGAAGTTCTCTCCGCTCGCCCCTCGCCGCCACAGGTCCGACAAGGTTTCTCAATCGTTTGCCCGGTGCCACGGCAGTTGGGGCAGGTTTGCGCCACTTGGAAAAATCCGCGAGAAGCCACGACTTGACCCGCTCCACGACAGACCGGGCACGTGATAACCCGGGAGCCCTTTTGCGCCCCCGTGCCTTCGCAATCACTGCAGCGATCCAGTTTGCGCAGCTCGATTTCTTTTTCCACGCCGATGGCTGCCTCTTCGAGGGTGATTTCCAGGTCATACCGCAGATCCGAACCCCGCTGGCGTCCTCCGCTTTCCCGGGCCCCTCCAAAAAAATGCTCGAAAATTCCCCCGCCTCCACCTCCGCCACCAAAGACCTCGCGGAAGAGGTCAAAAGGATCGTGGAATCCACCTCCGCCTGGCATGCCGCCGGCATTCTCGAAAGCCGCAGCTCCATAGCGATCATACGCGGCCCGCTTGTTTTCATCCATGAGCACCTCGTAAGCATGCCCCAACTCCTTGAAGCGATCCTCCGCTTCCCGGTCGCCAGGATTTTTATCCGGGTGATACTTTACGGCTAACTTGCGGTAGGCCTTCTTGATTTCCTCCGGCGTGGCTTGGCGACTCACCCCAAGGATTTCGTAGTAATCCCGCGTGGTTTTCATGCTGGATTTTCCGGCCCCTTGGAGACCAGGACGGTTGCCGGGCGCACCAGGCGTTCACGCAGGCGGTAGCCTTTGCGGATTTGCTGCAACACATGGCCTTCGGGCACTTCGGGTGAAGGCATCTGGCCTACCGCTTCGTGGAGATTCGGATCAAATGGCTGCCCTACAGCTTCAATGGGCTCAACTCCATGGTCCCGGAGAAAATCCTGCAGCTGCTTCTGCACCAGGGCAAAACCTTTGGTGAGATCGGCTGCGTTGTCACTTTGGCCGGCAGCCTGTAAGCCAAGCTCGAAGCTATCCAAGATCGGCAGCAGGCGTTCCAGTAGATTGGCATTAGCATAGCGGATTGTTTCTTCCTTTTCGCGGAGCATGCGCTTGCGGAAGTTATCCAGGTCGGCCTGGCTGCGCAGGGCCAGATCCTGAAATTTGTGCAAATCGGCCCGCAGTTTCTCCAGCTCCTCGCCCGGATCCTCTGCCCCAGCCTCAACCGACGCGGATTCTGCGGCAGGAGTCTGTTCCAGTTCTTCTTTTTCCTTCTCCGGTGCACTCATAGTTTCTTGATGGCAATCAGGGTAATGTCGTCAAATTGATGTCGTTTTCCGATGAATTGCTGCAGCTCTTCGGCGGTTTGCCGCACGATTGTGGAAGCTCCAGCTCCTGCTCTGCGGGCGATAGCTTGCTCCAACCGCGGCAATCCGAACTCCGAGCCTTCCTGATCCAAGGCCTCGCTCGTTCCATCGGTGTAAAGCACCATCACGTCCCCCGCTTGCAGGGTTACGGAAAAATTTTGGCACACCCTATCGAAGACCTTTCCACTGTCAATGCCCAGAGCCATTCCGGGTGGAGACAGGTGCTCGAAGTGATGATTGGCGGCGCGCAGGAGCAGCGGTGGGTCATGCCCAGCGCGGGCCATGAGCACTTCCGGACTATCCTCCCGCAGGAGGAGAAAAACCATGCTGACAAACATATCTTCTTTGATGTCAGGATAAACCAGACGGTTGACCCGCTGGAGCAGCTCCGCTGGAGATTGGGCCTCGAGAGCCTGGCTGCGAATCACGCTTCGACACATGGCCATGATCAAAGAAGCCGGCACCCCCTTACCGGAAACATCCGCGATCACCACCCCCCAGCGCCCTTCGCCCAGGGGGATAAAGTCAAAGTAATCTCCGCTCACCTGCCGCGCCGGTAGATTCAACCCGTCGAGATCCCAGCCTGGGATTTGCGGAGCTTTGCGGGGCAAAAGGACCTTTTGGATTTCCCGGGCGGTTTGCAAATCTTGGTCGAGGCGTTTTTTTTCCCCGGCTTCCAGATAAACGGCCTCATTGTAGAGGGCAAAGGCCGACTGCTCCGCGATGGTGCGGAAAAGGGCGATTTCATCGCGGTCAAATGGGCTAGCCATGGGACCATTGGCCACGAGCAGCAAGCCCATGGTTTTGCGGCGATAATTCAACGGGCCCACGATGGCCGAGGTCACTTCCAGCTCACTGCGCCGCCCATCGCCGAAATCCAACTCCTCCGCTCCGAGGACGAGGACTTGCCCGGCCTGCCAAGCCCGACCGATAACGCCATCCCCACGCTTGATGCTGTGGAGCTTGAGATAGCTTTCCAGAGTGGCAGCAGGCGTATTCGGGTCGAGCAAATGCTTCGGCAAGGGCACAACGGGAGGGCAGCCCGCAGAAACGAACGCCGGCACCAGCACCGATTCTGATTTATCGAGGAGGTAAAGCGCCCCACCGTGCGCTTCGAGGATCCGCACCGCCCCCTCGACGATGAGGCGGTGCAGGTCTGCCGAGCAGACCCCTTCGGAGAAAGCCTCTCCTAGCCCATGCAGAAAATCAAAGACTCGCGTCTCTTCGATCTCCAACTCCGCCCGCTGACGCTCCACCTCGGCAATTTTGCGGGTGAAGGCCGCCAATACCACCCCCAAGGCCGTGAGCGTGCCCAGAAAAAGACAAAGGAAAACGAAAGTCCACATGGCCTACCCGAGAGCAAAAATTAGCGACAACAGAGCGGGGCGTTTGCTCAGTGAGAGGAAGATTCGGCTTCGGCCTGGAGCAACTCCAGCACGTCGCGAAAACGCACTGCGTTCTCGGGTGCCGCCTGGGTAAGCGCTTCGTGCGCCTGCAACATCTCCCCGGAAGTGGCGGGCCGGTTTTCTTTGGGCTCCGCGGGCAAGGACTCGGGCACCGCCGGGGCGGTGGAGTCACCCAATTGTTTGACGGAAAAGAGCTGGTCCAGCCCGAGGTTTGTCAGAAGTCCGGCGTTTCTTGGGGAGGCCCCAATGACTTCCAACCTCCCATCCGGCTCATCCCGCAAGCGCAAGCAGATGCTGGTCAGCATTCCCATGAAGGTGCTGTCCATCATTTCGCAATGCTGCAGATCCACCACGAAATGGTGGTAGCCCTTTTTGATTAAATCTTGGGCATACTTCTTGAGTCCGCCGCTATTTTGAAACGTTCCACGCCCCTCGACCTTGACCCAGACTGTGTCCTGAAGACAACCGACCGAAACCAGAGAATGCGCACTCAAGGTGGGGTGATCCTGAACATTTGCCGGTTTTTTGTCAACGCCGCGCAAACCCCAGACGATTGGGCAAATTTTTCATCCGATCCCAGGGCGGGAGGATGCTCCAGAGCAGCGTGGCTTTCAAGGGGTCGGGGATGCCTCAGCGGCTGGAAGAGCTGTTTCGGGAAGGTTGGGTTCGAGCTCGTGCTCTTCCGGCTCGGGCTGAACGGAAAGCACCTCATACGGCAAGGCCTCGACCCGCAGTGCGGCAGCGGGCCCCGAGGCGGGGCGCAACAGGGCCCAAACGGCGCCAAGAATCGGCAAGATCAGCAGCCAAACCATGCTGCGCAAAGTGCGCACGGAAGCGGATTTCATCCTGCGCTCCTCGGGCCAGCAGCCTCTTTCCCAACCACACGCGGATCCGCGATGGCCGCAATGGCCGCCATCACGCGATCACTTAGTTCTTGGTAAAGTTCCCGGGAATTGGCCGCACATTCCTCTGCGGTGAAATAGAGCGGGTCGCCAAAACAAACATGCACCTGGGTCGGTTGGAGGCTCGTGGCTCCTTTGGGATAAGCCTCATACGCTCCAAAAACCCGCACCGGAACGACCGGCGCAAGCGATTTGGCGATGATCATGCCGAGGCCCGGTTTTCCACGTTGCAGCCGACCATCTGGAGAGCGGGTACCCTCGGGGAATAAGACCACCCCCTCGCCATCTTGCAGCAGGCGAATGATCGCCTTGAGGGCGGTGCGGTCATTGCCATCGCGATCCACTGGAATAACATTTAGCGAAGGGAAAATGGGGCCCAAAATCGGCCAGTCGAGGAGGGTTTTGCGGGCGAGATACCACATGGCCCGCTGGGAGGCGATGCCAACCAGGGGCGGGTCGAAGAAACTGGTGTGATTTGCCGCCAGAATCACTCCGCCTTCGGAGGGGATTTTTTCAGCTCCGTGCGGGCGGTAGCTGAGCAGCAATGTCGCCACCCATCGGCTCAGCGTGTAGCCGATGTTGTAAACCAGATTCATGGATTGCGGATGACGCTTCATCCGTTGGGCAAGTGAACTTGGGCGAGGTGATAGAGTTTTTCCACGACCTCTTCGAGCGAGAGATCGGTGCTATCCAGACGAATGGCATCCCCCGGGATAGTCAGCGGAGCCGTGGAACGCGAGCTATCCAACTCATCGCGTTGGCCGATGGGGTCGCCGATTCCTTGGGCTTCACGCCTGCGTTGGCGGATCGCTGGATTAGCATCGAGATAAAATTTGCAGTCCGCTTGGGGAAAAACCACCGAACCAATATCGCGTCCCTCCATGACGATCGAATCTTTGAGGGCAAAATCCCGCAGGTGCCCCAACAACCACGCTCGCACTTCCGGCCAAGCCGAAACCGTGGAGACGGCGGCATTCACCCGGGTGTCGGCTAATTCCTCCTCCAATACCCGCCCATCTACCATCACCTCGCTGCGCCGATCCCTTAGCCTACCCCGCAATCGCCCAGCGGCCAACGCCCCGGCCAAAAGATGCGGTGCCGGAAGCTGTCCGCCACCCAGTTCCAGTGCCAGGTAGGTGGCCGCACGGTAAAACGCCCCCGAGTTGACGTAAGAGAACCCCAGCCGCCCGGCCAACAGACGCGAGACCGAGCTTTTCCCGGAAGCCGCCGGGCCGTCCACGGCAATAACGCGATGCCGACTCATAGGCCTAAGCGGAGCGCTTGGTCGGGGCGAGATTGCGCAGGCCCTGCTGCACCTGCCCGAGCAAATCGGCAAACCCCGGATACGAAGTATTCACACATTCGACATCCTCAATGATGGTCTCCCCGCGGGCAAAAAGCCCGGCGATGGCGAAGGCCATCGCGATGCGATGGTCCCCGAAACTTGGCAAGGTGGCACCGCGCAACCGCGCCGGCCCCTCGATTTCCAAACCATCCTCGCGCTCCCGCACCACGGCTCCCATGGCTTGCAGATTCCGGGCGATGGCAGCCAGCCGATCGGTCTCCTTCACCCGCAACTCCCCGGCATCGCGAATAACGGTCGTCCCGCGCGCCAAAGCCGCAGCCACAGCGATGATAGGAATCTCATCAATCACATTCGCAATCTCCGCCCCGCCGATTTCCGTGCCCTGTAACGCCCCCCCCTGAAGGTCAATTTTCCCGGAAAGCTCGGCGGCTGTGCAGTTCAGGACGCGTTCCCGGATGCGGGCCCCCATGCGCAGGAGGATCCCCAGAATGCCGGTGCGCGTGGGATTGAGGCCGACATCTTCCACCACCAACTCGCTTCCGGGCATCGCCGCCGCTGCCACCAGCCAGAAAGCCGCACTCGAAATGTCCCCCGGAACAGCAAAGTCCCGGGCTTCCAAGCGCGAGTGGCCATGCACGGTCACACGGTTCCCCTCGCGCCGTACTGGCACCAGGTAGTATTGCAACATCCGCTCGGTGTGGTCCCGACAGGGGGCTGGTTCCGTGACGGAGGTGCGCCCCTTGGCAAACAACCCGGCCAACAGCACCGCGCTTTTCACCTGCGCACTCGCCATCGGCATTTCATAATCAATCCCCCGGAGTGCCCCTCCGGTGATGTGCAGCGGCGGGCAATGCCGCGGTCCTTCGCCTTGCAATTTTGCGCCCATGAGGCTGAGCGGATCCACCACCCGCTTCATCGGACGGCGTGAGAGTGAAGCATCCCCGAAGAGGGTCGCCGAAAATGGCTGGGCCGCAAGAATCCCGGCCAAAAGCCGCAGGGTCGTCCCGGAGTTGCCACAATCAATCGGCTCCCGCGGAGCGGTGAATTCCCCACGTCGGCCTTCGATACGCACGGTGGTCGGGTTGATCTCTTCAATCTCCACCCCGAGGGCCCGCATGGCCCCGATGGTGGCCCGGCAATCTTCACCCGGCAGGAAGTTGCTCACGACGCAGGTGCCGTTGGTAAGAGCAGAAAACAAAACGGCGCGATGCGAGATGCTTTTATCACCGGGAACCCGGATGCGGGCTTCCATTCGTGGGGCGGCTTTGACGCGAAAAGTAGCCATGATGGGAGGTGGGATTTAGGAGTAAAGGGCGTGGCGGTGTTCGCAAGCGGACCGCAGCAGTTGGCAGAGAGCAGTGGGTTCTTCAGTTTGCAAGGCCGAGCGGGCCAAATCCAGCTGAGCTTGAAATTCCTCCAAAGCCCGCAAGATTTCCTGGCGGTTGCACTGAAGGATTTCCGTCCACATCCCCGGAGGCCCGCCAGCCAGGCGACTGGCATCGCGAAACCCCGACCCCGCGAACGCCTCATAACCAACAGCCTCAGCGCGCACCTGGTTGACCAATAAGGCGGAGAGCAAATGCGGCAGGTGACTCACCCGGGCCACGGCGGCATCGTGATCATCCGGCGTTGCCAGCAGGAGGTGGCAACCGACCTGCCACCAAAGGAGAGAGACCCGCCGGAGAGCCTCCGGATGGGTGCGCTCCGTGGGAGTGAGAATGCACGTCGCCCCATCGTAGAGATTGGGAACAGCTGCGGCCAAGCCCGATCGCTCGGAACCTGCCATGGGATGAGCCCCAACGAAACTTCCGCCCAGGACCGCCTCCAATTCCTCCACGACTGGTCCTTTGACACTCCCCACATCAGTGCAAGCCACCTCCGCCGAGAGATCAGGCAGCGCCTGCCGGGCCAACTCGGGCATCACACCGATGGGCACACAAAACACCACCACCTCCGCCCCACGCACCGCACGCCCGAGTTGCGCGGTGGCACGAATCTTCCCCTCCGGTTGCCGCGAACGCAAGACCCGCGCCGCCTGCCGGGCCGCACTCTCCCGCCGCGCCCAGATCCGCAAATCCAACTGTGGTAACTTGCTCAGCAGGGCCATGCCCAGCGAGCTCCCCATCAAGCCGGGGCCCAGAATGGCCAGGGAGGTCAGGGCACCAAAAAGGTTTTGCCGGTGTAGGGGCAACGGACTTCTTGACCGGGGGCAAAGCCGCGCACGTCCACGAGCCCGGCGGTCGGATCATGCGGGCTGGTTACGAAGCCAAGCTGGCCGGGGACTGGAGTGCCATAAGGCAGATCGCGTCCAGCCACGACCGGAGGAGGAGTCGGGGTGGGAGTGGGGCTGGGAGCGGTGAAGGCCGCGTCGTCTTGATAAGGAGCCGGGGTCGGAGTGGGGGTGGGCTGGGCGATGGTTTGCGTGCCCGAGGCTCCGGCGCCGTAGCGGTTGCCACTGCGGTTAGAGCGATTGGAAGACTGCGTGGTTTGGCAGGCACTCAGGAGCAAACCTAGAACCAAAGCCGAGGCGACGACAGGAAGATACTTCATAAGGAGTTTGGTTACTGGGCCATTCATGCGTCAGCTTGCCTCGGGCTTCAACTCAAAACTTAGCCCCCGGAGGGAAATTGCTCTGCCCGCAGAGGGCAAAATTTTGCTTTGCCGCAGGCCTCGTGTGGGGTTGGATGCGGGGCTCTGTATGAGGTCAAGTGGACGAGTGTTGGCGATGCGGGAGAAGGTCGAGGCCGGGCTGCGATTGGATGAAGCGGATGCCCTGTGGCTTTACGAAAATTGCCCACTGGAGGATTTGCGGGCTCTGGCCGGGAGGATGCGGGAGCGTCTGCACGGCCGCACCGCCACCTTCCTCCGCACCCGCTATTTCAATTACTCCAACCTTTGCATCCTCTCCTGCCAGTTTTGCGCTTTCGGGGCCCGGAAGCGAGATGCGCATGCCTTCGAGTTGAGCATTGCGGAAATGGTGGCGGGAGTGCGCGAGGCGCTGCCGAGTGGCATCACCGAGGTGCACTTGGTCGGTGGGTTGCATCCGACCTTACCGGCGAAGTGGTATTTGGATTTGCTCTCGCAACTGCGAGCCGCAGCTCCCGAAGTGCACATCAAAGCCTTCACCGCCATCGAGATTTTGCATTTGGCTGACCGCATCTTCCGCCTTCCTCTGCAGGAAACTTTGCAGACTCTGGCAGCGCACGGGCTGGACAGCCTCACGGGCGGCGGAGCGGAGATTTTCGATGCTGGGATTCGCGACCAGCTTTGCCGGGGCAAAGAGACAACCGAGGAATGGCTGGAAGTTCATCGCACTTGGCACCGCATGGGCAAGCGCAGCACCTGCACCATGCTCTTCGGGCACATCGAGACCTTCGCCCAGCGTGTCGAGCATTTGCGCCAGCTGCGCACCCTGCAAGATGAGACCGGCGGCTTCACAGGGTTCGTGCCTTTTGCTTTTGTGCCGGAAACCACCATTCTGGCCCACATCCAGCCCGTGTCTCCGGAGGAGCAGCTGCGCAACCTCGCCGTGAGCCGCCTCTATCTAGACAACATCCCGCACCTCACCGCCTATTGGGTAAGCTTGGGACTGGAACTGGCGCGGCGCTCGCTGGATTACGGAGCCGACGATCTGCATGGCACTTTGGTGGAGGAAAAGATCCTCCATCTCGCCGGGGCCAAAACCCCGCGTCGTCTCTCGGGCCATGACCTCATTGAGGCTATTCGCCAAGCAGGATACGAACCCGCCCAGCGGAACAGCCACTATGAGATTATTCGGCGGTTCGCGGGCTCAGGCAACGTGGCGGCAGCGGCTTGAGCGCGAAGATTTCTCCCAGCTGGACAACCTGTCCTGTCCCCGGTTGGAGATTGGGCGGCTTGCCTTACCGCAATGCCCTGCCTTTGCAGTTGGGACTGGAGCCCGCGCCAGCTCTCTTCTCGCCCGCGGAGGCGGTGGAGGCTTTTCGTGCCGGCCATTTGGATGGGGCTTTGCTGCCGTTGGCGGCAGGCCCGGAGTTAAAGGCCTGCTTGGGCGAAGACCTGGCCTGGGTGCGCGGGGTCGGCATCGCCACGCAAAAGGAGACCTACAGCGTTTTTGTCGCCCACCGGCGAAATCCCCGAGAACCCCTCCAAGCCCAGACCTGCTATTTGGATCCCGCCTCACGAACCTCCCGCGCGCTCCTGGAAATCCTGCGCCCCAAATTGCAAATCCCCCTGCCTTCGCAGACTACCAGCGACCTGAAAAAAGCCGACCACGTCTTGCTGATCGGTGACCGGGCAATCACTTTCCGCCAAACGCATCTCGATACGGAGTGGTTCTACGAAGATTTGGGAAAAATTTGGCGCGACCACACCGGTCGGCCTTTTGTTTTTGCCGTCTGGATGCTGCGCCCGAGTGCCGCCGCCGGCGAGGCTCACGCTGTGGCGGAATGGCTGCGGCAAATCCCGCAACACAATCGGCAAGACCAAGCACGCTATCTCGCCACTCTGGAAGATCCGCAGGAGCAGCAATTCCTCGAGGGCTATTGGCGACACACTTTGCACTATGAACTAGGACCGGAGGAGGAAGCTGGAGCCGCGCTTTTCCTCGACTTTTTGACGCACGGCAACACCGTCTCCAGGCCCCCTTGGCCTTGGATCTAAAGAGTGGTGCCTCCACGCTCGACAACGCGCGAGCAAGTTCGGAGAATGAAACTCATGTCTCCCCAGAGTCCCTCCTCGCCGTCCGCCCACGGCTCCTCCCTCGGCATGGTTATCTTAATCAGTGCCGTTGCCGCCTTAGGCGGCTTTCTGTTTGGCTACGATAGCGGAGCCATCAATGGCACCGTCAACGCCCTACGAGAGGCCTTCCACGCGGGAAATTTGGGCAGTGGCTTCAACGTGGCTTCGATGCTCCTTGGCTGCGCGGCCGGAGCTTTTCTTGCTGGCGGGGCGGCTGATCGCTTTGGGCGGCGAACAGCCCTCTTTGGCGCGGCGCTGCTTTTCGCCGTGAGTGCCTGGGGATCGGGCATCGCCAGCGGCTCCATGGAGTTTATTCTTTATCGTTTGATAGGCGGCTTTGCCGTGGGAGCGGCGAGTATCATCAGCCCGGCTTACATCAGCGAAATCGCCCCGGCGCATGTGCGCGGGCGGCTGGCCAGCTTGCAACAGATGGCCATCGTGCTCGGGTTGTTTTTTGCCTTCCTCGTCAACTACCTCATCGCCCAGGCAGCCGGTGGAGCGGAGAAGGAGTTCTGGCTCGGATATCCGGCCTGGCGCTGGATGTTCTGGGCGGAAATGGCCCCGGTGATGCTCTTTTTCTTGGGGCTGTTTTTCATCCCCGAGTCGCCGCGCTACCTCGTGGCCGCCGGACAGAATGAGCAAGCTCGCGCCGTCCTGGCTCGGCTTTCCCATCGCGAGGACGCGGCGGAGAAAGTTGCGGAAATTCAGGCCACCCTGCAAAGCGGTCACCGACCGCAGCTTTCGGATTTGGTGGATCAGACCACGCGGCGTTTGCGACCGATCGTTTGGGTCGGGTTGGCGATTGCCTCACTGCAGCAACTTGTGGGCATCAATGTGGTATTTTATTACGGCGAAGTGCTCTGGCGCGCGGCGGGCTTTTCCGAATCCGATGCGCTGCGAATCAATGTCATCGGCGGGATCATCAATGTGACTTCCACGCTTGTGGCAATTGGGCTGGTGGACAAATGGGGGCGCAAACCACTGCTTATCACCGGCTCGATCGGCATGGCCGTCTTCCTGGGAATCATGGCCGGGGTCTTTGGCACAGCCTCCGTGGCTACCGATGGCACGTTGCAGTTGAGCTCTTCCATGGGCCTGATTGCGCTGGTGGCGGCGAATCTCTACATCGTGGCCTTTGGCATGTCCTGGGGCCCCGTGATGTGGGTCTTGCTCGGGGAAATGTTCCCGAATCAGATCCGCGGGGCCGCCTTGGCGGTGGCTGGCCTCACTCAGTGGGGCAGTAACTTCGCCGTGACCATGACCTTCCCTTTGCTGCTCGGTTGGATCGGGCTGGGTGGAGCGTATGGTCTCTACGCAGGGTTTGCGATCATCTCGTTTTTCATCGTGCGCGCCATCGTGCCGGAAACCAAAGGCCGCACTCTGGAGCAAATGTAGCAACGCCGGGCGGCAACCGGGCCAGGCGTGTCTTTTAAGACTCGCGCCGGGCTTTGCGCCGCTTGAGAGCATCAGCTAAAAAGGCCTCCTGACTATCGAAAGGCTCGCGGCCATCCTGCACCGGATGGTAGAGCCCCTGCGGGTCCATGCGGCGAGCTTTGACATTGTCCCGCCAATGCCACTCCAGGATTTCATCGAGATGCTCCTTCATTCGCGGGGCGAGAATCGGGAAAGCAATTTCCACCCGGCGGTAGAGATTGCGCGGCATCCAGTCCGCACTGGCGAGGTAATGCACCGGATCTCCGCCATTGCTGAAGCGGTAAATCCGACTGTGCTCCAAGAAGCGCCCGACGATGGAGCGCACTTCGATGTTCTCGCTAATCCCGGGCAGGCCCGGACGCAGACTGCACATACCACGCACCAGGAGGCGGATGGGCACTCCGGCCTGGGAAGCGCGGTAGAGGGCTTGGATGATCACTTCCTCCAGCAGCGAATTCAACTTCGCATAGATCCCACACGGTCTGCCGGCCTGGGCGTGTTCGATCTCGCGTTCAATGAGGCCTTGCAAGCGGCCTGGCAAATCGAACGGCGCGACCAGGAGCTGCTTCATTCCGGGAAACTTGGAAACCCCGGTAAGCAGGTGGAAAGTCTCGGCCAGGTCCGAGGTAAGATCTTCGCGCGAGGTCAGCAGGCCAAGGTCCGTGTAAATGCGGGCCGTGGAGGGATGGTAGTTACCGGTGCCAAAATGGGCGTAGCGCCGGATGCGCTCTCCCTCGCTCCGCACCACCAAGACAGCCTTGGCGTGGGTTTTCAAGCCACTGACCCCATAGACCACATCCACTCCCGCTTCTCGCATGAGTCGCGCCCATTTGATGTTAGCCTCCTCGTCAAACCGCGCCTTCAGCTCGATGACTACCGTGACCTGCTTCCCATTGCGGGCAGCTTGGATGAGGCTATGGACAAAAGGCGAATCGCTGCTGGTGCGGTAGAGGGTTTGTTTGATGGCCAGGACGTGCGGATCTTCCGCCGCCTGACCAACAAAATCCACCACCGTCTGAAAATTATCGTAAGGATGATGCAGGAGGATGTCGCTTTTGCGCAGGTGGAAAAAGATGTCGGCCTCCTCGCTGAGAGAAACCACCGTCGCGGGCGTGAAGCGCTTGTAGCGTAGGTCGGGACGGTCAATCTGCAAGGCCAGCGGCATCAGCCGCGTAAGATTCAGTGGGCCGTGGATACGATAGACGTCTTCGGCCTCAAGGTTGAAGACCTCCAGCAGGCGCTCGAC
Source organism: uncultured Chthoniobacteraceae bacterium (assembly GCA_964595865.1). Taxonomy (GTDB): domain Bacteria; phylum Verrucomicrobiota; class Verrucomicrobiia; order Chthoniobacterales; family DYNR01; genus CAZQRL01. The sequence goes on from CAZQRL010000002.1 coordinate 180,029, forward strand.
GACCGTCTGCGGGCACTCGTGATCCACCTCCAAGCGCACCCCGGCCCCCCGATTCACCCGCCGCAACTGAGCCTCGATGGCATGCAGCAAATTGTGCACTTCTTCTTCATCCACGTAGAGGTTGCTATTGCGGGTGATCCGGAAAAGGTGGGCGCTTTTCACCCGGACGCCATGGAACAAGGCCCCGACATGGTGTTGAATGACGTGTCCAAGGAAGACGTAGTTTTCCCCGCTGGTCTGGCCAACGAAAGGCACCACGCGTGGGAGAATCCGGGGCACTTGCACCACCGCGATGTCGGTGGCCAGATCCGTGCCTTCCAGCTCCACAATGACGTTGAGGCTCTTGTTGAGGAGCTGTGGAAACGGGTGCACCGGATCCACCGCCAGCGGGGTTAACACCGGATAAACCTGCTCGCGAAAAAACTTTTCGAAATATTCCTTCTGCTCCGGCGGGACCTCCGGATAGTCAAAAAAACGAATTTTGTTTTCTTCCAGGGCCGGGCGCAGTTTCTCCCGCCAGAGCGCATATTGCTCATCCACCATGCGCCGGGCGCGCCGACTAATGGCCTCGAGCTGCTCCGTCGCCGAGAGACCATCCGGGCCGGTCTCGGTCATCAGGGTCTGCTTTTGCTGCTTGAGACCGGCCACGCGGACCTCAAAAAATTCGTCCAGGTTGGAGCTAACGATGCAGAGAAACTTCAGCCGCTCAAGCACCGGATTGGCTTCGTCCGCAGCCTGATCGAGAACGCGCTGATTGAATTCCAGCCAGCTTAATTCCCGGTTGAGAAATAGATCGGAGGGTGCTGAGGTCACGGCAAGAAGACAAGTAGCAGAGGGCATACCCTGGTCAAGCATCACCCGGACGCAAAACCGGGCCAAGGCGGTGCATCGGCTCTGCGGTTTCTGTTTCTGAGCTGCCAAGTGACGAATTTTTCACTTGTCGGAGCAATCACAGAATGGGAGTTTGGCCACCATTGTTCACCGCCCGATCCTATCACCCACTCGCCCTTTCAACCCGCGGCCGATGATGTTTCGGATGGAGACCCATGGAGTTTCAGCACAAGCCCGGATGGCGGAATTGGCAGACGCGCCAGACTTAGGATCTGGTATCGCAAGATGTGGAGGTTCGAGTCCTCTTCCGGGCAGCTGGCCAGCCCGGGGAAGAGCGGAAAATCTATGAGCCGGAAAAATCCTCAGCCAACGTCTGCCCCAAGGGAGTTCCCGGCCGCAATGAACCGGTGGATTCCCGTGGCGATCGTGCTGCTGGCATTCCTGTTGCGCTGGGCGGCGATTGAGCTCAAGCCGCCGCACTTTGACGAGGGGATCAATGGTTGGTTCGCCGATCGGATGATGCAAACCGGTTACTATCGCTACGATCCGACCAACTACCACGGACCGCTGCATTTTTATGCCGTCTTCGCCGGACAGGTGCTCTTTGGCCGAGAACTCTGGGCTTTGCGCTTGCCAGCAGTGCTCGCTGGAGTCGGGGCGGTCTGGCTCCTACTTGCCTGGGGGCCGACTTGGTTTCGGCGGGAAGCGGTCTGGTTGGCTGCCGCCGCCATGGCTGTTTCCCCGGCCATGGTTTTCTACAGCCGCTACTCGATACACGAATCCACCCTCCTCCTCTGCAACATTCTCTTCTTTTTTGGAGTCATCGGTATGTGGCGCAGGGGAGAAGCAAGGGATTTCTACGCGCTGATTGGGGGAGCGGCGGGGATGATTCTAACCAAAGAGACCTACCTCATTCAAATCGGCACCATCCTGCCAGCCTTTCTCTGCCTGTGGCTCTGGCAGCAAATTGTTCCCGGGCCCGAACCTTCCGGAAGGCTGCGGCCCGCTCGTTGGCAGATTCGCGCCCAGCAGGCCACCTGGGCCATCGCGTTGGCAATTTTTGCCGTGGTATTTTTTTACAGCGGCACTTTCTTTCATTGGTCCGGGCTGCACGGACTCTGGCAGACCTACGCGGCTTGGTTTGAGACCGGAATGAAAAGCGGTGGACACGAGAAGACCGCCTACGATCTGTGGGGACCCCTCAACTGGTATTGGATCGCACTTATGGCACGCTACGACTGGTTCGCCTTGGCCGGGGTGGTTGCCACACTGGCCTGCTTGCGTCCGGTGCCCGCCGTGCTGCGGTGGACCGCCATCTACGGCGTGGGGCTTTTGCTGGCATACTCGATCGTGACCTACAAAACGCCCTGGTGCATCATCTCCTTGATGTGGCCGTTTTTCCTCGTTGGGCCCGCCGTGGCGTGGGACTGGCAGCGCCCGTCTTGGATGCGGCCGGCCCTTTCGCTCCTTCTGTTGGGTCTTCTGGCCGTGGACCTGGGCCGCAGTTGGCGCCTCAACTTCCGCGACCACTCGGACCCCACGGAACCCTATGTCTATGTGCAAACCTTCCCCGAAATGGCTCGCTTCACTGGGCCGGTCCTGGAAAAAGCCCGCCGCGATCCGCTTGGGTATCAGATCTCCGGGGAAATTTACCTCAGTAGCTACTATCCTCTACCGTGGATTTTGGGCGACTTCCCACGAGTGGCCTATTGGGGCGCGAACACTCCCCCTAAAAAAACTTCCGCCGATTTTGTGGTAATCGAAGCCGCCCGGGCTGACGAAGTCCGCCAGGTCTTGCAAGGCGACTACCGGGAACGAGAATTTCGTCTGCGCGAGGCGCAGGAGCCCTGCGTGGTCTTTCTCCGCCAAAGCACCTATGGCGAACTGCTCGCGGAAGAAGAGCGCTCCGGCATCCCCTTCGCAGGCTGGTAAGTCGGCGCGAAAGATACCAATAAAAAGATTTGCCTATCATTCTATTTTGCGGCTAGCCTTTTAGGCGTGTCCCCCGCTGCCACATTCCCGGCCGGTTACCTGGCGCGGCTGCCGATTCTGGCCGGACTCGGAGCTTGGGCGGTGGATTTCTCCGCGGGATCAGTGGCTTGGGCTCCCGGGACGGCGGAATTATTCGGTTTGTCGGGAGAACCTCCGACGGATCTTGCCAGTGCCCTCGCTTGTCTGTGTCCGGAAAGCGCGAGCACTTTGCGGGAGAAACTATCGGCCAGCAACCCTCTCGAGGAGCCATGGGAACTGGCGTTGGAACTCCGCAGACCGAACGCCGGGGAGCGTTGGTTTCATTGTCGGGGGATGCGCGACTTGGCTTCCTCCGACAGCCGCATTTGCTGCACCTTCCGCGAGGTAACTTCCCAGATTGCCCGACGAAAGACCCTACAAAAACAGGAAGAGGAGCTGCAGGGGTTTTTCCAATTCAGCTTGGACATGCTGTGCATTGCCGATGCCGAAGGACGTTTTTTGCGGTTGAGCCCCACCTGGAGAGAAGTCCTCGGTTACGAAATCCCGGATTTGCTCGGGCACCATTTCATAGAGTTTGTGCATCCGGAAGATATCGCCTCGACGCTGGAAACCTTCGCCCGCTCCGGAAAGAGCGACATTTTCAACTTTGAAAATCGCTACCGCACCAAAGATGGGAGGTATTGTTGGATAGAGTGGCGCTCTCGGCCGGTGGGAAACTTAATTTATGCCGTAGCCCGGGATGTTACCGCCCGCCGGGAGGCAGAAAATAAAGTTCGGGAGCAGGCGGCGCTGTTGGAGTTTATCTTGGAAGACTTCCTCTCGGGTTATTGGGACTGGAACGTGCTGGAGCGCCGAGAATTTTACAGTCCGAAAATGCTTCGAGTTTTGGGGCGCGAGCAGGAGAGTGACCTCCGCGATACTTCCTGGAAATCCTGGATGGAGCCAGAAGACTTAGCAAAAGTTTGGGAGCAGTATCAGCAGCAGGAACGAGCCAAGAGCAGACATCCCTTCACTAACGAAGTGCGCTACCGCAAGCCAGATGGCTCGTTGGTCTGGATCCTGAACGTGGCGCAAATTTTCGCTTGGACTCCAGACGGGAAAGCCGCGCGGGTCATTGGAGTGCATCTGGATATCACGGAGCGCAAACTAGCCGAGCAGGCCCTGGCCGAAACAAACCGCAAACTCCAAGAGACCCTCTCCCAAGTCGAAGCGTGGCGGGAACACGCCGAGCGGGCCAACCGGGCGAAGAGTGCCTTCGTGGCCACGATGAGCCATGAAATTCGCACGCCGCTCAATGCCGTGCTCGGGATGTCCTCTTTGCTGGAAGAGACCGCTCTCTCCAATGAACAGCGGGACTACATTTCGACCATTACCACCTGCAGCCAAGCCCTGCTCAACCTCATCCAAGACATTCTCGATTTTTCCAAAATTGAGGCTCGGCAACTTAGGCTGGAGCGGGCTGCTTTCGATCCCAGCCAATGCGCCAACGAAGCCCTGGAGCTGTGCCGTGCCAGCTGCAGCAAGAATTTGCGCCTTTCCTGTCAGCTGGGCCCAGGCCTTCCCCGGGAGGTCTTTGGGGATTCCGCCCGGCTTCGCCAGGTGCTTCTCAACTTGGTCAACAACGCCATTAAATTTACCGAGCAGGGCTATGTGACCCTCACCCTCACCCCTTGCACAGCCGCTCTGCCGGAGCACTGGGGTATTCATTTTGAGGTGCGCGACAGCGGCATCGGCATAGATCCCTCCTTGCAAGCCAAGCTCTTTCAACCCTTCACTCAGGCAGACAGCTCTATAACGCGGCGTTTTGGCGGCACGGGATTGGGGCTGAGCATTTGTCGCTGTTTAGTAGAGGCGATGGGTGGCAAAATCGGCCTGCGCAGCCGCCTAGGAGAGGGGACAGCGTTTTACTTCACGTTGGAGTTTCCTTGCCGCGCGGAGGTTCAGGAAGCGGCTTCAGAGGTGCCGCTTTTGCAGCCTGCCAGGTCACCGGGGAGAGTGGCTGACGCCTCGGAAAGCCCGGGCCAGGCGGCCAATTCTCCCCTCCTTCAGGCGCCCTCTATTCTGGTCTGCGAAGACGATGAAGTGAACCGAACGGTGATGGCTCGCATGTTGGAGCACCTTGGCTTTTCAGCGCATTTTGCTGCTGATGGGGTGGAAGGTTTGGAAATTTGCCGGACCCGAGCCGTGGATATTATCCTCCTGGATCTGCAAATGCCGCGCCTGGGCGGGTTGGAAATGGCCCGACAATTGCGGGAGGATCGGCGGCGGGGCTCGGTCCGAACTACGCCGTATATTGTGGCGGTAACCGCTGCTGTGACCCCGGAAGATCGGGAGGAGTGTCTCCGGGCAGGTATGAACGCCTTTGTCAGCAAGCCAGTTGTCCTGCAGACCTTGCGGGAGACCCTGGCTCAGGCTGTCGAGGCGCGGGCCTGTCACTCTGTCTGAGAATTGCGTTTGCCAAAGTCCGGCTGCTCTTCTAGGGAGGGGAGGTCATGAAAAATCTCCCCGCTCTTCTCGCAAGTCTCCTTCTCCCCGCCACCCTCTGGGCCGGTGACCCCACACCCGCCTCCGCGGCGGAATCGCAAGAGACCATTCAGATGCAAATGCTCAGCGGCAAAGATTTCACCAATGCCGACCTGGGCCAAACGCGATTTTTTCGCGTGCGGCTGAACCAGACGGATTTTTCCGGAGCTGATCTCACCCAAGTGGTCTTCGAGCAGTGCGACCTCAACCGTGCGGATTTCTCCGGAGCCAAATTGAGTGATGCCACCACCTTCCGTCAGGTGAATCTAAACGACTCGAATTTTTCTGGCGTGGATTTCCAAAAGGCTGACCTGGAGATGGTCAATTTCCGTGGTAGCAACCTGCAAAAGACCAAAAATTACGGCGATATCTCCCGGGTAAATTTCAGCGGCGCAGACGTGCGGGGTGCAGATTTCTCCACCGCCACAAAAACATCCAAGGAAACCTATTGGAAAGACGTCATCTACGACGATGCGACCAAGTTTCCCCCGGGGATAGACCCCTTGCAAGTGCAGGCGAGCAAAAAATAGGTCCGCCATCTCGCTTTGCCCACTCGCAATCAGCTCCGCCTCTGCTGGGCCGCCCTCACCGGGCTTTCTGCGGCCATCTTGCTGCTGCTCGGGGCAGGAGCGATTTTTCTCATTGTGCGGCTCATCGGCTTTCTCCAGCCGGTGCTGCTCCCCTTTGCGATTGCCGGGATCCTTGCCTACCTGCTGGAGCCGGTGGTGGCGTTCTTTTGCCGCCGGGGAGCCTCACGCACTGTAGGCACCCTCATCGTCTTTGCCCTCTTCACCCTTTTTGCCCTCGGCGCGATGCTCTCGGTCGTTCCCACCGCTTGGGAAGAAGGACGGGCTTTCATTCGCAATTTTCCCACCTACGCGCAACAGGTGCAAACCCTGGGGCTCAACACCCTCAAAACCCTGGAGGATTTACAGGCCTTGCCCGGCAAACAAGACGGCTTGGCCGAGCAGGATTTAAGTTTCCTCACCCAATCAGCCTCCGGAGCGATCAAAAGCGGGATTACCTGGCTGCAGGATAACTTACCGAATCTCCTGGCCTCGTTGGGGTTGCTGCTTGGACGGAGTGCCGGAGGCTTCTTGGGGGCTTTTGGGTTGATCATCGGGTTAGTATTGATACCGGTGTTTTTATTTTACCTCCTTCGCGACGCGCCCAAGATCACGCAAAAATGGGCTGACTTCCTGCCCTTGCGAAGCTCACCGCTGAAAACTGAGCTGGTTTCTCTGCTGTTGGAAATCAATGGCTACATCATCGCCTTCTTCCGCGGGCAGGTCATGGTCGCGGTGATTGACGGGATACTAATTGGGATCGGGCTGCTCATTCTCGGTGTGGATTTTGCCATACTCATCGGGATTCTCGTCGCCACGTTGGGGATCATCCCCTACGCCGGCACGATTCTCACTTGGGGACCTGCAACCCTTATCGCGGCGGCACAATTTGGCGATTGGTTGCATCCGCTGTTGGTGACTCTGCTCTTTCTCGCAGTCAACCAAGTGGACAGCTTCTTCATCACTCCCTATGTGGTGGGGGATTCGGTGGGATTGCATCCGCTCACAGTCATGATCGCTGTGTTGGCGTGGACGGTGGTGCTTGGAGGGCTTTTGGGGGCCTTGCTGGCCGTGCCGCTCACCGCTTCATTGAAAGTGATCGCCCGACGTTATCTTTGGGACCCGGCAGCCTTTCGCGCGACGGCAGCTCCCCCGGGCGGCTGAGTTGGGTCGTCCAACCAGAGGTGTTTGGGATAGCGTCGCTGAAGAGCGGGGCGCAATTCCGGATAGGTGGTGCGCCAGAAGTTCGCCAAATCGTTGGTGACTTGGACTGGGCGATGATTCGGGGCGAGAATTTCCAAGGTCACCGGAACTTTTCCTCCGGCTACCAAAAGGCTATTTTTGACCCCGAAGAGCTCCTGCATGCGCACAGCCGCCCGAGCCTCACCCTGGACACGGTAGTGAATCCGGCAGCTTTTGCCCCCGGGAAGCCCGAGTCGGGCTGGAGCGAGCTTTTCCAGGAGCGACACCTGCTCGGGTCGCAACCAGCTTTGCAGCACGGGAAGCGCAGGCTTTTCTTTGAGATCGCGGACGCAGGTGGCATCCTCGCAAAATTGTTCCAGCAAGAGCTGCAACTCCTCGTCGCGAATGGGCGTAAAGCCAAGCTCCGGGCAATGCTGGGCAAGAAAATTGACCCGCTCAATCCACGGCGGTGCCGTCTCGTTCCAATTGGCGGGCTGAATGCGCCCAGCCCGCACCTCCGCGGCCAGACAGGCAGCCGTCTCCGCTCCCGGCGGCGCATCGGTGGAAGATTCCTCGAGAACCAAGTCGCGGAAAATCACCCGTCGTTGCCGAATAACTCGCTTCTGGCTGCTATCGTAGAAAGTCTGCTCCTCCGAGCTGAAACTCTCCGGGAACATCTCCCGCAACCATGACAACTCAATGGCTGTGGCTAACCCCAACTCCACACGCACTTCGCCACTTCCCTGGCCAATTTCCGCCACCTCGGCGACAACGATCCAAGCCGCCTCAGCCGCCAGGCTGTTCTTGGCCAGGTGGCCCCGGCGACCATGCACAAGGTCATAAACTCCTGTTCCGGAATGCCGCCTTCGTGCGACTTGATCCGCGAAGCCAGCCAGCACACAACGCGCCAATCCTTCATCGGTGAGCGGCTCTTCGCGCAAATCCAGTCCGGCCCGCCGGGCCATCGCGAGAAATTGCTCGGCGGTGCGCTCGACTTGGCGGCAGGCTTCGGCGTGGATCCCCAAGCGGCGGCAGGCCTCAGCACGAAAGCTTTGCCGTTTGGCATAGCGAAAGGCGCGCAAAAGGAAACCGAAATCCGAATTGGAGCCCCCAAAGAGATCTGAGCGCTCAGCTTCCACCTGGCGGTCAGCCCGGGTGAGGATGCGCCGCCCCTGCACCAGGGCTGCCAGTAAAGCCGCCGTCGGCACACAGTGCCACTTTTCGGCCTCCAAAAGCAATCGGGCGTAGCGGGGATGGAGGGGAAAAGCCGCCAAACGCCTTCCGAGTGCGGTGAGATGTCCCCCGGTCCCGATGGCCCCCAAATCCTGCAACAGAACTCTGGCCCGTTGGAGAGACTCTGGCGTCGGGGCGTCCAACCAGGGAAAGTTTTCCACCTCGGTGACGCCGATTGCGGCCAGTCCCAAGAGCGTTTCGCTCAAATCGAGACGGCGCACTTCCGGCTCCTCAGCCGCCGCACGGCGTTCGTGATCCCGCAAGGTCCACAGCCGCAGACAGAGTCCGGGCTGGGTGCGTCCCGCTCGGCCGGCCCGTTGCTCCGCGGCGGCACGGCTGATTTTTTCCACCATCAGGGTATTGATTCCACGGCGGGGGTCGAACTCAGCCCGGCGCGCCAGACCGCTATCCACCACCAGAGTCACGCCGGGAATGGTCAGGGAAGTCTCTGCGACATTGGTGGCAACGATGACCTTGGGATCCCGGCTTTCCCCCACTGCGGCATCCTGCTCGGCGGCGGCCATCTCACCATGCAAGGGAAAAATTGGCACCGCACCGCCGAGTTCCGCCCGCAAACTCTGAACGGTGCGCTGAATCTCATAAGCACCCGGCATGAAAATCAGGGCATGTCCCCCATCCACTGGAAATCTGCCGACCAGGGCCCGCGCGGCCCGCTCCCAGACGGGTTCATCACCGGGTTCTCGGGAGGCATATTCGACTTCCACAGGAAAGGTGCGTCCGGCCGAAGTGAGCCGCACGGCTTGGGGCAGCACCCGCTGCAGCGCATCTCCGTCCAGGGTAGCCGACATCACGACCAGTCGCAAATCAGGTCGCGAGGCTGCTTGCAAGCGGAGTGCACACCCCAGGCCCAAATCACCCATGAGATGCCGCTCATGGAATTCATCGAGAATGATCACCCCGACCCCCGCCAACTCCGGATCTTCCAGCAAGCGCCGCAGGAGAATCCCTTCCGTGACAAAAAGAATTTTTGTCTGCGGTCCGGCCACGCGCTCCAAACGGATTTGATAGCCCACCTCTTCACCCAGATGTCCGCCTAGTTCGTGCGCCACCCGCGCCGCCAACAAGCGTGCCGCCAAGCGTCGGGGCTGCAGAATGACAATCTGCTGTTCTCCCAGCAGCCCGGCGCGTCGCAGGATTTGCGGGACTTGCGTGGATTTGCCCGAGCCCGTGGGAGCTTGAAGAATCACATCGCGCCCATCGCGCAGCACCCGGCAGAGCTCCCCCTCGAGCTCATAAATCGGCAGCCGCTCAGTAGCCATCGGTTCCAGGCTCGGCGAGGGGATCCCGGGGACCGGGACGCACTCCCTGGCGGCGTTCTTGGAAAAATCCCCGCAGGAGGGCGGCACAGCGTTCTTCCAGCACTCCGGAAAGGATCTCGCAGCGGTGATTGAGCTCCGGCATCTGCAAAAGATTGAGCCGTCCTCCGGCGGCTCCTCCCCGCGGATCGCCACAACCGAAAATCACCCGGCGCACCCGCGCTTGCACCAACGCTCCGGCGCACATCGGGCAGGGCTCCTTGGTCACGTAGAGATCGCAATCGCTCAGGCGCCAATCCTCCAACACCGCCTCGGCCTGCGTGATGGCCAACATCTCAGCATGCGCCGTGGCATCCCGCAGGCCCTCCACCTGATTGTGCGCCCGGGCAATAATCCGCCCCGCGCGGACCATCACCGCACCGATCGGCACTTCTCCCCGTCCGGCGGCCCGCTCCGCCTGCCGCAGAGCTTCGCCCATGAAAAAAGCGTCCGAGGCGCGATCAATCAGGACTTCTTCGTCCGGAGCCATTGCACGATTTTGGCGTCGTCGTTTTCCGCCGCCCAGACGTGACGGAGGAAGTCCGCCGGGTGGACTTGGTGCTGGCGGAAAAAGCGGCGGTCGGCTCCGCAGCCATACATCAGGTCGGGGTCAAGTTCACCGCGCAGTTTAGCCCGGGCCTTGGCCAGCAGCCTTGGCAGATAAACGAAGCCCTCGAGTTCCGCCTCGAACGGCGGCGCACCGGGACGGGTAAGCTTTTCCCCGGCGGAGAACACACCCCGTTGACGGGTGAGAAAATAATCCCGCCGCACCGCCGCCACCAAGAGCGCCGCCGTTGGGCTGGGATCGCCGGCTTCGCAAAAATCTTCGACGAAATCGAAGAACTCGCGCGGCTGATACCCGATGGAAGCCAGGAAGGCGAGGTCCTCGGCGGAGTAGTAGGAATTCCAATCGCGTTGGCCGGCCCGGTAGAGCGCGGCGCAACGATCAAAGAGTTGCATGAAAGTTTGGTCCCAGTTCATGGCAAAGAGGCTAGCCAATCCGGCGGCAAATGGGTATGGGAATTTCTTATGGCCAGCTCACCCAACCTCATCGCGCCTTCCATTCTGGCCTGCGACTTTGCCCGGCTGGGTGAGGAAGTTGAGCGCATGGAACGATGTGGGGCCGATTGGATTCACTGCGACGTCATGGATGGGCATTTCGTCAATAACATCTCCTTCGGATCTGCCGTCGTCGAGGCGGCTTCCCGCTACACCCGGCTGCCGCTGGATGTGCATCTCATGATTGCGCAACCCGATCGCTACCTGGAGCGCTACATTCCTTTGGCCCGTTCGCTCACAGTGCATGTTGAAGCCCGGCACCGGGTTGCGGACACCCTGGCGGCTATTCGCTCAGCCGGCCTCCACCCCGGGCTGGCGCTGAGCCCTGAGACCCCGCTCGAAGCCGCCTTTCCCTTTCTGGGAAATTTCGACCTACTTCTCATCATGACCGTTCATCCCGGTTTCGGAGGGCAGCCTTTTCTCGAGGGGATGCTGCGGAAAATCGCTGAAGCGGCGGCCTGGCGGGAGCGCACTGGCACGCATTTTTGGATTGAGGTGGATGGGGGAATCAATCCTTCCACAGCGGCCAAATGTCGGGCCGAAGGGGCGGATATTTTTGTGGCTGGGAGCGCGGTGTTTCATGCCAAAGATGCTGCGGCAGAAATCCGCGCTTTGCGGGGATAGGAAGAGCCGATGAGTGATTCCCCGGGCCACGCTCCGGCTGCGCCAGCCACACCCGAGGAGGGGCAGGTGCTGGAAATCACCGATTTGGCTTTCGGCGGGGATGGGGTCGCCCGGCACGACGGCAAGGTTTGGTTCGTGCCTTGGACCATTCCCGGGGAGGTTGTCCGCGCCCGCCCCTGGCGCGTGAAAAAAGATTTCGTTCGCGCGGAGCTTTTGCAGGTCATCCAACCCGCGACCAGCCGGGTGCGCCCGCGCTGCCCGTATTTCACGCTTTGTGGAGGGTGTCGCTACCAGCATCTCGACTACCCGGCCCAACTGGCGGTGAAGCGCAAACAAGTGGCGGATGTGCTGGCACGAGTCGGCGGCATAAGGGATTTTGCGGTGGATGAGGTGTTTCCCTCCCCTTCGCCTTGGAATTACCGCAACCGCATCACCGTTCACATCGTGGACGGTCGGGTGGGCTTTCATCGCGCCGACGGACATGGGTTGGTGGAAATCGAACGCTGCGCTATCGCGGAGGAGGAAGTGAATCGTCGGTTGCAGCACTTCCGCCAGCGCGACCTTTACGATGGCCACCGCACCCTGCGTTCCTACGATGACCCGGCGGGCTTTCGCCAAACCAACGACGCCGTGGCAGCGCTCTTGGCGCAAACGGTCCACCAATGGCTGTCTCCCGGCGGGCCTTGGCTCATTGACGCCTACTGCGGCTCGGGATTTTTTGCCCACGACCTGCGAGAGATCTTCGCCGAGGTCATCGGGATTGATTGGAGTGCAGGGGCCATCGCCGCGGCCGAACGTCGGGCCTTGCCGCGCGAGTCCTACTTGCAAGCGGATGTTGGAGAAGCGCTGCCGCGTCTCCTGCGGGAACGGGCCGCCACGGGACCGGGAGCGATCTTGCTCGACCCACCGGCGGAGGGGCTGCCCCCGCAGGTCCTCGGGGCTCTTTTGCAAACCCCCGTACAGCATCTGGTTTACGTGAGCTGTCATCCGGCAACTTTCGCCCGTGATGCCGCCCGGCTGGCCACTTCCTATGAGCTCAAGCGGGTCACGCCCTTCGATATGTTTCCCCACACCGCAGAAATCGAGCTGGCGGCCCACTTCCACTTGCGCGAAGTTGCGGAACCTTTGCCCACCACATGATCACCCGACGTTTCGGCCGCACTGAGTTATCCATGCCGATCTTTTCCTGCGGCGGCATGCGCTTTCAGCAAAGCTGGCAGGACAATCCCGAAGAGGCGATTGACCCCGCCGGGCAAGCCAATCTGGAGGCCACCATCCAGCGGGCTCTGGAGCTCGGGATCAACCACCTTGAAACCGCGCGCGGTTACGGAAGTTCGGAACGGCAGCTCGGCATGGTTCTCCCACACCTGCCGCGAGAAAAACTCATCCTACAAACCAAGGTCAGTCCCCAGCCGACCGGGCGGGAGTTCAAGGAAATTTTCGCCACCTGCTTGCAACGGCTCCAAGTCGAACATGTCGAGCTGCTTTCGCTGCACGGAATTAATAATCGTGCGTTGTTGGAAATGAGCCTCGCCCCGGGCGGCAGCCTGGATGCGGCCCGCGAACTGCAGAGGGAAGGTCGCGTGCGCTACGTGGGCTTTTCCACGCATGGCCCACTGGATGTTTTGCTCGATGCCGTGCGCACGGGGGAGTTCGATTACATCAACCTCCACTGGTATTGGGTGAACCAAATTAACACCCCGGTATTGCTGGAGGCTCAGCGGCAGGACATGGGGGTTTTTATCATTAGTCCGAATGACAAAGGGGGAAAACTCTATGCCCCGAGCGAGAAGCTCTCGCAGCTCTGCCAACCGCTCACCCCAATGGTCTTCAATGACCTCTTCTGCCTGCAACGCCCGGAGATCCACACCTTAAGCCTCGGAGCGGCGCGACCGGGAGATTTCGATGAACACCTGCAGGTCGTGCCGTTGCTCGACCGGGCGGCCGAACTTACAGCCCCGATTGAGCAGGCACTCGAGGCAGAAATGCGCCGTGTGCTAGGCGATGACTGGTGGGAACGCTGGGCCGATGGCTTGCCGGACTGGACCGAAACCCCAGGTCAAATCAACCTCTGGGAAATCCTCCGCCTGTGGAATTTTGCCACCGCCCTCGACTTGGTCGAGTTTGCCCGTATGCGTTACAACCTGCTGGGGCAAGCAGATCACTGGTTCCCGGGCCGCAACGCGGCAGAAGCGGATCCGGCTGCCCTCCGACCCTTGCTGGAAAGTCATTTTGACCCCGAACGGGTTTTGCAGATTCTTCCCGAAGCCCATCGCCTGCTTTACACCGCCCCCACCCAGAGACTCTCCAACACCTGATTACCTCCGACTTATGAGCCATTACCTCACCAACCATTGGAACGATGTCACGCTGCTCAAACTCGACCCCTCACCCGGCTCGGATGGCCCCTTCATCGTGGCCCAGGATGCCGTAGATTCGCAAGACTCCAGCCAACGGGTGCGTTCCTTCGTGCTACGGCAAGATGGCCAGTGGATTGATCTGCTGGTGCATTATTCTTTGCCCCAAGAGGATCGCAGCCAGATTATTTTCCGCAGTGTGCGGGAGGTCATGGAGCTGCTTGGGGCGCTTCCGCAGCATCCGCAGGTCTTGCGGCGCGAACTGACCCATGAAGAAAAAGCCAAAGCCCTGGCGGAGCTGGAAAGTCTCAACATCGCCGGAATTCACGAACGCGTGCGGACTTGGAAGGCGGAACAGGAAAGGCTTTGAGCAGACTGCCGCAAGAGCCCGCTGCCGCTGACCCACGCTTCCTCTGGCGCTGTGGAGAGCGGACCCTCGACCTGACCCGCGAGGGGGCGATTATGGGGGTGCTCAATCTCACGCCGGACTCCTTTTCCGATGGTGGGTCTTACCCTTCGCCGGAAGCAGCGGTGGAGAAAGCCCTCGAAATGGTTGCCGAAGGTGCGACCATTCTCGATCTTGGCGGGGAATCCACGCGTCCAGGAGCAGCGCCCGTGCCGCTGGAAACCGAACTGCGGCGTGTCCTCCCCGTGTTGGAAAAACTGCGCCCGCAAACCTCAGCTCTGCTGTCGATTGATACCACCAAGGCCGAAGTCGCCCGACGCGCTTTGCAGCTTGGAGCCGATGTGGTCAATGATATCAGTGCTCTCCGCGCCGATGCCAAGATGGTGGAAGTGGTAGCCAGCTCCAACTGTGGTGTGGTGCTTATGCACATGCAGGGCACCCCGCAAACCATGCAGGTAGCCCCGACCTACAGGCAGGTGACGCAGGAGGTCCGCGCCTTTCTCGCCGAGCGCTGCGCGTGGTGGGTAGAACGTGGCCTCGCCGCCCAGCGCCTTGCCCTCGACCCGGGAATCGGTTTCGGAAAAACTTTTGCCCACAACCTCACCCTTTTGCGTGACTTGGAGGAAATCGCTTCCCTCCCCCGTCCTATCCTGCTCGGGGTTTCACGCAAGTCCTTCCTCGCTGCCCTGACGGTTCCCGGCGGCACTCCCGCAACCGTCCCGCCCTTGGAACGGCACTGGCCCGGCGTCGCCCTCACCAGCTTGGGCCGGGAACGCGGAGCGCGCATTTTTCGCGTGCATGACGTGCGGGACCATCGGCATGCTCTGCGCATGACCGAAGCCATCCTCCACCCTCCCGCCCGATTGGAAAATGCTTGAGGCACTCTGGAACTTCATTCGCCTCCACTGGACCTCGGCGGTGGAGATTTTTCTCATCGCCGTCGTCCTCTATTACATTTACCTCTACCTGCGTGGCACCCATGGAGCCCGCATCCTCATCGGACTGGCCCTGGTTTTCCTCACCCTCACCCTCATCAGCCAGCTGCTCAATCTGGTTGTCATAAGCTGGATGCTCCGGGGATTTTTTGGGTTTTTGGCTATTGCCTTGGTGGTCATTTTTCAACCGGAATTGCGGCGCGCCCTCACGGAGTTGGGCACCCACCGCTGGTTCACCTCGGCCTCCCAGAATCGGGAAATCGTGGAAGAAATCGTGGATACGGTCTTCGAGCTTTCCAGCAAAGGGTTTGGGGCACTCGTTGCTTTGGAGCGCTCGATCAACCTGCGCCAGCTTGCTGAAACTGGTGTGGATATTGATTGTCATTATTCTCCGGAATTGATGCTGACTATCTTCCAGCCGAAGACCGTTTTGCATGATGGTGGCGTGATCGTGCGAGGGGATCGCATCGTCGCCGCCGCGTGTATTTTTCCATTGAGCCAGCGCGAGGACTTGGATCGCAATCTGGGTTTGCGCCACCGCGCCGGTCTGGGGCTCACTGAGGAATCGGATGCCATCGGCATCATCGTGTCTGAAGAGACCGGCCAAGTCTCGATCTGTCACGATGGCCGTATCGAGCGTAACCTCGGGGTAGAAAACTTCCGCCGCCGCCTGGGCGAACTCCTGCTTCTCCATGATGATAAAGCAACTTCTCGTTCACAACTGGAAGGCTAAGCTAACCTGCTTGGTGCTCGCCTCGGTGCTCTGGTATGTCCTGCGCGATACTTCGCGCACCAGCAGCGGTGGGGAAACCACCTGGCGCCTGCAACCTCCACCCGTCTGGGAAGAACGCTAAACCACCCTCCCAGCCACTTGACCTATGATCCCAAAAAAACTTTTTGGCACCGACGGCGTCCGCGGTGTGGCGAATCTTCACCCGGTCACCGCGGAGACTGCGCTGCGGCTGGGGCGGGCCGCCGCCCATACCTTTAGTCAGGATTTTCCCGGCCTGCGCCCGCACCCGGAGGGCGGGAGGCGCAAAATCGTCCTGGGCAAGGATACCCGGCTCTCTGGTTACATGCTGGAAAGCGCCATCCAAGCCGGGGTGACCTCCATGGGGGTGGATGTGATTCTCATCGGTCCCCTGCCTACTCCCGGAGTGGCTTACATCACCCGCTCGCTGCGCGCGGATGCCGGTATCGTCCTCACCGCTTCCCACAATCCCTATGAGGACAACGGCATCAAATTTTTCCGGCCAGATGGTTACAAGCTCGACGATGAGGTCGAGGCACGGATTGAGCAGCTGGTATTCAGCGATGAGTTGGATACCATGCGCCCGACCGCCGGCAGCCTGGGACGTGCCCGACGCATTGATGATGCCTTGGGGCGATACGTGGAGTTTGCCAAGCAGAGCTTTCCCCGTCACCTCACCCTGGAGTCCCTGAAAATCGCCCTCGATTGTGGGAACGGTGCCGCCTACAAGTCCAGCCCGAGCATTTTGCGCGAGCTCGGGGCGGAGGTGGTGGTTACTGGCGACGCCCCGAATGGGCTGAATATCAACTTGCAGTGCGGTTCGACGCACCCGGAAACCGTGCGTGATTTGGTTTTACAGACCGGGGCACAAGTCGGCATCAGCCACGATGGGGATGCGGACCGTGTGATCTTGGTGGATGAGCTCGGGCATATTCTCGACGGGGACGAAATGCTCGCCTTGGCTGGACGGGACTATCTCCAGCGCGGGCTGCTGGCCGAGAAGACCCTGGTGGCTACGGTGATGAGCAACTTCGGTTTGGATGAGTTTCTCGGCTCTCTCGGTGGCAAAGTCCTGCGCACCAAAGTAGGCGACCGCTACGTGATTGAAGAAATGCTCGCCCGCCAACTCAATGTCGGCGGCGAGCAGAGCGGTCACCTCATTTTCCGGGACTACGCCACCACCGGCGATGGCATCGTCGCCGCCCTGCAAATCCTGCGTATCCTCGTGGAAACAGGCGAACCGCTCAGCCAACTGCGCCGCTGCTTGGAGAAATACCCGCAAGCGCAACGCAACTTGCGCGTGAGCCGCAAACCTCCGCTGCAAGAACTCCCCGACATCCTGGGCCTGGTGCGGGAAACCGAGGCCGCCCTCGCTGGACAGGGCCGCGTGCTCCTCCGTTACTCGGGAACGGAGCCGAAAATTCGCCTGCTAATCGAAGGTCGGGACGCAGCCTTCATTGAGCAACAAGCCGATCAGATTGCTCGCGAGCTGCAGAAAGCCTTGGGCTGATTCAGGCATGCCGGATCTCTACCGCCTACTGCGCAGTGCGCTTTTCCGCCTCGACGCGGAAACCGCTCACGAACTGGCCCTGCATTGGCTGGCGCTGCTTGGTCGAACGCCGATGCTGCTGCGCATTCTCTTCGGTCCGCCTAACTACGCCCCACGCCGCGTCTGGGATCTCGACTTTCCGAACCCTATCGGACTGGCCGCCGGGATGGATAAAAACGCGGTCGCTTTGCCGGCTTGGGAAGCTCTGGGGTTCGGCTTCATCGAAGCAGGCACCATTACCGCGCACGCCCAGCCCGGCAATCCCCGGCCCCGCTTATTTCGCTATCCACAGTTGGGCGCTTTGGTCAATCGCATGGGCTTCAACAACCAAGGAGCGGAGGCGGTAGCTCGTCGTTTGGAAAAAGCGGTTGCGCAGAGCCCGCGGCGACGGATTCCGCTTGGGTTGAACATCGGAAAATCCAAGGTCACCCCGCTGGAAGAGGCCCCCCAGGACTATCTCGCCAGCTATCGGCGTCTTTATGACTTGGGAGATTATTTCGTCATCAACGTTAGCTCCCCAAACACTCCTGGACTGCGCAGCCTGCAGGCAGCGGACGAGTTGGCCCGGATTCTGGACATGCTGCGCTCCTGGGAGGGAGCGCGCCGCAAACCCCTCCTCGTTAAGCTGGCTCCGGACCTGGAGGAGTCCGCCCTGCGGGAAGCCGCGCAGCTTGCTGAATCCAGAGGCGCCGATGGCCTCATTGCCACCAATACCACCCTTGACCACTCCAGCTTGCCTGCCGGACGCGACCAGACCGGCGGGCTCAGTGGCACCCCTTTGCGGGCGCGAGCGGCCCGCGTTTTGCGCCTGCTGCGGAAAGAGTCCCAACTTCCCTTGGTGGCCTCGGGTGGGGTGATGACCGCAGACGACGCCCGGGAACGCTTCCACGATGGCGCGGCTCTGGTGCAGGTCTATACGGGCTTTGTCTATCGCGGACCCCGGCTGCTTCGGGAGATCTGCCAAGTGGCTCCCAAGGCCAACTAAAGCAAGGTGGCATCGCGTGAGACCTGACTTCCGCTTCAGCCGCCCATTCCTGCCCGGAGCGGGCGGGTCGCCTCTGCACCCATGAAACCAAGGCAAAGTTGTCTCTACGAGGCGGAGGTTTTTCATCGGCGGCTTTCTCCGAAAACCCACCAGTTTCTTTACCGGGTTTTCCTCTTCGGCTTGGACTTGGATGAGCTGCCCGAGCTTGCAAAAAATTTTCGCTTTTCTCCGCTCCTCGGCATTAATCGGATGGGATTCTACTCCTGGCAGGAGCGGGATCACCTGGGCAAAGACAGCTCCCGTCCTGTGAGAGAACGTTTGAGCGACTGGCTGCAGGCCCGCGGTGAGCAAATCCCGGATCGAGTTTTCTTCCTGACGAATCTGCGAGTCGCTGGGTATGTTTTTAATCCGATAAGTATCTTTTTCTGCTCCCGAGCCGATGGCACCCCCCTCCCAGCCGTGGTGCAGGTGGGGAATACCTTTGGGGAACAAAAACTCTACCTGGTGCCCCCCAGTGGGCCAACTTCTTTCCGCTGGCGTGGTCCCAAAAATTACTACGTTTCGCCCTTCTCCGAGTTGGATGATGAGTTTGATTTCCGGCTGGAATTGCCGGGAAAGAAACTGCGGATTCTCGTGGATGATTTCCGCGCCGGAGAGAAAATCCTCGTTAGCTCATTAATCGGCCAACGCCGGGAGCTCACCCCAGCGCGGCTCCTCGGCTACGCCATCAAATATCCCTTGATGACCCTGCAAGTGATTACCCTCATCCATTTTGAGGCCTTACGCCTCTGGTGGAAAAAGGTGCCTTATCGCCGGAAGGAAGACCGACCGGAGTGGCAACAGGAGGTGTTGCACCCGCATCGCTCCCTGCGTCAGGAGCGCTCTCAGTAGGGGAGAATTCCCTTTTTAGAGCGAGCGGCAAAATTCCTCGAGCCGGTCGAGGCCTTTTTTGATGACATCCATCCCTGCTGCATAGCTGAGACGGATCGTGCGATCATCCCCAAAGGCGATGCCGGGCACCACGGCCACGTTGGCTTTGCTGAGGAGCTTGTCGGCAAAATTGGTCGAGCTCAGGCCGAGGCCGGAGATGTTGGCCAAGATGTAGAATGCTCCCAGAGGTTTGACGGCGCTAATCCGAGGGATCGCCGCAAGTCGGGAATACATGTATTCGCGGCGCATGTCGAATTCCTCACGCATGTCGGAAACGCACTGCTGGTCACCTTTCAAAGCAGCCAAGCCACCTTTCTGGGCGAAGGAGCAGGGATTTGAAGTCGAGTGGCTTTGCAGAGAGTCCATCACCCGGGCAATGGGTTCGGGAGCCGCAGTGTAGCCCAACCTCCAACCAGTCATAGAGTAGGCCTTGCTAAAGCCATTGATGGTGATGGTGAGGTCGTAGGCTTCTGGAGACAAGGAGGCAATGCTGACGTGCTCCGCACCTTCATAGACGAGCTTCTCATAGATCTCATCCGAGAGAATGATGATGTCTTCCTCTTCCGCCACTTCGACGAGGGCTTTGAGCTCCGAGCGCGTGTAAACGGAGCCGGTGGGGTTCCCCGGGGTATTGATGATGATCATTTTCGTGCGCGGAGTCATGGCGTTCTCAAACTCCTCCGGGGTGATCTTCCAGCTATTTTCTTCGCGAGTCGGCACAATTACCGGCACGGCCCCGGCCAGCTTGACCATCTCTGGATAGCTCACCCAATACGGGGCCGGAATGATAACCTCATCCTCCGGATCGCAGACCGCCATAATCGCATTGAAGCAAGAATGCTTGGCACCGCAATTGACGATGATTTGCTGGGGCTGGTAGGTGAGACCGTTATCGGCCTGCAGTTTTTCCGCGATGGCCGTGCGGAGTTCGGGGATTCCCGAGCTGGGGGTGTATTTGGTGAAACCCATTTCCAGGCTGGCCATGGCGGCGGCCTTGATGTGCTCGGGCGTGTCAAAATCCGGTTCGCCGGCACCAAAGCCGCAAACGTCAATTCCTTCCGCCTTCATCGCTTTGGCCTTGCTGTCAATGGCCAGGGTGGGAGACGGACTCAATTCTTTTACTCGGGAAGCAGTTTCCATGGTTTAAGTAGGGTGGGGTAGGTTAGGTAGATTCCGGCGGGCTTTCAATCCCAGCTTTCAAAATTCTTCGTTGTGCGCGGAGGACCGCAGAGTTTACCCCTCCCCGGCCGCCCGGGCCAGGCGATCCAGATGCGCTTTGAGTTCCGCGATGCCCTGGCCCTCCTGGGCCACGACGGGGAAGATTTCCACTTTGGGGAAACGTTGGCGCACCTGTTGCAGATTTTCCGCAGCGGACTCAAGATCCATTTTATTGCCCACCACTGTCCAAGGTTTGGCAGCGAGCAAAGGATCGTAGAGCTGCAACTCGCGGCGCAAGTTTTGCAAATCATCAATCGGGTGCCGCCCCTCTCCACCGCTCATATCGAGCACAAAAAGCAAATGCCGACAGCGCATGATATGGCGAAGAAACTCGTGGCCGAGTCCGCGATTCTCATGTGCCCCTTCAATAAGCCCGGGAATGTCGGCCACCGTGACGCGGCGGAATTCCGGCAATTCCACCACACCGATGTGAGGGTGCAGAGTGGTAAAGGGATAGGCCGCAACTTTGGGATGTGCGGCAGAAATGGCTCCGAGCAGAGTGGATTTGCCAGCATTCGGATAGCCGACCAAACCCGCAAAGGCAATCGAGCGAAGTTCGAAAAGAAACCATCCCTCCTCCCCAGGCTCTCCCTCGGTAAACTGCCTTGGGGCGCGGTTGGTCGAGCTTTTGAAACTGGCGTTGCCACGCCCACCCGCTCCCCCACGGCAAATGATCACCTCCTGGCCATTTTCCGATAGATCATACAACGGTCGCAAGTTGCGAGGATCAAGACGCTCTTTAGGCGCGGGCGGAGCATCGTCCTCGGGGATCTGCAGAGGATCATGGGGCGGCGGGGGCTCGAGTTCGTAAACGATCGTGCCGACGGGCACCCGCACAATGGTATCTTCGGCGCAGCGTCCGACTTTGTCTTTGCCTTGCCCAGGCGCTCCATTTCGCGCTTTGATGATGGGTTCGTAATAGAGCGCAACCAGGCTGCTGGTATCGTCATCGGCGCGCAAGATGATGTCCCCGCCTTTGCCGCCATCGCCACCGTCCGGCCCGCCTTTGGGAATGTATTTTTCCCGGCGAAAACTGGCGCACCCTTTACCCCCATCTCCAGCTTTGAGATGCGCCCGGACCTGATCCACAAACTTCATCGAGCCCTCAATTTCTCGTAAAGCTCAATGGTTTGTCGGGCGACAATCGGCCAGCCGAAAACCTCTTCCGCCCGACGGCGTCCCGCCTGCCCCATCGCCCGGCATTTTGCCGGATCGGCCATCAGTTCGTTGATCCGCGCCGCCAGATCGCGACTGAATCGCGCCGGGTCTGTCGGCTCAAAAGGACTTTCCTGCTGTTGCTCCAAAGCCACCAAGTAGCCCGTCTCCCCATGGATAACGACTTCTTTGATGCCGCCCACGGCTGCTGCGACCACGGCTGTGCCGCAGGCCATAGCCTCCAGATTAATAATGCCAAAGGGTTCGTAAATGGAAGGGCAGACGAAGACGCTGGCATGGCTGTAGAGTTCCACTTTCGATTTGCGGTCCAGCATTTCTTCGATCCAGATGACTCCAGGGTGGACCTTGCGCACTTCTTGCACGGCTTGCTTCATCTCCGCAGCGATCTCCGGGGTATCCGGAGCTCCAGCACAGAGCACGACCTGAAAGCCGGGAGACAGATGCCGAATGGCATTGACGAGGTGAATGATGCCTTTTTGCCGGGTGATGCGACCGACAAAAAGAATGTACGGTTCGAGGGGATTGATCCCCAGACGCTTGAGTGCCGCCTTGGAATCCGTGGCCTGGTATTCGTGCAAATCAATCCCGTTATAGATGACGTGCAGCTTATCTTCCGGAATCTGGAAAAGGGTCTGCAGGTCGCGGGCGGTCTCGCGGGAAACGGCTATCACAGCATCGGCCATGGAGAGGGCCGTGCGCTCAACCCAGAGGCTGAAATCGTAGCCACCGCCGAGTTGCTCCCGCTTCCAAGGGCGCAAGGGCTCTAGCGAATGGACCGTCACCACCAAAGGGAGGCCGTAGTTGAGCTTGGCCATGATGCCTCCCAGATGGGTATACCAAGTGTGGCAATGCACGACATCGGCAGTGATGGCCCGGGTATTGAAATCCAGGCAGCGCTGCACGGCCCCAAAGACTGACGTGAGCTGCGCGGGGCAAGTGTAGCCAGATTTGTCGAGCCCGAACCCATCAGCCTGCAAACCCGGGAGGCGCAGACGCTGGTCGCCAAAACAACGGACTTCGACCGTAATGTGCTTGGCCAGTTCGCGGCTGAGGTAGTCCACATGCACCCCAGCTCCGCCATAGACGTGCGGGGGATATTCGTTTGTCAGAAGGAGAGTTTTCATCAGCGGAGAGAGGAAAATTATTCAGGAGTTTTAGCGGAATAGACCACCGTGCGACGACGCAAGTAGGAATCTTCGAGGCTTTGGTAGAGGGATTGGACCTCGGCCAAAGAAGCCAGGCGAAACTCCACCGTGTGCGCGTGCGTGGTGGTTGGGTAGTTCTTCAGGACTTTGGTGGCTTGTTCATCAAGGCCAAGGCGGGCTTGGGCTTCTCGGGCACGCTGCTGGGCGAGATTAAGCGAGGACTGCCCCACGGGAACGGTCGGCGGCAGCGCCTCGGCGTGATAAAACCTTCCCTGCACACTCCCAAGCGTGCCAATGCTCACCTCGGTAACTCGCACCGAGCCATCCACAAGATAAGAGCTGCGACTGAGGGAAGAGATGGCCGAGTGGGGCACAAGAAAGACGCCCTCCGGAAGCTCAGCTTTCCAATAAGAACCTCCTGCCGAGCTGGGGACCGGGTTGATTTCTTGAGAAAAGGCTGCGCTGGTGCCAAGCCCGACAAGTGCCGCCGCCAACAAAAAGACGCCGCGCTGATCCATGCCTCAAGATACCGGGGGCGGAGTCGGACGGGAAAGGTTTTTTTCCAAGCTGGCGACTCGTTCGTAAAGTTTGCGAATCCGCCGCAGTTGCACAAAGTTTCTTTTGTATTCCGCCAAATCGAAAGCAGGCCGCCCCCCATACACGGCTCCTTCAGGAACATTGCCGACCACTCCGGCCATGGCGGTGAGGGTGGCCCGGGAGCCGATTTCGATGTGCCCATTCACTCCGACCTTGCCGGCAAACGTGACATAGTCTCCGACCCGCGTGCTGCCAGCGATAGCCACTTGGGCACAAAGGATGCAATGGCGCCCGATGTGCACATTGTGCCCGACCTGCACGAGATTATCAATTTTTGTCCCGGCACCGATCCAAGTCCGTCCGAAACGCGCGCGATCCACCGTGGAGTTGGCACCGATCTCCACATCATCATCAATCTGCACAATCCCCGTCTGCGGAATCTTCTCATGCCGACCATTGCGAAATTGAAAGCCAAAACCATCCGCGCCAATGACGACGCCCCCGTGCAAAATGACCCTCTCTCCCAACACGCATCGCGCCCCAATAACCACCGAGGCTCCCAGGCGGGAATCCCGCCCGACCCGTGCCTCATGCCCGATGTAGGTATGCGCTCCGATGACACAGTTCTCCCCAATCACCGCCCCGGCCTCGATCACCACCCCAGGTTGGATGGAAGCAGAATCGGCAACCTGAGCCTGCGGGGAAATGACCGCCGAAGGATGCACCCCGGGAGCCCAGGTGGGCTCGGGTGGAGTGAAAAGCGGAATAAGCGAAGCAAAAACGGCTGCCGGATCTGGGCAGCGAATTAAGACCGCACCATGCGGAGCCGAGTGGTCCTGCGGGACCAAGATGATACCGGCCCGGCTTTTGCGAAAGACCGCAGCATACCGGGGATCTGCGAAATAAGACAACTCGTCAGGACCAGCCTCCGACAGCGGAGCCAAACCGAAAATTGACCGCTGCCGTTGGTCTTCCGCGAGAGCACCCAAGTCCAACGCCACGGCGTCGGCCAAGGATTGCAAAGTCATCGGGCCGGCCATATTCCCGCAAATGAGCCCGTTGGATAAAGTGGACAGGCGGGAGGTTAGTTGCCCGAAGAGGTCTTGGGCGCGTTTTTATTCAAAGCCGCGATGACCGCAGGCGTGAAATCCATGTCCGCACGGGAGTGCAGCAGGACGGGAATCTGTCCCATGCTCATACCGGATTTGTCCAGCACCAGGTCGTAGCCACCGATTTTGATCTGCTCGTTCACGACCTTCATGATTTCGTCAATGATGTCTTTGCGCATCCGCACAAACTGTTCTTGGATTTGCCGCTCGCGGGTGCCGCGAAATTCCGCAACTTCACGGTCAAGGGCGCGGGTTTCATTGGCTTTTTCGTTCAGCTCCCGGGTTTTGGTCTCGCGGGCCGAATCGCTGAGTTCCGGCTTCTGAATCTCCTGCTGCAACTTGTTGATCTCTTCAACGGCCTTGTTGAGGGTTTCAAGGCGCTGATCGAGCTCCTTCTTGGCTTGGTTACGGCTTTCGTTGATTTTGTTCTCGGCGTCTTTGGTTTTGTAGAACTTGACGAAGGCATCGTTCATATCCACCACGCCGACTTTGAGCTGGGCGTGGGCGGAGGTGAGCAGAGCGGTTCCGAGGAGAAGGGAGGCGAGAAGTGAGGAGAGTTTCATGCAGTTTGGAAGGAGAGGTTATTAGTCAAATCCGGCGAAGTTTGGCAACACTGGATTCGGAGAATTGGAGCGCAGCGGCGCAAATCCGTTCAAAATTGGTAGCCGATATTGAAGTTAAATTGCCCCGGGGAGTCGTTGAATTTGTCGGAAATCACCGGGATACCGTAATCAATGCGGATCGGGCCGATGGGAAGATCCAGCCGGATTCCGAAGCCGATATCGGCATTGATGTTGGTGGTGCCCCAATCGTAAGAACCGGCATTGACAAAGCCCCAATCGGTAAAGAAGGCACCACGCAAGCGGGAGATGATCGGGAAGGTGATTTCTGCGGTTCCGTAGGCCAGGGAGTTACCACCGATGGGATTGCCAAATTCATCTTTCGGCCCGACTTCGCGGAAAGCAAAGCCACGCATATTGTTGGCCCCACCGAGATAGAGACGGTCAAAAATCGGCACATTATTCGATCCCCCCCAGCTATCCACCACGGCAACCTGCCCCCGCAGCATGAAAATCAGATCCCACGGAAGGTTCCAGTATTTCGCAGCCTCTAAGCTCAGGCCGTAATCCTGCACATCTCCCCCTAATCCGCCACCGGAGACAAAGGTCGTGAAATCTACCAACTCCCCGCGCCGGGTAAGGAAAAGGCTGTCCCGGGTATCCCAGGTGAGGCCACCGGTAATCGCGCTCTTGGTATAGGTGCCAGCGGAGTCTTGGATCACTGCTCCGGAATCGTTCTTGTCTATGTTGTAGATTTCGATTCCCTCGATGCGATATTCAGCCCGAGCCGCCAAAAAACGCGTGACTGGCAGGCGAAATTGGAAGGCCGCACCGTAATTCCGCTGATCATAGACATCGGAAAGGAAGTTGGCCTCGCGATAGTAACCCTCCACGCCGAAGGAGAGCTTGTAACCAAGGAAGAAAGGCTCCGTGAACGCGACGACAAAATCACTGCGTTGCAGACCATATTGCCCACGGATACGGAAGCGCTGTCCACCTCCAGTAAAGCGTGGCCAGTTGAAAAGGTCAAAGTTGGTTTGCTGCACTTCGGCAAAACCCACCAAGCTATCAATGGTGCTGAAACCGACCCCAAAGTTGAAGGACCCGGTGCGTTTTTCCTCGACGATAACGTTGAGATCTTTGCGCCCGGGAACGAGCGTGTCCTGCGGCACGGTTTCCACGCGCGAGAAGTAATTCAGGTTTTCCAAGCGCTCGCGGCTGATGTCCATGAGCGTGGTGTCAAAAACTTCCCCGGGTTTCAGCACCAACTCGCGCCGAATCACCCGGTCCTTCGTGCGGGTGTTGCCTTGGATGTTGATGAGATTGACGAAGGACTGCACGCCTTCATCCACCCGGTAGTTGATTTCTACCGCACCTGGACCGGCGGGGAGGACTTCGGGGAGAATGAGCAAATCCACATATCCCCGCGTGCCATAGAGGTCGCGAATCGCCCGCAAGTCGGCATTCAGCCCCTCTGGCGTGTAAAGCGAACCTTCACGCATGGTCAAAATTGCACTCAACTCCTCCGGAGTCACTGCTGCCGCCCCATCAAAGGAGATGGCATTGACCCGGTATTGAATACCCTCCTGCACCGTGACGATAATGGCTACTCCACGCCCGTCATCGAGCCGCTGCACTTCGTAATTCGTCACCAAAGCATCAGCAAAGCCGCGATTTTGATAGAGGGTGCGGATGGCCGCGCGATCTTCATTGACCTGCTCGGGAAGCAAGCGCCCGCTTTTGTTAAAAAAGAACAGCCAGTTGCGCACTTTCGTCACCATCACGCGGCGCAAATCGCGGTCGAGGATGGAGTCATTGCCGACGAAATCAATCGAGCGCACCACCAAGCGCGGACCTTCCTCAATGACAAAAGTCACCCGGGCCAGGTTGTTGCGCCGGTCTTCTTCGACCTTCGGAGTTACCACCACATCTGTGTAATTGCGGTCCTGGTAGAGCTGCAAAATCCGTTGGCGGTCTTCTTCGATCAGCTGCTCATTGAGCGCCTCGCCAACTTTGAGATTAATTTCCCGGCGCACCCGGGTATCGCTGATCTCACTCGCGCCGAGGATGAGGATTTCCGAGACCATCGGCTTGCCTTGAACGAGCACGGTAACCTTGGCTCCATCCTCGAATGGCTCGGCAAAAATGCGGACGTTGCTAATTACCCCGGTGGCATAAAGCGCCCGGATGTCCTGCTCGACGGCAAATTGGCTAAAGGGCTGACCGACCTGCGTGGCCAAGTTGGCCAGAATCCGCTCCCGGCTGATGGATTCCGGACCAGCATATTGAATCTCGATGGTTTTGACGATCGGGCCTTGCGGGGCTTGAGACCACAGCCAAACGGCACCCAGCATCAGGCAGAAAATCGCGGAAAATAGAAGCCGTGGAGTTGAGGCAGACATGGGATAAAGACAGTGGTGGCTAAGGTTGGGAAGTCATTATCAGGCAATGGCGAAACCGCACCGGGGCGGATTCAAGCCGGACACTTCATGCTTGTTTGCCGGACCAGGTCAAGCCCGCGTTGGCAGGAGATGACAAAGAATTTGCCCTGCCTACCAATTCCTTGGGGAGTCCCGGCTGGCAAACTTCCTCCTACAGAGCGAGCCCGGTAGGGGATTTTTTTCGCTAAAAGCCCCTAATTTCCGACCACGGAACCCAACAGCGGAGCGCTCGGGAGAGAAAAGCATTATCTCCCCAAGCAACCGGGCCTCCTACAGGAGCTGCCGGAGCTCTTCGACCCGGCGGGCAAAAAGATCCAACGCCGCCTGAATCGGAGCCGGGGAAGTCAGGTCCACCCCTGCCTCTTGCAAGGTCTCGAGGGGGAATTTACTGCCGCCGCTGCGCAAGAAGTTCAAATAGCGCTCGGGGCTTTCACCGGCCACAACGGGGGCGGCCAACGCGACAGCCGCTGCCAACCCGGTGGCATACTTATAGACGTAGAAGGCACTGTAAAAATGCGGGATGCGCAGACACTCCAGCTTCAACTCCTCATCCAGCACCACCCCATCGCCGAAGTAATCTCGCAGTAATCCCCCATAAACCTCCTGCATCGTCTCCAGCGTCACCGGTTCTCCCTCCTCCTCCAAAGCATGCATGATCTTTTCAAACTCGGCAAACATGGTTTGCCGGTAAAAAGTCCCGCGGAAGTCATCCACCTGACGATTAATAAGGTAGAGCCGCATACGCGGATCCGTGGTGGAGGCGAGCAGACTTTCCGTGAGTAACATCTCGTTGAAAGTGCTGGCGACCTCGGCGAGGAAAATGGGGTAGTGGTAGTTTTGATAGACCTGCGCCCGCTGGGAATACCACGTGTGCATGGAATGGCCCGCCTCGTGTGCAAGGGTATAGACGTCCGAAAACACGTCCTCCTTGTAGTTCATCAGGATGTAAGGCGGGCTCTGATAGGTCCCGTAAGAAAAGGCCCCGCTGCGCTTGCCCTTGTTTTCGTAGCGATCACACCACCGCCCTGCTCCCAGCCCATGCGCCAGAGTTTGGGCATATTCCTCCCCGAGCGGCGTTAGCGCCTGGATCACCTTCTCTACGGCCTCATCCCAGGAAACCCGGGTTTTGATTTCCCCGACCAAAGGCACGTAGGTGTCGTATTGGTGAATCTCCGTTAGCCCGAGTGTCCGTCGGCGTAATTCGTAGTAGTCGAAAAGCGGCGTCAAATTAGCCCGGACGGTGGCGATGAGGTTGTCATAGACACTTACCGGCACATCATCCTGAAAGAGGGCCATTTCCAAGGCGGAGGGGTAATTCCGGGCCCGGGCATAGAAAACGTCCGCCCGAATGGAATTCGCCAAGGCCGAGGCCAGAGTGAACTTATGGTCACCGAACTCGGCATAGAATTGCTGGAAAGCTTGGCGGCGCAACTCCGGCTCGGGACGCACCAAAAAAGAAGAAAAGGAACTTTGCGTGAGCGGGATTTCGCGCCCGGAAGGATCGGTAATGGTCCCAAACTTCATGTCCACGTTGGTCAGTTGGGAAAACGTCTCGCCGTGTCCCCCGACTACACTGGCCCCGAGAGCCAGGAGGCGCTCCTCGCTAGCCCCCAGAGTGTGCGGCTTGCGGCGGCGCAGCTTGCGCAAGGAAACATGCCAATCGGCGAGCCGAGGGTCCTGGAGCCAGGAATCGAAAGTCGCGTCGTCAGCAGACTGGATCTCCGGCAGGAGAAACGCCAGGGCCTCGCCGATGCGGGTGAGCAAGCTTTGCAACTTCGCCTCCCGAGCGAGGGAATCGGCATTGCTGCTATCTTCCGCAAGTCGCAGCGCAGCATATTGATTGAGCTGCTCAATACGCAAATCCAACCCTTTCTCCGCCTGCAAAACCTCCAACAATGTGGCGGCGGATTCTGTCACCCGCCCGCGATATTCGGCCACGCGTGGATATTCTTCTGCCAATCGTAGCAGCTCGTCTTCCCAGGCCGCGTCATTGGGAAAAAGTGGAGTGAGATCCCAGGTATCGGATACAGGCACCTCGGAACGCAAAGGGACTCGGGCGGCGGAATCTGTGACTTCGGGGGAGAACAAGAGAGAGAGAGGCTTCATAAAAAGAGGCCGAGAAACTAGCAAAGGACGGCCAAAGTGCAATCTGGGAGACTCAGGCGGAAGCTGCCAGAGCCTCGCGCAGAACCCGGACCGTTAGCTCCCGGGCCTCCGGCTCCGCGTGCGCCAACGAGATGAACCCAGCTTCGAACTGCGATGGTGCCAAATAGATCCCGCGATCCAGACAGGCTTGAAAAAAGCGCGCGAAGCGGGCGGTATCGGAGCGTTTGGCATCGTCGAGGTTGTGCACCGGCCCCGGGGTGAAGTAGAGGCAAAACATGGAGCCGATACGGTGCCAAGTCACCGGATGCCCACGCAGTAAAGGTCGCAGCTCGGCTTCAATTTCCGACCCGATTTCTTCCAGAATTTTCCAGCCCTGCTGGCGTTCCAACTCGCGCAACTGCGCTAACCCCGCAGCCAGGGCCAAGGGGTTTCCCGAGAGGGTTCCTGCCTGATAGACCGGCCCGGTGGGAGCCAGGTAGTCCATGATTTCCCCTCGCCCGCCAAAAGCCCCCATGGGCAGTCCACCCCCGATGACCTTGCCAAAAGCGCTCAAGTCCGGCGTGATCCCACAAAGCTCTTGATACCCCCCCGGCGCCAACCGAAAACCCGTCATCACCTCGTCGAAAATCAGCAACGTTTCATGTTCCTGGCAAAGACGGGCCAGCTCCTCGAGAAAGCCGGGCTGGGGCAGATAGAGCCCTGCATTGGCGGGAACGGGCTCAAGTATTACCGCCGCAAGTTCGCGCCCGTGCTCGGCAAAAGCTGCCCGCAGAGGCTCGAACTGATTAAAAGGCAGGGTCAGGGTGAGACTTGCCAAAGCAGCGGGCACGCCCGCGCTGTCCGGCTGTCCCAAAGTAAGAGCCCCGCTACCGGCTTTGACCAGGAGGCTATCCACGTGGCCGTGGTAACACCCGGCAAACTTGATTATCTTCTCGCGCCCGGTAAAGCCCCGCGCCAAGCGCAGACAGCTCATGGTTGCTTCGGTGCCGCTATTGACCATACGCACCTTCTCCAAGCTGGGAACGAGACGACAAAGCGTCTCAGCCATTTCGACTTCCAGCGCGTGCGGGGTGCCGAAGCTCAGACCGCGCGTGGCAGCCTCCTGCACTGCGGTGACCACTGGCGCGGGAGCATGCCCCAGAATCGCCGGTCCCCATGTGCCAACATAGTCCACCAAGGACCGTCCATCCACCGTATGCAACCGGCACCCCTCCGCACGCGCCACATAAAACGGCTCTCCACCCACGGCACGAAAAGCGCGCACCGGGGAATTCACCCCCCCAGGGAGGCGGCGTTTTGCGAGAGCAAACCAGTCAGAGGAAGATGCAGGGGAATCGGGCTGGCTGATAGATTCCATGAGCAAAAAGGACGCTGAGGCGCGGAGGAGAGGAAATAAACTAGCGCTGCGGTTGAGAGGGGAAGGTGTAGATCGGCTCGGCCCGCCGGATGGTCTGCACCTCCAGCTCCTGCATCTCATCATCCAGCCGGCTGGCCTCCCGCATGGCCATCTGCGCCTCCACCAGATCCTCATGATCAGAAATAATGAAGGGCTGTATGAGAATCACCAATTCCCGCCGCACCTTTTCTTTGGCCGTATTGCTGAAGAGGTAGCCCAAGCCGGGAATGTCTTTGAGCAACGGAATGCCTGCGGTATCGCGCTTGTCCTCCTCGGTTATCAAGCCGCCGAAGACGATGGTGTTGCGGTTGCGCACCGTCACCGTGGTGGTCAGCTCCTGCGTGCCAATCACGGGCACTCGGTTTTGCGAAATGAGCACCGTATCAATGATGTTGTTGTTTTGTTGCGCCACGGTGAGTGTGACCTCATCCTCCGAATTTACCAAAGGAATGACTTCGAGTTTGAGCTCCACTTTCTTAAAGCCAATGTTGGAGGTCAGAGCAGTGCTGGTTTGGTTGGGATCGGTCGCCAAGGCAGATGTGACGGTACTCGTTGGCACCGGCACGTCTTGCCCCGAGGCAATCACGGCCTTCTTATTGTTCGCGGTATAGACAATCGGGCGGGAGATAACTTTGAAGTCACCATTCTGCGCGAGAAATTTTGCATAGATATCCACCGTCTCCGCAATGGTGCCGAAGACCGTGAGACCTCCGGACATCCCCGCCTTGGTCACAAGGTCATTCGTCAACAGGGAGCTGGGATCGGGAAGCAAATCGAGAGCCCCGGTGCGGGTGATCCCACCGAGTCCGAAGAGGGTATTCCCATTGTTGCCGGAGGCTTCCTTGTATTTGATGAGATAATCAAAACCGACTTCGAGACTATTGCGCAGCGTGAGCTGCCCAATAATTACGGCGAGGTAGATTTGCTTCGGGCGCTGATCCAGCATGTCGAGGACTCGTGAGGCTTTTTCCCGCACCTCCGGAGGTCCCAAAACAATGATTTTGTTGGAGCTGCGATCGGCAATGATGCGGGCTTTGCCAACGCTCACGGCTTGCGGCGCGGTGGCTTCCTGGGGTGAACCCAGTAGGTTTGGGGTGATGGAGGAGTCCCCATTGCCCCCGCCTCCCAAGCGGCCACCAGTGGGCAGGTTAGAGCCAGTGCCAACCGATGGAGCAGACCCACCTCCACCGCCGCCGGCCACGCCCGATGAGCCGGCATCATCCCCCTCGGCGAGGATATTTTGCAAGACCGGGAGCACATCGCCGGCGGAGACAAAACGCAGTGAGCGCTCCAGGGCCGTTTCCAGGGAAACTGCCGCATCCAAATCGCGAATGAGCCGCTGCAGGTATGCCATGCGATGCTCGGGAGCAACCACCAGGATGCGGTTGGTCCGGGTGTCGGGAATCACGCGAATAAGGGAATTCAGCCGTTGAATCGAAGAACGATCCCCTCCCCCGGTCGGCACCGGAACGGCCGGAGCACCATCCCCCGGAACCCCAGGCACCTTAGGGATGACCTCTCCGGTATTAATTTGCAAGGCCGCCGGAGCAGCAGTCGGGTCTTTATTCTCTTCCTCCAGGAGTTTGTTCACCGTCTCAGCCACCCTCTCCGCATCGGCACGAGTTAGCGGGATAAACTCCGTGAGAATCCGCGCCCCCGGCACATCAATGAAACGCTGCAATTCGATGAGGCGGCGAATGAGCGTCGTATTGTCGGTGATGACCAGCGCGTTGGAATTTGGCACCGCTACGATCGTGCCCTGAGGGCGCATGGTCACATAGTTGCTGAAAACCTGCAGCGCATCCTGCGGAGAAATGTAATTGAGCAACATGAAGTAGCTCGCCAGCTCTTCATTCGGAGGCAGCAACGATGGATCAGCAAAAAGCGGGATGGCTTCGCCAAGCGGCGAGCGGCCCTGCCCCAAGACCTTCGATGTGCGGTCATCCAAAGGCACGATGGAATAGCCATTGAGCAGCAGCGCGGACTCGATGAGAGCGACAGCATCTTTTTTTGCGAGCTGTCCCGGAACAAAAATAGAGATATTCGGCCCAGCGAGATTGGCATCGCGCAGGAGGCGTTTGCCGGTGAGCGATTCATAAATCGAAAGGACCTCGCTCACGGGATTATTCGGCAACTGGATGGTCACCGCATCCAACCCGCCGCTTTGGTTGAGGTTGGGATCTGTGCTCGGGGCTGGCAAGTTGGCTGGCGGAGGAGGGGGCGGGGGCACTTGGGCCGCCAGGGGAGAGAGCGCTACCACAAGCAAGAGGAGAATGAAGTAATAACGGGACATGAGAAATAATTATTCCGGGGCCACGATGTTTCGCCGTCGAATGATGCGCCTTGGAGCAGGTTGTTCCTCGGGAACCGCCACCGGCTGACCCACCATAGCCTGCCCAGGAACCAGTTGTCCAGTGGCAGGCTGCCCTGGCATCCCCGGGCTCCCTGGCATTCCCGGCGGCATCGGTGGGGAGTGAACTGGCTGAGCCTGAACTTGCCCGGGCGCTCCCACCGCTGGCACCGCTTGCGGATCGTAGCGTAGTTCAGCAGTCATGCCCCCCTGGCTCAAAACTGCTCGGAGGCCATTCAAATCACCTTGGTGCTGCAAGCTCTGCAAGGTGAGCCCGTTGCGCTGCTCACCGGGAGAGAGCGGAAAACGCTCCAAGCTGGTGCGATCGAAAAAGAGCACCACATCTTTGCCCCCCACTTGGAAAAACCCCGTTATGACATAGCGGCCCGCCAGTTCATCGTTCTGCCCCGAGAGATCTGTGACGATAACGAA
The DNA here is from genome assembly GCA_964595865.1 of uncultured Chthoniobacteraceae bacterium. Lineage (GTDB taxonomy): Bacteria > Verrucomicrobiota > Verrucomicrobiia > Chthoniobacterales > DYNR01 > CAZQRL01. The sequence continues at coordinate 213,717 of CAZQRL010000002.1, forward strand.
GGGGGAAGTTTCCCAAATGACCGCGTAGCGATCGAGGGGGTAGCGGGGCGGCGGCAGGCCCGGAACGGCACTCCCCTCCGACTCGATCGCCTCCACCAGCATGTCCGGAGTTGGCTCCGGGGTGGACTCGTCCTGGGCAGTCGCCAAGCCGGACCACAGAAGGCCCAGTAAGCAGTGAGCAAGGAAAGGGCGGCGCAGAGCATTCACGGGATGGGCACAATCGGCAAAGGGGAATCGGTCTTCTCGAGAACAGGGGTTGCAGGAATATCCTCCGGAATCGGCATCGGCACAAGGTCCGGTTGCTCCGGAGTCGGAAGAGGCGGTGGAAATGCCCCTGCATCGGGACTGCTTTCCGCAGGTTCGACTGGCGTCGGCAGGTTTAGTGGTGGCGCCGGCCCCCACTGCGGTGTGGGTTCCGGCGTGGAGGGCACGGCAGGCTCAGTCGGCAAAATTTCGCTGCCTCCTGGCAGTGGACTTTCCGGAGGACTTTCCGGGAGCGAAACAGGCGCAACCGGCAAATCAGTGGGTTGGTTTACTTCACCTGAGGCTTCGCCATAATGTCGCACCAAGGAAACATCCGCACGGAGATTGGTCTTATCGGCATCCGCGCGCAGGTTGATCTGCCGGATGGTGAGAAACTCTCCGGGTTGCTGAGTGCCATGCAACCAGCGCACGATCTGCGTGGTGGTGCCTTTGAGCGAAAGCTCGGCGCCAATCGTGTTCTGTCCGGGTTGCTCGGAGGCGGTAAGCAGGCGTTGGCTATTGATGGTAATTCCTTCCCGGGCCAGCGAGGCCTGCAGGTTTTGAATGAGCTCGGCCTCAGATTCTTCGGCGTGCCAAGGAGGAAGCGGGTTGGCCCGCAGCCAATCGGCGCGGGCTCTCCAGAGAGGTTCCTCATCGAGCCATTGCTGGGCTTCGGTGATGCGGGCCTGGAGTTCCCGACGTGCGGTTTGCCCTTGTTGGACCCAGCGACGAGCGGTGGAAGCGAGAACCAAAAGCACCAGGCCGACCGCCAAGGCCAGGAAGAGCCCACCGAGAACTTTTTCGTTACGGGTAAGGGTGCGCATGGGTGGTCAGGGAGGGAAGGTGGCTTCGATGGCAAATTTGGCGGAGTTATCCGGCTGCAGGGCCGGCGGGGCCATTTCCCAGGTGAAAGCTTCCGCTCCGGGAGCGGCCCGCAGCGCGTTGTAGTAGAGATTCGCCAGCCCCACGTTCCGGGCATCTCCCTCGAGACGCAGCCCGCCGGTATTCATTTCAAAGAGCGAAAGGCGCACGCCGTTCCCTGGCAAGGCTTGCACGGCCAGGAGCAGGCGTTCCAGCGCGAAGGAGGAGGGCTCGATGGAGCCCGCGAGTTCTTCCCATTTTCGGGCCGTTTCTCGTAGCGGCTCGGCGGCCTGCTCAAGCCGCACGGCTTCGCGCTCGAGGAGAGCCAACTGCGTGCGCTGCCAGGTAAAGTAGCCCACCAAGACCAGCACAATAAGCCCCAGCGTGGTGCCCACGACCTGCAGGATTTGCAGGATTTTTTCTTTTTGTTCCTTTTGCAAGCGGGCTGCCCGCACTGCTGGTGGCACCCACTCCGGGAATCGGACCGGCCAGCGAAGCGGCGGAACCGGTGGGTTCGCCGAGACTATCGGTAATCCTTGCCAGGATGCGCTTTGGAGTATCCCCGAATGATCCTCAATGCGTTGGACCATGCTGGGGAGCTGTTGGCTTTCCCATTCCAAGAAAAAAATTTCCAACGCGGCCTTTAGCGCTTCGGGGGTGGTGAGGTCGGAGCGGCTCTCCCAGAACAACACCCCCTCCGCCAACGCCAGAGCCAGAACCAGATTTCCTTCCTCCCGCCAGATCGCCAGGGTCTCTGCCGACAGCTCACAGACCAAGGGCGAAGGTAGAAAATGCTGCGCTTGCAACTGCGGAGGCAGGCTGAGATCTCCCGGATAAACATCCGCCCGCACCAAAGTGCGACTGGTCTCGCGCCGAAGGGTGGTGATTTCCACCTGTTCGGGGGCCGGATTCGGCGGCAGGAGGCCCCGGACTTCGAGTTGCAGCCACACCGCTTCACGCACCAGATCCTCCTCGCTCACCGGGAGCCAGAGTGCCTCGCTAATCACTCGGGAAGCCGGCATTACATAAATCACCGGTCCCGCCGGAGCTTCAGCCGGGCTGCCAATCACCGCAGGTGGACTGTTAGGTTCTTCTTCCTTGGAAGGTTCGGAAAAAATCTGCCAACCCGCATCGGTCGGGCGAAGAAGGCGAAGCGGGGTATGCGGTTTTTTCATCGCTCGCGCCTCGCCAAGGGATCAGCCGTTCCGCCTCCCGGTTGAATGGAATAAATCCGATACGAGGCCGGACCGGAACGCCCGATGCTTTCGATCCGCCGGAGCCCGCCCCCCAGGGCGAATCGGCCGCCCAAGCCCTGCAGCTCAGCCGAAGAAACCCCGAGGGCCACCCAGGCATCCCCCAGGCTTTCAAAGATCACGTCGTCCTCCGTGCCCTCAACCCCATCCTCCCCGGCGCGCAAGGCAACAAATCGGCGCGCTCGCTCTTCATCAATTCCCCCAAAAGCAATCAGCACTTCGGCCGGAGCAAATTGCAGATCGAAAAGATTCGACGCATGCACGGAAAAGAAATCCGCCCAGCCCGGGGCTTTCCGGGCCACCAACTCCATGCCGCGCACTCGTTCCATTTCCTCCACTGCTAAAAAAGGACGATTCTCCGGACGGGACCATCCGCTATCAAGCGGAATATCAGCCGCCTCGGCACCATTGAGCGAACGAAATTCGTCCGCATCCACCCAATCCACCAGCGAGTCCAGGAGGATCTCGATTTCCTTGTCTTGCAAACCCCAATACGAAAACAGATTGCGCAGTCCGTTAAAGTCCTTGGCGGCGAGAAGCGTATTGGGATTGATTTTTCCATTCTCGTTGATCACCCGCACATCCCAGGCGGCATCGCCGGGAAAGGTTTGGTGCAGCAGAGGATTGCCGGGTTTGATTTCGGGATGGGAGGCGACCGCGAGCCCGCTCAGGGCCATCTGTCGGGCCGCGAACCTCCGCGCGGCCAAGGTCTCACTCTCCAAATCCAAATCCACCAGCGACGCCGCCACCAGCACCGCCACCGAAATGACCAGAATCGCCCACAGCACCAGGAAAAGAGCAGCCGCGCGCCGCCAACGAAAGCAGCTTGAATGGGGTGAAATCACGATTCGGGAGTGGGTTCCGGAGTCGGCGAGGGCACAGGAACGACCGGATTTGCTCCGGGGTTACTCAGACGCGGCAAGCGGAAGGTTGCTTCGACCTCGTTACCATCCTGCAAAGAAATCCGCAGGCGGATTCGTTCTGGCAGACCGCGCCCTTCTGGCCATTCCTCAATAAAAGCCTCCTCGACAGGATTCCAAAACTCCCAGCGCAAGGTGCGGATGCCTTCCAGCACCGGAAACCACTCGGCTCGGGCCAGCTCCTGGTCAAATGCATCTCCGAGAAGCCCCCCCGGAAGCCGGGCAACGGAAAAGACCGCCCCGCCGCGACCATCCGGGATGGCCCCCAAAAGGATGTCGCTACCCCGGGCATCGAACTCCCCCAGCGGAAACGCCCCCGGTGCCCGACGCAGCACTAACTCGACCGCCAGCCCGGCCGCTCCGGCATCCCGGGTGCGCAGAAACAGCTCGCTTTGCCCGGAAATGTTTTGAAATCCCTGCCGACACCAGCGCACGAAGGCATCCAGCTTGCGATGGTTCATTTGCTCCACTCCGAGCACCGCGCTGGCATTGCTCACCGCTGAGACACTGACAAAGACCGCCCCGGCTAACAGGGAAAAAATCAGCATCGCCAGAATCACCTCCACCAAGGTAAAGCCCGAGCGGCAGCGAGATTTGCGTGAGGTGGAGGGCATAATCCAGATCACGGCTGGTAGCGCAGGAACTCTGCTTGCATGGATTGCGGACTTCCACCCTCCTGCCACTCCGCCGTGAGGGTGATTTTCCAAAAACCCCGATAAATCGTTTGGTCCGGCCCGATGAACTCATGCGGTTGGCAGTTTTCTGATAAACTCACCCCGGGCAGTCGGGAGTCGCCGCGGTTTTCCGTGGGTTCGAGACTACTGCCCTCCCATTCGGCCACCCGGTCTTCCAGCAATTGGCGGATCTCGCTTTCCCGACGCACTTCCCGAGCCGCGTTGAGAGAGGAGTTATAGGCCATGAGTAGGCCGATCACGGCAAATGCAAACATTCCCAGAGCCACCAAAACCTCGACCAGGGAAAAGGCCCGACGTTGGAAAATCATAGGGAAAATTCCTCCTCCCGCAGGTGCCCAGTGAGAGAATCAAAGCGGAAAGAAATCCAGCGCTCTCCGAGAACGAGACGATAGAGGCGCGGGTTAAGAATCCCGCCGGCTTCAATCCGGATCACCCCCGGTGCAGGCCCCCATTTGCCATCGGCACCCTGAGTTTGCAGAATGAAACCGGAGGCAAAGGAAACCCTCCATGGCTCGGCAGAGTCATCGCGCCCGCTTTCCCCGCCCAAGACCACCCAGCGGGATTCCCCGGTCGCTTCCGCCTCCAACCGCGCGCGCATCACCACCTCGGCAAAATCCGTGAGCTGCGAGCGCAATTTGTGCTCTTCAATCCAGCCCCCCATTGCCGGAAGGGCCACCGCCGCCAAAACCACGGCGATTCCCAAGGCGAGAGAAATTTCGATGAGCGTCAGCCCAGCCCGACCACCCCGCCCGCGAAGCCTAGTCCGAGCGCGGCAAATCGTCATCGCTTGGAACGCGATCGGCCCCGAGTGAGTAGAGATCGTAGCCTTTGGGGTTGCGTTTACCGGGGTAGGCATACTGATACGGGGTGCCCCAGGGATCCAGCGGCACGGACTCCATGAGCTGCCGCCAGCGACGCGGAACTGGCTCTGACGTGGGCTTCTTCACCAAGGCCTCCAAGCCTTGCGCCGTGGTGGGAAAAGTGAAGTTCTGCAACTCGTAGGTTCTCAGCTGGGTTGAAATCGCCTGGATGTCGGCATCTACGCGCTGCTCGCGCGCGGCATCCACATTGCCCACCAAAAGGTAAATCGCTGACCCCACCAGAATAGAAATGATGCCCAAAACGAGCATGATTTCAAAGAGGGTGTATGCGTCGTGAGGGCGGGGAGTTGGGTGGCGATGTTGGGCAAGGGAGGAAGGAGAACGCATGGCGGGAAGCAGGAGAGAAAGGTTCAGAAAAGAGAGGTCCGAAACAGCGAGCCAGACTCCTCGGCGGGGGCAAGCGGGCTGGAAGGGGCCGAAGCACCCTCCAGTAAATCGGATTGCCAAGCCGCGGGCAAATCATCCGCCGCAGGCAGATCAGGATTTTCCGCTGGCAGCAACGGCGTCGTGGCAGCCGCGCGGGCGGTGGGGAAAAATAGCTCGAGTCGGGTGCTACGAAGAGCATCCTTGGGGTGGGCTGGCAGGAAAGTGAAGGTATTCTCGCCAGCCCGTAGAAGCCCCATCGGCAAAGCCACCCATCCGCTGCGCCAGCCGGCATAGACAAAATCTCCGGCGTGGTTTTCCCACAAGTAGGCCGGATCTCGCCAAGAGGGTATCTCCAAGGAAATTCCAGAGACCTTTCGCCCATTCACCCAAAGCTCCGGAACCCCTCCACGACCGTTGAGCTCAAAGCGAAGCACCGCACTGGTCGGTGCTGGCTGGATGTCCACAGCAAACTCCAATCCCCCCTCCAAAGGCTCCGCCTTTTCCTGCAGCCAGGCTTCACTGAATTTACCGAACCAGGCATCCGGGGGCGGCATACCGGGTTTTTCCAAATCGGTCTGGAAATAAAACCCACGTCCCGGGGCGAAGATCGGATCATCCGCTTTCGCCGGCAGGGTAAAGCTCTGACCCGGGGAAAGCCGATGGAAGACCAGCCGCTGGACCACCCGCGAAGAACCAGACGAATCGAATATCAGACTCCCCGGCCGAGAGGTGAGCTCAGGCGTGAGCAGGAGCAGGCGTTGGTTCCAGCCCTCCAGCCCCTCAAGTAAATTTTCCACAATACTGATTCCTGAATTTTCCCCCTCCGGCACCCAGTAAGCCGACAACCGCTGGGTCTCTCCCTCGCGAAACACCACCGTGACCAAAATCCGCTGACCAGCCGGGATCCCCACCAAAGGCACCTCCAAACGCCGGAAATCGCGATCCTCCCATTCGATCGGCACCGCCGGAATCCACTCCGGCAGAGGATCTTCCCAACGAATCGGAAAATCCAACACCGCCGTTTCCGCACGCCCTCCCAGCACCGCCCCCAAAAGGCAGAGCACCCCGGCCATCACCCGCAGGACAGCAGCGCTCGTAACTGGCAGGGAGAGCAGCCTTGGTGCTAAGTCAGATCGGGATTCCTGTTGGCAGAGGGGCATTTCATCTTTCATATTCCGATCTGAGAAAAAAATCCAGTCCCGGGTTGAGCGCGGCAGCCGCGAGAAGGCCCAGGAGATTCCCAACTCAGAGCTCCACCGATTCTAAGTTCTGCAAGTTCGGATAGCGGATCTGCTCCACGGCTCGCCGAACATCCTCTGGAGGTGCCGGGGTGAGACGGGTCACGATCAGTGTCACAACAAAGTTCAAGAGCATCCCAACCGCGCCAATTCCTTCCGGACTGATCCCCCAAAGCCATTGTTCCGGACCCGAGACGGGTTGGATGAATTTGAAGTAGATGATGTAAGCCGAAGTGAAAAGAATCCCCGAGAGCATTCCGGCAATCGCCCCTTCCTTCGTGGTGCGAGTGCTGAAAATCCCCAAAACCAAAATTGGGAAGAAGCTGCTGGCAGCCAAGCCAAAAGCAAAAGCCACCACCTGCGCCACAAAGCCGGGCGGGAAAATCCCGAAGATGCCAGCAATCATCACCGCTCCTCCCGCCGCTACCCGCGCGTAGGCCAACTCCTCCTTCTCCCCCATGGAAGGCTTGAAGATTTTTTTCACCAAATCGTGGGAAACTGCCGAGGAGATCACCACCAACAAACCCGCCGCCGTGGACAGGGCGGCCGCCAGTGCCCCAGCTGCTACCAAGGCCACCACCCAAGGCGGCAGGTTGGCCATTTCCGGCAAAGCCAGCACCATGATATCCCGGTCCACCAGAATCTCGTTCGTCTCCGCCTCGGCACTGAATCGCATCCGGCCATCTCCATCTTTATCCTCGAAGCGAATGAGTTTGGTTTTTTCCCAATTTTGAAACCATGGCGGGCGTTTCTCATAGGCCTCGCCGTTGAGGGTTTGAATGAGATTCACCCGGGCAAACACCGCCACCGAGGGCGCCGTCGTGTAAAGCAGAGCAATAAACAGGATGGCCCAGAAGCCGCTCCAGCGCGCGGCTTCCACGCTTTTCACGGTGTAGAATCGGATGATTACGTGCGGCAGGCCGGCCGTGCCCACCATGAGCGCCAGAGTAATGGCCAACATATCCACCATGGAGGAACCAGGACCAAATGCCCCCGTGTATTCGGGAAGGCCGAGTTCCCGGTGGATATCATCAATCGCCTGCAGCAGATACACCCCGGCATGCTCCCCGGAGAGCAACGGCGCACCGAAACCGATCTGCGGGATGGCGTGGCCGGTGAGGGCTTTGGAAATGGCCACCGCTGGAATAATGTAGGCGATGATGAGCACCACATACTGCGCCACCTGGGTCCATGTCACCCCCTTCATTCCCCCCAGAGTCGCATAGACAAAAACCAAGGCCATTCCATAGATGACCCCCAAGTTAATATCCACTTCCAGAAAACGGGAAAAAACCACTCCGACTCCCCGCATTTGCCCCGCCACGTAGGTCAGCGAAATGAAAATCGCGCAGAAAACTGCCACCAATCGCGCCCCTTTGGAATAATACCGATCCCCGACGAAATCCGGCACGGTAAATTTGCCAAACTTGCGCAGATACGGAGCCAGCAATAAAGCCAGGAGCACATAGCCCCCGGTCCAACCCATGAGATAGACCGATCCGCGATAGCCCAGAAAGGAAACCATCCCGGCCATGGAGATAAACGAGGCCGCACTCATCCAATCGGCCGCTGTCGCCATACCGTTGGCCAAGGATGGCACCCCATGCCCGGCCACGTAAAAGCCCTCGGTGCTCTTTACCCGGGTGATGATCGCGATCATCACGTAGAGACCAAAGGTCAGGAAGACGAAGAAATACGTCCACTCCCGGATGTCCATTTCTGCCGTGAAGTTCATTCCTCGACCTCGTAGTGCCGGTCCAGCCAGCGCAGGATGACGGCGTATGCCAAAATAATCAGCACGAAAACCAGGATCGCCCCTTGCTGCGCAATCCAGAAACCCAGCGGAAATCCGGCGATGCGAATTTCATTCAGAGGGGCCGCCCAGACGATACCTAAGAGAAAAGGCACCACGAACCAAATCGTGAGTAAAATGGACAAGAGAAGGAGATTTTTCCCCCAATAGGCCCTGGCTTTGGGCGGAAGATGGTTCGGCATAGGGTTTTTCTGGGGCTTATCCGGGGAGGAAGAGGTCGGCCGGGATATCCGATTGGCGATAGGGAGTTTCCCGGGGACGCCCCAAGAGATAGCCTTGCCCCAAATGAATCCCTTGGTCGCGGGCAAACTGCATTTCTTCCACCGTCTCGATGCGCTCGGCGACGGTCTGAAAACCAATCCCCCGCGACATCACCGTGAGAGCCTCAAACATCACTTGGTTGAATGATTCCACCAGCACGTTCCGCGTCATGTCCCCGTGCAGCTTAACCAGATCCACCTGCAACTCCCGCAGCGAGGTGATGGAAGAAAAGCCCGTGCCAAAATCGTCCAGCGCAATCCGGATTCCCAACTCGTGGATCCGCTGCACCACCGCTTTGGCCATCTGAGTATCTTTGATTGCCTGCGTCTCCGTGATCTCCAAAAGCAGCCGCGAACCATCCACTTGATAGCGCTCCAGGAGTCGGCGGATGTTTTCCGTGAAGCTCCAGTCCGCAATGGACATTGCCGAGATGTTAATGGAAGCGGTGAGATCTGGGTTTTCCGCCAGATGCAGGAAAATTTCCTCCGCGACGAAGTGATCAATCGAACGCACATAGGTGCGATCGTTGATCTGCGAGAGGAACATCGCCGCTTGAATGGCATCGTTTTGCTGAGAGCCAAAGAAACGCAGCAGCGATTCTTGGAAGACCAGTTTCCCGGACTGCAAATCGCAGACGGGCTGAAAGAAGAGCCGCAGGTAGTTGCCCTCCGTCGTTTCAATGTTCGCCGCTTCCTGCCGCTTGCGGGAATAGTCGGTGTGTAGCATGCGGGCATCAAATTCCACATAGACCTCGGCGCGGTTTTTCCCCTGCGACTTGGCGCGGTAGCAGGCCGCATCGGCATGTTTGAAAATCTCCTCCGGCGGCAATTCGGGGTTGATCCAAGCGATGCCAATGGAAGCTCCCGGCTTCAAGAGCGCGGGAATTTCCGGCAAGTCCAGGCCATTCAAACGAGCCAAAATGCGCTCGGCAAATTCTACCGCCTGCGAGGGATTGGCCCCGGGCAGCACCCCGACAAATTCATCTCCCCCATAACGAATGATCGCCGCCTGCGACGGAAGCACCGCCCGTAAAATCGCCGATACTTCCTGCAAGATGCGATCCCCCATGTGGTGGCCACAGATGTCGTTGACCTCCTTGAAGTGGTCGAGGTCAATTAAAAGTATGGATGATTGCGCAGGCTTCCCGGCCTCAGCATGGCGCGCCGCCTCGATCGAAGGCTCCAGCTGCCGACGGTTCAGCAGGCGGGTCAGTGGATCGTGGCAAGCAAGGAATCGCAATTCCGATTGAGCCTCCCGCAGAGCCTTGATCCCTGCCACCCGTTTTCCCGCCACGGCCATGCGAATGGAGAGTTCGCTTGGCTGGTAGGGCTTGGGAATGTAATCATCCGCTCCTTGATTGAGTATGTTTTGCAACTGATCTGGCCCCGCTTCTCCCGTCCCGACGATAATGTAACAATGCTCTCCCTCGGGTAGCTGCCGGATTTCCCGACAGAGATCCAATCCACTCTTTCCCGGAAGATTGATATCCACGAATGCCAACGGAAAAAAATGCTCCCCAAGCTTGACCAGGGCAGCCTCGGCGCTCGGCACCGCCGTCACTTCATAACCAAACCGAGCGAGGAATTTGGTGAGAAATCGGGAAATGATTTGATCGTCTTCGACAAGCAGGAGGGGCAATGGGGCGGAATCGGGCATTTTTTGTCGGGGGAATCTAGGAAATATCTCTGTTGCCAAGCGGTCGTGCGCAAGGTATGGAACCGTTTGAAAAATAGCAACCTCCGATTCACCCAGCCCTTGGAAGCGCTGCTTCTGCCGATATGCCAAACCGGCCACTACCAACCATCAGCCCATCGCTCATTTTAAGCCCATAACCCCTTCCCTCCTCGACCCAGCCCTTCATGAACGCATCCCTGGCCTACGGAAAACACGCCTCCGAACTGCAGCACAAACGTTTGGTTATCACTGGAACCAGTAAAGGAGGCACCGGGCGGACCTTTTTGTTACTGCAGATCGTAGACTGGCTCAACTCCAAAGGAGTCAAGGCCACCACCGTGGACTGCGACTGGCACAACGCCTCCCTGACCCGCTTCCTCCCCGATTCCGTCTTCCTTGACCTGGCCCAGCCTGATGCCTCGGAGCAGCTCCTGGACTGCTTTCAATCTGGCGAAGTTGTCCTGCTGGACTCGCCGGGGATCCAACATCCGCGTTACTGGGAATGGATGGCTGATTCCGGACTTTTCGACCAGTTGGCCCAATACGGGATTGGAATCACCATCCTGCTTACCGTCGAGGAAGATAAAGACACGGTCTTTCAGGCTGCGCAGGCCAGCGAGGCTATCGGGGAAAATGCCGATTGGCTCGTAGTGCAAAATCTCAAGACCTCCGAAACCACGTCCATCTACGAGGAAAGCGCCACCCGGCAGAAACTCAGCAAAGCGGGTGCCCAACACATGATTCTCGATCGCCTGCCTTGGACCGCCCTGGCCCGCATGCAGCAAATGAGCCTCACCGTCGGGGGACTCTTGGAACTGGAAAACATCCCTCCGCTGGAACGCGAACGCCTCCGCAACTACCAATCTCGGACCTTCGCCGAATTCGAAAGAATCTCCCGCCTGCTCTTGCCGGAAACCGCCACCAAATTCCGCGCTAAAACCACCATCGCACGCCGAGAAGTGGTCCGGCCCCGCATCGCCCCGAAGGAGGTTTGATTTTTGAACCCCTCCCCTGCCGCTCCCCAAGCTCCTACCGCCTTCTCCCGCAACGGCACCATTCCTCGCCGTCTAGTCCTGGTGGCCATTGACAAAGGCGGGGTCGGCAAATCGTTTTTCTGCATACAGTTTATCACCTGGCTGCGCAGTCAAGGGATCCCCTACACTGCCTACGATCCGGACCACGCAAATTCCACCCTCTCCCGCTTCATCCACGACGCGATCTTCCTCAGTTCTCGCCATTCGGAAAACCTCGATGTGTTGGTGGAAAAATTGGCGGAAACTCCGGTCGTAGTCCTGGACGGAATGGTCGGGCGGCAAGGTCTGGTTTTCGACTGGATGGAAGAGACCAACCTTCTCCGCATCGCCCGCGAGGAGGGCTTCCACGTCACGTTGGCCCTGGTGATCGAGGATGACAAAGACGCCGTCCACCAAGCAGGTGAGGCCGTCAAGCGCTTCCAAAATCAAGTGGATTGGTTGGTGGTAAAAAACCACAAAATGAACCCCACCTTCCGTATTTACCAAGCCAGCCATGCCCGCACTGCTCTGCTGGAAGCCGGAGCCCGGGAAATTGACCTTCCCAAGTTGGCTGCCCACCTCAACGAGGAGCTGCAGCGGCGCTCCATTACCATTCCCGAAGCCTTGGCCGAAGGCCAGCTCTACCTGCTGGACCGCCAGCGACTCACGGATTTCCAACGACGGATTTTTACTTTGCTCGATGGAGTAAAAGAGGTTCTTATCTAGCGGCACGCACATGAACGATCTCGATCCAGAAATCCGGGCCCGCGTTTTGGAATGGCAAAAAAAGCACCAGATTCGCGATGACGACCCCGCCATGGCGTTTTTGGAGCTCCTCAGCATTTACGGCCGCCTGCAATCGGCTCCCTCCAGCGCCGGCGCAGCCCCCGATCTGTCCAAACTCCATCTACCTAGCCAGGAAGAGCTCAAGCTCCTGCTATCCAATTCCGAACGCACCAATTTCCAACTGCAAGAGCTCAAGGAACTGATTAATAAATTGCAGTTGGCGGAGCTGGCAGCGGACTTCAAAACCTATCATGAGAGCGTGGATTTCGCGACCAAGAAAATGGCTCTCATCATCAAAGAGGGCGATGAATTGATGGTTCGCTTGAACAAAGTTGGCTCGCAAATCAATCCAGTCGCTCGCGGGGCTGTCGGTGTGCTCATGGCCGTAAGCGGAGTGGTCGGTTGGTTGATTGCCAAACTTTTTTGAACGACGAATCTGCCTTTTCCCCCAGCCTCTCCAGCCGGTTTTCCCCAAAGGTTAGCCGAGCGCTCCCCTCTCCTCCCCCCTTGTTGCGCAGCCCAGTTGCACACAGGCCCTTGGTTTTTCCTCTGTCGTGAGTAGCGCCGATTCCAGTCTCTCTCACTCCTCGGGCCCTGGCAGCTTCTTGCAGGGTCTGCGCACCTATGCCAGCGCGCAGATCGGGTTCACTCTGGCTCTGATCTTCGGACTGATGATTTTCTCGGCCTCGAGTGTCACTCCGCGCATGCAGCTGGCCATTGGCATTATTTGCGTCCTGACCCTCCTGGTTCTACGCTACTTCAACCACAATGAAGTCGTCCGCATTGTTTTCCTGCTCATTGCCGCCTTCCTTTCTGTGGACTATTTCTATTGGCGGACTTTTTACACCCTCACCTACTACGACCCCATCAGTTTCACCTGCGCCATTTTACTCTATTTCGCGGAGCTCTATGGGTTCATCGTGTATGCCCTGAGTATCTTCGTGAACATCGAACCGTTGGATCGGCAGCCAGAGCCTCTGCCGGAGAACCAGGATGAATGGCCGACAGTGGACATCATGATTCCCAGCTACAATGAAGCTCCGGAACTTCTGGAAATCACCCTCCTTTCGGCTCTCAATGTTAATTACCCAAAAGATAAGTTCAAAGTTTACCTGCTGGATGACGGGGGCACGGACCAGCGTTGTCAGTCCCCCAAGCCAGAGGTAGCGGCCAGCTCTCAAGCCCGCCGCGCCGCCCTGCAGAAGCTCTGTGCCGATTGCGGGGCGATTTATGTAACGCGCAAACTCAATCTCCACGCCAAGGCAGGGAACATCAACAATGGCTTACAACACAGCGACGGGGAACTGGTGCTCATTCTTGATGCCGACCACGTTCCTTCACGCGATATTCTCGAAAACACCACCGGTCTTTTCCTCAAAGATCCCAAGCTCTTCCTCGTCCAAACCCCCCACTTCTTCACCAATCCTGACCCAATCGAGAAAAACCTCGACACCTTCTCGCGCATGCCCAGCGAGAACGAGATGTTTTACAAGGTCATCCAGAAAGGGCTCGATTTCTGGAACTCCGCTTTCTTCTGCGGCTCGGCTGCCGTCCTGCGGCGTTCTTGTCTCAAGGAGGTCGGAGGCATCGTCGGGGACACGATTACCGAAGATGCCGAGACCGCCCTCACCCTGCATTCCAAAGGCTACAATAGCGCCTACATCGAGCGGCCGATGATTGCCGGACTCTCTCCGGAGACCCTCGGGGGATTCATCGGCCAACGAATTCGCTGGGCCCAAGGGATGGTGCAGATTTTTTTGCTGAAAAACCCCCTCCTCATTCCTGGTCTCACCCTGCCCCAGCGCCTGTGTTATTTCAGCAGCTGCTTCTTTTGGTTTTTCGGCTATGCCCGCATCATTTTTATCCTCGCTCCCTTCGCGTTTCTCATCTTCGGGCTGAAGATCTACAATACGAATTCTTTCGACTTCGCCGCGTTCGCCCTACCGCACCTCTTCACGGTCTTCCTCGTTTCGGACTTCCTCTTCGGCAAAGTGCGTTGGTCCTTTGTTTCGGAACTCTACGAACTCATCCAGGCCGTCTATACCCTCCCGGCCATCGCCAAAGTTTTTCTCAATCCTCGCGCCCCGACATTCAACGTTACGGCCAAAGGAGAAACTCTGGAAAAGGATTTCGTCAGTCCACTGGCGCGCCCGTTTTTTATTCTCATCATCTGCACGGTCCTGGCCATCGGCTTCGGTATCAATCGCTGGATTGCCTACCCTCTCGACCGTTTCGCATCTTCAGTGACGCTCTTCTGGGCCTTTTTCAACCTCTCTCTCTTGCTGGCGGCTCTCGGAGCCCTGCTGGAACGCCGCCAACGCCGAGCCCAAGCCCGCACCCTGGCGGACTTAACCGGTAAGCTGCATACCAAGCGCACGACCTTAGAAGTCAAGATAACCGATCTCTCGAATGGCGGTGCTTCACTGGCCATGGACCGCATGGTCGAGCCGCTCCTTATGTTGCAAGAACGCGCGGAACTGGAGGTTCAACTCGAAGGTCGGGAGGAGACCCTCCGATTACCGGTGGTCATTCGAAACTTCCGAAGTCGCCCGGGCACGCTTTACACCGGGGTGCAATTCATGCCAGAGACCCTGGAGGAACGCCGCGGCATCGTGGATCTGGTCAATGGCAGCAGCCTGCGATGGATTGAATTCCAACGTCGCCGGGAAGTCGGGCTCGGAGTCTTGGGTAGTTTTGTTTTCTTGCTAGGCAGCGGCCTAAAACATAGCTTTTTACTCTTTACCCACATTTTCAACCACAGCCCATTTTTCAACCGGGCAAAGTCCGCCACCGTCCGAACTGCATGAGCCCAGCCTACCGTCGCCCCGCCCAGAAACCCATCGCCTGGCTTGCCGCCCTGCTTCTCTTGCTGCCGGCGGCTTACTCCCAAACCGCCCGTCCTTCGCCTTCACCCTCCCCCTCACCGAGCCCCACCCCGGAGCCCGCCCCTTCCTCAACTGCCAGCGCCTCTGCGGCTACCGCGAATACCACGAACACCGGCACCTTCCCGACAGGCACCCAGACCTTCCGTGTTCCCCTGCGCAATCTCATCGGCATGGAAGGCTCAATTATGTTGCGCAACGACCGCGCGATTTACACGGTCTTCATGCCCATCCCGGCCCGCTACAAGGTCCTGCGTTGCCGCTTGGTGCTCGATTACACCAACTCCGTGAGCCTCTTGGTGCACCGCTCGAGTCTTTCCGTGGCGCTCAATGACCGCATTCTGCGGCAGATGCGCCTTGATCCCAATTTCCCTTCCAATGTCGTCACCGTGGACTTCCCGGTCTCCCTCCTCAAACCCAACTTTAACCAAGTCCAATTTATCGTCGCCCAACGCTCCACCGAGCGCTGTCAGGACCCCAACGCTGCCGAACTCTACACGCAGATCAATCCCGATACGAGCTACTTCGAAGCGGAAATGATTCCCCAGCCTGTGCCGCTGCGGCTCTCAGCCATTCGCGATATCGTGGATGAAAAGCTCTGGCTGCCTTACTCCTTCCACCTCGTTTTCCCGGGTGGCACCAGCCAAGATGAAACGATGCTCAGCTGGGGTTCCATCGTCACCCAGGGGGTCGCCCTCGCTCTAGGTGCGCAGCCCTTCCGGGTGAGCCATTCCGAAGGCATTCGCGAGGGGCGGGATAATATCGTCATCGCCCCGCGCAACGCCCTTTCCGCCTTTCTCACTGCTCCGGAAATCAGCATGATCACCGGAAGCTTCATCGGGGTAAAAACCCTCAAAGACGATCCCTCCAACTACCTCATCGTCATTAGCGGTAACACTCCGGATGAAGTGGGCCAAGCCGCTTTGGCTTTCAGCCTTATTAATTTTCCTTTGCCCGACTCGCAGTTTGCCTTGGTGGACCGTTTGGCCATTCCGGAAAAGCCGGTTTACATCCGCAACTCCCCTCTGAGCTTGGCCGGCTCATATTCCCTGCGGCGACTGGGCTATCGCACTCGCACCATTCGCGGTTTCAATACTGGAGCCTTTGAGGTGCCGATTTATCTGCCCGGGGATCTTTCGCAGAACGACATGAGCAACGTCGAGATGCGCCTCAACTTCGTCTATGGCTCAGCCTTCCGCAACGACTCGGTCCTGAACGTCTTCATCAACGACACTTTCCACCAGTCCTTCCGCATCAACAACCTCAACGGGGCTTACCACGCGCAGCAAAAAATCTTCCTCCCCACGCGCGGTTTTCTGCCTGGCCGAAATGTCATTCGCATCGCGCCCCTCATGGTGCCGCTGGAAACCGACGAATGTCAGCTCGACCAGGTGGAAAATCTCCTTTTTACCCTCTACGACGACTCCGTGCTGGTAATGCCAGCTCTGCAAAAGGGCGCCATCCTGCCCAGTCTCGGGCTTCTTTCCCAGACTGGTTTTCCCTACACTGCCAGCCCCGATGGCACGGAAACCTCGGTTTACATCACTTCCCGGGAGCCGGATAGCATCAACGCGGCTTGGACCTTCCTCGGCAAGACCGCGCAAATCTCCGGAGCTCTCCTGCATCGAGCAGAAATCTCCTACCGCATGACGCGCAGCCGCCGTAATCTGCTTGTGGTCGGTCCGGCATCGGCCCTCCCCGATGAGGTCACCAATGGCGCTCCCATTTCTTTGGCGGATCTCGGTCGTTACCGCTACAAGGTCTCTGCCAATCCTGAACCCGGCTCCGCCTTGCCGTCCGGCTTGGACGAGGTCATCAACCGCATCCGCGGCAACACTCCCGAAGCCAAACTCATCCTCGATCGTCCCGATGTCGTTGAGATGGATGCCCGGGCCAAACTCGAGGATAGTATTGTCATGGCTTCCTTTGAGACTCCCACCCAAATGGGCTTCCTCACCACCATCCTCACCGCCCCCACGTCCGAGAAGCTCCTCGCAGGGATGAATTTCCTGCAAGAGCGGACTTTCTGGAACCGCCTTCTCGGCGACCTGGCCGCCTGGCAGACCAAAAATGATTCGCTCATGGTCTCAAAAGTTGCTCCGGAATTCACCTATGGTGCCTCCTCGTTGGCTGGGCGGGCCCGGGAAAGCATGCGTCGGGAACCTGTCGTCTTCGCCATCGTGACCATTCTCGTCCTGGCTCTCGCCGGCCTGCTGACCCGCTATGTCCTCGCTTCGCGCAAACGCGAAATGGAGGCCTCCGAACGGAAAGACAAAAACGATCCGCTATGAGTCACAAACCGCGCCGCCGTGGCAGATCGGACTGGCCTCGCCAAGCCGCTTTCTGGGCCGCCGGATTGTTCATCGTCGCACTGCTGGTGACCCTCGGACTGCGTTATTACGTGCTCCCGGCGCTGGATCCCAACCGCCTGCCTCCCGGCCAATGGCACGCCTTTACCCGTTTTTTCCTCACTCCGGATGGCCGTATTTTCGACAGCGGTAATGAAAACATCTCCCATTCCGAAGGTCAGGGCTACGGGATGCTCTTTGCCGTGGCCTACGACGACCGGGAAACCTTCGACCGGATCTGGGCTTGGACCCGTCTGAATTTACAAGTGCGGGAAGATGCTCTTTTCGCCTGGAAATGGACACCCAAATCCGATGGGCGCGGAGGCACGGTGGAGTTGAACAATGCCAGCGATGGCGATCTCCTCATCGCCTGGGCTCTCTACCGCGCCTTCCTCCAATGGCGCGATCCTGCTTACGCCCTCGCCGCCACGCAGATCCTTGATGACCTGCGCCAAACCAACTTTGTCTCCTCCGAGATCGGGTTGGTCCTGCTCCCAGGCACCGAGGGCTTCGTCCACGGCCAACGCCTCACTCTCAACCCCTCCTACTTCATCTTCCCCGCCTTCGAAGATCTCTCTCACCTGATTTTCCGCCGGGAAATGAAAAAACTCGGCACCTCGGGCAAAGTGCTCTGTGCCGATGGAGGCTTTGGCTCTTTCCAACTCTCCCCGGATTGGGTCTGGCTGGAAGGGAAAACCTTTTCCTTGCCTCTGGCCTCCGACTTCCCTCCCGTTTTCGGCTACAATGCCATTCGGGTGCCATTGCATATCGCCTGGTCGAACCCCAAAAGCGACCTTCTGGCTCCCTTCGTGGCCTACTGGCAGACGGTGGAAAAATCCGGCGAGCCTCTCCCGGCGACACTGGAGTTGCCATCCGACACCGCCGGCCCCCACCCAGCCCTACCGGGGATGCTCGCCATTCGGGATTTCGTCCTGGCCTGCCATGCCGGCAGAGCCTTTTTGCCCCGGCAAGTCGCCCCCATCGCCCACGATGAGGCTTATTTCTCCGCTGCTCTCAAACTACTGACCATGCTTGCCGCCCGGGACGTGCTTTTGCAGGGAAAAATGCAGTTGACGGGCAGCGGCGATATTTGAGTTAGTGCCGCATGTTCAAGGCCTTTCCCGCCAAGCTGCAAGTTTTTACGGGCTTTTGGCTCGCCGCCTTGAGCTGTCTCTGCGCCCAGGATGCCGCCGACGAAAACGAGGCGCCACTTTTCGTGCCTATTGTTCCCGGTCAGCCCTCACCTCTGCTGCCCACCCCACGCGTCACCCCGCTGCCTTTCACCGGTCCGGCCGATCGAGTGAATCCCCCGGTGGATGCTCCCCCACCTTTCATTCCTGCCGAGATTCCCGCCCCGGGTATTCAGTCCGGGCCTATCACTTCCGATTACGTGCCTCCGGCGGATCGCACTCCGACCACCCCGCGCGTGATTGCAGCCCCGACGCCCTCCCCAACCCCACGTCCAATTCCTCGCGCCACCAAGACCGCCAGCTCCCCCGTCCCCGGGAAAATGAGCCAGGCGGAGGTCTCGCGCTTGGCCGAAAGTGCCACCCGCACCCGCAACGCCAAAAGTGCGGAACTCCTCGGCTGGCACTACTACAATCGGGATGACTTCTCCGCTGCAGCCTATTGGTTTGAGCAATCCAGCGAGTGGAGTCCGGGCTACCAAGAAGCTCTCTATGGCTTGGCCCTCTCCAAGATGCGCTCCGGCGAACTCACCACCGCGGAAAATCTCGCCAAGGCCAACCGGCAAAACCCGAAAATGATCACCCTCCTCGGGGATATCTACTCCCGCCGCGCGATCGAAGCCTACGAACTGCAGCGCTTCAAGCAGAGCATCCGTTTCTTCGACCAGACCCGGGAATACCGCCCACTCAGCCGCAACGAGCAAATCGTGCTTGCTTGGGCCTACCGTGAGTCCAATCAAGCCGCCGCAGCGGCCGCTCTTTTCGAGAAGCTCTACCGCGAAAATCCCGACCGCGCCAGCGCCGAGGGGCTTTACTCCTCGCTCACCAAGCTGAAAAACTACGACAAGCTGAACGAAATCGCGGAAACCGTGCCCGGACCCCTCGAAGGGGTCTATGAGACCGCAGATCCACAAAATTTCTTCAAAGCCGGGCTCTTCCGTGCCGCCTACGACACCGAGGGGGAAAAGGTTTACCCCATCTTGGAAAATATCGTTTCTCCATCCTTGGAGATGGGCTTTGGCTATTCGCAAAAGTCTGGCCAAGAAGGCGAATCCGCTCTCACCGAAGTTCGCGCTCCCTATCTCGAAGCTCGCTTCTACCCCGCGAATCGCAACGAAATCATGGTGCAAATTTCCCGCATCTCGTTGGACTCCGGGAATCTTGCCGAAGGTGCCAGCGTCGGCACTCCACCCCTGGAGTTTACTCCCTACTCCTTCACTCCCACCACCCAGGAAGATGGTCTCTTTGATTTCAAACTCCGCTGGGAATACCAGGATTGGGTCTCGCCTTACGTCGAAATTGGCACGACCCCCATCAATGGCCCACTGCAAGCCCGACCCGTCGGGCGCGCCGGGCTCACCTATCGCCACATGACCGGCTACGTCCAAGGAGAGTTTTTCTCCCGCTCCATCAAACAATCCATGCTCTCTTACGTCGGGATAGTGGATCCCTACACGGGTAATACCTGGGGCCGGGTCACGGAAACAGGCTTCAATGCTTCGATCTTCCAAAGCATCGCTCCCGACTGGACCCTCTACGCTGGCGGCACGGTGGCGCAAATCACCGGCACGGACGTCCAATCTAATGACCGCGTTGCCGCCACCGTAGCCATTGCCAAGGAAATGAATGTGGATGGCTTTGAATACTTCACTATTGGGCCCGCCGTCTCCTACGAGGCCTATAGCAACAACCAAAACTTCTTCACCTACGGGCACGGGGGCTACTTCAGCCCGGATTACATTCTACAAGGCGTCTTCGGCGCCAACATCCTCACCCTCGAGGGAGAACAATGGCTCATCCGCGGCTCCGGCTCGATTGGCTTGCAAACCAACCAGCAAAGCTCCGCACCCTACTTCCCATTGCGACCGGATGGCCGCACTTACCCCGGCACCAGCGCCTCCACAGCAGTGTTCTTACTCGAAGCCGACGGAGGTATCCTCATCAGCCCCAACTGGATGCTTGGCGGCACTGCCGCCTACACTGTTACTGCGGATTACAACGCCGGCTGGGCCAGCATTTACGTGCGCTACTTCTTTGAGCCACGCAAAGGCTTGTTACGCAGTGACCTGACCACGGGCGGCCTCATGTTCCGCTGAGTTCCCATGCCGCGTTGGGGAAAGAAGTCCTCGGCTGAGCAGCTTGGATTTGACCTGCTCGACACACCAGGAGCCGCGCGCCCAGTGGCGGATAGCCCGCCGAGCCTCCGCCAACCCACCGCCGCTCCACCGCCGGAACCGGAAGTCTACACCGTTCGGGAAATCGTCACCCGGATCCATCGGACGCTGCAATCCGCGTTCGGGTTGATCTGGGTGCAGGGCGAAATCACCAACTACCGCCCCCATACCTCCGGGCATCATTACTTCACCCTCAAAGACAGTTCCGCGCAACTGGCCTGCGTCCTCTTTTCCAGCGATGCCAGAGGACTCGGGAACCTAAAAATCCGCGATGGTTTGGAGGTTCGGGCGCGCGGAGAGATCACTGTCTATGCCAACCGCGGCCAGATGCAGATGCAAGTGCGGCTGTTGGAGGAGGTTGGTCAAGGCGCACTCCAAGCCCGCTTCTTGGCCCTGAAAGAGCAGCTCGCCGCCGCTGGGCTCTTCGCTCCGGAACGGAAAAAGCCCTTGCCCAAATTCCCCCGCCGCATCGGGCTCGTCACTTCCGCAAGTGGGGCCGCTCTGCGTGATTTCTTGCAAGTGCTCTGGCGGCGCAGCCCGGGCACCGAGGTAGTGCTTTATCCGGTGCGGGTCCAGGGAGACGGCGCCGCGGAGGAGATGGTACAAGCCCTCGAGGCACTCAATACCTACGCCGCCTCCGGCGCTCCGCTGGAGGTTATCGTCCTGACTCGCGGCGGGGGTAGCCTCGAAGATCTCTGGGAATTCAACGAGGAAATCCTTGCCTATGCCATCGCCAAGAGCGCGCTCCCAGTAGTCAGCGCTGTTGGACACGAAATTGATTTTACCATTGCCGATTTCGTCGCCGATCAGCGGGCGCCCACTCCGAGCGTCGCCGCCGAGATTCTCTCCGAGGAAACGGAAAAAATCCGCACGACCCTCGCCAAACAAGCCCGAAGGTTGCAACAGGGCGTTTTCCTCCAGCTGCGCGAACGACAACGCGAGCTGCGGCGATTGCAGGAACACCGCGCTTGGTCGGAACCCGCGCGCCTATTGCGTGAATTTTCCCTGACTTTGGATCAATCCGCTATGGCTCTGCGAGCCGGCACAGAAGAGGCTTTGGAAAGAGCTTATCTCCGACTGCGGCACGCTCAGGAACTCCTCCGCGCCCGACACCCGCTCCGTCAACTGGCAAATCTGCAACGTCGCCTGCACGCCTGCGCCCCCCGTTTGCGACAAACCTGCGTTCAACAACTGCGCCTGCAACAACAGCACTGCGACCATCTCGCACAATTACTCCGAGCTTTCGATCCCCGACATACCCTCCTCCGTGGCTACACCTACATCCGCGCCGCCGATGGCAGCATCCTTACCCGGGCCGCCAGCGCCCGGAAATATCGAACCCTGGAAATTGTCTTTGCGGATGACGCCCTCACCGTGCAGCCCTTGCCTGCGGGCAAGGCAAATCCTTCCACTTCCTGAAAAACCAAAACCCCGGAGCCTGTCGGCTCCGGGGTCGGTTGAGTCTTGAGGAGCGGGTCGTTTGACCCTCTCCATTGCTCAGGGTTGTGGGCTTAGTAGTCCATTCCGCCCATACCACCCATTCCACCACCCGGGGCGGCAGAGGCTTTCTCCTTCTCCGGCAACTCAGTAATGAGAGCTTCGGTGGTCAGGAGCAGACCGCTGATGGAGGCGGCATTTTGCAGGGCACTGCGGGTGACTTTGGCTGGATCCACAACGCCAGCTTTGATCAGATCCACATAGTCATCGGCGGCAACGTTGTAGCCTTCGCTACCTTTGCGCTTCTTGACTTCCTGCACGATGAGCGCGCCTTCCTTGCCAGCATTGTCAGCCAGCTGGCGCAGCGGAGCTTCGATCGCGCGGCGCACGATTTCCGCACCAATTTTCTCGTCGCCCGAGAGCTCGAGGGAATCGAGAGCTTTCTGAGCGCGGATGAGGGCCACTCCACCGCCGGGAACGATCCCTTCTTCCACCGCAGCGCGGGTGGCATGCAGGGCGTCTTCCACGCGGGCTTTCTTTTCTTTCATCTCGGTTTCGGTCGCGGCACCGACGTTGATCACCGCCACCCCACCGGCCAGCTTGGCCAGGCGTTCCTGCAGTTTCTCGCGATCGTAGTCGCTCGTGGTTTCCTCGATCTGACGGCGGATTTGCGCCACCCGGCCTTGGATGTCGGCGTTCTTGCCTTCGCCTTCCACGATGGTGGTGTTGTCTTTGTCCACCACGATACGTTTGGCCTTGCCGAGGTCAGAGATTTCGATGTTCTCGAGCTTGATTCCGAGGTCTTCGGTGATCACCCGGCCACCCGTGAGGACGGCAATGTCTTCCAGCATGGCTTTGCGGCGATCGCCGAAACCAGGGGCCTTGACGGCGCAGATCTGCAGCGTGCCACGCAGCTTGTTGACCACGAGGGTGGCCAATGCTTCGCCTTCCACATCTTCCGCAATGATGAGCAGCGGACGACCGGACTTGGCAGTTTTTTCCAGCAACGGCAGCAGGTCCTTGAGGC
Source organism: uncultured Chthoniobacteraceae bacterium (assembly GCA_964595865.1). Taxonomy (GTDB): domain Bacteria; phylum Verrucomicrobiota; class Verrucomicrobiia; order Chthoniobacterales; family DYNR01; genus CAZQRL01. The sequence goes on from CAZQRL010000002.1 coordinate 236,776, forward strand.
TGCTGATTTTTTTCTCGTGGATGAGGATGTAGGCGTTTTCGAGCTGGGCTTCCATCTCTTCCGTGTTGGTCACGAAGTAAGGCGAAAGGTAGCCTTTGTCGAACTGCATGCCTTCCACCACGTCGAGAGTGGTCTCAATGGACTTGGCCTCTTCGACAGTTATGGTGCCGTCTTTGCCTACCTTTTCCATGGCATCAGCAATGATCTGGCCGATGGTGGTATCCCAGTTGGCCGAGACGGTCGCCACTTGGGCGATTTCGCTGCTGTCTTTGACTTTTTTGGAGATGCGGGCGATTTCCGCGACCACAGCTTCCACGGCTTTGTTGATGCCGCGCTGCAAGTAAGTCGGGTTGGCTCCCGCAGTGACGTTCTTCAGGCCTTCGCGGTAGATGGCTTCCGCAAGGACCGTCGCCGTGGTGGTTCCATCCCCAGCGATATCGCTGGTCTTGGAGGCCACTTCGCGAACCAGTTGGGCGCCCATGTTTTCGAAGGGGCACTCCAGCTCGATTTCTTTGGCCACCGTCACACCATCTTTGGTGATGGTGGGGCTGCCGAATTTTTTATCGAGGATGACATTACGGCCGGACGGCCCGAGGGTGGCCTTGACGGCCTTGGCAAGTTTTTCGACCCCGCGCAGCAGAGCATGCCGGGCGTTTTCGTCGAACTGTAGTTGTTTAGCTGCCATAAGTTTGTTTGTGTTTCTAAGCTAGTTTGTTGGGTGATGACGGTTAACCGATGATGCCGAGGATATCGTCCTCACGCATGATGAGATAACCGACGCCGTCAACTTTGACTTCGGTGCCACCGTATTTGGAAATGAGAACGCGGTCTCCTTTCTTGACGGTGAATTCGACCTTGTTGCCATTGTCGTCGGTTTTACCAGTGCCCAGGGCGATAACTTCGCCTTCCTGAGGTTTTTCTTTGGCCGTGTCGGGAATAATGATCCCGTTCTTGATCTGCTCTTTTTCTTCGAGCGGGCGAACGAGAACACGATCTCCCAGCGGCTTGATGTTGGGTGCTGCCATAGTGATGTAGTTTCTGTTGTGTGGTTTGGTTGTTCCTTAACAAGGCTCCGACCGCCCCGATGGGCGGCAGAGCCGTTTGTTAAATTGACCTTGCGGCGGAAACAGTTCGCACCGCGGCGGGCGCTTATTTCTTTTTATCTTCGTCCACCATTTCAAATTCAGCGTCCACGACATCGTTGTCTTTGGATGAGCTGGGCGGAGATTGGGACGCGGATTGCGTGCTTCCCGCACCGGTGGCGGCTCCCGCGGAAGCTTGTTTGTAGAGCTCGGCGCTCACTTCCTGGAATTTGCTTTGCAACTCATCGTAGCCGCGTTTGATAGCTTCAATGTCGTTGCCCTTGAGCGCTTCGCGCAGAGCGGCGATGGCGTCTTCCACCGCCTTGCGAGAAGAGGCACTTAATTTGTCGCCGAGTTCTTTGAGCTGCTTCTCGGACTGGTAGGCGAGGTTGTCCGCATTGTTGCGAATCTCGATCGCCTCCTTGGCCTTGCGATCCTCTTCTGCGTGGGCCTCGGCTTCCTTTTGCAAACGTTCCACTTCCTCCTTTGAAAGACCGCTGGAGCCCGTAATGGAAATCTTCTGTTCCTTACCAGAACCCAGATCCTTGGCGGAGACATTCAGAATCCCATTGGCATCAATGTCGAACGTCACTTCGATCTGCGGCACGCCACGGGGAGCCGGAGGAATGCCATCCAAGTGGAAGACTCCCAGCTGCTTGTTATCCCGCGATAGCGGACGCTCACCTTGCAGAACCTTGATCTCCACACCCGGCTGGTTGTCGCTGTAAGTAGAGAAAATTTGCGACTTGCGGGTCGGGATGGTGGTGTTGCGCGGAATCATCGGCGTGGCAATTCCCCCGGCCGTTTCGATAGCCAAGGTGAGGGGCGTAACGTCCAAGAGCAACACGTCTTTGACATCGCCCTTCAACACCCCGCCTTGGATGGCCGCTCCGATGGCTACGACTTCGTCAGGGTTAACCCCCTTGTGCGGTTCTTTGCCGATGAGCTTGCGGGCGGTTTCGAGCACCTTGGGCATGCGGGTCATGCCGCCAACAAGCACCAGTTCGTTAACTTCGGACTTGCTCCACTTGGCATCGGTCAAACAAGCCTCGACTGGCTTGACGGTTCGCTCAAAGAGGTCGTCGCAAAGCTGCTCCAGCTTGGCCCGGGTAAGCTTTTTGGCAATGTGCTTGGGACCAGTCTGGTCCGCCGTGATGAATGGGAGGTTAATTTCGTATTCCTGCGTGGAACTGAGGGCGATTTTGGCTTTCTCTGACTCTTCCTTGATACGTTGCACCGCATCCGGCTGCTTACTCAAGTCAATGCCAGTATCGGTCTTGAATTCAGCAATGATCCAGTCCATGAGGCGATTATCCCAATCATCGCCCCCGAGGTGGGTGTCGCCGTTGGTGGCGCGCACTTCGAAAACCCCATCGCCAATTTCCAACGCCGAAATATCGAAGGTGCCGCCGCCCAAATCATAGACGGCGATTTTCTCGTCTTTCATTTTGTCCAGACCGTAAGCCAGCGAGGCTGCAGTCGGCTCGTTGATAATACGCAGGACTTCCAAACCAGCGATGCGACCGGCATCTTTCGTGGCGTTGCGCTGCGAGTCGTTGAAATATGCCGGAACCGTGATCACTGCCTGGGTTATGGTTTCCCCGAGCTTGGCTTCGGCATCGGCTTTTAGCTTGGCGAGAATCATCGCGGAAATTTCCGGCGGGGAAAAAGTCTTCGGCTTGCCATTAATCTCCACTTGAATGTGGGCGTCACCATTGGCTGCCTTGACCACCTTGTAGGGAACACGATGCACTTCCTCCTGCACCTCGTCGTATTTGCGGCCCATGAAGCGCTTGACCGAAAAGATCGTGTTGGCGGGGTTCGTCGCCGCTTGGCGTTTAGCCGCTTGTCCCACCAGACGTTCGCCCGATTTGGTGAAAGCCACCACGGACGGCGTAGTTCGCGCCCCCTCTGAGTTTTCCAGAACCACCGGCTCTCCACCTTCCATAACGGCCATGCAGGAGTTGGTGGTGCCGAGATCAATACCGAGAATTTTTGCCATAAGTAAAATTGTTCCACCGTTAGCTCAGCAAACCCCGTGCCTCCGGCGGTGAATAACTTTTTTAGCAACTCTCCATCAATGCTTTACAAAATTTTTATCCTCCAATGCAACTACTCTAGTCAGCCTCCCCTCTGCCAAAAATGCGCAATGGTGGCACTCCAACTATCGAGAAATGTGCCGAAATGGCACTTTTCCAGGCCAAGCATCGCGAGAAACCCCAACTCCCTCCGTCAGGAGTTGGGGGTAGTGCAACATTTCGTCTGTAAAAGTCCGACGCACGATCAATCCGGCCCTTTGGCCGATGGAGCGTAGCGGAGTCGGCCAAAGGGCCGGACGCCGCCACCCTCCGGCAGCCAGATCTCAAGGATTGAAGAGGCCCGGACACGGTCATGATGGAGGTGCTTAAAAGCCAAACCAGCACCAACCATGTCCGGACAACCTGAAACTACCACCACCCAAGACGCCATCAACACCCTTATCCAAAACGGCCTCTCCGACGGGCTTCCCACCGTCGCCGAGATGCTCGTGAATGCCGCCATGCTCCTGGAGCGCGCCGCCTTCCTTCAAGCCGCTCCCTACGAGCGCGGCGAGCAGCGCATCGGCCACGCCAATGGCTTCAAGCCCCGCTCCCACACCACGGCCATTGGAAAGCTCAACCTCCTGGTCCCTCAGACCCGCTCCACCCCAGAGCCCTTCCGCTCCTCCGCTTTTGGAAAGCGATTCCCGCGTGGACCGCGCCCTCAAAGCGGCCATCGCCGAAATGTATCTCCAAGGCATCTCCACTCGCCGCGTCGAAGCCGTCGTCAAGGAACTCTGCGGGCTGGACATCTCCTCTACCCAAGTCTCGCGCCTCACCGCCGAGCTCGACGCTGAATTCGAAAAATGGCGTTCCCGACCCCTGCCAGAGATCGCCTTCCTCATCCTCGACGCCACCTACATCAAGGTCCGCCTCGACGGGGCCGTCCGCGACTGCGCCATCCTCACTGCCATCGGCGTCCGCCGCGACAACTCCAAACGCCTCGTTCTGGGTGTCTCCGCCGCCGTCTCCGAAGCCGAACCCCACTGGCGCTCCTTCCTCTCCTCCCTCAAAGAACGCGGCATCGGCATCCCCGATCTCGTCACCTCCGATGCCCACGAAGGCCTCCGCGCCGCCCTGCGCTCCTCCCTCAATGCCTCCCCCTGGCAGCGTTGCCAGTTCCACCTCCAACAAAACGCCCAGGCCCACGCCCACAGCCTCAGCGCCCGCCGCCACATCGCCGCCGACGTCCGCTCCATCTTCGACTCCCCGGACCGCCCTCGCGCCGAAGCCCGCCTCGCCGAAGTTGCCGCCGCCCACCGAAAAACCTCCCCGAAGTTCGCCGACTGGCTCGAAGCCAACATCCCTGAAGGCCTCTCCATCTTCCTGCTCCCGGAACCCTTCCGACGCCGCCTGCGAACCTCCAACATGTCCGAAGCCCTCAACCTCCGCATCAAACGCAGAACCCGCGTCGCCGGTCTCTTCCCCAACGAACCCTCCGCCCTCCGCCTCGTCACCTCCATCCTCATCGAGACCTCCGAAGAATGGGAAACCGGCCGCGCCTACCTTCCCCTCCTGCACAACCCCTGACCAAACCACAATCACCCTCTATAACCCGCCACCCCACCTCATCATCCAACCACTTTTACAGAAATCTTGTTGCTTAGCTCCTGCCCCAGCCTTTCACCCATGAAGGCCATGTATTGTTTGAAGGGCTTGATGAACTCAAAACGGTATTTGTTTTTACCGCGTCTGGCGTACGGCGCGATGCACCAATCTCCTTGGTGATCCTTCAGATAATCCCTCAGGAAATCGGCCAACAAATCCGTCATGGCGATGGATCGGACCTTGCCCCATTTGGGGGTGAAGGTGGCGGTTTTTCGGACCATGATGGTTTTCTTTCCGTCAACGAAGAACCAATCGGGTCGGGCTTCAATGATTTCGTTCCGACGGAGCCCGGCCTCAAAACCGACGTGGAGGACGAACGAAAGCATTCGGGCCGTTTCCTTGGACATGAGCTTCTCGGGAACCTTGTTCCAGCCATCGAGGAGAGCATCCCGAAGCTTGGGTTGGCAAAAGGCCTCCGTCGCCGGAGCCGCCTTGCTGGTGCGGGCGCCATAGTCCCGCTTAACCAAGTCCACCAGCTTGACGGGATTTTCCGGAATCTTTTTCTCGGTATGGAGTGCCGGGAAAAAGGAGCTGAGGCACATCATGTAGCCGGTGATGGTTGAAGGCAGGAGTTTGAGATCCTGCTGGAGATGGAGTTGGTATTTGCGGATGACGTCCGCCGTGACGGTGCGGGCGGGAAGAGTCAGTCCGTGCCATTTGGCAAAGCGGAGTAGAGTTCGGCGTTTCTCGGCGGCAGAAAATCGGGAAAATTTTCGCAGGCGCACCTTCTCGGCTATGAAGTGTTTGATTTCGCCATCGAGGGTGTCCGTGGAAATTTTTGCCGGCTCCGTCCGGAGCAACTTCATGGCCTTGAGGACAGCCTCTTCGTAATCCTTGGTTTCCAGGGAAACGGTGATTTTTTCGGACCCGCATCCTCTACCAGTAGTAGTATCCGTTTTGGTGGAGCCAAACCCCCGGGACCATTACCAATATCTTGCCGTTGTGGTTGGTAAATCCGGTTGGTAAACTCAAGATTTTTCGCTGTTTATGGGCCCCTAGGCCCATCTTTGCGGCTTGTTCTTTGCGGCTTGTGTGGGAGAGCGGGTGAAGGGACTCGAACCCTCGACATCAACCTTGGCAAGGTTGCACTCTACCAACTGAGTTACACCCGCGTTTGATTTGGTTAAATACTGCAAGCGATGGGGGAAGTCAACTCTCTTGCGAAGGATGGCTTGGGGAAATTTCTCCTAGGGTGTGTTGGAGGGGGTGGGACGGGGTGTTGGGGAGGGGTTGAGAAGCTCCTCCGGCGAGGGGAGTGGAGGAGGGTTGCGGCGCCCCCAAATGAGACGATGGGGCTGCTGGGCGATGGTTTCGGCGAAAATTCTGCCGTGGGCAGCGGCGAGTTGGAAGTCGCGTAGAGCACGTTGCAGGCTAGCTAGGCTGCGTTTCACCTCGGGGTCAAGTTGGGCCAGGGTGCGATCAGCGCGGCGCGCGGCTTCGTCGAGACTGCGTCCGGCTTGGCGCAAGTCTTGTAACAGCGGACGCAAATCGGCGCGCGTCTCGGCAATGAGGGTCGAACCGTTGCCTACGAGGTTACGTGATTCACCCACCAAAGTCTCGGCCTTGCCAATCACAACCAATCCTTGGCCCACGAGTTGGTCTCCGCGCCCCACCACGGTGCGGGTTTGCCCGATAAGCTGATCTACCTCATCCAGAGTCGCATGGAGTTTCTGCATCAAGCCGGGAAAGTCCGCGAGGAGGCTGCCGGAACTATTCGCGGCTTGGGCGGACGGAGCAAAGGCGGCGAGAAGGCCATCCAAGCGAGCGACGAGAGCGTCAATGGTCACCGGGCTGGTGGCAGGAATGACCGCCCCATTAGCCAAAGGAGGCGCATCGGGGCTGCCTCCGAGCAGGGAAACAAACTTGTCGGCTAGAAGAGTCTCTGCGGCAACGGTGGCGTGGATATCGGAGGGCAGCGGAGGCAGAGAAGAGTGGAGAGCCAGGGTGATTTCAACGACACAGTTGGGGTCTGGCAGAGCTAGACGTTCCTCGGGGGAGAGGATGCGCACGCGATGCACCAAGCCCGCCCGGGCTCCACCGTAGCGCACCAAGGAGCCTGGATTGATGCCGGTAAAATCCGGGGCGTAGATTTTTGCGGTGCGACTGGGGGCGATGGCTCCTGCTCCGGAGAGCGCCCAAGCGAGAGCGCCAAGAAGGAGGAGGCTGCAGATAACCACCACCAAAGCAACCGTGCGGTCCTGGATGTTGCGGGTTTTCATGCTCGGTTAGCAGCGCTCCTTGGAGGCAACGAGACAGGCATCGAGGCCCTGGCGCAGAAAATCCCGGTCCAGATGGCGACCGATAAAAACGGCGGCATTTCTTCGAGGGCGATCGCCCCAAGGTCCGCCATCCGCGGCTTCCAAAAGCATGTGCACGCCTTGGAAAACAACGCGATTGGGCACTCCCTGCAGGGAGAAAACCCCCTTCATGCGAAAAATATCCGCTCCTCGTTCTTGCAGCAACCCCCCCAACCAGCGCTCGAGCTTCTTGGGATCCAGCTCGCCGGCGGCCTCCCAACCCACGCTGGAGACCTGGTGATCGTGTGAATGACCTCCCTCCCGGTGTGCATGCTCGTGCTCCAAAGCACGGTCGTGATCCTCGTGCTCGTGTTCTTCGGAATGGACCTGCAAATGGTCATCGAGTTGGAAACCGTGCAAGGAGAAGATTTTCTCCAAGGGAATTTGGGCGCGCTGCGTGGGGAGAATTTCGGCTTGGGAGTTGATGGCGCGGATTTGGGCGGTCAAATCGGTGAGCTCGGAGGGGCTCACAAGATCTTGTTTATTGAGGAGAATCAGGTCGGCAAAAGCGATCTGCCGGGCGGCCTCGTCTTCCCAGTGGTGTGAAATATGCCGGGCGTCCACCAAGGTCACGACCCCTTGCAGGGTGAAGGCCTCCTGCATTTCCGGATCCATGAGGAAAGTCTGCACGACGGGGCCAGGGTCGGCGAGGCCGGTGGTTTCGATAAGGATATGATCGAAACGGTCGCGCCGGGTAGCAAGCCGACTGAGGATGCGCAGCAGATCTCCCCGAACGGTGCAGCAGAGGCAGCCATTGTTCATGACGAAGATTTCCTCATCGGAGTGAATGACGAGGGCGTGATCAATCGAGACTTCGCCGAATTCATTTTCCACCACAGCGATGCGCAGATCGTGCGGGGCGGTGAGGATGTGATTGAGTAGGGTAGTTTTCCCCGCGCCGAGGTAGCCAGTGAGGACGGTCACGGGAATTTTCGATGATGTTTGCATGAAGGGAGGCTGCATATTCCTTTCCTCGGCAACTGAAAAGGCTGGAACGCAAAAAGTAAATGGAAGAGCGGGCAAGGGGGCGCATGGCGGGAAAAGCTCGGTTAAAGCCGGCCGTTGCAAAGTCGTCGGGAGGAGCTAGTGTTCCGCGTCTCCTGATATGGCTTGCTGTTCGTGCTCTCAACCTGTCGCGGCTCCTCCGACCGAAGTGGAAGGAGGCGAGGTGGCTTGTGATGCGCGGGCGGGGGAGTGGTTGCGCTTGGTTATCGCCGGGCTCGTGGCGGGCCAGTCTATGATTTTTGGTTTGGCGATCAATTTGGCTCCTCCGGAGGGGGTTGCCCGATGGGTGGTGCATGGGTTGCTGGCTCTCTCGGCACTGGTGGTCTTCCTCTTGGTGGGGCGCGAGGTCTTTTGGCGCAGTTGGCGTGCACTGCGGGAGGGGCGGATCGTTATGGAGCAGCTGTTCCTGGCAGGCATCGGGGGGGCGTTTTTCGCCTCTTTGCACTGCACGCTCACGGGCACAGGACACGTGTATTACGAAGTGGTGGCGATTCTGCTGGCAATCTATCAATTCGGTCAGATTCTCGGGAGCGAGCGTCGCCAGGCGGCCATGGAAGCTGCGAAGGCGCTCGGGGTGGAGTTTGCCCGAGCAGAACGCCTACGCCAGGCTTGCGGCGAGGGTTTGACTGAGCCCGAGGTGGTGGCCGTGGAGGAGATTCGCCCCGGGGATGTGGTGCGGGTGCGAGGTGGACAGGCGATTCCTGTGGATGGGCGCGTAATAGCTGGAGCCGCCTTCGTGCGGGAGGCGACGCTGACCGGTGAGGCATACCCCGTTGTAAAACGGGAGGGAGATCTGGTGCGGGCTGGTTCTTATACCGTGGACCAAGGGCTGGAAATTGCGGCCACAGCAGCCGGAACCGGGCGGACCTTGGACCGCCTGCTGGCGGAAGTGCGGCGGGCCCAAGGGGAAAAAAGCCGCTTGCAGAGCGAGGCCGACCGATTGGTGGCGTGGTTTTTGCCCAGTGTTCTGAGCATCGCGGGGTTGACGTTTGCTTTCTGGACCTGGTGCGCGGGCTGGGAAACCGGACTTTTCAATGCCCTCGCCGTGCTCGTGGTGGCCTGTCCATGTTCGATGGGTTTGGCCACCCCGGTGGGGATCTGGGCGGCGCTCTCGAGGTTGCTGCGTCGAGGCGTGGTGGCCCGGAAAAGTGATTTGGTGGAGGCCCTGGGGCGGGTGGACACCGTGGTTTTTGACAAAACAGGAACGCTGGGTGAGGAGCAGCTGGAACTGGTGGACTTTGTGGTGGTGGATGCGGTGGAGCGCGAGGGGTTACTGGCGGAGGTCGCAGCCCTTGAAGCGCAGAGTCAGCACCCGGTCGCGGCGGCATTCCGGCGCAGCCAAGTCGCCCCTGCGCAAGCCCTGCGATTGCTTCCGGGCGTAGGCTTGGCGGGGCGGGTCGGTGAATTGGAGCTGGCTGTTGGAAACGGCGGGCTGGCCGATGATCCTTGGCGCAAAGAGGAATTGCGGAAAAAATTGCGCGCCGAAGTTGCGGGATCGCATGAGGTGTGGGTGTCCCGACAAGGCTCTTTAGTGGGATTGGGGATTTTGCGGGAAAAGTTACGTCCCGGGGCCCGCCCGGCTTTACAGGCTCTGCAAGCCATGGGCTTACGCTGCCTGATATTGACGGGGGACCGACCCGAGGCGGCCGCCGCGCACAATCTTCCGGAAATCGAGGCGGGGCTCTCTCCGCAGGATAAAGCGGAGCGCGTCCAAGCCCTGCAACAAGCGGGCGCCAGAGTTCTATTTGTGGGGGATGGAATCAATGACGCTCCGGCGATGGCCGTTGCCTCGGCCTCGCTCTCCGTAGGCGGAGGCAGTGCGCTGGCTGGGGAAACCGCGATGGGAGAGCTGGTCAGTGCGGATCCGCTCGCTGTGCCGGCCGCTTTGCAGCAGTGCCGGGCGGTTTTGCGAGCCATTCGGCGCAACTTGGCTTTTGCCGCGGCTTACAACGTCGTTGGGATTAGTCTGGCGGCTGCGGGGATTTTGCATCCGGTGGTCGCAGCGCTCCTGATGTTGGTATCCAGCCTGACGGTGACTTGGCAGGCTCTGCGGGGAGTGCAGGAAGAGGAGTCAAGCCAAGTGGATGACCAGGCTGGCCAGTCACGCGTGGCGGTGCGTTCGGCGAAAGCGCCCCGAGCTTGGGTGGAACAACGGCTGCCCGGTTGGTCGGCAATCGTTTTGGGCTTGGCGCTCATCTTGCAAGGCCCGGTCTTGGTTCATCTGGGGAGCTTCCATAGTCTCGCTGCCGGGGGACTGGTTTTCCTCTTTGCCGGGGCGGGGGTGCTTTTGGCGTGGTGGGGCTGGCAGGGTCGGCTCGGGGGAGCTTCCGCGATGGCGATGGCGATGTTTGGCTTGGGAGGGTTGCTCATGCTTGTGGGGTGGTGGGCAGATGCGGGATTCGCCGCGGTGGTGCGGGAGGGCGTCTGCCTTTGCGGTTGTGCGAAATCCGATATGGGCTGGGGGCTGCTCTTGCCGGTGAATTGGATGAGCGCGGGCATGTTGATCGCGGCGGTTCCGACTTATTTTTTGGAACCGCGAGTCGAAACCGCGGGGCAGACTTTCTGGCGCAGCCGTTGGGGTTGTTGGTTGGCGGGGTTGGTGGGAATGTTTGTGGGCATGGAGCTGGCGGCCCTGGCTATGGCGCTGTTACCCGTGCGTGAAGCAAGCGTGCATTTTTTCGCCACCTACGCTGGAATGGTGATGGGAATGACCTTGGGAATGTTGGTGGCCTGTGAAACCTGGCGGAGGGTATTTCGTCCCGCTCCAGCCCCCTTGACGCGAGCTAAAATGCCGTGATTTCCACCTGTCCCGCTCCCACTACTCCCAAGCCATCGCTTGGTCGGCAGGCGCTGATTGAGCAGCGGCGACAAGGTTCCGTGGTCTGGCAGATCATTCACCTGCTGGGGTCGCTGCAGCTGGCGTTGGTGCTGCTGGCGGTGATTGCCATCGCTTGTGCCGTGGCCACGTTTTACGAGTCCAGTTTCAGCGCGGCGATCGCACAGCATTACATCTATGAGGCCCCTTGGTTTCTGGCCTGGCTGGGACTGCTCTGTGTGAACCTCTTTGCTGTCACCCTCACACGCTGGCCTTGGGAAAAGAAGCACCTCGGCTTCGTGCTCACGCATTACAGCATCATCGTTCTGTTGATCGGGGCTGTGATTGGATCGCGTTGGGGGTTCGAAGGGAACGTGACGCTGCACAAAGAGCGCCCGCCAGTGACCCGAGTGACCACCAGCCGAAGCATCCTGCAAATCAACGATCCTTTCTCTCCGACTTTTTTCCTGCGCCCCTTCGATGCCGCAGTGACGCGTCCCCGCCCGGAGCGTCCGATCCATTTCCCGGTGCCGGGCACAGATTGGCAAATCGAGGCCCTGGATGAGGCGAAGCATCTGGTGCGTGAGCCGGTGCTGCGCCCGGTGGAGCATGGTCGGCCGGGCCTGATCGTGGAGTTGCGCAGCGTCACCGCGGGGCAGACTCTGCGTTGGGCTTTGCATCCCGGCGAAGGTGGCACCACCCGGCAAAGTCTCGGCGGCATGGCGGAGGTGGTGCTTCTGGGAGAGCTCCCAGAACTGCAGCAGAAAACGCTGCGCGAGAATCGCATGGTCTTGGCCAATTATGCTCCGGTAAGGCACGGCGACGAGACCCAGGTAGAGATCGGCCTTTCCGCAGATGGCGAGCTCTTGCGCATTGCACGCGTTCAGGGCGCTGCGGCCACGTATCGCCTGGCTGAGGTGCTAGGCAAAGAGCTCAACGTGGGTCCGGATACGCTTGTGACCGTGAGAGAATACTGGCCACACTTTGAGTTGCGGGATGGACAGCCCGTCAGCGTGAGTGACGAGCCAAAAAATCCCGCTGTTTTGGTGAGTATCGAGGAAAAGCAAAACCGGGGAGGGACGGAGAGCCCAGGAGCAAATCTGCAAGCGCAACTCGCGGTGAGCGACGATGGGCAAGGCGCCCGGGTGCGGTTCCTGCGCGCCGGTTCTTTGGAAAATGAAACCCTCCTGCCGCCTGGAGAGACGGTCGCCACAGGCTGGAACGATTGGCAAATGCGGCTCGTGGATGTGGGCCGCTCGACGGTGCTGGCGGAGGAGATTCGGCCTGCACGCCCGGGCGTGCGGTCCGAGGAAACCGGAGTGCCGGGTTTCCTCGCCCGCCTGCGGACCGCAGAGGCCGAGGGAGAACCAGTCTGGGTGGAGAGCGGACGCATGACCACTTTGACGGCCGGAAACCGCACCCTGCGAATCGGCTATGGCCTGCAAACCCAGCCCTTACCTTTTGCGCTTCAGCTGGTAAATTTCGAAGTGCCACGTTTCGAGGGCACCAGCACGCCGGCGAATTTCATCGCCACAGTGGAGTTTCGCGATGTAAAAACCGGAGAGATCCGGCAAGATGTGGCCCGGATGAATAAACCGGCAATTTGGCCGGCGGGGCTGGCACCGGTGCTGACGGGATGGAACTACAAGTTCTCTCAAGCCGAATGGAATCCGCAGGACCTCAATGAAACCACGCTGCAGGTCCTGCACGATCCGGGCTGGATGCTCAAATGGATCGGCTCGTTGGGAATCTGCCTGGGAATTGGCCTGATGTTTTATTGGAAACCGAAATCATGAGAAATCTCCTCCTGCTCTGTCTGCCGATCTTCTTGGCTTCAGCCGGGCCAATTCCAGCCTCTGCCGAGACGGCCCCTGCGAGCTCCAGCGCCCCTGATTATCGGCTCATGGACGAGCTGCCAGTGCAAGACGGCGGACGGCGCAAGCCTTACTTTGTTTTTGCCCAGGAATCCATTTTGTCTCTGCACGGGCGCACCCGGCTGCGTTTGCCGGACGGCACGATGGAAGCGGATGAAGCGGTGACGCGCCTGTGGGTGGCGGATCGCGACTGGGCGCAGCAGCCGATCATTCTTGTGGATTACTTACCTTTGAAAGAAGCCACCGGCTTGGACCGCCAGCGCAAACATTTTTCCTACGTGGAGCTCAGCCAGAATGAAAAGCTTCTGAGTCTCTTGCAGGAGGCCTCTGCGGCGCGAGCTCGGGATCAACGCACGCCGCTGCGGGGCAACCTCAAGGAGGCCGCAGCCGTTGGGCTACGGTTGGCGGTGTTTGAATCGCTGACCAATGGGTCTGCCTTTCGTGTGGTGCCTTCCACCGGGCCGGCTTGGCAGCTTATCCCTCGCACCCAGCCGGAGTTTGAGCGGCTGACTCAAGCGGTGGTGGAAGAGAACGGGGCAGAGTTTGCCGCAGCGATTTCCGCCTTGCGCAGTTGGCTCGAGAGGGTGGCTCCTTCGGCCAACCCCTCCCCTACCCTCATCAAACTGGAGGTTCTCTACCAACGGATCCATCCCTTCCGTTGGGCTTGGATTTGCTACGCGGCAGCGGCGATCGTGCTGGCGGTCACCTCGGTGCGGGGTCGGGATTTGGGCTATCGGGTGGCCTGGATTTTTGTGTCCTTGGGCGCATTGCTCTTGGTTGCTGGATTTGTCGCCCGGATTTGGATTTCCGGCCGAGCCCCGGTGACAAACATGTATGAATCCATCATCTGGGTTGCCTTCGGAACGGTCGCTTTTTCCATGATCTTCGAGGCGATTTACCGCTCGCGATGGTTTTTCCTTGGGGCCTCTCCGGTGGCCGTGGTGACGCTAATGGTCGCTGATGCGGCCCCGCTGAAGTTTGATCCTGGGATCTCGCCCCTAGTGCCGGTTTTGCAGAGTAATTTCTGGCTCACGACCCATGTGTTAACCATCACGCTGAGCTATGCCGCCTTTGCTTTGGCGCTCGGAGTCGCCCACCTGGCTCTGGGCAAAGTCATTCTGGGGAAGCAAGCCGACTCGGCGATAACGAACTACGTCTATCGCTGTCTGCAAATCGGAGTCTTTCTCCTCGCCACGGGCACCTTGCTGGGTGCGGTGTGGGCGAATTATTCCTGGGGACGCTTTTGGGATTGGGATCCGAAGGAAACGTGGGCGCTAGTGGCCCTGCTGGTCTATCTTTTCATTCTGCATGGACGCATCGCGGGCAAATGGGCCGGCTTTGGATTGTGTGTGGGAGCGGTGCTCGGTTTCCAATCCATCATCATGGCTTGGTATGGCGTGAATTTCGTGCTCGGGGTGGGTTTGCATAGCTATGGCTTCGGCAGCGGCGGACTGGGTTACGCGATCGCCTTTGTGCTGCTGGAGTTTGCTTTCGTCGGGGTGGCGGTTTGGAGGAAATACCGTCGGCCAGCGCTGGTGGCGGTCTGAGGAGAAGCGGAAGAACTCAAGATGGAACCTGTGCTGCGTATCGGGATTATTGGAGCAGGGGCCATCGTGCGCAGTCGCCATCTGCCCGGCCTGCGGGCCATTCCCGGCGTGCAGATCACTGCCGTGGCCAACTCTACAGAAACCAGCGCCCGCGCGTTTGCGGAGGAGTTCTGCCCGGAAGCTCGCATTTTTTCCCGCTGGCAAGATCTGGCAGCGGATCCAGAGCTTGACATCGTCTGGATCGGAGCCGCGCCGCATCTCCATGAGTGCGCAACCCTGGCGGCGCTCGAGGCAGGGCACCATGTTTTCTGCCAAGCTCGCATGGCAACCGACTTGGCGGCTGCCGAACGGATGTTGGCGGCGGCTGAATCCCGCCCAGGCCAGGTAACCATGCTCTGCCCACCGCCTTTCGGCCTGGCAGAAGATGCTTTCGTTCGGCGCACGCTCGCCGAACGCGGTCCGGTGTGGCAGGTTTGCCTCCGGAGTTGGGACGGTGCCTGGCTGGATCCCACGCAACCTTTGCATTGGCGTCAGCGGCGGGATCGCAGTGGAGAAAATATCCTGACCTTGGGAATCTATGCGGAAGTCCTCCAGCGCTGGCTGGGACCGGTGAGTCTTTTACAAGCAATGGGGAAAGTCTTCATTCCGGAGCGTGGTGGGGTGGTGGTGGAGGTGCCGGATGCGCTCCAAGTGAATGTCGGCTTTGCTTCCGGGGTAATGGGGCAGTGGAGTTTTTCAGGAATCTACCCGGGCCGTCCCCGGCAGGAAGTGGAATTTCACACTGCCGAAGGCGTATTGCATTTCGACTTTTTGACTTCTCGGATGGAATGGGAAAACCGGACCGGAGATCGGGAGGTCTTGCCGCCGCAGCCCGGAGAATTGCGTCCTTGGCAGGTCGAAGCGGATTTCATCGCTGCGGTGCGCCAGCCGGAAGCCGAAAGACCTGAGCCTTCCTTCCGCACCGGCGTGGCCTACATGCGCGTGGTGGATGCGGTGACGCGCTCCTTGACCACCGGGAACATTTCGACCGTCTGATCAGGAAGCGAGCGGGACGCCGATTTTTTCCCGCCACTGCCGGTAGATCACGGGCGAGATTTCCGAGGGCTTGATTTCGCTGCGCCCTCCCCAAAAGACGTTCGTGTAGGTGACCGGAATACCACAGGCTTCGAGATGGGCGTCAATCGCCGCCTTGTGCGCCAAGACCCGCTCCTTGTCAGTGCCATGGGCCACGGCCATGATGTTGACGTTGTTGAACTCCGGGCCTCCTTCGCGCCAGTAACAGTGGGTGAGGATTTCGTGCCGCCCGACTTCCGAGCCGGCTTCAATTTCCCGCCCTGGGGGCACCGCCCAGTGGAAGAGGGCATTGAAACGGGTGACGCGCTCGCCAGTGGCGGTGGGTTTGACGTGTTCGAGGAAGGTGGAAAAGCGTCCGATCACTTTGCGGGCAGCGAGCGATTCGGCCACGGCAAAAAAGGTTTCCAAACTCACTCCGGCTTGGGCGGCCCGGGGAGCCCAGGCAGGCTCGGTAATTTCTTCCGGAGTGAATTCCCTTTTGAGAGCCGTGAGCACCTGCCATTCCAGCTCGTCCAAGCTGACCGTGGCAACCGGAATCATCCGCGCTGGCTCCTTGCTCTTATCCCCGGGGGCGAGCTGTTTGCGCCGCACATGGCCTACTCCCAGGGCAAAAATCCCCTTGGCGGGCATGAGGCGGAAAGTCTCCGCACCAGTCAGGCGACAGAGTAGCTGACAGTGTTCGGCCATGTTGATGCCGGTGGGGACCTTCAGCGTCGTCCAGAGCTTGAAGGCTGCCCCGGGAATGTTGGCCTCGGTGGAGCGAATGACGATGTGACCCGAAAAAGGATCTTCCTGCATCATGAAAGCAAAAGCTCGATCCAGGAGCTCCGGTGGCACCCGCCAGGCCACGAGGGCTCCTTCCGCCAGATTCGTGGCGATGAGCGTCTGGCGCACCCGCCGGATCGTCCCAGCCTCCAGCATGGCACGAATACGCGAGGTGACCACCTCCAGGCGCTCACCGCACTGGCGACTGATCTCCGCGAACGGTTCGCGGACAAACCCCTGAATCCGATCCTCGGAAACAGCTAAGATACGGGCATTGACCGGATCGGAGTGAGCGACTGGCAGACTCATGGAGGCAGGGGAAAGCGGCAGGGGTCAGGGGCGATATTGGTAAACAAGCAGGTTGGTCGTAAGCTGGGTAATGATCTTGGATTTCCCTTTCACCACGGTGGGAGTGCGAGACTCGATTTGCCGAAAGCCAAGAATCTGCGGTGCCCCGGCTTGCAGCGTGCCGGAGCCGCTATGCACCTGCCGACTAAACCGCCGCAACGGGGCATCCACGCCTTCGGCGAGGGAAACTTTCAGCTCGATAGAACGGCCACGCAAAGCTCCTTCGACGGAGGCTTCCTGATTGCCAATGCGGGTGATGCTGGAAACATTGGTATTGGCGGAGGCCACAGAGAGCGATTGGGCAAACAGAACCAAGCCGCCCTGCAGGAGACTCTGCCGACTTTGCAAACGGTCTCCCACGATCAGGTCGGCAAGGTTTTCTTTTTGCAACGCGCTGGCTAATTCCTGCTGCTCCAGCAGTGCGGCAAATTGCACCACAGCGAAATCCAGCCTTCCCGCCAAAACATTGGACAGGGAGAAGATCGTGGCAAAGGCGAGACAGAGGAGCAGCTTCATGGCCGCGCAAGCTACCCCATCATTTACCCAGGCGGCAATATCTCCTTCCGGTTTTTTCTTGGCCACATCTCACGGCCAAGATTAACATGCCGATATGAAAATCAGTCCCCTCCTTCCAATCTGTATCGCCCTGAGCTGGACCCTTTCGGTTCTTGCCTTGCAAGCTGGTGGGCCGAAAGACCCCGCCCTGCGCGCAAAAGAGACCCAGGAGCAGGGCCAAGCCTTTTTGCGAGAGGCCGAGGAGTTAACCAAGCGTGCCGCCGAGGCCACCGGAACTGCCGCGCGGGATTTGGAAAAATTTGCGACCCTGACCGCGCAAGAGGGCAAGCATCTCTTGGAGGCCAGCGAGGCTTGGAGCAAGAAGCAGATTCGGCGCGCGGAGCGGGCGGAGAAAAAAGCGGCAGAAATCTGCGCCGAGCGCGGAGCCATGGTTGAGAAGGTTTATCCTCCGCACGAAAAAAAGGCCAAGGAAGGTCCGAGGGATCCTGTGAAGCCACTGGAGAAAAACGAGGGTCCCAGCCTGCCACCGGAAAAGATGGGGCCCAAGGGCGAAAAGCTTGGTCCGGCCTTGGAAAAGCCGGCCCCGATTCTCAAGCCAGGAAAAGATTCCACGCAATCCGCCTTGGAGAATCTGCAAGATCAATCGGAACAGCTCGGGGGCAACTGAGCCGCAGAAGCTCTGGAAAGAGCCAAAAAAAAACCGCCAATTTATTGCATCGGGGCTTCCGACGTGGCGGCATCCTGCCGCAGGGCCACCGATGGAGCAGGGACTTCATCCATGGCAATCAGCTCCTGCACGGTGACGAAACGGAGCCCTTTGGCCAGCAAATTATCGAGGGTTTCGGGCATGGCGGCAATGGTCGAGGGGTGGATATCGTGCGCCAGGAGGATATCTCCACCTTTGGCCTGGGTGGAGAGGTGGTTGGCGACCCGCTGCGCATTACGATATTTCCAATCCTGCGGATCCACTGACCACATGGCCACCCGCAAGCCAAATTCCTCATTGATGCGACGATTGAGAGCCGCATTCGTGGCCCCGTAGGGAGGGCGCAACGTGGTCGGCCTCACGCCGGTAACCCGTTCGATGACTTCGTTGGTGCGGGTGATTTCACGGGCGACTGCGGCTGCGCTGAGTTTGTTGAGGGCAGGATGGGACCAAGAGTGATTGGCGATCTCGTGGCCTTCGGCAACGATCCGACGAGCAATCTCGGGGTAGGCTTCGACATTGCGGCCAATAACGTAGAAGGTGGCTTTGATGTTTCGTGCCCGCAGGATATCCAGAAGCTTGGGCGTAAGCTCAGGGTGCGGCCCGTCATCAAAAGAAATCGCCACCACGGGATGCCGGGTATGCACGGAATTGTAGGCCGGGCGCGGAGGGGCGGGCTCGAATCCTTTGCTGCGGACAAGGCTTTTTGTCGGCGGAAGTTGGGGCTCGATAGTGAGTTGGCGCGGGGCCGTCGGGGCGACGGGAGATTCCTCCGGAGTAGTTTGTGGGGGCCCGACAAGCCGTTCCTGCCCATTGAGCGAACGAATTTGAATGACCGGCGGACCTTCCTGGGCCGGATCGGAAATCAAAATACGGGACTGGGTATGCACGGAGGAGCAGGCTGCCAAGGAGAAGACAGCAAAAACCCACCCGACCCGGCGGAAGGAACGGTTCATAACTCCCACGCAAGCAACAAAGAGCCCCCTTGGCAACCTTTGTTTCCGGGACCGCACGAAAAGAACAATTTTCCTGCGCTGGAGGAGATTCCTTGCTTGCTAAAAAGATGAACTTATCCGATGATTTCGTTTGTGGGATCCGTAATCACAACTTCGGCGGAGAAAGTTGGGACGATTCGGTATTATTTCAATCTCCTTCCCGAGTCCCTGGTAGCTTCCAATTTGGACCCGGCAGCTTATGGGGCTTATCTTGCCACCGGCGAGGCTGGGCGCTCCCGCGGGCAGGCCCTCTTTTTTTCCGTGCGGGCGGAGCAGATTCCGCAAGGTTTTCCCGTGGAGGAAGCGCAACGCCGTTGTCGGCCGGATGCCGAGGGCCGACCCAAACACTCGGTCTATCTGGCCATTTACCGGGTATTGGAACGCCTACCTCTGGCGGCCTTGGGTGATCTGCATCTGGCGACCGATGATGGTCGGGTCTTGAGTCTCTCCTCGTCACCGCTCCCGTCCGAAGAAGCGGGGGACGGATTTTTTTACTATCAAGAATTTGTGCCAGTGAAGCCACGCATCCTGAGCCGACTAAGCCCCCAGGCTTTCGCCCGCCATCTCTGTGCCAGCAACCTCCCGGTGGGAATCCCGTGCCTGGCCTTTGCGGAACTTCGCCTGCCGGCGCATGGGGACTCTGAAAACCTCCCGTATGCGGAGCTGGATCACCTGCACGATTGCCTGCGTCGCATGCAGGCAGATCCGCAGAAGCTAACGAAAATGATTATGCGGTTTTTCCCGGGAGAGGTGCTTTATCGGACAGTGCGCAGCGGGTTTTATGTCGCGCGGGGGGACGAGCTGCTTTTTTATGCGATGCCTCCCTGTGAGGAACTGCGCCGCCAGCACCACGATTGGTGGAAGTCCGCCGAGACCATTCACTCGTGCTGAACGGGGACAGCATGGCCGAGATTTACCAACTCTTGATCTGGCCGCTGCTCGCGGCCTTGGGAGCCCTCGGGCTGGCGTGGTTTTTTTACCGGCAAATGCTGCGCCAGAGCGAAGGCACGGAGCGCATGCAGGAAATTGCCGGGCATGTGCGCGATGGAGCCATGGCCTATCTGCGGCAGCAATATGGAGTCATGCTCTGGGTCTTCCTCGGGCTGGCGGGAATCTTTGCTCTGCTCGCTTTTCTCTGGGATTTGCAAACCCGCTGGATGCCGCTGCTCTTTCTCGCGGGCGGGCTCTTTTCCGCCTTGGCGGGATATTTCGGCATGCGAACCGCCACGGCAGCCTCCGCTCGCACCGCCCAAGCTGCAGCAGAGTCGCTCCCGGCGGGTCTGCGGGTGGCTTTCCGCAGCGGGGCCGTCATGGGCTTGGTGGTGGTGGGGTTGGGACTGCTGAATCTGAGCCTTTGGTTTCTCGTGCTGTATTGGGTTCCTTCGCCCTTGGATGAAGGGCACCGGCTTATTTTCATCACCACAGCCCTGCTTACTTTTGGTATGGGAGCTTCGCTACAGGCGCTTTTTGCCCGAGTGGGTGGCGGCATCTACACCAAAGCGGCGGATGTCGGAGCGGACTTGGTGGGCAAGGTGGAGGCCGGGATTCCGGAGGACGACCCGCGGAATCCGGCGGTGATTGCAGACAATGTCGGGGATAATGTGGGAGATGTCGCCGGAATGGGAGCCGATCTTTATGAGTCCTACTGCGGCTGCATTCTCGCGGCGGCAGCACTCGGTGCCTCCGCTTACCTCGGCCAGGCAGAGATCCAGCTCAAAGCCATCCTCGCTCCTTTTCTCATTGCCGCCCTGGGAATTGCCTTTTCCTTGGTGGGCATTTTCTTTGTGCAGACGCGTCCTGGAGCCTCGCAAAAACAGCTTCTCTCGGCACTTTCACGCGGGGTCCGAGTGAGCTCGGGGCTGATTATTTTGGGTTCACTGGGACTCTTGTGGTGGTTGGATTTGCCCAACCTGCTCGGGCTCTGGTTGGCAGTGATTACCGGTTTATTGACGGGGTTGGTGATCGGGCAGGCCACCGAATACAGCACTTCCAGCGCCAGCGCTCCGACGCGGGAAATCGCCGAACAGGCCCGCGGTGGGGCTGCCACCTTGCTCATCTCTGGCTTGGCGACCGGGATGATGAGCACCTGCACGCCGGTCCTGGCGGTGGGCGGCGGGATTCTGCTCTCCTTCCTCTGGGCCACGGCGGGCGATGTGAGTCAGGTTTCGCATGGGCTCTATGGGATCGCCTTGGCGGCTATGGGCATGCTCTCCACCCTGGGAATCACCCTGGCTTCGGATGCCTACGGCCCGATCGCCGATAACGCCGGGGGCAACGCGGAAATGAGCGGGCTGCCGCATGAAGTGCGCGAGCGCACGGATGCGCTGGATAGCCTGGGCAACACCACCGCCGCCACTGGCAAAGGCTTTGCCATTGGTTCAGCCGCCCTCACCGCCTTAGCCCTGCTGGCTTCTTACCTGGAAGTCGTGCGGGTGGAGCTTATCAAAGCCGGGACGGAAGTGCTGCGCTTGGGGCACGATGAAATCCCAACCGTTACGGCCACTTTGCCGGACTTTATGCTGTATTTCCAGGTTCACCTCCTCAATCCGGTGGTCCTTATTTGTCTCTTCCTCGGGGCGATGACGGCGTTCCTTTTTTGTGGGTTGACGATCCAAGCTGTGGGGCGGGCCGCTTCTGCGATGGTGGAGGAAGTGCGGCGGCAATTTCGCGAAATGCCAGGGATTCTCGCCGGAAAAACCAAGCCCGACTATGCGAAGTGCGTGGCAATTTCCACCATGGGAGCGCAGCGCGAGATGGTGCTGCCATCCGTGGTCGCGATTGGGGTGCCTTTGATTGTTGGGCTACTCTTTGGCGTTGCAGGCGTGATTGGCCTGCTGATCGGCTCCCTGACTTGTGGCTTCGCTCTGGCTGTCTTTCTTTCCAATACCGGTGGGGCCTGGGACAACGCCAAAAAATACATCGAGGAAGGCCATCACGGCGGCAAAGGCTCGGCAGCGCACAAGGCTTCGGTGATTGGCGATACCGTCGGGGATCCCTTCAAAGATACCGCCGGCCCAAGTCTGAATATCCTCATCAAGCTCATGAGCATCGTGGCGATCGTGCTCGCGGGCATGACGGTTGCCTGGAGCCTTTTCTGAGAGCTTCAGGCAGCGAGTGGTCCGAGCTCCTGCGCGGCAGCTTTCCCTTTCTTCGGATCCTGAAACCCCGGCGCACTTTCCAACCAGAGCCGCAGGGCCTCGGCAACCGTCTGCTGGGAACGCCAAGAAAAATCACGCCGGAACGCGGTTGCATCAATCAGCCAGCGATCGTGCAGGAGCTCCCGGGCACGGTCTGGCATGAGGCTGGGAACTTTTTCTCCGATCGCAGGGAACCGGGCGGAGAGTTCCCCGGCAAGCCGCAGCATGGGGCGCGGCAAACGCAGGAGTGGGGCTCGTCGCCCGAGAAGCCGTGCGGCGGTTTGGATAAGTTCGCGGTCGGTGAGAGGGTCTTCAGCCGCGACAAACCAAACTCCGTGTTTTGCTGGACGCGAGAGGGCCGCGAGCATGGCGCGCACCAGATCGCCCACGGCTATCCAGCTCAGCTGCTTGTCAGCCCAGCCCGGTTTGAGCCAGAGCGGGCCGCGTAGCATTTCAAAAAGCGGACGAATCGCATGATCCCCCGGCCCAAGGATCATCGGCGGGCGAAGGATTTGCACCGGACGCCGTGCGGCCTCTTCGCGGAGAAATTCCTCCATGGCCAGCTTAGACTTGCCGTAGTCACTGAGCGGAGCCGGGGTGGCGGATTCGTCGAGCGGGGCTTGTCCGGGCGGGGTGGGCCCGACGGCAGATTGGGAGCTCAGCACCAGCAGAGGACAGCGCTTAGGAATCTCCCGACACAGCACTTCCGTGCCGCCAAGATTGCCGGCCAAGTATTCTGCGGGGCTACGGGCAAAAAGAACCCCGGCGCAATGCACCGCCGCATCGGGCGTAAAGGCCACACGCCCGAATCCCCAACCGCGATGATCGCCCTCACAGACCTCAACCTTGCGCCGCTGTTCCGGGCTTAGCCCTTGCAGCAAAGCCTCCGCTTTGGCGCGCAAACGCACGGAAATTGCCACGCGCTGCGTCCCCGGCGCGCTCAACGCTGCGCAGAGGAATTGCCCCCCGACAAAACCCGTTGCACCAGTCAGAAGGATTTTCATGGCCTGGCGAGGCTGGTCTGCAAAGCCCGCTGGAAACGCCCTTCGGCGAACTTAGTGTGAAGCGACCGGGTGCTTCCCGTTCAGCGAAACGGCTGCGGAGACCTCTTCGTTTTCACCTTGGTTTTGCTCCGAAAGACGGAAATCGAAGACATTGCGCCGTCGCCCAGGCTCCGTGTAGGCCGGGTCGTCAAACGTTCCCAGTTCGCGGGCCAAGCGCTCGAAAATCTCCAAAACCCGATCCAGGTCTTCATCCGTATGGGTGGCCATGAAGCTCGTCCGCACAATCGCCTCTCCATAGCGCACTGCCGGGTAAATCGCAGGAGTGGCAAAGACCCCCTCGTCGAACAGGCGTTGGGCAAAGAGAAAAGCTTTGCGCTCGCTGCCGATGAGAATCGGCACAATGGGCGTCTGCGTGGTGCCGATTTTGAAACCAATAGCGCGGAAGCCATCGTGCATTTTGCGGGTGTTACGCCAAAGCATGTCAATGCGTTCGGGCTCTTCCTGCAGGAGTTGCAGGGCTTTCAGCACCCCACCCGTCACCGCTGGAGCCAGCGACGCGGTGAAAATCATACACCGGGCTTTGTGGCGCAGATATTCAATCATTTCCCGCGAGCCAGCGACAAACCCCCCCATGGAACCGAGGGATTTTGAGAAAGTTCCCATGACGATATCCACTTCGTCATTAAGGCCAAAATGATGCACCGTGCCACGTCCGAGAGGCCCGAGCACACCGAGAGAATGAGCCTCGTCCACGTAAGTCCGAGCGTGGTAGCGCTTGGCCACCTCGACGATTGCAGGCAGGTCCACGATGTCGCCGGACATGCTGAAAACCCCATCCATGACGACCAGTCGCCCGGCTTCAGGCTCCGCCCGCTTGAGGCGGTTTTCCAGAGAGGTTGCCGAATTGTGGCGGTAGGGAATGAGCTTGGCCGGGGCAAACATGCAGCCATCAATGATGCTGGCGTGGTTTTCCCGGTCGCAGAAAATAGCGTCTCCTTCTTCGGTGAGGCTGGCCAAGGCCCCTTGGTTGGCAAAAAACCCTGTTGAAAAGAGCAAGACGGCTTCTCGCTGCAGGAAGGCCGCCAAAGCTTCCTCGAGCTCCTCGTGCAGCTTGAGGCTGCCATTCAGGAGCCGGGATCCCGTGCAACCCGCGCCGTATTCACGCGTGGATTTGATGGCCGCCTCCACCACTCGAGGATCATGGGCCAAACCGAGATAGTTATTCGACCCGATCATAATTTTTTCTTTCCCATCGCAGATCACATGGTTGCCATGGGCGGCATCAATGCGGCGGAAGTAGGGGTAGAAACCTTGCGCCCTGGCGTCGGCGGAGTCCCGGTATTCCCGGCATTTCTGAAATAAATCTCTCGGTAAATTGGGCATGTAGGCTGTTACGAGTCGGTAACGGCGTAGAGTCGCAAGTTTCGGGCCAGTGTAAATGGAAATTTTTCGGCTGGAGACCTTTCGGGCAAGCAGGAACCGCAGGAAAAATCGCCCCTCAGTCTGGCAAAAGTTGCCGCAAATCGGATTCGGACAAGCTCTCCCAAGCGTTTTCTCCATCCACCGCAGCGGCAAAAAGCTCCCGCTTTTCCTCCT
The DNA here is from genome assembly GCA_964595865.1 of uncultured Chthoniobacteraceae bacterium. GTDB lineage: Bacteria > Verrucomicrobiota > Verrucomicrobiia > Chthoniobacterales > DYNR01 > CAZQRL01. The sequence continues at coordinate 261,223 of CAZQRL010000002.1, forward strand.
GCAAGCGCAGCACCTTCTCCTCCACGGTATCCCGCGCAATGAGCTTGATCGAAGTGACGCAGCGGCTCTGCCCGAGGCGATGCGCGCGGTCAATCGCCTGGGCCTCCACCGCCGGATTCCACCACGGATCGAGGTGGACCACGGTATCGGCTGCGGTGAGATTGAGTCCGGCCCCGCCTGCTTTGAGGCTAAGGAGGAATACCGGCGGGCCGGAGGGGGATTGAAAGCGATCCACAACTGCCGGGCGGTCTCGGGTCGAGCCATCCAGGCGCACAAATCCCAACCCTGCGGAATCTAGGAGCGGTTCCAGCAGGTCGAGCAGGCGGGTGAACTGACTAAAAACCAGAACGCGGTGGCCGCCATCGGTGGCCTCACCGAGGAGTTCCAAGAGAGCGCTCAACTTCCCGGAAGTGGGGAGGGATTCCACCTCACCAGCCGGGTCGCCGGGGTCTCCGAGAAGCCGGGTGTCACAGCAGACCTGCCGCAGGCGCAACAGCGCTGCAAGAATCCGCAATCGCACTTGCCCCGAAGAGCCTTGGTCTTTCAGAGCATCGAGCTCTCGCCGAGCTTGGGCCTGGATTTGGTCGTAGAGAGCCTTTTGTCGCGGGGTCAGCTCGACCTCCAGCGTCTGCTCCACACGCGGCGGCAGCTCGGGCAGCACGCTTCTTTTGTCCCGCCGGAGAAAATAGGCCGCCAAACGGCGGTGGAGGCGCCCAGCGAGTCGGCGACGTTCTGGAGGAGCTGCAGACTGTAGTGGCAGCTCATAGCGTTCGCGAAACTCCTCCGCCGATCCGAGATACCCCGGCAGCGCGAACTCATAGAGAGACCAAAGATCGCGCAGCGAGTTCTCCAGCGGCGTGCCGCTGAGGACGAAGCGGGCCCGGGCGCGCAGGCGACGGGCCGCACGGGCATTCTGACTCACGGGGTTTTTGATGTGCTGGGCCTCGTCCAGGAGAACGCAGTCCCAAGCCTGGGCAGCCAAGATCTCCACATCCCTCCGCAAAATCCCATAGCTGGTGAGAGCAAGGTCACATTTTGACAATTGGGTATGGAAGTTGCCGCGCTCCCCACCCCGCAAGGGCAGCACGTTCAACTGAGGGAAAAACCGCCGGGCCTCGCGCGTCCAATTCCAGACCAACGAGGCCGGACAAACCACCAGATGCGGTCCCGGACGCGAAGCCACCAGACAGAGTGCCTGCAAGGTTTTGCCCAGCCCCATGTCATCGGCCAAGAGCCCGCCCAACCCCCGCCGGGCCAACGCCGCTAACCATTGAAAGCCTTCGACTTGGTAGGGGCGCAAGCAGATGCCCTCGGGCAAAGGAGGTAGCGCGGTTTTTTCCTGCTTCTCCAGCGTATCGCCCAAGGTGGAGCGCAGGTAGGCCGACTGCTCTGGAGGGATTTTCCACGTGCCGGGAGCCAAAGTGCGCTCGGGATTGATTTCTTGCAGGACCTCACCCAATTCCCCAACTAATCCAGACGGAACCACTGCCCGCAGCCCTCCGCGCAACTCCAAGGTCTGCTTGCCGCTGGCCAGAAGCCGACGCACTTCATCATACCCCAGCACCGCCTGCGATCCGGCTTGGAAATGCAGCCGGAAATTCAGCCAATCGCCCGCCCCCAAGGGCTGGAAGGAGTAACGCGGCGTGAGCGGAATGAGCTTCGCGCTCACCCGCCCAAAGCGCTCGCCCCGCGTCACCACCCACCGCTTTTCCCAGCGCGGCAAGTCATCGGCAAACCAACGCAAGATGGCCGCTTCGCCTCGCAAACTCCCCGACCACGCCTGCCCGCTCACCCGCCCCTGCCACCCCGCCTCAGCGATTTGTTGGAGAACGTCCTCTTCGGCCGGTGGATTCCCCAGGCCTGGTGCCGAGTAAGAGAAAACTACCTCCGCGTCCAGATGCCGCAAAGATCCTTCAAAGGAAAACTTTACCGCTGGGAGTTCGGTCGTGAGTTGGCGGGCGACTTCCACCGCAAACGGGTGAACTTCGGGCGGCCGCGGCGCGGGGGTCGGCAGAGGCGCCGTGGGGCCTTGTTTCTCGACCGGTGCCGCCAAGGCCGCCAGCCCCACCGCCACCGCATGCACACAGATTTTCCCTTGTTTGCTGGCCTCCGGACAAAGGCAAAGCACTGCAATCTCACGCGGCCCGGTGATTTTCAACCCTGCCGCCCAAGTGCGACGACCCTCAGTGATTTTTCCCCGCAAAACGGGTGGATTCCATGCCGCGGCGGTGACTTTGCCTGCGGCAACCAAGGCCCGGGCTTGCTGAAAAACCGCGTAGCTCCCAGCCTTGATGAGCAAATCCTCGGTCAACTCGTTCATCGCAGGTTAGCTTGGCTGCCGCCGGTAGGTGGCGGCGGCTTGGGGATTCGCATTGCCACCTACGTCCTGCCCGATTAGTAGAGTGATTGCCTGACCAAGGGGGTGTAGCTCAAGGGTTAGAGCAGGCGGCTCATAACCGCTTGGTTGTCGGTTCGAATCCGGCCACCCCCAGTGCCCCATCGTCAGACATTGCTCCCGGACCATTTGAGCTTGAGCCGGAGGATTTCACTGAAAGGGCGTTCCTTCGGTCGCGCCAGGGGCAGGGTGCGCTCGGAGAGGCGAATTTCCAGACGATCGCTGCTGCTGATTTTGCGGATGTCCCGCCCATCCACGGTGACAAAAATTTCCTGACCTGGGGCGGAGGGTTCCAACTCGATGAGGGAGTGATCCCCGACGACAACGGAGCGATTGGTCAGGACATGCGGGCAGATCGGGGTAACGACCAAGGTGCGAGACTCGGGCATGAGAATCGGGCCGCCCGAGGAAAGAGAATAGGCTGTGGAGCCCGTTGGCGTGGCTACAATGAGCCCATCGGCGAAGTAATTTGTCAGCGGCTCGCCATCAATCAGGACCCGGATGCGCACCAATTGCGAACGCTCCCCGCGGCTCATAACCACATCGTTGAGAGCGGTGAAGGTATGGGCTTTGCCGCGATGCCAGACGGTCGCCGCCAGCAGCCGACGGTGGCTGAGTTCGAAATTCCCGTGCAGGATGGTCTCCACCGCGTGGGGGATTTCCTCCGAGCCCAGGCAGGTTAAGAACCCGAGATTGCCCAAGTTGATGCCAAAGATCGGCGGGAGGCGTTTTTTCAATTGATGCACCACCCGCAAAATCGTGCCATCTCCACCGAGCACGACCAGTAAATCGCAGCGTTCCCCGAGCTGGGCCACCGTATGTCCAGTATCTTTCCCCAGCAGCGCCGCCGTCTTGCGCTCGAGGAGAAAATGTCCGCGCTTCCGGCGTAACTCCGCCAAGAGCCGCCGCAGGGCCGGAAGGCTCCCGGGTTTTTCTGCGTGGGTGATAATCCCAAGAATCATGGGCGGGGAGATTGGAGATGGGCGAGAAATTCGCGATTCCCCTTGCTGCCGAGAATCGGGGAGGGCGTGCAGCCTACCCACCGCCAGGTCGTCTGGTGGCAGACAAAAGTGCGGATTTTTTCCACGGCTTGGAGCTGATCCGCTTCGTTGCGGACGATTCCGCCCCGGCCCACTTGTTCCCGGGCGAGTTCGAATTGAGGTTTGATGAGCACGATGAAATCCGCTTCTGGCTCCAGCAGAGCAAAGACCGGCGGGAGAATCAAGGTTAGGGAAATAAAGCTCACATCTGCCACGGCGAGATGCAGAGGCGCCGGGAGATCTCCCGGCTGCAGCAGGCGGGCATTCACCCCTTCGTGCACCACCACGCGCGGATCTTGCCGCAGACGCCAGTGCATTTGGCTGTGGCCCACATCCAGGGCATGCACCCGGACCGCCCCGTGTTGCAAGAGACAATCCGTGAACCCACCCGTCGAGGCTCCCACGTCGAGACAGGTTTTCCCGGTGACGGAGATGGCGAAGTGCGCCAGGGCATGCTCCAGTTTGAGCCCCCCTCGACCGACAAATCGTTCCTCCTGCCGCAGACTCACCAACGTATCCCGGCGCACTTTGGTCCCTGGCTTTCCCGCCGGGAGACCTGCTACCACCACCGCCCCGGCCATAATGAGTCGCTGCGCCTTTTCCCGCGACTCCGCCAGGCCTCGCTCCACCATGAGCTGATCCAGCCGGATTTTTTCGGGGTTGTCCGCGGGGGAGTTTTGTCTCATAGAAAAAGGGTCTCCCAGCCTATGCTCTCCGACTCTGAACTCAAGCAGCGTATCAAATCCGTCCTCGTCGAGAGCCTGATGCTCAAGATGGCCCCAGAGGAAATCACCGATGAGCTCGGACTCTTCGATCCCGCTGGTCTGGGGTTGGATTCCATTGATGCCTTGGAACTCGCTGTCGCCATGGAGAAACATTTCGGCGCCAGCGTGCCGAATGCCGAAGTCGCCCGCCAAGCCTTCCGCAACGTCAACTCCCTTGCGGAACACGTGCGGGCCGCGCAGGCTGCCCAAGAGCAATCCTAGCCACCGCCTCCAATCTGGGATGTGGGCACCGTTCTCACCCGACCCTTCCTACAGGGTTTTCCCCCTCGATTATGCAGGATCTCCTGATTTGCCCTCTCCGCCAGAAAAAGCGATTTTGGACTCGTAGAAAAAATCTACTGCCATGAAAAAACCAACAATAAAACTAGCGTCGGGATCAGGCTTCAGCTTGGTCGAACTCCTGGTCGTGATTGCGGTGATCGCCATCATCGCAGCCATTGCCATCCCCAACATTGCCAACGTCACCAGCGCGGCTCGGGAATCTTCCTACCAACGGAACGCCCAAAACCTCGCCTCGGTTGCCCAAGCAGCTCGCGCTGCCGGCTACACCGATGATTGGCCCACTGATGTAGGACAGTTAATCACCACCCTCACCGACGGGGTTTCAGCCACTGTCAACGGTCAGACCATGACCTTCAGAGTGGATGCTATGAACACCGCCGATGCGGCTAACATCGGAAATTATCTTACGATCACAGCCGCCAACGTGGTTTACAACCCGGCTGGCTCCTCAGGCGGCGGCAACGGCACCGGTGGCAACGGCACTGGCGGATAATTACCCACCGCATCAACAACACACCAGCCCCGCCTCGGTTTCGAGGCGGGGTTTTTTTTGGGCAACCTCCGGGGTGATTGCACGCGCTGGGTCATTCCCAATACCCATGCCACTTTACAATCGAGGGTTTGCCGTGCCGGGGGATTTTGTGGCAGGCTCACGCCAGCAATGGCAGGGTTTAATTTCACCTTTATGGGCACGGGAACTTCGGTGGGGGTTCCGGTGATCGGCTGCGACTGTGCGGTTTGTCTCTCCGAGGATCCGCGAGACAAGCGCCTGCGCACGGCGGCCTTGGTGCGCACCCCCGAAGCGAGTTTCGCCATTGATACCCCGCCAGATTTTCGCACGCAGTGTTTGCGGTTGAACCTGCGGCGTCTCGACGCCGTCATCTACACCCATTCCCATTCGGATCACATTCTTGGGTTTGATGACCTGCGCCGTTTTTGCGAAATGGAGGACCGCGGGATGCCGATTTATGCTTCCCCGAGCACCATGGCCGCATTGCAGCGGACCTTCGCCTATGCCTTCGCCCCCGGTCCGGTTTTCAAAACCTACATCCGGCCGGAACCGGTCGAGTTCCATGCTCCGTTTCACCTCGGAGAAACCCTTGTCACTCCGGTCGAACTCCCCCACGGGCGCTTCATCACGAACGGGTTTGTCTTTTCCCGCGCCGGGGAGAAGCTCTTGGCATACTACACGGACTGCCATGAAGTGCCGGAAGCAGCCATGGAAGCGGCCCGAGGTTCGCGAGTGCTAGTCCTCGATGCCCTCCGCTGGACGTATCACTCCACCCATCTCACGATTGAAGCGGCTCTGGAAATCGCCGCTCGCATTGGCGCGGAGGAGACCTACTTTGTCCACATGTGCCACGAGGTTTCTCATGCCGGGGCGTCCGAGAAGATGCCGCCAGGGGTGTATTTTGCTTATGATGGTTTACAGCTCGCGCTCTAGGTTTTCGATCTGGCTGGCCGGTTTTTTGGCTTGGTTGGGGCTGCATAGTCTCGCCAACCCTCTTCTGGGGCAAGAGGATGCCCCGCATCCGTTGGCGGCGGCCGTGCTGGTGATTTACAATACGGATGCCCCGGGCGCCGAAGCTCTGGCCCGGCAATATCAGCAACTGCGCGGCATCCCCGAACGCAACCTCCTCGCCCTTTCCACATCGCTGGAGGAGGAAATCTCCCGCGAGGAGTTCAACCGCACCCTGCGGGATTCTTTGCGCAAACTTCTGTTGGAGCGCGGGCTCTGGGTGAAAAAAGGCGACCGGATCATCGAATCCAAGGTGCGCTACGCCGTCCTGATGCGGGGCTTGCCACTGAAAATCCGCAACAACCTCCCACCACGCCCGGAGGGTGTAGACCCCGATCCGCTGCGGGATCACGATGAGGCCTCGGTGGATTCGGAGCTTTGTCTGCTGGGGATCGAATACGAGCTCCCTGGGGCGGTGAATAATCCCTACTTCCGCAGCTTCACTCCCTCGGTGCAAGCACCACTCGACCCTGGTTCGCTCCTGGTTACGCGGCTGGACGGACCCGATGACGCCACGGTGCGCCGGGTGATGACCGATTCGATCGCCGCCGAGAAGCTGGGGCTTTGGGGCTGGGCGTGGGTAGATCTCCGGGGGTTGGTCTCCGGCCCTTACGCGCAGGGCGATGAATGGCTCAATGCCGCCGCCGAGTCCATGCGCCGACAAGGCATCCCGACCGCGGTCGAACGCACCGAACCAACCCTGCCGGCCGGCCTCCCACTGCAGCCGCTCGCGGTTTACTACGGTTGGTATACCGCGAATGCAAATGGCCCTTTCGCCGACCCCACCACGCGTTTTGTGCGCGGCGGTATCGGTGTCCACATCCACTCTTTTAGTGCCGCCACCATTCGAAATCCCGGCGCCCATTGGGCAGCACCGCTACTGGCCCGCGGAGCGGCCGTGACGGCGGGAAATGTCTATGAGCCCTATCTGGGACTGACCCTGCACCTGGACTTGTTTCAGGATCGCCTGATGTCGGGCTTCTCGGTGGCAGATGCGGCGTATGCTTCCATGCCCGTGCTCTCTTGGATGGGAATCGTTCTGGGCGACCCGCTTTACCAACCCTATGCGGCCTGGCAAAAGCCCCCCGGCAACAGCGTCCCCCCCGACGAGTGGCAGCAGTATCGGGATATTTTGGTGCGCAGTTCTTTCCAGATGTCTCTGGCCATGCCGAAGCTCATCCTGCTGGCGGAGCAACTGCATAATCCCATGCCTTTGGAGGCGGTCGGCTGCTGGCAACTCGATTTGCGCAACTATCCCGGCGCGCTCCGTTCCTTCACCGATGCGGAAAAACTCGCCTCCACCCCGTGGCAAACCCTGCGGCTCAACTGGTGGATCTGGCGCACCATGGGGCTTTCCGGAAAGAAACGTGAAGCAGTGCAGATGGCCCGTAAGCTCTTTGCCCAACCCCTTTCTCCAGCGCAGCAAAACCTCATCCTCTCCGAAATCGAGCTGCTGGAACCCAAGCCTACTCCCCTCCCCGGCCCATCGCCAGTAGGACTGCCCACCCAACAGGCCCCATGAGCCCGGCTCTGCCAATAGGGTTGGCTTTCTCGGAAGTAGGGCTTTGCGCCTCCCTGCGCCAAGCAGCAGAGCGTTATTGGAACGGCTTGCGCGGCGCAGAATCCCCTCTTCCCAAACTACGCGAGGAAGCCGGAACCCAGCGGGCTCCAGCCAAAAAGGAAACGGACGAACTGGCCCTCCAAGCGCGATTTTACAGCGGGGAACTCGGAACATCCTGGGTCAGCGAATGTGGGCATGAGGTCCGTTTGCTCGATCCTGGGGAGTGGAATCGGGAAAGCGGACCGGATTTTCTCCGGGCCAGCTTGCTGCTGAATAACGAGGAGCGGTTGCGCGGAGACATCGAGTTGGATTGGCATGCTGGCGGATGGGAACAGCATGGCCACAGCACCAATCCAGACTTTGAAAACGTCATCCTGCATGTGTTTTTCCGCCGCGGGATGCGGGAGCACTTTGCCCGCACCCTCTCCCATCGCCAGGTTTTGCAAGTGTGTCTGCCCGATTTGGCGGCTCCTGACCCCTCGCCAGCGGGCGAACCTTTTGCCTTGGATTCTGCTCCCCTGTCAGACCCGGAGGCAGCCCGGCAGCTCATTACTCTTGCGGCGCAGTATCGTCTGGCGAACAAAGCCGCGCGCCTGGCTCGCATGGAAGCTCTGCACGGTCGCAAGGCAGCCCTTTGGCAAGCCATCGCCTTTGCCCTCGGTTACCGGAAAAATTCCATTCCTCTCTTGCTCCTCGCACAACGGGTCAGTTGGCGGCGGGCACAGGAACCCGATGGCGAAGCCCTGCTTTTCGGTCTCGCAGGATTCCTCGAAGCCCGGACCTTCGATCTTGCCCCCGAGGCCACCCGGCCTTACCTCCGAAGCTTGTGGGAGGCTTGGTGGCAACAGCGACATCATCAGGAGCGCCTGGTTTTGCCATCGAGTGCCTGGAAGCTGGGTGGGCAGCGCCCACAAAATCACCCCCACCGCCGGGCTGGAGCCCTCTCCGCCGTCGCCGGAGCTCTCGACCGCCTCCTGCGCGCCATCGAGCAGGATCGGGGTGAGGTTTTTAGCAAAACGCTGCTCTCCCTGCGCTCCGATTTCTGGCAGCGGCACTGGAATCTTCAAGGAGCCCCTCTGGAGAGCCCACAGGCCCTCATAGGGGCCGTCCGCGCGGAGGATATCTTTCTCAACGTCTTCGTGCCTCTGCGGGCCGCCCGTGGGGCCGAGGCCTTCCCGCTCTGGTCCGCCCGTGAAGCCGGTCAGGTGCCCCGCGCGGTGCGGGAAACCGCCCTCTGGCTCTGCCCCAACCTCCCGGCTGCGGACCTGCGGCAAGCCGCCACCCAGCAAGGGCTGCTCCAACTCGCGGCGGATTTCCGCGGCTGGCAATCTCCCCGGGATCTTGCCCGGCGTTACCGACTCCTCCCAGCCTCATGAACTCGATCCCCCTCGATTCCCTCCTTACCGCCGCAACCTCCCATGGAGCCTCCGACCTGCTCCTGCACATCGGGGAGGTTCCCCGTCTGCGCGTTGCCGAGGGCTGGGCTCGCTACGAAACCTTGCCCGTCACGGAAGATTTCCTGGCGGAATTGGCTCGCCGGGCCGGTTTGAACCCCGAGCGCACCGATGCGGATGGAGCCCTCACCGCCCCCGATGGCACCCGCTTCCGCTTGAACTGGCACCGTCATTGCGGAAAGCCTGCGGCCGTCCTGCGGCGCGTCCGCGGGGACATCCCGAGTTTTCTCGATCTCGGACTGCCCGGGGCGATTTTGCAGGAATGGTGTTCGCGCCAGCAGGGATTGATCCTTTTCTGCGGTCCCACGGGGAGCGGCAAATCCACCTCCGTCGCCGCCTCCCTGCAATGGATCAATCAAAACCACTCCCGACATATCGTCACCGTGGAAGATCCGATCGAGTTTCTCTTTCGCCAGGAGCAGGCGATTTTTACCCAGCGCGAAGTCGGGCTGGATGTGGAGTCCTTTGCCGAGGGGCTCCGCCGGGCCCTGCGGCAAAGTCCGGAGGTCATTTTTGTCGGGGAAATCCGCGACTTGGAGACCGCGCGCATCGCTTTGCAGGCGGCGGAAACCGGCCACCTGGTTTTTTCCACCCTGCATGTCAGCAGCGCCGTTGAGGCCGTGACGCGCTTGGCGCTCCTGTTTCCCGCGAACGAACGCGAGTTGATGCGGCAAGTCCTGGCGCGGGAGTTGATTGGTGTCCTCGGTCAGCGGCTGCTCCCCTCCGCTCAAGGAAATGGCCTCGCCCTGGTGGCGGAGTTTTTCCGCAACGAGAGCCTGGTGGCCAAATGTCTGGCCACGGGCGACACCGCGCAGCTGTCGGATTGGATGGAGCGCTCTCCCGGCGAGGTGGCCCGCAGCTTCACCCGGGCCTTCCTGGAGGAGTTGGCTGCTGGCCGCATTTCCACCGACACCGCTCTCACCCACGCCCCAGATCCATCCGCCATCCAACGCTCCCTGCGGGGATTGAAAAACTAATCCCCCCGCCCCTTCTGCGGAGTTGCACCGCACGAAGAAAAGCCGGATAGTTCCCCTCGTGCAAGGCGTGCGAAGAGCGTGGATTTATTTGCGGCGGGCGCTGCAGTTGCGTTGTCCGGAGTGTGGCTGCAAGCCGATTTTCGCCCCGTGGTGGCAGACCCGATCATTGCGCGATTGGTTCACACCTCTGGATGGCTGTCCGCGCTGCGGCTATGCCTATGAACGCGAGCCGGGCTATTTCCTGCTGGCCATCTGGGCCGTCAACTACGGCCTGGGGAGCATCCTGGGCCTGGGGATTTACTTTTCCCTGCTTTTTACCGTCGAGCTTTCCACCCCACAAATCCTCACCGCAGTGCTGCTGCCGGTGCTGGCTTTCAACTTGCTCTTCGCCCGCCATGCCAAGGCCATCTTCCTGGCCTTCGACCACTTCTGCGACCCCCATCGTCCTCCCGGAGATAATGGCGATGGCAACCGCCCGAAGGAAAAACCGCCGACCTCCAAATCCCCCAGTGGCGGGTTACCTTGGCCCGTCGTGCCAGTGCGGCAGTCTCCCAACCCACGCCCCAAAGTCGAAAAGGTCTGATGCGGCGCGAGGGATTATGGGCCATTAGCCTCTGGTTGCTGAGCAGCCTTCTAGCCCAGGCCGCAGGCCTCCCGGAGGAGAAAAGTCTACCCCCTGTCCTGCAATACAAACATCCCGGCCTCCCAGGTCGAGTGACTCTCCGCCAGACGGAAGCGGGTGCCCTTCTTTACGAATTTCGCACCGACACCGGACCGGTCACATTGTCGCCACAGGACTTTGCCGACTACTTATTACAAACTCAGGTGCGGCCACCGTGGACCTTCCGCCTGCTGAATATCAGCTCCTGGGGCGGAGTGGTTTGGATTGGCATCGGTCTGGCGGGGCAGATTCTTTTCGCCGCCCGCATGCTTGTGCAGTGGATTTGCAGCGAAAAGGCGCGGCGCTCGGTCGTGCCCGTCGCCTTCTGGTGGATCAGCCTCGGAGGGGCCTCGCTCTTGCTCGCTTATTTTTTATGGCGGCGAGATTTTGTCGGAGTCTTGGGACAGGCCACGGGTTGGGCGATTTACCTGCGCAACCTGGTGCTCATTCATCGCAAAGCCGCGTGACATTTCGCAGGGGGGCAGCTAACACCCTCGACATGTCCTTCCCCCTTCGACTCTGCGGTGCCCTCCTCGGCGGCTTCCTCACTCTGGCTCTCACCGGTTGCTTGGTCAGCCCCGTCGGCGGCAGTGGCGGCATCGGTGCCACCACGGTGACCGATTCCAACCCCATGGCGATTATCAACGCCGCCAATGAAGTATTCGCTGGCGCGGGATACAGCATGGGACCAGCGAACTACCCGGATTCGGTTTCTTTCGACAAACCCGCCGGAGCCTTTGGCCGAGCGATGTATGGCTCCTATGGAGAGAGCACCTCCTACCGCGCTACCCTGCAAATCATCAATCTCCCGGCCACCAACGACTACCGCATCGGAGTGAAAGTCTCGCGGGTCTCCGACGCGGGCGAAGCGGGCTTTGAGGATAGCGTGCCGATGATGGGGATCTGGTCAGCGGAGTTCGCGCCGCTGCTCAAACAAATTCGCCAGATGGCCTCCAACGCCGGCGCGATGTGAGTTTGCCGACTTAAATCCTCGCGGGGCCCTTCGGCCTCTCGCGTTCAAGACTTACGGAAAAGCCGCGCCGCCAAAGGCAGCACCAGGCCAAAAGCGCTCAGAAGGCAAATTCCCACCCCCAAGGCGCAAAGCACGCCCAGCCCGCGTAGAGAGGGATTGGCCGCCAAGCCCAATGCGCCGAAGCCCGCCATCGTGGTAAGTCCAGCCAAGAGCACCGGAGTGGCGACCCGGGAAAGGGCTGCTGGCCATTCCGAGCGGGCATGCTCCCGCAAAGCGAGGAGCAGGTGTGTCGAGTAGTCCACCCCCACCCCGACCAGCAGGGGAAAACCCAACACCGCCAGCAGATTGATCGGCAGGTTAAGCCCCTTCAAAGCCGCCAGGAAAAGCAATGCCGCCGCAGCGAGCCCGAGAAGGTGGATTCCCCAAAGGACCGGCGAACGATACACCAGCAAAAGCACCAGCGCGATGACTCCTGTGACCCCAAAAGCAAAGAGCCGCAGTTCCCGCTCAGCCCAGCCAACGAGGCTCTGCACGGTGACGCTCCATCCGGTAATCACCGCCCCGGGGAACTCCTGCTGCAGTTCCTCCTGCCATGCCGCGGGATTCGCTCCGGGCTGGGGTTGGAAATATGCGGCAAGATAACCGGTCCCTTGGGGCGGGAGCGCCAGCAGCCGATCAAGCACGAACCACCACGGCGAGGCTTCCGGAAGAAACCCCCGCCATAAATGCGGCGGCAAACACTCTGCCTCTCGGGTGCTCAGCGCTTGCAGCGCGGTCAATTGCTCCCGCAAGGAGGAATCGGGCGCAATCTGCAAACCCGCCGCTACCGCCTGTTGGAGAAGATTGTTTTCCACCTCGGCCCAATTCACGGCACGCCAAAGCTTGAGGTTCTGCGACGCTTGCGGGGATGGCAGGAGCCGCGAGCCAACGGCAAAGCTGGCCAGGCGTCCCTCGTTTTGCCAACGCCGTAGGGTGTCCTCCAAGGCCAGCGCGGACTCCGCAGCCGAAAGCCCGCTCTTTCCCTCGGTCAATGGCAGGAGCACCAGCGAAGGCTCGGCGGAGTCCGGAAACGCGCGCAGGATTTCCTGTAGCGCTTGCGCCGCCGGGAGATCGTGCGGCTCCAACGAGGAGGGACGCAAGTCAAACCGCAGAGAACGCCAGGGACTCAGAACCACCCCCGTGGCAACCAAGAGCAGCACCCCCACCCCGACCCCATAAGCTCGAGACGGTCTGAGCAACCCAACAAACCACCCTTCCCCCACCGAGGCTCCAGTAGCTTGCGCCATCTTCCGCGGCATAAAGGCAAAAAAGAAAATCGGCACCAGCAACGCCGCCAAGAGCACCCCCAGGGCGGTGAGCACTCCCAGTTGGGCAAAGCCGGGAGATTCACTCAACAGCAGGGCCAGAAAGCCGAGGGCGGTTGTCGTGGCCACCCAGGCGATCCCAGGCCAACGCCGCCGAATCGCCCCGGCAATTTGCTCCACTGCTTCTTCCGACCTGCCGCCCACACCCGTCAACCGGGCCTCCTGGTTGAGCAGCAGGCCAAAATCCTGCCCGAGACCGAAAAGGATCGAACAAAAGGCCACTGCCAGCAGGCTCAAAGCGGGAAAAATGGTCAAACCCAGAGCCATCGCCAGCACCGAACAAACGACGAGAATACAGGCCAATCCGAAAAGCAGGCTCAGCCGCCGATAGACCAACCAGAAAAGCAGCCCGATACTGAGCAGCGAAACCACGGAAGTAAGGGAAATATCGCGTCGCATACTCGCGGCAATTTCCGCGACGTAGGCCGACCGCCCAGTAATGAGGATTTCCAGCGCGGAGTCCCCTTCAACCCCATAGTCCTGCCGGGCTTGTTGTAGAAAGGTCCTCACCGTTTGCAGCATGCTTTGGCAGGCCGCTTCGGAGAGATCCGGCTGGTTCGTCAGGAGGGTGAAAATTCGCATATCGCCGGAGGCGTTTTGTGGGGCGAAGGTGCGTTCTGCGGCCGTGGTGTCCAGGACCGGCGCCAAGGCGCTGCCATAGAGTCCCAGCGGATCGAGCTGCCATTGCGCTTGCGCCGAAGGCGAACCCATCCGCAGACGCTCGGCGATTCCCGCGAAGCGTCGGCCCAAGGCCTCGCGTTCCAAACCGGCAATCAGGGCAGCAGTTTCCTGCGGCGGGAGTTGCAGCAGCAGCGGGACAGCAAATTTCGGCAAGGTTTCGCGAGCCAGCTGATTCTGCAAAGGTGAGCCCTCCAGCCAACGCACCACCCACGGCGCGGCGGAAAGTCGCGTTCCAAGAAAGTCCGCAAAATCGGCCACCAATTCCGGATCGCCGTGAGCCCGCACCACCAAGGCCAATTCGCGGGATTGCTCGAAGTGCCCATAGAAGGCCCGCAAGCCTTGCACGGCTGGCGAAGACGCCGGCAGCAAATCCAGGATTTCGCTGGCGAAACGCGGCTGAAAAAAAATCCCCGCCAGTCCGCCGAGGAACAGAGCCAAGAGCAAGGCCCGCATGCGCCAAGGATGGAGCAGGCAGGATCGGGCAACGCCAGCGATCATGATTCGCCCAGCGCGGCGAGAAACTCCCGGCCCGCAGCAGCGGCTGCCGAAAAATCGTAACGGTCCAACGCGGCTGCGATGGGAGCCATGCGCGCTGTCAGGAGCGTTCCCCGCAAACGTGCCTCCAAGCTCGCGCAAACCTCCTTGGCGGCAAAGTCTGCCGCCTCCGCATGGGCACATAGAGCCCGCAGTTCCGCGATGAGATCCGTCCCCGCCGTTACAGGCGCGGAATTTGTCTGGGGTGGAAGAGGTGCAGTTGCGGAAGAAATTATCCCAACTTCCGCCCCCATCCAGGCCTGCAGGCTGTCCTGGACTTCCGCCAAAGCCTGCGCCATCTCCTCCCACTCAGGGGGCACCGCACGCGTTCCGGGTGCAGTCACTTTCAAGACCGCATCCAGCGCCGTCGCCGCAGCCGCCAGGCGCTCAGCTCCGAGGTTTCCCGCGACCCCCTTGAGCGTGTGCACCTGCCGCTCGGCCCCCGACACGTCCCCCTGCTCCAAGGCCCGCCGAATTGCCGCCGCAGCTTCGTGGAAATCCAAGTGGAATTTTCGCAACAGCGAGCGATAGAGCGTGTCGTTGCCGGCCAAGCGGCGCAGGCCCTGTTGCAGATTGATACCCGGGAGCACTGCGGGCAATTTCTCGGGAAGCGGCCGCTCAGTGGCCGGCGCGACTTCCATCGGTTGGGGTTTCGAAGCCGCAGACCAGCAGGTTTGCGGCGGCTCCACCGGGTGCAGCCAACGTGCCAAAGTAGCGAAGAGTAACTCGGGATCAATCGGCTTGGGCACGTGATCATTCATCCCGGCCTCGAGAGCTTGCTCCCGATCCCCGGTCATGGCATTGGCCGTCATGGCAATGATTGGCAGCTCCCGCCATCCCCGCTCCCGCAGCAGCCGCGCCGCCGTGTAGCCATCCATTTCCGGCATCTGAATGTCCATGAGCACCGCAGCAAAGGGTGCCTCCGCAGAAGCCGCCGCCACCGCTTCGATGGCCTCCCGACCGTTAGCCACAGCGACAACCTCCACCCCTACCTCTTGCAAAAGTCCCTGGGCCACTTCCTGGTTGATCTCGTTGTCTTCCGCCAGGAGAACCCTTCGGCCCCACAACTGCGGATACCGCTCGGTCGGCGCATGGCTTGGGCCGGAAGAGGAACGCACAATGCCAGATCCGAAGGCTTGGACGATGGCGTCGAAGAGCAGCGAGGGGGCTACGGGTTTGAGCAACAAGCCGTCAAGCTGGGCCTCTTCGGCCCGGCGGCCCAAATCTTCGTGACCGTAAGCCGTCACCAGAAGGATGCGCGGCTGCGGGTCGAGCGACTCCATGCGCCGAATGGTCCCCGTGGTGCGCAGGCCATCCAGGCCCGGCATCTGCCAGTCCATCAGGATAAGGCGATAGGGGCGCCCCTCCGCTTGCGCCCCGGGCAGAAGCTTCAGGGCAGCTTCTCCGCTTTCCACCATCTCGACTTGAAAATCCATCGCTGAGAGCATCTCCGAAAGGATTTGCCGGGAGTTAGCATTATCATCCACCACCAAGGTCCGCATGCCTGCCAGCTCCGGCGGGGGCGTGGTATTCCGCACCGGCAAATCTCCCGGGACGGTATAGCGGATGGTAAAATAAAACGCACTCCCCTCACCGGGCTGGCTCTCCACCCAAATTCGCCCGCCCATCATTTCAACGAGCCGCTTGCTGATAGAAAGCCCGAGGCCCGTCCCGCCATACTTGCGCGTGGTCGAGGAATCCGCCTGGGCGAAGGGCCGGAAAAGCCGACTGCGCTGCTCCGGCGTGAGGCCGATCCCGGTATCCGCCACGCAAAACTCCAGCGTCTGTTCTTGCCCGGGCGCCGGGCGCACGGAAAGACAGATTTCTCCGCGCTCAGTGAACTTCACCGCGTTGTTGACCAAATTCAGCAGCACCTGCTGCAGGCGCAACGGATCCCCCTGCATGGCGACCGGGCAACCCGGTGCGATGCGAATGAGAAACTCCAGCCCCTTCTCCTCCGCCCGCATCCCCACCATGCTGCAGACATTTTGCAGCGTCTCCTCGAGGAAAAACGAAACCGATTCCAACTCCAGTCGGTCAGCCTCAATTTTGGAGAAATCCAAAATGTCGTTGATGATGGCCAGGAGCGAATGGGCAGAGCGTTCGATCTTGGCCACATAATCCCTCTGCCGCGGAGCCAGATCCGTTTTCAGGCACAGATGCGAGAGGCCGATGATGGCATTCATCGGGGTGCGAATCTCGTGGCTCATATTGGCCAGGAAGTCGCTTTTGGCCTGATTGGCCTCATCCGCCGCCTGACGCGCGCGATGGCTTTCCTCCTCGGCCTGCTTGCGACGCTCGGCCATGTTGTTGATTGCCTGGACCAATTCATCCTCCGGAGAACGCGGCATGAGGCGACGGCTGAAGTCTCCCTCCGCAACTGCCTCGGCCACTTGGGTGAGGTGCCGGTAGGTTTCGGAAAGGTGATTTAGACTCCGAGCTAGCGAGGCCGATTCGTCCACTGCCTCCGCAGCCACAGGCAAAGCACGCGCCGGACGCCCGCTGGCGAGCTGATCAGCCACTTCCACAGCGGCATCTATTCCGGCACTCGCCCGACGGAGGATGCGGGCTGCGAGGAAGGAAAAAAGTAGCAGCCCGAAGACCAATCCACCCACGAGAGTGACCGTGCGCCAGAAGAGCTCTCCCAGAATGGCCGCCTCGGATTCGCGCGCGATGACTTGCCACCCTCCGGTTTTCACCGGGGCGGAGGCAAAATAGAACCGTCCTGGTTCCTGAGGATCGCGCGCAAGCAGCAGTTTATTTTCCTCCGGCTGCGTGCGAAAATCCGCCAAAAGCGGCCCATAGACCGTCTCCGCCAGCGGCCGCGGCCCAACCAAATCCGCCGCAGGAGGAAATCCACTCGAGGCCACAATGCGCCCTCCCGGGCTAACGAGGAGCAACGCCACTTCATAATAGGCTCCGGTTTTTTCCAGATAGCGCTGAATACTCGAGAGCGAGCGATCAATCCCCACGATTCCAAGAAACTTCCCGTCCCGATGAATCGGGGCCACATTTTCAATCATCAGCACTCCCTCGTAGAGATACGGCTCCGTAATCGTGGGACGGGTGCGCCCTTCTTCGAGGAAAGCCCGCCGCACCCCGGCAAAGTATTGGCTCTCCTCCAGGTGCAGCAACCGCGTGAGATAAATCTCCTCCGGATTCGTCTCCTTGCGATAATAGTAGGGCAGAAAGCGCCCGGTCTCGTCTTTGGCCTCAGCCGGCACGCGGTCATCCGGCGGAGCCACCCCCTCTTCATAGCCGATGGAAATGCCGATGATCTCCGGGTGCAGCCGGAGAATCCGGCGCATCAGCCGCAGCGATTCCAACTCATCGCCGAGCATGCCTTCGGCCTGGGCCAGCGCGAGCATTTCCGCGGCTGTCGTCGCCTGCAAATTGTATTTATCAACCTCCTCGGCCACATTCACCGCCAGCTCGAGGAGCTCCTTCTCCAACTCCAAGCGCGTCGAGCGAAACATGCCGAGAATGGTGAACAACGTCATCCCCCCGAGCAGCAACCCCACGGGGAGAATCACCTTCACCAACATGCGTGTGGTCAGCCGCCGATCAATTTCGCGCCAGAGGTTCATTGCGGTGAAAAGTGGAGGAAGTCCTTACACCAAGCGGGCGACGCCTTCCTGGAGGAGGCGGATGGCTTCGGCGCGCTGGGCAGGCGGGACTTGGTCGGGCTGGAGTTGCAAGCGCAGCCCCGGCAGGTCGGCCCGCAGGTCGGCGGTGTTCTCACCGGGGCGGGCTGGTCCGAGGAGTTGCCAGGCTTGGATCGGTTGATGGAAGCCTTTCACCGTGAGCGGTTCGACCGCGCGGGCGGAAAACGCGTGGCGCACGAGTTCCCAGGTTTCCTCCGCTAGAAGGATTTGTCCCGGCTGGGCGGTATTCTCCAAACGGCTGGCAAGATTCACCTGCGAACCAAGAATCGTGTAATCCATGCGCTCCGCGCTGCCGAAGTTTCCCACGGTGCAAAAACCCGAGCTGATACCCATCCGCACCTGCAAAGGGAAGGACAGGCCACGCCGCTTCCAACTTGCGTTGAGCGAGGCCACGGCCGCGCGCATTGCCAACGCCATCTCCACGCAAGCCACCGCATCCTCGCGGGTCCCACGCGTTTCCGGATCACCAAAAAACGCGAGAATCGCATCGCCGATGAATTTATCCAGCGTCCCCCCATACCGCAGCGTGATCTGCGCCATGGCATCGAGGTATTCATTGAGCACCTCGCTCAAATCCTCTGCTTCCATGCTCTCGGTGAGCGCGGTAAAGCCGCAGATGTCGGAAAAAAATACCGTCAGCTTCTTGCGTTGGGCCTGAATTTCCACCCGGGTGCGACCTTCGAAAATCGAGCGATAAACCTGCGGCGAAAGGTAACGGGAGAGCTGGTTGGAGAGATCGCGCAGGCGGTCGCTGGAGTGCTTCAGCGCGAGGTGGGCTTTCACTCGCGCCAGCACGATCGGTGCACTCACCGGCTTGGTCAGGTAATCCACCGCTCCCAACTCCAACCCCTGCATCTCGTCCTCCACCTCCGTCTTGGCAGTAACGAAAATCACCGGCACGGCGGCAGTGCGGGGATCGGCCTTAAGCCGCCGACAGACTTCATAGCCATCCACCCCCGGCATCATCACATCGAGGAGAATCAAATCCGGCGGCTGCGCCGCAGCGAGTTGTAGGGCACGCTCGCCATCCAGGGCCACTTTGATCTGATAGTGCTCGCGCAGAATCCCGGCCAACACGTCCACGTTGGCCGGGGTATCATCCACGACGAGGAGCGTTCCGGAGGGAGAGAGAGAATCCGGCATCAGTCGAGGGGATGGAGGTTGACGAGGCCTGGCTCAAGTGCCAGCGGATCGGGAAGAACTTGCAACGCACAAGTGCGCTGGCGGCCTTGACGCCATTCCCACTGCGCGGCAATGGCTCGGGTGATAAAGCCCTTGGCCAAGCGCACCGCTTCGGGCAGGTCTAATCCCCGGGCCAAGCCGGCCGCCAACGCGGCGGAGTAGGTGCAGCCGGTGCCATGAGTCTCGCGGCGAGGATAATACGGAGCGCTCACTTCCCATTCGCGCCCATCCGGCAGGACGAGCACATCCACCGCCGCCGGAGTCCCGCCACGTTTTTGGCCTCCCAGGTGTCCGCCCTTGGCGAGAACGGCTGCTCCCGTTTGCTGACTCAGCTCCCGGGCTCCACGGCGCACGGCGTCCAGCTTCCTTGGCCTCTGCCCGACCAAAAAACACAGCTCATCGAAATTCGGCGTCAGAATTTTGGCCAGGGGAAAAATTTCCCGCCAGTAAGCACGCACGGCATCCGGCCGCAAGAGGGGATCCCCGCTGGAAGCGACCATCACCGGATCCACCACCACAGGCACACCGGGCATCCGACGCAGCTCTTCTGCCACCGCGCGAATCAGCGCGCGCGAATAAAGCATTCCGGTTTTCACGGCCCGCACGGGGAAAGCGGCAAAAGAAAGCCGGACTTGTTGGGCGAGGATCTCCGGGCGAATAGCTTGAATGGCCGTCACCTGTCCAGGCACCTCGGCAACCACACAGGTGACCGCCGTGAGACCGTAGGTGCCTAAAGTCGAGCAAGTCTTCAGGTCGGTCTGGATGCCCGCGCCCGCGGAGTTGTCGGAGCCCGCGATGCTCAGCACCACCGGAGGAGCCAAGGACGAAGACGGGGTCTGCATAACGGCTATCCCAGCAGAACCCCCTGCACCGTGCGGAGCTCAATTTTGCTTGGCGGTAGCCCCAGGGCCTCCTCGGCCACCCGCAAAAAGGATCCCGCCGGATCCGTGAGAGCCACCTGCCAGCGCCCAGTGCGTTCGGCGTTTGCCAGCAGCCCCTCGCTCATCAACAACTCCACGACCGCGCGGGCACAGTTTTCCGCCGAATCCACAAGGGTCACCTCCGGGCCGACAACCTTGGCAATGGCTTGCCGGGCCAGGGGATAATGCGTGCAACCGAGCACCAAGGTATCAATTTTCTCGCGCAGCAAGGGTTCCAGACAGCGCTCCAGCACGGCGTGGGTGATCGGATCATCCAGCCACCCTTCTTCGATCAGCGGCACTAAGAGTGGACAGGCTGTGCTGAAAATCTGCGCTTTCGGGGAGCGTCGCCGAATGGCCTGCTCATAGGCACCACTGGCAATGGTTGCCCGCGTGCCGATCACGCCGATGCGTTGGTTGCGCGAGGCCCGGGCAGCCGCCTCCGCTCCCGGCACGACCACGCCGATTACGGGCACCCGCAGAGAGCGCTGCAAGCGCTCCAGAGCTAAGGCCGAGGCCGTATTGCAGGCCACGACGATGAGCTTGGCGTTCTCCGCCAGCAGCAGACCGCTGATCTCCAAGCTATAACGCTCCACCGTCTGGCGGCTTTTCCCGCCATAAGGCACCCGCGCCGTATCCCCAAGATAAAAAAGATCCTCACCGGGCAGATGCTGCCGGATGGCCGCGGCCACGGTCAGCCCGCCAATCCCGGAATCAAAAACCCCGATCGGCTGAACCTCCCCCCCGCCGCCCTCCGCAGCCTCCGCCCAGCTCATTGCGCCGTCTTGTTTTCTCCGCTCTCGGTGCCTTCGAGCTGCACTTGGGCCACGGTAGCATCCAGCGGCGTCCGGCTACCCACCGGGGGATCTGCGGGTTGCGGGCTGGGATTCACCTCCGGCCGCAAAGAAGGGGCGCTGGTCGGGTCCGAACCCGAGGCCACTGCGCTCGGCGGGGGCACGAAGCTCCGGCCGCGCACCGCCCGCTGGAACCGCGTCACCCCCTCGGCAATCGCCATCGCCATCCGCTGCCGATACGCACCGCTGGCCACCATCCGCGCATCCAGCGGATGATCCAAAAACCCCCCCTCGACGAGAATGGACGGGATTTTTGTTTCCCGAATCACATGGAACCGCGCGCGCTTGATCCCTCGATCCGGCAGCGGACAATACCGCAACAACGAAGAATGAACCGCCGTCGCCAGCAGGATATTCTCTGGGTCGCGCTTGTGGCCTGGATACTCCCGCACGGCATTCACTGTCACATCTTCCTCCCCCATCGAAGGCACTCCCCGCGGGGCCAGCGCAAAGGTCTCGATCCCCGTCCCGGCGCCGGTCTTGCTCTTATTGAAGTGGATGCTGATAAAGATCGCGTTCTGCTGCCGGTTGGCAAAGGCGGAGCGTTTCTCCAGCGGAATGAAATAATCGCTCTGCCGGGTGAGCAAAACCCGGTAGCCTCGAGTCTCCAGCAAAGACTTGGCCCGCAACGCCACATCCATGGCGAAATCTTTCTCCCGCCCCAGGCGCCCCACCGCCCCGGCATCATGCCCTCCATGGCCAGGGTCTAGAATCACCGTCCGCACCTGCGTGGCATTGGCAATTTTTCCCGGACGCAACACCGGCTCGATGATTTTCGTCACATCCATCGCCGAAATCAGAGTCCGTCCATCCTTCTGCACGATTGGAAAACAGAGCACGTATTTGACCCCGTCTATCCGAACCTCCTTTTGCCCGGCCTTCCCCTGCAAAGTCCGCCCTCCTCCACTCAAATCAAACACCCCCTCTCCCGCTACCCGCTGATTTAACCCATAAAACCGCGCCACATCCTCCACCGGGACATGCCGCCGCCCGTCATGTTGCACCACCGTCCACTCCGCGCACGCCAGATGCGTCCAGAATCCCCAGAGCGTTACCAAAAACCACAGCCCCCTGCGAGGGTAGCACTCCCTCCGGCGGCCCAGGCCCGGCAGCCGGTCAGGTTTCAGGCGGTTCCGCTTTTGGCTGTTCGGTAATGACGGAGTCCGCCTCATGAGACCAAGCTGGTATGCCGCTCACCAAATGGCCGGCCAGCCAAACTCGAACGGCACATCGCCCTCGTAGGCCGGGTCCGTGAAGTAAGGGTTGTTCCACATTTCCCGCTCCCACTTCGCGTGCTGCACCAGACGGTCCTGGGCCGCTGCGTTCTGCGCATCAATGAGAAAGTCGCCCTCCTTGCGTCCCAGGTAGTTGACGAGCGTGCTGTCCGCTCCCGCTGCCACCAGACTCGGGATTTGCGCGCTGCATTTTGCGTAATTGGCCCGGGTGCTTTTCAGATACGCCACGATCTGCGAACCCGGCACTCCCTGCACCACTAGTTCACGAATTTCTGCACACGTCAGCACCCGCTCATTCTCCACCCGCGCTACCGTCGCCGGACTCACCCCAGCCCGCTGCAGGGAGGCGACATAAGCAGCCTTGCTACCCCCCGCGTTCCCCACACCGGCGCTCCCGGTTAGAAGGCCCCCTAATAGAAGTAAAATCCCCAAAAACCAGACCGTCGCCGCTTTCATCGCCCCTCCTTCTGCCCCACGATTCCCCGCCTGTCAAACCCAGTCCTTCAGCAATGTCACGCCCCCAGCTCCCCATACCTCGTTTCTTCCGCTCCCCCAGCCTGCGGTGAACAGTTTAACCGAAATCCGGGCCCGTCATGCTAAAATTCCCCTTGACCTTCCAGATGGGCAGGTATGAAGTTATTCGAGATATGAAACCGTTTCCCTCCCTCGCGGCCATCCTTTCCGCCACCTTTCTCCCTTGCGCCGTCTGGGCCAACAACGCCACCACTACGCCGGTAGGGGTCGTCACAACAGTTGTCGAACCCAGTCCCAACGGCGTTAGCTACACCCTTAATTTCGTTGCCCCACCACTCACTCAAACACCTCAGATCTCCGGCCTAACTGCAGGCCGTATTTCAGCATTGTCGTCCAACTCCGTTACGGTCGCTTCGGCAAATTGGACGGCTGGACAGCTCGCAGTTCCTAGTAGCCCGGTTTATTTCCAATTCACTTCTGGAAATCAAACCGGTCTGGTTCTCAGAATTACTGCTAACACCAACAACTCGGTGACTATTGATACCCAAGGCATTGACTTGACCACACTGGGAATCAACTCTGGTGTGAACGGAGATAGATTCCGGCTGGTCTTAGGCGATACTTTACTTGGCCTGCTTGGCACCACCGCCGATGGAATTGTAGGCGGTAACGCAACCAGCTTCGGAGCAGGCAACACAGATCGGGTTGTTGGAGTTGATGCTACCGGACAAGTGAGAACTTTCTATTACGATACTGCCTTCAATCAGTGGAGAAGAATCGGCACCAGTGCATCCCAAAATGATGTTCCAATATCTCCAGCAGGCGGGGTTATCCTCTACCGCTTGGGCACTGGCAATTACACCTTGACCTCAACTGGTGAGGTTCCCAACACTGACCTCAAAACGATCGTTAGTGGTAATATTTCTTTTCACGCAAGATACTTTCCCACTGATGGAACTTTAGCCAGCCTCGGCTTTCACCAAATCCCGGGCTGGCGCTCTACAAACCAACCCCTAGTCACCGTTGCTACTGCAGACAAAGTAGTTGCCAGAGATAATGGTGGGGTTGTTCGTCAGTTCTATTATGACGGAACTGATTGGAGACGCATCGGTAGCTCCGCTCCCCAAAACAACACTACCATTAAAGCGGGCTCTTGTGTTTACACCATCCGTTTTGAAAATCCCGCACCCCGTATTGTCTCTGTCGGGATTCCATACAATCTCAACTAACCAACCATCTATCCGGCATAGCTTATGACCAAACTATTTCCCCTCGCTCTTTTAGCCCTAGCATCTCTATCTCTCGCTTCAGCTCAAAACATCACCAATTTTGGCACCGAAGCTGATGATGCTGGCTTGTGGTCATACAACGCAACTACTAGCACCATCAATGGCCCTGAAACTATCGGCGCTCTTCTCTACGGAACTCCAAACAATTCAAACATCACAGGGGCTACACATATTCAGCTAACTATTAACGTCACCACTTCACCTTTTGGCGGCTTTAGTGTCACTTTGATTGATAACACCTTCAAAGAAGCCCAGATTAACGGGTTTACGTGGAACGAGTTTATTGGTGGAGCAACAGTTGCTAGACCCTTTACACACATCCCAACCGGATTCGACTTCAGCAATATCACGGATTGGAACCTAAACAGCGGCGGAACCGGCAACCCTATGGTGGCAACCTTCATTTCAATGAACGCTATCCCCGAGCCCTCAACAGGCCTGCTAATTGGCGCAGGCTCAGTTGCTTTCCTGCTCATGCGTCGCCGTAGGGCGAGCTAATTTTCCTTTTCCCCCCCACGGAAAGCTGGCCCGGTAAGGATGTTCCTTCCGGGCCAGCTTCATGATATCCTAGTTTATTTGGGTTTGCTCTGGGCGCTTCTTTGCCACAAGACCTTCCGCTCTCCGCGCATCCGGTGCAGAAATCGCGACGGGGGAGTTCGCGATGGAGGAGTGTAAGCGGAGTTTTTGCTCGGTGGCGGGTTAATTTCCGAGCCAAGTTTCCACTTCCGCAGCGGTTTGAGCTCCTGCCAGCCAAACATCCTCGATGCGGGATACCGCACGGGAATCCCCGGTGCTAAAAATTCCTGAGGGCAGAGTGAGGGCGGGCAGTTCCGCCACTCGCCGGGCAAATCGCCAGCGATGTCCAAAGGTCGCCTGCCACTGCGGGACAACACCCCAGGCTTTGGCTGCTAAATCCCCGAGTTGCGCAATCCACTGGCTGGGCTCCGCTTCCAGATGCTGCGCGCTCCATTGGGCAGAGGCTTGGGCGATGAGAACGGTTTGTGGCCCCTGCACCCGCCCGAATTTGTGGTTCTCGCAAGCGGTCCAAAGCTCTCCCTGCCCATCCGGGTAGTAGCGTGCGTAGGCCTCACGGGTGTTGCCGGGCCATTCTCCCTCGAGGAGAAAGAAAGCAGTCAGGCACGGGACAAAAAGGCGAATTGCTTCTCGCGGGAAGTCTAGCAAACGGGCGGCTTGAGGAGCCGGGAGAGAAAGCACGACCACATCGGCCTCGGAGACGGGACCTTCCGCAAAATGCAATTCCCAGCGGCTCCCATGCCGCCGGAGGTGCTGTAGGGTGTGCTCTTTCTCCAATTGCACCCCGGGAGCATCAGCCAGCAGAGCATTTCCCAAGCGACTATTCCCCGAGAGGTGATACCAGCGCTCGGAATTCTCAGTGGGAACCTCCCGACCATTGGCGGCAAAAATGGGCGCTTCCAGCGTGCGAAGTGCTTGCGGAAAAAGCCTGTGCAAATCTTGGCGAAACTCCGGATTCCGTGCCGTGAAATATTGCGCCCCATGGTCCACCACATGCCCCTGCCAGAGCCGGGTCGCACAACGCCCGCTGAGGCTACGGGATTTCTCAAAAACGCGCACGGTGTGTCCATTCCGGTGCAAATGGCGAGCACAATTGAGTCCGGAAAGTCCGGCTCCGATTACAGCGATAGATGCAGCGGTCATAGAATCCGGGGAGGTTACGCTGGTTCGGAGCGGGTTTCCTGCAAATTTTTTCCATTTGGCTCAACTCCCGCATTCGAGGTAGCTGAAGGCGGGAGACCCACCATGAATAGCCGCAGGCCCTGAAGAGACGCAGAAAAACCGCCTGCGAAACGCACCATCTCCCCGCCTGGGTAAAGGCAGGCTGCTTACATCAATTGCTGCAAGTTGCTCATCTCCAGGCTCTTCATGATCCGCTCGATGGCTCTTACTGCAGCTTGTGAGATAAATGCTTCCGTGAGGGCAAGCTGGGGTTGTTGCAGATTTCACCGCCAAGCTGATTTCCGCGCAACCCCTTCATTTCTCGGATTTTCTAGAATCTTTGCGCATCCTGGTTACCGGCGGTGGCCGGCTTGAGGGCCTTCCGTTCTTTAGGGTCCATCCATTCGCGCCCCTCCGGCTCACCCCAGCTTGGAGTTTTGCCGCCGATGCAGGAAGTAACTTTCCAACCGCGGGGCGCGCAGGAGTTCAACTGTGAGGCGACCCGGCGGCACAAGCTGCAGAAAGTGCTGCAGGAGCAGGAGAGCAGCCACCGCGTCAAACAGGGCCTCATGCCAATCCACTCCGAGCCCAAGACGACGGATTTTATCCTCCAGCCCGACTTCCCGGCAGAGATCGCCCAAGGCATGCGAGGGAAGGTATGGGTAGGCTGCGCGAGCCCAGCGCAAGGTATCAATCCAAGGTCCGAGCCCATGGCCAGGAAAGGCCCGCAGAAAGCGCTTTTCGGTGCCGACCCCATGGGCCACCAACCACCGGCCTTGCAGAGAATCCCGCACCCGTGGCCAAAGACTGAGCAGGCTGGGAGCCGTGGCAATCTCCGGAGCCAGACGCTGGCCTTTGCGGGCGGAGACCGGCACGCCGGGACGAAGGTGGCTGGACCAGGCGGAACTCAGCTCGATCTCCAGGCCCGTCCCGCAAACCAGCCCGATTTGCACCGGCACATCTCCGGCACCCTCTGCCCGGGGCACAGACTCAAAGTCCAGGGCCGCCAGGGGCAACCTGGCCAGCTCCAGCGTTTCGTGCGCCGCCATCACCCTGCCCAGTCCATGCTCATGGCCGGGCGAGTTTCAACCCTGGCGAAAAAGCGCGGCCGTTTCTTCCCAACCCAGGCAGGCATCGGTAATGGATTGACCATAGGCGAGGCGACTGGGATCGCGGCCGAGGGATTGCTGCCCGCCGAGGAGATTGCTCTCGATCATGGCTCCGACTAGCTCCCGGCAGCCTTCCGCGCGTTGTGCGAGGATGCTCTCCCAAACAAGCGGTTGCCGCGCCGGATCTTTCCCGGAGTTTGCATGGCTACAATCCACCATAATGCCCGTGGGCAAATGACTGCGCCGCAGTCGGGCAATCGCTTCATTGACGTAGGGAGTCTCGTAATTGGGGCCGGTGCGCCCCCCACGCAGGACAAGATGGGTATCCGGATTTCCGGCAGTCTGAATGATGCTGGTGGTGCCCTCCTGATCAATGCCCAGGAAACTGTGCGGAGCGGCGGCAGATTTCATGGCATCCAGCGCCACTTGGATATCGCCATCGGTGCCATTCTTGAACCCCACCGGCATGGAAAGCCCGCTGGACATCTCCCGGTGAGTTTGGGCCTCGGTGGTGCGGGCCCCAATCGCCGCCCAAGCCACCAAGTCGGCGGTGTATTGAGGAACGATGGGGTCGAGGAACTCCGTCGCCGCCGGGAGGCCGATTTCGCCCACTTGACGCAACAAGTCCCGCGCCAAAGCCAAACCATGGGCCACATCGCAGGACTCATCAAGGTGCGGATCGTTGATCAGCCCTTTCCAGCCCGTGGTGGTCCGGGGTTTCTCAAAATAGACCCGCATGATGAGATAAAAGCGGTCGTTGACCTGTCGAGAAAGTTCCTGCAAACGGTGAGCGTATTCGAGCGCCGCCACCGGGTCGTGAATCGAACAAGGACCAACCACGACCATGAGCCGGGGATCACGCCCAGCGAGGATGTCTTTGATGGTTCGCCGGGCTTCCAAAACGCGCTGCGCGACCTGCGATGAGACAGGGATTTGCGCTTTGAGGGTAATTGGAGAAACGAGCGGGCGGATATTCCGCACCCGCACGTCCTCGAGCGGCACGGAAGGAGCGGTTACCATTGGATCACGGAACTGGCCCAAGTAAGCCCACCTCCAAAAACCACCAGGAGAATGTAATCCCCGACTTCGAAACGCCCCTGGCGGGCAGCCTCATCGAGGGCGATCGCCACCGCCGCCGCAGAGGTATTGCCGTAGCGGTCGAGATTGACGTGAAATTTCTCCAGCGGCACCCCCAGTCGTTCCGCAAGGGCTTCAATGATGCGCAAGTTGGCCTGGTGAGGAATGATGCAGCTGATATCGGAGGCCTCGAGCCCGGCGGCCGAAAGTGCCGCCCGGGCGGCGTTGCCCATGGAGATAACCGCTTGACGAAAGGTCTCTCGCCCTTGCATCTGCAGGGTGTTGGGCTTCTGCTCGATGTTCTCTTTGGTAAGAGGCATGGCGCTGCCGCCGCCGGGAGTCAGCAGAATTTCCGCATAGCGCCCATCGCTGCCCATGTGGGTGCTGATGACTCCGTGCGAACCGCCCCGATGGCGCAAGATGGCAGCCCCGGCTCCATCGCCGAAGAGCACGCAGGTATTGCGATCCTCCCAATTGACGATCGAGCTGAGCTTGTCCGCCCCAATCACAAGCACGGTATTGAAGGTGTGGTTGCTGATGAATTGCTGGGCGGTCTCGATGGCATAGAGGAAGCCGGAGCAGGCCGCCCCGAGATCAAAGCAAGCCGCGCGATGAGCTCCCAGCTCCCGTTGCACCCAGCAGGAAGTCGCCGGGAAGCAGGTATCCGGAGTGACGGTGGCGACGATGATGAGGTCAATCTCGTCGGCGGTGATCCCGGCCATTTCCATAGCCCGGCGCGCGGCGGCGGCAGCCATTTTGCTGGTGGGCTCGTCGGGAGCGGCAATGCGCCGTTCGCGGATGCCGGTGCGGGTAACAATCCATTCGTCCGAGGTGTCCACCATTTTTTCCAGCTCGGCGTTGGTCAGGACCCGCTCGGGCACATAGCTGCCGGTGCCAATGATGGAGACGGGGCGCGGGGTGCGATCAGCGCGGAGTGTGGGAGACTTCTTCATTGAAAAGACGGATGGCCTCGACGATGCGGGGGTTGATCGTTTGTTCGATGGACTCGAGGGCGACACGGATGGCGTTCTTCAAGGCCAGAGCTGTGCTGGAGCCATGGGCAATAATGGCTATGCCGTCCACCCCGAGGAGCGGGCTGCCCCCATACATTTCGTAGTTGGTTTTATCGCGGATGGCCATGAAGGCCTCCTTGGCCAGAAGGGCGCCAAATTTGCGCAGCGGGTTTTTGTAAAGTTCGCTCTTTAGCCAATGGAAGACGGCCGACGCGGTGGCTTCGGCGGTTTTCAGGACCACGTTCCCGGTGAAGCCATCGCAGAGCACGACTTCCACGGGATTTTTGAAAAGATCGTGGCCTTCGACATTGCCGCGGAAGTTCAGTTTGCTGGCTTTGAGGAGTTGAAAAATCTCTTTGGTGAATTCGCTGCCTTTGACATCCTCACCGCCGATGGACATGAGGCCCACGGCAGGGTTCTCAAACTTGAGGACCTGGCGGGAAAGGACGGTGCCCATAATGGCATACTGCAGCATGTGCACCGGCCGGGCGTCCACATTGGCCCCGGCATCAATGAGCACGCAGACGTTGGTCTCCGTCGGCAGGTAGCTGGCGATACCCGGCCGCTCTACCCCTTCCAAGGTGCGCAGCTTGATCGTCGTGGCCGCCACCATGGCCCCGGTATGGCCGGCGCTCACCACAGCATCGGCCTCACCTTTTTTCACCAGATCCACCGCCCGGCTGAGCGAGGAATCTTTTTTCCGCCGCACCGCCTCGACCGCGTGGTCAGTCATCTCCACCACCTGGGTGGTATGGACGATTTCAATGCGACGATCGTTGCAGCCGTGTTTGGCCAGCTCGGCGGTCAGTTGTTTCTCGTCTCCAGTGAGCAGCAGGCGGGAGAGGTGCGGGTATTCTCGCAGGGCGAGAACGGCACCAGCTACCGGATTGGCGGGGGCAAAGTCCCCACCCATGCCATCGAGAGCGACGCGCATCCTTGGGAAGTCCCCGGAGAGAGCGGGGAGATCAGGCCGCTTCGACGGTCAGGACTTGCCGGCCCTTGTAGTAGCCGCACTCCGGGCAGGCAACGTGGGCCGGGATCTTGGCGCCGCATTGCGGACAAGAGGAAAGTTTCGGGGCACGCCAGGCGTTGGCCGCTTTGCGGGTGCGCAGGCGCATTTTGGAGGATTTGCGTTTCGGGACTCCCATAAGAACTTATTGTTTTGGTTGTTTGAGTTGGTCCAACACATCCCAGAACGGCGAGCCGGGTGGATCGGCGGCAGAGGCGGGGCTTTCGGCAGGCCCGCTTCCCCGAGTGAATTGGGCCGCTGGACATGGCGTGGTGGACCCCGCATCACATTTGGGATACGGCGGAAGGGCAAGGAAAATATCTTCCCGCACCCATTCGGTCAAGTCCACCGATTCCTTGCCTTCCAGAGGGATTTGCAGGGCAAAATCGGGCACGTCCATGCGTGTGGCGAAACGCTCCAGGCAGCCCACGCAGGTCAACTCCACCGGCAAGCTCAGCCGCCCGTGCACCCAGAGCCCCCCATCGGAAAGCCCGGCATCAAGGGAGTAAGTGAGTTCTCCCAAGGGGCGGGCATCTGCCTCTTCCAGGCCCAAAGGGGCAGCCGATTCGCTCCCCTCAAGATGGAGGATCCCCTCCGGCATCTGGCGTAAATGGATAATCATGCGGTGTGTTTTTGTCGCAGAGCCTGCACGACTTGTGGAGGCACAAACTGCCGCACATCTCCTCCGAGTCGCGAGACCTCCTTGACGATGCGGGAGCTAATGAAGGTGCAGTCTTCCTTCGGCGTGAGAAAGACGGTCTCCAAATGGGCATGCAGGCGGCGGTTCATCAAGGCCATCTGAAACTCGAACTCAAAATCGGAAATCGCCCGCAGGCCCCGTACCACCACGTGCACCTGCTGCGCCGCGGCAAAGTCCACCAGCAACCCCGTGAGACGTTCGACCCGAATGGTGCAGCGATCGCCCAAAACCTGCCGCACCAGGTCTATACGCTCATCGGCAGTAAAGAGCGGGTGCTTGGCTTCGTTATCCGCCACGGCGATGATGAGCTCGTCGAAAAGCACCGCCGCCCGCTCGATCACGTCGAGGTGACCGAAGGTGATGGGATCGAAACTCCCTGGGTAGATCGCGCGGCGCATGGCTTGGACAGAGCTTATTCCCACTCGATGGTGGCAGGTGGCTTGCTGGAAATATCGTAAACTACGCGATTCACCCCGTCCACTTCGTTGATGATGCGCGTGGAAATCCGCGCCAACAACTCCGGCGGCAGGCGCACCCAGTCCGCCGTCATGCCATCCTGGCTCTCCACCACCCGCACCGCGATGGTGTAGTCATAGGTGCGCTCATCCCCCATCACCCCGACCGAGCGCACCGGCAGCAAAACCGCGAAGGATTGCCAGACCCGGTAATACCAATCCGCGGCTTTCATTTCTTCCAGCACGATGCGATCCGCCGCGCGCACGATGCGCAGACGTTCCGCGGTGATCTCGCCGACGATGCGCACCCCCAGCCCCGGCCCGGGGAATGGCTGGCGCCCGACGACATTCTGCGGCAAACCAAGCTCCCGCCCCACGGCGCGAACCTCATCTTTGAAAAGCTGGCGCAATGGCTCGACGAGCTGGAACTTCATCCGCGCCGGCAGACCGCCAACATTGTGGTGGCTTTTGATGAGCGCCGCCGGATTCCCGCCAATGGCCACACTTTCGATCACATCGGGGTAGAGAGTACCCTGGGCCAGATACTTGAACCCATGCCGCCCGCGGGCCGATTTTTGCAAATCCAGCGCGGCCTGCTCAAAGACCCGGATGAATTCCTGACCGATGATTTTGCGTTTGCGTTCCGGGTCGGTCACGCCGCGCAGCCGCTGGAGAAATCTCGGACCGGCTTTGATGATTTTCAGACGAATATGGAACGCCCCCTCAAAAAGATCCCTCACCGCCTCGCGCTCACCTGCGCGAATGAGCCCATTATCCACAAAAATACACGTCAGTTGGCGACCGATAGCACGATGCAACAGGGCGGCAGCCACGGAGGAGTCCACCCCACCACTGAGCCCGAGAATCACCTTGTCGGCCCCCACTTGCTGGCGGATTTCCGTACAAGTCCGCTCGATGAAGCCCGCCATGGTCCAGTTCGCCTCGCAGCGGCAGATGCCCAGCAGGAAGCGGGTGAGGATTTCCTTGCCGAGGGGAGTGTGGGCGACTTCGGGATGGAATTGCAGCCCGTAAAAGTTACGCTGCAGGTCGCCCATGACGGCGTTCGGGGAGTTTTCCGTCGAGCCGAGAGAGGAGAATCCCACCGGCAGACGGGTGATTTTATCCCCATGGCTGTTCCAGACGGCAATGCTGGCTGGCAATCCGCGAAAGAGCGGGTTGGAGCGGCGAATTTTCAACTGGCCGGGGCCGTATTCGCGGGCGTGGGAGCGTTCCACCTGCCCCCCGAGGTCACGGGCCAAAAGTTGCATCCCGTAGCAGATCCCCAAAATCGGCAGCCCCAACTTGTAGATGGCCGGATCCACGCGGGGTGCATCCGCCGCATAGACGCTGGCCGGCCCACCAGAAAAAATGATGCCTCGCGCCCCAGTGGCCCGAATCGCTGCCGCCGAAGTCCCATACGGCAAAATCTCGGAGTAAACTTGGCATTCCCGCACCCGGCGGGCAATCACCTGGGTATATTGGGAGCCAAAATCAAGAATGATGACGTGCCCGGAGATCTCGGTGGCCATGCGCAGAGAAGGTGAGGCGGTTTGGGCTGAGCCAGATCAGCGATAGAGAGGGCCGAAAGAGTCGCTGGTGGGGCTATCGGGCACAATTTGGCCGCGGCCGGTGAGTCCCTGCTGCAATTGGCCTCCGACATCCTCCACTGTGCTTTCCGTGAGAGCACATCCTCCCAACCCGATAAAGACCAAGCCCACAAACACAGCGATGATGATTTTCATCCGCCGCATGATAATTATGCCCGGGGCTTTGACAAGCGGACATTGAAGCGACGGCGCAATCCGGCATTGCCAGCCGGAGCGGCGAGGGATTGATTGTGGCGCGCGATGGAGTGGTTTGCTTTCAGTCTGCCGGATTTTGCTTATGCGTTTCTCAGCGTATTGCTCGAAGGCGTGCCGTTTTTGCTCCTCGGGACGTTGCTCTCGGGGATGATTGATCAATTTCTCCCCGCCCGCTGGATGACCCGCCTCCTGCCGCGCAACGCCTATGTCGGCATCGCGATCAGCGCCCTGCTCGGGCTGGTCTTTCCGATGTGCGAATGTGGCATTGTTCCGGTGATTCGGCGCCTCATGAGCAAGGGACTGCCGGTGTCCAATGCGGTGGCTTACATGCTGGCGGCTCCGGTGGTGAATCCTCTCGTCGCCGTTAGCACCTGGGCGGCCTTCCGGGGACAGGCGGCGGCGGAGATGGTCGGGCTGCGCTTGGGTGTGGGCTGGCTGGTCGCGGCGCTGGCGGGCATGGCGGTGCATAATTTGGCCTTACATTACGTCATCAAGCCATCGTTGCTCCCGGAGTTCCTGGCAGGTAACTTGCAAAACCCTGCCCCAGTCCGCACTTGGCCTCTGCGCATCACTCTGGCCCTGCGCATCGCCGTAAAGGACTTCCTCGATGTTCTATTCTACTTTGTTCTGGGCGTGAGCGTGGCCTCGTTGCTGAGCACGGCGGTGAATCAAAGCTTGCTCCTGCCGCTGGCTTTGGATGTCTGGCTGGCTACGGCCTCTATGATGGGCCTGGCGGTAATTCTCTCACTCTGCAGCACCTCGGATGCCTTCATCGCCGCGACTTTCATCACCTTCCCATTTGTCGCCAAGCTGGCCTTTCTCGTCCTGGGCCCGATGTTCGACCTGAAGTTAATTTTTATCTACAGCGCGGTCTTCCGGAAACCCTTCGTCCTCGGCCTGGGAATCGGGCTTTTCCTGCTCATTGGGCTCATTTGTGTGCGCCTCTCGGTGCTGCAACTTTAGCAATGGGTGGAAAAACCGGAAGCGGTCGCGCGACTTTCAGGCACCGGGAGCAGGACGATGCACCGCTTCGGCCAGCGGACGCACAAAGCCAGCCACGACCTCGAGTAAATCCGGCGACTGAGCGTACTCCCCGATGCGGCGCACAATCGCACTCCCGACCACCGCCGCATCTGCCGGTGCCGCCGCCGCCGCAGCCTGTTCGGGCGTGGAGATCCCAAAACCCACCGCGATCGGCAGTTCGGTATGGCGGCGAATCAACGCCACGCGGTCTGCAATGGAAGTGGCCAAACTGGCTTGTTCGCCCGTGACCCCCTCGCGCGACACATAGTAAATGAAGCCACTGGCTTTGGCCGTGATGGCGGCGATGCGATCCTCCGGAGTGGTCGGCGCAATGAGGCAGATAGATTGCAGACCCGATTGCTGGCGAAGCTCGGCATGGTGTTCGGCTTCCTCGGGCGGCAAGTCCAGCAACAGCAACCCATCTGCGCCCGCTGCGGCGGCCTCGTGGTGAAACCGCTCAAAGCCGAAAACATACAGGGGATTGAGGTAGGAAAAGAGGACGATGGGAAGGTCGTGTTTTTCCCGGAAGCGGGCCAAGTGCTCGAGCAGGCGGGGCACGGTGGTGCCGGCATGCAGAGCGCGCTGCGCGGCGGCCTGGATGGTCGGGCCATCGGCCAGGGGATCGGAAAAAGGCACTCCGATTTCCAAGAGATCCACCCCGGCTTCGACGAGCTTACCCGCCAAGGCGAAGGAGGTTTCCAGGTCCGGGTCTCCGCCCGTGAGGTAAGCCACGAGCCCTTTTTGCCCCCGCTCCCGCAGCCCGGCAAAGCACCGTTCAATTCGCCCAGTGGGGTTCATGGTTTAGTTCTCAAACACCAAGGGTTGCGCTTGCGCGGAAATTTTCCGTTCGATTTTTTCCAGATCGCGTTTGCTCCAATTCGTGGCCGAGGTGCTTTCCAACAAGGTGCGATCGAGTTTTTGCGTGTGCTCGGCCAATCGTGCGGGAGAAACCCGGGCCTTCGCGAGCGCCTTGGGATACCAAATCGAGACCCACCATCCCCCGTAGGCATCGGGGGCGTCGGGAGGAGTCACCTCAATGCTCAGCGGCCCGACATTTACCCGTCCCCCGGTATCCGGAATGCTCTCCAAGGCCCGAATTTCCGGAATCCCGTGCAGATAAGAGCTGATGAATTCCCGCAGCTTGGCCCGGGTCTGGGGATCGCTGCGACGGGGACCATAGACTCCAATTTCCAGGGCCGCAGGGCGTTCGGGATCCCCATACACATTGAGCTCGTAGTGGCGGTTGGCCCGGAAGGACAGGTAGGGAACATTTTGAAAATCCCCGGCATCAATGACCGTCGCTGGCACCTGGGCAAAGCTTTCTACCCAATCTGAGTAGAACAAATCGTAGGCCGGCACCCACCAAGGCGGGAAAAAACCCGCCCGCGGCAGCAAATCCGTGAAGGTCATGTCCCGATCGGGCCGATCGTAAATGCGCTCAACATCCTTTTTGGCGATGGAAAGGTGGCGGTTATCCATTAGGAGGACCACCGAATCCCGGTTCTCCACCAGGATCCGACCGCGCAACTTTTCACCGCTCAGGAGAATGATTTCGTCGTTGCCTTGGGTATCGGACCACGGCTGGGCCGCCGCCAAGCCGGCCTGGAGGGAGGCAGAGGCACCCCACAAACAAACCGCTCCAAGCAGCAGGGGGAGGAATCGGAAAAAGAGCTTCATCTTGGGCGGCAAAGTAGGCAAGGTGCGACGCGAACTCAATGAGAATTCCCTTCGCTCTGCTGCTCTCTCTGCTCGCCCTCCTGCCTACTGGCTGTGTCACCGCCCCACGTCCTCCGGAGCTTTCCGCCGCGCAAATCGCCCGCGCCCATGCGCTGGAGACGGGGCCGTTCTGGTGGGGCACCTCGACCAGCCATTACCAAAACGAAGACCGCGCCGCTTTGCCGGGGGAGCCAGACTACTTCCGCACCGATTGGGATGTCTTCACGGAGGATGAAGGCCGGGCCATCCCACGCGGAGAAGAAGCGGTTTTCTCTTGGACAAACTTCGATGCCGATTTGGCCATCCTCAAAGAAATCGGCGTCACCCACTTCCGTTTTGGCGTCGAATGGGCACGCATCGAACCCCGACCTGGTGAATACAACGACCGCGCCCTGGCCCAATACCTGCAGATGGCCCGCAAACTGCGCGCCGCCGGCATCGAACCCATCGTGACCCTGTGGCACTTCACCTTCCCCGACTGGCTCTACACCACCAGCCGCAAACCGAACGTGAATTTCCTCCACCCAGACATGCCTGCCGCATGGGAACGCTTCGTTACCCGCGTCGTCCGAGCTCTAAAATCCGAAGTGCGGATCTTCATCCCACAAAACGAGCCCAACGGCGCCGTGCAGCTTGGCTGGCTCGGCGGCCATTGGCCCCCAGGCCTGCTCCTGCGTCCCTGGAGTTATGCGCGTGCCAATCGCGCTGCCATCCGGGCCTTCCGCGTCGCCGCCGAGATCGTCAAACGCGAACGTCCCGACGCGCTCATCATGAGCGTCCACTCCCTCCCCATGTGGAAGAAAAACCAGCTGCAAGATTGGACCCTCGCGACCTACAACACCATGCAGCGGCAGAATTACGATCACCTCGACCAGATCTTCGATGTCTGTGACCTCATCGGCATCAACTATTACTACAGCCAAGATGCCACCATTCCGCGTTTCCTCTTCCGCGGCCAAGGCGAAAATTCCATCAACTACACGCAGATGGGCTGGAAAATTGACCCCTCCGGCCTCTACAGCATCATTGCCGAAGTCGGCCAGCGCTACCAAAAGCCGATGGTTATTGTGGAAAACGGCATCGGCACTCTCAATGAACTCAAGCGCGTGAAGTATTTGCGGGATCACGTCAACCAGGTCCGCCGGGCATTGGCCGATGGCTACGATGTGCGCGGCTATTTCGCTTGGACCTTGGTGGATAACTACGAGTGGACAGAGGGCTATGAGCCCCGCTTCGGGTTGAGCCGCATGGATCCCAAAACCAAGCGACGCATCCTCGAACCCAGCGGCAAGTTTTTCCGTGAGATTATCCAGACCTACGGCAACCTGCGCCGAGATTTCCACCCCCCGGGCAACCCGGCCAAGACAAAAGAACTCTAACCACTCTTGTGCAAAACAGGAAAAATGTGAGGAGCTGAACGGGAAGCCCCGCGTGGGAGAAAATGGAGCTGAGGAAAACTGCCCTTCAACCCAAGGAGGCTGCCCGCCGGGCGTAACTTTGCCAGTGTCTTCGGCCAGTAGGTGCTGATTGACCCCCTGCGGAAGAACGGCTCGATCACTGCGCTCTGCAAGGCTCTGGAAATTTCCCCCAGCGGCTATCCTGCCGCGAACAAACGCCCCAAGACCACCCGGCCCGACCATGCGGCTCATCTTTCTCCCAACCTGCTGGCACGATCCGCTCCACCCGTCTCTCTAGGAGCACAACGCGTCAGCGACATCACCGACATTCCCACCCGCGAGGGCTAGCCGGCCGTCCTCATGGCTCTCTTTTCTAGGGCCATTGTGGGTTGGGAGATCGCCGACTCTCTCCACGCGGAGGTCGTCGAGGCCGCGCGGCAAAATGCACTCCGAACGGGCCATATTGCCGCCGGAGCCATCTTCCATTGCCACCGTGGATGCCAAGATACTGCCTCCTCAACCCGTGACTTCCTCCCCCAACACGGGCGGCTGCAGAGCAGGAGTGCCGCCGGCTACTGCTACGACCATGCCCGCGCAGAAAGTGCCTTCGCCTCGCTGAAGGCCGAACTCCCTGACGCCCTCCGGCCTTTGCCTGCCACACAGCCGGCGCGCCACGCGAGCTTCGACGACATCGAGACCTTCGACAACCGCCGTCGCCGCCACACTTCTCTCGGTTGCATCTCGCCCGGCGAAGACCTCGAAAGCAACTTCACAACCCACCACAAAAACCTAAACTAGGCAGACAGAGGTGGCGCGGAAGACGGAGCCAATCGGAGCTGATTTCTAGTTTAAGTAGGTTCAGAGACCTACTGAACCTAACGATCTCCCTTAGCTCCGTTTCAACGCAACCGTGCAGAATTGATACCAGCGCACCTCCTCGCAGCCCTCGCGCCCCGGGAAGGTCCGCTCCGGAATCTTTGCTGCACGTAACTGGAAATCCGCCCCTACCAAGGCATCTATTTCCCCCCGGGTGATGCCGAACGGGGGACCCGGCGGCTCATGCTGCGGATCGCAGTAAAAAATCGCTACAAAGTGCCCGCCCGGTCGGAGACATTGACGCACACCGGCCATATAAGCTGGGCGGTCAGCGGGATTGATGGCGCACAGCAGGGTATGCTCGACCAGGAGGTCTATCTGACCGTGCAAGTCGGCAGGAGGGGAAAAGATCGAGCCGACGCGGTAGGTTTCGCTCCCGCTTGGAGGAAACTCCGAGGCCCGCCTCACCGCCGTGGGAGCCGCATCCAGCCCAATCACCCGGGGAAATGTTTTCGCCAACAAGCGCACATCCTCCCCCAGCCCACATCCCGGCACCAAGACCACAGCCTCTGCGGGGACTAAGTCCTGCCAGCCCTGCGCCGCCTGCGTGACCAGCCAATCCTCCAAGGCAGGATGTCCTACAGGCTTGGCCCAAGGATGATCTCCGGCTTGGTAACGCGCCTCCCAATATTGGGAAGACGAAGAGTTGGGGGGCTCAGATTTTACCACAGATGGCCACTTCAAGACCGAGGTGGTGCATCACCGAGGCCTTGACCTGCAAAGCGCGCTTGGCTGCCGCCCGATCTGGCGCATAGGCCACCTGGATGTGGTTCGCCTTGTGCCGAGCCATCATTTGGTCGCGCGTAATCCCCTGCAGGACCACGTGCATGATCGGCCACTGCGGCGTGGTCAACTGCCAACGCTCCGCAGTTTCGGCTTCCGGCAGGCTCACGACTTCTCCAAGGCCCGTGTCATATTTGAGGACCCCGTCTTCGACAAAAACCCGGCTCCAGACAACCCATCCCGGTTTGCTGACACCTTTGAGTGTGCTGCCACCGAGCCGGAAATACATCGGGGGTTGGCGTTCACCAGAGGCCCCGGCCCAACCGCCGATGAAGTGCGCCGGAGGGGCCGCTCCGGAAATCAAAAAGACCCACACGTAGGCATCGAGAGTGTCATCTGCGTAGTGCCGTCCCCAGCGCAGATCGTGCAGCGTGTTTTCCGGGTCATATCCGAGCTCGCGCCACAGTTTGTAGGTCACCAAGCCATCCAGACCAGCACACTCGTCCACTTCGTTGAAATGCGGCAATGCCTCGCCCGCATACAACTCGCGGCCATCCTCGCTGAAGACTGGCGGGCGCTCGACGTTATTCAGTGTGCCCTCGACCAAATCCGAGGCCGGTGCCAAATCTTTCAGGCCTTGCTGATACTGAATGCCGATCGTGGCGCACCCGAACTCATCGGCAATACGCATCGCGGCGATATACATTTTGCACTGCTGCAGGACCTGATGCTCCGTAAGATCGTTTTCCTCGCTCGGACCGAAGTGGAATTTCATCCCCTTCTGTAAATACCACTCATAGACCGCCCGCGCTTCGTCATCCCGCACGGTCAACATTTTGGCATAGAGCGCGGACTGGCTCAGGCGCTCCTTGTAAACGCCTGTCGGGTTCAGGAGTTCATCCGGGATGATGGCGTTCATCATGCCCATGCAGCCCTCGTCAAAAACTCCCATGATGGCTTTCTGGCGCTGAAAATTCTTGGCGAATTTTTTCCCGTAGTTCTCCTCGGCGGCGGGAATCTTCACGTCCTCGAAGTCCAAGACGTGCTTCGTTTCGTGCTTGATGCGTCCGCTCTTGAGCCATTTGCGGAGATTCTTGCGGAAAAACTCATCCGTGAAGTCCTCGCTCCAGAGCGTGCTGTATTTGATGCCCGCTTTGGTCAGCGAGCCATTGAGGTTGAGCATTCCCACCAGACCGGGCCAGGTGCCACTCCAGTTGGCCAAAGTAAGAATCGGCCCCCGGTGCGTGGCCAGCCCTGGAAGAATGTGGTGGCTGTATTGCCAGACAGCCTCCGCCACAATGAGCGGCGCGTCTTTGGGCAAATCCCGGAAGACCTGGATCCCATATTTCTGGCTATCAATGAAGCCATGCTGTTTCTCGGGGTCAAATGGATGAGCCCGCTGCAGCTTCCAGCCCTCGGCCTCGACAGCGGCCTGAATGAGGGCTTCCATCGCGGCTTGGGCGGGTTGACATTTTTGGTTGGCGGAGAGACGCAGGTCGCCATTGGCGACAAGATAGACAGTATTCATGGAGAGGGATGTTTTTCGGCGGGGATTCCGCCTTTTCGGTTAGCAGCTTCCCAGGAAAAGACAAGCCGGGCGTGTGATCGGAACTTGCCATTTC
Organism: uncultured Chthoniobacteraceae bacterium; assembly: GCA_964595865.1. Lineage (GTDB taxonomy): Bacteria > Verrucomicrobiota > Verrucomicrobiia > Chthoniobacterales > DYNR01 > CAZQRL01. The sequence continues at coordinate 301,285 of CAZQRL010000002.1, forward strand.
CTCCGGCGCGGGAATAAGCTGATGCCGGGCAACCCGGCACTTTTCGCGGCGTTTGCCTCGCCCTTCTCTGTGGCAATCTGGCCTCCCTCTCCTTGGCGGGGGCTCCGGCAGAAATCCTCACGCCCATCACCATCAAAATCACTCCCGAGGAGCCACCGCGCTACTACCTCGTGGCAGAAAACCCGATGGACCTCCCCGCTTTGCAGGAGTGGCTGGCCCGAGTCGAGGAACGCTTCGGCTCAGAGGACCCGGTCATCGTCCAGGTCATCCAACCCACGCAGTTGTTGCCGGCTGCCCGGGCAGCTTTTCTCGCCACGCAAACCCACTGCCAGGTTTTCCTGGCCATAGCCAATTCCTCTCCCGGAGAGGGGCCGTTCTTCTACCTGCCCATCACGGGCGAACTCCCCGATTTCCTGCGCCGACCTGCTTTCTCACTCCAGCTTGAAACTCCCGCTGCTCCCCCGGAACCCCCGGGAGATTTTTCCCTGGAGCTCCGCAATAACCAACTGCGCCGCCTCGAACAAATCCAGCGCCGGGACATACCGTGAGCCGAACCGCTTCCGAAGACCTCAATCGCCATAACTGCAATCTGCTTGCAATAATTTGGCGTCGGCTTAGGGTGCCGACATGAATGTCGGTGTAAAACAGAAACTGAATCGCGGTCTTTGCGCGTTGGGGCTTTGCGGAATCTGGGCTGGGGTGCTGGCGGCGAGTTGGGCAGCCGAGCCGCTGAAAGTGGTGGCCTTGCATCCTTTGCTGGGCGAACTGGCGGAGGAGATCGGGGGGGACCAAGTGGAGGTGACCTGCCTTCTGCCGCGCGGGGAGGATCCACATCTTTTTCAACCGCGTCCGGAGGATGTTCAGCGGGTCGCCCGAGCCGACTTGATTTTGGCCGGTGGGCTGGGACTCGAGCCGTATTTATCGCAACTGCGCGATGGTGCCGGTCACCGAGCAGCGTGGCTCTTGGTGGGAGATGAGCTACCCGAGCCGCTCGAAGGTGTGCATGTCTGCGGAAACCATGACCACGACCACCACCACGGAGAGGAAAGCCCTTTCGATCCCCATTGGTGGCACAGCGTGGCCAACATGGAAAAAGCTGCCGAGCTGGTGCGAACAGCCTTGGTGAAGCTGCGCCCAGAGGAGCGCGCCACCTTCACCCACCGCACCGAACTTCTCCTCGACCGCTTGGAAGCTCTGGATCAGTGGATCCGCCGCGAGGTAGCGCGTATCCCGGCGGAGCGCCGGGTGCTGGTGACCTCCCATCAAGCCTTCGCCTACCTGGGGCACGATTACGGATTTACCATCCTGCCGCTGGTGGGGATGAGCACGGCTGAGCAACCTTCCTCGAAAACCGTGCGGGAATTGATCGAAACTCTGCGGGAGAAAAAGGTCAAAGCCATCTTCGCTGAGGATCGGGAAAACTCGCGGGTCTTGGAGCAAATTCTCCAGGAAACTGGGGCGCGGCTCGGCGGTGTGCTTTATGCCGATGGACCTGGAGCCAATGAAGCCACCACCTACGAAGCCATGATGCGCCACAACATCACGCAAATCCTGCAGGCACTTGATTAACAACAACCTCCGTGCGCGGTTCGCCTCTGCTTCATCTCGCCCTCGCTGCCGTGGCGTTCCTGCTCCTCGGCGGCACCGTCTGGCTGCTCTCGCGACCCGCCGCGCGCCCGGAGGCAACGCCGGAGCCGCAAGCTACTCGGCACCAACCTCTCGACCTGCAGTTTACCGCCGAATCCCCAACGCCGCTGCGCAGCCTGCAGTTACTCGCAGGTGAGGAAATTCTCTGGAAAAACCCACCCGCTTCAGCCCCCCCCGGACAACGCCTCTCTGGTGAGTGCCAAATTCCCGCTGATGCGAGAGATTTGGTCTGGCAGGCAGAATTTGCCACTAAAGCCGCCGGGCCAGTGGCGCTGCGGTTGCGCTTTCGCGTCGGCGACGCTGCGCGACAGGAGCAGATTTTTTGGGGTTCGGGCGATCACCTGGAGGGGGTGACCCACTTAGAGGGAGCCAGCCCATGAACGCCGCCTTGCGGGTGCAGAATCTCACCGTTTCCTACAACCGAATTCCCGCGGTGCACCATGCGGATTTCGTTTTACCTCCGGGCTCGTGTACTGGCCTTGTCGGCCCCAACGGCGCCGGTAAGACCACCCTCATCAAGGCGCTGGCCGGCCTGTTGCCTTGCGAAACAGGCTCCATCCACCTCGGCGAGTTGGCTTGGAACGTCGCGACTCGTCGCAAATATCGGCACCTCCTAGCCTATGTACCGCAGCGCGAAGCGGTGGATTGGGACTTTCCCATCACGGTGCGCGGGTTGGTGGAGATGGGGCGCTACCCGGCCCTGGGATGCTTTGGGCGCTTTACCAAACGTGATGCCGAGGTCGTGGACCGGGCGATTGCCCTTACCGGATTAGAGGAATTCGCCGACCGCCAGATCCGCAAACTTTCCGGCGGCCAGCAACAGCGCGCCTTCCTGGCGCGAGCTTGGGCCCAACAATCCACGGTCTATCTCCTCGATGAACCCTTCACCGGGCTCGATCGGGAGGCCAAAGAAACCTTCGCCAAAGCCTTGCATCACCTGCGGCTGGAGGGGCGCATCGTCCTCGCTTCGCATCATCAGCTGGAAGAGATTCCGAACTTTTTTGATCACGTCCTACTGCTCAATGGCGAGTTGGTCGCTGCGGGGCCGACGACCGAGGTCTTCACCCCAGAGCTCCTGCAAAAGACCTTCTCGGTGCGCATCTTCAGCGGTCACTCCCACGCTTGACCCCCCATGGATTTTTTCTTCGAGCCCTTCCGGTATGAGTTTATGCAGCGCGCGCTGGTGGCCTGCTTGCTCATCGGCTTCACCAATGGCTTCCTCGGCACCTTTGTCGTGCTCCGACGGCTGGCCCTGATGGCTGATGCCCTCTCGCATTCGCTGCTTCCCGGGCTGGCGCTGGCGGCAATTTTTCTCGGGCTCACTCCTCCCGGTCTTTTGCTCGGCGGCTTGGTTGCCGCCCTGCTCGTCGTCGTGGGCGGAGTGCTCATTTCCCGCAGCTCCCGCCTCAAAGATGAAACCGCCATCGCCTCGCTCTACATCGTGGCCTTTGCCCTCGGCATCATCCTCATCAAGTTTGCCCGGGTGCGCATCAGCCTGGACCATTTTCTCTTCGGCAATGTGCTTGGCCTCGGGGTGAGCGATCTCTGGCTGTCTTTTGCCATCTCCGCGCTTACCTTGGGCATCCTCATTTCCTTGCAGCGTCCCTTGCTGCTGACACTTTTCGAGGCCGGCGTTGCCCGTTCGCTGGGCCTGCGGGTGGACCTTCTGCAGGTGGTGCTCGTTTTTCTGATTGTTCTAGCGATGCTTTCCAGCTTGCAGGCCGTGGGAGTTCTTCTCTCCCTGGGACTGCTGATTCTCCCCGCAGCCACGCTGTATCTTCTCACCGACCGCTACACGCTCATGCTCTGGGGTAGTGCCTTCTGGGGCACACTCGCCGCCGTCCTGGGACTGTGGCTGTCCTTCCAAATCAACCTTCCCTCAGGACCCGCCATCGTGCTCCTACTGGGCCTGGGACTTATCGCAGCCTACCTCTTCAGCCCGCACTACGGAATCCTGGCCCGCTTGCGACACCCGCGCCACCTGCACGAGGAATCGCTGCGGCGCTGGCCCCAAGACTCCAAATAACCTCTCCCTTCCACTCTCGGTGCGGTGGCTTTTGCTTGTCTCTCGCATCCACGCCAGCCATCAATCCCGCCATGAGTCTGTCGCCGCGTTGGAAATTTCCTCTCATCATCGGGGTCGTGATCGTCTTCTGCGGGCTGGTTTTCTGGGGCACCCAGGAGCCTGAAAAACGCCCCCCCGCGCCGCCTCCTGCGAAAACCACTTCGCGCCCCATCGCCCCTCCCAGCTCCGCCACCCACCAAGCCAACGCCGAGAGTGCCCGGCCTCGCTTCTCTCCCCCCCCGCCTCCTTCGTCCGGGGTTTACACCGAGGACCAAGGCACGGAGGTTATCTCGCAGTTGCTCTTGGATGACTCGCTGGAGCACGAAGAAGTCGCGCGGCAGCTGCTCGCTTTGCTGCCACGCTTCGCTCCCGATCAGCAAGAGGAGGCCGCGCAACACATCGCCAACCTTGCCGAAGATAACCTGGCTGCCGAGTATGCTGCCATGCTGGTGCGCAATTCCCTGCCCGCTCCGGCTGCGGAGGTCTTTTTCTCCGAGTTAATGAATCGCCCCCACGAAATCCTCATCCCCACCCTCTCGCAAATCGCCGACCAGCCCAACCACCCGCAAAAACAGGATAGTATTGACGTCCTCGAAGTCCTCTACGGAACTCCGGAAAACGGACTCAACTGGCAGTCTTGGACCGCTAAGGTCATGGCCGAGGAAAGTCGGTAGTCCGCTTCTCTTTTCCCGTCCGCTGATTTTCCAGAATTTTTGATTCACCATCCGCCCGGGACTGCTAGGGTCACGGCCTGTCCATGAACGAAGAGTTACAACAAGCCATCGAAGCAGGCACCATCACCCCACAACTCGCCACCCAACTCGCCGCCCTCACGCCCGGCACCTTTTGCACCCACAAAAGCTGGGGCTTTGGCCAGGTCGCTCTTTGGCGACTCTCGACTGGCCAGATAGTCATTGATTTCGAAGGACGCAAAGGCCACCCCATGCAGATCGCCTACGCCCTCGAAACCCTCACGGCCCTGCCGCCCACCCACTCCGCTGTCCGGGCCCGCACCGAACCGGCGGCCCTACGCGAATTGGCCACCAACGACCCGGCGGCCCTGGTCGAGCTGCTCCTCAAAGAGGCCGGGGGATCTGCCACTCCTGCGGCCCTGCAGGCCGCCCTCGTCCCGAGAGTCTTCGATGCCGCCGGAGCTCGCAAATGGTGGGAGTCTGCCAAAAAGAAACTCAAATCCGACGGCCACTTCGTCCTGCCAACGAAAAAAACCGACCCGGTACAGCTGCTGGAGGCTCCCGAAGCCAGCCACGTCGGACTCCTACAAAAATTCCGCGGAGCTCGCCATTTGAAAGATCAAGTCGGGGCTTTGGAGGTCTTGGTGAAGTCACTGGATGACTTTGCCGATGAAGTCGAGGAGTTGCAAAAATTAGCCCACCAGATTGGCGAGGTGGCTGCCAAAGGCCAAAAATTGCAGGCCGCGCAGGCACTGGAACTTCTCCTGGCCCGCGATGAAATTCTCGCCAAACATTCTTCTCTGCAAATCAGCCCCGAGGCTCCCACGGTCGCTTCCCTTCTGCGCAACGCCCCCAAACTGACAGAGCTCTTCAACTCCCTCCCGGCCGTCAAGCAACGCGTCGCCCTGGCCTCCTTGGAAGAGGCCTTTGGCGGAGAATGGCCCAGCAAAGCCTTGCAGCTCATGCAGTCCGGCAACGCCCGTCTGGTTGCCGATATCCAGAAACTGTTCGAACGCAAAGGCCGCAGTGGTGAACTGGCCGAGGCTCTTTACCGCTGGATCAACGAACGCTCCGCTTCCTCGGAAATTCTCCTCTGGCTCTGCAAAGAACGCGGCGGGCCCTACCCCCACCTTTTCAATCCGACCCTCTTTGGCGCAGTCCTCAGCTCTCTCGAGATGGACCAGCTCTCCGAAGCCAAAAGGAGCCGCAAATTGCACGACCTCGTCCTCGACGATACCAGCCTCTTGGCGGATTTCTTTACCGGTGCGGAGTTGGAAGTGGTGCGCGACGCCATGCGGCGGCTCCTCCTCACCACAGTCTTCGATGACCTCAACAAACGCTCCCTCCTCGGCCGCCTCATCAAACTCCGCCCCGAGCTTGGCAACATGGTCAGCGGCGAAGCGGAAGATCGCGCCGAGTCTCTCACCGTCTCCTGGGCCAGCCTCGAACGCCGCAAAAAGGAGTTTGACGACCTCGTCAATCGCCAAATCCCCCAGAACGTCCGCGACATCCAGATCGCCCGTTCCTACGGCGATTTGCGGGAAAACTTTGAGTTCAAATCCGCCAAAGAACAGCAGGCCGTCCTCGCCCGCCGCAAGGCTGAGCTCGAACGCGCCCTCGCCAAGGCCCGCGGCACCAATTTCGAAAACCCCGACACCTCCGTCGTTTCCATCGGCACCACCGTCACTCTTACCCACGCCGATGGGCACCAGGAGTCTTACAGCATCCTCGGTGCTTGGGATAGCGCCCCGGAAAAAGGGATCATTTCCTACAAAGCCGCCCTCGGGCAACTCCTTCTCGGCCAGCCGCCCGGTGCCAGTGTGGAACTCTCCGGCGGCAAAACTGCCACCATTACGGATATTCAGGCCTTTAAAAATCTTGAGTTGCTCGAGCAAATTGCCGAGAGTGCCGCGCAAGTCGGCCCGACAGAAGCCCCCGCTGCCTAAGCCACCCATCTCCTCAACAGCCAATCCTTAAAAACCTCTCTCTATGGAATACACGACCATCATCTCTGTCAAAGCCCGGGAAATCCTCGACTCCCGTGGCAACCCCACCGTCGAGGCCGATATCGAACTCTCCGGCGGCGCCCATGGCCGGGCTGCCGTCCCCAGCGGTGCCAGCACCGGCGAGCATGAAGCCGTCGAACTTCGCGATGGCGACAAAACCCGCTACTCCGGCAAAGGCGTCAGCCAAGCCGTGAAAAACGTTCACACCCTCCTCGCTCCCGAGCTGGTCGGTTTCGACGCCACGGATCAAGTCGGCCTCGACAAGCTCATGCTGCAGATTGATGGCACCCCGACCAAAAAGAAAATCGGAGCCAACGCCATCCTGGCTGTCTCCATGGCCGCCGCCAAAGCCGCGGCAGCCCAGCTCGGCCAGCCCCTCTACAAATACCTCGGCGGCCCGAACGCCAAGGTCCTCCCGGTGCCCATGATGAATGTGCTCAATGGCGGGGCCCACTCCGATGCGCCGATTGATTTCCAAGAGTTCATGATCATGCCCAAGGGCTTGCCGACTTTCTCCGAAGCGCTGCGCTGCGGCACCGAGGTTTTCCACGCCCTCAAAGCGGAGTTGAAATCCCGGGGCTTCAACACCGCAGTGGGAGACGAAGGCGGCTTCGCGCCCAACCTTTCCTCCGCCACCGAAGCCCTCGATTGCATTGCCGCCGCCGTCAAGAAGGCCGGCTACAAATTCGGCTCCCAGGTTTTCATCGCCCTCGACCCGGCTTCGAGCGAGTTCTACGATGCCACCAAAAAGCGCTACGTATTCAAAAAAGGTGATGGCTCCAAGCTCACCGCCGACGAGATGGTCGAATACTACAAAACCCTTTGCGAAAAATATCCCATCATCTCCATCGAGGATGGCTGCGCGGAAAACGATTGGGTAGGCTGGAAAAAACTCACCGACGCCATCGGCGACAAAGTGCAGCTGGTCGGCGACGACCTCTTCGTCACCAACACCAAGTTCCTGCAAAAGGGTATTGACCAGGGGGTAGCGAACTCCATCCTCATCAAAGTCAACCAGATCGGCACCCTCACCGAAACCTTCGACGCCATCGAGCTGGCCAAGGTTCACGGCTACACCTCCGTGATCAGCCATCGCTCTGGGGAGACCGAAGACGCCACCATCGCCGATATTGCCGTGGCCACCAACGCCGGCCAGATCAAAACCGGCTCGCTCTGCCGCAGCGACCGCATCGCCAAATACAATCAGCTCCTCCGCATCGAAGAAGAGCTCGGCGACGATGCAATCTTCGGCGGGAAAATGAAGTAAGCGCAGGTTCGCAGGATGCGTTCCATTGCCAATCCGGGGTTTCGACGGCGCAAGCCGGCCCCGGTGTGGCATTTTCTCAACCGCATCATCGCCTTCCTCATCGTTCTCGGTTTGGCCGGGCTCGTGGTCGTGCTCTTCCAGCCCCAAATCGCCAAACTCGGGGCCATGAAAAACACCCTCGGCGAACTCGAACGGCAAAAAGAGCTCGAAACCATCGAGAACCTCCGCCTGCAACGTGAAAAGGCTCTCCTCGAGTCCGATCCGGAATACATCGAAAACATCGCCCGCGATAAGCTGGACCTCATGAAGCCCGGCGAAACCATCTACCGCATAGATCCCCGACCCACTCCTTGAGAGGCCTGCCCGTCCCACTCCCGGCTCAATGGTGCGGGGTGCGGTGCCACACCCCAAACCCGTCCCCCAACTATCGCCCCGGCGATTTCCGCAAAACCCGCACGGCAGCGCTTTTCTGCTGAGCAAACCACTCGCCTTCCTCCCCTTGAAGGAGTATCTTTTCCCGCTCTATGGCTGATTCCACTCCATCCACTGCCTCCGAGCTCTCCCAACGTCTGGGCGGGTTGCGGAGGTATCTTTGACTACTCCAATCTAAAACTCCGCCTCGAAGAACTCGAAGCTCGCATGAGCGCTCCTGATTTTTGGGACCGCCGCGAAGCCGCCCAACAAACCGTCGCCCAAGTGAGCGACCTGCGCAGCAAGATCGGCCCGTTTGAAGCCTTGGAACGCGGTATCGCCGACTTGGCCGTTCTCGAAGAAATGATCGCCGAAGAGCCTCCTGGCGATTCCCGGCAAGCCGCCGAAGACGATGCAAGAGCCGAGGCTCTGCGGTTGGAAAAGCAGCTCAATGCCCTGGAACTGCGTCTCCTGCTTTCCGGCGAGTTCGACCGCAACCCGGCCTTCCTTTCCATCAACGCCGGCGCCGGCGGCACCGAATCCTGCGACTGGGCCGACATGCTCTTCCGCATGTATCAGCGCTGGCTCGAACGTTCCGGCTTCTCCTACGAAGTCGTGGACATCCTCGAGGGCGAGGAAGCCGGCATCAAATCGGCCACGCTCCGCGTCACCGGCGATTTCCCCTACGGTTACCTGAATTGCGAACGCGGTGTCCACCGCCTAGTCCGTATTTCCCCCTTCGATGCCAACAAACGCCGCCACACCTCCTTCGCTAGTGTGGATGCCGTGCCGGAAATCGAAGACGTCCCTATCGAAATCAATCCCGCCGACGTCAAAGAAGATCGCTACCGCTCCGGCGGCAAAGGCGGACAAAACGTCAATAAGGTCGAAACCGCCGTTCGCCTCACCCACCTGCCCACCGGCATCGTCGCCGCCTGCCAAGCCGAACGCAGCCAGCACAAAAATCGCGAAGCCGCAATGAAGCTCCTCAAAGCCAAGCTCTACCAAATGGAGATGGATAAAAAGCGCGCCGAAGCCGACCGGCACTATGGCGAGAAAGGCGATATCGCCTGGGGCAACCAAATCCGCTCCTACGTCTTTCAACCCTACCAAATGGTCAAAGACCTCCGCACCGGCGTGCAAACCTCCGATATCCAAGCCGTCATGGATGGCGACCTCGACGCTTTTATCGAAGGAAAACTCCGCGGGCTCACCTATAAAAAAGGTGCCCAGGACGAGGAGGAAGACCTCTAACAGCGAAAGAATGAGGGACAGGCGGCCCTCGCTATCCAGCGAGGGCAAATCCGGTCGTCCTCGGCCTTTCACGGACGGCCGGTCTGGTCGTTCCTAACTGCTCTCCACGCGGTCAGTCAGTCCTCTTATCCGGCTTCGAACCAATCGGGTTCGATGATATGTTCGGTGGGGTGCTTGGGAAATCCGCGATCTCCGCGGCCGATCATTTCCAAAACCATACGGAGCGCTTTGCGCAAATGCGACTCATCAGAGAGATCACAGCCGGAAAGCGGGTAGCGCAAATAAGGATAAGTCGGCTTATGCAAGATGGCATTCAGCTTTGGCACCTCCTCCGGCTCCCATCCCACATCCTCCAGAGCTTGCAACATACTAAAATGATAAAACAAAATCACGTCCGGCTTTTGTGCGTCTAACCACCGCACAATCTCCGGGTCGGCCTTCTCCACTTCGCCCGGCCAGTAACGCCAAACTAAATCCACCCCGCGCGGCAGCAGCGCTTCACGGTAGGCCAGCAAAGCCCCCAAGCGCGCCAAATTATCCTCCTCGCTTTCCGTTTGCCAAAGCAGCACCGCCAGTCGCCTGCGAGCACTGAGCCCGCTTTTGCGCAAAGCGAGCATGGTGTAGTCGAACGCATCATGCCGCACAACGTGAAACGGCAAATCCGCCCGCACCCGCTGCAGCTTCACGACGGAGAAGCGCCACCAATTCACCGGCTTGTTTTTCCGACTCGTCTGCGGAGCTCCCTCGGTCATGAGAATCAATCCCGACACGCCCTGATACCAGAGCTTTTCAAAGATCATCTGCTGCTGTTCGGCCTCTGGCCAAACGACAATTGAGCCGTCCACTCCCACTTCGGCGCAAGCTTCCTTCCACCCTTGCGGGAGATGACTGGCCCTCGGACCCACCAGAGCCACGCTGAGGCGTCCAGCACCCTTGCGCTCCCGCCGATGCCGTAGCCGCGCCATTAGGGAGGCCGCAGGATTCGGCTGATATCCCAATTTCTCAGCGGCCTGACGCACCCGCTCCCGCGTCTTGGCCGCCACCCGCACATCTCCCGCCAAGGCTTTGGCCACGGTACTCACACTCACGCGCAAATGCGCCGCCAAGCCAGGGATCGTGATCCCCTCTCCGGGCTGAACAAGCTTCTTGCCGGCGGAGGCGACCATCGCGGCAAACTAAGCCCCAAACTCAGCTTCGGGCAAGCAAAACTTTTACATGCGGTGGAAATTCTGCGGAATTGCCCGCAGGTCAGGAAGCTCTTACAGAACTCATGGTTATCAAACTCCACCCTGGGAAAAAATCATGAAGAAAAAAAACCCCCTCCTCCCTCTGCTTGCCTTAGTTGTCCTCGCGGCAACCGCACCAGCGCAAATTGTCTTCAACTCACCTACTGGAACCGAGACCATTACCTTCGATGGGAATGTGGCAAACGTGATTCGGTTTGTTCCCCCCATCACTGAGGCGGGGGTCGTAGGGCTTGCGGAATCAGATTACTGGGGTATTTCCTACGAGAATGGTCGTTTTCTTTTCATCTCCAATGGGGTGACCGGTCAGTGGCCAGGGCAGATTAGTGGTTTCTCCAATCCCTTCACTGCGGACCTCAATAATAACGGTCACACGGACCAGCGTTTCGACAACTTTCAGATGAGCCCCGCTGACTCACCCGCTGGCGGTGTTGGGGACTACGCCCTCCGATTCGATTCAGGAACATGGGCTGACAAAGGATACTTGTTGAAAATCGTCAACAACTCCGGAGTCGCCATCTCGGAATGGTCTTTGGCCCTCGACACTTGGTTCGATGACAATTCCTCCGGGTCGTCAACGATTCGCTTGGCATGGGCCACAACCTACAGCGCCTTCGACAATCCGAGCGGGAATGAACTCGCCCTTAGTGCTGGGTGGACGGAAGTCGGTTCGCGCACTTCCACCAACTCCGGCGCCGGCATGTCCAGCATGGCAACCATCGGAGGGAGTTTCACCGCCAGCGTGGCGGATGGAGGGTCCCTCTACGTGGCCTTCCTGTATGACCAGTCGGGAGCCGGAAACGCCTTCTACATTGATAATCTGTCCATCACCGCAGTCCCCGAACCAACGGCGGCGGCCACCCTGCTTCTCGGGCTCGGGGCGCTGTTCTTCACGCGGCGGCGGCAGCGCGCGTAACTCCGGGAAAGCCGAATTTTTTCCCGAAGGTTCCAGTACAGGTATGGGGTTGCCTGCCTAAAACCTTCACCTTTTTGGAAAACGGCTTTTCTGGGAGCGTTTCGCGATAGCTTGGCCATGTTTTGCCCTCTGCCCAACCTGCAGTGCAAAATGTTTACCTGCCCTGCAAGTTCCGGTTGGTTGATCTCGGCACGCGTGGCGCTATTTTTGCCCAATTTTCCCCTTTTGAACCATGCTCCCCAACTGCCTCCGCCTCTGCCAACTTCAGATGAAAACCATGCGTGCCCGAAAGGACCACCGCCAAAGATTTGATCTTCTCACTTGCTGGAGTCTGGACGAAGAATCCAGGGGCTCGAGGCGCAAACTGAAAAGTTGGTTCCTTCTTGGGGCGGGAACGGCACTGCTCGCCACTGGAGGATCACTTTTGGCCCATAGCGCCCCGCAAAATCGTCCCATTTACTACATCGGCAACTCCGTCACCGACACCGTCAAATACGACGGCGTGCGCCTACTCGCCGAATCCCGCGGCCACACCATGCCATGGGGCCGCCAAATGATCCCCGGTGCGCCTCTCGAGTTTCTTTGGAACAACCCAGCGAACGGTTTCACCGCAAGCCCCTACAACTACCCCACCAACGCCCTGCCAAACTACACCTGGGACCTCCTCTCCCTTCAGCCTTTTGATCGCACGCTCGAAGAAGACCTCGATTACACCCAACGCTTCATCCGTCTTGCCTTCGGCGAGACCGGCCCCACCCCTCAACAGCTCGCCAACCGCAGCCAGACCCGCGTCCTCATCTACGGCCGCTGGCCCCGGCAAGACGACCCCGCCAGAGACGGCGGCCCTCGCGATTATCAGACGATCTGGAGCCAAAACTATACCGGCGGTTGGAGCAACCTCGAGACCGCCAGCTTCTTTTCCCAACTCACGAATGGCTTACGCAACGCGACAGTCTCCGGCGTGCCCCTTGCCAACCGCGTCTTCATGGTTCCCGTCGGCCACGTGATGAACGCGCTCGAGCAAAAGATGCGCGCCGGACAGGTGCCGGGCTACACGAATATTTTTCAGATTTACACTGACGGTATCCACCTCAATAACATCGGCTCATATCTTGCGGCGATCACTTACTACGCCGTGGTTTTTGGCGAATCTCCGGTCGGCCTGCCGGTCCCGGCGGCACATTACGGCACGATTCCCGCCGACTTAGTTTCCATCATGCAGCAGACCGTGTGGGACGTGGTGCGAGCCGAGCCCCTCTCAGGACTTGCGGCGACCGAACTGGCTTTCACCACTACGGCAGTGCCGCCCGCTACGCAAAATTTGCCCTATTCCACCACCCTCGTGGCCAGCGGCGGGACCGCCCCGCGCAGTTTGAGCGTAGTTTCCGGAGCACTACCAGCCGGGATCGCGCTGGCGGCGGATGGAACCCTCTCCGGCAACACCTCCCTCGTGGGGGATTTCTCCTTCACGGTGCGCGTGACCGACTCCAGCACGCCGACGGCGCAAACCGTCAATCGTATCTTCAATCTCCGCGTCAACTCCAGCGAGCCGCTGGTTATCCAAACCGCGTCGTCCCTGCCTGGCATCCACCGGGGCGGCCGCTACGACCTCACCCTGCAGGCCACCGGCGGCGTCGGCACGCGCACCTGGTCGCTCGTCTCCGGCTCGCTCCCGCCCGGCCTGCAGCTCGGCGCCGGCGGCACGATCTTTGGCTCCGCTTTGACCGAAGGCACCTACGCCTTCACCCTGCGCATCACCGACTCCGGCTCTCCCGCCCAGACCGCCGAACGCGCCTTCACCCTCCCCGTCACCCCTGCCACCCCCGAGGTCATCCTCGTCAACCGCACCCTCTCCCCCGTCCGCGCAGACGGCGACCTGGCCGAGACGCATTGGAGCCTGCCCCAAACGGTCGCCCGCGCGCTCCTGGGCACGCCCGACAACACCACCACCTTCGGCGTCCTCTGGAGCGACACCCACCTCCACGTCGCCGTCCGCGTGCTCGACACCCAACTCTCCCACGGCACGGGCGCCGCCAACGACCGCGACTCGGTCGAGATTTTCCTCGACGCCTTCAACGACAAGCAGGCCGAGTTCAACCAGCAGCATCGCCACTTCCACATTGGCCTCGACGGCCTCCTGACCGAGCGCGGCGGCCGCTCCGCCGGCGTGCAGCACGCCCTCCTCCTCGTGCCCGGCGGCTATCAGGTCGAACTCTCCGTGCCGTGGAGCAACCTGGGGATCACGCCGGTCGCCGACCAGACCGTAATCGGCCTCGACGTCGCCAACAACGACGCCGACTCGCCCGCCGGCCGCACCCGCTACTCCGCCTTCGCCTTCTCCGACCCCGCCGACCCGCGGCCGTCCCAGTTCGGCTCCGCCATCCTCGGTGCCTCAACGGTCAGCGGTACCGGCGGCGAACCGTTATTAGAGGACCCTCCCGCCCCGCTCGCGTATGCACCCTTCGACTACGCGGCCGGGACGATCCCCAACGTCGGTTCAGCCCCATCCGCCAGCTTCACCGGTCTGCCCGGCACCACCCTCTGGGTCAGCTACCTCGTCCGTCCGCTCAAGGCCAAGGTCGCCGGCAAGTGTTCCCTCAGCCACGGCAGCGTGGAGAGATCGTCCGATCTCAGCAACTGGGCTCTGGTCGCCATCAATTCCGGCCAAGTGGGACAGGATGTGACCGTGGAAGACTCGACGACTTTTTCCGCCTTACAGCCGCGCCTCCTCCGCCTGCGGGTCATCCAGCCGTGACTCTCTTCCGCGCCTTCGTTTCAACGGTTTAGGCGCTTATGCACTATCTTTCACCCAGCTCATCTGATTTGCTCTCCCTCCTAACCCACCATCCCGACTATGAAGCTCCTTCCCAGCCTCCTCGCCACCGCCCCGCTTTTGTTCGGAACCCTCGGCCTGCCCGCAGCGGATGAACCGCTCCCCAAGATTCCCATAGCCATGAATCTTTCGGCCATTAACGACTACACCCCGGGCTATCCCTTCCGCAATCTCATGTGGAGCGCACGCCCCTGGCTCACCCGGTTGGCTGAAGGGGGTGGGCCCTTCGACACGCAGCTCGCGGAAAAAATCCCGCTTGATGAGAATGGTTATCCTCTCAGCTTGCCGTATGCGCCCGAGGGCGAAGAAGACCAGGTTGTTTTCACCATTATCAACAAATTCACCGAACCCGGCGAATACGTATTGCTTTACGATGGGGAGGGGGAGATCGGCCCAGCAATGAATTCACGAGTGGTCAGCCAGGAGCCCGGCCGGGTCATTCTAGAATTGACCGGGGGAAGTTCTGATTCCAACTACCAAGGGTTTGCCATTTTACGCTCTACGAAGGGCAACCACGTTCGCAATATCCGCATCCTGCGTCCGGAAGATGAAAACACCGATCTGGCCGCAAAACCTTACACGGATGAATTCATTGCCTACTGCGCCCAGTGGCACGCCCTGCGTTTTATGGACTGGCAGGCGACCAACAACTCCCTCGAAGACACATGGGAAGGCCGGAAGAAACCCTCTTTCTATACCATGGTGGGCAAAGGGGGAGATGCCATCGGACGTTGGGGAACTCCGGCATCAACTTTCGACCGGCTTTTCTCGGGTGGCGTGGCCTTGGAGCTTCTGATCCAACTGGCCAACCAAGCGAAGGTAGATCCATGGTTCTGCGTGCCCCATCGCGCCACTCCCGAATACATGACCGAGATGGCCAAGCTTATTAAAGAAAAGCTCGACCCTTCGCTCAAGGCCTACATCGAATACTCCAACGAAGTGTGGAACTGGCAGTTCCAACAGGCCGGTTGGATGCTGCAATCGAAAATCGCCGCTGAGCCTCTGGCGGGTCAGCCCCTCTCCGGCTGGAAGGATGGGGTGGTGCCAACGGAGTTCCCCCTCGACAATGGCACCGTAGCCCGGGAAGGTGGCGCGGACCACCCAGAACGCATGGGCGTGCTCAATCGCCGGGCCTTTAAGCATTTCGAAGAAGTTTTCACGGGCGAAGACAGCAAGCGCATCGTGCGTGTCATTGGCGTGCAGCAGGGGTGGCCGGATACCGCTCGCCGCACCGTGGAATGGGTGATGGAAAATGGCGGAGCCGATGCCATGTCGCCCGCGGGTTACTTTGGCCCGAACCGCAAAATCTATGATCGCTGGGCCGAAGCGGGACAGTCCCTCACCGTGGAACAAGTCCTCACCGACATGCAGGAGATTGTCGATACCGAGGTGCGCTCCTGGATCAATCAGTTAGCCCAGATCGCCAGCAACCATAATCTTCGCTACATCGTCTATGAAGGCGGGCAGCACATCCAACCCGACGGCCAGAAGCCGGAATTCAACTTCCCGGCCCTGCGAGAAGTGCAATTTTCCCAGGGGCTCTACGACGTCTATATGGAAAATTTCCAGCTGCATCAGGAGGCGGGCTGCGATCTTTTCGCCGCGTTCGCCAGCTTTAGTCCCCAAGGCACGCAGTGGGGCTCCTGGGGTCATCAGGAATATCTCGGCCAACCGCGAGAAGAGATTCCCAAATACGGTGCTCTCTTGGACGTTAACACTCCAAAAAAATAAGCCCCCGAGTGCTACGGGTGGTGCAGTGTTGGGACGATGGGGTGGAAGATGACATCCGCCTCATGGAGTTGCTGCGTCGGCATGGGGCCACGGCGACGTTCAACCTGAACCCGGGTCTGCATGGAACCGAGCGCGGAAACCGCTGGCGGTATGCCGATACCAAGGATGTGCCAAGGCTAGCCCGGAGTTAGCTCCGGGAAGCCTATGCCGGCTTCCCAATCGCCAACCATACCTTCAGTCACCCCCTCCCGCTAAAAATCAGCCTCGAAGCTTGACGGGAGGAAGTCTTTCGGAGACGCAGGATGCTGCAGGATCTTTTTCCCCAACCCATCTTGGGCTTTGTCTATCCCTACGGACAACGCAATGAGGCGACCGATGCGGTGGGGCGTGCAGCGGGGCATACCTAGGCCCGGGGCACCGGCCCAGGCAGTGCGGAATTCCCCCCTAGGATACCCTCCGGCAAACCCCTTGCGCTTTGTGCCGGACTGCCACTTTGCCGCCCCGGATTTCTGGGAGCGATTCACTGCCGCCAAAGCCCGAGGCGTTGCGGTTTTCTATTTCTGGGGGCACAGCTACGAGATGCTTACCGAAGCCGACTAGGCTCGCATGGATCGCCTGCTGGCCGAGCTCGCGGCTGACCCGGAAGTCGAATTTGCCAGCCTCGATGAGCTCTTTCCGGCTCCCGAATGATCCACCCCCCCGGAGCACAAAACGGCGAATTGAACATTCGCGCGTCTCGCTCTAATCCCAAAGGCCTATGATCTCTCTCGGCCTCGACTGCGGAACCCAAAGCACCAAATGTATCGCGCTGGACTGCGAGAGTGGTGAGCTTCTGGCCTCAGCGCAGGAGGCCTACGGATTTGTGCCCAACCTGCCACCGGGGTCCATGGAACAACATCCGCAGGATTGGGTGACCGCCGCGGAGAAAACCATCCGCTCCGTAACGGCAACGTTGGGAACTCGGGCGAGCGAAGTGCGTTGCCTGGCGGTGAGCGGACAGCAGCACGGTTTGGTGCTCCTCGGAGCCGAGGGCCAAGTCCTGCGTCCAGCGAAACTCTGGTGCGACACCTCCACCACCGCTCAATGTGCGGAACTCACCGCCGCCCTGGGTGGGGTTGCAGGCGCCATCGCCGCCACGGGCAACGCCGTTCTCCCGGGTTACACCTCGCCAAAAATACTCTGGGTGCGCCAAAATGAACCGGAGATCTGGGAAAAAATCCACACGGTGCTCCTGCCTCATGATTATTTGAATTTCTGGCTCACCGGGGTGGCGAGGATGGAATACGGCGATGCTTCCGGGACGGGGCTGCTTGATGTCCACCACCGCACCTGGAGCCAAGCCGCCCTGGCTGCGATCGGGAATGAACTCGCCTCTTGGCTTCCGCCGCTCGGCAGCTCTTTGGCCATCGTCGGGGAAGTCCAACCCGCTTTAGCTGAATCCTTGGGCCTACCGCGCGGAGTGCAAGTCGCCGCAGGCGGCGGTGACAACATGATGGGAGCTATCGGCACCGGTAACATCACCGCAGGGGTGGTGACCGTGAGTCTTGGCACTTCGGGCACGCTTTATGCCTACTCTACCACCCCAGTCGTGGATGCCCAAGGAGAAGTCGCCGCGTTCTGTGATAGCACCGATGCCTGGTTGCCCCTAGTCTGCACCATGAATGTGACCCTCGTCACCGAACAAACTGCCGCGCTTTTCGGGTGGAATCACTCCCAAGCTGAAGCCGCAGCGGCCTCGGTGCCGCCCGGAGCCGAGGGCCTCTTTCTGCTGCCATTCTTCACTGGTGAGAGAACGCCTAACCTCCCGCTGGCCACCGGCGAGCTCTCTGGCCTCACCCCGCGCAACTGGACACCCGCTCACCTCATGCGTGCCGCCATGGAAGGCGTGACCCTTGGTCTCGGCTACGGGCTGGAGCGTTTCCGGGACTTGGGATTGGTGCCAGATGAAATTCGTCTCACCGGCGGAGCGAGCAAGAACCGGCTCTGGCGGCAAATCTGCGCCGATGTTTTTGCAGTGCCCACCGTCTATTTGCAAAGCGGCGAGGGAGCCGCCCTGGGAGCCGCCCTGCAAGCCGCCGCGTGCTTGGAGGCAGATCCGGCCGCAGCCCTACGAGAGTTGGCCAAACGCTGGGTCAGCCTCGACGA
Organism: uncultured Chthoniobacteraceae bacterium; assembly: GCA_964595865.1. Lineage (GTDB taxonomy): Bacteria > Verrucomicrobiota > Verrucomicrobiia > Chthoniobacterales > DYNR01 > CAZQRL01. Next base: position 319,496 of record CAZQRL010000002.1, read on the forward strand.
AAGCACTCGCGCTCTCCCCGACGCCTCGGCAACTGAGACTTACCAAAGCTTGCAGTCCCGCTTCCGCAAGGCCGCCAACCAGGCAGCCGCTCCACTGCCCGTCTGAGTCCAGGCATTCCGCCCACGGCGTCCCTGCGGCCCATAAGTCGGCGGCACGTAGTCCGCCCGATATTCCAAAGGGTAGGCCTGGTTCCACTGCGGAAAGGCCGGGCAGCTGAGCTCCAAAACCAATCGGCTTGCGCCCGTCACGCAGGGAAGATGCAACACCGCATCCGGACCTCGCCGATTTTCCTCCGTCGGCGACCCGGGAAAATACCACCTTCCCACAGGCAGGCAGCCATCCTTCGGCTGCCGCACAGTCCAACTGCATCGCGCCCGGCACCTTCGCCGGAACCCATTTTCCGGAGCGGAATCCACCCGCTGATGAAATCCCACCCTCCAGGCCAACTCTTGTCGCTCAAGCATGCACCATCACTGCGCACGAAGCCTTCCTCCAGATAACGCCCAACCCCATTTATATCATTTTCAAAAGGGATTCTTCAGCTGGAAAAACTCGCCGCGCGATTTTGCTGTGGAAAGTTCAGCTCCATCGAGGACATATTGCGGGCATGATTTGCTTCCTCGCCAAAAGCGTCCTGCTGCTGGCAGCCGCCGGAGCGTTTTGCCTGCCCGGTCGTGGAATTGCCCAAGAGGCTTGGCAGAGCTTCCCGGGCAGTCGCTTTGTGGAGGAGGATTGGTTGGACGGCGATAGTTTCCGGGTCGAGATCGAGCGCAATGGCAAAACCGAACGCCATGTGGTGCGCCTATATTTCGTGGATTGCCCGGAGACGACCACCGATACGGACTCGGACAAAAAACGCGTGCTGGAACAGGCGCGCTACTTTGGCATCGCCCCGCCGACCCTCGTCGTCGAACACGGATTGGCCGCCCGGGAGAAAGTGCGTGCTTTACTACAGAAGCCCTTCACGGTCCGAACCGCCTTCGCCTCGGCCCCGGGCCGTTCCCGGCTGCCACGCATCTATGCCTTGGTGCAAACCGCCGATGGCCGGGACCTGGGCGGGCTGCTCGTCGAAGCCGGGCTGGCCCGCGCGCACGGGGTTTCGCGTTCCCTGCCGGATGGCACTTCGGGAAACGAAGCCAGCGCTCGCTACGCCGACTTGGAGGCTGCGGCTATGCTCAGTCGGCGCGGCATCTGGGCCGATACGAATGTGGAAAGCCTGGCTGCTTTGCGGGCTGCCGAGCGGGCCGAAGCCAACCAACTCCGCAATGCTTTCGCGGAAGAAGAGTCCCCGCCAATCAATCTCAACTCCGCTTCCCTGGCTGAACTTGAGAAACTCCCCGGGGTGGGCCCCGTTCTGGCCCAGCGCTTGCTCGAGGGACGCCCCTATGCTTCCGTCGAGGAAGTCGCTCGAGTGCGCGGCCTCTCCCATGCCTTGCTGCAAAGCTGGCAGGGCCGGGCCGAAGTCACCCCCTCCCCACCCGAATAAAATTCCTCCTTCTCTCGCTCCGGCTCGCTTTCAGACCTCCGTTTGGCTTGCAGGCTCAAAGCCAAGCGGAGATGAACGCCGAGGCGCTGGAGGACTTGCGTCGGGCGGATGATAAACTCTACACGATCTATCCAGCCCTGCTCCGCGAACGAAGTGCGGAAAAGGAATTTTGCCACAATCTGTGGGAGGCCCAGCAGCCTGGCTCAAGTTCGTGGACTTCCAACTGCATTGTCTCTTTCCCCTCCGTGAAGGGGAGGTTCCCACGCACAAATATGGCTCCGTTTTTCCTCTCGAATGGGCCACGGCAAAACAGCAGCTAATGGAGAACCGCATCCGAGATCTGGAGTATCTGCGCCCATGGTCCGACCCTCCCGAAGATTGATTCGCGCCTTAGCAGACTGTGGAAAAACTGGGCGCGGTCGCGCGTAAGAGCAGGATCGGGGCCATGGCAAGGAGCGAGCGACGACGCCAGTGCCCCGATCCTGCTCGCACCGATACGGTTGCGTCGCTTTGGCCGGCGGGCAGAGTTACAGCGGCGAGCCCAGCCCGCAGAGGGGATGCTCTCGCCTCGCGCCTGGCCTGCCGGCCAAAGCGCACCGCGACGCGACCATGCCGGGTTTTGCAACAATCTGTTAGGAGTTGCTTTCTGACCGGTCAGAGCGAGCGCGCTGTGAGCAGCTCGCCGACTTCCTTGACGCCACCCAGCGACGCCTCTGACTTCTCCTCACGACGACTACTCCGGGCGGAGCGATGGGCATTGTCTGACCAGCGGAGGATTTCCAGCTTGCCCGTGAAGTCCTCGACAATCGCCGTGCAACTTTCCACCCAGTCCCCGGTATTCCAATACTCAATCTGGCCAATTTTCCGATGCGCCGGGGTATGAATGTGCCCGCAAAGCACCCCATCCACCTCGTATTCCGCCGCATAACGTGCCACCGCCTCCTCAAACTTCCCGATGAACCCCACCACGTTCTTCACCTCCGCTTTCACGTAGGCGCTCAGTGACCAGTAGTTCAACCCCATCAAACGACGCACCAGATTCACCGCCCCGTTGCAACGCAGCAGCAGGTGGTAGCCGATATCCCCCACATGGGCCAACCAGCCCATGTTTTGCACCACCGTATCCAGCTCGTGTCCATGGATAACTAAAAACCGCCGCCCGTCCACCGTTTGGTGAATGGCATTTTTCTGCACGCTCACGCTCGCGTAGGGGCCGTGAAAGTCCTCAAAAAACTCGTCGTGGTTTCCCGTGATGTAAACCACTTCGGTCCCCTTGCGCCCCTTGCGGAGCAGTTTTTGGATCACGTCGCTGTGCTCCTGGGGCCAGTAAATTCCCCGCTTCATCGCCCAGATATCAATCAAATCCCCGACCAAATAGAGGGTCTCAAACTCGTAATCCCGCAGGAAATCGAGCAAGGGGCCAGCTTTGCATCCTTTGGTTCCTAGATGCACATCGGAAATCCAGGCAGTGCGGAAGTGATTCATTTTGAGGAGGGTGTTAGCAATCTTGTTCCCAACTTATTCACAACCCCCTTCGGCGTCCCTTCTTCTTTTGTAAACCTTTTGTAACAAGAAAACTTGTGGAAGTTTTTCTTGACCCTGGTGGGGCAAAGTGGGACAAGATGTCAACAAATGGAATCCAGTGTACGATAAACCCTAGTCATCTCTTTCTTCGCAACCGCCTGCTATGAAACCGGAAACTCAACTCCCGACGGTCTATTCTGGGACGTTTGAGCGTTCCCTGGATCCGAAGAACCGGGTGACCATTCCGGCGCGTTGGCTAGAGGGAGAGGGACAGGAGTTCCAGTTGGTGCCCAAACCGAATGAGCCCTACCTGCTGGTGCTGCCACCAGCGGAGTTTGCTGCGATGGAGGACCGCATCGAGGGGCTGCCAATTTCAGAGGCGGAAAAACGCAAGGCAATCCGCATGTTTTATGCCTCGGCCCGCCCGGTGACAGTAGATAAGCAGGGCCGCATCCTTTTGCCGGAGGAGATGGTGGCCAAGGCCGAGCTGGGCAGCGAGGTGGTCTTGGTGGGCTCCAAGAGCCGCTTTGAGATTTGGCAACGCGGGCGTTGGAACGAAACCGCCGCGGCTGCCCAACCGGATTTCGCCCATTTGGCCAACCAGATCGGTTTGTAGATGGAAACTCACGATTTTTTCCGCATGCCCGATCCCTTCAGTCCACCCCTACCCCCTCCGGGCCTGCCCACCTGAGGAACGCCGCATGACCAAAGGGAGCAGAAAATTTTTCTTCGGTTACTCTACGGTCAAACTCTCCGACGGCACCGCCAAAGGCGCCGGCATCCTGCAACACAAAACAAAAAATGCTTATGAATATCTTGGATTGCGCAGACCTGCCGCAAGCGGGGCCAGCAAGGCCTGAGCTCGCAGCCATGGGTTATCATGCGCCGGTTCTGCCCGGAGAGGTGGTAACGGCACTGCGGCCGCGCACCGGGCGACTGTTCCTGGATGGCACACTCGGAGGAGGCGGTCACGCGCGTCTCTTATTGGAGCAGGGAGCGGAGGTCATTGGGTTGGACCGAGATGCCGATGCCCTGGCCGAGGCCACGCTGAGTCTGGCGGAGTTTGGCCCTCGCTTCACGGCGGTGCGTCGGGATTTCCGGGAGCTGGCGGCGGTGCTTAGCGAACGTCGCCTGCCCCATGTGCATGGGGTGCTGCTCGATCTGGGCGTTTCTTCGCACCAGCTCGATACTGCGGAACGGGGCTTTTCTTTCCAACGCAACGGTCCACTCGATATGCGCATGGACCGCCGCCAAGCCCTTACCGCGGCGGACCTGGTCAATGAGGCCAGCCTGGAGGAATTAATCCGCATCCTGCGCGACTACGGGAATGAGCCCAAAGCGGTGCGGGTGGCCTCGCGTATTGTCCAGGCGCGCAGTGAACGCCCCATCCTCACCACCTTTGACCTGGTCGCGGTGGTAGAATCTGTCATCCGCCGCCACGGCCCACGACAACCTTCCACCCGGGTCTTCCAAGCCCTGCGCATCGCCGTTAATGATGAGCTCGGGGCTCTGCGGGATGGCTTGGAGATGGCGGCGGCAGTTCTCGCACCCGGCGGACGCCTGGCCGTAATCAGCTTCCATTCCTTGGAAGACCGCATCGTCAAACGCTTCTTCCGCGAAGGCAGCACTCCGGAAATTGATCGTCCCGAGTGGCCCGCCCCACGTCCGAATCCCCGTTACCAATTTCGCCTCATCACTCCGGCGCCGATTACCGCATCGCCGGAGGAACAAGCCGCTAATCCCCGCGCCCGCAGCGCCAAGCTCCGGGTCGTGGAAAAAATCGCTCCACCTTCCCACCCATGAAAGAGTCTTTTCCTACCACCGCCCGCAGCTTCGATCTCGGGGTCATCATTCATTGCGTGCTCTGCACCCTCATCCTCACCGGTGCCGGAATCGGTTTTGTGCACGTGAAAAACCAGCAGCACGCCATCGGCTCCCTCACCCGCGAAGCCGAGCAAAGCCTGCGGGAAATTCGCGCCTACAATAAAGTCCTGCGCACGGAAATCAATCGTCTTTCCTCGCACGCCCGCATCTCTTCCGCGGTGGCAGAAGGCCTGGTGGCCTTGGTTCCGATCAGCGGTCCTTCTGTTGCCCGCCTAGGTCAGCCGGTGCTGGAATTGGAGTCGGCTCAACTGCGCACTGCGAGTGCCACCACCTTCGGAGAAGCCACCCCGTGAAATGGACCACGCGCACCCGGACCGGCCTCTTGGCCATCGCTCTGGCCTGCGTGTTCAGCGGCTTTTCCATCCGCCTGATCCACCTCCAGGTCGGCAGGCATGAGGAGTTTTCCGAGCTGGCCGCCAAGAAGAACTCCATCCGCCAGGTGATTCCCGCAATGCGGGGGAGGATCCTCGATGCCCGGGGGGAGGTCCTGGCCGCCGATGTGCCCACGCGTACGGTTGTTGCCGATGGCTCGCACATCACGGATCCTCGGGCCCTGGCGGAGCTGGCCGCACCTTACTTGGAGCTTCCGGTGGAAGAACTGGCGACCAAGCTTGATACCGAGAAGAAGTATGTCGTGCTCCGGCGCGGGCTGGCTGAGGAAAAAGCTATGCAGCTCACCCGGGCCATGCAGGCGGCCAAGCTGAGGGGGATTTACTTTGAGCAAACCGCCCAACGCACCTACCCGAACGGCCCTCTGCTCGGCCATGTCCTGGGCTTTCTCGATCACGAAGGCCACGGGATCCAAGGCGTCGAGCGCACCTTTGATGAATACCTTGCCGGGCAGGATGGGTTCCGCCACATCGAGCGTGACCGCACCGGGCGGGAGATCGTGGTTTATCGCGGCGTCGAAAGTCCCCCACGGCATGGCTACGATATCCAGCTGACCATCAACATGGCCTTGCAAGCCATCTTGGAGGAGGAACTGGACAATGCCTATCGGGAAATGAAGCCCCGGAGCGTGGTGGGAGTGCTGCTCAATCCAAAGACCGGTGCCGTGCTGGCCATGGCCAACCGCCCGCACTTTGACCCCAACTCCCCGGGCTCCTTCGAACCGGAAGCGATGAAAAACCGGGCCATTATTGACATGGTGGAGCCGGGTTCGACCTTCAAGATTGTCGCCATCTCGGCCGCGCTCAACGAAAAGGCGGCCCGTGCTGATACGACGATTTTCTGCGAAAATGGCCGCTATGCCTACGGCGGCCGCATCCTGCGCGACGTGCATGGCTACGGCTCACTCTCGGTCCACGACATCCTCGTGAAATCTTCCAACATCGGCAGTGCCAAGCTGGCCATGCTGCTCGGAGAGCAAAAGTTCTATGAATACATTCGCCGCTTCGGCTTTGGCGACCGCACTGGCATCGAACTCCCCGGCGAAATCCCCGGCCTGCTCCACCCGCCCCACCGCTGGAGTAAGCTCTCCATCACCCGCATTCCCATGGGGCACGAGATTGCCGTTACCCCTTTGCAAATCGCCACCGCCACCGCCGTCATTGCCAATGGGGGCAAGCTCATGGCTCCGTATGTGGTGCAACGGGTCATCGGCCCGGATGGCGAAGACCTTTTCCGTGCTACCCCGCAAGTGGTGCGCCAGGTGGTGGCACCCGAAGTCGCGGCCCAGGTGAATGCAGCCCTTACGGAAGTTGTCACCCGGGGCACGGCTCCGCTGGCTCGCGTCGAGGGCTTCGCCGTGGCCGGAAAAACGGGCACCGCCCAACGCGTGGATCCCAAGGGCGGCTACACCCCGGGCAAATATGTCGTCTCCTTCTGCGGTTACCTGCCAGCAGAAAACCCGGAGTTTGTTGGTATCATCATGGTGGATGATGCCACCACCTTGAAGACCCGTAATTATGGCGGCTTGGTGGCAGCGCCGATCTTCTCCCGCGTGGCCGAGCGCACGGCCCGGTATCTGGATTTGCAGCCTCAAGTGGAACAAACCCTGCTCACCTCCGCTCCGAATCCCCCCATCCGCCGCGCCACCACACCATGAAGCTGTCCACGCTGCTGAAAGATCTCCCGGCCTTGGCAGAACCCCTCCCGCCGAACGCTGCCACTGTGGAAATTTCTTCCCTGGCCTTGGATTCGCGCAAAGTCACTCCAGGAACGCTCTTTTTTGCTGTCCCCGGGACGGCCCAGGATGGGGCGGCCTTCATTCCCGACGCCGTGGCTCGCGGAGCGAGCGCCATCGTGGCCGAGCGGGCCTTCCCGCACCTCGAAGTGCCCTGTCTGGTGGTGGAAAACGTCCGCGCCTTTGTCGCTGCAGCCGCTGCCCGCTTCCACCACTACCCCTCCCGCAAGCTCAAGGTCCTCGGAGTCACCGGCACCAACGGCAAAACTACCACCACCTTCCTTATCAAACACCTCCTGGATGAAGTCGCCAAACCCTGCGGGCTCATTGGCACGATTCACTACTCACTAGGGCGCGAAGAACTGCCTGCCGCCCGCACCACGCCCGACGCCCTGGAGACGCAGGAGCTCATGGCGCGGATGCTCGCTGCGGGTTGCCAAGCCTGTTCGATGGAAGTCTCCAGCCATGCCCTGGTGCAACATCGGGCGGATGCGATTGAATTTGACGCGGCTGTCTTTACAAACCTCACGCAGGATCACCTCGACTACCACGGCACGATGGAAAACTACTTCCTCGCCAAAGCCCTGCTTTTCGAAAAGCTCCGTCTGCGCTCCGGGAGCCCCGGGCGGGCTATTATCAATACCGATGACCGCTTCGGCCGCCGCCTGCTCGACCGCCTGGATCCCTCCATCCAAGCCATCACCACTGGCCTTTCCGCTCGCGCGGATTTCCGCGCTTCGAAAATACAGTTTTCCCCCACCGGCACCACCTTCGCACTCTCCGCCCGCGGACGCGATTACCTCGTGCGTCTGCCGCTGATCGGTCTTTTCAATGTGCACAACGCCCTCTCGGCCTTGGCCGCCACCGCCGCAATCGGCTGCGAAGTGCGCCGCTTGGTCGCGGCTCTGGCCCGGTCCCCGCAGATTCCGGGACGCATGCAACGCGTGCCCGCCAAGCGCAACTTCCAGGTTTTTGTGGACTACGCGCACACGCCCGATGCCGTGGAAAACGCCCTCAAAACCCTGCGCGAACTCCAGCCTTCCCGGCTCCTCTGTGTCATCGGCTGCGGTGGAGGCCGCGACACCACCAAACGCCCGCTCATGGCCCGAGCCGCCGAGGCGCTCTCTGACTACGTGATCCTCACTTCCGATAACCCCCGCTCCGAAGATCCGGCCAAAATCCTCGCCGACATGCGCGCCGGGCTGCAGCAAAGCCATCACGAAATTATTGAAAATCGCGAGGCCGCCATTCGTCGCGCGGTGGCCTTGGCCGAACCGGGTAATATCATCCTCATCGCTGGCAAAGGGCATGAGACCTACCAGGAAATCATGGGCCAGCGGCACCCATTTGACGATGTCGCCGTAGCTACTTGGGCCATCAACGAAAAAACCACTCCACTTGCATGAATCCGCTAACCTTAAACGACATCGCTTCCCGCATCGGGGCCAAGATCCGGGGTGGGGATCCGACTCGCACCACCACGCGCGTCACCCAGGACACCCGTCAGCTCAACGCCGGCGACCTCTATGTGGCTTTGCGCGGCGAACACTTCGATGGCCACGCTTTTGTTCCCGTGGCCGCCGCGAATTCCGCCGTGGGTGCGATTGTTGCCGAGCAAAGCCACGTTGGGGTTTTGCCGAATTTTACCCTCTTGGAGGTGCCGGATCCCCTGCGGGCTCTCCAAGCCCTCGCCGCTTCCTGGCGCCAAGAGCTGACCTTCCCCGTCGTGGGACTCACCGGCAGCTCAGGAAAAACCAGCACCAAACAATTTCTCGCCGCCATTCTCGCCGAGGCTGGCCCGGTTTGCTCCACCCCCGGCAATCTCAACAACCACATCGGTGTCCCCCTAACCATCCTTTCCGCCCGCCGCGAGGACCACTTCGGGGTCTTTGAAATGGGAATGAACCACCCCGGAGAAATCGCCCCCTTGGCCCGGATGGCCCGCCCCGATCACGGCATCATTACCAACATCGGGACCGCGCATATCGAGTTTTTCCCAGACCGGGCTGGCATCGCCCAAGAAAAGGCCGATCTCTTTCGCCAGGTTGCTCCCAACGGCCGCTGCTTCTTCCCGGCGGACGACGATTTTGCCGCCACTCTGGCTGGAATCGCCGGGGACCGCGCTTGCCCAGTGGCCTTGGATCGCGGGTCACCTCGCGCGGAAGCGATCACTCCCACGGAGAACGGCACCCGTTTTCAGCTCTGCACGGACCGCGGAACGGCAGAAGTCCATCTTTCCGTCCCGGGATTGCACATGGTGCAAAATGCCTTGCTGGCCGCGGCAGCGGCTCTCCACTTGGGCCTGACGGCAGAACAAGTTGCGGCCGGGCTGCATAAGGCCAAGCTTGTCGGCGGGCGGTTGCATCGCAAAGTCATTCGCGGACTGCTGGTGATTGATGACTCTTACAATGCCAATCCCGACTCCATGGAGGCGGCCTTGCTCACGCTGGCTTCCATGCCGCTGCCCCGACCGGAATCCCGTCGGCTGGCCGTGCTGGGCCGCATGGGCGAGCTCGGACATTACTCTGCGGAAGGCTATGCCCGGGTGGGTCGCTGCGCCGCCCGCACGGTGGATGAACTCATCGCCGTCGGACCCGCAACGATTCCCATGGCCGAAGCCGCCCGCGCCGCTGGTCTGGCGGCAGTGCATCAACTCAATGATCCCGCCGCCGCCGCCGTGCTCATCCGCTCTATTGCCCGACCTGGCGATGCACTTCTCCTCAAAGGCAGTCGCAGCGCCCGCATGGAAGAAATCCTCCCCCTCCTCAGCTGATGCTCTACTACCTCCATTTCCTCACTGAGTGGGCTCGCGCATCCGGCAACGATGCGGAATTTTTCAAGGCCTTCAACGTTTTCAAATACATCACCTTCCGCGGCCTCTGCGCCGCCATGACCGCGTTTCTCCTCTCGTTGCTCTTCGGCAACTTCGTCATCCGGAAACTCATTTCCCTCAAGTTTGGACAGCCCATTCGCACTGCGGATGAAGTGCACAAGCTCTTTGAACTGCACGGAGCCAAAAAAGGCACCCCGACCATGGGCGGCATCCTCCTCATTGGCTCAACCCTCATTGCCACGTTGCTCTGGGCTGTGCCCACGAATCCTCTGGTATGGCTGGTGCTCTTTGCGGCGGTCTTCCTGGGTGGGATTGGGTTTTACGACGACTGGCTCAAGGTGGCGAAAAAAAACTCCGCCGGGATCAGCAGCCGCTTGAAGTTTGCCCTGCAATGCGTCCTCGCGGGAATCGTCACCGCCGTCTTTTTCGCTCATCCAGCTTTGCGGGAGCAGGCCCAGGACCTCTACATTCCCTTCTTGAAGAATCCCCTCGCGGTCAACCTGGGCCTCTTCACCTTCTTCTTCTACCTCCTAGTCATCGTCGGCACGTCGAATGCCGTGAATCTCACCGATGGCTTGGATGGTCTGGCCGCAGGATGCACCGCAACCGTCGCAGCCACTTATGCGGTGCTTACCTACCTGGCTGGAAATGCCATTACGGCCAACTACCTGCAGATTCCTTTCGTTGCCCCATCGGCTGAGCTGGCCATTGTCTGCTTGGCGCTCTTTGGCTCCTGCTTGGGATTCCTGTGGTGGAATTGCCACCCAGCCCGCGTCTTCATGGGCGATACGGGCTCGCTGGCAATTGGAGGCTTGCTCGGGGTGGTGGCCATCTCCTGCAAACAGGAAATCTTGCTCGTCATTGCCGGTGGGGTTTTCGTTGCCGAAGCCCTCTCGGTAATTCTGCAAGTCGGCAGCTTCAAGACCACCGGCAAACGCATCTTCCGCATGGCGCCTCTGCACCATCATTTTGAACTCAGCGGCTGGAAGGAAAATACCGTCATCGTCCGCTTCTGGATCATGTCGGTGCTATTTTCTCTCCTGGCCTTGGCGACCTTGAAATTGCGATGAACTCCGCGCCCCTTCCCACTTCTGCTGCCGTTCTCGGGCTGGGCCGCACCGGCCGTGCTGCTGCGCGCTTCCTCAATTCCCGGGGAGTGCAAGTCCTGGCCCTGGATGCAGCGGATTCGCCTTCGCTGCAGACGACCGCCGCGGCTTTGGAAAAGGAAGGTATCGTTTGCCGCCTGGGAGTGGAGCATTGGCCAACCGAAGAACGTCGGCCCTTGGCGATTCTCAGCCCGGGAATGGAAGAGACTGCGCCTCTGGCAGCCGGTTTTCTCGCCCAGGGCGGAGAATTGATCTCCGAGATCGAGCTCGCTTGGCGACACGCCCCAGGCACCACCGTGGCCATCACTGGCACCAACGGCAAGACCACCACCACAGGTCTGCTGGCGCACCTGCTCCAAGCCCTCGGGCTCCCGGCTGCCGCCTGTGGAAATATCGGTCGCACATTCTGCGAGGTGCTCCTCGAAGCTCCTCATACCACCCACTACGCCCTGGAAATCAGCTCTTTCCAACTCGAGACCTGCCGCTCCTTCCGCCCCCAAGTTGCCGTCTGGACCAACTTTTCCCCGAACCACCTCGACCGCTACCCCAGCATGGCCGAATACTTCGCCGCCAAAGCGCGCATATTTGCCCACCAGACAGAAAATGATTGGGCCGTCGTGCAGGCTGGTTCGCAGCTACCGGAAATTCGCGCTCGCCGCCTGCAATTCTCTGCCCGCGAGGCCATGGTGGATTTCACCCTGCGGGGGGGCTGGATTTGCTTCCATGGCCATCCGCTGCTCGAGCAGTCCTCCACGCGCCTGCTCGGCCCGCACAATGCCGAGAACATCATGGCTGCCCTCGGAGCGATTGCCGCGCTCGACCTGGACCTCTCGGCTGCCGCCGCTGCCGTGCCCAGCTTTGCCCCTCCCGCCCATCGTTGCGAGCCGATCCGGGAACATCGAGGCGTGCTCTGGATCAATGATTCCAAATCCACGAACCTCGATGCTCTGGAGCAGGCCCTGCGTTCACAGCAGCGCCCGGTGATTCTCATTGCCGGCGGCAAAGACAAAGGCTTTTCCTTTGCGCCTCTGGCCGGGCTGGTCCGGGAACGGGTCCGCCAGGCGGTCCTCATCGGCCAACTCCGGGAGGCCATTGCTCAAGACTGGGCACAGACGCCCTGCCATCCAACCGCATCACTCGCCGAGGCCGTGCAAAAAGCGGCCAGCCTGGCTGAGCCGGGCGAAGTGGTCTTATTCTCTCCGGGCACTTCATCCTTTGACATGTTTCGCGATTACGAGGATCGCGGCGACCAATTCCGCCAAATGGTCCTGCAACTCGACTGACTCATTTTTCACCCGAAAAACTTCCAACAAAAAACACCATGAAACTCCGTCCCATCCGCTCCACCGCAAAAATCAAACGCAAAAAACCGCCGATGAAACTCCGAGCCAGCGTTTCCCGCGCGGCCTCCCGTCGGCAGATTGAGGAATTCGCAGACGAAGAGGAGGACTACTACGAGAGCTCGGAGCCCAATATGAAGCTCTCGCATGCCTTCATCGTCGTCTTGATTCTGCACCTTATCGCTGTCGGCGGGATTTTCGGCTTCAATGCGATGAAAAATCGCCAAGCCACCTTGGCCAAGATTGCCGCCGAATCCGGGCTGGTGGCCCAGCCAAAACCCGCGGCTTCCGAGGTGGAAAGCTCTGCTCTACCCACGGGTCCATCAGCAGGGACGAACCCCTCCGCTGCCGTGACCCAAAGCCACTCGATCACTCCGCCCGCTCCAAATGCTCCCGTGCAAGCCACCACAGGACGCACCCACGAAGTCGTACCCGGCGATACCCTTACCCGCATCGCCAGCAAATACGGCACCACGGTGGAAGCCCTGCTGACCACCAACAACCTCACTGCAGACTCAATCCTCCGCGTGGGGCAGATCCTGCAACTGCCCGTCGCTGGCACCGCCCCGGTGGCAGCCACCTCCACGGCTCCGAAACCCACCACGGCGGCCAATCCTACCGCCAACCGCCCGCCCACCCAAACGGCTCCGGTCCCTCAGACTGCCGCGACCACGCAAGCCCCGACCAGCCCGGTGGCAAATACGGGTGAGATCTACGAAGTGGTTGCCGGAGACAATCCCTACTCCATCGCCAAACGCCTGAAAGTCAGCTACCAGGACTTGTTGGAACTCAACGGCATCACCGATCCGACCAAGTTACAAATCGGTCAGAAGCTCAAGATTCCACCGCCGCGCTGAGGCTAGGGGCCTTCGTCGAGTTCTCCCAACTTGAATATGCATCGCCACACGGTCTATGTGCTGATTGTCAGCGTCCTGGGGCTCATCGCCATCGGGATCGTGATGCTTTTCAGCACCAGCGCCTTCGCCCAAGATAGCCGCGGCGACATGCTCTACTTCGTCAAACGCCAGGGCATGTGGCTGGTGGTCGGCACCGCGGTTTGTATCACGGCCGCGCTGGTGGACTATCATTGGTGGCGCCGGACGTGGTGGATCTGGTTCGCGGGCTCTGTGGTGCTGCTGACTTTGTGTTTCATTCCGCCGATCGGGATGAAAATCAATGGCTCCTGGCGTTGGCTTAACTTGGGCTTCATGACCTTGCAACCAAGCGAGCTGGCCAAAGTGGCGACGGTGATTTTTCTCGCCTGGTGGTTCACCAAATATGCAGCCCACCGCAAGGAGTTCTGGCGCGGCTTCGTTTTTCCCGGGATGATTGTGAGCGTGCTCTTGGTCCTCATCGCGGCCGAAGTGGACCTCGGCACCACCGCCCTTATCGGTACGGTCACCTTCTGCATGATGTTCCTTGTCGGCACACGCTTGCTGTTTCTCCTGCCGATTGTGGGCTTGGGGGCCGCCGGCATCTTGGCCCTGGCGATGCTCATTCCGCAGCGCATGGACCGGTTGCTGGCCTTCATGCACCCGGAAAAGTTTCGCCTCACGGAAGGCCTGCAGCAATGGCAGGCCCTGATCGCTTTTGGCTCCGGTGGGGTGGATGGGCTAGGGCTCGGCGAAGGTCGGCAGAAAATGCTCTATCTGCCGTATGCGCATACGGATTTTATCTTCCCGATGATTGGGGAGGAGTTGGGGCTGCGCTTCACGCTCTTGGTCGTCTTCGGGTTTCTGGTTTTCACACTGGCTGGATGCCTCATCGCCACCCGGGCGCGGGATCGCTTCGGCTTTCTCCTGGGGATGGGAGCGGTGCTCACGATTTCTCTGCAGGCCATCGTCAACATCGGCGTCACCACCTCGCTTTTCCCGAATAAAGGCATGCCCCTGCCCTTCATCAGCTACGGGGGCTCAAACCTGGTGATCTGCCTTTTCTTCGTCGGCGTCCTCATCAATATCTACCGCCAACAAAAGCCTGCGCCGGCTCCGGTGGAAGCTCCCGTGCTGGAATATCGGCCCGCCATGCGCTGGTAACTGTCTTGTGCGTATGAAATCCGGCCAACCCTTGCGACTGATCATTGCCTGCGGCGGCACCGGGGGGCATTTGTTCCCCGGGCTGGCGGTGGCGGAGGAATGGCATGCCCGGGGGCATGAAGCGCAGCTGATTGTCTCGGAGAAAGCTATAGATGCGACGGCCCTCAAGGCGCATCCGGAATTTCGCGCACACAAACTGCCTTCGATCGGCATGCCTTCGGTGATCTCGCCAGCCTTCATCCGATTCCTCCGGCGGCTCTGGGAGAGCACCTCGATGTGCCGACACCTCTACCGCAAATATCAACCGGATTTGGTCTTGGGCATGGGGGGCTTCACCAGCTGCCCACCCATCCTCGCCGCCCGCCAACGGCGCATTCCTTCCTTCGTCCACGAATCCAATGCCATCCCCGGTAAGGCCAACCGCTTTTCCTCCCGCTTCACGCGCAAAGTTCTCTTGGGCTTTGAAGAAACCCGCGATGCCTTCCGCCAAGTGGAGTGCCTTTTCACCGGCACCCCAGTGCGGAGCTCCATCGGCCAGCGCCTACCCCGCGAGGAAGCCCTGGCCCGTTTCCGCTTGCCAACCGACCGCAAGACCCTCCTCGTCATGGGCGGAAGCCAAGGAGCCGCAGGCATCAACCAACTACTTTTCCGCATTGCGGCCCGTCTTTCCCGTTGCCACGCCCAGATCTTACATCTGGCTGGCGAACGCGATGAACAGCTCGCCGCGGCCAATTACCAACGCGACGGCATCCCGAATTACGTGGCTGCTTTTCACGACCGTATGGAGGAGGCCTATTCCGCCGCGGACCTCATCGTCTCCCGGGCCGGAGCTTCAAGCCTCAACGAAATCTCCCGCTTCGGGCTGGCCTCCATCCTCATCCCCTACCCCTTCGCCGCCGATAACCACCAGGAAGCCAATGCGCGAATTTTTGTCCGGCGCGGCGCGGCGGAGCTGGTTGTGGAATCTGAATCCACGGCAGAGAACCTTGCTCTGCTGGTGGAAAATCTGCTTACTGATGATGCACGGCGGGAGCGCATGGCTAGCTTGGCCGCTACCATCCAACCGCACGATGCCGCCGCGCGTGTGGCCGATGTGCTGGAAAGGGAAATCGCCCCATGAGCCCGACTGAGCTGCGTGATTTTTTCCATGGTCCACCCCGGCGCATTCATCTCATTGGGGTGGCTGGTTCGGGCATGAGCGGCATCGCTTCGCTCCTCTTGGCGCTCGGCCACGAGGTGCGCGGCTCCGACCGCGTCGAGACTAGCGAAACTCAGCGCTTGGCTCGCAAAGGGCTCCACTTCGAAACCCCGCACCGCACCTCCCAAGTCCGCGATGTCGAGCTCGTGGTCTATTCCTCAGCAGTCAAAACCGGGAATCCGGCCTACGATGAGGCCGTGCGCCTCGGGCTGCCCCTCTGCCGCCGCGCCGACGCCCTCGCGGCCATTATGCACGGGCGGCGCGGTATCGTCATCAGCGGCATGCATGGCAAAACCACCACCGCTTCCATGGCGGCTTATGTCCTGCGCGCCGCCGGCCTCAAGCCCTCGCACTACGTCGGAGCAGAAATCCCCATCCTCGGCTCCAATGCCCGCTGGGACTCCGACGGGGAGTTTTTTGTCGCCGAGGGGGACGAAAGCGATGGCACTTTGGTCAATTACCACCCCGACTTTGCCATCGTCCTCAATGTCGAACCCGAGCACCTCGATTTTTATCCGGACCTCGCCGCGATTGATGCCGTCTATGAAAAATTCGTCGCCCAGACTTCGCAAAGCGTCATCTATTGCGCGGATGATCCCGGTGCTGAACGCGTCACGCGGAAGGCCCGCCAGCGCATCAGCTATGGCACCAGTCCCGAGGCCGCCTATTGCCTGAGTGATCTCTCTGCCACCGGAGGACGCCCGGTTTTCCATGTCTCTGAGAATGGCCAGTTGCTCGGCACGGTCCGCCTGGGAATCCCGGGAAACCACAACGCCCTCAACGCCCTCGGAGTGATTGCTCTGGCCCGACAACTCGGCGTGCCCTTTGCCCCCATCGCCGAAGCCTTGGAGAAATTTGAGGGCGCCCGTCGGCGCTTCGAGACCCTCTATCGTGATGAAGATTTTCAGGTGGTGGACGACTATGGACATCACCCCAGCGAAATCGCTGTCACTCTCGACACTGCCCGACAAACCGGCGCCAAGCGTCTCCTCGTGGCCTTCCAACCCCACCGCTACACCCGCACCCAAGCACTGCAGGCGGAATTCGGCCAGGCCCTGCAGAACTGCGATTTACTAGCTGTGACGGCGATTTATCCAGCCAGCGAGGCTCCAATTCCGGGCGTGACAGGCGATCTCATTGTGGAATCGGTGCGCGCGGGCGGTCTGCCAGCAGTGGTCTCGGAGCCTGATCTAAGACGGCTTCCGGCACTACTCGGCTCGCAATTACGAGAGGGCGATCTGGTGCTCACGCTCGGTGCGGGGAATATTCACGAAGCTGGCCGCGCCCTGGCAGAAGATCTGAGCCTGCGCCGGGAAATCCGTCAAGTCCTCGGCCCCGGACGTATCCTCCTCCACGAACCACTGGCCAAGCACACCACTCTGCGCATCGGCGGACCGGCCCGTTTCTGGGTTGAACCCGAGACAGAGACCGGCTTCGCCGACCTGGTTCGCTTCTGCTCCGATCGCCAGATTCCCTTCCTGGTTCTTGGGCGCGGCTCCAATCTTCTCATCCGCGATGGCGGTTTTCCCGGAGTCGTGGCGCATCTGGCGCGTGGGGAGTTCCTGCAGCACAGCATTCAAGGCCACGCGATCACCGCCGGAGTCGGAGTGAAATTCAAGCAACTGGCCGAGTTGGCCCGCAAAGCCGGGCTCTCTGGCTTTGAGTGGATGGAGGGCATCCCTGGCAGTCTCGGCGGGGGACTGCGTATGAACGCCGGGGCCATGGGTTGGCAAACTTTCGATCAAGTCGTCTCGGTGCGCTTTTGCGACGAGGAAGGCAATTTTTTCACCCGCACCCCCGATCAGCTCGAAGTGCACTACCGGCACGTCCCCTCCTTGATTCGCAACTACGCCCTCTCCGCCACTCTGCGCGGCACTCCCGCCCCAGCAGCGGAGATCGAAGCCCGCATGCGCGCCAGCGAGGAAAAACGCCGCACTACCCAACCCATCGCCGCCTCCGCAGGTTGCATTTTCAAGAATCCCGAAGGCATCCCCGCCGGGCGGCTCATCGAGGAGTTGGGCTGGAAAGGCCGTTCAGTCGGTGGGGCGCGGGTTTCGGAAATTCACGGCAACTTCATTGTCAACGATGGTGGGGCCAAAGCCAGCGAGGTTTTGGAATTGATTCGGGCCATTCAGGAAGATGCCCGCCGCCGCCGGGGCATTGAACTCCAGACCGAAGTGCAAATCCTTGGTGAAGACTTATGAGCCTCCCTCTCCCTGACCTGCGAAACCAGCCCATTGCGGTCCTCCTCGGCGGTCCTTCCCGCGAACGCGAGGTTTCCTTGCGCAGCGGCGCTGCGGTAGCCCATGCTTTGCGTTCCTTAGGGGCCAACGTCACCGAAGTGGACGTGCGGGATGCGGATTTTCCCTTGCCTGCCGATCCCTTCCTGGTCTTCAACCTCCTGCATGGGACGTTCGGCGAAGACGGCAGCGTGCAGGCCGAGCTCGAACGCCGTGGCGTGCCCTATACCGGCGAGGGCGTGCGGGGTAGTCAGCTGGCTTTTGACAAAATTGCCAGCAAGGAATGTTTTGCCCGAGCGGGGATTCCCACCGTCCCCTGGCAGGTCCTCTCGACCCCGCAGGATCCGATCTCCGGGTCTTTCCCTCTGGTGGTCAAAGCGCCCCGGCAGGGCTCGAGCGTGGGAGTGCATATCGTCCACACGGCGGCCGAGTTACCAGCGGCTCTGGCGGATTGTTTTAGCCTCGACGAACGCGTTTTGGTGGAACCGTTTTTTGCCGGGCGAGAGCTCACGGTGGGCATCCTGGGCCCAGAGGCCCTGCCCGTGGTGGAGATTCGCCCCAAGGGTGAATTCTACGGCTACGAAAACAAATACACCAAAGGCGGCTCGGAGTATTTTGTGCCTGCCCCCTTGGATACGGCCACCTCCGATCGTATCCGCGCCACCGCGTTGGCCGCTCACGCGGCCTTGGGGCTGGAGGTTTATTCCCGCGTGGATATCCTGCTCGCCCCGAATGGCGACTTGAATGTCCTGGAGATCAATACCATCCCGGGCATGACCGAGACCAGCCTCCTCCCCAAGGCGGCTGCCGTCATCGGGCTGGACTTCCCGGCTCTCTGCCAGCGTATCGCCGCCCACTCCTTGGCCCGTTTTTCCTGAACCATGCCTGCCCGCCGCCGCTCCACCCTCTCTGCAGGCAATCGCCGCCTCAGTGCCTCCATCGAGGCCCGGCGGCAGTTTGTCCTGGAGGTCAAAACCCGGCGCACCACCGCCCGACGCGCCCGGCGCGCGGCCATCTTACGGTGGGTCTGGCTGCTGCTTTTCTGGGGGCTTTTCGTCACCGCTCTGGCCGTCTCGGCACAAACCGTCCTGGAGAAATTCTTTTTCAACAACTCGGATTACAACCTCACCCGACTGGAAACCGATACCAAGGGTTGTCTCACCGATGAGGAAGTGCAGCGGCTCACCGGACTCCGCCCCGGCATCAATTTATTCCGGGTGGACTTGCGAATCGCGGAGAAGTTTCTCGCCGAGGTGCCCGAGGTCGTGGAGGCCCGGCTGACCCGGCAACTGCCGGACACCATTCGCGTGGAACTCAAAGTGCGCGATCCCATTGCTTGGATTTCTAGCACGGATGGCGAGACCGGCCCGCCGCACCAGCTCGTGGATGCCTCGGGCCATATCTACACCCCACACCGCGTGCTACCGGAGCACTATTGTTTGCCGGTGATCCTCGGAGTTCGCACCCGGGATCTGGCAGCCGGGAACATCCTGCACCGCCAGGATCTCCGCGAAGCTTTGGCCCTTCTGCAATGCCTGCGGTTCTCCCCCGAACCCGTTATCACGGTGCGCTCGGTGGATATTTCCAAGGGCTACGCCCTGGAGGTCATAGACTCCGAAGACCGCCTGATTCTTTTCGATATCGGCCAATATCCGGCGCAATTCGAGCGCCTCGGGAAACTCCTCGATCACTGCGCCGAAACCGGCCGCCAGCTGGAAATGGTCAATCTCATCCCCAAACGCAATACCCCCGTGCGCTTCATCCTCGCAGGCAACCCTCCCCCTCCCCGCAACCCTTGATCTCCTTCTATGGCTCGCGAACAAATCCACGTCGGTCTGGAAATCGGCACCAGTAAAATCTGCGCCGTGGTGGCAGAAAGCCGCGGCGATGCCCAGCCCGTGCGCATCATTGGAGTGGGCGAGGCTCCCTCGCGCGGGGTGCGCAAGGGTGAGGTGGTGGATTTTCCCACCGCCAGCAAATGTGTCCAAGAAGCGTTGGTGGATGCAGAGGAGAAGAGCGATGTCGAGATTCGCAGCGTCTGGGCCGCCGTCACCGGCAGTCACCTAGCCAGCTTCAACAACCGCGGCCATACCGCCCTGGACCCGCACAAGAACGAAATTGATGAGGATGACCTGCGTGATGTGGAGCTCAATGCCAAGGAGGTCTCCATCCCCGCCGGCAATGAGTTTCTCCATACCATCATCCAGCATTATTATGTGGATGGGAACCGCGGCGTCTTAGATCCCGTGGGGATGGTCGGCACCAAGCTGGAAGCCGATTTCCACATTGTCCACGGGGTCCGCACTCGCATCCAGAATACCATCCGGGTCATCAAAGAAGCCCGCATCGAAGTCGAAGATGTGGTCATCAATGCCCTGGCCTCGGCCCAGGTTGTGGTCACGCAGCAGCAGAAAGACCTCGGTGTCATCGTGCTGGATATCGGCGGTGGGGTTACGGATTACATCGTCTATGTGGATGGCTCGGTGCGGCACAGCGGCGTGCTGGCGGTCGGGGGAGATCACCTCACGAACGATCTCAGCATTGGCCTGCGCATTCCCATCACCCGAGCCGAAAAACTCAAAATCGAAGAAGGCAGTGCCCTGGTGGATGGCACCAAGCCCGGAGAGACCATTGTTCTCAAAGGGGACGCGGGCTTTACGGGCTGCGAGATCGAACGTTCAGTCCTCAACCTGATTCTGCACACACGCCTCACCGAGCTCTTCCAACTCCTGCGACGACGAATTGAGGCCGAATGTTCGCTGGACCTCATCGGAGCCGGGTTGGTCATCACCGGGGGCACCAGCCAACTGCGCGGTCTGCGCCAGATCGCCGAGTCGGTCTTTGATCTGCCCACCCGCCTGGCCTCCGCCCAGGACGTCACTGGCCCCACCTCCGCCTACCAAAATCCGGCTCTCTCAACCGCCATCGGATTGGTGAAATACGCCCAAGCCGTTTCTTCCGACTACGAGGAGGATTCCCTGCTCGGAAGACTCACCGGGATTTTTCGCCGCAAATAAATCCACCATGCTCACTCTGCACAGCACCCCAGCCCCAAAAGACGGAGTTCGCCTGCACTGGATCGCGGTGGGCAACGCCGGTTGCAATCGCTTTGACCGCCTGGCCCTTGAAGCGGGCGGGCATCTCCCTGGCACCGCTCTGAATACCGATGCCGCCAATCTTCAGGGCTGCGTCGCCCCGGAAAAAATTCTCCTCGGGGAAAAAGTTTGCCGGGGTTTGGGCTGCGGGGGAGATCCCGAGTCGGGTGCGGCCGCCTGGGCCGAATCCGCCGAACGCGCACTTGGTTGCTTGGACGAAGCCGATGTCGTAGTCTTCCTCGCTGGCCTCGGTGGCGGCACAGCTTCGGCTATCTTGCCTGCCTTAACCACGGCGGCGCTGGAGAAAAAGATCCAGGTTATTCAGCTCGTGACGCTGCCCTTCCAGTTTGAAGGCGTGCGACGCAACCGCCAAGCCTCTGAGGCCCTGGCCGCACTATACCAGCCCGGCGTCCTCACGGTGGCTTTTCCCTTGGATGGTTTGGGCGAGCTCTCCTCTTCGACAGGTCCTCTGGGAGATGCCTTTGCGAAATCTGACCAGCTCCTCACCGGGGTGGCAGCCGCGATTCACGCCATTTGCCAGAGCACGGGCCCGCTGGAAGTTACCGTGGGCGATCTTTTCGGCCTTTTAGGTGGAGGGCGGCAGAGCTGGTTCGGTCACTGTGCGGCCGAAGGTGCAGGTCGGGCGGCCGAGGTGGTTCCTCGGCTCCTCAAATCCCCGCTGTTGCATAATGCCTCGACGCTGGAATCTGCCACCCATGTTCTGGCCTACTTGCGCGGCGGCAGCGATCTCTCGCTTGCGGAAGTGCAAACCATCATCAAGCAATTGCAACGCGAGTTGGATACGCAAACCCGGCTGCAAATCGGTATTTCTACTGCTCCCACGCCTGTCCCTGGACTCGTGCTGACCGTCATCGGGGTGGAAAAGTTGGCCATTGCCAAAACACCCGCAGCGAACCTTCCCCCGCACCCGGAACCGTTGCCGGAAAAATTCCCCTTTGCCCCACCACCACCGGAAGCAGCCCCTCTCCCGAAACCTTCAGAGCCCCCCTCTGCACCGCGTCCCGCACCGGCAGCCACCACCTCCGATAACCAAGCCGAACTCTTCGGAGCCACTGAGCTGCCTCCCGCTCCTCCTCGGCCCAGCCAGCCTCCCAAGAAATCTCCCCCAAAAATCAAACAGGAAGTTTTGCCATTGGAAACCGCCAGCCGCGGGCGATTCGACAAAAGCGAACCGACCATTGTCGAAGGCGAAGATCTCGACGTGCCAACATTTTTGCGCTGGAAGATCAAACTCAAGTAGTTCTCGGCCTTCCGCTCAACGCGGCAGCTCGCTCAATACCCCTCGCAAGCCGCCAAGTCTGCGACGTAGCCCGGCACCACCCACAGCAACACCGGTGCGGCAATTAGGCAGGCACCAAGAAAGTCCCAAAGCAGCCCTGTCCAGGGACAGCTTCGCGGCAGAGGCAAAAGGCGCAGCCCCCAAACCGCCGCAGGAGAGAACAAAAGCGCCGCTGCAACCAAGGTGTTCAACTCTCAGCAGAATACCACCCACCAAAAGCGAGGAAAAAGAAGGCTCCAGACCACAAAACGCCCCAGAACGGTGGACGCTGGGGGTGGAGGGGCTTTCCCAAAACAATAAGTAGGCTGGAGGCACCGATGGTGGCCGTCCTCGTGCATTCCCTCCCGCGAAATTCAAACAGAGAGTCGGCATTGCGTAAGTGGTTGATTCCCGCAATCCAATCAAATTTCGAGAAAACTGCGGTGCGCGGTTTTTGAACCGCGAAATCCTCAGCCGCCCTCTCTTGCCCGGTCGTTCCCGGCGTTTCGCCGCAGCCCCTCCGCCAGCTTGAGGGCGATTCCATCACGCAGGCTCTTCGGGGCAAGCACGCGCACGTCGGGCATCCAGGAGAGCACCCAGCGCACGAGTTCTTTGTGCCCGGAGGTTTCGATCCTCATCTCCAGCGAGCCGTCGCGGTGCTCGCGGAGGATTTGGCTGGGATGCCAGACCCGCTCGCCGATGTAGGTGGCGACGTTTGCGGAGAACAGGAGCCGGACGCGCTCGGGCTTCTCTCCGTGGGCGATCCCAAAGGCCTCGCGGCTGAACGAGCGCCAGTCGAACCCAGCGGGGCGCTTGAAGTGCTTCCCGGTCGTCGCGACTTTTCCAAACCGCGATAGCGCGAAGGTTTTGTCGCTGCCCCGGCTGCGGGCGAGCGTGCGCGGGCTCACCTCCAACTCCCGGCGGAAGTCGCTGCGGTTGGGGAGCCGCCCGTCGGCCATGCCGTCGCGCACCATCGCGATGATGCGGCGCAGGCGGTGGTATTGGGGCCGGTTTTGCGGGGTTTCGGGGCGCATTTTTTTTCAAAACCTTTGCCAAACGATTTTTGAGGGTATGCCGCTATTTGGCACACCCTGTCTCTTCTCATCGC
>CAZQRL010000003.1:0-273772 GCA_964595865.1 uncultured Chthoniobacteraceae bacterium
CGCCAACAGGCCCTCCAATTCGCTGCAGAAAAGCGCCTTGTTGCCCAGAAACGGCGAATTCCGGTTTGTTTGTTCCGTCGCCCACACGCAGCAAAAATGCCATTGACCAAGATGGCTCGCTGCACTATGAGAGGTTGACCGCTATGAAACTTTTATCCCTCCATGCTCGCCGTTTCGGTTTTACCCTAATCGAGCTTCTCGTCGTCATTTCCATCATCGGGATCTTGGCTGCTCTGGCCATTCCTGCTGTCTCGGGAGCCTTGGTGAAGGGCCAAATGACTGGGACCTTGAACAACGCCCGGCAGCTGCAGTTGGCTAACTTTAATTTGAACTTGGAACGGGAAACCATCGGTCAACCCGGTGCCTGGCCCGGAAGCTCAAATACCGTTGCCACTGATTTCAGTCTCTGGGTCAATGAGCTAACCAACGCCCTGCCTGTGGCCGACCTGAGGAAGATGTTCTCCGCACCGCGCGTCTCGGTGACGAATCTCCCCACGTCCGCCGACCAGACCGCCTTCTTCGTTTATCGCGTGGGTGACATTGAAGAAAGCAGTGCCGTCTATCTCACGACCCGCAACTGGGATGCAACCACCCCAAATACAAAACCCGCCTCCACCGCCATCCCTTACGGAGATAAGGGTGTAATCGTAATGCGCAAAGGTGGTGACGGTCAGGTCTTTCAAGTGCGCTTTTTGGATACCAACTCCATCGGTCTCCTGACCAACCAACCCGCGAAACTCTAACTCGAGCCCCAGATTTCTTTGCCAAACGGCCGATCGCAAGATCGGCCGTTTTTTTTGCGCTCAAGAATCGGCGGAGCGGAAGAAATTCCGCTGCTTGGCTGATATGGGCATGCCGAGCTTTTCCATAACCAGGAGCATGTCCTCCCAAACCTTGCGTTTTTCCGAAAGGCTTTGGTTACGCAACAAATAGGCTGGGTGGTAGGTCACGAGAACGGGAGTTTCCGCGTGCTCAAACCATCGTCCTCGCAAGGCCGCCATGGGGTCGGTTTTGCCGAGCAAGCCCTCGGCCGCCGTGGCACCGAGAGCGACAATCACGCGAGGTTGGACGAGCTCAATTTGCTGGTTGAGCCAAGGCAGGCAGGTCGCCATTTCCTCCGGTTTTGGCTTGCGGTTCCCAGATTCTCCGGGCGGCATGTTGGGACGGCACTTTAGGACATTCGCGATAAAAATTTCCTCTCGAGTGAGCCCCATGGCTTGAATGATTTTGTGCAAGAGCTGTCCCGCGCGCCCGATGAAGGGCTCGCCTTGTAGATCTTCCTCGGCGCCCGGGGCTTCGCCGACGAACATGAGATCGGCACGGGGATTTCCCACTCCGAAGACCACCTGCGTGCGCGAGGCCACGAGGTGGGGACATTTTGTGCAGGCAAGGACTTGTTGCCGGAGCGCTTCCCAGCCGGGTGGAAGGTCGGATGATTCAATTCGAGGTGGCAGGGATGCCGCGGCTTGGAGTCGTTGCAGACTGGCGTGGGAGGCGCGGGGTAATTTCCCTCCACCGGCGGCGATTTCTTCCAGAGTAGCCTGGGCGTGCCCTAAAACTTCAGCAAAACGATCCATGAAGCAAAACAATCAGGATTCTGTCGGTGGGTGGAGAGGAAAATCAGCTGGCACGGGTGCTGTGAAGTTGAGCGGCTCTCCAGAAAGTGGGTGGGTAAAGGCGAGCTTCCAGGAATGCAGCAGGTGGCGTGGGTAGCCGAGACGATGCCCATAGACCGGATCGCCAAGAAGCGGATGGCCGAGGTGCTGTAAGTGCACACGAATCTGGTGCGTGCGGCCGGTTTTGGGATGGCACTCCAAGAGGCTCATCTTGTCCCCGCGTGCCAGCACTGCGTATTCGGTGAGAGCTTCCCGGGCATCTCCCCCTTCTTTGACGGTCATTTTTTGCCGGTGGTAGGGATGGCGGCCAATGGAGCCCTTGAGGGTTCCCCACGGACGGTGAGGGATCCCCTTGACGACGGCGAGATAGACTTTGCGCACCTCCCGCCGGGCGAATTGCCCCGCGAGATCTTGATGCGCTCGGTCATTTTTGGCCACCACCAAGCAGCCGGAGGTTTCTTTATCCAGCCGATGCACGATACCCGGCCGTTCCACGCCTCCGATGCCGGAAAGGTCGCGGCAATGATGCAGCAGAGCATGTACCAGCGTCTGCCCGTCGGTGCCCGCACCGGGATGAACCACCATGCCCGCGGCTTTGTTCAACACCAGCAGCTCGGAATCTTCATAGAGAATGTCGAGTGGCAGATTGGCCGGTTCTAAGCAACTGGGTATGAGGCCGGACGGAGACGCAATCGTAATTAGGTCCCCCGGTTCTAGCGGCCAGGAGGGCTTGGCGGGTTCGGAGTTAACGGTCACGCAGCCTTGGCTGATGAGATCCTGCCAGCGGGAGCGGGAGCGTTCCGGGCGAATGAGGGCCAGGAAGCGGTCCAGCCGGAGGCCGGCTTGCTCTGGCTCTACCGTGATCGTTTCGCTGACAGCATCCGGCTCGCTGGCGCTCGGAGTTTCCTCCCAGTCATCCAGAGGCAGCGAATTTTTCATTGAGGCCAGGGGGCGGTGGAAGCTCGCCGAGGGCTGGGCGCTCGGGCATCAGCCCTGATGGGAGAGGCAGGCGGCAATGAAGCCGCGAAAGAGCGGATGGGACTGGTTGGGCTTGGACTGGAATTCTGGGTGGAACTGACAAGCGAGGAACCAAGGGTGGTCACGGTGCTCGATAATTTCCACGAGCTTTCCATCCGGAGACGTGCCGCTGAGGATGAACCCGCGTCTCTCCATAATTTCGCGGTAGGCCATATTGAACTCGTAACGATGACGATGCCGCTCGATGATTTCTGTTTGTCCGTAAACTTGGTGTGCCAGAGTGCTCTTGCCAAGAACGGATGGAAAGGCTCCCAAGCGCATGGAAGCTCCCTTCTCTGTGACATCGAGTTGTTCCTCGAGGATGTGGATGACGGGATGTGGGGTTTGGGGATCAAATTCGGTGCTATTCGCACCTTCCAGTCCGCAGACGTTGCGGGCGAATTCGATCGTGGCGATTTGCATTCCGAGGCACAGGCCGAGGTAGGGGGTTTTGGAAATACGGGCGAAGCGCGCGGCTGCGATTTTTCCTTCGATCCCGCGGTCGCCAAACCCACCCGGCACCAGGACGCCAGCCACCCCCTGCAAATATTTCTCCGCGCCTTCGTTTTCCAAGTCCTCCGCGTCCACCAGCACGAGGTCTATGCCGCAGTCATGGCTGGCACCGGCGTGGGTGAGGGATTCATAGATGCTTTTGTAAGCATCTTGTAGCTCAATGTATTTGCCGACGACAGCGACCCGCACCCGCTTCTTTGGACTCACGACCCGCTGGACGTATTTCTTCCAATCCGCCAAATCCGGAGTGAGGGTTTGCAAATCCAGACACTCACAGACATAGGCATCCAGCCCCTCGTCGTGAAAATTGAGCGGGGCTTCGTAGATGGTGTTCTCCACGTCGCTGGCCTCAATGACCGCACGAATCGGGACGTTGCAGTAGAGGGAGAGTTTCTGCCGCACAGCTTCATCAATGGGCATCTCGGTGCGGCAGATGAGCACCTGCGGCTGCAGCCCGATCTCGCGCAGCTTGGCCACACTCTGCTGTGTGGGCTTGGTTTTGAGCTCGCCGGCTGCCTTGATGAAGGGCACCAGCGTGACGTGCATGATCAGGCAGTTCCGCGGCCCGACTTCGAGTTGGAACTGCCGGATGGCTTCGAGGAATGGCAACCCTTCGATATCGCCAGTGGTGCCGCCGATTTCGCTGATGAGAACATCAGCCCCGCTACTGGCAGCCAGGGAACGGATGCGGTGCTTGATTTCGTCGGTGATGTGCGGAATCACCTGCACGGTTTTCCCAAGGTAGTCTCCGCGGCGTTCCTTGGCCAGGACGGTTTCATAAATCTGGCCGCTGGTGACGTTGTTGGCGCGGGTGAGAACGCAGTTGGTGAAGCGCTCGTAGTGTCCGAGGTCGAGGTCGGTTTCTGCTCCGTCACTGAGCACATAGACCTCGCCGTGCTGGAAGGGATTCATGGTCCCGGGATCCACGTTGAGGTAAGGATCGAGCTTTTGCAGGGCGACCTTGAGACCGCGATGTTCCAGCAGGGTGCCCAAAGAGGCAGCCGCAAGCCCCTTGCCAAGGGAGCTGACCACACCGCCAGTGACGAAAATGTATTTCATGAACGCAAACGGGACTTCTCAGGCCGGACAATCTTGCAAAATCGCCACTCCAGGCAGGGTCTTGCCTTCCAAAAGCTCGAGGCTGGCCCCACCCCCGGTGGAGCAATGGCTCACCTGATTGGCAACGCCAAATTTCTTGGCTGCAGTGGCCGTATCGCCTCCGCCCACGACGGTGATGGCCCCGGCGGCTGTGGCTTTGGCAATCGCTGCCGCCATGGCTTTGGTGCCGTTGGCAAAAGCATCAAATTCAAAGACTCCGGCTGGCCCGTTCCAAACGATAGTTCCCGCCCGGCCAATCACCTCGTCAAAAAGGGCGATGCTTTGTGGTCCACAATCGAGGCCCATCCAGCCGTGGGGAATTCCCTCCGCGGCGGTGGCCGCACAGGTCTGAGCGGCCGGGTCGAACTTATCCGCGCAGACGAAATCCACCGGGAGGTGAACTTGCACCCCACGGGCGCGAGCCTTTTCCATGAGCTCTGGGACGATTTTTGCGCCTTCGGGGTCGAAGAGGCTTTCGGCAATTTCCATGCCATTAAGGACCTTAAGGAAGGTGTAAGCCATGCCGCCGCCGATGATGAGCTCGTCGGCGATGTCGAGCAGGTTGCGAATGAGGGGGATTTTATCAGCGACTTTGGCTCCTCCGAGGATGGCTAAAAGCGGG
This sequence comes from uncultured Chthoniobacteraceae bacterium, assembly GCA_964595865.1. GTDB lineage: Bacteria > Verrucomicrobiota > Verrucomicrobiia > Chthoniobacterales > DYNR01 > CAZQRL01. Next base: position 4,867 of record CAZQRL010000003.1, read on the forward strand.
CGCTTCGGATGGTCCAAGACCTGGGCAAAGGCTGCCAGTTCTTTTTGCATGAGGAAACCTGCGACTTTCTCCGGGAGGTCCACCCCGACCACTGAGGAGTGCGCACGATGGGCGGTGCCAAAGGCATCGTTGACATAGACATCTCCGAGCTTGGTGAGTCCGGCGCGGAAAGCAGCCACCGCTTCGGGGCTGGCGGTGACTTTCGCACCGTCTTCCTTTTTGGCTTTGCCTTCCTCTTCCAAATGGAAACGCAGATTCTCCAGCAGGATCACACTGCCTGGTGCGGGGTCCGCGCAGGCCGCTTCGATTTCCGGGCCGACACAATCGGGAAGGAAGGTAACCGGGCGTCCGAGGAGCTCGGCCAGTTTGTCCGCGACCGGCTGGAGTGTGTATTTGGCGTTGGGCTGACCGTTGGGACGCCCCAGGTGACTCATCAAAATCACCGCCTTGGCTCCTTGGTCCAGGGCGTATTGGATAGTCGGGAGGGCGGCCGTGATGCGTTGGGTATTGGTGATGGCTCCCGTGGTTTTATCCTGCGGAACGTTGAAATCAACCCGCATAAGAACGCGGCGACCTTGGAGCTCGACTTGTTGGAGAGTTTTCTTGGGCATGGTAGTTGGGCTGGAAATAGGGTCAGAGAACGGCAAAAAAAGGGCCGGAGAACCACGCAGCATGGGGAGCGTGATTCTCCGGCATGAGGAGGAAGCGAATCAGGCCTTGCTGATGATGTATTTCAGCAAGTCCACACAACGGTTGGAATAACCCCACTCGTTGTCATACCAGCTGATGAGCTTGAAGAAGTTTTGGTTCAGCTCGATGCCGCTGCCGGCGTCAAAGATGCTGGAGTGAGTATCGTGCACGAAGTCGGCTGAAACAACTTCATCAGCGGTCCAGTTGAGGATGCCCTTGAGGTAGGTTTCCGAGGCCTTCTTCATCGCGGCACTGATTTCCGCGTAGCTGGTCGCCTTGGTGGTTTTGACGGTGAGGTCCACCACGGAGACGGTGGGAGTGGGGACGCGGAAGGCCATCCCGGTGAGTTTGCCTTTGACTTCCGGACACACCAGAGCCACGGCTTTGGCGGCGCCGGTGGTGGAAGGGATGATGCTAACCGCCGCGGCGCGTCCGCCTTTCCAATCCTTTTTGGAGGGTCCGTCCACGGTTTTCTGCGTGGCGGTGTAGCTGTGCACGGTGGTCATGAGACCTTCCTCAATACCGAAGCCTTCTTTGAGCAGGACGTGCACCAAGGGGGCCAAGCAGTTCGTGGTGCAGCTGGCATTGGAGATGATATGGTGGTTGGCCGGGTCGTATTGGTCGTGGTTGACACCCATGACGACAGTAACGTCCTCGTTCTTGGCTGGAGCGGAGATGATGACTTTTTTGGCGCCGGCCTCAATATGGCCACGGGCTTTGGAGGCTTCAGTGAAGAGGCCGGTGGATTCAATAACGATCTCCACCCCGAGCTCTTTCCAAGGCAGGGCGGCGGGACCTTCGCGCACGGCCAGACACTTAATCTTGTGGCCGTCCACCACCAAGGTATCGTCTTCGGCGAGGTCCGGGCTGGATTTTTCGCTGGAGACTTGGCCCTTCAAAGCGCCTTGGGTGCTGTCGTATTTGAGGAGGTAGGCGAGGTTGTCTGCGGGGACGAGGTCGTTCACGGCAACGACGTCAATTTCTTTGCCCAGCAGGCCTTGCTCGGCGATGGCGCGAAAAACGAGGCGGCCGATACGCCCGAAGCCATTGATTCCAATTTTGGTCATAAGAATAGGTGGTGATGGTTTGCTTGGTTTGCGATGGGATTGGCAGAATCTGCCTTGCCCCGGATGGGGCTGAGTCTTCAGGTAAAAAAGACCCGCGAGTGACTAAAGCGAAGGTGGCCGAAGGCGTCAATGCCGATTGTGGGAAGAAAATGAGACTCCGGGGTGGGTTTAGAGACTGGTTTTCTCCGCGGATTTTGTTAAGTTGGTCAAATCTATGAGACCGGACAAATTTACCGCCAAAATGCAGGAGGCTTTCAGCCAGGCTTTGGACTCCGCGGCCAAGGCCAACCACGCGGAGATTTCCAACGAACACTTCCTTCTCGCGCTCTTGGACCAGCCCGAGGGCATCGCCGCCCCGCTTCTGGAAAAGGCGGGCGGATCCCTGAGTGGTTTGCGTTCCGCCTTGTCCAATGAGTTGGCGCGAAGGGCACGGGTGCATGGGGGGGGGCAGCCACAGCTAGGTCAGGATCTGCGCAAGACAATTGACGTTGCGGAGCAAGAGATGGCCCGGTTGAAGGACGAATATCTCAGCGCGGAGCATTACCTGTTGGCGCTCACGGAGGCTTCTGGGGCGGCCGCACGGCTGCTCAAAGAACAAGGCCTCACATCGGACCGGCTGCGCCAGGCCCTGGTAGCGGTGCGAGGTTCGCAGCGGGTCACGGATCCTGAGCCGGAAGGCAAATACCAAACCCTGGAAAAATATGGGCGTGATCTCACCGAGCTCGCGCGCCGGGGGAAAATTGACCCGGTGATCGGGCGGGATAATGAAATTCGCCGCACCATGCAGGTGCTCTCCCGCCGCACGAAGAACAATCCGGTCCTCATTGGCGAACCTGGTGTAGGAAAAACCGCCATCGTCGAGGGGCTGGCCCGGCGCATTGTTTCCGGCGACGTGCCGGAGTCCCTAAAAAACAAGAAGCTCGTGGCGATGGATATCGGAGCCATGGTTGCGGGAGCAAAATTTCGCGGAGAATTTGAGGACCGACTCAAGGCCTTCCTGAAGGAAGTCACCGCCAGCGCCGGAGAGGTGATTCTTTTCATTGATGAACTGCACACCATCGTCGGAGCTGGAGCAGCGGAAGGCTCCATGGATGCCTCCAATTTGCTCAAGCCGCAGTTGGCCCGGGGCGAGCTCCGCACCATCGGGGCGACGACTCTGGATGAATACCGCAAATACATCGAGAAAGACGCCGCCTTGGAAAGGCGTTTCCAGCCTGTGATGGTGGATGAACCCAGCGTCGAGGACACCATTGCCATTCTCCGCGGGCTCAAGGAACGTTACGAGGTGCACCACGGGGTGCGCATTCAAGACTCTGCCCTCGTCGCTGCTGCCACGTATTCCGATCGCTATATCTCCGATCGCTTCCTGCCAGACAAAGCCGTGGACCTGATTGATGAGGCGGCCTCGCGTCTCAAGATCGAGCTGGACTCCATGCCTACGGAGATTGACCAGCTCGAACGGCAAATCATGCAGATGGAGATGGAACGCCAAGCACTGCAGAAGGAAAAAGACCCGGCCAGCAAGGAACGACTGGAAAAAATCGAGAAGGAGCTCGCCGACCGCAAGGAGCAGGTCGCGGGGTTGAAAGCGCAGTGGCTCAAGGAAAAAGAAGAGCTCGATAAATCCCGCAAGGTGGCCGAGGAGATCGAAAAATTACGTGAAGAGTTGGTCCAAGCCCAGCGCCAAGGAAACCTCCAACGGGCTTCGGAAATTCAGTATGGCCTCCTGCCGGAATTGCAAAAGCAGCTCGAGCGGCAAAGCAACGAGAAACCAGGCCGCGGGGTGCTGCTGAAAGAAGAAGTCACCGAAGACGACATTGCCGAGGTGGTGGCCTCCTGGACCGGCATTCCTGTCTCGCGTTTGCAGGAAGGAGAACGGCAAAAACTGGTTCGTATGGAGGAGCGGCTGATGGAGCGAGTGGTCGGCCAGGAAAATGCCATCCGCAGTGTGGCGAATGCCGTGCGGCGGGCCCGCGCGGGTTTGCAGGATGAAAACCGTCCGATAGGATCCTTCCTCTTCCTTGGTCCCACCGGAGTCGGCAAAACCGAGCTCTCCAAGGCGCTGGCGGAATTTCTCTTTGACGACGAGTCCGCCATCGTGCGCCTCGACATGAGCGAATATATGGAAAAGCACACCGTGGCCCGGCTCATTGGCGCGCCTCCGGGGTATGTCGGCTACGAAGAAGGTGGGCAGCTCTCCGAGGCGGTGCGACGCAAGCCGTATTCGGTGGTGCTTTTTGACGAAATCGAAAAAGCCCACCACGACGTTTTCAATGTCCTGCTCCAAGTGCTGGATGATGGCCGCATCACCGATGGTCAGGGGCGCACGGTGGATTTCAAAAATACGGTCATCATTCTGACTTCCAACATTGGCAGCCAATACATCCTGGAAGACCTGCCGAAGGAGGAGCGCAATCGGCGGGTCACCGAAGCTCTACGCGGACATTTTCGCCCGGAATTCCTCAACCGCATTGATGAAATAATCTTCTTCGATCGCCTGAGCGACCGGCAGATTGAGGCGATCGTGCAAATCCAGCTGCGCCGCTTGCTTTCCCGTTTGGCCAAACAAGATCTCGAGCTGGAGCTGGATGCGTCTGCCCGGGCTTTCCTGGCGCGGGAAGGTTACGATCCGGCCTATGGAGCGCGTCCCCTCAAGCGCGTGATCCAACACCAGATCCTCGACCCCTTGAGCCTCGACCTCTTGGAGGGCAAATTCCTCCCCGGAGACCGCATCCGCGCCACGCTCGAGGACGGGCACCTGGTTTTCCAAAAGGTCTGAGCTAGTGAGGCAGGACGGGTCACCCCCCGGCTAACTCGCGCGAACGCTGGGCAGCCGCCATGACCGCCGAGGCGATGTGGTGCCGCACCGCCCCAGCCTCCAGTTTGGCCAGGGCTGCCAGGGTGGTTCCGCCTGGGCTGGACACCGCCTCTCGCAACAAGGCGGGGTGGGCCCCGGTTTCCAACATCAGGCTGGCGGCGCCCTTCAAGGTCAGGGCAGCGAGTCGGGTGGCGACATCCCTTGGCAAACCTGCCTGAGTGCCCCCATCGGACATGGCTTCCACCAGCAAACAAGCATAGGCCGGCCCGCTGCCACTCACGCCAATGACGGCATCGAAGTGCTTTTCTGCCAACTCGAAGACCTCTCCCACGGCGGCAAAGGCGGCAATGACTTGGGCGTGCTCAGCCGGGCTTACGGTCTCCGTGAAACAAACTGCGGTGGCGCTGTGCCGCACCTCGGCGGCGGTATTTGGCATGGCGCGGCAGAGTTTTGCCAACGGGGAGGTGCGCTCTTGCAGCCACGCCAAGGTGAGCCCGGCGGCGATTGAAACCAGGACCTTTTCCGAGAAGTCCTCTTCCGTGCTGGCAAGGGCCGCTGCAGCATCCTGGGGTTTAACACACAGGAAAAGCACGTCGCAGGCCCTGGCAAGCTCGGCGGCGCTTGAGGCCACCCGCAAGCCCCCCGCCGCTGCAGCCAGGCGTTGGTTTTGCGAGGGGCTCGTATCATAAATCGTGATCTGCCCGGGCTGGGCGGCTCCGGCGGCTAACATCCCTTTTGCCAAAGCGGAGGCCATTTTTCCTGCTCCCAAAAAACCAAAGCGCGTGGTGGTCATGCGCTGAACTTACCGCGCCCGGCGCAACATACCAAGCTCGGAAAACAGCTGAGCCTTGCGGAAAATTGCCCGCGCCGTTAGCAAGTATCGGATGTCTGCTTCCTCTCCTGTGGATTCCGCGGCTGCTCCAGCCCGGAACCCGGAGGCCTACCCGTCCGGAGTTTTCCAAGCCCACTGGTTCGCACTTTTCAACGCCGTGGCTTTTCAAATCATGATGGGCGCGCCGGTGATTCTCTATGCCAAAGCCCTAGGGGCTTCCTCCACCGTGCTGGGAGTGATTGCGGCTCTTACTCCGCTGATGACGATATTCCAGCTGCCGGCAGCCCGGTTTCTGGATGTCTATGGCTACAAGCGCTTCGTGCTCATGGGCTGGGGCTTGCGGACGGTTTTCATCTTTCTCATCGCGCTTATTCCTCTGCTGGGGTTTGTGGATACGACGAGCAAGTTGGCTCTGCTGATGGGGGCGTTATTTGTTTTCAACTTGCTGCGGGGTATTTCTTCTGCGGCCTGGCTTCCTTGGATCACCCTGCTGGTCCCGGAGCACATTCGTGGTCGGTTCATCTCCAACGACCAAATCTTTGTGCATGTGGGGTGCTTGGGAGCGCTTCTGGCATCGGCGTGGATTATGCAAGGGCAGGTGGACGATGGGGAATACGCGCTGGTTTTTTTGCTGAGTGCGATTGGAGGATTTCTCAGTCTGATTTTCATCAAGCGGATTCCGGACATTGCGCCCGGGGAAAAAATGCGACACTCAGCGGCTCCGGTGCCATGGCGCTCGATGTTGGCTTATGTGCCCTTTCAACGCCTGCTGTGGTTCAACCTCTCATTCATGGTCGTCCTGGGAGGATTGGGGGTTTTTACTGTCGAATATCTGCGGGAAATTCCGCGCTTTGAGCCGGACACGATCCTTTTTCTTTCCGGGTTGTCTTTTGTTGGGGCGCTTCTGACCCTGCCCTTCACGGGTCGCTTGGTGGATCGTCTGGGAAGTAAACCGGTGCTTTGGGTGACGATCAGCTTATTCGCGGGGATGGTTCTGGGATGGGGCTTGTTGGCTGGGGGCGTGGTGCCGGTAACCCTTTTTGCTGTCGGTGCCTTGAACTTCCTTTCTGGAATTGCCGGAGCCAACTTCCACCTCGCTAATTCCCGCCTGGCCATGCAGACCATGCCTGCCATGGGGCGCAACCATTTTTTCGCTCTTTTCTCGGTGATCACCAGCTTGGGATTGGGAGCGGCACCTGTTTTGTGGGGCGCATCCTTGGATACCCTCGGCACCTTCGAACTCACCACCGATTGGTTCACCTGGCGGCGGCATAGCACCTATTTCGTGCTGATTTTTCTCTGCAATGTGTTCGTGCTCCTGCAGATCAAGCGATTGCAGGAAAAACCCGGTGCCTCCCAAGCCCTCGATCCCGACCCGGTCTTCAACAAAATCAAACGCGCCTCCCGGCATTGGTTTAATTGAGGAATTCCAGTGCCCCAATTGCGGTGTCGGCCAGATGGGAAAAAATCGCCAAATTATCGCATTGCGAGCGGCACAGTCCGGTGGCAATGTTGGCGGGGTTGACTTGGGGGTATAGCTCAGTTGGTAGAGCGCTTCGTTCGCAATGAAGAGGCCAGGGGTTCGAATCCCCTTACCTCCACCAAACCAGCTCGGTTCGGTAATTGGGTAAAACGGACTTCTCGGAGTTTTCCCAAGAGTGGGGCTATCACTCAATTAGAGGTCGGAAATATATCCAGACAAAAAAGAAGCGGCCCGGTTGGTGGCCGGGCCGCGAAAAGTTATGCGGATCAGTAAAGATCGCGCGTTGCTAGAGCCGATTTAGAGAGCGACGTGGGTAACGGCGCTCTCCTTGGCGGGCTCTTTTTCTTTTTCCTTCTTCTTGTCTCCGGTGCAGCTGTCACAGGAGCCAGCGAAGGCGCTACCGACCGCGAAAGCGGCCACGACGGTGAGGGTGAGTAGGAGTTTGATCATAGCGCCCACAACCTCACCCGGCCATCGTCGCTGTCAAATGGAGATTGCAAAAAAAAGGAAATTTTTTTTAGTCGCAGGGATGGAAACACTGGTTGCGAAACGAACCCCCCGCCGATTCACCCTCCTCTCGGTTGCCCTCGTGGCCCTTTTGCTGGCTGGGAAAGTTGGGCAGGCCGCAGATCTGAAAAGTGCCCTTTCCCTGGAGCAACTGCAGGAGCTCGAAGCTGGAAAAACCGTCGTCACGGCCCGGGAGCTCCCCAAAGAGCCATGGCCGGAGTTGCAGCTCTATCGGAAAATTGCCGCTCCGCCGGAGGTCGTAAAGGCCCTTTTGCTCGATTACGACAGTGCGCCTTCCTACACGCCGGGGATGTTGGGGGCGGAAGTGGTCGCCAAGCCAGCCACAGACATTCAGGATGTGCGTTACACCGTGCGGATGCCGGTAGTTTCAAAGATTTCTTATATCGTGCGGAATACCTACGAGAGCCAAGGAAAAAACTTCGCCGTTCGCTGGACATTGGTGGAATCCCCGGTGGCTTCGGCCTCACGGGGGGCGTTGGAGATGCAGCCGCACGGTGAAGGTACCCTTCTGCGCTACACCAATCATGTCACACCCTCGATTCCCATGGCTGGCGTCCTCAAGCAGCAGGCATTGAAGGAGGCCAAAACCACGATTGAGGCCATCGGTGCCGAGGCCGAACGTCGCGCAGCCGCCAAACGCTCCTAGCATCCTCGAGTTCATGGCCGCCCTGCCCGGACTGCTCATCGTAGATGATGAGAAAAATACCCGCGAAGGCTTGCGGGATTCCTTGGAGGATTCCTTCGAGGTTTACACCGCCGGTTCGGTCGAAGGGGCTTTAGAGATTCTTGCCTCCGAGCCAGTGGAAGTGCTTCTCACCGACCTGAAATTGGGTGGCCGGGATGGGATGGAGTTGATTGCAAAAGCGCTCGCCGGGCGCAAACCGCCAGTGTGCATCATGATGACAGCTTACGGATCCGTGGATACGGCCGTCGAAGCCATGAAGCGGGGAGCTTACGATTTTGTCACCAAACCGATCAACCTCGATCGCCTTGAACTGCTCATCAAACGAGCCCTGCGCTCGCGCAAAGTCGAGCAGGAGAACGAGGTCCTCCGGCGGCAGGTGGAAAATCCCCGGGGCTTGGAGCAGATGATCGGCCAATCGGCAGTGATGGTACGGGTCTTCGATACCATCCGCCAAGTGGCGCCCTCAAGAGCCACGGTTCTCCTGGAGGGCGAAAGTGGCACCGGCAAAGAAGTGGCGGCCCGCTGCATTCACCAGCTCAGCCAGCGCTCGGGCGAAAAATTCGTGGCGGTGCATTGCGCGGCGTTGAGTCCGCAGCTTTTGGAAAGCGAGCTCTTTGGACATGAGAAAGGAGCTTTCACCGGGGCGTTTGAGCGGCGTATCGGGCGTTTTGAGCAAGCCCATGGCGGCACGCTTTTCCTCGATGAGATCGGGGAGATTGATTCCGCCACCCAGGTGAAAATCCTGCGCGTTCTCGGCGAGCGGACTTTTGAGAGAGTCGGTGGCAATCAAACCCTGCACACGGACGTGCGGGTGGTGGCTGCGACCAACAAGAGTCTGGAGGCTCTGGTTGCTGCCGGGCGTTTCCGCGACGATCTTTTTTTTCGGCTGAATGTGGTGCGCATTACCATGCCTCCCCTGCGAGAGCGCCGCGAAGACATCCCGCTCCTGGTTGCCGCCTTTTTGCGCGAATCCTCCGAAGAAAACGGCAAGCCGTTGCGGGAATTTGCCCCGGAGGCCATGGGGTGTCTCTTGCGCTACGACTGGCCCGGGAATGTGCGCGAGTTGCGGGCCGCTGTCGAACATGGCGTGGTCATGGCCACCGGCAATAAAATTGGTCTCGCAGACCTGCCGGAGAAGGTCAAAAGCCTCACGCCGTTGGGGCCCCCCAGCTCTTCTGAGCCCACCAAGATTTCCCCTGAGCCGACCATTTTGAATCTTGACCAACAGGAAAGGTCCCTCATCCTACGGGCGCTGGAAGAGGCCCGAGGCAATCGCGCCGAGGCAGCCCGGTTGCTGGGAATCAGCCGCCGGACGCTGTATCGCCGCCTGGCCGAACTCCGGATCTGATTTCGCCCGCCGACCCTCAAAAAATCTATGTCAGAATCCATCTCCGCCCAAGCCATGGTGCACTCCCTGGAACAGGGAAAACTCGCGCCCTACGTGCGGGCTGCGGCCTTTGCCGCCATGATCATCACCATCTCTGCGGTGTATATTTTCATCCAGTTCAAAGGCTTCCGGCACTCCGAAGCCATGGACTCCGGGCAAGTGGCCCGCGCGGTTGCTGCTGGGGAGGGATTCACCACGCGCTTTATTCGGCCCTTGGCGCTCTGGCAACTCGAGCAAGGGGGCAAGGCTTTGGATAACGAGCGTTTCCCGGACCTCAACAATCAGCCCCTGCCGGTGTTGTTGCAGGCCCTGATGCTCCTGCCGGCCAAGGGGTCTTGGGAGATGACGCCGCTGGATATTGTCTATTCCGGAGATCGCGTGCTGGCCACTTTGGGGGTGATTTTCTTTCTGCTCTCGGTCCTGGTTTGGTTTTTTGTCGCACGAAATCTCTTCGACGAGAAGCTTGCTTACCTCGCGGTAGCAGCTCTTCTGCTCACGGACCTGCTCTGGCAGTTTTCCATTTCCGGGCTCACCCAGCCCCTGCTGCTTCTCCTCTTTGCCGTTGCCACCTGGCTAACCCTCCTTTCCCTGCCCGAAGGCAAGGCTGATCGCCGCAAGGGCAAAATCTTCATTCCCCTGGCCGGCTTGGTCTTCGGTCTGATGATGCTCACCCATGGCCTGGCCTTCTGGCTTTTCCTGCCATGGTTGATCTTCGTCGGGTTCTTTTTCCGCCACAAGCTCTTGCCGGTGCTGCTTGCTGCCGGGTTGGCTCTGGTGGTTGTGAGCCCTTGGCTGGTGCGGAATTATGCTGTCTCGGGCAATCCTTTCGGCCTCTCAATCTACACCGCGATCTGGCCGAATTACGATCCAGATAAGTCCCTCATGCGGGAGATTGCCCCGGATGTGCGGGAGTCTGCCCGCGGCTTCCGCAACAAACTGCGCGACGCCGTGCTCAACACCCCGGCCAATCTGTTCAGCTTCCTCGGCCTGAACATCCTGGCGATTTTCTTTTTCGCCTCGCTCTTGCACAAATTCAAACGGCCGGGGGCGCAGTTTTTCCGCTGGGGAGTGCTCCTGATGTGGCTCTCGGCGTCTTTCGGAATGGCCCTTTTTGGCCTGCGTTCTGATCCCGTCTCGGCCAATCAGCTGCATGTGTTGTTCCTGCCGTTGTTCTCCTTTTACGGGCTGGCATTCTTGCTCGTCCTGTGGAATCGGCTCGGCTTCGGTAATTATCTTTTGGAAAAAGTTTTCTCCTTCGGGCTGCTCTTTCTGGTGGCGGTCCCAATGATTTTTAATCTCTTCCTCTCCGATCGGCAGCGCATTCAATGGCCCCCCTACGTGCCGCCCTTCATTGCGGTCTTCCAGAACTGGTATGAGCCCCACGAAATCATCGCTTCGGACATGCCGTGGGCGGTGGCTTGGTATGCCAACCGCAAAGCGGTGCTCCTGCCCGAGTCGCCGCGTATTCTCACCCGCATGAGTGATTATCGCACCCTCGGCCAGCCGATCACCGGGCTTTATCTCACGCCGCTCACTGGCAACGAGTCTTTGGTCTCGCAGATTTACAAAGGTGCCTACCGGGAGTGGGCGGGTCTGATCACCCGTCCCCCGCAGACTCAGGGATTTTTTCTGCATAAGTTCACTCCATTGCCGATTGATGGAGAGTGCATTATTTTTGCCGACCGTGAGCGATGGCTGAGGAATTGAGCCCTCCTGCTTCTCTTGAGTCGGCGTTAGCCGAGCTGGAACAACTGCTCGAGCAAATGGAGCAGGGAAATCTGCCGTTGGATCAGCTGGTTGGTAAATACGAAATCGGGGTGCGGCTAGTGGCCTACTGCCAGGAACAGCTCGAAGCTTCCGGGAAAAAAATCGAACTGCTCACCCGGCATCTGGATGGCTCCCTCAAGACAGAGCCTTTCGACCCCGGAGACACCTGAGCCAAGTCATTTCATGAGCGAAGCCTGTGCCCGCTACCATGCGGAAAATTACCGCGTCCTTTCCCGCATCAATGCTCCCGCTGATGTCAAAGCCCTGGCGGAGGCGGATCTGCCGCTTTTGGCTGAAGAAATCCGCCGGGAACTGATCCGCACCTTGGCCAATACCGGCGGCCACCTGGGGCCAAATCTCGGGGTCGTGGAGCTAACCATCGCGCTGCACCGCGTGTTCGATACCCCGACGGATAAGTTTGTCTTCGACGTCAGTCATCAAGGGTATGTGCACAAGCTGCTCACGGGACGGCGCACCGAGATTGATACCATTCGCCAATACGGGGGACTGAATGGCTTCCTCCTGCGCACCGAGAGCGAACACGATTGCTACGGGGCCGGGCACGCGGGCACGGCACTCTCCGCTGCCCTGGGCATGGCGGCCGCGCGAGACCGGCTCGGGGGCCATGAACACGTCGTGGCCATCGCGGGCGACGCGGCTTTCACCTGCGGCGTGAGTTTCGAAGCCCTGAATAACGTGCTCTCCACGACCAAGCGCTTCATCGTGGTGCTGAATGATAACGAATGGTCCATCGCGAAAAACGTCGGTGCGGTGGCGGATTATCTCAATCGCCTGGTGGCCAACCCGGCCTACTCCCATCTGCATGAGAAGGCTGCGCAATTCGTGGAGTGGATCGGCGGGCGGGGAGCGCGTGAGCTGGCGCATAAAGCCGAGGCGGGCTTGAAAAACCTGCTCGCTCCCAGCGTGATCTTTGAGGACTTCGGCCTGCGATATTATGGGCCGATTGATGGGCACGATATTGATACCCTCACCCGCACCTTTGCGTTCTTGAAAACCCAGCACGAACCCGTGCTGCTGCACATCCTCACCACCAAAGGCAAAGGCTACGCGCCTGCTTTGGCCAAGCCGGATAAGTTTCACGGGCTGGGTAAGTTTGAGCCCACGACTGGAGAGACCGCTCCCAGCTCCCAACCAACTTTCTCGGAGATCTATGCCCGAACGTTGGTCAAAATCGCCGATGCGGATGATCGCGTCTGCGCCATCACAGCGGCGATGCCTACTGGCACCGGCTTGGTTCATTTTGCCGAAAAGCACCCCGAACGCATTTTTGATGTTGGCATTGCCGAGGAGCATGCCGCGCTTTTCGCCTGCGGGTTGGCCGTGCGCGGGATGCGCCCCTTCCTGACGATTTACTCCACGTTCATGCAGCGTGCCTACGACATGCTCATTCACGATATCGCCTTGCAAAACCTGCCCGTCGCTCTAGCCATGGACCGTGCAGGGTTGAGCGGCGATGACGGCCCGACCCACCACGGGCTCTTCGATATCGGCTACCTTCGCCACATTCCCAATTTCATTCTCATGCAACCCAAGGATGAGGATGAGTTCGTGGACATGCTTTGGACCATGGCGCACCACACAGAAGGCCCCTGCGCCATCCGCTATCCCCGCGGCACCGGCCCGGGAGCTCAAATCAAAGCCACGCCGACTCTCCTGATTCCTGGCCAAGCGGAAATCCTGCGTCCGGGAAGTCGAGTGGCTCTTTTCGGGTTGGGCAATTTCTCTGAGGTTGCCCTGGCGGCTGCTGATCTGTTGCGGGCCCACGGAATTGAAGCGGCAGTGATCAATCCCCGCTGGATCAAACCCCTCGATACCCGCACGCTTGAGGAATACGCTCGTTCCTGCGAAGTCCTCTGCACGCTCGAAGATCATGTCCTGCACAATGGTTTCGGTGCGGCGGTGCAGGAACATCTCTCCAGCGTCCATCTGCACCCGCGCATCGTTCGCATCGGCTGGCCCGATCAATTCATCGAGCATGGGTCGGTGGCCATTCTGCGGGAAAAATACGGGCTCACTGCGGAGGCTGCGGTGGCGGGTATCCTGGAGGCCCTTTCTGCCTGCGCCCGTCCGGCTTCCCTGCCCGCCTCAGCCTAAGAAGGCGCTCACCCAAGCTCGGGCTTTCTTTGGGCTCGGATTCGACTTCTGGCCTCACCTGCGCTAGGGTGGCGCAGTTATGAACTTCCTGGAGAACTACATCAATGGCAGTTTTGTTCCGGCGGTATCCGGAGAGCAGCGCCGGATTTTTAATCCCGCCAATCGGCAGGAAATCGCCCTCGCTACCGAATCGGGAGTGGCGGATGTGCAGCGGGCTGTGGAGGCGGCCCGCCGAGCCTTTGATGAGGGACCTTGGCGCTCCACGACTGCCGCAGATCGTGCGCGCTTGCTTTTTCAACTGGCCGATAAAATCGAGGCCTCTGCGGAGGAGCTGGCCCGGTTTGAAACACTGAACAATGGCAAGCCCTTGCGGGAGGCGCGCTTTGATGCAGCGGATGCCGCAGCGTGTTTCCGCTACTACGCCGGGCTAGCCACCAAGCCGACGGGGCAGACTTTTCCCGTCCCAGATCCCAACATCACCTGCGAAACCGTGCGCGAGCCGATCGGCGTTTGCGGCCAAATTATTCCCTGGAATTACCCTCTTCTGATGCTCGCGTGGAAGCTGGCACCCGCGCTTGCCGCTGGAAATTGCTGTATCCTGAAGCCCTCGGAACACACCCCGCTTTCGGCAGTGCGGGTTTTCTCGTTTATTCATGAGCTGGGCTTCCCTCCCGGCGTGGCAAACCTCATCCTCGGAGCTGGGCAACCCGTCGGCGCAGCGTTGGCCGAACATTTGCAGGTGGACAAAATTGCTTTCACCGGCGGCAGCAAAACGGGGCGTTCCGTGTTGCGGGCGGCAGCGGGGAATTTGAAAAAAGTCTCGCTCGAGCTCGGCGGCAAAAGTCCGGTGGTGGTTTTTGCGGATGCCGACTACGAGGCCGCCCTGGAATACAGCCTCTTTGCGATTTTTGCCGGGCAAGGTGAAGTTTGCAGCGCGGGCTCGCGTTTGCTCGTGGAGGAGAGCCTTGCCGAGCGGTTTATCGCCGATTTGGTGGCTGCGGCCAGCCAGATTGTCGTCGGCCCCGGTTTGGACGAGGCCACCGAGATGGGGCCGCTCATCACGCCGGAGCATCAAGAGCGCGTGCTGCAGTACATCACCCAAGGGCAGCAGGAGGGGGCGGAATTACTCTGCGGCGGCCACTCCTACCCGGACGTTGCCGATCCTCGACACCACGGCAACTTTGTCGCTCCGACGCTCTTCCGGGTCCACCGTTCCGACATCCCCCTGGTGCAGGAGGAAATTTTTGGACCGGTGCAGACCATTCAGACTTTCGCCACCGAGGAAGAAGCCCTGCGCTTGGCCAACGATTCCGTCTATGGACTCGCGGGCGGAGTTTTCACTCGCGATGGAGCCAAAGCCCGGCGCTTTATCCGCGGGCTGCGCGCCGGGATCACTTGGATCAATACCTACCACCCGACTTTCTGCGAGGCTCCTTGGGGCGGCTACAAACAGAGCGGATTGGGGCGGGAGCTTGGCACCTACGGCTTCGAGGCCTACACAGAAGTCAAACAAATCAATACCCACCTCGCTCCGGCCCCTCTCGGCTGGTATCGCTCCGCGTCTCCGCCGCGCTCCTGATCGCCATCTTTCCTTGCCCTCCGGCTGCTTCCCTGCTTCCCTCTCCCCTTACTAGCTCTCCGCGCATGAACCAACTCGAACAACTCAAAAAATTTACCACCGTCGTTGCCGATACCGGCGATTTTGCATCCATCAAGAAATACGAGCCGCAGGACGCCACCACCAATCCCACTCTGATCTACAAAGCTGTCCAGCTCCCGGAATACCGTCCGCTGCTTGAAGCAGCTATCGCCGATAACCGCTCCAGCAGCCTTGCCGGAGAGGCACTGCCAAAGAAGATCATTGATGATTTGCTGGTGGCCTTCGGGGAGCAAATTCTTCGGATTGTTCCCGGGCGCGTCTCCACCGAGGTGGATGCCCGACTTTCCTTCGACATCCCGGGGACCCTCGAGAAAGCGCGTTACCTGATTTCCCTCTACGAGAAGAAGGGTCTTCCGCGCGAGCGCATCCTCATTAAAATCGCCTCCACGTGGGAAGGTGCCCAGGCCGCTGGTGTGCTGCAAAAAGAAGGCATCAATTGCAATCTCACGCTGATGTTTTCCCTCGTTCAGGCCATTGCGTGCGCCGACAACGGGGTGAGGCTGATCTCACCCTTCGTGGGTCGCATCTTGGATTATTACAAAGCCACGACCGGGAAGGACTTCGTGGGAGCGGAAGATCCCGGTGTGCAATCGGTCAACCAAATCTACGCCTACTACAAAAAGTTCGGCTACCAGACCCAAGTGATGGGTGCCAGCTTCCGGAACACCGGTGAGATCCTCGAACTCGCAGGCTGCGACCTGCTGACCATTAGCCCCGATCTTTTGGAAAAACTCCAAACCACAGAAGGCCCTGTGGAGCGCAAACTGTCCCCGGAATGGGCTGCTGCACAACCCATCGAACGTCTCACGGTGGATGAGAAAACCTTCCGCTGGTTGCTCAACGAAGATGCCATGGCCACCGACAAACTGGCCGATGGCATCCGCAAGTTTGCCGCCGACATCGTGCAACTCGAGCGGATCATCGCCCAAGCCCTGGCGTGAGTCCCTTTCATCTTATGAAATACCTCCTCACGCTCGTCTGCGCGGCCGGTCTCCTCATCAGCAGCGGCCTGGGCGCGGCCAACGCGGCCCAAACTGAACCCTTCGGCCCCGGTTCCACGCTGCTCTTTCTCGGTGGTGAAGCGGTGCGCCAAGAGCTCCAGCTCACTCCGCGGCAGGCCAAGCAGCTCGATGTTCTGCGCGGCGAATACCGTCAGCAGGCCCGAGCTATCACGCAGTCCGTGCCGCTCGGTCAGCCCGCGCCGGGAACCTTGGCAAAGCTGCAAACCCTCACAGCCAAATACGACGCCCGCGCTTTGGATCTGCTCACCCCAAATCAGGCTGCCAACCTGCAAGCCCTGCAGCATCGGGCTTTGGGAGCCTGGATGATCACCTTGCCCTCGGTGCAGGATGACTTGGCTATGACTTCCGCTCAGAGGGCGCGCGTGGGGCAAATCCTGGAAAACTTCGACGCCCGTGTGGATGAGCTCAATCGCCAGACTTTCGCCGGGGATCTCAGCAATGCCCGTCGGCTGGATCTGCTCAAGAGCGCTCGCCTCAAAGAGACGCGGAATCTCGAACGCCTTCTTACCCCCAGCCAAAAGCAGAGCCTAAAGAATCTCGCCCGTCGTCCCGAGGGGGTTCCGACCGAGGGTTGCTCCAGGTAACCGTTCAACCGCCAGGGCAGCGCTCCGTGGAAGAGAAGGTTCTTGTCGTTCCCCGCTCCCGCTTCGAGGCTTTAGGTGCTTTTCAAGGCGTCGCTCGACAGGCCGAAGAAATCTTACCGCAACTGCTCGATCCGGAGTTCACTTCGTTCCTGCCTCGCTCACTCGCGGAGCATGATCCGAGCTTCAAGCAGATCATTCCCTACTGTGTGTTGCGGTTCGGCGATCGTTTTTTGCGGTATTTCCGGGGCGGCAGTTCCGGCGAGAAACGCTTGGTCTCCAAGGCCTCCATCGGGATCGGGGGGCACATCAATGAAGATGACCGGCTGCATGGAGCGGTGGATTTTGCCATGTATCAGCGGGCGGTGGAGCGGGAGCTGGCGGAGGAGATTCGCCTGGACGGATCCCACACTCAGCGGGTCGTCGCGCTCCTCAACGACGACTCCAACGACGTCGGGCGCGTGCATCTCGGAATCGTGCACCTCATTGAACTCTCCTCCGACGGGTTGCACCCCGGGGAGGCCGCCCTCACGGACTTCGCCTTCCTCGACTTACCCACCCTGCGGGCCGAAGCCGAGCTCCTGGAAACCTGGTCCCGACTCCTCGTCGAATCCTCCCTCCTCGAATAATCCACAAATTTCGCCCATTTTCTCCTCTACCCCAAGCACATCCTATTGACAGCCCGGTCCGGCTTGTTTACTTATCCCATCCTTTTCCCGAGTTTCTCATCCCTTTAATCCCACAATTCACGCCACACTCTCCAGCAAATAACCATGCCTACTAGCACCAACAAAAAGAAACCCGCCGCTGCCAAAGCGACGAAAGCCACCAAGCCCGCTAAAGCGCCCCGCAAACCGAAGTATGTTTACACTTGGGGGAACGGCAAAGCCGATGGCGATGGCACGATGAAAGCCCTCCTCGGCGGCAAAGGCGCCAACCTTGCGGAGATGACCCGCATCGGCCTGCCGGTGCCTCCCGGGTTCACCATCACCACCGAAGTTTGCACCTACTACTACGCCAACAAGCGCTCCTACCCGGCCGAGCTGCAATCTCAGGTCGAAGCGGGAATCCGCAACATGGAGAAGATCATGGGCACCAAATTTGGCGACGACAAGGGCTTCCCCCTCCTCGTGGCCGTCCGCTCCGGAGCCCGCGACTCCATGCCGGGGATGATGGATACCATTCTCAACCTTGGTCTGAACGACCAAACCGTGCTCGCCCTGGCCGCCGCCACCGGCAACGAACGCTTCGCTTGGGACTGCTACCGCCGCTTCGTGCAGATGTATGGCGACGTGGTTCTCGGGGTACAGAAACGCGAAGGCGAGGACCACGAACCCTTCGAAAGCGTCATTCACGAATACAAACACGAGAAATACCACACCGACATCGTGGATAGCGACCTGAGCGCGGAGGATCAGCAAGAGCTCGTCAAGCGCTTCAAGGCCCTGGTCAAAGAAAGGACCGGCAAATCCTTCCCGGCCAATCCGTGGGACCAGCTCAAAGGCGCCATCGGGGCGGTCTTTGGTTCTTGGATGAACGACCGCGCCATCGTCTATCGCCGCAAATACAACATCCCCTCCGAGTGGGGCACCGCGGTGAACGTGCAGGCCATGGTCTTCGGTAATACCGGAATTAACTCCGGCTCCGGCGTGGCCTTCACCCGCAACCCAGCCAACGGGAATAAGGAATTTTATGGTGAATTCCTCATCAATGCCCAAGGGGAAGATGTCGTCGCGGGCGTCCGCACTCCCGAACCGGTGGCCTTGCTCAAGAAGCACCTGCCGAAGCCCTATGCCGAGCTGGAAAAAGTGCGACAGACGCTCGAGAAGCACTTCAAAGATGTGCAGGACTTCGAATTCACCATCCAGGATGGCAAGCTTTTCATGCTGCAAACCCGGAATGGCAAACGCACCGCAGTCGCCGCGCTCAAGTTCTCCATGGACATGGTCAAGGAGAAGCTCATTGACTGGAAGACCGCCATTCTGCGCAATCCGGCCGAGCAGCTCGACCAACTCCTGGCGCCCGTCTTCGACGCCGCAGAAGTCAAGAAAGCCGAGGTCATCGCCACCGGGTTGCCTGCCGGTCCGGGCGCTGCTTCCGGCCGTATTTTCCTCAACGCCGATCGGGCGGCGGCGGCGGCCGAAAAAGGGGAAAAAGTCCTGCTCGTGCGCACCGAGACTTCGCCGGAAGATCTGCGCGGCATGATTGCCGCCGAAGGGATCCTCACCGCCAAAGGCGGGGTTTCCTCGCACGCCGCTCTGGTGGCGCGGCAAATGGGCAAGGTCTGCATTTGCGGCGCCTCGGCTCTGCAGATTGATTATGATGCCAAGACGGTAAATGTCGCCGGCCACACCTTCAAGGAGGGCGATTTCCTCTCCATTGATGGCACGGCGGGCACGGTCTATGCCGGTCAAATTGCCACGGCACCCTCAGAAATCATTACCGGCCTCCTGCACAACGACCAAGCCGCGCAGAAGACCGAGAAGTTCAAAAACTTCAAGCGGCTCATGGATTGGTGCTCCAAGGTCGCTCGCCTGGAAGTTCGCACCAATGCGGATACGCCGGAACAAACTGCCAACGCCATCGCGTTCGGTGCCACCGGCATCGGCCTGACTCGCACGGAACACATGTTCTTCGAAGGAGAGCGCATTGACGCCATGCGGGAAATGATTCTTGCCGAGAAAACGGAGGATCGTGTCGCCGCCCTGGCCAAGCTCCTGCCTTACCAGCGCGAAGACTTCATCGGTATCTTCAAGGCCCTCAAGGGTCATCCGGCTACCATCCGCTTGCTCGACCCGCCGCTGCATGAGTTCCTGCCGCACGACCATGCTTCGCAGAACGCCCTCGCGCAGAAAATCGGCGTCAGCACCGAGAAAATCCATCAGCGGGTTAAAGACCTGCATGAGTTCAATCCGATGCTCGGACACCGTGGCTGCCGTCTGGGGATTTCCTATCCGGAAATCACCGAAATGCAGGCCCGGGCCATTTTCGAAGCGGCTGCGGAAGTGATGAAGCAGAAGATCAAAGTCAAACCCGAGGTGATGATTCCGCTTGTCGGCTTCAAGAAGGAACTCGACTTGCAGGTGGAAATCGTCCATCGCGTGGCCAAGGAAGTCATGGCCGAGAAGAAGGTCAAAATTGACTACCTCGTCGGCACCATGATCGAAGTGCCCCGCGGTGCGATCACTGCCGACGAAATTGCCCAGACCGCGCAGTTCTTCAGCTTCGGCACGAATGACCTCACCCAGACCGCCCTCGGCATGAGCCGGGACGACATGGGCAGCTTCCTGAATGCCTACACCGAGAACGAAATCTTCAAAAAGAATCCCTTTGCCACGCTCGACCAGAGCGGGGTGGGGCAACTGATGAAGATCGCCATTGCCAAAGGCCGCGAGACCAACCCGAAAATCAAACTCGGGATCTGCGGCGAACACGGTGGCGATCCCGACTCGGTGAAATTTTGCCACAAGGTCGGCCTCACCTACGTGAGTTGCTCGCCCTTCCGGGTCCCGGTGGCGCGTCTGGCTGCTGCTCAGGCCGCCCTCAGCGAAGGCTGAGCCCCGGGGCTGCTTTCTCTCCTCACCTCAAAAAGCCGTCCGGCCCCGCTGGGCGGCTTTTTGCTTGGGAGGATATCGGTCGTTGCACCGATCCCTTGCCAAAGGAAAAGATTGCGCGAAAATTTGCCTCCGAGAGACTTGCTTTGTCCGGAAGAGATTTCCGGGGAGCGAACTTTCAGCTCAGCTGCTCGCCTAGGTAGCGGAGGATCCGGGGCGGTTGGTTTTTGACGCGGCGCCCGGCCCAGCCACCGATACCTCCCTCATAGATCTGGGCAATCGCTTTCGTCTCGTCGTGCCTGCGGTGGAAGCGATCTCTCCCCCGCATGCCTTACCCAAAATCCCGGTCGCCCGGGCGGTCTGGAAATGCCTTCCCGATTCTTCCACGGCTAGCGAGGGCTGGAATTAAGCCGGGGGAGCTCATCACACCGTCTTCAGCCAAGAGTTCACGGTGGAGATGGTGCGGGATTTTGCCGAGATCGCCGGACGAAGATGAGCCGTTTTCGCGAGATCGAAGAAGAATGTTGCACTGCCAATCGGGCGTTGGGCAGCAGTGGGCTAGTGGACCTGACCTTGGGAAATAAGAGCGTGCTCGAACCGGGGGCTGGAGTCTTTGCCCTCAAGCCAAGCGGTGTGGATTACGCGGACCTCATGCCGGAGGATATGGTTTCGGTGGATTTGCAAGGCCAAGTCGTGGAAGGACGCTGGCGACCTTCTTCCGATACACCGACCCATGCGGCAGTCTTACGGAGTTTTGCCGGGATTCGTTCGGTTGCCCATGCGCACTCGCGCTAGGCGGTTTCTTTCGCCTAGGCAGGTCGGAGCATTCCGCTGCTCGGGACGACACAAGCCGATTATTTTTACGGAGATGTTCCGGTAACCCGAGGACTGACCCCGGAAGAAATCCAAGGGCACTACGAACTAGCCACGGGTGAGGTGATAATTGAGACCTTGCGGAATCTTGAGCCGCAGAACGTGGCGGCGGTGCTGGTGCGGCATCATGGGCCTTTCACTCGGGGCTCCAGTGGAGCGAAGGCCGTCGAAGTAGCCGCAGCGCTCGAAGCGGAAGCGCCAATGGCTTGGCAGACTTTGCTCCTTGAGCCGCGGGTGGGGATGTTTCCGGAAGCTCTGCGCGAAAAGCATTTTTTTCGCAAGCACGGAGCCGGGGCTTGCTACGGCCAGGGTCAAGCTCGGACCTGAAACCTTTCGTTACCGGACGAGAGAACGCCAGCGGTCGAGTGCCCGGCCGCAAGCGGAGAGCAAAGGACGCGCCTCGGTATCTCCGAGTTCGCGGGACAGGTCTTCCAAACGGTGGATAAGATCGAGCACTTCTCGGCGGGGAAGATTACCGCCAGCGGGCGCACAAAAATGCGTGCGGCAACCCAAGGGACGCGAGGCATAGATCCGGCAACGCTGGGTCGTCCGCTCCAAGAATGGACAGGTTCCATCCTCTGGCTGGGGGATGTCGGTGCGCCCACTGGCGCGCCAGGCCTGCACGGCAAAGAGGGCCTCAGCCAGCGTGAGGTGCGGGGTTTTGCCGGTGCGTTGGAAGTGGCAGCAATGGGCGAGGGAAAGGCACTGGCGTGAAAAATGGCGTTGGGCCAGATCCGCATAAATGGCGTTGACGGTCTGCAGGATTTGCGAGAGGGAGAGCGCAGGGCGAGCGGGCATAGTTCGGATTCAGGATTCCGTTTGCAGCCGAATGGAAAAAAGCATCTCCTCGATCTGGCTTTTCCATCGCAGAAGGAAGCGCAGGGGCGGGAGCGCGGAGAGGAGGAGGCTGCGGCGATCCGCAGGAGTCGGGAGTTCGTTCCAGCCCGAGAGGGATTCTTCGATTTGACTTTGGAGGTTGGCCACCTGGCCAAGGTGATTTTGCAGTTGGCTTTGCAAAGGGATCAGCTGCTGGCGCTGGAGGGCCTTCTGCAAGCGTGTTTGCGCGGCGGGGCCAGCCTGCAGAAGTTGGCGGCTGGCGGCCAAGGTTTGCTGGATTTCCCAACCCAGAGTTCCCCCGGGCCAGGCGCAATTTTCTGAAGCAGATTCCACACCAGAAGGCAGCCGATCGAGCAGATGTTCCATGCGCCGCAGGGGATCGAGCAATCCGTCGCGGGCGGCAAGCAATTCCGCTTGCCGATCGGGATGAGCGCGCAAACTTTTATGAAAGGCCGACCGGATGCTCTCCGAATCCAGCAAAGGATGCGCGGGCAACCCGAGAAGGCTGAACCAATCGGCCCCTGCGGCTGGAGCGAGCGGATCAGGCACTGAAGCTCTCTCCGCAGGAGCAGTGCGCTACGGCATTGGGATTCACCACTTTGAAGCCGCCTTTCTGCAGGTCATCGGAGAATTGCAGTTCGGAGCCGCTGACAAAAAGAGCGGTCTTGGGATCCACCACGACGCGCACGTTTTGCGATTCCACCAGGATGTCTCGGTTCGATGGGCCATCCACGAGATCCATTTTGTATTGCAAGCCCGAGCAGCCCCCGCCGATGACCGCCACGCGCAAGGCGCCGTTCTCCCGCCCTTGGCGACTGAGCATCTGCTGCAGTTTGCGAGCCGCTGATTCCGCCACGCGTATGAGTTTCTCGTTGCCGATTTTGTATTGGACCGGCGCGGCTGTCACCATGGCAGATGGAGGGCTCCTTTAGGCTCGTGGGCGGCGGGCGATGGCATCAATCTCGACATCGAAATTGAGCAGCTGCACACCGACAGTGGTGCGGGTGGGTTTGTGGGCACCGAAGAATTTCGCATAGACGCGATTCATGGCCTGGAAATTGGCATCAGTGAGGTCCGAGAGATAAACCCGGCAGGAGATCACATCCGGAAGCGAAGCACCTGCGGCTGCCAGAGCGCGTTGGAGATTATTGAGCACGTGGGTCGTCTGCTCCGCGATGCTCCCACGGGTGAGCTTGCCAGCGGCAACATCGTAAGGAATCTGCCCGCTGATGAAAATGAAATCCCCATACAGGGCCACGGGCGAGTAAGGTCCGATGGCAGGGGGACCATCCGGTATTTGACTGAGAAATCGGATTTCGGAAGTTGGGTTGGACATAGCAGTGCCGAGACCGTTGGCACAGGGTGGGCAAGTTTTCAAATCAAAACCCTACCACAGCAAGCGCAGACCTCCCGCCACCGTGAAAACCAAAAGCAACGCCTCGAATACTTGCTGGGAAATTTTTCCCAAGAGCCACCGACCGGATTGGATGCCGGCGAAGACTAACGGAAGCGTGGATAGGCTCCAAGCCAGGGTGGACCAAGTGATGAGACCCAGGGAGGCGCTGAAGGGAACTTTGAAAAGATTGATGAGGAAAAAGAAGACCGCAGCAGTGCCGACGAACTGAAGTTTCGGCAGGCGGCAAGCCAGCAAGTAGAGGGTGGCGATAGGACCAGCCGCATTGGCCAGCATGGTGGTGAAGCCCGCCAGCAACCCGGTCGGCCATTGCAAGCCCGGATGCTGCAGGGTGAGATTGCGAAAAGCTGGCCAAGCGCGGTTGAGAATCATCAGGCCGCTCATCAGGAGAATGATGAGCCCGATCACGCGGCGAAAGTCGGCCGCCGGGATGTGCGGCATGAGCCACCACCCCAGAATGACACCCAGGCAAGCGGGTGGCAGCAGTCCCCAGACATGCCGCCAGACGGCATGGCGACGAAACCACCACACCGAGAAGATATCCGCCAGGATCAGGATCGGCAAAATGAGACCCGTAGATTCCCGAGCCGGGAAGACCTCTGCAAGGAGCCAGAGAGCGAGGAGACCCATGCCGCCGAAACCGGACTTGCCGAGGCCGGTGAGGTAGCCGGCCAAGGCAAGGGAAAGAATGCCGAGGGGGCCGGGCTCAATCGCCATGGGCGAGGGGCGCCAACAGGTGGGGAAAAAGTCCAGCGCGTAGGGGTGCAGGCATCGTTGCGTCCAAGGGACGGGCTTTTTTGATCGCAGCCTGCACCGCCGCGGCAGCACTATCGCGGGTGAGATAGTCCTCTGGAAAAACCTCACCGCCGTGAATGCTGATGGCACCACGCTTTTCGAGCACGGTATCGGCACCGCCCAGCCAGCTCAGGTGGTGACCGCCTTGGCGGATAAACTCGATGGGTAGTCCCCGCAGCCGCCCAAGGGCGTAAGCACGCAGGGAGCGGGTGAGTTTTTTGCGCAGGCCATCACGCGGCCGCAGCATCAGCCGGGTCGGAACCTTGCGCAGGAAATACTCGAAGCGGTGTTTGACGCGGCCGTATTCGGCGAGGGCGGTGCCATTCCACCAATCCAGTCCGGGGCGGGGTTCGCAGTTGGCGAAGTAGGCGAAGAAGCGCATCTGGAAGATCCGCAATCGCCCGGTGTGCAGGCGGGCGCTGGCAATTCTTTCCGGGCGGGGGATTTCATCGAGGTCGGACATCATTACGTGGTCCCAATCCGCGGCATCTTGGAGCCCCCGTTGCAGCGCACCACGCTGGAATGTCTCGCGCTGCCAATTTTCTGCAAAGCCTTTCTGCGTGGGCAGGTCAGCAATAACGATGTGGCGGATGCGGTCGGCAAATTCGGCGAAGCGGGCTTGGTTTTCTGCGTAGTAGAGCGGCTTGGGTTCGCCGCGGTAGGTGAGGGGAGACTCACCGAGGACAAAAACATCTACCATGGGTGCGAGGGTGCGCAGACGAACTTCCAGCAGGTCAAGCTCGTTGAAAAAGGGGAAACAATCGTAAAGACGGGGTGTTCTCATGCGGGCGGCCGGAACGGGGTGTGCAGCTTGGGATCAGTCTTGGAGGAGTTGACGCACGCTTGCGCCGGGCTGCGCGACGAACTCCGCCGTTATTCGCAGACGCCGCACCTTGCTTGAGGGCAGGCGAAATTTCGCCTCCCGCAAAGTGCGCTCACAAACGCTCAAGAGGCCCCGGGCCCCGGTTTTCTCCAGCAGCGCCAGGCGAGCCAACGCGCGCAAGCCATCCGGGGCAAACTCCAGCTTGATCCCGTATGCGGCGAAGGAGCGGATGTATTGCCGGAGCATGCTACTTTCGCTGCGCGCCAGAATGGCCACCAGATCTTTTTCGGTAAGCGGGTGGCAGGCCACCCGGACGGGTAGTCGCCCAACAAACTCCGGCTCCAGCCCATACTCGATGAGGTCCCCAGTAGTGGCGCGGCTCAAGAGCCAGTGCTCATCAACCTTTTTTCCCAAGTGCTCTCCTTCGCGGCGCAGGCGATTTTCCACCGCCCGCGCCAATCCGGAAAATGCCCCGCTTACGATGAAGAGGATATTGCGGCAAGAGATGGTTTCCGGCTGGTGTGGACGCCCGGGACTGCTATGGCCACGGGCATTGGCCAAGGCGGTCTCGACTTGCCCGGAGACATCGCCCGGAGCCAGGAGCGGCACTTCGCCATCCTCGAGAAGTTTCAGCAGATTCGTCTGCACGCCACGTCCAGAAACGTCCCGTCCCCCTTCCCGACCGGAGCTGGCCAATTTATCAATCTCATCCAAATAAATGATGCCAAACTCCGCCCGGTGCACCCGGCCATCTGCCAGGCGAACAAGGTCCCGCACCAGATCGTCCACATCGCCCCCCACGTAGCCGGTCTCGCTGAACTTGGTGGCATCCGCTTTGAGAAATGGCACCCCGATGCGCTCGGCGGCCGAGCGAATGAGGTGGGTTTTGCCGACTCCGGTGGGCCCGAGTAGCAACACGTTTTGCTTCTGGTAGAAAGGAAGCACGTCTCCGGCGCGGCTGAGGCGCACATGCTGAAAATGATCGCACAGCGCCACCGAGAGCACTTTTTTGGCTTCCTCCTGGCCGATGACAAAGCGGGACAAGTGGCGGGCCAGCTCCATCGGTTTGAGGGTGAAGGTGGCCAGCGGATCGGGCTCGGCAAAGGCGGCCAGGCCGGGACGAGAAGGGCCATCCGGCCGCGGACGTTTGCAAGATTTCGAGGCAGGGCGTGGCGGTTGTCCCGAGGGACCCAGTGAAAGCGAAGTGGCGCGGGGCATGGCAGGCTAGTGAAGAAATCCGCGACTCGCGCCGAACGGGTGCAGGGCTTTCAGCTCCCGGGGAGTTTGACCTTCAGGCGCAGACTGCCGTTTTTTGAAAGCAGAATGGCTACCCAGCGGGTGCGCTCGAAGTTTCCGAGGATGATAACGAGAATGACAGTGATGGGGACGCACAAAAACATGCCGACGATTCCCCAGAGGCTGCCCCAAAGGATCAGGGAGATGATCACCACGAGGGGACTCAGATTCAGGGACTGCCCCATGATGTTCGGTTCGATAATACTCCCCATGAGCTGCTGCACGGCAGTGATGCCGATGGCCACCAGAAGAATCGGGCCGAGGGCTTCGAATTGCACCAGGGCGAGGAGCGACGGAAAGAGGGTGGAGAAGATGGAGCCGATGGTGGGAATGAAATTAAGCACGAAAATAAGCAGGGCCCAGAACTCGGCGAAATCAAGGCCCACAATGCGCATGATGATATAAGAGAGGAGCCCGGTGATGAGACTCACCAGGGTTTTTACCCCGACGTAGGTCTGAATGTCTTTGTCAATGCGTTGCAGCATTTCCGCGACCAGCTCCTGGCGATGGGGGTCGGGAAAAAGGGCTTTGAGCTTGGCCGGCAGGTAACGCAGCTCGATGAGCAGGAAGAGGCTGTAGAGAAAGATAAGCGTGAGGTTGCCGAGAAGGCTGGCCAGGCTGGTGGCGACGGTGGTGAAGACTTCGCGGAGGTTGAGAGAACGGAAGACGTCACCAACAGACTGCGGCTGCTCCCAGCCGAATTTGTGGAAAAGGTCACCCTGGATCTGCAGGAGCCGGGCTTGATATTCCGGAGCCTTGTTGGCCACGGAAAGCGCGTTGTCAGCGACCAAAGAAAACAACCCGTAACCAAGGAAGAAGATGGTCACGAAGGAAAGAATCACCGCCACTGGTCCGGGCAAAAAGCGGCCCAGGACCGGTAGGTGCTGGATGGCCCGGCTGAGGGCATGAATGAGATAGACCGCGATGAGGGCGATGACCAGAGGAATGAAGAAATTCTTCCCCTGGCTGAGAAGGATGAGGACGCCGAAGACCAACCCGAACCAGAGCACCGCAGAGAGCAGCGCTCCGTGCGAGTGCTCGCGTGGGGCGGGACTGGTCGGGGAACCGGCGTCGCTCATTCCGGTAACGGCGGCTTAGGGCCGAGTATCATCCAGCCACTCTAAGAGCTGGCCGATAGTTTCGTCGGTCTCGTCACCCATGTTGGAAATGCGGAAAGTCTGCCCCTTCAATTTGCCGTAGCCGCCGTCAATGACACAGAAATACTTTTCCTTGAGCCGCTTGATCCACGCCGCCACGTCCACGCCTTGGTTGTTTTTCACGCAGGTGAGACTGAGCGAACGATAGCCCTCAGGGGCAAAAAACTCAAAGCCGCGCCGCAGCACCCATTCATGCACCATGGCATTGAGGCGGGCATGGCGGGCGTAACGATTCGCTGGTCCTTCTTGCTCGATGTCTTCGAGTTTGGAGGCCAGGGCGTAAATATGGGAGATGGAGGGGGTGCTGGGTGTCATGTCCTGCTCCTGGTTTTTGGCAAACTCGACGAAGTCGAAGTAGTATCCGCGTCCGGGTTGGGCAGCGGCGCGTTCCATCGCGGCCTCCGAAACAGCAAAGAGCGCCAGCCCGGGCGGCAGGGCAAGGGCCTTTTGGCTGCCGGTGAGGAGGACATCAATGCCGAGGGCATCCATCGGAATGGGCTCGACGGAGAAAGAAGAGACGGTATCCACAATCAGCAGGACACCGGGGAATTTTCTCACTACCGCAGCGATTTCCGGGAGGGGGTTGCGCACACCGCAGGAGGTTTCGTTGTGGATGAGGGTTACGGCATCAAAGCCACCCTCGGCCAGAGCGGCTTCGACAGCTTCCGGGCGCACCGGCTGCCCCCATTCGAAGGACAGCGCCACCGCCTCCTTACCGCAGCGGCGGCTCACATCATACCACTTGTCGGAGAAGGCCCCGCACATGCAGTTGAGAACCTTTTTTTGCACGAGGTTGCGGATGGCGGCCTCCATGACGCCCCAGGCGGAAGAGGTGGAGAGGAAAACGGGGCGCTGGGTGCCGAAGAGAGCCTGCAATTTCGGCTGAATGCCAGCATAGAGAGCTTTGAAATCACTGCTGCGGTGCCCGATCATGGGCGAGGAGAAAGCGGCGAAGGTTTTGGCGGAGACGTGGACGGGACCTGGGATGAAGAGCTTGATCGGTTGGGACATAAGGGATGAAGGGATAGATTTACTCGTTCCAAAGGAACTTTTCCAGTCTCAATCGGTTGGCGCGGGCGGAGGCTTCGGCAGCGCGGGGTCCCTCCATGCGCCCCAGGCGCTCGTAAATGCGAATGGCTTCCGACCAGTCGGATTGGCCCTCCAGGAGACGCGCGGCATCGAAGCCCGCCTTGTAAAACCAGAAGTCTTCGGCGGTGGCGCTTTCCCGTCCCAGAAGCACACGATAGTAATTCTGCAGAGCTTCGCGGGGGCGCCCGGCCTTTTCCAGAGCCGCTCCGGCTTTGACCCAGGCTTGTTCTTTCCAGGAAAGCGGAGCATCCGGATCGGTGGCGAGATCTTGCCAGGTGGTGATGGCTTCGTCCAGGGCGGTGGCAGGAGGCTGGGCAGAAGAGGCCAGGGAAAAAAGCGCATCGCCTTTTTCCACCCGGGCGGCGGAACGCAGGCTGGGATCGCTCGAGGAGGTAATCACCCGGTTGAGCAGCACCAGGGCTTCTTCCGGCGCTCCGCGGGCCGAGAGCAACAGGGCTTGTTCGAACCGGGCGCGCCAGGCCAGCTCGTTTTCCCCCTTGGCGGCTTCCTCAAAATCCAACAAAGCCTGCTCGATGGCATCCTCCTGCAAGAGGCGCGCCGAGGCCACTCCGGCTAAGAACCAAGCCTGTTGGGCCTCGGCCCCCGCAGGGAAATCCGTGGCCAACTGCTCCAGTCGGCTGCGGGCGGCAAGATAATCCCCGCGTTGGAACTCCAGCTCCGCCAGTTTGAATCCGGCTTCCCGCACACGGGGGGACTCGGGATACCGTTGCAGAAATTGCTGCGCCTGCTCCATGGCTCGCAACTGCCCCGCCTCGGTGCCGTCGTCGCTGAGGAAAATCTGCAAAAAGTCCGTGCCTTCGGAATTTGCGGCATCTCCTCGGGCTTGGGCCGCCAGGAGGAGGCGGGACGCCCCCGCGTGATCCCCGGAAATGAGCCGCCATTCGGCCCAAGGTAGCGCGGAAATGGGCCAGGCGGCGCGGAAAAGCTCATCGGTCATCGGAGAGCGCTGGCGGGCTGCTTCCAAGGCAGCCAGCAAACGCAGGCGCTCGACCCGCTCCGGAGTGCTGTTCTGCTGCGCCAGAAGCTCCTGCCAGGGATTGGGTTCGCCGGGGGGCTGTCCGAGCAGGCGGGAGACGGCCGCATTGTATAGGGCGTGTTCGCGCAATTCCGGTGACTGCATGGCCCGGGTGAAGTGTTCCTCGGCGACGCGGAAGTTTTGCTGTTCATAGGCGATTTGGCCGCGGAGGAAATCCGCCTCCGGCAAAGTCAGCGAGGCGATTTCTTGCTCAGCAGCGGCGAAATCTCTTTGTTTGGCCAGCAATTCCGCAGCCGCCAGACGGGCGGAGTTTCGCAGCGCGATGGAAGGGTGTTCGGAGGCGACCCGGCGAAACCATCCTAAAGCGCTGGAGTTTCGCCCGGTGCGTTCTTCGGCCCGGGCCAGGAAGTAGCCCGCATCCAAGGCGCGCAGGGGCTCCGCCTCATCATCCGCCAAACGCCGCAGCTCGGAGATAGAGGGCGAATCCTGGGCGGCGTAGATGGAATCCAGCAACTGCAAAGCCGCTAGGCGGGGAGCCTCGCCGATGGCCAGACGCAAGTAGCGCTCCAGCAGCGACTCGGCTTTGCTCTCCTCGCCGGAAGCCAAGAGGCAGCGTGCTTGCAACTCCACCATCGCCTCGTCGGCTGGGCCGTTCTGCTCCAAAGAGATGCTGCCACCTAGAGCGAGTAAGGCTCCCTCGGCATCCCCTTGGGCGAGGAGCGTGGAGGCGTTCAGGTAGGTAAAAGTCGGCTGCCAGGCCGGAGGGATTTCGGGGATGGAGTTGAGGACGGTTGCGGCACGGGCGGGTTGGTTTTGCCACAAAGCCAGGCGGGCTTCTTCCAAACGGGCGGCGGCGGAAACCGGCGAATCTGCCGGAACCTCGGCGAGCCAGGCTTGCGCCGCCGCCCATTCTTGTTTGGCAATCAAGCAGCGAGCCGCTCCGAGAGCGGCATCGGCTCGGACGCTGGCATCGTTGGCTGCGGCGGCCCGTTCGTAAGCGGCCAGGGCCATTGGCCAATTTTCCCGCGCGGTGAGGGCGCGGGCTTGCAGAAGGTCCGATTCCGGAGAGGGTGGGAGTTGCTGCGCGATTGCCAGGGCATGTTCGGCGCGGCCTGCTGCCAAGAGGCTCTCGGCGAGTAGCAGGCTGGCTTGCTGGCGCAATTCGCTTGCTGCGGCGGGGTTGTTGGCCAGGCTTTCCAAGGCGGGCAGGAAAGCTTGGGGGAAGCCCTCGGCGAGGGCACGCCGGGCGAGATAGAGTTGCTCCAAAGCATCGGGATCGGGCGTGCTGCCCGGAAGCATGGGGGCGAGGGAGAGAAAAGACAATGCGGCCAGTGGGGCGAGCAGGAGTTTCATCGGGCCAGGATCTGAGCGAGGTAGCGCGCGGTGTGGCCGCGTCCGGCTTGGGCGACGGCTTCCGGCGTGCCTTCGGCAACGATTTGACCTCCGCCGCGTCCGCCTTCTGGCCCCAGATCCAGGATCCAGTCGGCGCATTTGATGACTTCGAGGTTGTGTTCGATCACGATAAGCGTATTGCCGGCGTCGCGCAGGCGCAGGAGGACTTCGAGGAGTTTCTGGATATCTGCAAAGTGCAGGCCCGTGGTGGGCTCGTCGAGCAGATAAACTGTGCGTCCGGTGCTGCGGCGAGCGAGTTCGGCGGCAAGTTTCAGGCGCTGGGCTTCGCCGCCCGAGAGCGTGTTGGCGGGCTGGCCGAGCCGCAGATAGCCCAGCCCGACGCGCAGCAGACACTCCAGTTTTTCCGAAAGTGCCGGGACGTTGCGGAAGAAGCGCGCCGCCTCATCGAGGGTCATTTCCAGGACATCGGCGATGTTTTTGCCCTTGTAGGTTACTTCCAGGGTTTCGCGGTTGTAGCGCCGACCGCGGCAGACCTCGCACTCGACATAGACATCGGCGAGGAAGTGCATCTCGACTTTGATCTGGCCATCGCCTTGGCAGTGTTCGCAACGCCCGCCTTTGACATTGAAGGAAAAACGGCTCGGCCCGTAGCCACGCACACGGGAGGCCGGCACCTCGGAGAAGAGGGAGCGAATAGGCCCGAGGGCACCGGAATAGGTGGCCGGATTGGAACGCGGCGAACGCCCGATCGGGGATTGGTCAATGACGATGGCCTTGTCGAACTGCTCCAGACCGATGATGGCTTCGTAGGCCCCGGGCTTGGTTTTGGCACCATTGAGCTCTCGCGCTAGAGCGGCCCACAGGATGTCGTTGACGAGGGTGGATTTGCCGCTGCCGGAAATTCCGGTTACGCAAGTGAGCAAGCCGGCGGGGAAAGAGGCGCGCAGGTTTTGCAGGTTATTCTCTCTCGCGCCGAGGATGGTCAACCA
Source organism: uncultured Chthoniobacteraceae bacterium (assembly GCA_964595865.1). Taxonomy (GTDB): domain Bacteria; phylum Verrucomicrobiota; class Verrucomicrobiia; order Chthoniobacterales; family DYNR01; genus CAZQRL01. Next base: position 36,679 of record CAZQRL010000003.1, read on the forward strand.
ACCATCACCGATCGAAGGGGTTTCGGGGCGTTCCTGGCGAGGCGGCACGCGGCGTTTGGGAACGCCGATGCGCAGAGCCCCGGAGATGAACTGCCCGGTGAGAGAAGTCGGCGAGGCGGCGATTTGTTCCGGCGTGCCCGCAGCCACCACCTGTCCACCGCGAGGTCCAGCACCCGGCCCCATGTCCAACACGTAATCAGCCGCGCGGATGGTATCCTCATCATGTTCCACGACGATGACGGAATTTCCCAAGTCGCGCAGGCCGCGCAGGGTGGCGATGAGGCGATCATTATCGCGTTGATGCAGACCGATGCTGGGTTCATCCAGCACGTAGAGCACGCCCGCCAGACCCGAGCCGATCTGGGTGGCCAGACGGATGCGTTGGGCTTCGCCACCGGAGAGCGTGCCACTTTCGCGGTCCAAGCTCAAGTAGCCCAGACCGACCTGGTGCAGAAACTCCAGCCGCTGGGCGATCTCCCGCACCACATCCTGCACCACCTTCTGCTGTTCCGGGGTCAGGATAAAATCTTCCACCACGCCGCGGGCGTCCTCGATGGTCAGGGCGCAGAAGTCCTGAATGTTTAGAGCAGGCCCCCTGTGGCGGGCGAGAGTCACCGCGAGGATTTCCGGGCGTAGCCGGGATCCTTGACAGGCCGGGCAGGTTCGCCAACTGGAGAAGGCGCGCAAGCGCTGACGGGTGAACTCACTCTCGCTTGTCTCCAGCAGCCGGCTCACCTGCGCTACCACGCCTTCGAAAGGACGATGAGTGATTTTTCCTGGACTCCACTCCAGTTCGATCGCTTGGGTCCCGGTGCCATGCAAGAGCACTTCCCGGAAGGACAAGGGCAAGTCTTGCAGAGGCACCTTCTCGTCCACACCGGCGAAGCGGGCCAGCGAGGTGCGCAGCGCCGCGTAGTATTGGCGCATGCGTTTGTTGCCGGTTTTCCAGGGTTTTACAGCCCCCTCGGCGAGCGACTTCGTAAGGTCCAACATCAGCTCCGGGTCGGAAAAGAGCTTCGTGCCAAGGCCGTGGCACTCCGGGCAGGCACCGAGATGGCTGTTGAAAGAAAAATGCTTGGGCGTCAGCCTGGGCAGGGAGAAGCCGGTATTTGGGTTACAAAATTCTGTGGAGAAGCGGTGCAGTTGCCAGGTGGCTTCTTCCGGAAGTTGGCGCAGGACGAAGAGATGATTCTCCCCCCAGCGCAGGGCGGTCTCCAAGGAATCCGCCAGCCGTTGCCCCAGGCCCTCGCGCAAAACCAAACGATCCACCACGGCTTCGATGTTATGCACCTGCTCCTTGGATAATTTCGGCAGGCTGCGCGGCTCCAGTTCGATAATCTCTCCATCCACTCGCAGACGCACGAACCCCTCCCGACGGGCTTTTTCAATGACATCGCGAAACTCCCCTTTTTCCCGCCGGACCAGCGGGGCGAGAATGACCAATTTGCTACCGGGAGGCCAGGCGAGGATGGTATCGGCGATTTGTTGCGGGGTCTGTCGGCGCACGGGTTCGCCGGTAACGGGATCGTGAGGTTGTCCAGCGGCGGCGAAGAGCAGGCGCAGGTAATCGTAAATCTCCGTCGTTGTGGCGATGGTGGAGCGGGGATTGGCCGCGGCCGAGCGCTGCTCGATGGCAATGGCTGGCGAAAGGCCCTCGATGAAATCCACCTCGGGCTTTTGCATCTGATCGAGGAACTGCCGGGCATAGACCGAGAGGCTCTCCATGTATTTGCGCTGCCCCTCGGCGAAGAGCGTGTCGAAAGCGAGGGAAGATTTGCCCGAACCACTCGGGCCGGTGATGACCACCAACTTCTCCCGCGGCAACCGCACATCGAGATTGCGCAGGTTGTGCATTCGCGCACCCTTGATACGAATCCAACCGCGAGAAGCCACTCCCCCCTCCGTGGGCGGAGCCGCGGGCGGAGGGATTTCCGCAAGTGGAGACTGGGTGACCTCGGGCGTCATACCGGCAAGATAGCCAACCTACACCGACCGGCGGCGGCTGGCCAGTCCGGGACGCAGACGATTTTTCAAGTTCCGCAGAAGGTGCGGTAGGGTTCGCTGCTTGCTGGAGCCGGGGTTTGCCAGGGGGTGGGGAGCTCGCTGTGGCAGTAGGGATTTTGCAAGGCGCGGAAAAGATTGTGGAAGGGGTCTAGGTAGCCCGCTTCGGCAGCGGCGAGCGCTTCTTCGACCCGGTGGTTGCGGGGAATAAGGGCCGGGATGGTTCTTCGGCGGAGGGCCAGGGACTCCTCGGGTTGCTGGCGATCTTGGGCCAGTCGGGCCCGCCAGCGTTGCCACCAGGCTCCTAACTGCGGATCTTCCCAGGGCACTCCCGGCAAATTGAGCCCCGCAGGATCCTGGAGCTCGGCATGCGCGCAGAGACCGGCGAAGGTGTTGGTGTAGTCAGCCCGGCGGTGCTCCATCCACTGCAAAAGGTCAGCGTAGAGTTTCTCGTCCGCCTCCGCCTGGGCCAAATCTTGCGCCGGGAGCAACCCCAAGCGGGCCATGGCCTCGGAACGCCAGGCAGCTTGAAAGACGGGCGCAAAGGTTCTTACGGCCTCGGTGGCCCAGGCAATGGCTTCGGTTTCCTCGCCAGGAAGCAGCGGCAGAAGCGTCTCCGCCAGACGGGCAAGATTCCACTGGGCAATGCGCGGCTGTTGATCATAGGCGTAGCGGCCCTGGTGATCAATGGAGCTGAAGACCGTGCCGGGGCGGTAGGCTTCGAGGAAGGCGCAGGGGCCGAAGTCAATCGTCTCTCCGGAAATGGCCATGTTGTCGGTATTCATCACGCCGTGGATGAAGCCGACGTGCATCCAGCGGGCAATCAGCCGGGCCTGGCGCGCCACAACCGCCTGGAGGAAGGTTTGCGCCGGGTTTTCCCCACCTTGCACCTGTTCCCATTCGGTCGGGTAGTGCCGCTGCAAGGCATAGGTTAGCAGCGGCTCGATGGCCTCCTTTCCGCCTCGCCAGGAAGCATATTCAAAGGTGCCGACGCGCAGGTGGCTGGCAGCGACGCGCGTGAGCACCGCCCCGGGCAGCCCGCGCTCTCGCCAGACAATCTCGCCGGTTTTCGCCACAGCCAAGCCACGGGTGGTCGGGATGCCCAAATGGTGCAGGGCTTCGCTGATGAGGACCTCGCGCAGCATCGGGCCGAGGGCTGCGCGCCCATCTCCACGGCGGGAGAAGGGCGTGGGTCCGGTGCCTTTCCATTGCAGATCGAGGAGTTGTCCGGCGGGTGTGCGTTGTTCGCCAAGGAGAATGGCACGTCCGTCGCCAAGCATGGTGAAGTGGCCAAATTGATGGCCCGCGTAGGCCTGGGCGATGGGCTCGCAGCCGGGTGGGAGTTGGTTGCCGGTCCAGATTTCCGCCGGGGGTAGAGGGCTGCATGGCAGGCCAAGCTCGCGGGCCAATTCGTAGTGAAAAAAGACGAGCTCGGGTTCGCGGACGGGGGTGGGGGCGACGCGCTCGTAGAACAGCCCGGGCAGGCTGGCGTAGGAGAGTTGGAGATTCCAACCGCTCGCGGGCTTGTGCTCGCTCATGGTGTGCCGGGAAACTCCTCGAGCTTCACCTTCACCTCCTGGGGTTTCCCATCGCGGTAAAACTTCACCGTTACTTCCTTTCCGACTTCGGTTTCTGCCACGCGATTCCGCAGATCAAACCCATCATTGACCTGTCGCCCCGAGAACTCTGTGATGACATCTCCAGCACGCAAGCCAGCCCGCGCAGCCGGGGATTGATCCATGATGTATTGCACCAGGACTCCACTGGCATCGGGCAGGCCCAGCCGCACGGCCAGATCCGGAGTGAGGGCCCTGGACCAGGCGATGCCGAACCAGGATCGCTGCACGCGTCCCAGATCGCGGATGTCCTCATAGACGCGTTTGGCGGTATTCGAAGGGATGGAAAAACCAATCCCCTGCCACCCTCCCGTCTGCGAGGTGATGTGATTGTTAATCCCGATGACCTCGCCGCGCAGATTGATCAATGGCCCCCCGGAGTTGCCAGGATTGATGGCCGTGTCGGTCTGGAAAAACTCGTTTACCGACTCGGTGGTGCTGCGCCGACCAATCCCGCTGATGATACCTTGGGTAACGGTTTCCTGTAGGCCGTAGGGATTGCCGATCGCAAAGACCAACTGGCCCGGACGAACCTCATCGGAGTTACCAAAAGGAGCTGGAGTCAAATCGGGAGCCTCAATTTGCAAAACGGCGATGTCGGTGAGTGGATCGGCCCCCAGCACCCGCGCGGGATAGTTCCTGCCATCGAAAAGATGCACCTGGATGGCATTGGCCTGATTGATGACGTGCAAATTGGTGACGATGTGTCCCTGCTTGGAAACAAGCACGCCGGAGCCGAGATTTGGCGGCAGGCGCAAAGTCCCCACCGGACCGCGCTGCTGCTGAATGAGCGCGATTTGATTTTCCGCTGTGATGCTCACAACGGCTGGGCGGATGCGGGCCACCAATTCTTGGAACTCGCGATCGAGCTGCTGCAAATGGGCAAGGCTACCCGACACGCTGGGGGCTGCGAGTGCTGGCGGGGCGGGGATGGTTGCAGCGGCTTTCCGGGCGGCTCTCCAGAACCACAGTGCGCTCAGAGCGGCGCCGAGCACCGCGAGAAAAAGCAGGAAACGCAGGATGCTTTGCATGCTGACAAAAAATCAGGAGGTGGGAGGGGCGGACGGGTAGCGCAACTCGAGCTCCTCCTTGGCCTTGCGTTCTCCGGCGGTGTCCCCGGCTTTGCGATAAGCGGCCATGGCTGAGCGGAGAGCGGCCGGAGTGATGGTTTCATCATCGTAGAGGACGGCGACGGTCATGTAGATGCGGGCGGCCTCGGCGGGGTTGCCGCGCGCCTCTTGCAAGCGGGCAGAGAGGATGCGGGACTCGGCATTGATGCGGCCTTCGGGTTGCAAAAGCAAGGCGTCGCCGATAGATTTTTCCGCTTCTTCATAGCGTTGCAGGCCAATTTCCGCCTCGGCCCGGGCGAGCAGGGCTCGGGCGCGGGAGGGGGGATCTTTGACCAACTCGAGATACTGGGCGATGGGTTCGAGGGCCTCCTGGTATTTCTTTTGCAGGAGCTGGTTTTGCCCGAGCTGCAAGTAGAGTTCGGGAGTCGGGGCGTTGCCGGCTTTGCCGGAAAGAATGATACGGAGATATTTTTCCGCCGAGGGTTGGTCGCCGGTCTCGATGAACTTGGCGGCTAGCCATTGATAGATCTCGGCGGGGACGTTCGGGAGATCGTTCTCTTCGAGGACTTGGGCGGTCTCCGTCGGGCGTTCCAAGTAGTAATTTGCGAGAAGCCGACGCAAGTTGGCCCGGGAGCCGTAACTTTCCGGGTCGAGCTCAGCGGCCTTGGCGAAAGGCGCCAGGCTTTTCTCGTATTCCTTCTCCTCGAAGAAGGCGTAGCCAATCCAAAACTCAGCTTGGGCTCGGGCTTTGGTGGCAGGAAATTCCTCCAGCAATTGGGTAAAATCCTCGCGCATTTTCGCGTAGTTACGCTGGGCTCCGTAGAGCAGGCCGCGCTGCAGGAGCGCCACTTCGCGCTCGGGGCTCTGCGGATACTCCGCGATCACCTTGTCAAAGTCGCGCAACGCGGCGTCGGGAGCGCCGGCCGATTGATGGGAAAGTGCGCGCCCGAGGAGGGCAGCGGGGATTTGCGGATCTTTCGGGAAGCGATTGATGAATTCGCTGTAGGCGATGGTGGCCTGGTTGTGCTGCCCGATTTTTGCCAGACACCAGGCGTGTTTGTAGCCGGCATCCGCGAGCAAGGAATCCGGCAGGTTGGAATTGACCAGGGCTCCGTAGGTCGCGGCGGCATCCGCGAAATCCCCGGCCTGGAAATGCGTCTCGGCTTTAAGCATTCGCGCCTGAGCGATTTCCTTGGGATCGCGCGCTTCCAGCAGGAAGCGATTCAGCGAAGGCAGGAGCGTCGGGTCATCCATGCGGAAGAGACAGACCAGTCGGTTGAACTGCGCCTCGGCTTCGGCGGGGGTGCCAGCGAAATCCCGGATGACGCGATCATAGAGCCGCAGGGCTTCGGGGAACTGCTCGCGTTCGCGATGGGCGTTGGCGGCGAGGAGGAACGCGCGGCCACGCAATTCGGCCGGCAGCGCTTCGATCTGTGCTTCGCTAAGCCCGGCGATCTTGCCGAAATCCCCCGCTTGGTAATCGAGCTCCAGTAGCCCGAAACGAGCGGCGGAGGCGACTTCGGGCGTTTCGCTCTGCTCCGCCAGCTGGGACAGCAAGGCCCGGGCCGCATCGTTTTTCTTCGAGACCAGGAGCAAGTTGGCCGCTTTGAGCAAGGACTCGTTTTTCAGCTTGGGGTTTTCCGTGGTTTTGGCCAGGGCCTGGTAGAGCTCAATGGCTTCCTGGTGGCGATTCAGAGCTGCGGAGAGCCGGGCCATCCCAGCCAGGGAAGCCTCCCGGTAACGGATGTCGGCGGCAGGATTCTTCAGAACTGCATCGTAGAGCCGGAAGGCGCGGCGATTCTCCCCGGCCATTTCGGCCGCGCGGGCGGCAAAAAAGGAAGCCGAGAGGCGAATGGCGGCATCTCCGGCCTCGGTCGCCGCGACCTCAAACATCCCGGCGGCCCGGGCGGCTTGGTTTTGTTCCAGGAGCATCGTGGCCAGACGATAGGCCGCCGCTCCGGCAAACTCGCCTTTGCGGGTCTCGCGCAGGAGGCGCTCGTAAGTGGACTGGGCTTCTTGGGGCCGATTGAGGATGCGGTGTGATTCCGCCAAACGGAAAAATGCTGCGTCGCGGTCCGGGGCAGTGCGATTATCCGCGAGGTATTTCTCATACTCCGGGATTGCCAGGTCATACATCTTCCGGGCGAAAAAGGCGTCGGCAAAATCCTTCGGGGTTTGAATGCGCCGGGGTTCGTCCAAGCCTTCGCGGGCGGTGGTTTCCAAGGTGCCTTCCGGCGTCGAAGGGGTGGCTTGTGTCTCGGGCGTGGGAGAGGCTTCCGCAGCGCTCGGCGGTGCCGGGGTCGAGACGGGTGCCGGAGTGGGTTCCACTTCGAGGGCGCGGGGGATGCTTCCTGGAGGCCGGAAAGGTGCTGGAGTGGCCTCGGGAACCGGGGTGGTGGTTGGGATAGGAGTTGCCGCTGCGACAGCCTGGGCGCGCGGGATGCGATCCATCCAAGCGGGATTTTGGATTTGATTGGGATCCACCGGCGGGCCCTGCGGGATGGGTTCAGCCCGGCGGACGGTCGGGGATTGAGCCAGGACCAAACTGGTCCCAGCCAACCAGAGTCCGGCCTTGAGAAGCGTGGCGCAGCTCCGCATGCGGGGTTACTCGGCTTTGCTGGTGGCGAAGGCCACGTTCCAGATATTAGCCGCCCGGCAGATATCCAGAACGGCCACGATGGATTTGTATTCCACGTTTTCGTCTCCGCGCAGGACCACGGCCTGATCTGGGTAGAGCTCGGAGATCCGGCTCAGGGCGGCCAGGAGTTCATCGGGCGTGAGGCTGCGTCGGTTGAGGACAATGCTGCCATCGGCTTTGACATTGAGAATGACTTCCCCCATGGCGCGGCGGGTCTCTTGGCCCTCTTTGGCAGTCGGCACGACCACATCCAGCTCGGTTTCGTAACGGGCAAAATTCCAGGTCACGAGGAAGAAGATGAGTAAGAGAAAGACAATATCCACCATCGGGGCGATCTGGAATCCCCCCGGCTCGGGATCAGCTCGCAGACGGAAATTCATCGGGTTTTCGGATCCTCCGGCGTGTAGGTGGAGCCGAGCAAAGCCATGAGATGCGTCGTGGCCGCCTCCAAATCGGCAATGAGCCCCTGCACCCGCCCGCGGAAATAAGCATAGGCCGCCATGGCCGGAATCCCAATGAGCAGACCCGCGGCCGTGCTGACGAGCGCCTCCGAAACCCCCTCCGCCAAGAGCATTGGACGGGTCGTTGCGATATCGCTCGCCACGACGCTGAAGGAGCGGATCATCCCCAGCACCGTGCCGAAAAGCCCCAGCATGGGGGCGATGGCCCCGATATCGGCTAGATAGACGATGCGCTGATTCAGCCGACTGGCTTCGCGGGTGCCTTCGGTGGCCGCGATGTCGCGGGCGTCGGCCAGAGGTGCGGCGGGGTTTTTGGTGAGGAAATCCACCGTGCGCTTGAGGATGCGAGCCACGGCTTCGCCATGGCGGTTGGAAATGGCAACCAACCCGAGGTAGTCTTTTTTGCGCAACAGGGCCTCGGCGGTTTGCATGTAGCGCGCGGTGACGATCGAAGACCGCGTCATGGTCAGGGCGTAAACCAAAATGAGCATTACCGCGATGACCGACAGTGCGGCCAGCGGGATCATGACGATGCCGCCGGATTGCAGGATGGTCCAGAGGTTCAAGGGGTCGGGACCTGCAGTGGGGAGGTCCCCAGCGAGATCATCCTGAGCGAGCAGCAGCGCGGGCAGGAGTCCCGGCAAAAGGAAGAGCAGTTTTTTCATAAGTTGAGACCGTGGCAACGATGGAGCAGGCGGATGGGTGGTCTTACCCCCTCCTCTCTAGCCGGACCAGATTTTTTTGCCCCGGCAGGCTGAGAAATGCGCCGACTCTCGGTTGCAAAAACCTCCTCATGCGGCAAGGTAGCGCGATGGATTCGCTCACGCAAGCAGCCCTCGGCGCAGCGGTGGCCGAGGCGGGTCTGGGTCGCACCGGCATCGGCAACAAGGCTATCCTCTGGGGAGTGGCGTTGGGAACTTTGCCGGATCTTGATGTCTTGCTTTACCCCTGGCTGGATTCCGTGGATCGGCTCTACTGGCACCGTGGACTCTCGCACTCCCTGCTTTTCATGCTCGCGGCGGCCCCGATTTTGGGTCTGCTCATCCGGAGAATCCATCGTCCATCGGTGGGGCTTCTCCGGGCCACGCTGACGGTTTTCGCCATCCTTCTGACCCATGTGCTGATTGATGTCTTTACCGTTTATGGGACGAGTGTGTTGGCGCCCTTCAGCGATTTGCGCCTGGGATGGAATAATCTTTTCATCATAGATCCCCTCTACACCTTGCCTTTGCTTTTGGGCTTGGTAGTGGCCTGGTTTTCTCGGCCCGGTTCCAACTGGCGCGCCCGGGCCAATCGGCTTGGTTTGGGACTCAGCTCGCTCTATGTGGTTTGGAGTTTCGCGGCCAAGAGCCAGGCCGACCGGCACTTTGCTGCTGCCTTGGCAGAGCAAAAAATACCTTTCTCGCAATGGATGAGCTCGCCCACGCCGTTCAACACCGTTCTTTGGCGCTGCCTCGCGGCGAACGAGGACTCGCTCTGGATCGGCTACTACTCGCTCAACGATCCCCCGGGGCACATCCAGTTTGACCGCCTCCCCCGCAACCGCCACCTGCTGCAAGGTCTCGAGGAGTCCCGCAGCGTCCGGGCGTTGCGCTGGTTCACAGGCGATTTTTACGGGGTATCGGAGCGGGATGGGCAGGTGGTTTTCAGCGATTGGCGTTTCGGCGAAATCCGTCCGCACTTTGGCCCGCTTTCCGAGTCCGAGACGATCGCGCCCATTTTTGCCTGGAGTCTGCATCCACAGGGTGGGGACTGGGCTTTGGTGGCGCGCCGACCCGAACTCAGTCGCGGAGCCATGCTGCCGCTTCTCTGGAATCGCCTCACTGCCCCGCCTGCGAGGCTGGTTTTCGCCACAGGGACTGAAAATTAGAGCGCCGTATCGGTCGGGAGCTCTTCCAGTGCCAAGGTGCTGCGGCTTCGCGGTAATTTTTCCGTAAGGCGGTAGCTCTTCTCCGCGCGGGCTACCCAGAGCAATCCTGCCAGCGTATCTTTCACTGACCACCCCATTGCATGGATTTCCTCCCGGGCGTGAACGAAAGCCTCCGATGCGGTCTCCGCTGGGGCTTGTGATGCGGTGGATAATGCCAATAACTGTGCCTGCAACACCTGGCGGCAGCGCTGAAACGCGGCCCGTGCCGAGAAGTCCCCTGCAATGTCGCTGAGAATCTCGCGCACTCCGCAAAGAAATTCCCTCCGGGCGTAGCGGGGCCAAAGGGCAAACTGCACGGTGGTGGTGACGGCAATGCCGATGCAGATTTCGCTGCAGCGAGCCAGCCCGATGCTCCAGGAAGCCTCGGGGTTCCAGAGCCCCTGGGTGGCGACCAGCGTGGTGGTGTAGCTCCATTGTCGCAGTCCGTAAGGAGCGAATTGCCCGCCGCAAGCAGTGGTTGTCAGAGCCACCACCGAGCCCACGGCGGCGACGTTAGACAATGGGCTTTGCTCTAAAGACCCGGTAATGCTAAAACCGGTCATCGCGCCGAGCACCGCGCTCACGATGCGCAGGCAGGTTTTTTGGCGATGGCTCCGACGAATCGCGGGGGGGGAGAGAACGAAGGCTGTCGTAATCGCCCAGGTGGGCTCGGGTAAGCGCAGGGCAACGCCAGCCACAGCGCCAGCACTCCCGCGAGGGCAAACTTGATTCCTGTGCGGACCGGCCAGGAAGGAAAGACTTCCGAATCCCGATCCCAATGGCAAGGCGATGCGGGCCAACGCGCCCTCCACCGCAAGAGGAAGGCCGCGGCCTTCTCGGACCAGCTCCTCCCAGATGCCGAAGTCAAAACGGGCACCTAGCAGAGGAAGCTGACTTCTCAGCGAGGGAGAGGATTACTCGGGCTCGACCGGGGCAGTGCTGATGGTGTTGTTCTGCCCTTGATTGACGATTTCCGGAAGGTCGCGATTGACCGCAGAGGCCCAGGTGACGGTGTTGTTGCTGCCGGCGATTTCGATGCGGTCCACGGATTCGATATTCACCGTGTTGCCATTGCCGGTAATGATCACTGCGGGAGTCTGCCCGCGCACGCTGACGGTGCTGTTATCGCTGGCGATGGTAAGCTTCTGTCCGGTGAGGGAGTAGCTGGCTTCATCGTTGCTCTCCTCATAAACGAGGGGGCTTTCGTTGATTTCCGCTTCCGGGAGTTGGGCCCAGACAGGGAGCGTGAGAGCCACCAGGATGGAACCCGTGCCGAGAACACGACGGAGAAGGGGGGCAGAGTGAAGTTTCATTAGCTTCGCTACATGGGCTTTTCCACGAGCTCTGTCAAGTCTGCCCCGGTTGAGCTTTGGGATGCAAGCTTGCGGCAAGGTCTGGAATCGGGCTTGGCGGGGCCCCGGCTACAGGCTACACCGGTGCTGATGCAGGAAATCAAAGACACGCGGAGGGCCTTGGTGCGCATCGGCTACGATGGCGTGGTGCACAAGACCTTTCGCGGTCACGAGGCGGCAGAACGCTTTGCCAACGAGGTGCGGGTCTTGCAGCACCTGGAGGCTCGCGGTTGCAACTTTGTTCCCCGCCTGCTCAGTCAAGATCCCGCGACTTTGCAGATTTCCACCACGAACTGCGGTCAGCGGGTGGAAAATATCTCGCCCGAGAAATTGGCCGAGCTTTTTGCCGAACTCGAAACTTACGGCGTGCGTCATGAAGATGCCGACATCCGCAATGTCACTTACTCCCGACAACTCGGCCGTTTTTGTCTGATTGATTTCGAGTTTGCCACGCTCTTGGATGATCCGCACCACCGCTCGCCGCTGCCCTTTGGTCGCACCCATAGCGAGCCTCCGGTGAAGCCCGCTTGAGTCCCTCTGCCATGCCCAACTCCGCTTCGCTACAGCCTATCTTGTGGTCAGGCCAGACCCATGTCGGCAAGGTGCGCAAAAACAACGAGGATGCTTTTCTCATCCTGCGTTTGCAGAAAGAGAATTTCGCCTACCTGGGAAAGGAAGACGCGGCCGATCTTGCCGAGAGCGATTTTCTTTTTGCCGTGAGTGATGGGATGGGCGGGGCGCATGCGGGAGAATTTGCTAGTCGCATCGCGGTGGAAAAAATCACCCGCCTGCTTCCCAAGGCCTACCGAGGCATGGCGGCGGGGCTCACGGCCGGGTTTGCGGATCTTTTTGAGGAGCTCTACGCGGAAATCAACAAGGCGCTCAACTACCTCGGATCCCAATATGAGGAGTGTTCCGGCATGGGGGCAACGCTCACTTTGGCTTGGGTCGTGCCGCAATGGCTTTATTTCGCTCACATTGGCGACAGCCGTCTTTATTACCTGCCGACAGCGGCGACGGGGGAAGCTGGCCTGCGGCAACTCTCCGAGGATCACAGCCACGTGGGTTGGCTGCGGCGGACGGGCAAAATCAATGAGCGCGAAGCCCGGAGCCATCCGTTGCGAAATTCCATCAATCGCGCCCTGGGGGCGGGCCACCAATTTGTCTCACCGCAGGTTGGCGCGGTGGCCTACGAACCCGGCGATGCTTTTTTGCTCTGCACGGATGGGATCGTGGACGGACTCTGGGACCGGCAGATTTTGCAACTGCTGCGGGAGCCCGATGCCCGGGAAGCCGCCCTGTCGCCTGCTCCACGGCTCATTTCCGCCGCCTTGGAACGCTCCGGTCGTGATAACCTCACCGCGCTCTATTTTTCTTTTCCCACGACCACCTCGGGACACTCCCACGCATGAATAAGACACCCGATCCCGCAGCGGAGGAAACTCCGCACTCTATCGAAGACCACGCCGGCATCGTCGGCATCAACCCGCTTACCGATCGGAACGCCGTCGAGCTGGTTTTTGATCCCACGCAACTCTCCGACGAAGATGTGCGCCGCATCGCTCGGGAACATCTCCGCCCCGACCCCTCGGGAGGATGGAAACGCTGCACCCTGCGCCTTGATGGGCGGGCCTGCGAAGCAGCTGCAGAAAAGCTTGGCCGTCGCATCGAGCAGGTGCATGGAGTGCGTCGGGCCACGGCCACCTACATTGGACAGGTGCTGTGCTTGACTTTCGATTCCAACCTCACCACTGAGGCCGATGTTCTGGCCGGTGCCCGCGCCGCCGGAGCGAAGATCGAGCCTCTCCAAGCCGCTTCCACCAAGCGCCCACTCAAAGAAAAAATTCTCGCCGGCGAACTCAACGAGGAGCTGGCTTGCGGGATCGGGTTTCTATTTCTGGTGGCTTCCTTGGCAGTAGATCTGACGCTTGGCCGCGGCTGGTTGGTTTATACCCTCTACACGGGAGCTTACATTTTCTGTGGGTTCTATGGAGTGCGCAGTGCCATTGCCTCCCTGCGGGAAAAAACTCTGGATATTGACGTGCTCATGGTCCTGGCGGCGATCGGGGCGGCGATCGTCGGTTCGCCGTTTGAGGGGGCGTTGCTACTTTTCCTCTTCAGCTTCTCCAACGTCCTGCAAGGTTACGCGCTCGAACGCACCCGCCGGGCTATTGAGTCACTCCTGACCCTGCGCCCGGAGCAAGCGCTGCGCAAAACCCCCAGCGGGACGGAGCTCGTGCCAGTGGAATCGTTGGTGCCAGGCGAAGTCGTGCTCGTTCGCCCGGGAGAGCATATTCCGATTGACGGCATTGTTCGTGAAGGCAGCACCCATGTGGATGAGGCGAGTCTCACGGGAGAGTTTCTGCCGGTGCGGAAAAAGGTTGGCGATGCGGTCTTTGCCGGGACCCTCAACCAAACCGGCGGGCTCGAAGTGGTGGTGAGCAAACGTTCCGAAGATTCTACCCTAGCCCGCATGGTGCGCTTAGTGGCGGAAGCCCAAGCAGAGAAATCCTCCACGCAGCGCTTCCTGGAAAAAGCCGAGCAGCGTTACGCCGCCGGGGTGATTCTATTCACCATCGCCGTCTGTCTGGTCCCCTGGCTCGGTTGGGGCGAAGACTTTGCCACCGCCTTTTACCGGGCGATGACGGTGATGGTGGTGGCTTCGCCGTGCGCCCTGATCATCAGCACCCCGGCGACCGTTCTCTCAGCTATTGGTGGGGCGGCGCGGCGAGGGGTGCTCATCAAAGGTGGGTCGCATTTGGAAATGGCCGCCCGGATTGACCTCGTGGCCTTTGACAAAACCGGCACGCTGACCGTTGCAAAGCCGTCCGTTACGGAGATTGCTTTGCCGGATGGAGTGCATGACCTCGGAGCGGCTGAGCTGCCCAATGCCGCCCGACAGCTTCTGACGATTGCCGCGTCTTTGGAGAGCAAGTCCGAACACCCTCTCGCGGCGGCGATTGTTCAAAGCGCCACCCAGCTCGGGCTGGAATGGCCCGCTGCCCGTGCTTTCCAAGCCTCGCCGGGGAAAGGCGCTGAGGCCGTGGTCGAGGGCACCCGTTTTCTCATCGGGAGTGAACGCCTCTTCCGGGAACTCGAGGCGCGTGATTTAGCGCGTTTCACCGCTGCCGCGGAGAAGCTCCAGAGCCAGGGTAAGACTTGCGTATGGCTAGGAGCCTACCGGGCCAGTGGAGCCGCTGGAGGGGGAGAAAGTCTGGAGACGCTGGCCTTGTTTGCTCTGGCCGATACCTTGCGTCCGGAAGCCGCGGAGATCGCCCGCTCCTTGCGTGCTCTGGGAGTGCGCAAAGTAATCATGCTCACAGGGGATCAGCCGGCCGTGGCGGCGCACATTGCCAAAATCGCCGAGGTGGACGAATTTCAAGCGGGCCTCTTACCCGAGGATAAAGTCCGGGCGATTCGCGAACTCAAGAAAGAGGGACACGTGCTTATGGTTGGGGATGGGGTGAACGATGCTCCCGCTCTCGCCTCCTCTCATCTAGGGGTGGCCATGGGGGCGGCGGGCACCGACATCGCCATGGAATCGGCCGATGTGGTGCTCATGGGCGATCGCCTGGAAAATATCCCGCTCCTTCTGGGCATGGCCCGGCATGCGCGCCGCGTGCTCTACCAAAATCTGGCCTTCGCTTCGGGCGTGATTCTTATCCTCCTGGCGGCGGCCCTCGGCTTCGCTCTTCCGCTTCCCTTGGGAGTCATTGGCCACGAGGGCAGCACCGTCTTGGTCTGCTTGAACGGCCTTCGCCTCTTGGCCTACAACCCTCGTAAGCGCCCCGCAAAATCGTAAGCACTCGTCGGGGGTGTTCCACATTGAAAATGGCTGCGGTTGGCGGAAGGAGTATATTGCTCGCATGCGAACTCGCTGGCCTTTTCTGCTGTGGGTGGCCTTGGTCTGGATTATCGGGACTCCCTGTTCCCAAGCCAAAGATCCGCAGGAGGCTTTGCCAGTCGTGATCCCCGGTATTTCCGGCACCGCCACCACGCGCAAATTTGGTGATGGGTTCATTACCCGCACCAGCGATGGGAAAACTTACACCACTTGCAAATTCGGCAGTGGCTGGGTCACGCGGGGACCGGATGGCAAAACCATCACCACGCGCCCCTTTGGTCAGGGAGCCATCACGCGCACCTCACCCGGAGAAACCATCACCACTGCACGTTTCGGAAGCGGGACCATTTCACATTCCTCGACTGGCTGCACCACGACGACCCGCAAATTTGGCGAGGGCACTGTCTCCCGCACCTCCGGCGTGGGCACCATCACCACCACACCCTTCGCCAGCGGTAGCATCAGTCGTAGCAGTGTAACCTCCTCCCCGCAGAAACAAGCCAACGAGAAGCAGGCTCCGGTCTTGGTGCTCCCGGGGCGGTAAGAGGGCTCGGCGGGTTCTTGGCCCCTGCCGGTAGAGTATCCCATCTCTGCGGAATGAACGGGAGTTGGCGGGCTGGACTCCGGGGCGGGACCGTAGTAAAGAAAAGCGTGGCCAAAACTGACATCCCGCACAGCTTATCCCAAAAAAATCGGGCCGGCGGGATTCGAACCCACGACCTCTTGAACCCCATTCAAGCGCACTACCAAGCTGTGCTACGGCCCGTTTCGGATTGGCAATGATGACGCAGACCACCGAAAGATCAAGCAGGAAGTCCAGCCTCAAGCGGCGCCTTTTGGAGTCGGCGCAGTGGGCGGCCGAAGGGCTCATTCGGGAGGTGGCCGCTGCGGGTAGGACCGTGGGAAATTTCTGGCGACGGTGGCGAAAAGTGCCGCGTCCGGTAGCTGAAGGCTCCAGCCTGCTTCCGACCTTGATCAAAGTCTATGCGGCATTCACCAAGGTGGATGGAGCGATTCTGGAGGAAGAAATTGACTCCAGTCTGGGCTTTCTGCGCTATGATTACCCGGACGCGGTGTATTCGGAACTGCGCAAACTTTTTCGGCAGGCGCTGCATGAGCAGCAAGACCTCGTGGAAATCGCCCGCAAGCTGGCCGGGCAACTGGATGAGGAACGCAAGCTGCTCCTGGGCATCCAGCTCTATGACCTCATCTCCAAAGCGGGCCTCAAGCAGGAACAGGTCGTGGCATACTATTCCTTCATGACCGAGCTGGGTATGGCCAGCCAGGCGATTGATATCGTCTATCAGCTCAATGCCTCGGCCGTGGTCGGGCAGACGGTTTATGCCGAGGGACAGTCTCCGCTCGAAGTCCTGAGCTTTGGCACCGGGGAAGATTGCGATGTGCACTTGCCAGGACTCGACCCGCCGGAGCGGCTCCTGGCCTATCGCTATCACGACTTGATTTTGGTGAAAAACGCCAGCCAACGCACACTGATGGTGCAGGGGCGGCTTCTCCGGCCGGGGGAACTCGGACGGCTCTACTCGCATCAGCAGGTGCTCTTCGATGACCAAGTCCTCTCCCATCAGGATTTGATTTTCTACTTTAATGCGAAAAAGAACGTCTCCAGCGCGCATGTTTATATTTCGCTGAACGAGAATGACGAAGTGCAGCTGCACCGGACGAAGGAGCGGGAGAGCTGCCTGGAAGTGGTCTTTGGGTTGAAGATCCGGGTCTTGGCGCTGCGGGATGTGGAGGCGACTTTGCGCGGAGTGCCCCTGAAAGCCGGGACCGAACTCACCGCAACTCTGGAGGACAAAATCATCTTTCACGGGCGCAGTGAATTGGGGCTGGCGGAGCTGCGGCGCCGGGCTCGCAGCTTCGGACGGCGATTTGCCCTGCGCGCTTCGAAGTCGGAATATCTCGTCTCCAATCAGCCTTCCCTGCTGCAAGAAGGAGACATCCTGCTCACACCTGGGCGGGGCGGGGATGTGCTCCTGAAAATTGAGTGTGACTATGAGCGCAAGGTCGGGCGGCTGGAGGTGTTGCGGGCCGATCGTCCGATTATCGTGCGCGGAGTCCCGGTGCGAAATAGCATCGCGCTGGAAGATGGTGATGTGATTCGCATTGATGCTGGGCAGCTCCTGCGCTGCAACTTTTCGGAACGCCTCATTGAGGAAGAGCGCAATATCATTAGCTCTCTGGAAGTGCGTGATCTGGTTTGCCGCTTCCGCAACGGTGACACGGCTCTGGACAACATTTCCTTCTCCTTGCGGCGTGGTGAAATGGTCTGCGTAATGGGAGCCAGCGGGTGCGGAAAAAGTACGCTGCTGCGCGCTTTGGCGGGGCAGTTTGCGCCGGTACAAGGGGAGGTGTTGCTCAACCAGCGCTCACTCTACGAGCACTACGAGGAGCTCAAGTCCTACGTGGCCCTCATTCCGCAGTTCGATGCTTTCGATGAGCACCTGACGATCGAGGAAAACCTGGCCTTTGCCGCTGCCATCCGCGCTCCGCATCTCTCCGGCCGGGAGCGTGCCCGGCGCGTGGATCTCAAGCTGGCGGAGCTCGGACTCAACGAACGTCGCCATCACGTTGTCGGCGGACCGCAAAAGAAAATCCTCAGTGGGGGCGAGCGCAAACGGCTCAATATCGGCTTGGACATGATCGGCTCAGCCGATGTGTATCTATTCGATGAGCCAACCTCCGGCCTTTCGTCGAAGGACTCCGAACACGTCATGGAGACCATTCGGGCAATGGCGCACAATAAGATCGTCCTGGTAACCATTCACCAGCCGACGTCAAAAATTTTTCACATGTTCCAGAAGGTGATCCTTTTGGACAAAGGGGGGCGGCTGGTTTTTTTTGGCACGACCGCTGAAACCTTGGCCTACTTTGCCGAGGCGGCGATGCAGCAGCAATTCGGCGGTAGCGAACTGCACGAGCCGGGCGGCACCTCAAGGCCGGAGTTTATTTTTGATGTCTTGGAAACCCCGCTGCGCGACTTGAGCGGGGACATTATTTACGAGGAGAACAACCGTGGGCAGCTCGTGCCGGCGCGGCGTTTCACCCCGGAATACTGGCGAGACAAATATGAAGCCTGGCGGCTGGCGCGGGATGTGCGTGAGCCCGGCAGCGGCCAAGTGGAACTACGCGGCACGGTGGAGCTCTCGCCGCTGCAGGCCTCGCGTTCAGGACATTTTTCCCTGCGTCTGCCGGAGGAGTTGGGCCAATTTCGCACGCTCTTGGCGCGGGCCTTCATAAGCAAAATGCGCAACGAGGCCAACTTGGCGATTACGTTAGTTATGGCTCCGGTGCTGGCGCTGCTTATCGGTGTGGTATTGCGGTATTCCGAAGCGGCCTCCTATGATTTTGCCTCTGCGTTCCACATCCCGGCCTATCTCTTCCTGGCGGTGGTGGTGGCGATGTTTCTCGGGCTCACCAACAGCGTGGACGACATCATCCGCGATCGCCCGGTGCTGGAACGGGAGCGCAATCTGAACGTGCGCATCAGTTACTACGTCACGGCCAAGGTGCTCAGTCTGGCCCTTTTTGCCCTGGTGCAGTGCTTGCTCTTCACTTGGATCGGCAACTGGCTCCTGGGAGTTCGTGGCATCACCGGGCCGATGTTTTTCTTCCTCTTCCTGACTTCCATGAGCGGAATCGGCATCGGCCTGCTCATTTCCAGCCTAGTTTCGGAAAGTAAGACCGCGATTCTCCTCATCCCGGCGGTCTTCATTCCGCAGATTATCCTTGGCGGTTCTTTCATCAAATATGAAGAAATGAATCGCAACTTGGACTTGGGCTATGCGTTGCAGCAGTGGTTCCAGCGACATCCCGACAGCGCCATGGAGCCGCGCAGCGACCTGCAAGTGCCATTGATCTGCGAATTCAATCCCATGCGCTGGAGCTACGAGGCCCTAGTCTTTGGGCAGGCCACGCGCAACCCACTCACCCGCCGTCAGCGCGAGATTCAGCACGCCATCCGGGCATTGGTGGCCCAAAAAGATCTTTCCGAAGAGCAACTCAACCGCTTGGACGAGCTCAAAGAGCTGCTGGCCATCCTCTCTGGCTTGGAAGCCAAATCCCCACGGGAAATGCGGGAGAAAATTCGCCAGGTGGATCGGGTGCTGGCGGGCGAACCGCTCAATCGCGCGGCCTTGCTTTCTGCCGAGCCGGGCATCACCGCAGAACAAATGTTCATTAACCAGAAAGTGGTGGACTTGGTGAGCAAAGCCGAAATGGAGCAGGCGGATTACCGGGAATCCCGGCACTTGAACGTGTTCTTTGGCCCCGTGAAAGAATACTTCGGGGTGCGCTTCGATCTGCTGCCTTTCAATGCCGGAGTTCTGGCCGTTTCGACCCTAGCGATGTATGTGGTGCTTTACTTCATCCTCAAGCGACAGCTTCGTCGTCGCCTGGGGTGAACAGCGTGCGGTGCAAAAGTCCCTCATCGGCGCAGGGAAAAGTTTACTGGCACGTCCAGGAAACAAGCTACGGCGGTGCCATTTTCTTGCCGCGGACGAAAACGCCATTTGCGCACCGCTTCAAGCGCAGAACGATCCAGCACACTGTGGCCAGAGCTGCGCAACAAGCTACACGCGCTTACCCGGCCATCTGCTTCGATGCGAGCCCGCACCAAGGCGCGACCTTCCCAACCCTGACGGCGCGCGGTTTCCGGGTAATGTGGGGGCGGGTTCTTGCCGCTGAGCGGAGAGGCTTCGATGACTCGGGGCGCAGCGGGCCGCGACGGCGCGGGATTCGCTTTGGCCGGAGATTTTGCGGCGGTTTTCGGGCGCTCGGGCATCGTGGGAGCGGGTGCTGGAAGCGGGGTGGCCTCGGGAGTGGGGGCGGGTGTTGGCTCTGGTAACGACTCTTCGAGGAGGGGTTCGGGCTCCTGCACCGGCTCGGGCTCTGGTGGAAGCACCTCCGCCAAGGGTTCGGGAGCGGGTTCGGTCACAAAGACGATGGGTAAATGCGTTTCCGTCCCCGGCAGTTCCTCCGGGCCTTTTGCCAAGGTCCAGCCACGGCTCCAGCCCGCCAGCCCGGCGTGAGCCGCCAGAGAGACGCCGACAAGAAGCGGGAATCCAAGGTCAAAAAAGTTCCGCCGCGCGCTCATTTGGGTTGGTGAACGATTTGCAACTGGGTCGCTCCAGCACGCCGGGCCAGATCCATCAGCTCAACAAAATTTCCATAAGGAGCCCCGCGGTCACCCCGGAAGGCCACCGCCCGGGATTCCACCAGGGCAAACTCCGCCTCCAGGCGCTCCGGGAATTCGGCCAGGGTCACTTCCGTCCCATTGATGGCAATGCGTCCGCCTTGGTCCATGGAGATGGTAATCGGCTCCGGCGGCGCGGTTGCGGTGTTTTGCGTCCCTGGGAGTTGCAGGGGCAAAGAGGGAGGGACAAAACTCGAGGTGAGCATGAAGAAAACCAAAAGGAGAAACACCACATCAATGAGGGGTGCCAAATCGAGGACGAGCGAGGGACGTTTTACCCGGGTGAACATAAGCCGCGAGGTGAGGGAGTTTTAGCCGACGGCTTGCAGGTCCTGCTCCGACCAGTTCGTCGTGAAATGAGATGCCGGCAGTTCGTCCGTGCCTGCACGCAAGTCGAGCGCATCATCCAACTCCGTCACCAGTCGTTGCATGTCCCGCGCCAGTTGATCGGCCAAACCCTCATAACCATGGTAAGCAGCCATACACGGAATCGCGACCAGCAGGCCAAAAACCGTCGTCAATAACGCTTCCCAAATTCCTCCGGCCAGATCGGATGGCTTGGCCGCGCCGCCTAAAGTCTGCATCGCTGCAAAGGCCAAGACCAGGCCGGTCACGGTGCCGAGCAGGCCGATCAACGGGGCCAGATGGCTGATGGTCGCCAGGATGCGCAGGCGTTTTTCCACCCGTTCGAGTTGTCGGCTCCCTTCGGCTTTGACCAGCTCCAGTCGCAGACTTTCAGGTCGCTGCCGATGCTTCAGGATCGTCAGGGCCACTGCAGCCAAGGGGTGCGACAGCCCCTGCAACTCCGGCAAAGCTTCTTCGATCCGCCCCAAACGCACCTTTGCCAGGGCCCGGCGAACCCTCCCTCCACCCCAAGCTAGCCGCAAAAAAATCAGACCCCGCTCCAAAATCACCGCCACACCCAGAACGGAACACACCAGCAAAGGCCACATGAAAACCCCGCCTTTCTGAAACAACTCGGGTAACGCCAAACTTTGCAGAGACTCTTGCATGGAAGTTGAAACAAGCCCAAGCTAAAAGAAAATGAGACCTTTTCGCAACTTTTTTCTTGCGAATGAGAACCTGTCTCAATAAAGCGCAGGGGTCTATGAAACATCGGCATTTATTTTTTTGTTGGTTGGGAATTCCTGGGGTTTGCGGCTTGATGGGAGGGAGTTTGCTGGCGCAGGAGGCACCGGTGCAGCAAATGGAGGAGGTGCAGGTGCTGGCAGACTGGATGGTTCCTGGGGTGGTGGATGGGCCGTTTTTGCCGGACATTGAGGGGACACGGATCAATGCGGGGAAAAAGACCAGCAACTTGCTGCTGCATGATCTCCCGACGATCAACAACGACAACTATCGTCAGTTGATTGCGCAGACACCGGGTTTGGTTTTGGCGGAGGAATCCACGCCGCTGGTCAGCATCGGTTTCCGTGGGTTTGAGCCGCATCGCATGCAGTTCTTTCAGGTCCTGCAGAATGGTTTCCCGATTCATGCGGACATGTTTGGGTATCCGGAGGCCTACTACACGCCGTCCTTCCAAGCGGTGGAACGCGTGGAGTTGGTGCGCGGTGGGGCAGCTTTGCAGTATGGGCCGCAGCCTGCAGGGGCGATCAACTTCGTTATGACACCCCCGCCTACGGACCGCGCCCTAGCCATCGAGTCGCTGAATACCCTGGGAAGTTTTGGGTTTTATTCTAATTTTACGGCTCTTGGCGGGACGGTGGGTAAATTTTCCTACGGTGGCTATTACAACCATCAGCAAGCGGATGGCTTCCGCGAGGCCAACAGCTACTATTATCTGAACAACTACAGCGCGACCTTCGCCCTGGATGCCACGGGACCGCGCCGCTGGTTTCTCTATCTCGATGCCTATGATGAGACACACGGGGAGCCCGGTGGGTTAACCTTGGCAACCGGGCCAAACACGGTAAACTATAACACCGATCGCAACGGCACTTCGCGCTTTTTTGACCGCATGCGCATCAGCCGCTACGCGGTGAGTCTGCTGCATGAGAATGAGCTCGGCGAGGATACGTTGCTGACGGTGCGGGGATGGTGGAATTACTACCTGCGGGCGAGTTGGCGGCAGCGGGGTGGAGGCTTTGGCACTTTGCCCGCGGGACCAGATGCGCAAACAAACAGCATCGAAAACCAGCAATTCTACACTTTTGGCATCGAACCGCGGATCCTGCATAACTACGAATGGCTGGGCGAGGAACACGCCCTCTCCGCAGGGATGATGCTTTACCAAACTTGGTCGCCTCGGGTGGACAGTCGCGGGAGTAGCCCAGGTGCGGTCACGGGCACCATTCGCAATCAAAGCGAGCGATCAAATTGGTATTATTCGGTCTTCGCCGAGAATCTCTTTCGCATCGGCAACTTATCCATCACTCCCGGGGTGCGACTGGAGAGCATCTGGCAAAGCGTGAGGGAAAGCGTCAATGTGGGACGCACCAGTGCCGGACTTCCGCTGCAAAACGAGAGCAATTTTACCTTTGTTCCGCTTTTTGGTCTGGGCCTGGAATATGCCTTCACACCGCAGGTGCAGGCTTACGCTAATGTCTCGACGGCCTACCGCCCGGTTATTTTCACTCAGGCCGTGCCGAGCTCTCCGACGGAGGTGGTAGCGGGGAACCTGGATCCGTCTTACATCTGGAATTACGAGGTGGGCTTCCGTGGCACGCCAACGGAGTGGATTATTTGGGACACGAGCTTTTTCTTGGTGGATTTTCAAAACCAAATTGGCACCCGCACCGCTGCAGGCGGCAATCTGACGATCATTGAAAATGCCGGACGCTCGGTGACCTACGGATGGGATGCTTCCTTGCAACTCGACTTCACAGGTTTGGCAGAACGACTTTTCCGGCGCGATTTCGAGCCCGTTAGTAGCGGTAAAAATCCGGCGCAGCCTGCGAGCGAAAGCTGGGTCCAGCGTTACGGATCGCTGGGGCTCTTTACGAACCTCACGCTCATGCAAGGGGATTTCATTAGTGGCCCGAATACCGGAAAAACGCCGCAATACACCCCGGACTATCTGCTGCGTCTGGGGCTGACATACGACTGGCAGCAGCGGATCAAGATTGGTTTTCTCGGCAATTTTTCCGGAGCCAGTTTTGCCGATAGTGCCAATACGCCCTCGCGGTTCATCCCAGCTTACGATGTCTGGGACCTTACGATTGAGGCCAAAGTATTCCAGGATTGGGTGACTCTTATTGCGGGAGTGAATAACATTTTCGACCGAAACTATTATTCGCGCATCCGCTCCGATGGTATAGATCCGGCTGCCCCTCGGAATTGGTATGCGGGAGTGAAAGTGGAATTTTGAGAGCCGCCCCGCCAGCTATGGCAGGAGATTATGTCTGCTGATGATACGGAAGCGTTTTGTTAAAAGCGCAGGCGGGAGATCAGGAACGCGTGGGTGGGAAATCCCTGGAATTACGAATTTCCGCTGAATCTCCGCTGGGAGCGATCACGAAAAGGCCCTTTCCCTGGGCCTAGCGCGCCGCCGTTTCATAAGGCATCATGGTGGCCACCGCACCATAATTGCGGTGGTTCGCCCTTGGGGAAACGTAGGGCGGATTTTTCCCCGGCGCT
Source organism: uncultured Chthoniobacteraceae bacterium (assembly GCA_964595865.1). Classification (GTDB taxonomy): domain Bacteria; phylum Verrucomicrobiota; class Verrucomicrobiia; order Chthoniobacterales; family DYNR01; genus CAZQRL01. The sequence goes on from CAZQRL010000003.1 coordinate 60,379, forward strand.
CCACATGCTCCTGCACATTTTCTAGGATGAGTTTGCGCTTGCACTCGGTGGCCACGAGCTCGTTGCCATTGACGGCGAGAAGATCTGCCTCGATCTCTTCCGAGCCGCGTTGAGCGCGGGCATTGGGGAAAAGTTAGTGAACTTCGATGCCACGCTCTTGGAAAAGCCGCACTGCCGCTGGGGCGACGAAGTTTTCTGCGAATTCCCCCAAACGAGTCCCGAGACTCCCAACAATGCGCTCCACTTTCTTGATCTTGCGATCGGTTTCCGGCCTGCGGGGGTCGGTTTCTCACATGCGCTCGGCAGTTTCCCGGAAGAGCTCGCGCGTTTCTTTGAAGAAATTGAGCAGGGTTTCGGAGATGATGGTTTCGGGTATAAGGAAAACCTACCTCTTGGACCGAATCCTTCAAGCAACGTGGAGGCGGTGGCTGATTCGCCGGGATGAAAAAGCCTGCCGTGAGAGTGGATCCGGACTATATAAGGCCAACCGTTATGCATTCCACAACCGCAGATTGGCCTCCTCCAAATATGAAGCTCGCCCCCGGCGGCCGAAAGCGAGCGCTACTTCTTGTCTTGGATAGTGTGGGAATTGGTGGAGCTCCCGATGCCGGGGCTTACGGCGATGCGGGGGCCAACACGTTGGGGCATATCGCCGAGCGGTTGCCGGACTGGCACCTGCCGGTTTTGGAATCGCTCGGGCTCGGGGCTCTGCGCCAACTCGCGCTGGGCAACTGTTCCCGCCCATGGCCAGCGTCGGCAGGAATCCTGCGTGAGCAATCCGCCGGCAAAGACACCACTACCGGTCATTGGGAACTCACCGGAGTGATCCTCTCCCGACCTTTTCCGGTTTTTTCCCGGATCCCCCGAGAGTTGGTGGAGGCGATTGAGCGTGAGGCCGGGGTGGAATTTCTCGGAAACTATGCCGCCAGCGGCACCACGATAATCCAAGAACTAGGGGAAGAACATCTTCGCTCTGGGCGTCCGATCCTCTATACCTCCGCCGATAGCGTCTTACAAATTGCCGCGCACGAGGAGGGCTTTGGTCTCGAAAGGCTCTACGAGCTCTGCCGCGTGGCCCGCCGCCACGCGGATGCCTGGCAGATCGGCCGGGTGATTGCTCGACCCTTCACGGGCTCCCCGGGAAACTTCGCCCGCACTCCCCGAAGGCATGATTATTCCTATCCGCCGCCTCGCACCGTCCTCAAGGTATTGCAGGAGTCTGGAGTGCGCGTGACCGGAGTGGGAAAGATCTCCGATATCTTTGCCGGAGAGGGGCTCAATGTCTCTATTCCCACGGCCAGCAATCGGGAGGGCATGGAGCAGACGCAACGATGGTGGAATGAGAATGTGACTCCTCCGGTTCCGCAACTCTTGGTGGTGAATCTGGTGGATTTTGACATGCTTTTCGGACACCGCCGGGATGTTGTGGGCTACGCCCAGGCGCTCGTGGAGTTTGACACCTGGTTGGGGGGCTTTCTGCCGCAAATTGCTCCCGACGACCTGGTAATCATCACGGCCGATCACGGCAATGATCCGACCTGGTCCGGCACGGACCACACCCGCGAACAGGTGCCATTATTTTTGTTAGGTCGCGAGCCGAGTCAGCCTCCGGGGCTACGGGAGACTTATGCTGATGTTGCCGCCACGCTGGCGGAATTTTTCCAAATCGCTCCTTGGCCGATCGGGCGCAGCCTCTTGTGAGCCTTACCCGGAGTCGCCGCGTTGTGCGAACGGCAGATGCTCCAAGCAATACTCCTGCCCATCCCGGGCCACGCGAAACTCCAACTCCGGCGAGGATTCTTCGGTGCGACCGCAGGTCACGCAGCGATGGAGGGTTTCGACCGCTGCCGCCTGGACCGCAAAGCGCGCCCGGCGCGCCGTTACGCGGTGCTGTTGGCGCTTAGCCAAGAAAAAACCCGGCGCAAAGAAGAGCACGTAATTAGCCAGGCTAAGAAGAATCGCTCCTTGCCCGGCTGGGGAGCTCCCCAGAAAAAGCAGCGCCGGAGCCAGGAGGCTGATCCAAGCGAGCCACTTCAGCTTGAGAGGCAGGAAGAAAAAGAAAAGAATCTGGTAGTTAGGTTGCAGTGTGGCTGCCGCCAAGAGCACGGTGAGGTTGAGAAAAAAATTGGCTCCCGGCCCGAGGTTGGCGCCCGGTAGAAACAAGGCCCCCAAGGTGCAGAAAAACCATCCGCTGAGGTAAAACAAGTTGATGCGGAAGGGGCTCCAAGAGGCCTCCAGAAGATCGCCGAGAAACCAAAGAAAAAGCAGTGCGAAGAGAATCCATAAGGTGCTGGTGGTGCGAGACACAAAGATCCAAGTAAAAAGACGCCACACCTCGCCGGAGAAGATCCGGGCCGGATCAAGCTCCAACAGACTCAGGTATCCCGGTGCCAGCAATTGCAGCACATAAACCAACGCGTTGAATAGCACAACGTATCGGATCAGGCCGGGGATGGCGAAACGGCCGAAGCGGGCCTCCAATCGGTCAAGCATCGCGGGAAAGGTTGGCCAGGAAATGGGCCAGCTGGGCCTTGTAAAGCTCCGGTTCCAAGAGAAAGGAGTCGTGCCCTTTCTCGGAATGAACCGTGCTGCGCAAGTGCGGCACCCCGGCAGTTTTTAACTCCGCGGCCATTTGTTCCTGTTCCTCCGGATAAAAACAGACGTCGGAATCAATCGTAAAAAGCAGGAACCGAGTCTGGGCCGCCCGGCGGAAAATCTCCACCCGGGAAAGCCCCGGGAAACCGCGCTGCAGATCGAAGGTCTGCCAGGCCTCGACGATTCTCAGGTAGGAATTGGCATCGAAGCGCTCCGTAAATTTCCTCCCCTGGTGGAGCATGTAGGACTCCTGGTTGCTCTGGGGCTGGTAGCCGGTGAGATCGTCCCTGGGGCGAACAATTTCCTTCCGGGCGCGTTCGTTGATAGCGCGCAGACTAATGAATGTCTTATGGGCAATCATGCGGGCCAAGGCCAAGCCGGCCGAGGGAGAAGGACCGCTGTAGTAATGGCCGTCGGCGAAATGCGGGTCGTTCTGGATGGATAAAATTTGCTCCAGATTCAAAAGTCGCTGCAGGGTCGTGACAGAAGCCCCCGAGGCAATCGGCACCACACCGCACACACGCTCTGGATAACGCACCGCCAGCTCCGTCGCCAGTAGCCCCCCGATTGACCCGCCCACGGCGGCCAGCAGCCGTTCGATGCCGAGGTGATCGAGCAGTAGGATCTGGCTGCGCAGGATGTCCGTGGTGGTAAGCGAGGGGAAGTTTCCGCCGTAGGGGCGTCCGCTTTGGGGATCTTCGGAGGTGGGGCCGGTGCTGCCATAACACCCTCCGAGAAAGTTCGCACAAATCACGAAATACTTCCGGGTGTTCAAAGCTCTGCCGGGCCCAATGAAACGATCCCACCAACCTTCCTGGCACTCGGCGTTCCAGTGAACCCTTAGTCCGGGGACCGCAGGATTCCGGCCGGCAGCGTGCTGGCTGCCGGTCATGGCATGGAAAACCAGGACGGCATTCGAGCGATCGTGCGCCAGCTGACCGTAGGTTTCGTAGGCCAGCTGGAAACCGCCAAGTTCTTGACCCGACACCAGGGCAAAACTTCCCGGATGTTGGAAAAACTGCGTGCGAACTTCCACGGAACCGACGACCGAGATCTGGGCTAGAAAGCCGGATTAGGCCTTTGCAAGAGCTTGGGCGAGATCTTGCAGAATATCCTCAATGTGCTCCAAGCCGATCGAAAGCCGCACCAACTCCGGCGTGATGCCCCCGGCCCGTTGTTGTTCTTCCGTGAGCTGCGAGTGTGTCGTTGTCGCAGGATGGATGGCCAGACTCTTGGCATCTCCCACATTCGCCAAATGGGAAAAGAGCTCCAGGCTTTCGATAAACTTCTGACCGGCCTCTTTGCCTCCGCGAATGCCGAAAACCACCATCCCGCCGCCCATCCCCCCGAGGTATTTTTCATTCAAGGCAAAAGCAGGATCGCCGTGTAGCCCCGGAAATCTCACCCACTCAACCTTGGCATGCTGCTGCAGGAATTCTGCCACCGCACGGGCGTTGCGACAGTGCCGTTCCATGCGCAACGGCAGGGTCTCAATGCCTTGGAGGAACAACCAGGCATTGTCCGGCGAAATGCAGGCTCCGAGATTACGCAGCGGAATCACCCGCATCCGCAAAATAAAGGCCAAGGGCGAGAGGGGGCCGAGATCGTAGGCCCAGCGGATGCCATGATAGCTGGCGTCAGGTTGGGTGAAGAGCGGGAATTTTTCGGACTGCCAGTTGAACTTCCCGGCATCCACGACAATTCCTCCGATGCCCACCCCGTGCCCCCCGAGCCACTTGGTCAGGGAGTGAATAACGATATCGGCTCCATGCTCGATCGGGCGTTGGAGGAAAGGGGTCGTGAAAGTGCTGTCCACGGCGAGCGGGATTCCGTGTTCATGGGCGATGTGCGCAATCGCGGCGACGTCGGCGACTTCCAGCCCGGGATTGCTCACGGTCTCACAGAAGAGGAGTTTGGTTCTCTCGTTGATGGCGCGGGCAAAGTTGGTCGGGTCGCGAGGATCCACGAAGCGCACTTTGATGCCGAACTGCGGAAGGATGTCATTGAACTGCGTGAACGTTCCGCCATAGAGGTTATTGGCGGAAACGATTTCGTCCCCGGCTTGGCAGAGGTTGATCACGGTGTAAAAAATCGCGCTCGTGCCGGAGGCCAAGGCCAACGCTGCCGCCCCGCCATCCAAAGCGGCGACCCGTTTTTCTAAGACATCATGGGTCGGGTTCATGAGGCGGGTGTAGATATTACCCAGCTCTTTGAGGCCAAAAAGATTGGCTGCGTGCTCCGTATTGCGGAAAACAAAGGAGCTGGTGCGGTGGAGCGTGACGCCGCGGGAGAGAGTGACGGGATCGGGGGTGGCACCCCCGTGCAGACAGAGAGTTTCGAGTTTCATGGGAAGGGGGAGAATCTCTCGCGCCGTCCCCATTTTGACAAGGAATACCTCGATGGCGGCTTGCGGTGCTTTTAGGATTCCTCGGGGGCCTTGCGGAAGCGGGAAAGCCAGAGAGAAATGAGGAAGAGAGCCAGCAGGAGCGTGCCCAAGGCGGCACCGAAGGGCTGATTGCGTGCCCGGGTGAATTGGTTATGGATGACTTCTCCGATGGTGGGATTCGTTCCGCCTCCCATGAGAGTCGTTACAGCAAACATGGCGATCGAAGGGACAAAGACAAGCAGCACCCCCGCCGCGATGCCCGGGCGCGTGAGAGGAATCACCACTTGGGAAAAGGCCCGCAGGGTGTTGGCTCCCAAATCATAGGCCGCCTCGACCATGGCTCCATCCAGCTTTTCCACGCTGGAGTAGATCGGCAAAATCATAAAGGGCAGGTAGGTATAGACCAGGCCAAGGACGACCGCGAAAGGCGTGTAAAGAAAACCCACCGGCTCGGGCACAATCTTTGCTGAGAGCAGCCAACCATTGATGAGCCCCTCGCGGCTGAGGATGGTGATCCAGGCGTAGGTGCGGATCAGGAAGCTGGTCCAAAAAGGAATCATCACCAGCATGATGAGCAGGTTGCGCCAGCGTTCCGGAGCACGCCCGATGAAATACGCCACCGGATACCCCACCACCATGCAAATCACCGTGGTCAAAAAGGCATACCAGATCGAATTGAGGAGGATCTGCAGCCAGACCCGCCGCCCCGTCTCATCCGCTGCGAACGCCCGCAGATAGTTTTCCCAGCTGAAAGAATAAACCACGCGCCCCAGCGAGTCGCGTTCGGCGAAGCTCATCACGACCAACAAAATGGTCGGCACCACGACAAAAAGCACGAGCCACAAGACGAGCGGGGTAAGAAACAGCCAAGCCCCCAGCCCGGGACGCCGCTTGGAGGCGGATTCAGCCACAGCCACCGGACGAGCCATCGAATCGCGAGAGTGAGCCGCAGCCTGCGCGCAATCAGCGCGCTTTCAGTGAAGTGAACATCTCGTCAATTACCGCCCCTTTCTCCCCAATGTCCACAAAGGTTCCGAGAGATTCCATTTCCTCAGCGGTGGGGAAGCTGGCGTGGTTCGAGAGCTGGTCCGCCGTAAGCAGTTGTCGGGCGGCTTGGTTGGGATTCAGATAAGGGAACTCGGCAGAAATCAGGGCACTGATTTCCGGTCGGAGAATAAAATTGATAAACTTCATGGCCGCCTCGGGATTCTTCGCTCCCTTGGGAATGGCCAGGCTATCCACGAACATGTGCGCCCCTTCTTTGGGCAAAACCCAAGCAAATTTTTTATCCTCATTCAGCAGCAGCGCTCCCTCACCGCTCCAGACAATGCCCAGTGCCACCTCGCCATTCAGGAGAGCGGTTTTTGGGCTGTCGGAGTCGTAAATTTTTACCAAGGGCAGCCAGGTCGCCATGAGCTCCCGGGCTTTGGCGAGCGACTCCTCCGTGATATCGTTGATGTCATAGCCCAAGGACGCCAAAGCCCAGGTGGTTACTTCCCGGGCGTCATCCAAGATCACGATCTGTCCGCGATGTTTTTCCTGAAAGACATCGTTGTAGGAACGAATCGGCTCGGTGATCATTTCGGTATTCACCACAATCCCAACCGTCCCAGCCATCCAAGGAATGGTGAATTTGTTTCCGGGATCAAAGGGCAAGGCGCGGAACTCCGGAGCGAGGTTTTTGAGGTTGGGGATTTCCGCGTGGTTAAGCGGCTCGAGCAGGCCTTCGCGAATGAGGGCTTCAGCCATATATTCGCTGGGCTGGATGATGTCATATTGGCCGCCGCCCGCGAGCAGCTTGGCGAGCATCTCCTCGTTGGAGGAGAAATTCTGCATCGAAACCTTGATGCCGGTCTCCTTCTCGAAGGCATCAATTACCGCCTGCGGCACATACTCGGACCAGGTGTAGAGATTGAGACGATTCTCGGCGGTTTTTTGGCAACCGGTGACCCCAAAGAGCACCAGAGCAAGAACAACGAGAAGCAGCAGAAAGCGTTTCATGGCACTGATAGGTTGAGCAAAGCGGATTTTTCTACGGCAAATACTGGTTTCCAAGAAAGCATGTTTCGCGCCGCGTGCTAGGCAAAAAAGCAATCCTCGGCCGCAGTTGCGAACGGTTTGCGCGGGAAAAAGTTCGACAGTTCGCCAGGCGTTTGCGAATCTCGTCGCATGGTTGGCCGTCTTCTACATACCCGTTATCGCGTGGCGGATTTGGATAAAACCGTCAATTTCTACACCCAGGTTTTAGGTCTCACGGAGGTGAGGCGAAGCACCAGTCCGCGCGGTTCGAAGTTGGTTTTTCTCAAAGCTTCTGGCAGCGAGGAACTCATCGAGATCTGTGAATTTGCCGAGTCGGGGCCGGTGGTTGTGGGGCCAGATCTCACGCACCTGGCTTTTGAAGTGAAGGATATGGACGAATTTGCCCGGCACGCTGCCGCCCTTGGTTATCCCCTCAGTGATGGACCCCATCGCACCTCCAATGGCTCGGTGATTGCCTTTATTGACGCTCCGGAAGGCTATGAAATTGAGCTCATCCAGCCTGCATTAGGAACGGACTGATTCTGTTCTCCCTTCTAAAGACCCCCCGCATGGAATTTGACTGGACCATACGCCTGCCCGCCGGTTCCCCCTCGCAAAAGGAAATCGAAGAGTCCTTTGAAGATCCATTTGCCATTCGTCTGCTACCTGATTCCTTGCCTGACCGCAATGCGCGCTACTTTCTCCTGGGACGAGCAGTCTCGGGGCGTTTGCTTTTCCAAGTTTTTCGCACCGATGGCAAAATCTATCGCGTTGTGGCCAGTCGGGAGATGACGGAGGCGGAGGCAAGTTTTTACGAACGGAAGAACGCGGAGGCGCAGACATGAATCCGGATTGGGTGGTAATCAAACGGTGGAGCGACATTCCCGAGTTTAACGACGAGGCTGAGGAGGCGACCTTCTGGAGTCGGGCCACCTTGGACCCGCGCTTAATGAACGCCTCCGTGCAAAAGGTGGATACACGGGACTCCACCACCATCACCCTACGCTTCGATCCCCGGATGCTGGCCCGCATCAAACGCATCGCCCGCTCGCGCTACCTCAACTACCAAAGCATGATCAAGCAGTGGTTAGCCGAGCGCATGGAAAAGGAGCTCTAAAGCCGTTCTCTCCTGTTTTCCTGGGGAGTCTCTTTTGATCCGATGCAGAGCATCACGGATTGGCTGGCGACCAATACCTTCCACCACTCTGCTTTCGCGGATGTAGGTGGGCTTTTGCAGGAAAAAACTCGCCAAGGAGTGGGGATCTCCGTGGTGATTCCGACCCGCAATGAGGCTGAAACCATCGGCGAGGTGGTCACGGTGCTCCGTCGTCACCTCATGGAGGAAATTCCCCTGGTGGATGAGTTGTTGGTGATTGATAGTGCCTCAACGGATGACACCTTGGCCGCAGCGCGCGAGGCGGGTGCCATTGTGCAGGCCTCGGCCTCAATCTTGCCGCAGTGGGGCACGCGGCTGGGCAAAGGGGAAAATCTCTGGAAATCGCTCTACGCCGCCACGGGGGACCTTATCTGCTTTATTGATGGAGATATCTCCAATATCCATCCGCGCTTCGTCTATGCTTTGGTGGGTCCCCTTTTGCAACGGCCAGAGGTCCATTACGTCAAAGCATTCTACGATCGCCCGATGGCCTCTGCAAAGGAGCTTCATCCGACAGGTGGGGGTCGGGTCACAGAAATTCTCGTGCGCCCGCTTTTCAGTCTGTTTTTTCCAGAGCTCACGGCGCTCATTCAGCCTCTGTCGGGGGAGTATGCGGTGCGGCGTTGTGTGCTGGAAGCGATTCCCTTTCCCGTTGGCTACGGGGTCGAGACCTCTCACTTGCTCGATGTGTATCACTCGCATGGTCTGCAGGCCTTCGCGCAGTCGGATCTGGATCAGCGTGTGCATCGCAACCAATCCACCTTTGCCCTGGGGCGCATGGCCTTCGGGATCTTGCGCGTCTTTCAACGCCGCTTGGAGACCTTCGGCCTCCTCCAGCCCGGGGTGCAGGCGCCCCCCGCTTGGCCGACGATCATGCGCCAATTTCAAGCGCACAGCAAAGACTACGAGCAGGTCCTGCTGGAAATCATCGAGGAAGAGCGCCCCCCGATGCTCACCGTGCCAGATTATCAGAAGAAACTTTCCTCTGCACGGAGGAAGGAAAAAGCGGAATTCTAAGCATGGGTAACTCTACCCTCCGCTTGGTAATCGGCCACTCCCATTTGCAGCCGGGTGGGGTGACGACGGTGATCCGTTGCACCCTGCGCACTTTGGCAGAGCGGCATCCGGAGGTGGCGGTGGTGGTGGTCTCGGGGCGCGAGCCGCCGGAGAACTTTTCCCGTGAACATCGAGTGCCGGTGGTGGTTCTTCCCGAGTTGGACTACCCAGAGCGCGAACCCCGCAACCGGTCAGAACTCCTCCTGCCGCAGCTCGTTCAAGAAGTGCGTCGTGCTTTTGGCGGAAGCCCGGCTGATGTTTGGCACTGGCACAATCCCGCGTTGGGAAAAAACGCCAGCACGCTTTCGTTGGTAAATGCGCTGGCTCGGGAGGGAGAGTCGGTTTTGTTCCAGCACCATGATCTTGCCGAACGGCGACGGCCCGCGAATTTCCGCTTGCGCGAGCATTTCCGCCTTCCTGCTGATGCAGCCTTCCCGGTAGCCCCGCGGGTGCATCATGCCTTCATCAACCGGCGGGATCTTGAGTTGGTCGTGGCGGCGGGGCTGCCGACCGAGCGTTGCTCGATTTTGCGCAATCCAGTTGCGGGCTCCAACGCTCCTGTCTCGGTCGGGGCAATCGCCAATCGGCAGCCGGAAGCCTTTTGGCTCTATCCGGTGCGGGCCACCGCGCGGAAAAACCTCGGGGAGTTTCTCTTTTATGGCTATGCGGAGAAAAAGCGCCGTCGGGGAGTAAGGTTGGCGCAATCTCTCCCGCCGACTAACCCGGAGTATTTGCCCGAATGGCAGCGCTGGAAAAAATTGGCGGCGGAGTTGCAGCTGCCGGTGATTCTCGGGCTGGGCGAGCAAGTTTGTTGGAGCTTTGCGGAGACGTTACAGCGCAGCCTGGGCACCCTGACCACAAGCATTGAAGAAGGATTCGGCATGGCTTTGCTTGAGCCGTGGCTGCATGGGCGGTGGGTAGCCGGGCGTGATTTGCCAGAGCTCACCGGGGATTTGCGGACGCAGGGATTTCTCCTTCCCGATCTGCGTCCAACTTTACCTGTGCCGACTGCATTTTTTGACTTCTCGGCTTTCTGGAAACGCCGCAGCGCAGCCCGACGGGCCGCCTACGTGGCCTACGGATTGGCGGAGGCCTTGTCCTCAGAAGCGAGGCCTTTTCCCAGGGCAGGTGAGCTTTGGGACTTCGGCGCCCTGGATGCGACCGCTCAGGAAGAAATCCTCTCTGCGCCGAATATCCCGCCGGAGTTCTGGCCGGATTTGCCAACATCCGAGGCTCTTCAAAACTCTGCGGCCCAAGAAACCATCGCCCGCAATCAAACCCTGGCCGCTGAACTTTACGCCCCGGCCCGCACGACGCTCGAAGCCCTGCTGCTGTGGCAACAGCTGGCCGACGCTCCGGTGCAACCTCTTGTGCAGACGGTGGATAATCGGGCTCTGCTACTCGCTTGTTTGCAGGAAGAGGGTGCGGAATTGTGAGGGTAAGAAAACTCGGTGGCGGTGCTTGCTTCTCACCCGAGCCTGAGCTAAAGGCAGGCCATGCTCCTGGATTATCTTCCCATTCTTATTCACGTGCTGGTCGGGATAGGGTTTGCCGTGGCCGCCCTAGGCACGAATCTCCTGCTTGGCCGGGTGGGTCGGCGCACTCCGACCAAAGACCTCTCCTATGAGTGTGGGATGCTTCCGGATTCCGGCCCGCAGCCACGCTTCAGCGTGAAGTTCTACCTCGTGGCCATGCTCTTCATCCTCTTCGATATCGAGATCGTTTTCATGTATCCGTGGGCGGTAGTTTATCAGGAATTTCTTGCCACCCATGGCACGATCATTTTCTGGAGCATGCTCGGCTTTGTTTCGATTCTCATGGTGGGTTATCTTTATGCCATCAAGAAGGGCGCTCTGGAGTGGCGCCACTAAGGCAGCAGCACGCGAGCGTTCTGTTGGAAGGCGGGCATGATCCATCATTTGGTGCTCCTCGAATTGGTCGAAGGGCTTGAGGATGCCACCTTGGATTGGATGATGCGCGAGACGCGGTTGCGGCTGCTGAAGATTCCCGAAGTGCTGGCGGTGCGCTGTGGTCGCACGCTCGATCCAGATAAACGGTGGGGCTTCTTTTTCAGCGTGGAGCTGGAATCCACCGATAAACTGCTCGCCTACGCGGAAGATCCGATTCACGGGAAGTTTCTTGCCGATGTCATCGAACCCCACATCCGCTCCAGCCTCGCCCTCGACTTCGAAATGGAGCCGGGAAGAGATCTGCGCTATTCCTGAGCAGGCGCGCTACTTGCCCTCGGCCAATCGCTCGGCCAACCGCTCCGGCAGCCCGACCTGACGGATCGCAGCCTGAGCTGCGGCCAAATCATATTCGACCCGGCGCAATTCAACCTCGTGCGTTTTGCAATCGTAAATGCAATAGGCCGCCCGCCAGTTCAAATCCCGCGGCTGTCCCACGCTGCCCACGTTGATGAGATACTTCTTGCCGGGCTCGATTTTGAGGATGTCGAGGTGGTGGGTATGCACCATGCCGTCCCGAATGTAAGCCCGCGGGGCGTGGGTGTGGCCGATGAAGCAGACGTTGGTGTGTTGATAGTTGAAGCTCGCTCCCGCATCCAGCTGATTGAAAATGTAGCCCCACTTGTGTGGGGTGTCTAACGTCGCATGGACAATGGTGAAATCCCGCACCAAGCGCTGCAACCGCAGCCCGGCTAACCAATTTTTTTGCTCATCCGAAAGCGCCCTTCGGCTGTAATCAAGAGCCGTCTCGGCCAGCGCGTTGAACTCATCATTCCCGTGCCGCATGCAGACTTGCTCGTCATGATTTCCCTTGACCACCAGGCAATCCAAGCCGCGAATCCGCTCCACACATTCGGAGGGATAGGCGTTATAGCCCACGATGTCCCCCAGGCAGACCAAGTGGGTTGCCGATTGGGCTTCGGCATCCGCCAGAACCGCCTCCAGAGCGTGGAGATTGGAATGAATATCGCTGAAAATCGCAAAGCGCATGGGAGGTGCAGTTAGGGTGCCGGTGTGGCTTCGGGGGCGGGAGTTGGTTCAGGCAGGGCGAGCCCAGGGATTCGCTCCGCTTCGGGGATATTAAGCCGGTTTTGCAAATCCACCAACAAGCTCAGCAGGGTCGGCAAATGATTGGACTCGCTGGCGAAATAGAGCTGGCGCAATTTCTCGTAAGCCTCGCGTTCCCGTCCGGGGCACTTGGCAGCCTCATAGGCGGCAAATCGCGCCACATAAGGCATGGCTTCGGGAAACTCTGCCGCCTTGGCAAAGGCTTCGGCAGCGCCACAGTGATCCTCGTATTTGTCCCGCAAGAGCACTCCGAGCCGCTCGTAGAGCAAGTGACGGTCTGGATTACTGCGGATTCCCCGTTCGAGAAAATTGCGTCCGAGGTCGAAATACTGGCGCTGGGCGCGGATGCGCAGAGCCTCGCTGGGTTGGTGCGGATTGTTGAGGGCGGCAATACTGGCATTCCAAGCCATGTGCCAGGCGGCCATATCCCAATAGAGCATCGAGCGAGGTTGCAAGGTCACCACCGTATTGAAAAGTGCCGCCATCCGGCCCCACTCGAGATTTTCCCAAGCCACATGAGCTTCAATCCAGAGAATTGCTGCCAGAAGCGAGCGGAAGCCTCCCAGCGCTGCTAAAAACCCCAGCTGCCCCACCTGTTCCCGCAACTCCAGATTGAACTCCACCCCGCGGAACCACGCCTCCCGCTGTTCCACCTCCAGCCGCAGCTCCATCGGTAATCGCAAGGCCCCGAATCCCGCCAACAGCAGAATCCCCAAAATAATGCGCCGCTTCATGCCCCGCCCCCTTCAGAGCTCGCGCCCGGCAAACAAAAACGACGCCAGAAGGTAATAGACCACGATGTAAAGCCAGCCCAAAGCAAAGGTCTGCCAGAAAATGCCGGGAGGAATCGCGGAGCCCGCCACTACCACATCCGTGAGGCTGAAGGTCTGTAAGTCCGGAAAGAGCAGCGCAATGATGCCAGTGAGCAGCCGGGTCCACCATTGGGTGTCCATGCCCGAGAGCCACATCTCCCGGGCGGTAGCTTGCAGATGTCCGATAAAATAGACCGCACTGGCAGTGATCATCCCGAAGATGGCCGAGCTCGCAAAGGTGGAAATCAACAAGGTCATCGAAGCCAGTAGCGCGGCCTTGAGAAAAATGATCGTTATCCCAGGAAGGAGATTCGCGTTGAAAGTCGAATGGCGAATTTCCGCCAAAGCGGCCTGGAGCTCCTCGGCGGGCGCGCCTTCTAGTTGCACCGTTGTTTCTTGCAGGAGTGCCTGTTCCCGGAACCACAGCACCAGCAGAAATAGCCCGCTCATGATCAGCACGGAGATTAGCAGCAACAAAAGCATTCCCCCCAATTTGCCGAGCAGGTATTCGTAGCGTGGCACGGGTTTGGCAAGAATGGTGTAGATCGTCCGCTCTTCGATATCCTTGGGCAGCAACATCGCGGTGCCCAAAATCGCCAGCAGTGAGGTGAAAATCCCCATCGCTCCCAGCGAAACATCTTTGAGCATCTGAAACTCTTCCTGGAAAGAAAGTCGCGCCATGAAGGCCGAGTTCCCAATCACCAGCAGGGCAAAAATGAGGAGGAAATAGAAAACCTTCAGGCGCACCAATTCGGTGAGGGTCGTGAAGGCCAGAGCGGTCACCCGGACCGGCAAGGCAAAACGCAAAAGAAGGTGCGACATGGGGAGCGGCAAACGAAGCTGTCAAAGGGAGATCTTGCCCGATTTTTTACCGGGGATCAAGGTTCCGACGGGGTGTCCGGCCACGGCTTGGGCGAGAAGTCCCGGGGTGCGTCCGTTGGCAATCACCGTATCCAGACCGCCATGCCGGGCGATGCGAGCGGCTTCAAGCTTGGTGCGCATACCCCCGACAGAAAACGCCCCCACCTCCTCACGCACCAGTCCCAAAGCCGATTCCAAGTCTTCCACTTCCCTCACGAGCTGCGCTCCATCGAAGAGCCCATCCACCCCGGTGAGAATCACCAGCAGATCTGCTTTGATCAAAGCCGCCACTTCAGCTGAGAGCCGATCATTATCGCCAAAGCGCAATTCCTCGACGGCGACGGAGTCATTTTCGTTGATAATGGCAACAATATTTCCCGCAGCCAAGATGCGCTCCAAGGTATTCCGGATATTGCTCCGGCGCAGGCGGCTATCTATGTCGAAGTGGGTAAGCAGAAGTTGCGCCGCTAGGAGCCGGTGGGGGCGGAAGGCTGCGGTGTAGGCCTCCATGAGGGCGGGTTGTCCAGTGGCGGCACAGGCTTGCTTGGAGGCCAGATCGGTGGGCCGACTTGGCAGGCCCAGCCGGGCCACCCCTGCGGCCACGGCCCCACTGCTCACCAGCACCAACTCGTGCCCATCCGCCAGCAGAGAGGCAACTTCGGCGGCCAAACGGTGGAATTGTGGGTAGTCGAGCTCCAGACCGCCAGCAGTGGAAAGGATCCCCGTGCCCAGTTTGATAACGATGCGACTCATGCAGATGTGGAAGTGAAAATTTCCAGAAATCCGGCTTCAATGGCGAGACTTTCATTCATGCTGCGATCGAGGTCGGCCCGCAGCCGCTCGACGGCCTGCAATCTCCGCAGCAAATCCGCCGTCTCCCGCGCGTGGATGCGTGGATCGCTCCCCTCCGTGCAGGCACGCAGCCTCTCGGCAAACACATCCCCCACGACTTGTAACAGTCGGCCACGCTCCCGGAGCACGATTCCTTCCGTGAGGGCCTCGAGGCGTTCCTCCTGCTCCTCCATCCACTTGCCCTCGGTGCGGTTGGCATAGCGCTGTTTTTCCTCTTTGAGGGTGGCTTCCATTTCCTCGGTGGCTCGAGAGCGCACGTCTGCCAAGAGGGCCTGAAACTTTCGCACTCCCAGGAAAACTTCCCCCACGCTGGGATTTCCCCCGGTGCCCAACAGTTCCTGCGTGAGGTTCCGCACGGCTTGTTCGGCCGGGGAAAGCGCCCGGGCGGTTTGCAAGCGCAAAGGGACACTCAGGCAACGGGAGACAATCGTGGTGAGCAGTTGATCCGGTAGCAGGCTCAGGAGCAGGAGATGGGTGCCCTCCGGGGGCTCTTCCAAGGTTTTCAAAAAGGCGTTGGCCGCAGCCGGCATGAGCCGCTCGGCCTCGTAAACGACTCCGACCTTGCGCTCTCCGAGCAGAGGCTTGAGACGCAGGACTTCCTCCAGCTCCCGCATTTGCTCGATGACGATGCGGCGGGATTTGGATTCCGGACGCACCGTGTGCCGATCCGGGTGCTCTGGACCAGCCTGCGGCCCCAGGACCAGTTGGGCAAAGTCGTCCGCAAAACGCTCCAAGGTGGGCAAATCCGGTGCGGTAACGAGATAGGCATGCGCCAGACGATTTTGCCTTTCGGCTTGACGCAAGCGTAGCAGGGCGTCAGCGGGCAAGAAGGCCATGGGCTTTTTCCAGCAAAACTTTTTGTAAGGCGGCGAAGACTTCCTCTGGTGAACCTTCCCCGCAGAGGGTGACGATCCGCTCGGGGTGCCGACGGGCCAGCTCTTGGTAGCCTGCATCCACCGCCGCATGAAACTCCTCGGGCTGGGCTTCCAGCCGATCGGGCAGACGGCCGGGTTCGCTGGCTTGCCTCCGACGCATGCGTTCCCGCGCCACCTCCGGACTGACCCGCAAATAGATCGTCAGCTTCGGCAGGCAGCCCCCCACAGCGAAGAGATTGATCCGCTCGACCAGTTCCGGATCCAGCTTGCGCGCCACGCCTTGATACACGGTGGTGGAATCCAAAAAGCGATCGCTGAGCACGACTTGGCCGACCTGCAAAGCGGGTTGAATGACCTCTCGCACCAACTGGCTGCGGCTGGCGGCAAAGAGCAGCAACTCGGCTTCCGGCACCAGATTCCGCGCCTTTTCCGAGTGTTGCAAAATATGCCGGATTTCCTCCCCGGCGGGCGTTCCTCCGGGTTCCCGAGTCAGCAGGACTTCCCGGCCCAATTGCTCCAGCCACTGGGCCAGCAGGCGGATCTGCGTGGATTTGCCGCATCCTTCCCCGCCCTCAAAACTCAGGAATAGTCCTTCTTTTTTCATGCCAAAGCTGCTATTTCTTTCTGCGTGTCTCCCCGAAAGCAAACACAATCCGCCACGCCCGCGGAGACCCCGATCGTCTATGTGGTCGGGGCTTGCGACGAGGTCCGCCAGCACCTCAGTTCCACCCTCCCGGAAGCCCAGCTCATTTTCGCCGATCGGCTGGCCTCCGTTCCCGAATCCGCCCGTTTCCTCTCCATCTCGCTCCAGGAACGGATTGATCGCATTTTCCTCGATGCCCATCCGCACCTGGAACTGATCACCACCCGTTCCACCAGCCTGGACCATATTGATCTCGAGGCTTGCCAGGAACTCGACGTTACCATTTCCAACGTTAAAGATTACGGCGAAAATACCGTCGCGGAACACACCTTTGCCCTCATTCTGGCCCTAACACGGAAGCTGCGCCGTTGTTATGACTCCGTGCACCAGGGGCGGGTGCGTCCGGAGGAATTACGGGGGATGGATTTGTTTCGCAAGACGATCGGCGTTCTCGGCTGCGGGCGCGTGGGACTGCACGTCATTCGGCTCGCGCAAGGCTTCCGCATGCGCATCTTGGGCTACGATTCCAATCCCCAGCCCTTCCATACCGAGTTGCTCGATTTCCAATACGCCGATTTGGATACCGTCCTCGCCGAATCAGATATCATTAGCCTCCACCTGCCCCTCAATCCGCAAACCCGCCACCTGATCAATGAAACCACGCTGGCCAAGTGTCGGCCGGGCGTCCTGCTGATTAATACCGCGCGGGGCGGGCTTATTGAGCTCGGGGCGATCGAGGCCGGTCTGCGCTCCGGGCACATTGGCGGCCTGGGTCTAGATGTGCTGGAGGACGAGAGCGTCTTTCATGCTAAGGCCTCCAAGATTCTCGGGCAGCAAATCGTGCAGCGTTTGCGAGTGGCGACCGAGGAGCGAGGGGGGCAACCCTCCACGCGCTTGGAGGAGATTCGCGGCGTCATTCGCCATCATCAAATCCTGCAGCACCCGAATGTGATTTTCACCCCGCACATCGCCTACAATAGTACCGAAGCCACCCGGCGGATTTGCGAACTCACCGCGCGCAACTTGCAGGAGTTTTTCCGTCAAGTGGAAGCCCGCGACACCCCGCCACCCGCTCGCTCCCGCTTGAAAATCTAGGCCCGCGCAATTTACCCCAATCCTGACAATCTGGCCCATGCGGAGTGGGGAGCAGGCGGAGTGGGGAGCAGGCGGAGCTATGCCCGTGAGGGCAGAAGCGGCCTTCCGATGCCTGCCCGAGAATCGGAAAAACCGCCTTGTGATCCTGGTGGGGCCTCTTCCGGCCTCCCCCGATGCCTCGGCAAAGAGGGTAGCCGATCTATCCCGTGGCCTCGGTCTCCCATCCAAGACCCACGCAGGGCAAATCGTCAGGCTTGGGGCAATTTTACCCGGCCCTGAACCTTTCCTTGTCGAATTGGGCTGGCTCTGTTTGAGTGCGAACTCCCAACTCTTCTCCATCCATGAGTCTAAATCACTCCGCTCTCGAGTTGGCCTGCCGCGATGCCCGCGGCTTGGCCATTGATGCCGTTACCGCCTGTAAGTCTGGCCACCTGGGTCTCCCCTTGGGAGCCACCGAAATTGGGGCCGTGCTTTACGGTCATGCCCTGCAGCACTGCCCGCACCACCCGCGCTGGATCAACCGCGACCGCTTTATCCTCTCCGCCGGGCATGGCAGCATGTTTCTTTACAGCTGGCTACACCTTAGTGGCTATGCCATCTCCCTCGAGGAAATAAAAAACTTCCGCCAACTTCACAGCATTACCCCTGGCCACCCGGAGTGGCATGAAACCCCCGGCGTTGAAGCCACCACCGGACCTCTCGGTCAAGGCGTGGCCAATGCCGTCGGCTACGCGGTTTCCGGGCAGATGGCCATGAAGCGATTCAACACACCCAAACACACCATTCTCGACTACCACGTGGTCGCTCTTTGCGGGGATGGCTGTATGCAGGAGGGTGTCGCTGCGGAAGCCTGCGCTCTGGCCGGCCACCTCGGCTTGGACAATCTCATTCTTTTTTACGACGCCAACAATGTCACCCTCGACGCCATGGGGCCAGTGAGCCAGAGCGAGGACACGCCGGCCCGCTTCCGCGCCTACGGCTGGGAAGTGCAGGAAATTGATGGCCACAATCTCGACGAGATCTTGGCTGCGTTCGAAGAGGCCAAGGCCAACACCGGTAAACCGCAGCTCATTGTGGCCCGGACCCTGATTGGCAAAGGGATTCCCGAAGTGGCTGGCACCAACAAAGCCCACGGGGAAGCCGGCGTGAAATTTGCCGATTCTGCCAGGGCCGGCCTCGGTCTGCCGGAGGAAAAATTCTATGTCGCTCCGGAAACCCGGGAGTATTTTGCCCGTCATTTGGAGAAACTCGAGGCGGCGCACGCTGCTTGGGAAGAAAAGTTCGCCGCTTGGAAAGCGGATAATCCCGAACTGGCGGACCTGCTTGATGCTGCTTTGCAACAACGGGTTCCCGACCTCTTGGCGGCGATTCCGCCTTTCTCCCCGGAGGAAAAAATCGCCACCCGCAAGGCCGGAGCCGACGTGTTACAACCCATTTCCAAGGCGATGCCGTTGGTCATCAGCGGCAGTGCGGACTTGCACGGCTCGACGCTGAACTACATCGCCGAGGGGGGTAACTTTACTCGGGAAAACCGCGAGGGTCGCAACATTCATTTCGGGATCCGTGAACACGCCATGTGTGGCATGCTGAATGGCTTTGCCTATGATGGCTTCTTCCGGGCTTCGGGAGCCACCTTTCTCACCTTCAGCGACTACGGTCGGCCCTCCATCCGCGTGGCGGCGCTCTCCAAGTTGCCAGTAGTTTATATTTTCACCCACGATTCCGTGGGCGTCGGGGAG
This sequence comes from uncultured Chthoniobacteraceae bacterium, assembly GCA_964595865.1. GTDB lineage: Bacteria > Verrucomicrobiota > Verrucomicrobiia > Chthoniobacterales > DYNR01 > CAZQRL01. The sequence goes on from CAZQRL010000003.1 coordinate 79,503, forward strand.
GATGGACCAACGCACCAACCCGTCGAAACGGTCGCCGGTCTGCGCGCGATTCCCAATCTCGATGTCATTCGCCCCGGCGACCCCGAGGAAACTGCTGGGGCCTTCGCCGCGGCCTTCTCGCGCAATGACGGTCCCACTTTGCTCGCCCTGAGCCGCCAGGCTGTGCCGATGCTCAACTCGATTCCTCTCTCCACCCGACGCGAAGGCGTCTTTCTCGGCGGATACATCGCGCTCCGGGAGACCGGTCCGCTGGAAGCCATCATCCTTGCCAGCGGCACCGAGTTGGCTGTCGCGCTCGAAGCAGCCGGGCAGTTGGGAGCCGGAGTCCGCGTTGTCTCCATGCCTTGTTTTGAGCGCTTTTTGCGCCAAGATGCTGCTTACCGGGAAGAAGTCTTGCCCTCGGCTTGCCGCAAGCGCGTTTCTATCGAGGCCGGAGTCTCCGACCCATGGTTCCGCTTCATCGGGTTGGATGGCAAGGCTGTCTCAATAGATCGCTTCGGTCTCAGTGCCCCCGGAGGCACGGTGATGAAAGAACTCGGCATCACCCCCGCAGCCGTTGTGGAGGCCGTTAAATCCCTTCTCTAGCCACCCATCGCCCGCCGCACCCCATGATTGACCAAATCACCCATCTCCTCGGTGACCAAGCCGATTCGTTGCTCTCCCACGAGTGCAAAACGATTTCCAAAGACCTGCTCCACCTGCCCGGACCGGACTGGATCGAGCGGATTTTTTTGCCCTCCGATCGCAATCCCCGCGTCCTGAGCAATCTCCAGCGCCTGTATGGCACCGGACGTCTCGCGGGCACGGGCTACCTTTCCATCCTTCCGGTGGATCAGGGGATCGAACATTCTGCTGGGGCCAGTTTCGCCAAAAATCCGCTCTATTTCGATCCGGAGAATATTGTCAAATTGGCCATCGAAGGCGGCTGTAATGCCGTGGCTTCCACATTTGGCGTGCTCGGTTCAGTGGCCCGGAAATACGCCCACCGCATTCCCTTTTTGGTCAAAATCAACCACAACGAACTCCTTACCTACCCGAATAAATCGGAGGAGATTCTTTTTGGCACAGTGGACCAGGCCTGGAATCTGGGCGCGGCGGCGATCGGGGCGACCATTTATTTTGGCGGTGAAGATGCCACCCGGGAAATCACGGAAATTGCCGAGGCTTTTGCCTACGCGCACGAACTCGGCATGGCCACCGTTCTCTGGTGCTACCTGCGTAATCCCGCCTTCAAAAAGGACCGCGATTACCACGTGAGTGCCGACCTCACGGGCCAGGCCAACCACCTAGGCTGCACCATCCAAGCCGACATTGTGAAGCAAAAGCTTCCGGAAAACAATGGAGGCTACCGGGCTCTCAATATGGGGGATTCCAGCTACGGCAAATTCGATGATCGCATTTACAGCCAACTTTGCAGTGATCATCCCATTGATCTCTGCCGCTACCAAGTGGCCAATTCCTACCTTGGACGTGCCGGACTCATTAATAGCGGCGGGGCTTCGGGAAGTCACGATCTCGCCGATGCCGTCACAACGGCGGTGATCAACAAACGTGCCGGTGGCATGGGATTGATCTCTGGGCGCAAGGCCTTCCAGCGCCCCATGGAAGAGGGAGTGCAGCTGCTCAACGCCATTCAGGACGTCTATCTTTGCCCGGAAGTCACCGTAGCTTGACCAGCTCTGCCACTGCGAAAGGCCCCGCCATGCCGGCCCCTCTGCTCCCGCGCGAGCCCATGCAGGAAGCTGCTGTGCTTTGGGAAACTTACCGCCATGATCTTCCAAGTATCCTGGCAGTTCTGGAGCGGCAGCTGAATACCATTCACCTGCGCGCTCAGGTCATCATTGGCTTCGCTGCCATCGCGGTCACGACCACCGGGTTTTCCGGGCGCCTCATTGCCGCCACCAATCCCTTGGCCCAGCTTTGCATCATTCTTGGCCTGGCCATTATCCTCTTCGGCTGCTTCTGGATTTTCCTGCGAGTAATGGGTGTTCGCTGGGTCATTACCGGGTTCATCGAGCCAGACCCTATCGCGAGTATTGCCCAGATTCTGCGCTACCGAAACCGAAAGACCTCTTCCTACCGTCTCGGCGGTTACATCATCTTTTTCGGTCTGACCATCTACTGCGTTTCCATCGCTCTGATGCTTCTGAATCCGGAGCCGGTGCTCATCCCGGTGCGTTGAGTGCTTGGCGACATTTTGCTGCCAGCCGCCATCCCAGCACGCCTGCGGCCAAGGCCAACCCCACCGCTAGCCCGATCCAAATGCCGATGGCTCCAAGAGGGTTCGTGCCAATCCAGCCAAAACCCAGCGCCGCCCCGAAAGGCAAAGCCACCAGCCAATAAAAAGCATAAGTCAGCCACATCGGCACGCGCACATCTCCCATTCCCCGCAATCCCCCAACCGATACCACTTGGATGCCATCGAAGAGCTGAAAAATTCCTGCGATAAGCAAAAGTCGTGCGGCCAACGTGATGACTTCCAAATCGTTGACAAAGAGGCTGGCAAGAAAACGCCCGGCGAAAAGGAAGGTTGTCGCTCCCAGTCCCATGGCCACGATTGCCAGAAAGATTCCGCCCGCACAGAGTCGAGGCAGGCGAGATGGTTGTCCCGCTCCCCGCGCTTGCCCCACCCGCACCGTCAGAGCAATTGAAACCCCCAATGGCACCATGAAAGTGGTTGCCGCGCAAGTGATGGCGATTTGGTGAGCTGCCAGCGCCACCACGCCGATCCATCCCATCATCAAGCTGGCCAAGGCGAAAGCCGTCACTTCCCCCAACACTTGTAGGCCCGAGGGCAGCCCCAATTGCCATAATACCGGGAAATGGCTCCATATCTTTTCCCAACTACAGTCACCACAGCGATAAGGGGCGTAAGCGGGGAGATTCTGCAGCAGCCAAGCCAGCACCAGCCAACCAAAGATCCTCGCCAGCAGGGTGGCCAGACCAGCACCAGTAAGTCCCATCGCGGGCAATCCCCCCGGGCCAAAAATAAAAATCCAATTTAACAGCACATTGAGCAAGACATCGGCTAAAACCACGAAGAACGGCAGCCAGGGACGTGAAAGAGCCTCAGAGTAGGCCTTGCTGGCGGTCAAGGCCAAAGCTGGAATGAAGGACAACCCCAAGAGCAGCAAATACGCTCGGGAATCCTGCACCACTACTTCGGGCTGACCAAGCAGGGAGAGAAACGGCATTGCCCCCAGCAGCACCACAAATAATCCGCAGCCCAAGAACAGGGAAAACCAGCTCCCGGCCACCAGGACTTCCCCCGTTTGTTGGTGCCTGCCTGCTCCATAAAAATGCGCGGCCCGCACTGAGACGGAAGACAATACGCCAAAACCAAAGACAAAAAAAACCGAGACGATGGTGTTGGCAAAAGCGCAGGCGGCCAAAGGATCCACCCCCAAACGGCCCACCATAAGGTTATCCGCCCACCCCATGAGCATTTGCCCGACGAAGCCGGCAATGATCGGAGCCGCCAGACGCAGATTCGCCCAGGTCTCCGCGCGAAAAGACGGATCAGACATTTTTAGTGGCCGCTCCCCGAGTCGCGGCCTCCCGGAAATTACCAAAAGCTCCGGGGAACGAAGATTTTGTCGCCCGGCTGGACAGGAATATCAATCGAGGGGTCCCGCCGTGCGCGGCGCAGATCTACAGTCTGGGTTTCCCCATCCCGGGTCAATGTCACGCGCTTGAGATCAGCAAATTCATTCGCTCCCCCGGCCGCATTGATGGCGCTCAGAAGCGTCATGTCTGGGGTGTAGGGCACACGCATGCGGTTCCGCACCTCGCCATCCACGTTCACAAACCGATCGCCGATTTGTTGGTTAATCGTAATCGTCGGGCGGGTGTAGATCTCTTGGGTGCGATATTCGGTTTCGATACGGGTCTGCAGCTCATGCTGCTGCAGGCCAGCAGCCCGCACTTTGCCGATGTGCGGCAGGTTGATGAATCCCTCCGGGTCAATCCGATACATCGCCGACACAGCCGTAATTTCTTCGGAGGGCACCCCGCCGAGGCGCACTTCGACTTGGTCGCCCGGGCGCAAAGTGGCCGTCTGGGCCTGCAGCGCCGGCAGGGAACTGAGGAGGTAAGTAAAAACAAACAGGGACAAAAGACGTTTCATGGAGCAAGGACGGGAAACTCAGTAATCGAAAGACTTTTTCGCCGGATTGCGACGGGCGACCGCCGTGCTTTCCGCTTCGAGCGCCTCATCCAGTTCGGCTTCGGTCGGGCGGGTGGCGCCACCGCCAAACTCATCGGTGCCAGGCGCAGTGGGCTTTTTCTTCCGTTTATCGGCCTTGGCGAAATACTTGTAGTAGTTCGTGTAGTATTCGTAATTCTCGTCGTGGCGAATATCCACGTTGTTGAGAACGACTCCGAGGAGATTGCCGCCCACGTTAAGCACTGCGTTCTTCACCCGGACCAACATGGAGCGTGGGAAGCGGCGATGCTGCACGACAATGATCGTCAAGTCGCAGACGGATACGAGAATGGAAGCGTCGCTCACTCCGAGGATGGGCGGCGAGTCAAGAAAAACTATGTCGAAGTCTCGCTTAGCTTCCACCAGTATCGCTTCCATGCGCTGGCTGCTCAGAAGCGCCACCGCGTCCGGGGGAGGGTTGCCACTGGTTACGACTTTCAATTTCGGGTTTGGCGTATCTTGGATGATTTTCTCCAGCCCGAGGCCCTGCGTAATTGCCTCTGCCAACCCTAGGTCATTTTTCAGGTTGAAGATTTTATGCTGGCTCGGGCGGCGGAAGTCAGCATCCATGATCAACGTCTTATACCCCGCTTCGGCAAACGTGTAGGCCACGTTGGCCAAAGTCGTGGATTTCCCTTCCCCAGCCCCGCCACTGACCATGGTGAAAGTATTGGCGTCGGGGTTCTTGCGATTAAATTCCACGTTGGTGCGTAAGATTCGGTAAGCCTCCGCGTCGGCATCAATCCCGCGTCCCCGGGCCAGGATGGACATATTCCGCGGAATCACCGCCAAGACCGGCAGACCAAGGGTTTGCTCGACCTCCTCCATGGTCTTCACGCTGGTGTCGAGATACTCTAAAAAGAACGCCGCACCCACGCCGAGCACCAATCCGACAACCACCCCGAGGATCATGTTGAGGAGGACCCTGGGCCGCACGGGAGCCGTGGAAGGCTCCGCGGGTTCCCAAACAATCGCCGGGCTTTGCGGCATCGTTAGCTGCATGCGCTCCGAGCTCAGACGCTGCTCGGCCGCTTCGAGAAGCGCCAGGGCCTGAATGTAGGCTTGTTTGGCCTCGACGTATTCGACCGCCTGGTTGCGGGTGCCTTGCTGATCAGCCTTGGCGGCCGCCAACTCGGCTTCCAAAGCTCGCAGGGACTCTTCCGCGATCCGTAGCTGGTTGCTCAGACTCACCCGCAAGGCGGAAATCTGATCGGTGATTTGTTTGAGATATTCCGCTTTGGTTCCACGCAGGGCAAGGATGGTCGGGTGTTTCGGCCCCAAACCCCCGTTGAGGAGGCGGGCCTCCTCCGCGATTAGGGATTGATACTGCGGGAAGATCTGCATCATCACCGGATCGTTGATTTCCAAGGTGGCCATGCTGCGAATAATCTGGTCATCGGAAAGTCCGGCGATTTCTTCATTTTTGGAGCGCAGCGAGGCCACGCGCAGGCGTTCGGTGTTAACGGTATTTTCGATTGCCAGGTAAACTTGGTCACCCGGCTGATTTGCCGAGGCGATTTGGTCCGGATTCAGATCCACGATCCCGTATTTCTCCCGGATGGCCGCAGCTTTATCCCGCAGGCGAAAAACTTCCTCGCGCTGCTTGTCCACCTCGAGTTGCAAGCTGGCCAGCGAACGGGTCACCCAATCCTCGACCTGCTTGATACGCACTTTGCGGTATTCCTCCGCCACGGCGTTGGCAATGTCCGCAGCCAGCTTGGGATCGGTGCTGTAAACGACGATCTGAATGAGATCCGTATTGCGAATGTCCCGCACTTGCATGGAGCCGCGCAGGCGCATGTAGGCGGTGTTGATATTCGTCACTCCTTCATCGGCCCAGCGCTGCACGAGATTGAGACTCTCGATGACCGGATACAAAACTTCGGTGGTCTGGATAATTTCAAACTGCGTTGTAAGGAAGCGGGGGTCGCCACGTTCGGGCCCCATGACCCCAGGCCCCACTTGGCGATTGAAAATCTGCATCAAAAAGTCCCCGCGCCGGATTTCCACCTTTGCCGACGAAGCATATTCGCGCGGACTAAAGTAAGTCGTAATCCCAGCCGTTAAAACAACCGTCAGAAAGACTAAAACGATGAATGGCCAGCGAACCCGCAGAACCCTCCAGTAATCGAGAAAATGCAGGTTAATTTCGTTCTGAGATGTATTCATGAATCAGCGGAATGAGTAGCGGGGAGACACCGGCAAATGTATTTACACTGTGCGGTGAGGGGAAAAGCTAGCAGAAACTGCCCGCCTGACAACCCCGGAAACTGAACTTTACAGTTTTGTTGCACTTCCGGGGGGGGATTATTTCCTACTTTGCGGAAGGTATTTGTTGCGCAAATAAGTGAGGTGGTATTCGGCGTCTGGGGCATTTCCGGTGGCGCGTTCGATGAGCTCGGAAGCGCTCCAAGTGCAGCCTTGGCGATGGATTTTTTCCCGCAACCAAGCGAGCAGGCCGACATACTCCCCACGGGCCAACTGCTCGGGCAGCTCTGGCATGACCTTCTCGGCGGCGGCAAAAAGTTGCGCGGAGTGCAAGTTGCCCAGGCTGTAGGTTGGAAAATAACCGAAAGCCCCCATACTCCAGTGGATATCCTGCAAACAACCGCGTCCATCATCGGGAACTTGCAATCCCAGGAGCTGCCGAAAGCGCTCATTCCACGCCTGAGGCAAATCCTCTACCGGGAGCTCGCCCTGCAAGAGCGCGCGCTCGAGTTCAAAGCGCAAAACGATATGCAAATCGTAGGACACCTCATCGGCCTCGACTCGGATGAAAGAAGGTCGCACAGGAAGGACATGGCGGGCGAGTTGGTCGGGAGTAATTCCGTGCAGCTCGGGAAAATACTCTACTGCGCGCGGTAACCAGGTTGCCCAGAAACTTTCCGTCCGCCCGACTTTGTTCTCCCACAAGCGAGATTGGGATTCGTGCATCCCCAAGGAAGCGGCCTGTCCAGCCCCCAAGCCAAAATGCTCCGACGGTAGCCCTTGCTCGTAAAGCCCATGCCCGGCCTCATGCAAGACACTGTAAAGAGAATTGGTAAAGTCACCGGGGTCGTAGCGAGTCGTCAGTCGCACGTCGCGGGGTCCCAGCGTCGTGCAAAACGGGTGCGCGGTGGTATCCAAGCGCCCGGCGTCAAAGGCAAAGCCAAAAGCAGCAGCTATCTCGCGGTTGAAGGTAGCCTGCTTTTCCAAGGGAAAAATCGTTCCCTTTTTCCAAGGGAAGCCTTCTGCCGCTGCGGGAGCGAGTGCCACGATCTTCGTCAGGAGTGCACTTTGTTCTTTGGCTAGGGTTCCGAGTAGGCGCGCCACCTCGGAGGTTCGCATGCCAGGCTCGTGCCCTTCCAGCAACGCATCATAAGGCTCTTCGACATACCCCCAGCACTCCGCCTTCTCCCGGCTCAGCTGCAAAAGCCGCTGCAAAAACGGGGCAAAGGTGGCGTAGTCCTTCTTTTCCCGCGCCGCCAACCAGGCATGATGGGCCTGGCTACTTACCCGGGCAAAATCCTCCACCAACTTCAACGGCAGCTTGGCCTCGCGCTCGTAATTCCGCCGCGCCTCGCGCACGTTCACTGCCTCAGCGGAATGCGGCGCAAAATCCCCTCCCTCTGCCTCCTCCAGCCAACCCCGCATGGCATCGTCCGTCGCCAAGCGATGCGCCCAACCACTCAGGTAAGCCAGCTGCTCCGCCCGGTAGTCCGCTCCTGCCGGCGGCAAGTAGGTCTCTTGGTCCCAGCTCAGGAGGCTGTTTGTGGAAGAAATCAACTGCACCTCCCGCAGTCGCGCAACCAAGGAGTCGTAGGCGCTCCTAGCCCGTTTCCGGCTCATGCTTTATTGTCCGCTTTCACCCTTGGAAGTTAACCCGTCCACAGGCTCGAGAGCAATGCCGAAGGGTCCTGAGTGCGGCCCCTTCAGACATTCTGACCTCTGGGGAAAGCGGATGACCTGATGAGGCGGTAAACGAGGCGCAAATGGGTGCCCGGAGAGGTGACTTCTGTTTGGTTGATTTCGTGGCAGAGCGCGTCAAGGGCGGCGGCGTGGATGGGGTTGGCTTGACCGTGGACTTGGACGAGGGCGGTTTCGGCGCGATAGGCGATGCGTTTGATGGTGTCGTTGAAGTGCTTTCTGCCACCGCGCAGTGGGGCGACGCGTCGTTCGGGGGGCCGGTTTTTTTCTTCCTGGCGGGCGGCGATTTCGTGGTTGCATTCCGCTGCCTCGGGGATGCTACGCGGGCCCCTTGCTATCAGCTGGCTGGTGAAAAACCGGAACGATCCCAAGTCCTCCGCCGCATGCTGGAATATCGGCAGATGTCCGTTGAATTACCACCCCGTCGCTTCCCACTCCTGGAAGGCCCGTTCACAGGTGATCGCTGTGCTGTTGCTCGGAAAAATTGGTCGCGGAACCTGAGGCCTCCCTCATGCTCTCATTTTTGCCCCAACCCTTTCAATCCGTCTCACTCATTTTCCTGATTCTTCCGTCAGCTTCTCCTGAAAGTCAGGATGTCCGACCTTGGGCTCTCGTTGGGCGCGATGCGCCGCCCAGGAGGGGTGGGCTCTGGAGAGTCATAGCCATGTGGGGAGTGCTGGTGCCCCTTGGATCGCCCGCCAAAAAGAAGCCCTGCTTGGGGACCGAGCCAACCACCTACTCGACCTCTACCACCTCCTGGAATAATTGGGCCGTGCGCCAAAGGCCCATGCCCCTTGGCAAGAACCCCGTCGCCGCTGGCTGCAAACGCAAAAACGCCGATTGCTCCGAGGACAGGCCGCAGCAGTCAAGGCCGGGTTGGCACGTGCTATCGAGCCATCAATCCAGGGGCCGGATGCTCCCCTCCACACCGCTCGGCGCTCCTTTTCTCTAATCACCATGACAACTTGGATTACCCGGCTGCACGCGCTCTGGACCGGCCCATCGGTAGCGGCATGATCGCAGGCGGCCACCACCAGGTCCTGCAAAAAAGACTCAAACTCTCTGGGGTTTGGTGGTCCCCTCCCCATCTCGATTCCATGGCTCAACGGTGGATCTGCCGCGCCAACAAAAATTGGGATGCCTCTGGGAAACTCGCCGCCGGATCTTTGCTGAATTTCGCAATTACACCCGTGAAGGGTCGCGCCAGGCAATACGCGTGACTTATCGCGGGTGAAGAGGCGGGATTGACAGGGTTGAGGAAACTTTTGAGCCTGCGGGCCATGGAGGACATGCAGATGAGAAATTCTTCGTCGGCCAGAAGTGGAGGAGTGGTCGGCGGGGCGGGGCGGCAGGTTGTGCGGCGTCGAGGTGGTGCGGCCGGGAGGAGAGGTTTTTCTTGGCGAATCTTGCCAGGCCTTGGCTTGGTGCTTTGGTTTGGGGCGGTGCTGACCGCAGCGGCCAGCGAACGCATCACGCTTTTTCGCAGTGACGTGCAGATTGCGGCCAATGGGACACTCGATGTGACCGAAACCCTAACCGTGGAAGCCCGTGCGGAGCAAATTCAGCGGGGCATTTACCGGGATTTCCCGACGATGTATCAGACTCCGCTGGGACTGCGGCGCAAGGTTGGTTTCCAATTTCTTACCGCACAGCGGGATGGGCGGGAGGAGCCCTGGCGGTTGGACCAGGAGGCCGTGACTAACGGCGTGCGCATTTATCTTGGGCGGGAGGACCACTATCTTCCGCCGGGCCGCTACACCTACACTCTGCGCTATCGGACCGATCGTCAGCTGTATTACGGTAAGGAGTTCGATGAGCTTTATTGGAATGTCACGGGACAGGATTGGGCGTTTCCGATTGAGCGGGCGGAAATCACGGTGCATTTGCCGCCCGGGGCGACGTATCAGAGCGCCGAAGGCTACACTGGACCCACTGGGGCGAAGGGCCGGGATTGGAAAATTGTTTCTTCAAATCCGCGCGCCCCAGCCCTTGCGACCACCCGGATCCTGGAGCCAGGTGAGGGATTTACGGTATCCGTGACGTGGCCGAAGGGGTATCTCGCCACGGACCAGGCGCCGGAAGGCTGGCTGGAAATTTTCGACGATAATCGGGGCAGCTTGGGAGCTGCGGCTCTGATGCTCGGGGTGTTGGTTTACTATGTGGTGGTGTGGGTGTTGGTGGGACGTGATCCGCCGCGGGGGGTGATCATTCCGCGCTATGCGCCGCCGCAAGGGTGGGGACCGGCAGCGGTGCGCTACGTGGCAGGTTTTGGTCGAGTGGATGAGAAAAGCTTCACCGCGACGGTTTTGCAACTGGCCGTCGAAGGGGCCCTGAGAATTGCCAAAAGCGAGGATAAGTTTCTCCTGGTTCGCACCGATGGGAGGAAGGATTTGTCGGGGGGGAAGCGCAAATTCTACGGGGCATTGCTCGGAGAAAAGAGTCCGCTCGAACTGGAGCAGGCGAATTACAAAATCCTCCAGCGCGCGCGCCAAGAGCTCGCGGAGTGGCTGCAACGCGATTTTGAGAAAGGCTATTTTCTGCGCAACAGTGGCTTTTGGTTGGTCGGGTTGGTCCTGTCCTTGGTGCCAGTGATCTTGGCGCTGCTTGACTCGCGCGTCCTACCGGTGGCCATCTTTATGCTGCTGTGGTTGAGCTTCTGGACGCTGGGGACCAGCGCCCTGGTTTCGTCGGCGATTTCGGCCTTGCGTTCCGGGCAATTCATTGCCGGGGCGGGGCGGGGGCTCTTTTCCCTGCCCTTCCTCGGAGGATGGTGCTTCGGCGCGTTCGTGCTCTGGCAAATGACCACCCCTTGGGCGGTCGGCACCTTTATTCTTGGCTCAGCACTGAATCTCCTTTTCTACCACCTGCTGAAAAAACCGACGCTTGCGGGACGGGCGATTCTCGATGAGATCGAGGGCTTTCGGCATTACCTTGCTGTGGCCGAGCAGGAACGTCTCGATCTGGAGCATCCTCCGGAGCGCACGCCGGAGTTGTTTGAAAAATTTCTTCCCTACGCCGTGGCCCTGGATGTCGAGCAACGCTGGGCGGCCCAATTCAACCATGTCCTGGAAGTCGCCTCGTATCAACCTGCCTGGCTCACGGAGCCGCATCTGTCCCGATTCAGCGCCACCCAACTGAGCACCACTCTTGGCGGCACTATGGCCCGCACCATCGCCAGTGCTTCCACGACGCCGGGCTCTCGCAGCGGCAGCGGGGGCGGAGGATCTTCCGGCGGAGGCGGCGGGGGTGGGGGCGGCGGAGGTTGGTGAGAACTTAGATCGCTCCGGCGAGGGCAAGGTTGCTGTAACGCCGCTGGCCGGTGATTTCCGCTCCAAACCAAGCTGGGGGCCGGAAGGTCCGCGCCCGCTCTGGGTCGGGAAACTCCACCTCGACTACCACCAAGCCCGCATGACATCCCTGGTAAGTATCCACCTCCGCCACCAAATCTCCGAGGGAAAAATAGCTGCGAATTTTTTGCAGGCGTTTGCCCTCGGTGAGGGGCCAGAGGGCGGCGAATTGCTCAGCGGAAAGGGGGAGTTCCGTTTCGGTGCGCAGTCCGCCGGGAGGCTCATCCTTGACGGTGAGGAAATACTCCGCTGCCGGGCCGTCATCGCTCTGGCGCAAGCGGATTTGCCGTGTGCGGTCCACCATGAGGTAGCCCTGTTGCAGCCGCCGCGCTGGCCGCAGCGCAGGTTCCGGAGGTGGGGCAGTGAGGAGGAATTTGCGCTCGATCTCGGGATGGGTCGGACTCATGGAACCGGGCTGGGAAGAGCGAGAATCTCCGCGCAAAGTGCGCGATAGGCAAGAACTGCGGGAGCGGTGGTAGAGGCGGATTCGACCAACGGTTGCCGAAGCTCCGACATCCGCTCGACCGCGCTGGCAAAGGGAATCTCGGCTTGCAAAAAGGCGGGGAATTTTTCCCTGAGGAGCAATCGGAGGGTGCGGTGCAGAGCCTTGCTGTTTTGCACCATGGAAAAAAACGGACGCAAGGCGGGGTGGTCCTGATGGCCATCGCTTTCGGCAGCAAAAAAATCCACCAACTGCTCCAGGGTGCGGGCGGAGAGCGGACTGGGGATCACGGGAATGAGCAGATAATCGGCGGCGCGAAAGAGAGCCTCCGAGAGCAGGCTGAGATTCGGCGGAGCATCCAGGATAATGTGGTCGTAGTCGGCGGTGAGCTGGCGCAAAAGGCGCCGCCAGGCCTTGCGCGGCTTTTTCATTTCGCGCAGGTGCTGCTCCATGCGCCTCCAGGAAGGGTTCGAGGGGAGGATATCCAGCCGGGGATGATCGGTGGGTTGGATAGCCGCGCGGGCCCAGGCGAGGGAGAAACGGCCATCTTCGATCTCCGGCAGACCCTGGCTACGGATGGGGCCAAGCTCGAAATGATACGCGGCCGCGCCCTGAGGATCGAGATCCACCAGCAGAGTTCGCTGGTCCGCCAGGGAGGAGGCGGCGGCCAGGTTCACGGCGAGCGCCGTCTTTCCGACGCCCCCTTTGATGCTGTAGCAGCCGAAGATCACCGTTGTTCAGAGACCGCCGTGTTTCCAAATGGAAAGCACCAAGCGCAAGCAGAGGTAGAAGCCGAGCACGAGCCCGACGAAGCCAAAGATCGAAATGCCGAATAAATGGGGCGGCACATTGGCCAGCACGAGGATGCTCGAGCAAATGAGCACGCTGGAGCCAAGGATGGCATTGGCGAGGCGATTGGCGATCGAGTCCAGGGTCTTGCGCAGCGGCTCGAACCCCTGCGGATCTATTTTGTGCTCCAGCGGCAGGTTGATATCGCCGCGTTTGATGCGCTGGTAGAGCGTGCGGAAGTCGTGGGGAAATTCCTCGAGAAAATCCACGCTGTCGTTGAAGAGGCGCTGCATCAGCCGGAAGAGCCGCCGGGGCTCGTAACGTCCGGCAATGATGCGCAGCGCGTAAGGCTCACCGAGAACGACAAAATTGAGGTCGGGATTGAGCGTGCGCCCGATGGCTTCGACCTGGGTGAGGGCTTTGATGCCAAGGTAGAAGCTGCCTTTCATGCGGAGACGATTATTGCGCAGGAGCTCGAGGAGTTTATTGAGCACAAACCCGAGATCTATCTCTTTGAGAGGGCGATTCAGGTGTTCGTCGGCGAAAGCCTCCACATCCGCCAGCATCCGCTGCGGATTGCTCGCATATCCCTCCTCCGACATTTCCAAAATCGAACGCATCACCGTGCGGTGATTTTTTTCCGCCAACCCGGAAATCATGTGCGCCACGCTGATGCGGGTCTCCGGGGTGAAGGTACCCATCATGCCATAATCAAAGAGCCCGGTGACGCCACCGGGGAGGATTTTCATATTCCCGGGGTGCGGATCTCCATGGAAGAAGCCGAACTGAAAAATCTGCGCGTAGATTAGTTTGGAGATGGATTCCGAGAGTTCGACGGGCGAGATGCCGTTCTCCACGAGCAGGGCGGGCTCGTCCACGGGAAACCCGGTGAGGAAATCCATGGTAAGGATTTTGTCCGTAGTGTAGTCGCGGTAAATTTTCGGCACGCGGATGGAGTCGTCATCGGCGAATTGCTCGGCGAAGCGTTCGGCGTTGGCCGCCTCGACGGTAAAATCCAGCTCGCGCATGAGGCTGTTGGTGAACTCATTGACCACCCCGATCGGATTGAGCACCGCGATTTCGGGCACGTGCTTGTCGAGGAACTTGGCCAGGTCCATGAGGATGGCCAGATCCATGGTGATGGTTTTCTCGATGTCCGGGCGTTGCACTTTGACTGCCACCGGCGTGCCATTCGGCAAGATGGCGCGGTGCACTTGGGCCATGGAGGCCCCGCCGACGGGCTTATCTTCGAAGCGGTCAAAGAGAATTTCCATCCGCCCTTTGAGTTCGCGCTCGATGATCTCGCGGGCTTCTTTGGCCGGGAAAGGCGGGACGTTGCTCTGCAGCTGGCAAAGCTCGATATAGAACTCATCGGTAATGAGGTCACGCCGGGAGCTGACGATCTGGCCGAATTTGATGAAGGTCGGGCCGAGCTCTTCCAAGGCCAAGCGCACCCGCACCGGCAGAGGCGCCAGCACCGCCTCGGCTTTGCTGGGCGGGAGGTGGTCGGCATCAATGTTTAGCAGATGCTGCAGCGCGGCCAGCCGCAGCTCCTCGGCGAAACCGTATTTGAAAAGGATGTGCACGATTTCGCGGTAGCGCGGCAGATGGGTGGCAAAATCCACGGCCGAGCGGATGCTTTCAAAAATCATGCTCTGCTTGTAGCGAGCCGTCCCGTCCCCGGCAACGCCATTCGCCGCTTCCCACTTGTCTGTCCCCGGAGGCCAGTGGTAGTTTTTTCCGCCTATGGGAAGACAATGGCTCCATGCCAAACGCGAAGTCGCCAACCTGAAAAAAGGTCAGGTGGTCGGTAAGTTGGTGAAAGAAATCATGGTCGCGGCCCGACAGGGCGGGGGTGATCCGGAGACGAACGCCCGGCTAGCGGCGGCGTTGGAAAAAGCGCGCAAGAACAGCGTGACCAAGGATGCCATTGAGCGGGCGATTGCCAAGGGAGCCGGCCTCGGTGGCGAAAAGCTGGTCATGGAACACTTGGTTTTCGAGGGGTATGCGCCGCACAAAGTTCCCGTGGTGGTGGAAGTGCTCACCGACAATCCCAATCGCTCGACCCCGGAAATCCGTATGCTTTTTCGCAAAGGCCAGCTCGGCACAGCCGGCAGCAATAAATTTCTCTTTGAGCAGGTCGGGCTGGTGGAAGCGCACCATGCGGATGCAAATGTGGATCTGGAAGAAGCGGCCATCGAAGCGGGTGCCAATGAAGTTGAGCCGCTCTCCCATGAGCAGAATGATGACATTCCGGCGGATCGGCGCGGGGCGAAATTTACCACCGAACGCAGCGCCACCGGCAGCGTCGCGCAATGGCTCTCGGCCCATGGTTGGACCGTGACCACCAGCGAACTCGGCTACCTGGCGAAATCCAAGCCTGCGCTCAGTGAGGCCGAGGCTGAGGAGGTGGGGGCCTTTTTGCAAGCTCTGCAAGATCACGACGACGTGCATCGCGTCTGGGCGGCGGTGTAGTTTCCGCCGATGTCGCCGCTTTGCTTTGCCCTGCCCGGCGGCATCGGGTTATTCCTTCTCGGCATGGTGCTGCTCACGGATGGGTTGCGGGCTTATGCGGGGGATTCGTTGCGGCAAGCGCTGCTGCGTTTTACAGGCACGCCGCTCAAGGCTTTTCTCTCTGGGGCGCTGGTGACGCTGCTCATTCAATCTTCCAGCGCGACGACCGTAGCCGTGATTGGGTTTGTCAGCGCGGGACTACTGACCTTCCCGCAAGCGTTGGGAATAGTCTTTGGTGCCAGCCTGGGGACGACGGGAACAGGTTGGATCGTGGCGACTCTCGGGCTAAAAATTTCCCTTGGCACCTACGCGCTGCCATTGGTGGGTGTGGGAGCCTTTCTGCGGCTCTTTGCCCACGGAAAAACCGCCTCCCTTGGCCTGGCCTTGGCGGGGTTTGCGCTGATCTTTCTCGGCATTGATACCTTACAAGCTGGGATGAAGGTCCTGGCGGAGGGGGTATCATTGGCGGCGCTACCAGGCGGGGGATTTTGGGGTCACCTGCTGGCGTTGGGGGTCGGTTTGGTGCTGACGCTGATTTTACAATCTTCGAGCGCGGCAGTGGCGACCACGCTCACGGCACTCCATTCGCAGGCGATCAACTTCGAGCAGGCGACTTCCATCACCATCGGCGCCGCGATTGGCACCACTGTGACGGCGGCTTTGGCCAGCATCGGCGCCAACACTCCGGCCCGCCGCACCGCGCTGGCCTTCATTCTTTTCAATGCCGCCACCGGCTTGTTGGCCTTGGTGCTTCTACCAGGTTGGCTGGCCATCTTGCGTTGGGGGCAAAACCTCGGCTGGTTGGAGCCGGGTGCCACCAGTCTGGCCGCTTTCCATTCGCTCTTCATCGCTTGCGGCGTGGCGATTTTTCTGCCGTTAGTCGGGCCTTTTAGTCGCTGGATCGAGCGCCTTCTTCCCGAGCGGAATCCGTTCCTCACGCGGCATCTGGATCGGTCGCTTTTGCAAACACCCGCCGTGGCCTTGGAAGCGGCCCGGCGCGCTTTGGTCGAGACCACATTGGCAACCTGGGAAGCGCTGCAGGACTTGCTGGGCCCGACAACATCGGTTCCGGGCGGCACCTCGAGCGTTTCTCTGAGCGAGCGCCTGCAGGCGGTCGAGAACTTTTTGCGCGCCATCCCTCCGACGCGAGATGACGAACCGCTTCTGCAATCGCGCCTTGATTTGCTGCATGCGGTGGACCACCTCACACGGCTGCAAACCCGGCTGCAACCCGACCCGGCCTTACTGGCCTCGCTCTCGCAACATCCAGCTTTGCAGGAAGCCAGCGAACTTTGTGCAGACCTCCTGCGCGGGGCCTGCTTGGCCTTGCGGGAAGTCTCTCCGGCTGATGCTTCCGCCTCGCAACGCCTCGGGGAGTGGGCCGCCAAGCTGGCTGATCTGCGCCGGGAATCGCGGCCGCGTTTTTTGGCCGAGAGCGGCCAAGGACGACTGGCGGCGGCGATGGATCCTTTGTTGATGCTCGATGCCATGCGCTGGTTGGATCGTCTGGGTTACCATACCTGGCGTTTGGTCGTACACCTCCATCCGGCACGCGACGTAATGCCTTCCAGTCTCGCCCGCGATGCTCATCCCGATGAATAAGCCCTCCCTACCCGCGCCTGGTTCTATGGCCGCCTGGTGGCTGGCCATCCGCCCCAAAACGCTCTTCGCGGCTTTTCTCCCGGTTTGGTTGGGGACCGCGCTGGCGGATCGGCGCGGGGCTTTCGATTTCTGGCCAGCGGTGGCGGCTTTGCTCGGGGCGGTTTTCATTCAGATCGGGACCAACCTGGCAAATGATTACTGGGACGCACGGAAGGGAGCAGATACCTCGGAGCGGCTGGGGCCGGTGCGCGTGGTGGCGGCAGGGTTGCTGCCCGCGCGGAGTGTTTTTCTCGCCATGCTGGCAAGTTTTGCCTTGGCTGCGGCGGTGGGTGGCTACTTGGTTTGGCATGCTGGTTGGCCGATCCTCGTCCTGGGCTTGGTTGCGATCGCTTTGGGAATCCTCTACACCGCTGGCCCCGTCTCGCTCGCCTACCTGGGACTCGGCGATCTGGCGACCTTTGTCTTCTTCGGACTTCTGGCCACGGCGGGCACCTACTTCGTGCAGTCTGGGGCTTGGTCCGCGGAGGCCTTTTTGCTCGGCATCGTGCCGGGGCTGTATTCGGTCGCGCTGATTGCAATCAACAACCTCCGGGATCGCACGCAGGACGCCAAAGCGGGCAAAAAAACCCTCGCCGTGCGCTTGGATGATCGGCTCACGCGGTGGGAAATCACTCTCTGCTTGCTCTTGCCGCCATGGATCGGGCCGTTGTTTTTTCCTTTGGCCCCGAGCCTGCTCCTGCTGGCGGTGGGCTCGGTGGTTGCGCTTCCGGTGATTCTGCCGCTTTGGCGAGGCCTGGAGGGTAGAGCGCTAAATCCTTTACTGGGCAAGACCGCAGCCGCGGGCATGCTTTTCGGGCTGGTGTTGGGATTGCATCTATTGCGGGTATGAGGTGCGCGCGCGCGGTGTCAGTCGAGTTGCCGCTGCGGGGCGGTGGGCGGCGGGAGATGCTGCTGCTGGAGTTGGCTCTGCCCGATGGGCGTTTGTTTTGGAGTGAAGCGGCACCCTGGCCTGGTTGGAGCCGGGAGTCGGTGACGCAATTGCAGGACCATTTGGCAAGATCTCCGGAGGCTCCAGGGGAGTTTCCCTCGTTACGCTTGGCCTTTGAAATGGCGGCCGCCGAGGCCGATGGATGGAATGATTGGCCAGTCCAGCGTGAGCAGATTCCGCTGAACGCGCTGCTTCGCGGCTCCGCCGAAGAAATCGCAGTGGCAGCACGGGAGAAGTATGCTCGTGGTTGTCGGTGCTTCAAAATCAAAACGGGTGAGGTGCCCACGCGAGATTTGGTGGGGCTGGTGCGAAGGCTGGCGAGTGAATGGGGGGATGGGGTGCAGTTTCGGCTGGATCCGAATCGGGCTTGGAGTTTCTCCGAGGCACTGGAAATCTCCGAGCAACTCGCTGGCTGTGCCGTAGAATATCTCGAAGAGCCGCTCTCGGAGGCGTCTTTGCTGCCGGATTTTCTGGCCCGCTGTCCGCTTCCGGTGGCTTTGGATGAATCGCTGCGGGAGATCGAGCCTGGAGATTTAGCACGTTTTGCCGGCGCGGCGGCTCTGGTGCTGAAGCCGACTTTGATGGGAGGGCTGAGTCTCTGCCGGGAGTTTGCTCTCGCCGGTGGGGCGTTGGGGATGCGGGCTGTTATCAGCTCCTGCTACGAATCGGGCCTCACGCTTTACGCTTTGGCCCGGTTGGCGGCGAATTTGCCGAATCTCGCTGCCTGTGGCTTTGATCCCTATGAAGACTTGCTGGAGGACATTGTGGCTCCTCGCTGGCAGTGGAGGGATTTTTCCTGGACTCTGCCCAAGTGCTCTCCTCAGTCCCGCATCCGGGCGGATTGCATTCGATGAATCCAGCAACCAAGAGGCAAATCTTGATTGTCGGAGCGGGGTTGGCGGGCTCGCTCTTGGCCTGGCGGCTGAGTGCGCTGGGGGCAAGGGTGACGGTGGTGGATGATGCCCGACCCGGCCGGGCTTCGCCGGTGGCGGCGGGGCTGTTGAGTCCAATTAGCGGTCCGCGCCTGGCGATGGCGGAGCGGCTGGAAGCGCATCTGCCGATCGCGCGGGGGTTTTACCTCGAGCTGGAACAAGCCACTGGTGGGCGATGGTTTCATCCGATGGCGATTCTGCGGGAGCTGCGATCGGCGGAAGAAGCAGACTCCGCCAGACAACGCCTGCGAGAGCCGTGGGCGGCCTTGCATTTGCAGGAGGACTTGCCAGAGGGGAGTGCCGAGGCGCCGTTTGGACGGCTACGCATTGAGGGAGGCGGTTGGTTGGATTATCGTCGTTTGCCGGAACTGCACGCCCTGGGCCGCTGGGAGTTTCATTCGCAGAAGTTGATGCCCGCAGACTTGCACCTAGCTGCGGAGGGCATCCGCTGGGCCGGACGGGACTTCGATGCGGTCGTGCTGGCTACGGGTTTTGCCCCGGAGTGGGATGATCTCACCAACCTGCCGTGGAATGTCGCCGCTGGCGATTTGCTCACTGTGAGGATCGCCGGATGGGACGAGCGGCATATTCGCTCCCGCGGGCTTTTTACCGTGCCGCTGGGGCAGGATCGTTTTCGTGCTGGGGCGACTTACGAGCGGGAGAATCTCACCCCTGAGCCATCCCCGGTGCGTCGCGAGGCCCTGCGATTGGAGCTGGCAAGTTGGACTGGAAGCTCCGTGGAGGTCCTGGCGCACGATGTGGGTATCCGGCCGGTTTTGCGCGGCAGAAAATGGGTGGCGGCCTCGCTGCCTGGGCAGGCGCGGATCTTTTGCCTCAATGGGCTCGGCTCCAAGGGAGCTTTGCATGCCCCGGCTTTGGTCGAGAGCCTCGCCCGGCAGATCCTCTCCGACGAGGCAGCCGACCCAGCTTGGGCCCATCCCTCGGTCTCCCCACCAAAAACCTCCCGGGCTCCGCGCCTGACGACCCTGGCCCATGACGCCGTGAAGGCGTTTTTGCAACCTGGAGACTGGGCGCTGGACGCCACGGCCGGACTCGGCAGAGACACGGAATGTCTGGCCGTGGCGGTGGGTGCCATGGGTCGGGTGGCAGCTTTCGAAATCCAGGCCCCGGCAGTAGAACAAACCCGCCATCGCCTGCGTCAGGCCGGCCTTGTCGAACGCGTCGAGGTTTTCGAAACCGGACACGAATTTTTCCGCCAACACCTCGCCTCGAGCTGGCATGGAAAAATCAAAGTCGTGATGATGAATCTCGGCTATCTGCCGGGAGGCGACCCCCAAATCCATACGCGGGCCCGCACCACACTGGCTTTTCTGGAACACCTTGAACCTTGGCTGGCTCCAACGGCCCTGCTCTCGCTTTTGCTCTACCGCGGGCACGAGGGCGGGGAGGAGGAATTCCTCGCTGTGCAGCAGTGGGCGAAGGCCCGGGCCCGCGAGGGCTGGAAACTGGAATCCCACTGCGGCCCCACAGCCGATAGCCCTGTGCTCCTGCTCTTGCGCCGCAGGAGCGCGGCTTAATCAGAAGAAGCCGAGCTTCTTTTTGCTGAAGGAGGTGAGGATGTTTTTGTTTTGGCGGTAGTGGTTGAGCATCATGAGATGCGTCTCACGACCAAAGCCGGATTTTTTGTAGCCGCCGAAGGGAGCATGCGCGGGGTAGGCATGGTAGCAATTTACCCAAACACGCCCGGCTTGGATGGCCCGCGGCACTCGATAGGCCTCGTGGGCATCCCGAGTCCAAACCCCAGCTCCCAAGCCGTAAACTGTCTCATTGGCCAGAGCGATGGCCTCGGCCTCATCCTTGAAGGTGGTCAGGGCCGTCACCGGTCCGAATATTTCTTCCTGGAAGACCCGCATTTTGTTGTGGCCGCGGAGAATGGTGGGCTCGATGAAAAAGCCGTTTCCGAGACCACTGCCTTGGGCGCGACAACCGCCGGTGAGCACTTCCGCGCCTTCCGAGCGGGCCACTTCGAAATAAGAAAGAATTTTCTCCAGCTGTTCAGCCGAGGCTTGGGCACCGATCATGGTGGATTCATCGAGCGGGTCGCCGGCGCGAATCTGCCGGGTGCGGGCGATGAAGCGCTCGATGAACTCCTCCGCGATGGATGCCTGCACGATCACCCGCGAAGGACAGGTGCAGACCTCGCCCTGATTGAGGGCGAAGAGCACTGCTCCCTCCAGGCACTTATCGAGAAACTCATCATCCTGCTCCATCACGCTCTCGAAGTAGATATTCGGAGACTTGCCGCCGAGCTCCATGGTCGCAGGAACTAAGTTGGCAGCGGTGTATTGCAGGATGAGCTGGCCGGTGCTGGTCTCTCCGGTGAAGGCAATTTTGTTGACGCGTGGGGAGCTGGCCAAAGCTTTCCCGGCCTCCGGGCCAAAACCATTGACCACATTGAGCACTCCCGGCGGCAGCACTTCCTGAATGAGTTCCAGCCAAACGAGAATGCTAGTCGGCGTCTGCTCGGCGGGTTTGACCACCGTGCAACATCCGGCGGCGAGAGCTGGAGCGATTTTCCAAGCCGCCATCAAGAGGGGGAAATTCCAAGGAATAATTTGCCCCACCACTCCAATCGGCTCTTTGATATTCAGGGAAAGGGTATCGGCATCAATTTCCACCGCCGTGCCTTCCTCGGCCCGAATGACTCCGGCAAAGTAACGAAAATGGTCCACCACCAAGGGCAGGTCGGCATTGAGCGTCTCGCGGATGGGCTTGCCATTGTCCACCGTCTCCACGGCGGCGAGGAAAGGCAGATGTTGCTCGGTGATTTCCGCCAGCTTGAGGAGCAGGCTGCTACGGGCGGCGGCAGAAGTGCGGGACCACTCGGGAAAGGCTGCGTGCGCGGCATCCAGGGCCATCTCCACATCCTCTGCGGTGGAACGCGGCACCTCTGCAATCGGCGAACCATCAATCGGCGAATAATTGACGAAATACTGCCCTTGCACCGGCGGAACCCAACGGCCTCCGATGAAATTTTCGTAGCGGGGTTGGAACGACGGGCGGGAATGAATGCGGGGGGAGTGCATGCGCGTAAACTAGGCCCTCCGATCACCCGGGTCAACTTAAAGAATGGCCATCAGAAAATAGCCTTTTATTAAAAATCATTGCCTGTCCCTATTTTCGGCGGGCGAGAGTTTGGCAAAAAATTCGCTTTCGCTGAGAATGGGAACTCCCAGGCGTTTGGCCTCGGTGAGTTTGGAACCGGCATTTTCCCCAGCGAGGAGGAAGTGGGTCTTTTTGGAGACCGAGCCGGCGGTTTTGCCGCCCGCGGTCTCGATCAGGCGGACAAATTCTGGGCGGGGTCGGGAGAGGGTGCCGGTGATGACGAAAGTGAGGCCTGCGAAAGGCTTGCGGCCTGGGCTGTCGGAGGAGGATTCTGCGGTGGGGTTGATTTGGAGTTCTTGCAGTCGTCGGAGAACTTCCAGCCCGGCGGGGGAGTGAAAGTAGGAATGCAGGGCGCGGCAGGCGGCAGGGCCGACGAGGAAGGTGACTTTGGGAAAGGCGGCCATGGAGAGGCGGGAGGAGCTTTTGCTTTCCTCGACGCGAATGAATCCCCGCCTGCCGAGGGAGCGAGCCAAGGTGGAGTATTCTTGCAGCAGAGATTGGAACTCGGCGCTGCTGGCGGGGCCTTGGGTTTGGGGATTGAGGGTTTCCGCCCGGGCAAGCAGGTCAGCGAGTTGGACGACCCCCGCAACCAAGTCCGAGTCGGCCAAGGTCTGCAGATCCGGATGCAGCCGGGCCAGCTCTTTGGCTGTGGCTTCGCCGATTTCTGGGATGCCCATCGCGTGCAGCCAGCGCGGCAGAGGCAGACTGCGGGAACGCGCGATGGCCTCCGTGATCGTGCGGGCGGTTTTTTCGCCGAGGCGGCGCTGTCCGTCGCCGAGCAGGAGGTCTGCGAGTTCCTCGGCTGCGAGCTGGTAGAGATCGAGCGGGCTGCGAACTTTGCCGGAGGTCACCAGGGCCTCGGCCACGATGTCGCCTACGCCTTCGATGTCGAGGGCTTTGCGGCTGCAGAAGTGGATCAGGCGGGTGACGGCCTGCGCCGGGCAGGCGAAGTTCGTGCAGAAGCATCCCACCAGGGGCGGACGTCGCGAGATCGCCCCGCCGCAGGAGGGGCAGGTCTCTGGCATGGTGAAGATGCGCTCGGTGCCTTGCCGCAACTCCTTGCGAGCGCCCACCACGGCAGGAATCACTTCACCGGCTTTCTGCACCAACACGCGATCCCCGATCCGCAGATCTTGTCGGGCGATTTCCTCCTCGTTGTGCAGCGTGGCCCGGGAAACTCTGCTGCCACTGACAAAGACCGGCTCCAGTTCGGCAACGGGCGTGAGAACACCGGTGCGACCGACCTGCACGGTGATATCCAGCAGGGTGGTCTCCGCCTGCTCGGGTTCGAATTTGTAGGCGATAGCCCAGCGCGGAGCCTTATTGGTGGAGCCGAGCTTTTGTCGCTGGGCGAGATCATTCACTTTGATGACCGCGCCATCAATTTCGTAAGGGAAGTCATGTCGGCGGGTTTCCAGGGCGCGAACGGCGGCATGCACTTCGGCAGCGGAATGGGCCAGCGCGATGTCTTGGGGAATGGGAAACCCGGCCTGCTGCAGCTGCTGCAGGAGCTCCATCTGCGAGCGGGGTTCGGGGGAGCCTTCCCAGATTCCGGGGCTGTAAAGCACGAGGGCGAGGTGGCGCTCCGCGACGATGGCAGGATCGAGTTGTTTGAGCGATCCGGCGGCGGCGTTGCGGGGGTTGGCGAAAGCGGGCTCCCCGGCGAGATCGCGCTGTTCATTCAGGCGGGCGAACTCGGATTTCGGGAGGTAAACTTCGCCGCGCAGTTCGACCCGGGTGGGCCAATTTTCCGGCAAGACCCGCGGGAGCCCACGAATGGTGAGGACATTTTGCGTGACCTCATCCCCGGTGGTGCCATCGCCGCGGGTGACAGCACGAGCGAGGCGATGATTTTCGTAAACCAGGGAAATGGCCACGCCATCCACCTTCGGCTCGATGGTGAAGGTCGGTGCCTCGTCGGCAAGCCATTTTGCCACCCGGTCCAGAAAGGCCTGCAAATCGCCAACGGCGTAGGAGTTTTCCAGGCTTTGCATGGGCACGAGATGCCGCACCTGGGAGAACTTTTCCAACGGGCTACCTCCTACGCGCCGGGTCGGGGAATCCGCTGTGACCAATTCCGGCCAGGCGGCTTCGATCTCCTGCAGCTCGCGGTAGAGCCGGTCGTATTCGCGGTCGCTAATTTCCGGTTGGGCCTCTTCGTAGTAGAGTCGGTTATGCCGCAGGAGCTCCGCGCGCAGCGCAGCCGCGCGGGCACGAGTGGACGCAGGGGGCTCAGTGAGATTTGGCAGGAGAGGTTGTTCCATGACGCAGAAGTGGGCGCAGGATTTGCCACTGGAAGAGCCAAGCGGCGAGGCAGCCGACCAAGGTGCCAAGGGAATTTGCCAAGGCATCGCCCCCATCCCCGCCACTGCGGCCGGGAATGAAAAGTTGCCGCAATTCATCGAGCATTCCAAATAGGACGATTATTAAAAAGGCGAGGATGAAGCGCCGCCGGGGGGGGATTTCGTGACCAGCGGTCCAGGCCGTGGCGAGGAAAAATCCCCCGAGGACAAACGCCAGGAAGTGGAAGACCTTGTCAAGGTGGTCCCAAAGCCCCATCGGCGGGAGTTCCTGTGCCGGAAGCGAGGAAAGGATATTCAGCCCGATGAACCACAGAACGAAAAGGCTCCAGCAAAGAAGACGGTAGAGTGGGCTCAGCAAAAAAGAACGCATCGTCGGCAAGTTGGCAGGCTTTGGGCAGCGGGGCAAGGCTACGGGAGAGACCGTCGCGGCGTGCCTCAAAAGGCGAAACAAGCCTGGGGATCTGGAGGCGGCTCCACAGAAGGAAACAGCGGGGGCTCCAGAAGAGGTGCACGCGGGTGTTGAAAGGTGGCCCATTCTTCAGGGGAGGCCGCACGGGTGACGATTTTGATCAGGGGTTCGGAGACTGTGCTCTGAAGCAGGCCCCGGATCACCAGCCCATCCGGCACATCAGCCCAGATGAGTCGCCCAGTCTGCTTGGAGCGCTCGGCAAATCGCTCGGCAGGAATATCCAGGAGCAGCCCCCCTTGGCCTTGCCACCAGGAGAGCGACTCCCGCCGGGCGAATCCAGCCCAGACCGCCGCCACGGCTCCCGCTGCCCCAACCGCGTGGAGAGATTGACCGGGACGATAACCCCGGCCCCGATATTGGAATGTAGCACACATGCAGGAGGAATTATTGGTTGGCTTCCGAACTGGCGCAACCGCGAAAGGTCATTGATGTCCAGCCGTCGGCCGGCCGAAGGCTAAAGTTACTCCCTGGCGTTGTGACTCGCGGCTTCTCAAGCGGCGGGAGTTGGTCTAGCGTGGAGGCGAGAAAACTATGCGTCCGGCATTTCACGCTTTGGTCTTGCACGCTCACTTGCCCTACGTGCGGCATCCGGAGCACGAGGATTTCCTGGAGGAAGACTGGCTCTACGAAGCGGTCTTCGAGTCTTATCTGCCCTTATTGCGCATCCTGCGCCGTTGGGCAGCCGAGCGCGTGCCAGCGCGGATCACTTTTACCCTCACGCCGACCTTGGTGGCCATGCTGCAGGATGACCTCCTGCGCAGCCGCATGCTGCGTTATCTTCATCGCGGCATCGAGTTTTGTCGCCAACAGGAAGAAAAAGCCGACGCGGCGTTGCGGGAGCGGGTGATTTTCTATCGCGAGCGATTCACCGAGGCGCTGCACTTTTATGAGAAGGAGCTGGGAGGCGATCTTGTTGGGGCCTTTGCCGCGCTGCAGGAGGAGGGCGTTATTGAAATCATCACCTGCGCTGCCACCCACGGGTTTCTACCTTTAATGGTGAACAAAGAAGCGGTGCGCGCTCAGGTCTTCATTGGCCGGGATGCTTACCGCGAGGCCTTTGGCCGCGACCCGCTCGGGATCTGGCTGCCGGAATGTGCCTATTGTGATGGACTGGATGCGGTATTGGCGGAGGCGGGCCTGCAGTGGTTCATTCTCGATGCCCACGGCGTTGTTCTGGGCCAGCCGCGGCCGCGGTTTGCCATTTTCTCCCCGTATTTCACTCCTGCCGGCCCGGCCTGCTTCGGGCGGGATCGGGAATCCAGCCGGCAGGTTTGGAGTTCCCGCGAGGGATATCCGGGCGACCCGGCCTACCGCGATTTCTATCGCGACTTGGGCCAGGAAGTACCGATGGAGGATCTGCAAGCTGTGTATGGTCCGGGCGCTTATCGGCGCTACACCGGGGTCAAGCCCCGGCGCATCACTGGGGCCACAGCAGATAAAGATTGGTATCGGCGCGACTGGGCTCTCGGGGCGGCCGACTCCCACGCCCACGATTTTTTGCAGAGCCGCATCCGGCAACTCGAGGATCTGGCTCGCGACATGCCGATTGACCCAATTCTGGTGAGTCCATTCGATGCCGAGCTCTTTGGGCACTGGTGGTTTGAGGGCCCGGAATTTCTCGACTGGTATGTGCGCAAGGCGGCCTACGATCAGCAGATCTTCCGCTTGGTGACGCCCTCGGATTACCTCTTGCAACACCCGACCCAGCAAATCCTGGCACCTTCGGCCTCGAGCTGGGGGCACATGGGCTACTGGGAGGTGTGGTTGAATGATGACAACGCCTGGATCTACCCGCACTTGCATGCTGCGGCCCGCCGCATGACGGAATGTGCGCGCCTGCACCGCACCACCCGGAAAAAACTCCTGCAGCGCTGCCTGCGGCAGATGGCGCGGGAGCTGCTTCTGGCGCAATCGAGCGACTGGGCCTTCCTCATGAAAACCGGGACTGCCCGGCAATATGCCGAACGCCGCACGCGGGACCACCTGCTGCGATTCAACAAGCTCTACGAAGGCTGTATGCAGGGGCGGGTGGATGAGGCGGAGCTGCAGCGGATTGAGGGGTTGGACAACCTGTTTCCGCAGTTGGATTGGCGCTACTACCTATGAGGCTGCGATGCTGTGGATGGGGGTTGTTATTTTGCCTGGGGAGCCTTCTGCTCCGGGCGGAAGAATCCGCGCAACCCCTGGAGCCACTGCATTTTACGTTTGCCCTACCCCCTTTTGAAAGTCGCATCTCATTGGGCGTTTTCAACGCAGCCGGTGAGCTGGTCGCCCGATTGGCGGAGGCTCGGCCGGAGCGGGATTTTACGATCGGTTTGAATGGATTGATGGTGACTTGGGATGGGAAGGACGATGCGGGTCGGGAAGTGCCACCAGGGCGCTATCGCGTGCGGGGCTATGCGGTGGGAGCGATGCCGGTGGAGGGACTCGCCTACTCGGGCAATGGCTGGGTGGAGGAATTCGGCGCGGCCTTTCCTTTAGCCGAGATGCTCGATTGGCAACTCGCCCCCGACGGCAGCTTGGTGTTGCTCTATCGCCAGGATGATGGGCGGGCCGCTTTGGCCTCGTTTTCTGTGGACCAAGGCGTGCGGTGGCAACGCGTGCTGGAAGATGCACCCTCCCCCGAACCCTGGAAACTGGCACAAATGACAGGTGGAACCCTTGTCCTGTTGCATGGCCGGGAGGGGTTGGCGGTGAAGGTCGAAACGGGCGATTTCTTGCATCAAGGCATCTTGCCTGAAGGAGTGGTGGCCGCCGCGCTCGGAGCTGGAGGGGAGCTTTCTTGGCTGGGCGAGGGCCGGGAAGGAATGGTGAATCTTCTGGGTTGGCGGGAGGAAGGGGAGCAAGAGTTACCTTTTGCGCCCCGGGTCCTCGTCTTGGGTGAATCCGGGCCGTTGGCGCTTTCCAAAGAAGGCCAGCTCTGGGAAAAAACCACCGCGGGTTGGCAAATCGTGCCAGCTTGGGCGGAGGAGCGCTTTGTGGATATCGCCCCAGGGCGCGGGGAGGAATTTTGGGGGTTGTTGCGAACCAGCGAAGGGACACCCCCCACACGCGCGGGGCTCTTTTCCCGAGCCGGAGAGTTTCTCAAGGAGATCCATCCTGGGACGTTTTCTCAGCCGCCGCAGCGGATCCTCGCTGCACCCGGTCGGCAGGAGGTTTTCTTTGCTGCCGGATCAGCGGAGGAAGATGGTGCGCAAGTGATCTGGGGTATCCGCCCAACACCACCAAGTGAAAGCACCGCCCCGGGATGGGAGATATTTTTGCAGAAGCAAGTGGACGGGAAGGCGGCTTGGCCGGAGGGATTCAAGCGGCTTCCGGTGCGGTTGCAGCTCGAGACGACCAACTTTTTGCGCCGTGAGCGGGAGAAAAATCACTTCCGGCTGACCGTGCGGCGTCCGGATACTATTCAGCTGGAGTCGGCAGAGGGGCTGCATCTGGCGGACTTGGTGCGCACCGCCCCAATCGTCCAGGCCGGAGCCTTCTGGTCTGCCGCTCAACCGGGCGCGTTGCGGTTTCTGGTGCAATCGCGGGCCTGGAGCGAGGAGTTTCTCTTGACCGGACTCGAAGAGCTCCTGGCGTTGGATGTTGCGGAGTTCGATTGGCCGTCGGACGCGGAATAGCGCCCTCACAGACTGTTGAAAAACT
The DNA here is from genome assembly GCA_964595865.1 of uncultured Chthoniobacteraceae bacterium. Taxonomy (GTDB): domain Bacteria; phylum Verrucomicrobiota; class Verrucomicrobiia; order Chthoniobacterales; family DYNR01; genus CAZQRL01. The sequence continues at coordinate 107,770 of CAZQRL010000003.1, forward strand.
CGGCATGGCCGCGTTGCGGCGGCGAACCCAGCCCGCAGAGGGGATGCTCTCGCCTCGCGCCTTGCCTGCCGGCCAAAGCGCACCGCAACCGTATCGGCGCGAGCAGGATCGGGGCACTGGCGTCGTCCCTCGCTCCTTGCCATGGCCCCGATCCGGCTCTAGGCGCGACCGCGCCCAGTTTTTCCACAGTCTGCTAGAAGGGCAGGCCGGGAATGTTGAGCCCGGCGGTGAGTTTACCCATTTCGTTTTGGGCAAGTTCCTTTGCTTTTGCGGAAGCCTCCTGCACAGCTTTGACGATCAGGTCTTGCAGAAACTCGATGTCTTCGGGATCCACCACCGCCGGATCAATTTGCAATGCCAAAAGCTCCCCAGCCCCATTGACGGTGGCGGTAACTTTGCCGCCGCCGACCGAAGCTTCGAGGGTCTTTTGCGCCAGAGCCTCTTGGGCTTCGGCCATTTTGGCCTGCATGGCCTGGGCTTGTTTGAGCATTTTTTGGATATTCATGATTTTTTGTCTGGGACGAGTTTACCTTCGAAAATCTCGAGTGCTCTTTGAATGAGCGGATCGTTTTTGAAATCCGCCAAGGCGACTTCGGGATCCTTCTCGGTAGGGGCCTGATGCTCAACGGGCTCGGCAGGGGATTCCGCAGTCGCTGGCACCGGGGATGGCTCCGGAGGTGGGAGCTCCTCGGTCACCGAAAGGTGGCTGGAAAACTCCGGGTGAAAGCGCACGGGCCGACCGAGGGCTTTGCTGAGGGCGGCGTCGAGGGTGCGTTGGGGCTCTTCCCACATGATGCTCTCGGCGCAGGCCCGGAAGGATTCCGGAAACTCAACGATGAGCTTGCCCTGATTTTCCGCTTGGTAGCGACCCGCCTCGAGCCAATCAAAGCGCATCTTGGTTTGCGCAATCAGCTCTTGCGAGACGCTCTGCCAAACTGCTTGGGGAGAAACCGCAGCAGCCTCGGCTGCCGACGGCGCGCTTGGGGCTGGAGCTGCGGGAAGCGGTGGGCGATCGGAGGGTTTGGGAGGGGGTTTGGACTCCTGGGGTTCTGCAGGGAGAGCCGGGGCGCGGGGCGCTGGTTTTGCGGTGGACTCCGGCCCGGGTGGAGAGGCGGAAGGGGGCCGGGAAGTGCGATCTGGCCTGGGGACGGCGGGAGCAGGTCGGCCATCGCGGAGTTCGGCAATCGTTTCCAGCACGTCGGAAAGACTGGCTTGTTCGAGAAGATGGACGGCTTTGATGATGGCCACATCGGCCTGCATGCGTTTGTCGGTCGCCCAACGCAGCCGTCCTTCACATTCGGCGAAGTGCTCCAAGAGCTCCAGGAGCTTTTCCCGCGTGGCCCAACTGGCTTGTTCCAGAAGCTCCGGCGGCCCGCTCTGGCTGGCCCGGGCCACGAGCAGATCCCGCCAATACTCAATTAGATCCCCGAGCAGCCGTCCCAAATCTTTGCCCTGGGCATCCTGCTCGCCAAGCAGGCGCAAGGCTCCCGGAAGATCCAGGCGCAGCAAAGCCGAAGCCAACTCCGCAACGGTTTCTCGGGCCGTGAAGCCAAAAACTTCCAGCACCTCGGCGGCGGTAATGGTCTGGCCGCAAAAGGCCACCAGCTGATCGAGCATGGACTCGGCATCGCGCAGCCCGCCATCGGCTCCCCGGGCAATGGCTGCCGCGGCGGCTTCCTCGAGTTGAATGCCTTCCGACCGGGCGATAAATAGGAGGTGTGCGGCGATTTTCTCGTCGGGAATCCGGCGCAGGTCGAAGCGTTGACAACGACTGGTAATGGTCGCGGGGAGTTTCTGCGCTTCGGTCGTGGCAAAGAGGAACTTCACATGCGGCGGGGGCTCCTCGAGGGTCTTGAGCAACGCATTGAAAGCGCCCGGAGAAAGCATGTGCACCTCGTCAATGAGGTAGATTTTGTAGGGACCTCGGGAGGGCGTATATTGCACGTTGTCGCGCAGGTCGCGGATGTTATCCACGCCGTTGTTGCTGGCCCCGTCAATTTCCAGCACGTCGAGGTTGTTGCCCTCGGCGATTTCTAGGCAGGAAGGGCAGGTTCCACAGGGTTCGGCAGTTGGACCGTGCTGGCAGTTGAGGGCTTTGGCCAAGATGCGGGCGGTGGAGGTTTTGCCAATCCCGCGCGGGCCGACGAAGAGATAAGCTTGGGCGAGGCGGTCTTGGCGGATGGCGTTCTGCAGCGTGCGGGTGATGTGCTCCTGCCCGACCACTTCGGCGAAGGTCTTGGGGCGATATTTGCGGGCAAAAACTCGGTAACTCACGGCGGGGAAGACCCTAGTGGAATCGGCGCAATCTTGACCACGCAATTTCTCTGCGCTGCGGCAAATTTTTCCTTGTGACCCGGCGGCGCTCCCGGTGGCATGCGCGGTATGCCGGAACGCCTTTCCCGCCCCCCGCTGGTGCGCATGCTGAAAATCCACCAATTTTTGCAGGCGGGGAGTTATCCGAATTGCCGGCAGCTTGCGGAGGAAATGGAGATCTGTCGCAAAACCGTGCAGCGGGATATTGATTTCATGCGCGACCAGATGCAGATGCCGATCGCCTACGACGAATTGCGGCATGGGTTTTATTACACCGAGCCAGTGGGAAATCTGCCGACCTTGACGATCTCCCGCAGCGAGCTGGTGGCGGTCTTGGTGGGGCAAAAAGCCATCGAGCAGTATCGGGGCACGCCGTTTGAAAAGCCCCTGGCGAGCGCATTTGCCAAATTGGCGGCGAGCGTGGATGAGCGGGACGGGGTGGCGATGCACCAGCTCGCAGAGGCCTTTTCTTTCAAACCAGCCAGCTTGGGGCAGGCGGAGTTGCGGGCGTTTGGTTTGGCGGCCCAAGCCGTGGTCGAGCATCGGGAACTGGCGTTTCAGTATGCCGGGCTGCGGGATGGGGCTCTGCAACCGCGCCGTGTGCAGCCTTATCACCTTGGCTGCATCGCCGATCAATGGTATCTCGTCGGGCACGATCCAGACCGGCAACAAATCCGCACCTTCGCCCTGACCCGGCTTCGCCGCCCAAAGTTGACCCGACTGAGCTTCGAGCGACCTGCGGATTTCGACCTCAACGAATTCCTTGCGGGAAGCTTCTCGGTCTTTCAGGCCCGCAAAGTCGAGACTGTCCGCCTGCGATTGCAGCCCTTGGCAGCCCGCTTGGCTTCCGAACGCAAGTGGCACTCGAGCCAGAGACTCCACCCCCAACCCGACGGAACCAGCCTGCTCACCCTGCGCGTCGGCATCGCGCCGGATTTGCTCAACTGGATTCTCTCTTGGGGTGCGCAGGCAGAAGTTCTGGCTCCGGAGCACCTGCGGGAAACCATCGCGAAAGAGCTTGGCCGGGCGGCAGCGGCCTACCAATCCCTCCGACCGGAGCCGCCAACCACTGCCAAGAGGCGCGCAAAGCAGAAGAATCCTCCTGCCGCGCAGAGGCGGCAAAATTGAAATAGGCTCCCAAAACTGCCAGTGCCCCCAGCACGACCGCCCCGAGAGCGGCAATCAGCAAACCCCTGCGTTTCCCCTGCAAAAAAAACGCCAAACCCGCCGGGATGCCAGCCAATCCGACGAGAAAAAATCCCGCGAAGACTCCGGCGATCAGGAGCAAATGCGCCGACGAACTGGCTGCACCGGAGTCATTGGCCATGAGGGTTCCCATTAAGGAGACCACCGCCACGAGAAACCAGGGCAAGGACCACGCCAACATCACCAAAATGCCAAGACCTGTCCGTATTCCGGGGGAGAGAGGTTTCATCATCCCGCACCCAAGCAGGAATTGTCGCAGTTGTCGGCTGGAAAAGAACATCCGCACTCGAGGCGACAGTCCCGTTGGAATGATTGCCACCTTGAGGAGCGATCAAGCCTGTGTTAAAAAGCGGGCGTGTTTTCTCTGACCCGTCGTGAACGTGTGATTCTAGCCAGCGTGCTCCTGCTGTTCCTCCTGGGATGGAGTTGGCAAACCTGGCGGACTTACCAGGCCAACGAGCAGGCGGCCGTGGCTTTGCATACCGAGACGAGGCAAGAATCCCCGGCCCATGAGTGATTCCAGCTTTGCCGAAAAGGTCGAGGCCGTGGTGCGCGAAGATCCCCGGTATGCCGCGGAGGCCTACCACTTTTTGCGCGATGCTCTCGAAGCCGCCCTGCGTCAGCGCAAAAAAAACAAACGCGATGCCTCGCCGCATGTCAGCGGACCCGAGTTGCTGGAGGCCTTTCGCATGCAGGGTCTGAAAGAATTCGGCCCGATGGCTTTGACCGTGCTGGAATACTGGGGAGTGCGCTCCTGTGAAGATGTGGGACAGATGGTTTTCAACCTGGTGAATGTCGGAGTTTTCGGCAAAACCGATGCCGACACGCTGGAGTCCTTCCGCGGGATCTTCGATTTCCAAGAGGCCTTCCTGGCTCCCTTCCGTCCAACGGGAAAAAATTTGAGCGAATCGGCTTCTGGCGGCGTCAAAGCCCCACCATGATGTTGCGTTCGCTTTTCCCCACGCTTGCCATGCTTGTAGCCCTACCCTACGCCACGAACGCCGCCCAACCAGACCCCCTCCTGGCCGAAATCCCCGATTCCCAAGTCGAAGTTCACACCCTGCCGAATGGGCTAACCGTCTTGTTGAAACAAGACCGCAGTGCTCCGGTGGTGAGTTTGCAGGCCTGGGTGGGCACGGGTAGTATCCATGAGGGCAAGTGGCTCGGCGCGGGGCTCTCCCACATCCTTGAGCACATGCTCTTCAAAGGCACCGAGAAGCGCCAAGCCGGAGAGATCGCCCGCGCCGTGCAGGACCAAGGCGGCTATATCAACGCCTACACGACCTTCGATCGCACGGTTTACTGGATTGATGTGCCCTCCTCCGGCACTGCGGAAGCTTTGGATATCCTCTGCGATGCGATGATGAATTCCACCCTCCCCGAGGAGGAATATGTCAAGGAACAGGAGGTCATCCGTCGGGAGTTTGCCATGAACTTCGATGATCCCAACCGCCAGGCTGTCCAACTGCTCCTGCGCACCGTTTTTCCCGATAGTCCGCACGGCATCCCGGTCATCGGACACCTGGATGTCTATAACCGGCTGACCCGGGATGATGTGATGGAGTATTACCGGGCCCGCTACGTGCCGAATAACATCACCCTGGTAATAACGGGCGACTTCGACCGGGCGGCGGTCTTACAGCAGATCGAAGCGTTTTTCCGCGACATTCCTCGGGGCAAATTGGCGCCCGTTCTCGTGCCCGAAGATCCCGCGCAGCTGGGGCGCCGCGAGGCCCATGAGGAATTCCCGACCGAGCTCACCCGCCTCTACCTCGCTTGGCGCGTGCCCGGGCTGGACAATCCGGATGCTCCCGCCCTGGAAATCCTCGGCTCCATCCTCGGCTCTGGCCGGAGCTCGATCCTGAACCAAGAACTGCGGGAAAAGCGCAGTCTGGTCCACTCCATCAGCGCCGGGGTTTACTCCATGCAAACCCAGGGCGTTTTTTATGTCGGCGCAGTCTGCGATCCCGCACAACGCCTGGCCGTGGAAGAGGCCACCTTGGCGGAATTGGCTCGGGTGCAGGAACACGGGGTCTCGGAGGCCGAAGTGGAAAAGGCCCGGCGCAACATGCTGTCGTCTCTAATCGGTGGATTGACCACCGCCCGCGGCCAGGCTTCGAGCATCGGCTCTGATTGGCTGCTCACCCGCAACCCCAATTTCAGCGAGGACTTTCTCGCCTCCGTCGCCCGGGTCACAGCGGAGGACGTGCAGCGGGTGGCCCGGGAATATCTCTCCTCCAGCCGCCTTACCGTCACCTCCCTCAACCCCCAGGGATCCTTGCAGGCCACCGCCCAAGAAGTCGCAGCCGCCCCGACCCCGGCAGTGAAAAAATTCACCCTTTCCAATGGGCTGCGGTTGCTGGTGCGGGAGGATCCGCGTCTGCCCTTGGTCTCGGCCACCGCCGCCTTCCGCGGTGGTCTCCTCGCCGAGACACCGGCAAATAACGGCATTACCCGCCTCCTCGCACAGACGCTCCTCAAAGGCACCAAAACTCGCACTGCCGAGGAGATCGCCCAACAAATCGAGGAAGTCGGCGGCAGCATCGGAGCTGATGCAGGCAACAACAGCTTGACGGTCTCGGTCGAAGTGTTGCGTCCAGACCTCAAGCTAGGTCTGGAAATCCTCGCCGATGTGCTGCAAAACCCAACCTTTCCCGAGAAAGAAGTCGCGCTGGAGAAAAATTCCCAAATCGCCGCCATCAAAGCTGAGGAGGACCAGATCACTGCCGTGGCGCGGAATCTTGTCCGAGCGCAGCTTTTCCCCAATCATCCTTATGCCTTGCGGCCAAATGGCACCGAAAGCTCCGTGGCCAGCCTCACCCCTGCGCAACTTGCGGCCTTCAAGGCTGAATTCCTCACGGCCAAAAACGGTGTTTTGGCCGTTTTTGGAGCAGTGAAAGCCGACGAGGTGCGGGAGCTGGCCGAGCAGCTTTTTGGCTCCATGCCCGCCGGAGAACTGCAACTCACCGACCCCGCCGAGTCCGCTCAGCTAGAGAAAGAAGCCCAGGTCGCCGAAGAGCGCGACAAGCAGCAGGCTGTCGTGATGGTGGGCTACCGCGGAGCGCGCATTGATTCCGCCGACCGCCCGGCTCTGGAGCTCATCTCCACCGCCTCCAGCGATCTGGGGTCGCGCTTTTTCGATCGCATCCGCGACCAGATGGGACTGGCCTACTTCGTCGGAGCCTCGCAAATGAATGGTCTTGCCCCAGGTCCCTTCGTCTTCTACGTCGGCACCGACCCGCAGAAAGTCACCGAAGTCACGGCTGCTTTGCGGCAGGAAATTGATGGCTTGGCTCGCGAGGGACTCACTGCAGAGGAATTGGAACGTGCGCGCAAAAAGCTCCTGGGTGCGGAAGCCATTCGTAACCAAAGCAATGCTGCCTTTGCCTCCAGCGCAGCCGTGAACGAACTCGTCGGGCTCGGCTATGATTACCACACCCGCCGGCGAGCGGAGCTCGAGGCGGTGACTCTGGCTGATGTCCGACGGGTTGCCCGCAAGTATTTCCTTGAGGCTCCACCCGTTCAAGCCACGGTGCGCCCTCCCGCAAAATCCACCAACCCTTCCTGAATCCCTCACTATGCCTGAAGTCCAATCTTCCGCCTCTCTCGGCGAAATGAGCCAACGCTTCCTGGCCATGCTCATGCGCCAATCCCAACAGATCGCTCTCTGCCTTGGCCAACTTCCCATCCCCGGCCAGGAAAAACCGGAAATTCACCTCGAACTCGCCAAAATACTCATAGATGAACTCGAGATGATCCAAGAGAAAACCCGCGGCAATCTCACCACCGAGGAAAGCCAGGCTCTCGGCGGTCTGCTTACCGAGCTACGCATGGCCTTCGTGCAAGTTTCCGCACAGCAGGCCGCCACAGCTTCCTCCGCCAGCAATCCCGAGCAGCCGAAAAATGTTGAAGATCGTCAAGCCGCGGAGCGCGCTCCGGCGGAGGACGATTCGAAGCGCCGGTTTAGCAAATCCTACGGCTGATCTGCGGCGGGAGAGATTGGCCCGCCCTTTACTCCATCCAGCTGAGGATGTTGAAATTGTAGGAAATCAGCACCGTAATGGCCAAGGCCACGAGCAGAAATGTCGTCACAGCTCCGACGGCGGCTCCAATGAGCAGTCGTCGAATGAGGATATCTTCCGGGTCGGGCGTTCCTTCCATACCGTTTCGATAGCGCAGGCCGAGAGAAAGTCAACCCTGCGGACCAGCGAACCATCGGGCGCACGCTGGTTCGGCAGGCGCTGGCTCAATCCTTCGCCTGGGCCCGTTCCTCCAACTCTTGCAGGGAGATTTCCAGCGGCGCAAACTCCTGCCAGCCTTTCCAGTCATAGTGCCACCACTCGGTTGGAAAGGGCTCGAACCCCTGCGCCACCATGGCCGTCTCAAGAATTTTTGCGTTCTTTTTTGCCTCCTCCGTCGCCCCCTGGTAATCCCGGTGGGCTTTTTCCGAGAAGTCATCGAACCCTGAAGGCATCGGGAGGGGATTGCCCATTAGATCTACCAGAGCCACATCCACCGCCGTGCCACGGGTATGGCGTCCGCGATTGACCGCTGGATTGCTGACGTAGCGCTCGTCCTGAATGAGATCCCACATTTTCTGTTGCACCGCCAAGGGACGGTAGGCATCGAAAACTTTCAGGGCCAAACCCTGTTGGCGCAGGTCGGCTTGGACACGGGCCAGCGCCTCGGCCGGCTCCTTGCGCAGCCAAGCCACTGGAGCGTGATAGAGCTGCTCGCCTGTGAAGTTGAGCTTCGTGGCGTAGCGGATGTCGAGAATCGGCGGATCCGGCAGACGCGCCAGGTCCACCATGGGAGGTGCTTCGTCGGCCCAAGCCAGTATGGTGGTCAGGAGGACGCCGAGCAGAGCGCCAAGATTTGCAGGGATCTTTTGCATGATTTAGGGGGTGAGCCAGTTTTGCCGAATGTATGCCAGCGTGGTGCGCATGGCTTGGTAGCCGAAATGCCCCTGCGGAACAATCTCCATCGCCGGATCTCCCCACCGCCGGGCCAATTTTTCTAAAGAACGCACCGGTGCGACAGCGTCAAACTGCCCTCCACAAAGCAGAATGCGCTCGGGCGGCAGCTGGGGCTGGCCATGCAAGGGAGAGGATAAATGGGCGTGCCGCGGGGTGGCCTCGCGCGGGATGCCGCGTTCCTGCAAAACCCGCCGCAGTTGCACGGACACCGGGTTTTCCCAGATCGCATGCTCGACATCGGCGATCGGTTGCAGAAGGGCCAAGAAACGCAAGTCAGGCTCCAGAAAAGAGACCAAGGCTCCCGTCCAGCCGCCGAAGCTGGTGCCGACCAACGCGAATTCCCGAACTCCCCGGTTGCGTAAAAGGGCCATCAAGGCGCGAATTTCCATCACGGCCTGGCGGAGAGTTTCGCCATTGCGAATCAGATTCGCCGTGATGCACAGCGCGCCTTGGGGGAACTTCGGCACGCGCCGACGATAATGATATGGCAGGTGCGGAAAAGCCACATTCCATCCCCGGCGATTGAACTCTACTGCGATCCGCCGATACCCACCCGCATGGGCCGACATCAGTGCATGCAGGAGAATCACCGTCGGCGCCGCATTAGGTTTTCCACCGACCCAGAACAAATCCGCGTGAAAGGTCTGATTTTCCGCAAATGCCTCCACCCAGGGACTTTCCCAAGGGCTGCTTCCGGTGACGTACTTCTCGTGCATCTGCCAAGCGCCAGGGTCACCCGGGGCGTAAAATTCCTCCCGGCTTAACCGATCGCAGTTTTGCAAATAGCGCTCCAATTCCTCCGGCTGACAAACCAGGTGCCGCAGCTGCCATTGGATGGAATTCATCATTCGACACATGATGGCATCGGAAACGCGCGCCAGCGCACGCTGCGGGTATTGGAGAATTCGGGTGGGCAAGGCAGGGGACTTCGGGCACTCTGAATTGCCGCAGCGACTGTCGGAGGTCAATAACGCTCTCACGAGCCGAGGGGATGCAAGGCCGCATCCGCAATCTGATCCTCAAATCCCACCACCGCGAGATCGCGCCCAGGTCGCAACCCGTGATCCATCTTCACCGCAGAGAGCCCTACCGCCACACAGTCGTTCCAGCACACTCGAAGCAGACCATTAAGACCGACTCGGTGGCACGCAGAGCAAAGCAGGGGGGATAGCGAGGAGAGAGCGCGACGCGGATCCCTCAGGCGGGGGGGTGGAAGTGGATCTTTGCCCCTCTTGGGGCGGTTAGGAGTGAACAACACCGCCGGCACCTCTATCTTGCTCGTGCTGATATGGTTACCGGAGTCCGCGTATCGGAGCAAAGCTTCGCCTTGCCGGTTATGTCCCCTGCAGCTCGTCAGTTGACTTCGGCGATCGGCGTGGCGTAGCGTGCGGCCATGTCCTTTGGAACCTCTTTGGCGCTCGTCTGGCGCAGACGGCGGTGAAATTTCCCCAACTTCACCATTGATCAATCATGCCCGCGAAGAAAAAACCCGCCGCCTCGACAGCCATTTGGTTCGTGACCGGGTCGGATGAGGCGGAGGTCAAAAAACACGCGGCGGCATTGGCGAGCGAGCTGAGTCCCGGCGATGATCCCTTTGCCTGTGAAGTGATAGATGGTGCCATCGGGACCGTGGATGAGGCGGTTGACCGCACCAACTCCACCATTCAGGCCTTGCATACCTTGCCCCTTTTCGGGGGAGACAAACTGGTGTGGCTCAAGAATGTTAATTTCCTCGCCGATACCGTAACGGGGCGATCCGAGGCCGTTCAGTCTGCACTGGAAAAGCTGCTGCAAGTGCTCGAGGCGGGACTTCCGGCAGGAGTCAAGCTGTTGCTGAGCGCTCCCGGAGCGGATAAGCGGCGCAGTCTCTACAAAAGCCTGAGCAAGCTCGCGGAGACCACGGTCAAGGATAAGCCGGATTTTGGATTCAATGCTACAGAAGCAGATTTGCAAGAGTGGGTCGCTGCTCGAGCCCGCGAGCAGGGAGTGGAGCTCACCGAGGAGGCGTTGGCGGCTTTGACGGCCCGAGTGGGAGCCGAGAGCGGGCCGCTGGATCTGGAGCTGGCGAAGCTGGCCTTGGCCGCCGAGGGGCAGCCGGTTTCCGCCGAGATGGTGCGCAGTCTGGTGCCGATCTCCCGGCAGGGCGGCATTTTTGATCTCAGCGACTGCTTGTTACGGCGGGATCTCACCGGGGCTTTGGCCACGGTGGAGCAGTTGCTGCGGCAAAAAGAGACCGGTCTCGGCCTGCTTCTGGCAGCGATCGTTCCCACGCTGCGCAATCTGTTTTTGGTCAAAGACCTTATGGTCCGGCATCGCCTCCGGCCACCGGCCAAGGCCTACTTTTTTGGCAAAACGCTGGAGAGCCTGCCTCGCGCGGCGACGGCCCATCTCCCACGCAAGAAGGACGGCACCCTGAACGCTTACCCGCTCGGTTTGGCAGCCCAAGCGGCCGAGCTTTACTCCCTCGAAGAATTGCGTGCTGCTTTTCTCCGCGCCCGGGAGCTGAATCGCGAGTTCATCACCCGCAGTCTCCCGGACTCCGTGCTGCTCGACCGCTTTTTGCTCCAGCTCCTGGCAGACCGTTGAAAAACTGGGCGCGGTCGCGCGGAGTGCAGGTTCAGGGCCATGGCAACGAGCGAGCGACGCGCATCCCCTCTGCCGGGCTGGGCTCGCCGCAGCAACGCTGCCTGCCGGCCATATCGAACAGCAACGCGACCATGCCGAGTCTTCCAACAGTCTGCTGGCCGCCCCGTCCGCCTGAAATCGCCGCGAGCTTATTCGCTTTGGTGGCGGAGGAGTAGGAAGTAAATCAGGTTGCCCACGCTGGCGACAAAGGCGGCGACATAGGTGAGGGCTGCAGCATTGAGCACTGCATTGACCCCATTGGCCTCCGCCTCGGTGCGCACGATGCCCATGTGCCCGAGAATCACCTTGGCGCGACGCGAAGCATCAAACTCCACCGGGAGCGTGATGAGTTGGAAGAGGGTCAGCACGGCGAAGCAGGCAATCGCCAAAAGCATCAGACCGGTGATGTTAAAAAATGCTGAGGCAATGAAAACCGGCCAGAGCAACTGCGAAGCAAACATCGTCACGGGCACGAGCGCCATGCGAGCAGTGAGGGGGCCGTAGTTGCGCGCATGTTGAATGGCGTGTCCAGCTTCGTGCGCGGCAATACCCACGGCCGCCACCGACGGAGTGGAATAAACCTCCGGCGAAAGGCACAGCCGCTTGTGAGCCGGGTCGTAGTGGTCGCCAAGCATGTCGCGGATGGGCACGACTTCCACATCATGAATCCCCGCCGCAGCAAGGATCCGCTCCGCCGCCTGCGCTCCGGTGAGCCCCGAGCTGGCAGCGACTCGTTTCCAATGCCCAAAAGCCGAGGAGACCCTAGCCTGGGCTATCAGGCCGATCACCAAAGGAAGTCCGATGAGTAGAATCCAGAGTGTCATAGTGGCAAACTTTTTACGCCTTATTGGACTCTCCAGGACGGCAAATGTTCAGCAAAAAAAAAATGCCCTCAACGGGTTGCCTCACAGAACTGCATCGCGCTGCAAGCCGAGGCGGTCGAGCAGAAGCCAATGGCGGGCCACCTGCAAAAGGAGATGAGCCATGGATTCGAGTTCGTGCAGCCAAGCCAGGAGGTGCATCGCGGAATGGGCTTGGGCCGCCAGAAGAGCGGGATCCTGTCGGGCTGCGCGTGCGGTGGAGAGCAGGGTTTCGAGCGCCTGCTGCAGTGCTTGGGCTTCCGATTCCACCCTCGAGAGATCGGCAGGTTGGTCAAGTTCGCAAGTCAATCGCTCCACTAAATTTTTCGCCGCCCGCTGCAGCCCCGTGACCGCCGGGGCCAGCCGCACCCGAAACTCCCGCTGGGCGGCAATTTCGGGAAATTCACGCATCGGCTCAGCCCGCACCGTGGCCAAGGTGAAGCAACGCACGACCTGTCGCAACTGGATAAGCAGCAGGCGCTGCACCCGCTGTTGCTCGGCAGGGTATTCCGGTGGGCCCATGACCTCGAGCCAGTGCCGCGCCTCGGCAAAAAGCGCCGTCAGTTCAGTGCGCTCGGCGGAGGCAATGCGCCCAGCCGCAAAATGACTCCGCAAACGCCGAAGAATTTCTCCGAAAGCCTGCCGAAACTCCCGCTGTGGGAGCACTGGCCAGAGCAGCCGTTGGCCAAAAGCGGCGAAGGTCAACCCCAACATGCCCCCAACGTAACCATCCATCACGGTGGAAAACGGCAGCGCGCGGTTGAAGTCGAAGCTGCTGACCACCACGAGAAAATTTAGCCAGAGACAGCCAAGGTAGGTAAAGCCGGGGAGCGAGGGGTAGAGATAATATCCCAGAGCAAAGAGGGCACCGAAGTAGAAGAGATTCGCCGCCAGATAGTCCACCAACCAGGGGGCCAGAAGGTAAACCAAAACGGACAGGGGAACTCCCCAGAGACCCGCGCGCAGCAGGTTGGTAAAAGCTCGGAGGTCACCCTGCGTGGCCACGTAGCCCCGGGTGGTGATGCTAAACATAAAGGCCCAGATCGGGATGAAAGCCATGCCGGGAGGTTGCACCCAATTACTAAACAGCAGACTGGCAGCGGTAATGAGCCCACCGCGGATGGCATTGCCGAGCCAAAAAGGGTCCCACTGCCACGGCAGGACAGGCTTGGGCGTTACCGGAGGTTCGTAGTCCACTCGCCGCGGTAGCTTCTCCCACCGGCTTAGCGCGCGCTGGCTGGATTCCACGATGTCGCTGATCAACGAGTAGCGCCCGGCGAAGGTGATCATTTCGGCCAAAGGTGCACGCAAGGTTGCTCCCTCTTGGCGCAGGGCTTGCAAAGCCTCCGTAAACCTTCGCCAAGTTTCTTGCAGTCGTGCACCGGCTTCCTGCAGGTTCGCGGAGTCCTCGCCAGGTGCCGGCACCTCACTGAGCTTCTCCCACGTCTGCAAAAGGGCTTCTCGCAAGTCCTTCAGCGGCTCGCGCAGCGAACTCTCGAGCTCATCCATTCTCACGGGCGCATTCGTTTGCAGGGCAAAAAGGCTCTCCAGCAACTCGGCCAGCAGCGCCAGATATTCCCGATAAGCCGGGAGATAAGCCTTGAAGTAAACACTCTCGCGGCTCCCCATGAGCAAAAGGCTACGAAGCTGCTGCAGATTCTCCCGCAAATGATCCGCCCTGCGGATGAGCTCCTCGGGTGATGAGCTCTCCGTTGGTAGCTCCCCATGCGCCAGCGCCCGATTCAGCGCCCGGGCAAACTCGGCCTGATGTTGGGCGGCCAATCGCAAAAAATCTCTCCGCGCGTAGCGGGGCCAAAGCACACTGGAAACCACCAGGCTGGCCACGACGCCCACGAGAATTTCCTCCACTCTCCAGAGAGCCACATTCCAAGAAGCCTCCGGGTTATCCAGCGAACGGCCGAGCACGACGAGGAAGGTGAGCCCGGCCAGGAAGTAGGCATAGGGGTAGTGCGTGCCGCCGAAGAAGTAGGTGCAGACTGCTATGAAGAGGCAGCTGCTTACCAGCATGAGAACGGTCTCATCGGCAAAGTTCCCCACCACCAGCACCGCCACCACGCCCCCCACCACGGTGCCTAAAACCCGCGCCAGCGATTTGTCCGCCACACCGCCAAGGTAATTTGGTAGCATCAGCAGCATCACCGTGACGAGGGACCATCCCGGCGAAGGCAGGCGTAACCATTGGGCAATCCAGATTGCCAAGACTCCCGCCAGCCCCATTTTCAGGGCAAATTGCCCGCGCAGGTGGCTCCAAGGCCCAGAGAAGTTCCGCCCCAGGCTCAGCCCCTCAGCGACCGAAAGCGTAGTCGAAATTGCGGCAGTCCACCTCATAGAGCTGCCCCACCAGATCGCGGGTCTCCGGGGTGTAGTATTCCGTGTAGGGTCGGTGCTCGGAACGGTTGGTGTGCGGGAGGTCGCACTTCACGCCAATCCGTCGGCAGATTTCCGCGAAATCTTCCCCGATGCGCTCGACCTTGCCGAGAAAGTCCACACCCAAACGCCCCTGGGAGTCCGCCAGAATTTCCGTCTGCGTGCGCACGTGCCCAGCGCGCCAGCGAATGTAGGCCTCAAACGAGCCTAGCTCTACTGCTTTGGCGTGCGTCTCATTCTCCGGATGTGCCAGCAGGTAGTGATAGAGGGAAACCTGCCAGTCCCAGGGGTTGCGCACGAAGGCAAATTTGAAGAGTCCCTGCCAAGTCTCCGGGCGCAGAGCCTCCTGGATTTGCCGCAGTGGAGCATGCTTGGGCAAACGCGCTGCAGCCCGGATCTCCTCGGCCGCTGCCCAGCTTTGCCGCCAATTCTGCCACCGCCACGAACCCGGGCGGTAGGCATAAGGTTCCAGGGCCCGGACGATGCTGTTGCCGGCGGTCTTATAGACGTGGACGAAGAGAAACCGATGACGCGCGGAGATCAGCATGCACAGGGACGAGCTGGAGGCTAGCCTGCCGGCAGAGGTTGGTGCCGAATGTCCTGCGCCTGCTGCACAAAGACCACGTCCTCACAGAGGTTCGTGGCATGGTCTCCAATGCGCTCGAGAATGCGGGCAATAAAGATTAGGTTCAGATAACCGCGCAGTTCCTCCACTCGTTCGGCCATCCGCGCGGCCAGCAAATTCGTGATATTTTTATTGGCCAGATCGAGTTCGCGATCCCGGGCTTTCATCCCCCGGGCACATTCGACATTTCCATCCGCATAAGCCGTCACCGCATCACTCACCATCCCGACCGCGAGGCGAAACATCGGCCGCAGTGCTTCGACTTCTGGCAGGGCGGGATACTGATTGAGCTTGCGCGCTCGCCGGGCCACTCCCACGGCATGATCGCCGATGCGCTCCAGGTTGCTGCTCATTTTCATGGCACTGATGATCTGCCGCATGTCGCGGGCCACGGGGTGAAATTTCATCAGGGCATCCACGCCATCGCGGTCAATCTGCACCTCCAGCACATCTATTTCCTCATCGTCGGCGATCGCGGCTTGGCAGGCCTCGGTATCGCGCTCAAAAAGCCCACGCTCGGCATTCTCCAGTCCCCGCAAAGCCAGCCCTGCCATCATCAAAACACTACTGCGCAGCGATTCCAAAGCTTGCTCAAACGAACCGAGAATGTGCCGGGGCGGGAAGGACGATTCCATGGTCAGGGGCAGACTCTTGTTGGCAGGACGCTCTTGGAGATTAGCTCGCTGGGCCGAAGCGTCGGCGCCATTCGCTGCGGGTATCGCGCAGCAAATCCACGATTTGGTTGCGCACGTTGAAAAGCAGGCGCTTGAGGTTCTCGTGCTGCTCGGGGCCAAGCTCCTTGGCCTGGTAGAGTTGCCACTCAGCTTCGATGGCTTCATTGCTCGCTTGCATGGCCCGTTTGAGATAGGCAAGCACCATCCCCAACTCCACCGGCTCCTCGTCTCCATCTTGGCTCAAAGCCGCCGCCAGCTTGGCGCTACAAAGAGCCGTTTTGGTGGCGACAGTCACGGCCAGCGGATGCTGCATGAGCTCCGGGCGCGACTCCATCCAGACCTCAATGGCATGGTGGAGCTGCACCATGTCAGCGTAAACCGGAGATTGAAAATATGCCCCCAGCCCATCGTCCTCCGCACTTTCTTCTTCCGCTTCCACCGCCATCTCTTCGGCTAAGAGCCCATCCAGCTCGGCCATCACCCCCGTCTCATCATCCCATTGCCAGCCCATTTCCGCAGCAATTTTTTGGTCACGCTCGGGATCGTCGAGATATTTCTCGATGAGCTCAAAATACTTCTGCGTGTTGCGCTCCTGCTCCTGCAGAAATTTTTCCCACTGGAACTCATCCCACACTTCCGGAGCCTCAAAATCGTCATCCATACTCCCAATCTCCTAGTTCCCCCTTCCCCCCTCCGCAAAATATTTTTTCTGGGAATTCGCCCTCGGTGCCAATCACTTCGCAGAATCTGGGAGAAAATTTTTTAATCCCGGCCCCGGAGGTAATTTAATATCGGCGGCTCTAGAGTGGGAGGCGATCAAAGCACTTCCGCTCCTCAGCCTGTCGGGAGCGGCTTTTGCCGGAGCTCTTCCGGAGCGAGCCGCCGTGGCACAACAAACTCTCAACCATCTCATTCCCGCTTACCAAGGCCAGTCCCACGCCGCCAATCGCAATGCCAAATTTGCCGAGAAGGCCGATGCCATGGGCCCTGCGGTGGCGGCCAGCCTTTTCCGGGCGGCAGCGGCTTCGGAGGCAATCCATCGGGATCACCACAAGCAAGCCATTGAGGCCTTGGGAGGCAAGGTCGCCAGCTGCCAACTGGATCAGGGGGTGGTGGCGGAGACAGCGGCCAATCTGCGCGCGGCCAACAAGGGGGAATCACTACGAGCGGGAACCGATGTATCCAGAATTCCTCCAACAGGCCAAAATGGATGCTGCCGAGACCGCCATCCGCACCTTGAACTTCGCCCTCGAGACCGAAACTGACCAAGCCGCTCTGACCAAGCCGCTCTGGATCACCGGCAAAAAGGCGGCCCCCTGCGAGACTTCGATGTCTGCCAAGTCTGCGGCATGACCCTGCCAGAGCTTCCAGTGAAAAAGTGCCCGTGTGTCGCCAAGGTCCTGATGCTGACAAAAAAATTAGCTCAATGCGAAACTCCACCTAGCCAACGAACCCCCTGCCCAGTGCTCTGCACCCTGCCGTGGTGCATTTTCTGATCGCCCTTTTCCGCCTGGGAGCTCCGGTAGCCATCCCGGCAGCCCTGCTCGCCATCGCCTCCCTGCCGCTGACAAAATTTCCCCTCGCGGAGCTGCTGGAGAATTTTCCGGAAACCTAAATCTCCCTCGCCGCGGAAAACGGACGCTGGCTGGCCTGAGCCGCCAACTTGCCCGGCCTCCTGCCAGGTGCCCGTTTCCGCCGGCGTCGTTCGCACCGGGCGTTTTCCGCGCGGCCCACCCCGACAAAATTCTTCCAGTCCACCAGCCCGCCAGCCCGCAGCTCGCTGACCGAGGGCCCGGCGGCTACGCTCGGCGGGGTGAAAGGATGGGCAGCGAGCCTCCCGGATGCCATTCCGGCTCAATGACCAACTCGCTCGGCGAAAGCACCATTCCTCGCTGGCCGGTAGTGATCATCTGGTGCAAAAAATCCACCGCCTTTTCCCGCACCAAATCCAGGTTTGCCTGGCAGGTGGCCACCTCGCGGAGCAGGCAAGTCCCGAGCATCCCGGCAAAAGCAAAGTCCTGCGGGATGGAAAATCCGCTCTCGCGCAGCCTCCAATACAGGAGATCCGGAAAACCCACCACCACCTCCGGAGCCTGTTTTTTTAACCAGGCTAGCGTCTCCGCATCCAACCCCGCCTGGGTGCACTCGGTCAGGAGACGCCACTGCAGACTCTCTCCCCGCGCTTGCCGCAAAGCTTTCCAACCCAACACCGCCCCCACCCGGGCGTGATCATCCACCGGGGAACTCGAAGCCATCATCAAAACTACCACCCGCCGATAACCAGCGGCAAAAACTTCCCGCAAAGCCCGCTCGGCGTAATCGAAGGCACTGTGCCGAATGAGCGGGAAACGCAATTCCGGGCGCGAGCGGGTGAATTTCACGCAGGCAAAGCGCTCCCAGATAAAGCTCCGCAACCAGGCCTCCTCCGTCGGCACCGCTCCCGGTGAGCTGTAAAATAAGCCGGCCACATTGCGGTGGAAAAGCACCCGGGAAGCTTCCGCCCCACTGCGAAATGCCCGCAGATCAATCCACTCCACCCCGTAGCCCAGCTTTTCCGCACGCCGGGCGAAGGCCGCCGGACGTCGCTCTTCGGCTTGTGGCGCCACCAGGTAGCCCAAGCTCATAAGGCGCTCCCGGCGTCTCGCCCGCTGCCGACTGGCCGCCATCACCGCGGCCGCCGCATTCCGCTGGTATCCCAGCTCCCGGGCGGCCGCTTCCACGCGGGCCCGCGTTTCCGCCCGCACGATCTGCTGCCCCGCCAATGCCGCCGAAGCCGTCCCCAACGCCACCCCCGCCAGGGCCGCCACATCTTTTAAGGTCGGTGCTTTCATTAATGGCATCCCTAATTCGAAACGCTTCGAAATACCAGCGGTTTACGCAGGAAAAATCTCCGGCTTATTTTTCCACGCAAGCATGATACCCATGAAAGCAACCCTCCTCGCCCTCTGCCTCATCGTCACCCTCGCCGTCAGCCAAGCCAGCGTGTTGGTGAGTTGGAATTTCACTTCTAATCTAACTGCGACGATCAGTACTAATGCCTCTTCCTCGGTCGCTTCGGCAGCCAACGCTACCTTATCGCTGAATGTAAGCGGTGGACATCAAATTAATGCCACCGGCACTAACATTGGACCAAACTCTGGAAACGGCACTTGGAGTCTTTCCTCGCTTTCGACAGTTACAGCCTACGAGCTGGGAGATTCCGACGTGGTCAATGGTGTGTCAGGATTTCTTAATGCCAGCAACTTCGGCACCAGCCCAAACTCCACCCTCTACCTTGGTTTCCAGTTGACCATGAACTCTACGATTGCCCCTGCGTTCAGCCAACTCCAAGGGATTCAGTTTAACCTCTCCAACGCTGGAGCTTCGGGACCCCGTGGGGTTCAAGTGACCTACCGCATCGGCACTAGCGGTTCTTTTACTTCCATAGGTGGTACTGCAGTGCCCAACCTCACCGCTAATAATTACGGTTTATTCACCTTTAATCTACCTACACCAATCACCCTCAGCGGTGGAGATGTGGTGGAGTTCAGACTTCTCGGCTACGCCAACATGACGGGAAACTCCATTCGTCTTGATAACGTTCGCATTACTGCCATACCGGAGCCGGCTGCGGCAGGGCTGCTGGCACTATCTGGCGGAGTGGTCTTCTGGCTGCGACGACGACGAGCTCGGTGAGGGCAAAAATCTTTGGGGTGAGAGTGCCCGTCGTGCCAGGTGGCGCGCCGGGCGCTCTCGATTTTCCAACCTGAACTTCTTTTCCTCCCTCCCATGCCTCTCCCCCCCCCACTTACTCTTGCCCTCTTGGTCGCGGTTCTTTTTCCGACTTTGGGGCCAGCCCAGGACCTCCGCTCCACCGGCACCGGGCTCAATGCCGCTCTGACAATTGACGGGCTCGCCGTGGAATTGCGCCCGGAGATTTACGACCGCACTGGTGGCACTTGGCACCGGGTGAATCCCGGGGAAGCCAACGTAACCCAAGAGGGATCGGCGTTCGCAGCTACCACCCGCTACCGGGCCGCCGGAGGTGAGTTCGCCGCCGAGTTCACGGTGGAGCCAGCGAGCCCGCCCGCTCAGGAAGTCCATTTCACCTGGTCGGAGGATGCCACTGGCCCGGGATTCGGCTTGGTGGCGCTCTGGTTGCCGGAGGAGGAAGCCAACCAGGTGAGTGTCCTGCTGAACGGGAAAGTGGCTTTTGCCAACTGGCAGCTGCTAAACCACATCCGCAAAGAAGTCACCCGCATCGAGCTGCTAAGGACCGGGGCCACCGAAACCCTCCTGCAAATCGAACCCACCGGAGCCCACCTGGCCCGGGTAGAGGTTTTCTTTGAAGCCAATCGCCCTGATCGCGGGCTGAGCGTGCGGGTTTTCAGCGTGGATAACCCCAACACCAGCGAACTCAGCGATGAGCGCCAGGTGAGCTTCCGTCTCCTGCGCCCTTAGCAGCCAAATCTTGCTTCAGAGCCCCGCGAGTTCGCGCACTCGCCGCTCGGCCTCGCTTTGCATGCGGCCACAAATCAGCCTGCAAAGTTTTTTCACCAGCGGATCCCGCACCGAATAGACGACAAAATTGCCTTCCTTGTGGCGGTTAACGAAAGCGGCCTCATGCAGCAAGGAAAGATGCTTGGAAACATTGGCCTGACTCAGCCCCGTGGCTTCCACCAAGGCTCCCACGACGTGGGGTCCTCGCAGAAGCGTCTGCAGCAGCCGCAGCCGGGACTCATCGGCCAAAACCGCAAAAATCCGCGCTGCCTCCGCCAGTTGCGCCGGAGAAAAAAACTGCCCCGCCGCCGCGGCGGGCGGCGTTTCCCGGGGGGCAGATACTTTTTTTCTTGCCATATCGTTATTTAGTTATACGGTCATCCCGTAATCTGTCAATCCTTTACGGGAAATCTTTGCCAACATGAAAATCACCACCGCCAAACAAGTCGCAGCCACCGATCATCCTTTCATCCTCGATGTTCGCACTCCCGCGGAACATCAATCCCTGCACATCGCCGGTGCGGTGCTGCAGCCGCTGCATCAGCTCAACCCAGGGCAGGTCAAGGAGCTGGCCGCCGGGCGTTGCTGCTACGTGCTTTGCCGCTCGGGTCAACGGGCCCGGCAGGCCGCGGAGAAACTGGAGGCCGCCGGGCTTTCCAAGGTGGAAGTGATTGACGGAGGCATCCTCGCCTGGGTGGAGGCGGGGCTTCCGGTGGTCCGAGGCGAAGAAACGATGTCCATCGAGCGTCAGGGGCGCCTCACGGCGGGGCTTTTCGTCCTCATTGGGGCTCTGCTGGCGCATTTTGTGGATCCGGCCTGGGTGTGGCTCTGCGCCTTTTTCGGAGCCGGGTTGGCTTTTGCCGCGCTGACGAATAACTGCGCCCTGGGTATGCTCTTGGCGCGGATGCCTTGGAATAACCGCACCGGCAACTGTGCCAAGGCCGATGGTCGCTGTTGTGGCTGAGTTCTGGATCTCCTGCGCCAAACCGACTCATCCCCATGCTCCTGCGCCAACTTTTTGACCCCTATCTCGCGCAATACGCCTACCTGATCGGCTGTCAACGAACCGGGGAGGCCATGATTATAGACCCGGAGCGTGATAGCGAACGCTACCGTGCGGAGGCCGCTGCCAATGGGCTGCGCATCACCGCTGTGGCCGAAACCCACATCCATGCGGACTTTGTGAGTGGAGCGGCGGAATTTGCTGCAGACCCGTCCGTAACTCTCTACTTGCCGGGACAAGGAGGACCAGATTGGACCTACCAATGGCCTGGTGGTCGCGCGCACACCTACTACTTGCAGCATGGAGATGTCTTCCATGTGGGCAACATTCGATTCGAAGCCCTGCATACCCCGGGACACACGCCGGAACACGTGAGCTATCTTGTAACCGATGAGGGCGGGGGAGCCAACGAGCCCATCGCTCTCGCGACGGGGGATTTTCTTTTCGTGGGCGATGTGGGACGTCCGGATCTCCTGGAATCCGCCGCCGGCGTGTTAGGGGCGATGGAACCATCCGCCCGCCAACTGCAAGTTTCGCTGGTGGAACGGCTCGCGGGTCTCGGTGACCATCTGCAGATTCTCCCGGGGCACGGCGCGGGAAGCGCCTGCGGCAAAGCTTTGGGAGCCGTGCCCACTTCGACTCTCGGCTACGAAAGGAAATTCAACCGACCACTGCGCCAGGCCCAAAATGATCCGGAGGGCTTTGTCGCGGAAATTTTGCGCGGCCAGCCCGAGCCCCCACCCTACTTCGCCATGATGAAGCGAGTGAATCGCGATGGCATCCGGGTGACCGGTGAAGTGCCTGCGGTGCGGCATCTCTCTGCGGAGGAGGCGCAAAACTTGTTGGCGGCGGGAGACGTGCGGGTTCTGGATACCCGGGAAGACCGCGCGGAGTTTGCCCGTGGGCATCTACCCGGAGCGGTGCAAGTGCCGTTGCGTGGACCCTTTTTCAGCGCCGGTGCCGGCAGCTACACCGCCGCAGGACAGCAGATTTTGCTCGTGGCGCCGAACGAGAACGAAGCCCGTCTGGCCATGCTCCAGCTTTACCGCATCGGACTCGACGAGGTGGCGGGCTGGCTCTCTCTCGAGGAGTGGGTGGCCGCAGGGGCTTCCCTGCAGCAGGCTGAGCGGGTGGATTTTGCCGATTTCTCGCCGGACCAGGCCCGGGCTGAAGGCACCATTCTCGACGTGCGCAGCGCCAGCGAATTCGCAGAGGGGCATCTCGAGGGCGCGCTCTCGATTCCTTACACCCGCCTGCGTCTTCGCTTGTCCGAACTCCCGCGCGAGCGAACGCTTTTTGTTCATTGCGGCACGGGCAAGCGGGCTGCCTTGGCGGCTTCCTTCCTGCGGGCCGAAGGCTTTCGCGCCGTGCATGTGGATGGGGTTTGCGCAGAGTGTGACCGGATCGCCGAGGCCCAAGGCATCACGCACTAGCCCAGCCTGAATCATGCTTTTAACCCTGCTCTGCGGGCTCATCGTGGGGCTGTCCTTGGGGCTTACGGGCGGGGGCGGCTCGATCTTTGCGGTGCCCCTCCTGCTCTACGTGCTGGGGCACCCATTGCGGGAAGCGGTGATGGTTTCATTGGCAGTGGTGGGGCTCACCGCCCTCTACGGAGCTTTGGTGCAAAGAAGCCTCGTCCTCTGGGGGGCTGGGGCAATCTTGGGAGTGGGCGGCATTCTCGGCGCACCCGCCGGCGCCTGGCTAGGGCAGCTCCTGCCGGAAACCTTGGTGCTCGTCATTTTTGCCGGACTGATGGGGTTTCTGGGGTGGCGGATGTGGGTCGGACAAGGCACCCTGGACATTCCCATCGCTGGAGTGGCTTGTCGGCGCGACCCGGACGGGAATTTGCGCTTTCATTGGAGTTGTGCGGGCAAGTTGGCCTTGGCTGGGGTTTTCACGGGCATTCTCTCCGGGCTGTTTGGCGTCGGTGGCGGCTTTCTCGTGGTCCCGGCACTTCTCGCCGTGACCGGAATGCCCCTGCCCCGAGCGCTCGCCACTTCGCTCATCGCCATCTTCCTCATCAGTCTAGCGGGATTTTTTTCCAACTACGTTGCGGTGGCAGCGTTTCCGCTGGTGGGAGCTGCTTGGTTTCTCGGGGGCGGACTCCTAGGGATGACTCTCGGGAGTTGGAGCAAACGCAATTTTTCCGGCCCGTTGCTGGCGCGGATTTTTGCCGGAGCCATTCTGGCCGTGGGCTTGACGATTTTGGGGATCGAGCTGTTCTCTTGGCTCGTCCCAAAGGCCTGATTTTGGGATTGCCCTCCCGGAGACCATTGCCCATGCTCCATGCCGTTATGAAACCTCTGCAATTCCTTATTCTGTCAGTTGTCGGCATGGGTCTCATCGGCTGCGATCAAGCAACCCAAGACACGCCAACTGCCGTGGAAAAAACCGGCGAAGGTGTGGAAAAAGTGGCCGAAGAAGCCGCCACTGTGGCCAAAGATACCTGGAGCGGAGTGAAAGAAACCGCCGAAGGGGTGGCCGAAGATGTGTCGGCCACCGTGGATGCCACCGGAGCCGCTGTCAAAGATGTCGCCGAAGGCGTCGCCTCTGACACCTCGGCCGCCGTGGACGCAGCTGGTGAAGCCGTCGAAACCGGGGTGCAAGACACTTCGAGCGCCGTGAAAGACGTCGCGGAAGGCGTGGCTACCGATACCTCAGCTGCGGTGGACGCCGCGGGAGCTGCCGTTCAGGATGTGGCTGAAGAAGCCGCCAAGGATACCGCTGCCACGGTGGATGCCGCCGGAGAGGCCATCCAAGCTGTCGGTGAAGGCCTCAAAACCGAGGCTGAAAAAGCTGCCCCCTAACGCCAGCTTCCCAACTCTAGAAACCAAGCTCCCCTCCTGCATCCTGCCGGAGGCGGGATGCAAGGGCGGCTTTTGGCCCGGAAAAATTGGTGAGTTTGTCGGCTGGAAAAACTAAAAATTTCCAGACCATCGGTGATCCGAGCAAGCTGCTGCCAGTCTGCTCCCTGAGCCGATGAAAATCCGCTAGTTCTTTTGGGTTTTGTTGTTTTTCGGGGCGCAAAGGCTGCTCGGGGTGGCGCGGAAAGCGGAGCCAGCCGCCCGTCCCGAAGTTGGATGAGCTGTCGAAAAGTTGCCCAGCTGCTCCGGTGCCCCGCTGATCGGCCGAGCGGAGAATGCGCAGGCGATCAGCCTTGGATCTCCGCCAACTTGGCGAGGATGGCCTCAAAGTTGGGGACTTGTTTGGGATCGTCGCTCGACTCGGCGTATTGAATGATGCCGCTGGGATCAATGACGAAGGCGGAGCGCTTGGCAACTCCGCCCATCGGCAGACCGACCTGCGGCAGGAAGGAGTCGTAGGCCACGTCGTAAGCCTTGGCGACGGTGTGTTCGTAATCGCTCAACAGGGTGACTTGGATGCCTTCTTTGTTGGCCCACGCTTCCTGGGCGAAGGGGCCATCGCCGCTGATGCCCAACACCGTGCATTTCAAGCTCTCGTAGCGGGCAAGTCCTTGGGTCACGTCGCAAAACTCGGTCGTGCAAACGCTGGTGAAGGCCATGGGAAAGAAGAGCAGGACGACTGGGCCTTTTTTCAATTCTTCACTGAGAGTGATTTGCTTGAGGCCATCGGCCGTTTTGCTGGTGAGGGTGAAATCGGGAGCGGTTGTTCCGGTGGTGAGAGCCATAGGTGTATTTAGGTGAAGTGAGGGGAAAACTATTGCAGGAAGAGCCAAGGTCAACCCCGGAATCACCCTACGCAAAAGTCTCTGAAGGCATTGCTCCGCGCCGGGGTTACTTCAGATGTTGGAAAAAAATTGAGTGCCTCGCCTGCAGGGTGAGCTTTGGCCCATCGGCGACCCTTTCGCGATACGCGAAAATCGAGAATATGGCAAACAGGCGGGTTTGCGGGCGATTTGGGAGGTGTGAAGTCGAAAATGTAGTGCCAATGATTTTTTTTTGCCGCTGCAATTCGTTGATCCTCTCGTCGGCAGGATGACCCCCACTGGGGTTCGGCAACAACCGCCGCAACTTCGCCGAGGGCCTTATCTTGGAGCCGGGGGACCAAGACCACGCCGCGTTCATTGAGGCTGTCGAAAAAGGCGTATTCCACCTCGCCACGGCCCATGGCCACGAGGGCTCTGGACGGGAACGCCAGAGCGCGCGCCACCCGGAGCTGATGGGGCCGGCCCTCCCTGAGCACCGCATAGTCGGGCAGGCAGCCATCGTGGTCGAGCTGGAGATGCAGTTTGACGGCTCCCTGGGTGCGCCGGAACTGCGCCCAGTCCTTCATCGTCAGGCAGAGAGCGCGGATCGAGGCCTCCAGACTGAAATGGTTGCGTTTTCCCTCCACGCTGGCCAGCCCCCCGCAGATCTCCCGTAGGCTGTAAGCCCGTCCCAACGGACCAAAGAGCCTGGCGACAAACTGCGTCCAGCGAGCGCATCCCTTGGCTCCTCGTTCGACGCGGTGTTGCCGGACCGGTCGCGCCAAGTCCGAGCGCGAAAAAAGAGTCACCCACAGGCTGAAGACACTGGTGAAGTTACGCCCGGCAGGCAGCCTCCTTGGATTGAAGGGCTGTTTTCCTCACCTGCATTTTCTCCCATGCGGGGCTGCCCGTTCTGACCAGCAGAATACCCGGAGGCCGCTCTCTATCGGGCTTTTCGCCGGTGGATATTTCAGCTATGGAGGTGTCGGATTATGCAGTTGCTCATCACGGGGATTTGCGGGTTTGTCGGGAGTGTGCTGGCCCGGGAGTTGTGTGAAGCCCGGCCGGACTGGAAGATTGTCGGGTTTGACAACCTGAGCCGTCGGGGGAGTGAGACCAATTTGGAACCCTTGCGCCGCCTGGGCATTGAGGTGCGGGTGGGGGAATTGTTGGACCAGGAGTTCCTGGCCGAGTTGCCGCGCTGTGATTGGATTCTCGACTGCGCGGCCAATCCGAGTGTCCTCGCCGGAGTGGATGGCTCGAGCAGCCGTTCGGTGGTGGAGCAAAATCTCTACGGCACGGTGAATTTGCTGGAGTTGGCCCGCAAGTGGGCAGCGGGGTTCCTTCTGCTGAGCACGAGCCGGGTGTATTCGATTCCGCCGTTGGCCGCATTGCCACAGCGCGCGGAGCCCACCCGGTTTTGCCCGGATGATTCAACGGTTCCCTTCCCGCCCGGCCTGTCGCACGCCGGCCTGGATGAAAGCTTTTCCACCGCGGCACCGATCAGCCTTTACGGCAGCACCAAGCTGTGTTCGGAAGCACTGGCCTTGGAATACGGAGCCGCCTTTGGCTTCCCGGTCTGGATCAATCGTTGTGGGGTGCTGGCCGGGGCGGGACAATTCGGCAAGGCCGACCAAGGGATTTTTTCCTTCTGGCTGCACTCTTGGAAGGCAGGACGACCGCTGCGCTATCTGGGCTTTGGGGGGTCCGGACGCCAGGTGCGCGACTGCCTGCACCCGCGCGATCTTGTGCCCCTGCTTTTGCAACAATTCGCCACCGCCAACTCACCCGACCGCCCTCAGATTGTGCATTGTGCTGGCGGCATCACCCAAGCGATGTCCTTGCGCGAACTCTCCGACTGGTGTGCGGCGCGTTGGGGTGCGCACCCGAGGTGTCCGGAACTCACCGCACCTCCGCCGAACGAGCCTCACGAAGCCGCCGTGCGTCCTTTCGATCTGCCCTGGCTGGTGCTCGACTCCGCCTTGGCGGGGAAAATCTGGCACTGGCAGCCCCAGACCCCGCTGGAATCCATCCTGGAAGAAATCGCCACCCATGCCGAAACCCACCCGGAATGGCTGCGGCTGACCCTGGGTGAGTGAACATTTCCGAACGCCATAACCCCACATCCCGCAGTTGCGGAAACTGCGGATCGTCAGGACGCACACAGATTCAAAAAAAAAAAAAATCCGAAAAATAAGCGCGGTCTCGCGGAAATCACCTCGTGGGTGAAATCCGCCAGAGCTTGCTCTTTGTGAAGCATTGATCTGCGGTAATCTTCGGCACTCTGCGGTTTGCAGGATAACCCCTTTTCCCCGCAAGAGGAGCAGCAGGCATCGGGATAAAGGCTGGGGAAAGTTGCCTGGGCGCGCCCGTTGGTCTGCTCCGCCCTCCACTTGCGCTCGATCGCCACGGGAAGTTTACCGTGCGCCTTCCACACGAAATCCACCTCTGCCCCCTGCTTGTCGCGCCAATAGTGCAGTTCGTCTGCGGGGATCTCGAAGGCGAGTTCGTCGAGCACCAGATGCTCCCAAAGATTTCCGCAGTCCTCGGCTCGCAGCACCCCGCGGCGTTCATTCCACGCTTGCGCGATTTTGTCCGTTCCATCAGGGCGAGGAATCATCGAACATTCCCAGCGTAAAGTATTACCAAGACACCAAGGGACCTTCTCGCAAGAGGCCAAACACACTCCGCGTGAAACTAGCCAAAAAATTCCTCTCACCCAGCATCCGCGCCCGGGCGGAGGAAAATGACAGGAGCATTCGCGAGAGGCGTGCCATGCGGGCAGGTTGAGCGGGGTCACCGCCAAGGGCGTGCAGGGTCAGGCTGGCGAGGGTTGACAAAGCCAGGCGGCTCCGAAAACGCCGGCGCTATCGCCGAGGATGGGGCGGAGGATTTTGCCGGAAAATCGTGGGGCAAAGCAGAGCTCCGAGAGGCGGTTGGTGAGCTGGGGGGAGTAGAGTTCTTCGATCTGTCCGACCCCTCCGCCGAGAATGATGCCGTGCGGGTCGAGGACATTCACGATTATGGCCAGAGCGCGGGGGAGCATGGCCAAAAGGCGGTCGAGAGTAGCGCGGGCTGCGGGATCTTCGCCGGCGCGGGCGCGGGCGACGATTTCGGGCAGGGGAAGGGAAGTTCCGGATTGTTCGCGGTAGAATTGCTCCAGGGCTTGGCCGGCACAGAAAGCCTCGAGAGTGCCGCGCGTTCCATGCGGTGAGAGGGGGCCTTGCGGGTCAAGGACCAGTTGGCCCCACTCACCGGCGATGCCGTGCTGGCCCTCGAGGAGGCGCCCCTGCACAACAATCCCTCCTCCAACGCCGGTGCCCAGGATGACCCCAAAGACCACCGGCAGTCCGCGACCGGCACCCCAAAGGGCCTCGGCGAGCGCAAAGCAGTTCGCATCATTACTCAGACGCCAATCGGCAGGCAGGAGCTGAGCGAGGTCGGCGCGCAGGTTTTGGCCGTTGAGGCACTGGGTATTGCTGCCGCGCAGGCGGCCAGTCTGCGGGTCCACGGTGCCGGGAGTGCCCAGGCCGATGGTTGGCGGGAGCGGCACGCCGGCGCGCTGGCAGACTTCCTGGCAGGCGCGGAGGATTTGCCGCAGGATGTGCGGATAGCCAAGGTGGGCTTCCGTGGGCAGGCGGAAGCGTTCCCGGGCCACCGTGGGCTGATCAGCTCCGACCAGGACGGCTTCGATTTTCGTGCCGCCCAGATCCACTCCCAGGAGCAAATCGCCCATTTTGCTCAGTATGATTTTGCCCAGACGACGGCGCGCGGGCTGGGTTCGCCGGTGAAGGGGCAGGTGCCGGGTTCTTCGCCGAGGCCAAAGGGCAGGCAGCGAATGGTGACTTTGAGATCGGCTTTGATCTGGGCTTCGACTTCCGGGCTGCCATTCCAATGGGCAAGGGCGAAGCCCCCGTGAATTTCCGGCTTGGAGGGATTTTGCGGAGTGAAAAACTCGTAAAACTCGTCGCGGGAGTGGATAGCGCGCAGGTGCTGGTCGCGGAAAGCGGTGGCACGGGCGAGAAGCTGGGTCTGGATGTCGTCGAGGATCTGGCCGATGGCTCCCGGGAGGGCTTCGAGTCTCGGGAAGGTTTTTTCTTTCGGGCCTTGATCGCGGCGGGAGAGCGCGCAGGTGCCCTGGGCGAGATCGCGCGGCCCGAGCTCGATGCGCAGCGGAATCCCTTTCTTGATCCACTCCCAATTCTTCACCCCCGCTCCCAGGTCGCGTTCGTCCACTTCCACGCCGACCGGACGTCCGGACCACGTCACTGTGCGCAAGGACTCGGCCAGCCGGTGGGCTGCGGTCAGCACCTCAGCGCGGCTCTCCTCCTTGCTGAGGATGGGCAGGATTACTACATGCGCGGGCGCGATGCGGGGTGGCAGCACCAGGCCATCATCGTCGCCATGGGTCATGATGAGGGTGCCGATGAGGCGGGTGCTCACGCCCCAGCTGGTCGTCCAGGCATATTCGAGTTGCCCGGCGCGGGATTGGAATTGGATGCCGGAGGCCTTGGCAAAGTTTTGTCCGAGAAAGTGCGACGTGCCGGCTTGGATGGCTTTGCGATCCTGCACCATGGCCTCGATGCAGTAGGTGCGTTCGGCGCCGGGGAAGCGTTCGCTTTCGCTTTTTTCCCCGACGAGGACGGGGACGGCGAGGTAATCCCGGGCGAAGGTCTCATAGACGCGGAGCATTTTCTCGGTTTCGGCGATGGCCTCAGCTTCGGTCTCGTGCGCGGTGTGCCCCTCCTGCCAAAGAAACTCCGCAGTCCGCAGAAAAAGGCGCGGCCGCATTTCCCAACGCACGACATTTGCCCACTGATTCAAGAGGAGCGGGAGGTCGCGGTAGGATTTGACCCAGCGGGCGTAGGTGGCGCCGATGATGGTTTCCGAAGTGGGGCGGACGACGAGGGGCTCGGTGAGTTCGCCCGAGGGGACGAGCTTGCCGTCGCGGGTTTCGAGGCGGTGATGGGTGACGACGGCACATTCTTTGGCGAAACCTTCGACGTGGTCGGCCTCCTTTTGCAGGTGGCTGAGCGGGATGAAGAGCGGGAAATAGGCATTGCGATGCCCGGAGGCTTTGAACATCCCGTCCAAGACGCGCTGCATTTCTTCCCAGAGGCTGTAGCCCCAGGGCTTGATGACCATGCAGCCGCGCACTTCTGAGTTCTCGGCCAATTCGGCGGCGCGGATAACTTGTTGATACCACTCGGCGAAGTCCTCCGCACGGGTGGGGCTGATGGCGTGAGTGCTGGATTTGCTCATGGGAAAAATCAGGCCTGCCACTGGCGCAGCCAGGCGATGTAGCGAGGGAGACCGTCGCGGATTTTGGTGCTGGGTTGGTAGCCGAGGAGTTGGCGGGCTTTGCGGATGTCGGCGCAGGTGCATGGCATATCGCCGGGTTGTTCGGGGAGCTGCTCGATGCGGGCTTTGCGGCCCAGGTTTTCCTCGAGGAGGGCAATCAGCTCGTTGAGGGTGGTGGTCTCGGATTCGCCGAGGTTGAAGATATCGAACAGCGGTCCTCGATAGGCCAGCGCGCCGAGGATGCCGGAGATAATATCATCAATGTAGGTGTAGTCGCGCCGGGTCTCGCCGGAACCGAATTTCGGGATGGGCTCGCCCGCGAGAATCTGGCGGCAGAACTTGGCAATCGCCAAGTCGGGACGCTGCCCCGGACCATAGACAGTAAAAAATCTCAGGCAAACCACGCGCATCCCATGCAGGCTGCTGAAATTGCCGCAGAGGTGCTCACCGGCGATTTTGCTGGCGGCGTAGGGGCTGAGCGTTTGCGGGAGGGGTTCGCTCTCGGAAAAAGGCACCTTCTGGCAGAGGCCATACACTGAGGAGCTGGAGGCAAAAATAAAGTGTCCGCAGCCGGCCTGGCGGGCTGCCTCGAGGAGGTGGTAGGTGCCGAGAACGTTCGTTTCGATGTAGAGGTCCGGACGGGCAATGGAAGGCCGCACGCCGGCCCGGGCTGCCAGATGCAGCACCGCGGCAAAGTTCCCGCCCGCCAGCAGGCCTTGGAGGAGGCCTTTGTCGAGGAGGCTGCCTTCAACCAGGGAAAAATCGCCCC
The DNA here is from genome assembly GCA_964595865.1 of uncultured Chthoniobacteraceae bacterium. GTDB lineage: Bacteria > Verrucomicrobiota > Verrucomicrobiia > Chthoniobacterales > DYNR01 > CAZQRL01. The sequence goes on from CAZQRL010000003.1 coordinate 138,656, forward strand.
CGAGAGCGGCCAACTCCGCCACATTAGCCCGCTTGATCGCCGGGTCGTAGAAATCGCAAAAGTTATCCAGCACGGTGACGGCATGCCCGTCTTGCAACAGACGCCGCGCCAGATGCGATCCAATGAAACCGGCCCCTCCGGTGACTAAATACCTCATCGCAATCCCTTAGCAAGCCGGGCTCCGCCCGGACAAGCGCAATCCCTCAGCCCCATTTGGCCAGCCTCTTTTTTCCCAGCGTGTCGCGCATGGCTCAGCGCAAATCTAATTGTGGAGCGTTTTCCGGGGACCAGGGATTCCGGGAAAAATTCGAGGACTCCAGGGCAGCAAAGTGGTCGGCGATGAGTTGGCGCACGGTTGCGAGGTCCAGGCCGAGATGGGTATCGGGGTAGGCACTGAGACGTTGTCGGGCGAGCGCGAAAAGCCGGGCTGCCGGGGCGAGGCGGCGACCATCGGTCGGGTGTTCGGGGCGTAGGTATTGTTTTTGCAGGTGCACGAAAGCGCCCGCCAGTTGGATGAGGCCCTGGTAAAAATCGGAGTCAGCGTTTTTTTCGCGCAACCAGAGATGCTCCAGCACATCGTGGGCCTCGTAGTATTGGCGGTTGTTGAACAGGAGGAAGTAGCCCCGGTAGCAATCCGGGTAGCGGCTTTGCGCCAAGCAGCGGGTGAGCCCGGCCACCACTTCTTCGATGCGTTCGGCTTTTTTCATCGGCGTTTTTTCGATTTTCCTGGGGAGAGCTGACTGGGTTTCGGGTAGCGAAATTTTTTCGGGGGTTTGCCGATGGGGGCGGTGGGAGCGGCCGGGGCGTCACCCCGCAATTCGCGGATTTGGTCGCGCAGGAGGGCGGCGCGTTCGTATTCGAGTTTGGCGGCGGCTTCGGCCATTTCCTGCTCCAGCTCGCGGATGAGCTCGCCGACTTCAAATTGCCGGTCATCCTCGCGGACGATCTGGCGCTCCACCTCGCGCCCTTGCACGATCACATGCAGGCTTTCCTGCACCGCCCGGCGCACGCTCTGTGGAGTGATGCCATGCTTGGCGTTGTATTCTTCCTGCTTGCGGCGGCGGTAGGCGCTGATGGCCACGAGGGCTTCGATGCTGCGGGTGGGTTCGTCGGCGAAAAGCACCACCCGGCCATTGACGTGGCGGGCGGCGCGCCCGGCAGTCTGCACCAGCGAGGTCTGGCTGCGCAGGTAGCCCTCCTTATCAGCATCCAGAATACAAACCAGGCTGACTTCGGGCAGGTCCAGCCCTTCGCGCAGGAGGTTGATGCCCACGAGGATGTCAAACTCCCCGGCGCGCAAGCTGCGCAGGATCTCCACGCGTTCCACGGTATCAATGTCGCTGTGCAGGTAGCGCACGCGGAGATTGAGATCGCGCAGGTAATCGGTGAGGTCTTCGGCGGTGCGCTTGGTCAGGGTAGTCACGAGGACGCGCTCTCCTTGTTCGATACGCTGGCGGCAAAGTTCAATTGTGGCGTCAATCTGGCCCTGTAGGGGGCGGATTTCGATTTCCGGGTCGAGAAGACCGGTGGGGCGGATGATTTGTTCCACGACGAGCGGGGCGCCGGGGCGGTGGCAATCGAAGGTCTGGGTCTCGGCAGAAGGCACGCCAGCCAGGCGCAGCTTCTCCGCGGAATCCTCGCCGAAGCCTTTGTCGGGATTGACAATAAAACCTTGGTTGCCGACGACGCTGTTGCGAATTTCAAACTGCCCCGGGGTGGCACTCACGTAAATGATTTGCCCGGCCATTTCCATGAACTCGGTGAAGTTCAGCGGGCGATTATCGAGGGCGCTGGGCAAGCGAAAGCCATAATCCACCAGGACCTGCTTGCGCGACCGGTCTCCGGCAAACATCCCGCCGATTTGTGGGACGGTGGCATGGCTTTCGTCAATGATGACCAACGTATCCTCCGGGAGGAAGTCCATGAGGGTGTAGGGGCGGGAGCCGGGCGGGCGTCCGGTGAGGTGGCGCGAGTAGTTTTCAATGCCGTTGCAGAAGCCCATCTCCTGCATCATCTCGAGGTCGAAATCGGTGCGCATCTTGATGCGCTGGGCCTCGAGGAGCTTGCCTTCGCGTTCGAACCAAGCCACCCGCTCATCGAGCTCCGCGCGGATGGCGCCCATGGCGGCTTGGAGTTTGTCGTAGGGAGTGACAAATTGCTTCGCGGGAAAAATGGTCACGGTGGTGAGGTGCGAGCGGATGCTGCCGGTGAGAGGATCCACTTCGCAAAGGCGCTCGATCTCATCGCCGAAAAATTCGATGCGCAAGGCAGTGTCTTCATTTTGTGCTTGGTGCACCTCGACGACATCCCCGCGCACGCGGAATTGCCCACGGCTGAAGGCGATGTCGTTGCGTTCGTAGAGCATTTCGACGAGGCGACCGAGGAGGGCCTCGCGGGTGATGGGCTGGCCGACTTTCAGAGTGCAAAGCATCTGCAGGAAGTCCTCCGGCGAAGCCAGGCCGTAGATGCAAGAGACACTGGCCACGACCAGGGTATCGCGGCGGGTGAGGAGCGAACTCACCGCCGAGAGCCGCAGCCGCTCAATCTCTTCATTAATCGAACTGTCTTTCTCGATATAAGTATCGGAGCGGGGAATGTAGGCCTCGGGCTGGTAGTAATCGAAGTAGCTGACGAAATACTCCACGGCATTGCGGGGGAAGAATTGCTTGAACTCGCTGTAAAGCTGGGCCGCCAAGGTCTTGTTGTGCGACATCACCAGGGTGGGCCGGTTGAGCTCGGCCACCACGTTGGCGGCGGTGAAAGTTTTGCCCGAGCCGGTGACGCCGAGGAGAGTTTGGTGGCGGTTCCCGGCGCGAATGGAGCGCACCAATTTGTCAATGGCCTGCTCTTGGTCTCCCTGCGGCCGGTAGCTGCTGTCGAGGGAAAAACCGGCGGGTGGATTCACGGGTTCGGGGAAATCGGGTGGAGCGGGCGGGCAACGAGGTCGTAGTGCTGCGCGCCGGTGACCTCCACCTCGACGAACTCCCCGACTGGTGCCGGAGATTCGAGAATCACGCGGCAATCCACCTCGGGGGCATCGTGCTCGGTGCGGGCCACGCGGGGTTGTTCGGTGAGCACCCGGATGCGTTCTCCCTGCCGGCTCACAGCCAGCTCGGCGGCGATTTTTTGCTGCAGCTCCATGGCTTGGCGCAGGCGGCGATTGCGGGTGCGGGTAGGGATTTGGCCCTCCATTTTGGCGGCGCGGGAACCTTCCTCGCGCGAGTAGGCAAAGACCCCGAGGCGCTCGAAACGGCGGCGGGCAATAAATTCCAGGAGGCTCTGGAAGTGCTCCTCGGTTTCGCCGGGGAAGCCAACGATGAACGTGGTGCGAATGGCCAGCCCGGGGAGTCGGGCGCGCAGGCGATCAAGCAGATCTTCGATGTGTTGGCGGGAGGTCTCACGGCGCATAGTGCGCAGGAGATCTTCGTGGATATGCTGCAGCGGCATATCAATGTAACGAGCGACCTTCGGGGTGCGCGCCAGACACTCGATGAGCTCGTCGCTCCAGTGGGCGGGGTGGGTGTAGAGCAGGCGGATCCAGAAATAGCCCGGGATTTCGTTGAGGGCCTCGAGCAAGCGCACCAGAGTCGGGCCGCGCGAGGAGTCCACCGGCTGGCGCGGACCCGCTTTCTCGCTCCAGAGATCCATGCCGAAGTAGGTCGTATCCTGGCTGATGAGATTGATCTCGCGCACTCCACGTTCCACCAGGGCGCGCACTTCCCGCACCACGGACTCGATGGTCCGGCTGCGGTGGCGACCCCGCATTTGGGGAATCACACAAAAGCTGCAGGGGTGATTGCAGCCCTCGGCAATTTTCACGTAGGCGGTGTGCGCGGGGGTGAGTTGGAAGCGCGGGGTGTCCCAGTCCGGGATGTAGCGCGAGCCGCGGTGCACAAGGTTGAGCGGCGCGGGATCCGGATCCCGTTGCAGCACCTGGCTGAGAATCCTCCCGGTCTCCGCCACTTGGTCCAGCCCGATGAAGGCATCCACTTCGCCCTGCAGCTCCCCAGCTAGCTCTTGCGAGAAACGCTGCGAAAGGCAGCCGCTCACGACCAGCTTCTGTCCCGGACGCTTGCGCAAACCGCGCTGTTGGTGGGCCTCGAGAATGGCGTCAATGGACTCCTGCTTGGCGGTATCAATAAAGCCACAGGTGTTGACGATGAGGACATCCGCGAGATCGGGATCGCTGGTGACGGCAAACCCATGGCGGGCGGCATCCCCGAGCATGATCTCAGCATCCACGAGGTTTTTCGCACAACCAAGGCTGATCATGCCCACGGTGGGCTGAGTCGGAAGCAGCGAAGAACTCACGGTGTCGGAGCGGGCGCGGCTGGGTTGGTGGCGGGTTCGGCGACAGCGGGCGAGATGGCCGCCGCGGTGGCTTCATCCACGGGGAGGGCGGCGCGGATTTCCAGCGTCACAGCTTCATGCAGTGGTAACGGCGTGGAGTCGGGAGCGACTTCGGGCTGGTGCAGCTCGACGCGCAGGTATTCCGCATCGAGGGCCGGGCTGGGCAAGGAGGATGCCTCCAGGAGGGCTTCATCCACACCGACCATGATTTCTTCCGGGGTCGGAGAGGCTGCGGCCGGAGTGCGGCCAGCCTGGGCCGGGCTGGCGATGCGGTTGAGGTTGAGGAAAAAGATGTAGCCGTAGGCCAAAAGGCCAATGACGATGAGAAATAGCACGACCTGCAGAAATCCGAGGAGCGGCCGGGCAGGCTTGGCTTGCTCGAGGACTTCCTCCCGCCGGGCGGCGGGCTTGGGATCGGAAAATTGCTCCAGGTATTGGTAATCAAGCGAGCCGGGAGAGCCAGGGTCCGGCAGCCAGGGGCGGATTTCCTCGAGAGGGAGCCGCAGGAGTCGGGCATAGTCGAGGAGGGAAAGTCGGGCGTAGCTCGGGTGGCTAAAATTTTGCAGGTTATTGGCCTCCAGATCCCGAACCAGTCCAGGACGCATGCGCAGAATGCGGGCGGCATCTTCAACGGTCCAGCCAAGGGCAGTCCGGGCCGCAGTGAAGCGGGCTCCCAGAGTATCCTCCGGAACCTCGGTAACTTCGGCAGCAGGGCGGGCTTTCTTTTTCATCGCAAGCGCTAAAGCAACATCACAAGGTGGCCAAATCCACCAGAATTTCCCGGTCTTTGGCCCCGTCTTTGGGGCCGAGGATGCCGCGTTGTTCGAGGATATCCACCACCCGGGCAGCGCGGGTGTAGCCAAGGCGGAGGCGGCGTTGCAACATGGAAGTGGAGGCCTTGCCTTCCTGTTTGATGATTTCCAAGCAACGGCTCACCAATTCCTCATCCTCTTCGGTGACATCCTCCTCGGAGATTCCCTCCGAGCTGAGCTTCTCGTGGATGCTGGATTCGAAATTAGGTTCGCTTTGCGCGGCGGCATATTCCACCAGGCGCCGCATTTCTTCATCCGTCACTAAAACTCCTTGCGCTCGGGTGAGCTTGGAAGTGCCCGGTGGGAGATAAAGCATGTCACCTTGGCCGAGGAGTTTTTCCGCGCCATTTTCGTCCAAAATGACCCGGCTATCAATCTTGGAGGCCACCTGAAAGGCAATGCGGGTCGGGATGTTGGCTTTGATGATCCCGGTAACGACATCGGCCCGTGGGGTCTGCGTGGCGACAATCATGTGAATACCGGCCGCCCGGGCCATCTGGGTGATGCGGGCGATGGCCGCTTCCACATCTGCGGGAGCAGTCTGCATGAGGTCGGCCAACTCGTCCACGATGACCACGATGTAAGGCATGCGCTCGGGAATGATGAGCTCGCTGTCGCGGGGAACGGAGATCGGGGCTGGTGGGGTGTCGTGCCCCTCTTCGGAGGCTTCTTCTTCGCTTGTTGCGGCCTCCGGCGGGGCTGGTTTGAGGGCCTTTTCGGCATCCAGTTCCGCCTGGGTTTTCCGCTTGGGGCGGCCGTTGAAGCCGCTGATGTTGCGCACCCCGACCTTGGCAAAAATCTTGTAGCGCATCTCCATTTCATCAATCACCCAACGCAGCGCCAGGAGGACCTTCTTTGGGTCGGTAACGACTGGGGTGACCAAATGCGGCAGGGCGTTGAACATCTGCAGTTCCACGACCTTGGGGTCAATCATGATGAAGCGCAGATCTTCCGGAGAGTGGCGGAAGAGCAGGCTGGCAATGATGGCATTGATGCAGACGCTCTTGCCGCTGCCGGTCGTGCCGGCGACCAGACAGTGCGGCATGGCTGCGAGGTCGCCGATAATGGTTTTGCCATAGACATCTTTGCCGAGGGCAATGGGCAGACGCGCCTTGCTCTCGCGCCAGGGCTCGGATTCAAAGAGCTCTTTCAGGATGACCTTGACCTTTTTGGAATTGGCCAGCTCGATGCCCACGGTATCCTTACCCGGGATGGGAGCGAGGATATTGATGCGCTCTGCTTTGGTGGCGCGGGCGATATCGCGTTCCAAAGCGGTGATTTTGTCCACCCGCACTCCCCGGGCGGGGTAGAGTTCGTAGCGGGTAATGGTCGGGCCCTTGGTGATATCCCCCGGTTTGGCCTCGATGCCGAATTGCGCCAAGGTTTCGATGATGGTGTCTTGAATGCCGCGCAGCTCTTCCGGATCGGCGGGGCGCACGCCTTGGGGATCGTGGTCATCCAGCAGATCCAGGCCGGGCAGTTGGTAGTTTTCCAAATGCAAAGTTCCCAGCGGAGCCGGTCCGCTCTCGAGGTCTTTGGCGGCGGGTTTTTTCTCGCTGGGAGGAGGAGGCACGGAGGCATCAATGATTTGTGGCGGAGGCGGATCGCTGGGGAAGCTCTCGGCGGGCGTGGGGGTTTCCGCAGTTTCGCCTTTGGTTTTGCGCAGTTTGCGCTCCAGGCGTTCGGTTTTTTTTGCCAAGGCGCGTTCCTCTTCCTGCATCCGGCGCTGCTCATCCAGCTGCTCCAACCGCTTTTTGCGCCGGGCTTCCCGGGCCTCCAGCAGCGTTTTCCAACAGGCTTTGCAAAACCGGATGGGGTGGAAGCCCGTGGTAAGAATCAGGCTGGCGAGGTAGCCAGTGAGCAGGATGACGATGGAGCCGGCGGAGCCGAAGAGGCGGCCAAGGGCGCGTTCGCCAAGGTAGGTGCCGAAGAAGCCGCCAGGGCCGTGGGCCTTGAAGTGATCCTGCCAATTTTCCAAAAGGCCGGGGAAAATCTGCACCAGGCAGGCCGCGCAGAGGAGGTTCAGCAGAGCCCATCCGGCCCGGTCGCGAAGCGAGAAATCGCGCACCAGGAGCTTGCCCAGACCCAAACCAAAAATCAGCGCGGCGAGGAGGTAGGAAGAAACGCCAAAGAAAAAGTAGCTGTATCCACCGACGAGGGCTCCGAGGGTGCCGACGAGGTTCCGCACTGGGTCATTGACGACCGAGGTGGAACTGATGAGGGGCGCCCAGGGGGGGATGTCGTTGGTGTCGTAGGAGAGAAGGGAAAGGAAAAGGAGCAAGCCGAGCCCGAGGAGCAAAACTCCGAGGGCTTCGCCCCAGGCGCGTTTGGATTTACTCCGGCTGTTGGCCACGGTTAGAGAAAGGCGGCGGCGGCAGATCAGCGGGCCCAGCGGGCACCCGTGGAGAGGACAGGCTGCCAGTTGTTGCGATACATCGGACCGTAATCCGTCTTGCCAATGGCTCCGATCATTGGACGCCCCGTGGCCCGGCGAAACTTCTTGCTCATGCTTTCCCCGGTGTGGCAGCCCCAGCTTTTCACGAAAGCATCGCGAGTGAAAATCCCGCGCCGGATTTTCCCGAGCTCATCCTCGTGCAGCCAAGCCTTGGAGGCGCTATCAATCTCATTGCTGTAGTCGAACATGAAGCAGGCGCGGTTCGAGTGCCCGTAGTATTCAAAGTTGGCAATCTTCACCCGATCGCGCGGTTGTCCATCATTCAGGTAGGCGATGAGCTCATCGCCATTGCGGAACCAGACCAGATTCACCCCGAGCTTGTCCCGCACGGAAAGGATGTTGGCGATCAGCTCTGGCTCGCCCATGCGCTGGGCCCGGCGATCATAAGCGCGCCGATACACCAGCCAGGTGATTTTCGCGTTCGGGCCGAGTTGTTCTCTGAGGGTTTGCATCCGCACCCGGGCCGGACGAATGAAATTGCCCCACCAGCGATCGTGCGGCACGGCTTTGAATTTTTCCCACTCCATGAGCGAGGGACCGCCGCTGACGACGATGTATTCCCGCTCCACGGCCGCCTGCAAGGAGCTGAAAAGGCCCGTGCCGAGGAGCAAAATCAGCAAGGTGAAAGATGGATTGGCGCGCATAGTAGAAAAAGAAACCCTTGCGGAATATTGCCGCAAAAGTCAAATCCCGCCAGTCTGGGGGTGTTGCCAGATCCGTCCCGAGCTGCCGCGGAAAAGGGCGGCTGACGGGGTTTCGCCTGCGGGCGGAAGGTGTGCGCCGACCATCCTGCGCGGCAGCCCGATTTGCAGCATCTCGCAATCGGGGGTCAGGGAAAAAAATTTTTCCGGACCGTAGATTTTCCTTGGCAGAAAAAATCGGCGCACTAGTTTCTTCCCCCCTTATGCCAAAGCCAATTGCGAGAAGTAAAACCCGCAAATCCGTGTCCAAGCGGTTCAAAGTGACCGCGACGGGCAAGGTGATGCGCACGCGAGCCGGGCGGAGGCACCTTGCCGAGTGCAAGACCGCCAAACGCAAACGCCAGCTGGCCAAGCCGACCTTGGTGAGCCCCGGCGAAACGGCCCGCGTGAAGGAATCCCTCCTGATGGGCTAAAAACCTTCGGGCGGGATTCATCCCACTGTGACCTGCGAAACTGGCCCGGGCAGACGAGCGCCCCTCGCTGACCGAGCCTAACGGAACGAATGAGTTTCCAGGTCCTAAGCAACCGACAGTTCGTTCCAGGAGCTCCGGCAGGAAGCTGTCGGAGATTAGACCATGCCAAGAGCAACCAACTCGCCCGCCAGCCGGGCGCGCCGTAAAAAAGTCATCCAAGAAGCCGCCGGGTATCGCGGACGCCGTTCCAAGCTGTTCCGCTACGCCAAGGATGCCCGGATGAAAGGCAAATACTGGGCCTACCGGGACCGGAAAACCAAAAAGCGCAACTTCCGCAGCCTGTGGATTCATCGCCTGAACGCTGCTGTGCGGGCGGAAGGCCTGACCTACAGCCGCTTCATGGAAGGCCTCAAAGCCGCCAACATTGGTTTGGATCGCAAAATCCTTGCGGACTTGGCGGTGGAAGACGAGGCGACCTTCCGGCAGATTGTCGCTGCCGCCAAAGCGGCCCTGCCTCCGACGGCGAAACTCGCCGCCGCCTAATCGCCCAAACGTCTTAGCCCGGTAGGTTCCTTCGGGTCGGCAAAGGCCTGACTTTTTGCCGCCCAACCCCTTGGCTGATTCACGAGAAGGAAATGGAAACGCGTTTGACGGAAATTCGCGCCGCCGCTCTGGCTGGCATCGAGGCGGCGACCGATTTGGCCGCGCTGGAGAGTCTGCGAGTGCGCTACCTTGGCAAGGCCGGTGAGATCACGCAGCTCAGCCAAGGGATGCGGGATTTGCCGAAAGAAGAGCGCCCGCGCTTTGGGGCGCTGCTCAACGAGGTCCGGACGCTTCTCACGACGCAGATTGAAGGGCGGCAGGCTGCTCTGCGGGCGGCCGCTGATGCCGCCCGGTTCGCGGAGCTCGATGTCACCTTGCCCGGCTTGGATTGGCCGCTCGGAGCCGAACACCCGCTGACTTGCTTGCAGGCGCGGGCCGTGGCCATTTTCCGCCGCATGGGCTTCGCGCTGGCCGAGGGGCCGGATGTCGAGACCGAATGGCATTGTTTCGATGCCCTCAATACCCCCGCGGATCATCCTGCCCGAAACGAGCAGGATACCTTCTACTTGCCTGATGGGCTCCTGCTCCGCACCCATACTTCGAGCGTGCAAATCCGGGTCATGGAATCCACCCCGCCGCCCGTGCGCATCATTGCTCCGGGGGCGGCGTATCGTCGGGACGAGGTGGACGCGACGCATTTGGCGCAATTCACCCAGATGGAAGGTCTCTACGTGGCGCCGGGGGTGAGCCTGGCTGATCTCAAAGGGACGCTGGAATTTTTCTTCCAAGAGCTTTTGGGGCCGGGGACAGAATTGCGCTTCCGTCCGCATTTTTTCCCCTTCACCGAGCCGAGCTACGAAATTGACATCCGCACGCGGTTGTTGGGGGACGACTGGATGGAGCTGGCCGGCTGTGGGATGGTGGATCCGGCGGTTTTTGCCGCTGTGAGCGCGCGGCGTGGCGACGAAGTTTATGATCCAGAGATTGTCAGCGGCTTTGCTTTTGGGTTCGGGCTCGACCGCTTGGCCATGAATCTCCTCGGCATCCCCGACATCCGTATGCTGGTGGAAAACGACCTCCGTTTCCTCCGACAGCACCGCGGCTGAAACTGCTCTCCATCTTTTCCCAATGAATCTCTCCCTCTCTTGGCTGGCTGACTTCATTGACCTGGCACTGCCGCTGCCGGAACTGGATGCGCTGCTGCATCGCACGGGATTAAAAGTGGAAAAAATCACCACCAGCGGGGCGGCCATTCCGCAGGTCGTGGTGGGGCAGATTCTCTCCTCGGAGCGGCATCCGAATGCCGATCGGCTCAGCGTTTGCCAAGTGCAAACCTCCCCGCAGGAAAGTCCCCGACAGATTGTCTGCGGGGCGAAAAATTACCGCGTGGGCGACAAGGTGCCGGTGGCGTTGCCGGGGGCGGTGCTGCCGGGGAATTGCAAAATCAAGACTGGAAAGCTGCGTGGGGTGGAGAGCGAGGGCATGATGTGCAGCGCGAAGGAGCTGGAGTTACCCGGCGAAGCCGAGGGGCTGCTCATCTTGGCGCCCGAGACGGCCGTGGGCACTCCGCTGGCGGAGGTCTTCCCCCCGCAAACGGTGCTGGAGTTGGAAATAACACCCAATCGTCCTGATTGGCTCAGCCATCTCGGCGTGGCTCGAGAGCTGGGCGCTTTTTTGCGACGTCCCTTGCGGTGTCCGCTGCCTGTTTCCCGCAGTGCCCGGGTGCTCGACCCCTCCGCGGCGATTGTCGAGGAGGGTGAGGCGTGTCCGTTTTACTCTCTGCGGCGGATTTCCGGGGTGAAGGTGGGGCCCAGTCCCGCTTGGCTGCGCCAGCGGCTCGAGTCTATCGGGCTGCGACCGATCAACAACGTCGTGGATGTGACCAACTACATCCTGCATGAGCTGGGACAACCGCTGCATGCCTTCGATGCCGCCAAAGTTACCGGTCCCCTGCGTGTGCGCCGAGCCGCCGCCGAGGAGAAATTTCTCGCTTTGGACGGCCGGGAATACGTCTTGCAGACGGAGGATTTGGTGATTGCCGACGATCGTGGGGCCCTGGCTTTGGGGGGCATCATGGGGGGGGAGGCCAGTGGTGTGACCGAGAGCACCACGGAGATTTTGCTCGAGAGCGCATACTTTGCTTCGGCTGGGATTCGGCGCAGTAGTCGCCGCCTTGGGTTGGCGAGCGATTCGAGCTATCGTTTCGAACGCGGCGTGGATCCGGAGATGGTGCTGGCTGCTTCGGAGCGGGCAGCGGCTCTCATCCAGGAGCTTGCTGGGGGCCGCTTGAGCGAGGCCTTGGTAATTGCCGGTCCTTGGGCTGGGCAGCAGGGAGCGCTGGAGGCCGGGGGGCGCATTTCTCCAGCGCCGACGCCGATTACTTTGCGTCATGCTCGCTGCCAAAGCCTGCTCGGAGTGGAGCTGGCGGAGGAAACGATCGTGGATGCCCTGCAGCGGGCGGGATTGCAACGTCAGGAAGAGCCCGCTGAAGCCGGGAGGAGCACCTGGTTGGCACCGGCTTTCCGCACCGATTTGTGCCGCGAAGTGGACCTCATTGAGGAAGTGGCGCGTTTGGTTGGGATCGAGGCCATACCGGCCCGTGTGGTGGGAATTGTCCACCCGGAGCTGCCCTCCGATCGCACCTGGGACTTCAGCAGCCGCGTGCGGCGCGATTTGGTGCGCCTGGGGTTTTTTGAGACCCGTCTGAGCACTCTGGTCGGGCCAGACCAACTCCTCGGCCTGCAAGAGCACGCGGTGCGCCTGAAAAACCCTCTTGGCGAGGAGCAATCTTGGCTGCGACCCTCGCTATTGCCCGGGCTGCTGGCCTGTGCGCGGCGGAACTTCCACTACGGGGCTCCTGCGCTGCGGCTTTGCGAGATCGGGCCGGTCTTTTCCCAAGGCAGCTCGGCTCCCGAGCAAAAGCTGGTGCTCGGTCTGCTAGCCTGTGGGTTTTCGGGATCGGCAGGTTGGATGAAGCATCCCGTTGTGGCAGATGATTTCCATGCTCTGTTGGGGCTGCTCGGGTCTCTTTTGCCGGGACCATGGCAGGCCCACGCCGAGGAGTTCTCCGGCTGGGCTAAAGCGGCACGGTTGGAATTTGCTGGGCAGGCAATCGGCCGAATCGGCATTCTCGCCCCGGCGGCTGCGCGCGAGTTGGACGCCCCGGCGGATGTTATTCTGGCGGAGGTGGAATTGTCCCTGCCGCAAACCTATGCCGAGCGCCCCGCGACCGGGGTGCGTCCATTGCCCAAGTTTCCCGCCGTCACGCGTGATCTGGCGCTCGTGCTGGATGCCGACCTGCCTTACCAAGCGGTGGCCGCTTGCCTGAACCAAGCCCAAGAACCGCTTCTGATCCGCTTCTTCCCGATTGATCTGTTCCGCGATCCCACCGGGGAAAAGCTGCCGCGAGGGAAAAAATCCCTGGCCGTTTCCTTGACATTCCAATCTCCCGAGAGGACACTAACCACAGAGGAAATCGAACAGGCCTTGGTGCGGCTCAAAGCAGTCTGCCGCGAGCGGATCGGGGCTGATTTCCGCGAAGCGTTCTAAACCATTTTTGGCCTCTGCAAGGCACCCCCCAAGGGATTGTCGGCGGGAGTGCAATTCACTCCCGCCAATCAATTTGCCCTGCGATGTTCGCGATTAAATGACGCATGCTCCCGAACCGATATTGTATCACTAAGGAAGCTGTGCCTCCCGGTTTGATGACAGGCCTTGATTGGAAGTCAGAGAGCCGGGGAGCGGTTATCCGCCGTTACCTCTAGGGAACGGGATCCGCGTCGGAACGGCATCGTGGGGCAATTTTTTTGCAAAAAACCCGGCCAACCGCTTGCGCGGTGCGGGGTCCTTGCCTAGTTTTACCGTCGGCCTCCGGGAGTCCGGCCCGGCCTCCTGCAACTCCAACTTTCCAGCTTGAACCAAACGCAAACTACCATGCCATTTGAACTTCCTGCCCTTCCCTACGCTCCCACCGCTCTGGAGCCCGCGATTGATGCCCGCACCATGGAAATCCACCATGGAAAACATCACGCGGCCTATGTGACGAACTTGAACAAAGCCCTCGAAGGGCACCCCGAGTTGGCCGGCAAATCGCTGGAGGAGCTCCTTGCCGGGATTCCCTCCCTGCCGGAAGCCATCCGCGGCCCGGTGCGCAATAATGGGGGCGGCCATTGGAACCACACCTTCTTCTGGAAAATCATGGGACCCAATGCGGGTGGGGAACCCACTGGAGCCCTCGCTGAGGCGATCTTAAGCACCTTCGGCTCCTTCGCGGAGTTTCAGGCCAAATTTGAAGCCGGCGGCATCGGGCGTTTTGGCAGCGGCTGGGTTTGGCTTTGCCTGAAGGCCGACAAATCCCTCTGCATTTGCTCCACGCCGAACCAAGATAACCCGCTCATGACGGGTGTGGCGGAATGCCCCGGCACCCCGCTGCTCGGCTGCGACGTTTGGGAGCATGCTTATTACCTGAATTACCAAAATCGCCGCCCGGACTACCTCAAGGCTTGGTGGAACGTGGTCAATTGGACCGCCGTGGGCGATCTCTACGCCCAAGCGACCGCCTAAAAAATCGCCCGGGTAATCTGCCCCGGAGACTTCAAGACCCGGATTGGGAATCAATCCGACGGCTGGCCTCGGCAAGCTGTTTGCTGCGGAAGCTTCCCCGTCCGGGTTTGAGTTTTTCGAAGAGGCGGCGGGCTTCGCGGGCGGGGATTTCTTCAATGAAGTAGGCGATGGCCGCGCGTCCGATGGCATAGGTGCCGGCCCCGGCGACGAGTCCGGAGACGGCATTGCCCCAGATCGGCACAATTTTGATGAGGGCCCGGGCTCCTTCCCGAAAAAGCATCCCAGCCCCAATGCTTACCCCTACCGCACCGAAGAATTCGGTCACAACCCGCGGGCCCATTTGGCGGCCACTGACGTGGGCGATGAGGGCGACCATAAGGGATTGCAAGGTGCTTAGAATGGGGAGGTCAGCGAGGGGGATTGGTTGCATCCCAATGACGCCGCAGACCGCGGTGAAGCTCTTGAGCAGGGAGCGCGCGATTTCCGCTTGGGCAGAACGAATGCGGGCCAGAAGAGCGAATTCCAGTCGGGCGGAGTTCGGCAGAAAGGCGCAGATGGCTTCTGCGGCAGCGCGGTTTCCGGGGAGGCGCTCGGGGTCTTCCAGGGCCAAAACCCGGATCGGCTGATTTGCCAATTCGGGGCGCCCATGCAGAGCGGGGCGGAGAATTTCCACACCGGAATGTCCCCGCGGCCCCAGCGCCAGAGCCACCACCGGGACGGAGAGATTGAGATTGTGCAACTCCGCTAGACTGGATTGCAGGGCGGCCAACTCCGCATCGGCGTTGGGGGCCTGGGGATGGAAAAAAACCACTGCGACATCTGGCGGGTGGGCTTGCACTGCGGCTCGCAGGAGCGGCGTGGAAAAATCGCCGCGGGCATCCAGGAGTTGCACGGTGCCATGTTGCCGCCGTTGGTAGGTGCGCCAGCCACTTTCGGCAGCCCCAACCTCCCAGGGATCTCCCGTGGTTTCCGCTGCGGCTTCCGGCGGCAGCAGCGGGGGAGTCTCCGACGGGCGGGTTGCGGCGGGAGAAGGGGACAAATTTGCGACCAGCAGATCCTCGAGGAAGTGCAGAGGTTCCGGGTGGGGATGGCCCAGGAAAAGGAGCCGGGCGGGGCGTTGCTCGAGGAAAAGTTCCCGGATAGGGACCAACTCTCGCAAAATCGGCTTCTGCAAGCCGCCGGGGAGTTTTTCCACCAAGCCCGTGAGGCGATCGTAGAGTTTAAGGAGAAAGTCGCGGTTCATGGCGTGATGGGACGGACGAGCACGAGGGTATTGGTGCGCAGGGTAACGTTCGTGGTAATCAAGTCCGTGGAGGAACGGAAGACGAGATTTGAGGTGGTGCGGCGCAGGTTGCCGATGCCGTTGAGCGTGATATTGTCTTCGGTGAAACCCAAAGAGGTCACGGCGGGAGCAGGTGGGCGGATGGCCTCGATCTCCGCTGGGCTGAGGCCCAGTTGCCAGAGTCGGGCCGTCTGTTCGTGGTAGTTCAGCAGGACGGCAGTGCGGGCGGATTGTTCCTCCTGGGCGGAAAGGGAAAGGCTCACCGAGGCCATTACCCCCACCACCAGCACGAGGATGCCCGCGGCGACCAGCACCTCAGCCAACGTATAAGCTCGCATTGGCGGGAAGAGTTTCATCGTTGGTAAATTTCCACCCAGCCATGACGGTCGAGGAGGGCTTCGGCCACCAGGTCGGCTGGCAGTTGCAGCGTGAGATCTGCGGCGTTGGCTTGCACGGCCCGATCGGTGCGGAGTCCTCCGAGCCAGACCCCGCCAGCTCCGGAAGTGAGCACCAGAGGCGTGTTCTCCGCCGTGAGCCAGAGCTGATTTACCGCGCTGGTAGTGGAAGGGAATTGCACCAGCACGGTGGGAGAGGTGAGGGTTCGCAAACCGAGGAGCACCGGTCGCAGATTGGTGCCAACAAAGGTGACGCGGTTGATGGTGTGCACAGGAGAAGCTCCTTCGGATATGAGGATCCGTAGAGGGGTTGTGGGCGCGGAAAGGTTGCCGGTGAGCTCCACCGTCGCGGCGTTGGTGATGATGAACTCCCGGTGGGTATTTTGTCCAAGGGCGATGGAGACTTTGCCATTGCCGTCGCTGGTAATGGGATAATTTTCGCCGGCATCCGGCGTGCCATGTTGGCTCTCGATGGCTCCGTCGAGAAAAAGTGGGGAGAGGTTGAGCATGGCCGAGGCCCAGGAGTTGTATGGTCGCGAGGGGTTATCAAGGACGTTGAGAGAGCCGAGGTAGTCGGTGGTGAAGATTGCCGGCCAGGGGAGATTGGAGGGGGGAGTGGGGTTACCCGTTGCGTCTGGAAGAGGCGTCTGGGCCAAGCCATTTTCCGGGGTGGCGAACCAATTCGTAGCGAAGTTGTAAAAATGGGGTGCCGAAGGCCGCCAAAGCAGGCTGCCCCGGAGCGAGAGCAGCCCTCCGCGCACATCCAAGGTCGCGGAGGGGTTGAGTGTCGGAGCTTGGATTGAAATCAGCTGGCCGCCCGCCACCGGGGAGCGTGTTTGCACCAAGCCCTCGGCGGCAGACCAGAGTCCTCCACTTTGCAGCACCGCCGAAATGCGGGTCTGGAATCCTCCGCCGCCACCAGGATTGAACGGATTGACCTGCAACACCGGGGCAGAGGAGGCGAAGGGAGAGCCAGTCCAGGAGCTCACCACGGAAAGCCCACCCCAATCGCCTCCGAGCGTGACAGGACCGAGTGCGGCACCGGACGTTCCGGGCAGGACCTGGCTGATGAGATATTGCCGGAAGAGAGCCGTGCTGTTGGCCAGGGCGAGTCGGCGTTGGATGGATTTTTCCATTTCCCCGACTTGGTTGCTCCGGACAATCATCAGCTCGATCCACCCGGTGAGCAGGAGCGACACCAAGGCTACAATGACGAGGGCATAGATGAGCACGCCTCCGCGCAGGTGGGTGGAGATGGAAACTCGACGCTGCATGGCTCAGAGCGAAGGGAACATGGGAAGGACAAAGAAAAATGCTGTGCGCTGCCCCATCTGGGCATAAGCCGAGCGGGGATCGCTGGAAGGGAAACTCACATTGACGGGGGTCTCGGTAAGGCTTCGGGCTGAGGGATCTGGCCACCAAACAAAATAGAAAGGGCGATCTGCCGCTTGTTTGAAGGCATTGATGCCATCGCCCTCATCGAGCGCCAGGAGGCTGCGGCGCTCAAAACAGACCGCCACCGGGGCAAAGGCGGCGGTGTTTTCGCTGGCTGGGTAAAAAACATCGTAATAGGCGGTGAGGGCTCCGCCGACATAACGGCGAACGCTGGCGTAGGTGCCCTCTGGGTTCGTGGAGGCCACCAGATCCAGCTCGTAAATGGCCAGCACCTGCAAGAAGTCAGCGGAAGGTGAAGGTTCCAGAAGAAAGAGACTCAAATTTGCATCTGGAGCCGGACCGCGGTAGGCGGAATAAGTGCCACTGCTGCCCGGGAAGCGGCTTTCCAGCAGGGTCAGAAAGGCATTCGGAGTATCCAAGCGGGCGGGATCCACCCCGGTAAGATCGAGCGTTGTCGGACGCAGACCGATGTGCCCGGCCCGGGAAAGGACAAATAAGGCATTGGCGCGTCCCAGGTCCTCCAGAAGCAGTTCACGCAGTTCTTCCGCCCGGGCGGTGCGTCCGTAATTTGGTGCCGTCCAGACGGACAGCGCGGCCGAGTCGGAGTCGTAGAATTGCTCCATGAGCGTCGTTCCCAGGTTGAGGGAAAGCTCGGCCTCCTTGTTGCTGCGCGCCGAAACCACCGCCGCATAGACTATGACCGCCGTGGTCAGCACAAAGGCAGCGATGCCCACGGTCAAAAGCAACTCCACCAAGGAAAAGCCTGCTCGTGGAGGTCGCGCCGACGGGCGAGGGAAATCAGGGCTCTGGGCTGACGGTTTCATCGGGGGATGGGGCCGTCGAAGGGAAGATGCCCTCCAGCGCCTGGGTGCGAGGACGGGGCGGGATTTGGGTTCCGAGAAGGAAGCGCACCTTGGGCTCCGTGGAAAACTGGATCGTCAGCCGACGGCTGGGCGGACGATCTTGCGGCTCGAGAAAAACCAGCTCGATGCGGCCCGGCGTGATGGCTGCGACTTGGATGCGTTCGGTCTGGTGGCGCATTAGCGGGGGAACCAATTCCCCAGGGCGCAGCAGATAAGGCCCGAGGAGCACGCTGGCACCGCCGGACCCGTCGGAAAAGCCGGTGACTTTCATGGCGCTCAACAATCCTCGCAGGCGGCTCTCTTCGCTTTCCTGATCCGTCGGCACGACCTGGGTCACGGGCGCGGCTTTGACTGCAAAAGGATTGCGCTCTCCCTCCGGCACCAGGAGGGGCACTTTGGTTTCGGGCAGGAGCTCCAGCGCGTCTCCACGCAGGGAAGGGAGAGCCCCAGTGAAGACCAGGGTGCCGAGCAGGGCGATGCTAAAAGAAGCTCTCATTTTGCCGGACGAGCCAAAGGAACATCGAGGACGACTTCCAATTTGATGTCATTGACCCGCTGGCCCTTCGTGAGCCGCAGGTTGGAAATTCGCAAAGTAGGAACTTGGCTTTCCATTTTTCCCAGCCAGTTGAGGGAACGGGAGTAATCATCCTCAATGGTCAGATTGGCCCGCATCACCCGGGGAATGGTTTCCTCGCCTCGGAGGGCAACTGGTTCGTAGCGCTGCGCCAGGGTGATGAGGCTATCCTCTTTAATGCGCGTGGAGACTTCCAACTCGGCTCTTTGCGGGCCATCCATTTTTTCGAAATACTGTTCCCAGGCTTGCAGGAAGCGGATGAGGCCTTCGGAACGTTTGCGCAGATCGGCGAGATCGGCCAAGCTCCGGTTAAGATCGGTGGCCGCCTGTTCGGAACTGGCCCGGGCGGTCCTCTCAGCTTTCTGCATGGCCGTGAGGCGGTCCTTGGTCCACATGGTGAAATAAACAAAGCCTGCGGCTATGAGGGCCACTAAGAGCGCCGCGATTTGTTTTCGGTTCATGGCGAGTCCGGGAGTGCGGGGGCTTCGGGGCTGCCGGCTTCGCTGCCGGGCTTCTGCCACAATAACATGGCGGAATAATCAATTTGTCCGCGGGCGAGGCGTTGTTCGGGAGAGTAGGTGCGATAGCCGAGTTCGGCTAATTTTTCCAGGACGCCATCCAGGGGAGCGGTGGAGGTGCCGGAGAGTTTGATGCCGAAGCGCAGCAGGTTGGGGTTTTCTGCTGAACGAGTGAAAGACAATTCCTGTATGGAGGCATCGGGGCTGATGGCGCGGGTGAGGCTGACGACGACGGGTTGGAGCGAGCGGGTAGTTTCCACCCAGGCCATGAGATCGCTGGCGCGTTTCGTCTGGCCCTCCAGGGCGATGCGCTCGGCCTTGGCGGCGGCGATGTCTTTCTGGAAGCGTCTGGCTTGGGCAGCCCAGGCATCACGGGAAGCCGTGACTTGGCGCAACTGCAGACTGAAGAGCGCCACGAGAACCGCGCAGCCCAGGAGCAAGGCATAGAAGAGCAGGGGCACCAGGCGGAAGACGAGGGGCAGGGGAGGCACCACGTCCAGGCGCGGGGTCTTGAGGTCGTCAAGGACTTTGGCTTCGATGACCATGTGTGTGAGGGGTCAGCCGTCGCGGAGGGTGCGCCAGAGGGCATCCGGCTCGGAGTGGTCTTCGATCTCGGCGGTCGGGAAAAGGGCCTTGAGATGCTCAACGACAGCGGGGCGAGGCTGGTCGGCAAAGAGAGATATCCGCGCGGCTCCTTCCACCCGGGATTGAAAGGGTTTGAGGAGCTCGAAAACCGGGGCCAGATCATCCCCCTGCCAGACGTCGGGCCGCGAACGCAGCTCGATCCATTGCTCCCCGATTTGCAGCAAAATCGCTACCGCCCCATCGCTCAGGACGAGAAAGAGATGAGCTTGGTCTTCAGGAACATTGGGGCGTCCTTTTCCTGTTGCGCGGCTGTTGCGCACCAAGAGCTCGCGCAACATGGCATAAGTCCCGCAGGCCACCCGCGCTGCCGCCAGACCACTCTCTTTCAGCAGGGTCTCAAGTTTTTTGATAAACTCCTCCTCACAGGTCAGCAGCAGGCTCGTATTGCTCTCGGGGTTGTGCGTCACCGCGTAGCGCTTGCCCTTCTCATAGCGGGAACCCAAGGCCGCGCGTGGGTTGGCCTGTAGCAAATCTTCTGCGCCTTTGCGCCGGGTGAGATTGATTTCCAGGCTGATGACGTAGCGGGTATTCAAGGAAACCCCGACCAGCCCGTCTTCGCTCAGACGCTTCCACTCGGCGGCATTGTGCGTGATGATTTCTTTGTATTCTCCCTCGGCGGTGCCTCCCTCGAGCAGCTTCCCGCCTTTGCCCAGAGCTTTCCAAGTGATGCGGTTTTTGGCCACGGAGAGAAGCAGAGAGCGGCGGTGGGAAAACCGGCGCTTCCAGGAAAAGCTGGGGTCGTCCGGCTCTGGACGGAAGGACGCGAAGGTCAGGACGTCTTTGATGTCCTGGAGATTCATCGGGTGATTTCCTCCTGGGCTTCGAGGTAGCTCTCGACCTCATCGGCACTGAAGCCGGTGGTAAAGGCTCCGCTGGAAGCCTGAAAGCCCTCCTCCGCCCTCAGCTCGATGCTCTTTTCAAAATTATTCATCCCCCGCTTCCAACCTGTCTCCAACTCTTGGTCGAGTTTTTTGAAATCACCCCGCCGGATAATGTTCACCACCCCATCGTATTGCAGCAGGACTTCGTGAATCGGAAAGCGCTTGTTTTTCCGCTCATCGAGCAGCAGGCGCTGACACATCACGAGGCGCAGGCAGTCTGCGAGGGTTTCCTGGGAGCTTTCCAGGCGTTCGGAAGGGATGAGCTTGAGAAAGCGCTGCACGGTTTGTGAGGCCGTGGAGGTGTGCAGGGTGGCGATGACCACGTGGCCAGTTTCGGAGGCTTGCAGGGCGATTTCCGCCGTCTCACCATCGCGAATTTCCCCAATGACGATTACGTCCGGAGCCTGGCGCAGAGCAGCCCGAAGGGCCTTGGCAAAATCGAGCTCGTCCGTGCCCATCTCGCGTTGGGAGATCAGGGAGGGTAAATCCTCCGGGTAAATGAATTCGATCGGATCTTCGAAGGTGATGACGTGCTCCCGCCGGCGCTTGGCCCGATGCAAAATCATCGAAGCAATGGTGGTGGATTTGCCGCTGCCGGTGGCCCCGCAGATGAGGAACAAACCATTCCGGGCCTCGAGGAGGGCTTTGAGAGCGGGTGGGGGGACTTTGATGGTCCGGGGGTCGGGGATTTTGTCGGGCAAGAGCCGCATCACCCAGCGGAGTTTGCCCCGGGTGACCATCTGGCTGACGCGGAAACGACGGCCGCTCAAGTCAATGGCATAGTCCAAACAGCCTGGCTCGATGTGGGCAGGCACGGGATATTCCACGGGGAAGGACTCTTCGATGATGAGTCGCCCATTTCGCTTGTAGGAGAAAGGCTCGCCTGGGGTGAGGTAGAAGTCGCTGACTCCGTCTTCCGCGCAGGCTGTGAGGATGCGTTGGCCAAGGGGGGAATCTGCCCGCAAATCTTTCATAACCGTGGGGGCACTTTACTGGAGCCAAGGGCTCTCGGCAAGTGCCCAGAAAAGGGGGCCGGCTTCGGGGTTGACACTAGGCCGAAGGTGCATTTTTACCATGCGGCACCGTGAACGCGATTTCTAACAACATTCCAAATGCGAAACAGGAGGAACACCACGGCTCGATGAAGAATCCGCTGGTGCGTCTCGGCTTCCAAGGTCTGCTGGCTTTCGAGCGGCTCATTGCCCGCTATTCACCGCATGGCAACGCCACCTTTATTGATGCCGCGGAGTTTCCCTGGGCGGGTGAAATCGAGAAGGAATGGCGGCTCATCCGTGCGGAACTCGATGAAGTCCTGCGCAACCCAGATGCCATCCCGGCCTTCCAGCAGATCTCCGAGGATCAAAAGGCCCTCACCCAGGATAATAATTGGAAAACCTTCATCTTCTATGGCTACGGATTGCGCTCGGAAAAAAACTGTGCCCGTTGCCCGCAGACCGACCGCCTGCTGCAAAAAATCCCCGGCATGAAAACGGCCTTCTTCTCGATTCTCGCGCCGGGGAAGCACCTGCCAGCTCACCGCGGACCCTTCAAAGGCGTGCTGCGCTATCACCTCGGGCTGCTCATTCCCCATCCGCCGGAAAGCTGCCGCATTCGCGTGGGGCGGGATATCCGCTCTTGGCAGGAGGGCAAGACCCTCATCTTCGACGACACGCATGACCATGAGGCCTGGAATGACTCCCCCGATCAACAGCGCGTGGTCCTCTTCGTGGACTTCATCCGGCCCTTGCCCGCGCCGCTTTCTTGGTTGAATCGCTTCCTGATTTTCCTCATCGGCATCTCGCCCTTTGTGCAGGACGCCAAGAAAAACCAACTCAACTGGGATGCAAAGCTGGAGGAGTTGATGAATCAGGCCACCAAAGGCCAATAGCCCCAGGGGGGCTGACGCCTGCCAAACGCCAGGGTTCCTGCTTGTGCCACCGGGAATTCTCTCCCATCTTCGAGTCCTCACTCTTCAGCCATGAGCTTCACCGATTCCATTTTTACCAAACTCAAACGCCACCCAAAGCGCATTGTCTTCCCCGATGGTGATGATCCCCGGGTGGTGCGTGCGGCCCAGGAGTTTTACGAACGGCAGATCGGTGTGCCGGTGCTGCTCGGCAAACGGCCTGTTATTGAAAAGGTCGCGCTGGCGGAAAAAATCAGCCTCGACCACGTGATGATCATTGATCCGGAGACCTCGGCGGATTTGCCGGTCTTCTGTCAGCGTCTGGAAAAGTTGGCGCGCTACCGTAATCTTGGGGTGCAGGATGCCCGGGCGATTTTGGTGAATCGCAACTACTTTGGGGCCATGATGCTGCAGCATGGACTGGTGGATGGTTTGGTGGGTGGGGTGAGCAGTTACTCGGGTTCGCTCCTGCGTCCGCTCATCCAGCTGGTCAAACCGCTGCCCCATGCCAAGATTCTCTCCGGCTGCATGATTGTCGAAGTAGCCAACAAATCCTTCGGCGATGACGGGGTGCTGTTTTTTGCCGACTGCGGGGTGGTTCCGGACCCGACTCCGGAGCAGTTGGCGGTGATCGCGGTGGAAGCCGGATTGCTCGCCCGACAGGTTTTCGGCCGCAGGCCGCGCGTGGCCATGCTGAGTTTTTCCACCAAAGGAAGTGCGCGCACAGCCTCGACGGAGAAAGTCGCCGGCGCGACGGAGCTGGCTCGGCAACTGGCCACCGATCTCGGTGTGGAAATGGCCATTGATGGCGAACTGCAGGCTGATGCCGCCTTGTTGCCTGAACTCGCCCAAGTAAAAGTCGGAACCAGCCTAGTCGCCGGGCAGGCCAACGTGCTGATTTTTCCCGACCTCAACAGTGGCAACATCGCTGTCAAGTTGGTGCAGTATCTGGCCGGAGCCCAAGTCTATGGCCAGATTGTCAATGGGCTTTCGCGTCCGGCGGCAGAGTTGTCCCGGGGCACCCGGGCGGAAGACATCGCCAAAGTCGCGGCTATCGTCGGGTTGCAGGCCATCGAATATCGCAAGCTCTACGAGAACGCGCCGCAGGAACCGCCCCTGTGAACACTTCGACCCCCAGAATCTTCGTCGCCGCCACTGAACAAAACGTCGGCAAAACCACCGCCTCCCTGGGGATCTATTCCACCCTGCGGCACCGCTTCCCCCGCATCGGCTTCATCAAGCCAGTTGGCCAACGCTACGTGCATGTGCACGGGCACAATGTGGATGAGGATAGCGTGCTCATTCAGCAGACCTTCAATACTGCAACTCCCATTGAGGCCATGAGCCCGATCGCGGTGGAGCCCGATTTCACCCGCCGTCACATTGGCGGAGCTGGGCTCTCCGAGCTCACCGAACGCCTCCTGGAGTCCTTCGACGAGGCCGCTTGGGAAAAGGATTTCACTATCATTGAGGGCACCGGGCATGCCGGAGTGGGTTCGGTCTTTGGCTTATCGAACGCACGCGTGGCCAAGCTGCTACAAAGCAAGGTCGTCTTGGTGGTGCCGGGGGGCATCGGTCGGCCGATTGATGAGGCGGCGTTGAATAAAGCCATCTTCGATGCCGAGGGGGTGGAGATTCTCGGGGTCATCATGAACAAGGTGCTGCCGGAGAAAATGCCCGAGCTCACCGAGGTCGTGCGGCGGGGGCTGGGAGCTCTGGGGATCGAGTTGCTGGCGGTGATTCCCCGCGTGACCATGCTTTGCCAGCCCACGCTGCATGAAGTGCGCGGACACATCAACGCGGTCATCGTCAGCGGTCCCGGCGGCGAGCGCAATCGCGTTTCCCATGTCATCATCGGCGCCATGAGCTCAGCCAACCTTTTGGATAAAATCCGCCCCGGGTCGTTGCTCATTGTGCCTGGGGATCGCGAGGACATCATCCTCGCTGCTCTGGCCGAAGCCAACGCTGGGACGCATTTCTGCGGCATGGTTTTGAGCGATAATTTGCTGCCGCACGCCCGGATAGTGCGCCTGGTGCAGGAGGCCAAGCTGCCGGTGATTCAATCCGCTCTCGATGCCTATACGATTGCCAGCCGCATCAATTCCATGACCGTGAAGACCCTGCCGGGCGACACGCAAAAAATCCACGCCATCCAAGAATTATTTGCCCGGCATTTTGATTCCGCAGCCTTGTTGCAGCGGCTGGGATTGTCGGCGGCCACTTGACCCAGGCGGGATGGTGGCAACCACGCCGCAGTTGAGCCCGACGGGCGAGCTCTACGCACCGGGATTCTCCCTCGCTCTGACATTGCAGAGCGGACAGGTTTTTCATTGGACAGAGCGGGCGGATGGCTGGTGGGAGGGGAGTATCGGGGAAGTCGGGGTGCGGCTCCGCCAGTGCGGAAGGAAGCTTGAATTTCTGGGCGCAGAAGCCTCATTGGTGCGTTGGTATCTGGCTCTCGATCATCCGATGAATCGTATTCTGGCTTCTTTTCCCGATGAGCCCTTCATCCGCGCCGCGGGAAGGGCCTGCCGCGGCCTGCGCATCTTGCGCCAGCCGCTCTGGGAATGTCTGGCCACTTTCATCCTCTCGCCGCTCAAGCAGGTGCGCCACATCCGGGCCCTCTCGCTGCGTTTACGCGAGCTCTGGGGGCGACCGCTACCTGGTGGAGGCGGATGGGCCTTTCCGACTGCCGAGGCTCTGGCAGAACTGCAGGAGTCGGACTTGCGATCGGTCGGGCTGGGCTTTCGCGCGGGGAAGCTGCTGGCAACCGCGCGGGCGGTGGCGCGGGGCGAGGCGGACTTGTTGGCTTGGCGCGCTCTGCCGACGGCTGAGGTCGGCACTCGGCTGCGTTCTTTACCCGGGGTCGGCTCCAAGGTGGCGGATTGTGTGCTGCTCTTTGCTTATGAGCGCCTGGAAGTGGCGCCGGTGGATGTGTGGATCGAACGCGTGTTACGGCGGTTGCCGGCCCTGGCAGGAAGTTCGGCTTCTCGTGCGAGCTTGCCTCGTTTGCGCGCGGCAGCCCAGGCCTTTCTCGGCCCCTATGGAGGTTACGTCCAGCAGGCCCTCTTCCACCATGCCCGGGTGCACGGCGCTTTGCCCACTAGCCCATGAGCAGCGCGACCATGGCCATATCTCCGCGAGTGCGGGAACGCCGGGAGGTCCTTTTTTCCTTCCTGGCCTCCGTGCTGGTGCACTTGTTGCTGCTCCTGCTGGTCCTGATCCTCCTTGCGGCAAACTGGGCTGGATCGTCCCCGGAGCCAACCCCGGCCCTGCCAGAAATCCAAGTCACGTTTGTGCCTCCACCCGTGGTTGAGGAAGCCCCGGCACCGACGCAGTTCATTGACTCCACTGGAGCCGAGCTGGCGGAAAGCCCGCCACAAAAGAGCCGCTTCGAGTCCGACCGCGATACGCGTGCTGCCAGTGCTCTGCCAGCGCAGAATCAATCCGATCTCCCGACCCAAGAAGGCCGCGAGGATCCGTTTCTGGAACTCCAAAACCAGGAACTAAGCCTCGGCCCGACGCAGGCCCCGGCGGCGGCACCCCAGGCCGCCACGCAGCCTGCGGAGGCTGCCCCACCGGTGCAGCAGAGCGAATCGCAGACCCCACCTGCCCCGGCAGAAGAGTCCCCGGCCGAGCGCGCGGAACCAGAAGCCGTGACGCCCCTGCCTCCCGATGCCATTGCTTTGCAACGACCGCGCGAGGTGCGCCGGGCGGATCCTGTGGCCCCGGCCGGAGTGCGCCAAGAAACCCGGCGGGCCGAGATGCCCCGCGAAATGAGCCGCGAAGCTGCTGCCCGGGCCGCCGGCTTCCAACCGGAACGGCGCACGACTCGCATCCAAGGCGGCGTGAGCAATCGCGGCCGCAGCTCCGTCGAGGCCACTGGCACGCCGCTGGGACGCTACAAAAAGCAGCTCTCCGATGCCATTGGTTCGCGGTGGTATTTTTACGTGAGCGATCAGCTGGCTCTGCTTTCCGTCGGCACGCTGACCTTGCGTTTTACGGTCTTGGAAAATGGCCGCGTCACCGGCGTGCAAATTCTCTCCAATACTTCCAATGAAAGTTTCGCCTCCGTGAGCATCCGCTCGATCATGGAGGCGGACATCCCGCCCATTCCGCCGGAGGTTTTGGAATTTTTGGAAAACCAGCGCATCGAGGTGGACTACACGTTTTCCATTATCGGGAATTGACCCATCCGGGCGGGTGAGGTTGCCTCCAGCCCATGTTCGCACGCCCGTTCTTCCTCCTGCTTCTTGCCTCTTTCTGCGGCACGCTTTTTCTCACGGCCTGCCAAAGTCCCCGCGCCACACGTTTGCCCGTCCGGGCGGCAACTCCCGCCCCGACCCCGCCGCCCATCGCCCAAGCCCCGCCCGGAGCCCCGAGCCTTTGGCCGGAAACCGCGCCGGCCATCTACGCCAAGTCGGCCATTTGCATTGATGCGCGCTCGGGGAGGGTGCTTTTTCAGAAGAACGCCGACGAACCGCGACAGGTGGCCAGCACGCAAAAGCTGCTCACGGCTCTGATTATTAGCGAGCGGGAAAACTTGGATGAGTTCATCACCATCGCCCCCGAGGATACGCGGGTCGAGCCGACCAAGCTCGGGCTACGTCCCGGCGAACGTTACACCCGCCGCTCTCTGCTCACAGCGGTGATGGTCAAGAGTTCCAACGACGCCGCGGCGGCACTGGCCCGTGATCACGCCGGAAGTGAAGCCGCTTTCGCCGCGGAAATGAACCGCGTCGCCGACGCTCTCGGTGCCCGCTCTTCGTATTTTGTCAATCCCCACGGTCTCCCCGCCAACCAATTTTCCACCGCCCGTGATATGGCACGCATCGCTTTCCGCGCCTATCGCCATCCGGACATCCGCTACATGATTTCCCTGCGCCAGATGGTCTTCCGGCACAACTCCGGGCGTCTCACCACTTTGAAAAATACCAACGAGCTCTTGGAAAAATCTCCCGTGCATAATGGCATGAAAACCGGCTTCACCTTCGCCGCCGGCCGCTGCCTGATTAGCAGCGCGCAGATTGGTGGGAGGGATGTCATTCTCGTTCAGCTTGGCAGCCGCACGGCCCATATTTTTCAGGATGCCGAGAAGATGCTCTTCTGGGCGGCACGGCAGTAGCGTCGCAGGTGCCTGCTGCGGGCTAATGGCTCAGCGATTGCAGGGAGAGCAGCTTTGCGTAAGCACCGCCGCTGCGGGCCAATTCGCCCGGGGTGCCAACCTCGATAACCCGGCCCCCGGAGAGAACCGCGATTCGATGGGCATGCCGGATGGAAGCCAGGCGGTGGGCGATAACCAAGGTGGTGCGGCCGTGCAGCAACGTCGCCAGAGCGGCCTGCACTTTGCCTTCGGACTCTGAATCCAAGGCGCTGGTGGCCTCATCCAGAAAAACCAGTCGGGGATTCCGCAGGAGGGCACGGGCGATGGCCAAGCGCTGGCGTTGTCCACCGGAGAGCCGGAGGCCGTTCTCGCCCAACGGCGTGGAGAGCCCCTCGGGCAGGCTTGCAACCAGCTCTTCCAAGTGCGCGGCATGCAGAGCTCGTAAAATTTCCGCTTCCGGAATGCGGTTGAGCCCGCAGGTCACATTCTCCCGCAAAGTCCCGGAAAAGAGAATCGTGTGTTGCGGGACGACGGCAATGCGTCGGCGCAGGGCCGGCAAGTCCAGTTCGTCCAAGGGAATCCCATCAATGAGCACCCGGCCAGAATCCGGCCGCAATAATCCGATGGCCAGATTCATTAGGGTCGTTTTGCCGCCCCCCGACTCCCCGACCAGCGCCATCACTTCCCCGGGTGCGATCTGCAGGGAAACCTCTTTCACCGCCGAGCGGTTGGAGCCGGGGTAAGCGAAGGAGACTTGCTCGAAGACAATCGAGCCTTCCACCGGTTCGGGAGGCTGACGTGAGGAGCGGGGCTCGATTTCGTCGGACTGCAGGACTTCTGCAAGGGAGCGCAGGGAGGCATTGGCAGCGGAGACTTCCGGCAGGAAACCGGTGAGCTGCATAATTGAGCCGATGACCATTTGAAAAAGCGACGTGTAGAGCGCGATTTTATCCACACCGACCCAGCCATTTGCCGCCCCCCAGGCCGAGGCGGCCAAGAGGGAGACCACCGCCGAATACAAGGTGACAAACGAAAGCGAGCCGAAGAGGGCGTTGATTTGATCCACCCGGCGTCCCCGCACCCGCACCCGGCGCAAAGGCGTTTTAACCCGCCGCAAAGCATGTTCCTCTATGCCGTGAGCGCGGGCCAGGTTGAGCATGGAAATCATCTCCGAGACCCGCTGCCCGGCAAATTCCACCTCGCCCCGGAGGGCATCATCCCGTTGCCGCATCGCCGAATAAAAACTGCGCACAATAAAAACCGCCAACGGCCCCACGATGAGGTAAGCCAGGGCGATGAGCGGTTCCCGGGAGAGGGTGAAGCCCAAAGCAAAAAGCAGGCCCAGGAAGCCGCCGATCATGCTTTGGAAAAAGTTGTTGGAGAAGGTCGTGAGCTTGTCCACATCGCGCAGGACCTTGGTTTGCAGACGGCCGGATTCCACGCGGTCCAAAAAGCCGAAGGAAAGGCGATGCAGGCGTGTGGTCAGCGCCATGCGCAGACCGTGCTCCATGGTGCGGACTCGCTGACTTGTAATGCGGATGAAAAGCAGATGCAGGGGCACGTTGGCCGCCAAAATAAGAACATACCCGATGAACCAGTAGGGCAGGTGCTGCGGACTCCCCGCAACCACGGCGCGTATGCACTCGGCCAAAAGCAACGGCAGCAAGAGCTGCGGAAGCATTTTCAGGAAAAAGAGCCCGAAAAGGCCCAGCAGGGTCAGAGGACCAAGTTGGAGAAAGCGCATCAAGGTTCGCAGCGGGTGGGCTCCGTCGCAGAGAGCCTGATAATCTGGACTGTGAGTGGAGAGGCGCATGCTTCGAAAGGGCGGCTAGTAATTGGCTACGATCCATCCCAAGATCGGAATACAAAGCAGCGTGCTCAAGACGATTGAGCCGGCGGCCAGGGCCTCATCGCCATGCAGCTGCTTGGCCATCATGTAAGAAGCCACCGCGGTGGGACAGGCACTGAAAATCAAGACCACCAAAAGCGCGGTCGGGGTGAGTGCGAAATAGTTGGCAAAAGCCAGAGTGATTGCCGGGAGCGCGGCGCATTTGAGCAACGCGGCAGCAAAAGAGCTGCAATGGCGCCCCTGCAAGGAGACAAAAGCCATGGCCCCGCCAACGCAGAGAAGCGCTGCTGGAGAGGCCATTTGTCCGGCCAAGCTCAAGGTGTTGGTCAGGAAAGCCGGTAGCGGCACGGCTAGCACGAAGAGCAGGGTGCCTAGGGCCGAGGCCAGGATGAGCGGGTTCCGCAGGATCTCCAGGATGATGCGCTTCCACTCGCCGCCGGAAAATCCTCGTTTGTAACCCACCAGCAGCAAGACGGCCAAGGTATTGTAAAGGACCATCGCCGGAGCAAAGAGGAAGACCGCCTGGGCAACGACAGCATCCACCTGCGCCGGAGATTGATTGCGCATGGCAAAAAGCAAAATTGGCAAGCCTGTGTAGGCGAGGTTTCCCCGGAAGACGGATTGCAGAAAGGTGCCAAGATGTTCGCGTGGCAGCTCAAGGAGCCGGGCCACGCCGATCCCCAAGACCACCACCGTGAGCGAGGCCGCAGTGAAAATCCCAATCAGCGGCAGGGTATCAGGTGGGATTTGGGTGGCTCCGATCAGGCTGTTGACAATCAAGGCCGGCAGAGAGATCCAATAAATCAGCCAGTTGAGCTGATTGAAAAACTCCCGCGATAACCAGCCTCTGCGCCCCAAGAGGTAAGCCAGCCCAATAAGAAAAAAGACTGGGAGCAGAGTTTCGAGAATCCTCATCATAGACCGCTCAAGACACAAGACGGAGCTGGCTTTTAGGCGAGAGAAAAAGCGTTCGGTTCACAAAGGACCGGGTATTTCTCTGGGGGCTAAATGATGGGCCGCGGCAAAAGCGGCGATGTTGTGCACAAATTGTGCGCGCTCCGCACGGTTGTCCCCCTCCACATGGTGGCCGATATTTGGCAAGACCATCAGCTCCGCGTGTGCCCCGCCAGCTTGCCAAGCCGCCAGACCCTGACGGCCCTGCCGGGCCTGAACCACGGCGTCCTTTCGACCATAGATAAAGAGTGCGGGGGGAAGAGAGCGCCTGACCGTGTGGGTCAGCACGCTGAGTTGGTGATAGAGCCCGGGCTCCACGGCATAGCCGCCGGGACCGAGGATGTTCCGCTCGGCACCGGGATTCTCGCCCTTGTCATACCATCGGGAGACAAAATCCACCGGGCCCCACTGGGCGTAAAAAGCAACGGGGTGGGGCAGCGCAGCGTGCTCGGGAGTCGGCAGCACCCAGGGACTACGCACCGCGAGGTGGCCGGCGAGCAAGACTCCGGCGGATTCGCCAGCTACTGCGATGCGTGCCGGATCTAGTCCCAAGGCTCCACTCTGCGCGTGCACCCAAGAGAAAGCTGAGGAGGCATCGTCCAGAATTGCCGTGCCAGTGGGCCGCTCGGCGCTGCCAACGCGGTAGGAAGCAGAGACTGTGATGATCCCGCAAGTCAGGGCGAGCGTTTTCGCCCGTGCCCCGGCGCCATTCGGATCCCCCACAAAAAAGCCCCCGCCATGAAAAGCCACCAAGCCCGGAGCTGGCGTGGCAATTTTGGCTGGACGGAAAATGGTGACATACTGCCGGGGAGTTGCACCCTTGGCTGGGCGGATTTCGCGGCCAAATTCAATGGTGACGCCAGGGCAGGGATCGTGCCCTTGTCCTTCCAGGATGGCCTCCCACTGCGCGGAGTGCAGAGGAGCAGGCGCGATCATTGCGCAAGAGAAACCCTTTGCTCAGAAGCAAAAAGCTCTTCCAAAGCAAGGTAAACTCCGGCGGTCCACCCCAGCATCGGCGCCGCATCGTATTCACCCCCGGCGACCTCTCCCGACAGCGCATCGGTTTTCTCCCACAATTGCCCAGTGCGTTGGAAGAGCCTCCGTGCCGTGGCAAGGAATTTCTCGGCGATGCGGCGCGCCGGCTCGTCCAAGCCGTAGCGGCGCAGACCGGCCACGCAGAGATAAACCAGCGGCGGCCAAACGTTCGGGAAGGCCCACTGGAAACCCTCGGCGGCGGGCAGATCTGGCGTGGCCGCGACCCCATGGGGACGTTCGAAATCGGGCAACTTCTCCGCCATGCAGGCAGCCTGCTCAGGCGTGGCTAGCCCGGAGAAAAGCACCGCCATGGCGCCCAAGGAGGGCACAGCAGAGGGCTGATTCCGGACAAAATCGTAGTCCATGAACCACCCCTGCTCCTCGCACCAGAGAAGGGTCTGCAGGCGTTGCCGGCGGGCGGCTGCGCGCGCTTGCCACAAACCGCGATCGTCCCAGCCCAGTGACTCGGCGTGGGTTTCGAGGAAGGTTTCGTATTCGTAAAGCAGAGCATTGAGATCGGTGGGATTGTGCTCCCGGCAGCGGCCTGCGAAACGTGGCGTGAAGTCCCAGCCGCTTTCCGCCTCCGCAAGGTAGTGCGCTCCCAAGAGGACTTTCTCCTCCTGTGGAGCGCTGGGGGAAAAGCGCAAGCGTTTCACCACCGTGGTATTGTAGAAATGCTCGCAACCTTCTGCGGTGTCGTGGTGGCCATAGCGCTGCAGGCCGGTGGGAGAATGCCGCGCCGTAATCCAGAAATGGTATTCCTGACGCAGCCCCTCGCAGCAGGCTCGGAAAAAATCCGGATCGCTCGCCGGTCCGCCCAAGTGCTGGAAGTAGTCTGCCACCATGCGGCACAAAAACGGCGGTTGGCTGCGGTTGAATAGACCGACATGGTTGGGCATGTAGCCTTGGCGGCTAATGAACCAGAGCATGTTGCGGATGTTATCGCGGGCCACGTCAGCCAGGCCGCTGCGCAAAAGGCCGAGGTTCGTGAAGTAAGTATCCCAATAAAAGAAAAAGGAAAAGCGGCCTTCGCCTTTGATGCAGGGGGAGGTGTAGGGATGGGGCAAGTCCATCCCAAGGAAGCCCGAACCGTTGGCATCGCGGTAAATCGAACGCGGCCAGTTCTGGTGGATATAATCAGTGAGCGTATTCATGGCGAAAAAGCTGCTGCAGCCCGCACGGTGGAGTCACTGGGCAGCAGAACGGGTGGTGCAGTGGTAGGAAATGAGCAAATGTCTTTCATGGCCGGGTCTAGCGCACGACCCTCAGAAAAGCAAAACCGTTGAAAGCGCTCGGCGATGGTTTTACCTTCTGTTACCGAGTTGTCCGCTCTTTACCAACTCCTTGAAGCTCGTGCTGATTTCCCCCCGACGTTTTGCGCTGCTGTTTTTCACGCTCCTATGCGTCTCTCCGGCTTTTGCTGCTGCGCCGCTGACAACGATTTTCAACTCCCGTTCCGGCCAGCCGACGGTCCTCGGGGAATCCGGGATTTTGCTGGAGTTTGGGGGCTATGATTGGGGGCCAGGGTGGGGGCCAGCGAAGCGACAGACGCAGGTAATTCCCGCAAGCAAGCAGGTCGAGTCCAAGACGACGGTCGAGCTTCCGGCTACGCGCGTGACCTATGAGGTCGAGACGGTTTGGAGTCATCCCCAGGCAAAAACCCTGCGTGCTGAGGCTGCTCTGCGTGCGCCTTCCGCCACGGAGCTCACGCTCTCCGTGCTCACGCTGGCACCGAAGAGTTTTGAGAGCGGAAAGCTCATCGCTTCTATGGCCGACGGAGCCAGCCAGGAGTTTCCCCTGCCTCTCGGGCAAGTCCCCATCGGAGAGAAGGTCAAAACCCTGCGGCTGGAAAATTCCGCTGGCCAGGCCGTGACAGTGACCTTTGATCAGCCGACTCCGGTAGCGGCAGACCGGGCGCTGAGGATCATTCTGGCACGAGATCGGTTAGCAGCTGGAGACGAATCCAAGGTCGGCTTCTCAGTGCAACTCCCAGAAGCCACGGACTTCATCACCTCCGCCGACGACCTTCCCGATACGCAGGCCGGTTGGTATGCCTTCAAGGGAGCCAGCCCGATCCCGGCGGAAAGTGAGTGGCGGCTCAGCGACTGGTTGGAATCTCCGGCCGGCAAGCACGGGCGCATCGTTGCCCGGGAGGATGTTCTTTTTTACAACAACCAGCCGATCAAGCTCTGGGGGATCAATGTCTCCTTCCGTGCCGCCGCACCAGACAAGAGCCTCGCGGATCGTCGGGCTGATTTCTATGCCGCGCTGGGGATCAATTCCGTCCGTCTGCACAAATATGCCGATGGCGATGGCTGGGCCGGTATCCTCAAACCGGGCACCGCTGTGAGCTTCGATCCGCAGGCGCTCGATCGCATGGATTACTTCGTCAACGCCCTCAAACAACGCGGCATCTACAGCAAGCTCTCCTCGGTTTTCATCATCAAACCCGGTGAGCAAGATGCGGCGCGCATTCCTTATCTGCACGAATTTGAAAAGTCCGGGCAGGGAGATAAAGCCCGCTACAAGCCGCGCCATGGCGCGATCTATGTTTCCCGCGAGTTGCAGGACCTCCTCGCGGAGCAGATGACGAATTTGCTCTCGCATCGGAATCCTTACACCGGCCTCACCTATGCGGAAGACCCGGCGATTGCTTTCGTCGAGCTTTACAACGAAGACTCCGCGCTCTTCGGTGGGGTTTCCCATGTAATGCGGCAATCGCCCACACTCCGCGCCCGCACGGGCGAACGCTTTGCCCGCTGGCTCAAGGAAAAATACGGCAGCGAGGAGGCCTTCCGCAAAGCGTGGGGAGAGCAAGCTCTCAACAACTCCATCCTACAAAATCAAAATCTGCCCTTGGATGAAAGCTTGGCGGAGAATCGCATTTACCCCGCGGGCAATCCCTGGTTCTTTGACCCGGTCAATCTCAATACCTCGCAGGCACCCTACAAACAGCGCCTTTTAGATACGATGCTCTTCCTCAAAGAGCTGCAGGATGAAACCTACGCCCGCTTGGAGAAGGCGGTGCGGGCCACAGGGTATTCTGGAGAGATCATTGCTTCCAACTGGCACGCTGGCCGCCAGATGAGCCACTATTACAATCTCCATTCCGACGCCCTTATTGGCACGGTGGAC
This sequence comes from uncultured Chthoniobacteraceae bacterium, assembly GCA_964595865.1. Taxonomy (GTDB): domain Bacteria; phylum Verrucomicrobiota; class Verrucomicrobiia; order Chthoniobacterales; family DYNR01; genus CAZQRL01. The sequence goes on from CAZQRL010000003.1 coordinate 173,029, forward strand.
CGGCATAATTACTTCGGTGACGGAGCTCGGGGCGAGTCTGGTCCGATGAATGCCGCCTCGATGGTTTCGACTCCCGGGGGAGGTTCTCTTTCTTCGAGCCTCAACCAAGTTGGCAACCGACCTTTCATGCTCTCGGAGTGGATTCATGTTTTTTCCAACGAGTGGGGCGTGGAAGGCCCGGCGATCCTCGGAGCCTACGGGCTTGGTCTGCAAGGTTGGGACGTTTCTTATCCGTTCCAGAATTCCGATGATGGCAGTTGGTCCCTGACAATCGGCGCGGAGCCTTGGGACGCCACCGCTCCGCAATTCCTCGGTATCTTCCCCGCTGTCTCGCGCCAGGTGCATCGCGGCGATGTCACCGAATCTCCCGTCGTCCACACCCGGCATGTGCATCTGCCTTCCCTCGCGGAGCAAAAAGTCGGTTTTGCGGAGTTCAATACCCAGGAGCAAGATGTGAAGACCTTCGACTCCGATGTCTTCCCGGCGGCGGCACTCGCTGTGGGACGCGGCGTAGTGGAGTTCACCAAGGAGTTTCAGCCCACCGCCCCTCTCGATCTTTCCGCGCATCGCGACGCCTCGGGCGCGCTGCTTTCGGTCACCGAGCAACTTCGCTGGCAGCCCGGGAAAAATCCGCGCGATGGATTTTTTCAAATCAATTCCCCGGGGACGCAGGCGGTGGTGGGTTTTGCCGAGGGGCAGGAAATCCGCCTCACCGATGCGACGATTCGACCGCAATCCCGCTTCGGGGCGATTTACCTCACCGCGCAATCCAAGGAGGGAACCCTAGCCAAAGACCGGGGTGTGCTGGTGGCGGCGATCGCCCGGGCTCGCAACCGTGATCAGCGGGTGTTCAACGATGTCTATCTGGCCCGCTCCGGAACCCAACCCAATGTCAAGCCCCCGGGAGTCGTCTTCATGGAGCCTGTGAAAGCCGAAATCACCCTCAACCGGCCCGGAACGCCGACCGTGCACATCCTGGACCACAATGGCGTGCGCACCGGGAAAACTCTTCCGGTGCAGGGTGGCAAATTGCAGATTGATACCGGCCGGGACGAGACACCCTTCTACCTCATCACCTGGGAGTCCTAAAGAGCGGACCCCCACGGGAGGGCGCTTTAATTTAGATGAAGAATGGCCGGAATCAGGCTATGTTTCCCACCGTCTTATGAGATCCTTCCGCCTGCACCAACTTCTCGGCGCATGCCTGCCGACTTCGGCGCGCCGGCCTTTCGGGATTTTCCTGGCGGCTTGGGGGCTCATTTTGCCGGGGATGTTCGCGCCGCTCGCGCAGGCTTTGGAGCCGCAAATTCCCAAAGGTGCGGTAGTGGTGCTGCCCATGCAGGGAGAGATTTCTGAAGCCCAATTCCTCATCCTACGACGGGCCCTCAAAGCTGCGGAGAGTGCCGAAGCGGCAGCGTTTGTCATCAACATGGACACGCCTGGGGGAAGCCTTGGAGCCGGGGTGAAAATTCTCAATGCTCTGCTGGAGAGCCGTGTGCCGACGATTACCTGGGTCAATACGAATGCTGGTTCGGCCGGGGCTTTGATCGCTCTGGGGACCCAGCGGATTTATATGGCTCCGGTGAGTGCGATCGGCGCCGCCGCTCCCGTAATGGGTGGGGGACAGGAAATCCCTGAAACCATGAGCGCCAAGATCATCTCCTATTACTCGGGCTATTTCCGCAGTGCCGCCGAGAAAAACGGCTACAACCCGGAGTTGGCGGAAGCTTTCATCAACAAAGACAAGGAGCTGAAAATCGGGGACACGGTGATTTCCAAAGCAGGAGAATTGCTGACCTTGTCCGCGCAGGAAGCGGTGCGCAGGTTTGACGACAAGCCTCTCCTGGCCTCGGGGATTGCGGCCAATGTGCGCCAGTTGGCCGATGAAGCCGGTTTGCAAGAGGCGCCGATTTTTGCGTGGGAGCCCAGCGGATTTGAAAAGGCCGCGCAATGGATCACCACCTTGGCTCCGCTTTTCCTCCTCGGCGGCATCATCGGGGCTTACATGGAGTTCAAAACTCCTGGCTTTGGAGTGCCCGGATTCGTCGCGGCGATCTGCTTTTTGCTATTTTTTGCCGGGCACTACATCGCTGGCCTCACGGGCTTCGAAGCCGCCACGCTCTTCCTCTTCGGTTTTTTCCTTGTGCTCTTCGAACTCCTCTTTTTCCCCGGCCTTTTTTTCATTTCCGCCATTGGTCTGCTCTGCATGGTCGGCGGGATCCTTTTCGCCATGGTGGATTATTGGCCGGAGCGGGAGTTTGAAATTTCTTTTGCCACCTTGGGTCCTTCGCTCATCAACTTCGCCATCACCATTCTCCTGGCGGCGATTATCATTTCTCTTCTGGCCCGCTACCTGCCTTCGCTGCCGGTCTTTCGCACCTTTTTTCTCCGGGCGCACAGCCCGGTCGGGCCTTCGATTCCAGCTCCGGTGCTGAGTTTGGTGCAGGAGAAAATCGAGCCGGGGCAGACCGGGTTGGCGCGGACGGATTTGCGGCCGGTCGGCAAGGCGGATTTTGGGGCGTTAGTCACGGAGGTGAAAACCGAGGGCGATTTTGTGCCTGCCGGGAGCAAAGTGCGAGTGCTGCGTCGTGAGGGCAACCAATGGGTCGTCGCCGCCGTTCCTCCGACCTGAACTCCATCCGTTTTCATCCCATGCAAGCCACCGGCACTGACCTCATCGAAGAAATTCTGGAACTCAAACGGGAGCGCCACGCGGTGATCCTGGCCCATAACTATCAGACTCCAGACATTCAGGATGTAGCGGATTACGTGGGGGATTCCCTCGGCTTAAGCTACCGGGCGGCTGAGACCGATGCTGCGGTGATCGCCTTCTGCGGGGTGCACTTCATGGGCGAGACCGCCAAAATCATTAACCCACAAAAAACCGTGGTGCTGCCGGATTTGCAGGCCGGTTGCTCACTTTCCGATTCCTGCCCGGCCGAGCAGCTACAAGCATTCCTCGAGGCGCATGCCGAGAGGAATTACTACGTTGTAGCCTACATTAACTGTAGCGCTGGCGTGAAAGCGCTCAGCGATGTCATCGTCACCAGTGGGAATGCGCTGCGCATTGTCCAACGCGTGCCTGCGGATCGGCGGATTCTTTTTGTCCCGGATCAGAATCTCGGGGCTTGGGTCATGGAACGGACCGGGCGGCAGATGGATCTCTGGCAGGGGAATTGCTACGTGCATGTCGAGTTCACGCGGCAGAGCATTGCCCGCATTAAACAGGAATACCCCAGCGCTTGCGTCGTCGCCCACCCCGAGTGCACAACTGCAGTGCGGCTTTTGGCGAATGAGGTGTGCTCGACGGAGCGCATGCTTAGCTTTTGCCGGGAGCATCCCGCGAGCCACTTCATCGTGGTTACGGAGTCGGGGATGTTGCATCGCTTGCGCAAGGAAGTCCCGGGGAAAACTTTCATCGCTGGCCCGACGGATACCTGCTCCTGCAATGATTGCCGCTACATGAAGATGAATACTCTGGAGAAGTTGCACGCGTGTTTGCGAGATCTGCAGCCGGAGATCACTTTGCCGGAGGAGTTGCGTCAGCGCGCGGAGTTGCCCCTGCGGCGGATGCTGGAATGGAGTCGCTGAGGGCTTGATGACTCGGCACCTACCCCCTTGAGATCAGACGAGCTGGGCGACGAATTTTTCCCGATCGAAGGGCTCCCAATCGGTGGCCTTCTCGCCCGAGCCCAGAAAGCGGGGCGAAAGTCCCAACTCATGCTGGATCGCTGCCGCAATGCCACCTTTGCCGCTGCCATCGGTCTTCGTGAGCACGATGCCGGTGAGCCCCACTGCTTGGTGAAACTCCCGTGCCTGCACCAGGCCATTCATGCCCGTGCAAGCATCCACGACGAGCCACTTTTCCTCGGGGACTTCAGGGTGGTGTTTGGCCAGTGTGCGCGGAACTTTGGCGAGCTCCTGCATGAGATTGCTCTTGGTATGCAGGCGGCCCGCAGTATCGCAAATGAGGAACTCGGTCTGGCGGCGCTGCGCGGCTTGCCAGGCATCGTAGCAGAGAGCCGCCGAGTCGCCCTGGTATTGCCCAGCGATGACTTCGATGTCGAGTTGCTCGCCCCAACGCTGCAACTGCTCGATAGCCGCCGCCCGGAAGGTATCGGCGGCCGCGAGGAGCACCGAGTGGCGACGGGATTTCAGCCAGTGAGCGAGTTTGGCGCTGGAGGTGGTCTTACCCGTGCCATTGACGCCGAGCATAAGAATGGTGCGGGGGCGCGAGGGGTGCGGTCGGAGCGGCGGCACCACGGGAGGGAAAAGCTGCGTGAGCTCCCGACGTGTCACTTCCACGACGGTTTCCCCTGTGACTTCGCGGCCTAATTCCCGCAGCCGCTCAAGGATTTGCAAACTCAACGAAACTCCCAGGTCCCCACGAATGAGTGTCTCCTCCAGCTCATCCCAACCCACTGGGCGCGATTGAAATTGCCCGAGAAATTTTTTTAGGAAACCGAAGGCCACGATTTAGGACGAGGTGGGAGGCGGGGAAAGGCGGGTGCGAGCAGGCCGGGAGAGTCCGGCGCGGCAGCGGTCCAGAATGCCATTGACGAAACGTCCCGATTCCTCGGTGCTGTATTTCTTGGCGATCTCAATGGCCTCGTTGATGGAAACGACCGGGGGAACTTCCGGGCAGTAAAGCATTTCATAGAGAGCCACGCGCAGGATATTGCGATCCACCGCCGAGATGCGGTGCAGCTCGTAGTTTTCGCAGAGCCGTGCCAACTCGGCATCTACCTCGGTGGCCTTTTCCAAAACGCCCTGCACAAGCGCGCGGCAAAATTTCCGGGCGCTGGGGCTGGAGTCGCGGATGCGGAAAAAGGCTTCCAGCGCCCCCTCGTCATCGGCTCCGCCAAGATCCCGCAGGAAGAGAAATTGCATGGCCGATTCCCGGCCTTCGCGTCGGGCTCCCATCTCAGAAACTTTCCCCTCGCCAGCGCCGCAGCTCGGCCACCATGCGCGTGGCAGCCCGGGCGGCCTCCCATCCGCGGTTGAGTTCTTCGCCCAGGCAGCGGTCCCGGGCTTGTTCCTCGGTGCGCACCACCAAAATCTCATGCAGCACGGGGGTGCGAAAATGCAGCGCCAGATCCTGTAGCGCGTTGGTCACACTGCGAGCGATGAGATCCGCGTGCAGAGTTTCCCCTTCGAAGAGCAAACCAAAAGCCAGGACTGCATCTGGTCGGTGGCGCTCCAAGAGCTCCTGGGCCAGCAGGGGAATCTCGAAAGAACCTGGGGCGCAGGCCTCCAGCAGCCGACATAAGGGGTCGAGAGCCCGTAACTCTGCCGCCGCAGCTTGGCTCATTCCCCCGACTAATTCCTCGTGGTAGGCGCTGCGCACCAGAGCGTAGGTGCCAGATAGCGGTGTTGGCGCTTGGGGACGTGCAGGGATCTGTCGGGCCATCGTGTTCTTCAATGCTGGCGGAAAAGCCGCCGAGGGTCAATCCTGCGGGAAAGCAGCGTCAGGCTGGCAGGGCCTCGCGCACCAGACGATGGGTGGCCAGCCAGTGCTCAATAGCCCGACGCAGCTCGGTCTGAGCCGCCTCGTAATCGGCCCGAATGCGACGGAATCGCCGCTGGGAAATTTCCTGCCTTTCGGCTAGCGCGGCCCGGTAGCTAGCGAGCATGGCTTCCCAACTTTCCAGGGTCTGTTGCAGCTGCCAGCGCGCCTGCGCCAAGCCAGCGTCCAGAGCTGCCGGCAAAGTCCCACCGTGATTCTCGATTCTGCGGGCAAGCTTCCGTTCCTGCTCCGCAATCCGGGCTTTGACAATCTTCTCCTCTGGCACCGTGCGGAGCCCGCGCACCAGACCGAGCTTCGACAACAACCAGATCGTCCACTTCGTCGGATCGAATTGCCAAGGCCGCACTCCATTCCGGTAATCGTGCTGGAACTCATGGTGGAAATTGTGGTAGCCCTCGCCAAAGGTGAAGAGGGCCATGAGAAAACTGTCGCGGGCCGAGCAGGTGCCGGAGTAAGGACGATCGCCGATCCAATGGCAAAGGGAATTGATGCAAAAGGTCATGTGATGGACTGCGACCACCCGGGCGACTCCCGCAAGGAGAAAAGCGCCTAGGGCTGCCATCGGTCCGCCGACTAACCAGCCCATCAGGGTCGGCAGCCCGAACCCCATTCCCACCGCCAGCGGCACATAATAACGGTGCTGCCACGCCGCCAAACGGTCCTTCTGCAAATCCCGCACCCAGGTGAGCGGGGTGTCGGGCCCATGGCGGAAAAGCAGCCAGCCGATGTGCGCATGGAAGAAGCCTTTGTGGATGTCGTAGGGGTCTTCCTCCTCGTCCACATGCTTGTGATGCCGCCGATGGTCGGCACACCACCCCATCGCTGACCCCTCAAACGCTGCGGCCCCGAAAAGCAGGGTGAAAAGTTTGACAACCGGGCTGGCTTGAAAAGTCAGGTGGGAAAAAAGCCGATGATATCCGAGCGTGATGCTCATCCCAGTGGCGACGGTAAAAAAGGCGAACAATCCGAGTTGGAAGGCATCGAAGCCCACCAGCCAAGCATAGGCTGGGACAGCGGTGAGGGTAATAAGCAGAGTACCGCTGAGGAAAAGCGTGTTGAGCCAGTGAACGGGTTTTTTTGGTAACATAGAGCAAGAAGGAACCAAGCAACCTAGCCGGGTTGCGTGTCGGCGAAAGGACGAACTCAAATTATTTTCCCGCAGGAGAATCCTCGCTGCCTGTGGGAAACTTAGGGATGTCGGGGGAATTTGCCAAAGTCCGGCGGTCGTTTTTCCAGCCACGCATCCCGGCCTTCCTGTCCCTCGGGCGTCATATAGTATAGGAGCGTGGCATTGCCGGCCAGTTCCTGCAGTCCGGCTTGGCCGTCGCAGTCGGCATTCAAAGCCGCTTTGAGACAGCGCAAGGCGAGGGGAGACTTGCTAAGCATTTCCCGGCACCAATTTACAGTTTCAGCTTCGAGCCGTTCCAAAGGCACCACGCTATTGACCAATCCCAGCCGCAGGGCTTCCTGGGCATCGTAAACCCGACAGAGGAACCAAATTTCCCGGGCTTTTTTTTGCCCGACGATCCGTGCCAAGTAGCTGGCTCCGTAGCCTCCGTCAAACGAGCCAACCTTCGGCCCGGTCTGGCCAAATTTCGCATTCTCTGCCGCGATGGTCAGGTCGCACATCACATGCAAGACATGCCCTCCCCCGATGGCCCAACCCGCTACCATGGCCACCACCGGCTTCGGGCAGGTGCGGATTTGCCGTTGGAAATCGAGCACGTTCAGCCGTTCGATCCCACTTTCATCCTCGTAGCCCGCATCACCCCGCACTTTGATATCCCCACCGGAACAAAATGCCTCCGGCCCTTCCCCGGTGAGGATAATCACTCCAATCGCCGGATCATCCCGTGCGTCGTCCAGCGCGGCTTGCATTTCCCGCACCGTGAGCGGACGAAAGGCGTTGCGCACTTGGGGGCGGTTGATGGTGATCTTGGCGATCCCTTCAGCCTTTTCGTAGCGGATATCGGTGAACGGGCGAGCGATTTGCCAAGCAGGAATTTCAGCCATGGTTAGAGATTGGCTGGTGCGGAGAAAAAATCAACCGGCTTCTCGCTGGTGCCTTGGCGCTTGGTCGGGGGGTTGATTGTGTGCTCTTGCTTGTGTTCGTGCCTTGGCGCATTTTGTAGGCCTTGTTTATGAAGCGATCGGAAATCAACCACGCCTTGCGGGAGGCCAAGGAGGCTTTTGCCCAGGCTGGCTGGGCCCTTACCCTCAATCCCGGTTGGTATGTCACCGACCTCGGCCTCGGCCGATTCGCCCATACCGGGCTGGTTTTAGTCAATCACGCCGAGGAGCCTGAATGCTGCGAGAAACGCATGTTTTCCCGCTTCCAGCAAATCACCCTCATGCCCACCCACGGTTGCAAAAAGGAGGGTATCATCTGTCGGCGCGGACTGCTCACACGGGAGCTTTGGGCCGGGCCCCGGGAAAAAACCGCTCTCGCAACCCCTATCGAGTTGCATCGAAATGGATCCCCTTTTACTGCCCGAAGTGCCGAACCTTTCCCGATCGCAGCCGGAGAGCGCGTAACCTTGGTGCCCGGGCGCTATGATGCCATTTGGGCAGAATCTGAGGAGGGCTGCGTGATTGGAGAGGTCTCCACGGCCAATGACGATGCCCACGACAACTTTTTTACCGACCCGGAGAATGGCCGTTTCCCCCACATTGAGGAAGACGAGCCGCCACTCTGTCCCCTCATCGGCGATCACTAACCTTCACCTCTGCGATTTATGCCTGCGGCCCTGCCTGATCTCGTCACGATGCTCACGGAGACTGTCCGGCAAGGTGCTTCGGATCTGCATCTCGCCGTCGGGGTCCCACCTTGCATCCGGCAAAACGGCGAGATCCTCCCTCTCTACGAACAAATTCTTTCCGGGGAGGACAGCCGCCGTCTGGTTCTGGAGGTGCTCACCCAATCTCAGCGGGCGCGGCTCGAGGATGAGTGGGAGCTAGATTTTGCCCTGGAGATCGAAGGTCTCGGGCGCTTCCGGGGCAATGCGCATTACAGCCGTGGAGCCCTCGAAGCGGCTTTCCGCTTCCTGCCTGCCACCATCCCTGCGCTCGAAACCCTCGGTCATCGGCCCACCATCTTTTCGCTTTGCCAGCTGCGACGCGGCTTGGTGCTGGTCACAGGAATCACTGGCTCGGGCAAAAGCACTACCCTCGCCGCGATGGTGCAGGAAATTTCCCGCCAACGAGCCGGGGTCATTGTGACTATAGAAGATCCGATCGAGTATCACATTCCGAGCCAACGCAGTGTGGTCAAGCAACGGGAAATCGGGGCCGATACGCACAGTTTCCCCGAGGCTTTACGCCACGTTCTTCGGCAAGATCCCGACGTCATTCTCCTCGGAGAAATGCGCGATCCGGAAACCATTCGCGCCGCTATCACCGCTGCCGAAACCGGACATCTCGTTCTCGCTACCCTGCATACTATTGATGCCCCCAAAGCCATCGACCGAATCGTGGATGCGTTCCCCGGTGAGCAACAGCCGCAGATTATCGCCATGCTGGCCAATTCCCTTGAGGCCGTGGTCTCGCAGCGCCTCCTGCCCCGCGCCGATGGATCGGGACGCGTCCTGGCTTCGGAAATTCTCGTCGCCAACCTCGCGGTCCGAGCTTGCCTGCGTGAACGGCGCTGGGAGCAAATCGTCGGGCTCATCGAAATCGGAGCCAAGGAAGGGATGAATACCATTGACGAATCGCTGGGTGAACTCCTGGCGGCGGGGTGGATCACCCAGGAGGAGGCGGAAGCCCAAGCCCGAGACAAACTTCTCGTGGCCGAATACGCCCGACGTCCTGCCTCCCGTCCCGGGCGCGGCTTTTTCCGGGCCTGAACCTCATGGCCGGCGGCTTGTTTCCCTGGCTGCAACAGCCCGGCTCGCTCACGGCTTGGCGCTGCTCGGAGCGACAGGCCTCTTACGACGAGCTTCAAGAGCACTTGGCCCAGCACTTATCTCGATTACCTTCCGGCGCCATCCTTGCCACCCACGCCCCGAATAGCCCGGAGCTACTCGAAATTCTCCTCGCGGCTCTCCTTGCTGGACGAACGGTTTTTCCCCAACTGCATCGTTGGCCACCCCGGAGAGCCTGCGAACTAGCCCAGCTTTTCGGAGCTTCTGCCCTCTGGACGCCAACTCACGGTTGGGAAATCTTGCCATCTCAGCCCACCGAATTGCCTCCAGGACAGGGGACCCTGCTGCTCACTTCCGGTTCCTCTGGCTTTCCCAAGGCCGTCTGGCATCCGCTCTCGGCGCACTTGGCCTCTGCTTTTGCTTCCCAAACGCTCCTGCCGGTCGGGCCCGGTTCACAATGGTTGCTGGATCTCTCATTGGCACATGTCAGCGGACTGGCTGTCGTCATTCGCTGCCTGGCTCACGGTGGGACGGTTGTTTTTCCTTCCTCGCCGAAATCACCAACTTGGCCTCCCGGGATCACCCACCTTTCTGTCGTGTCCACTCAGCTCTCCCGCCTTCTGGAACAGGATGACCTCGGAAAGTCGCCGCCGCTTCTTCTTGCCGGCGGTGGACCCTTCGCTCCCCAACTGCTGCGCCGCGCCCTCGCTCGCGGTCTCCCAATTTTTCTCTCCTACGGCATGACCGAGGCCGCCTCGCAAATTTGCACCCGCCGCTTGCAGCCCGCAGACTGCGCCAGCGAGGAAATCGTCGGCTGCGGTCCGCCTCTTCCCGGCTGGGAGGTGCGCTCCAGCATAGACCAAGAGTTGCAAATTCGCGGCCCCGCACTCGCTCCCTATTACCTTCTCCCGGGAGGAAAAATTCAACCGCTCGGCGACGCGGAAGGTTGGTTCAGCACGCGAGACATCGGGGATTTTGCCCCCGAGTCCGGCTGGAAAATTCTCGGCCGTCGGGATCGCATGTTCATTTCCGGCGGAGAAAACATCCATCCCGAGCAGATCGAGCACCTCTTGATGCAGTGCCCCGGAGTCGTTCGCGTTCGCGTCCTTGCCAAAGCTTGTTCCGAATACGGTTTTCGCCCGATTGCCTTTGTCGCCGGCGATTTTTCACGAGAAGCCCTCTTGGACTTTCTCTCGGCAAAAGTTCCCCGCTTTGCTTTGCCCACAGAGATAAAACCCTGGCCAACTCACCTCGACCCTCACCAACCGAAGCTGCGGGAGGAAGATTTTCCCGCCTCCTGAGCTGCTCCACGGCACTTCAGACGGTGTCGCAGCACCCCGCTGCCTCCGACCCTCCAGCAACTTTGGGCAAAAAAAATAGGCGTTTGCTGCGCCAAAAAATCACCAGAAAAAACTTCGCTAATTTTTTCCTTAATCATTTTTTCTCAGTTAAATAGGTCAATTTTTGCTGCGAGTTTATTAAGGTCTTTCAAAACAGTGGGGCTGGACAGCCAGTTGGTTTCGGGTTTTACTTCCCAGATCCCCAGCCGCCCCCAGCCGCACTTTTCAGCCTCCTCGAGTTTTTGTTGTTGGTCTGCCCGGCCTGAAACCCCAAATCCCCGCCACCGCCACCCGAGCGAGCAGGATCCAAGTCCAACACCCCTCCGGACAGACCCACGTCGCCCGCCGTTGCACCATCACTTCGGCGAATGATACCCCCGCCCGCGATCCGGCCGAGTCCGCCCCGCTGGGTTCCAACGACGGCGCCACTTGGACCACCCTTGACACCGGCGCCGGCGAGGTCTGCCACGCCCGCTTCCGGATCAAGACCTACGACTTTAGCAACAACACTGCCTACAACTACTACCGCCTGCGCATTGACCGCGTGGCCAACCCTGCGGGAGCCAACTCGGTCCAGCTTTCCAAGATCACCCTCCTCACCGTTCCGAACAACAACCTCGGTCCTGCCGTCTCCGCCGCCTCGCCCTCCGACTCTCCGAAAATCACCTGCCCCCTCGGCGGCAACTACAACGCCGGTGTCACGCCCGACGGCCAGGTCACCGGTTATGGTCAAGCAGCTACCGTCGCCGCAAAAGGTCTCATTACCTACCACTCCCACGCCACCTACATCGGCCCACGGTGGGAGGTTGGCGAGGCTTCGCAGACGAGCATTGGTGATTCCGGCGTGCAAAAACCCCCTTCTCGCACCGTGCCGGAAATGCTGCCGAGTGGGAACGAGAACGGTCGCCCATAACCGCCTGCGCAAGCTCGGTTACGAGGTGAAACTTTCCGCCCACGAAGGCGGTCCTTCCGGCTTTGGCTTGCGTGCCCAGTCACCCGAGGAGGAACGTGCGGGTGAGTATTATGGCAAATCCGCCGCCATGGGCGCAGCGATCCTCGACGCCCGGCTCAACGCCTGGTCCCTCGGTTGGACACACCAGGCCTACCTGAGCTTTGGGCAGGGCCGCTGGTGGAACAGCCACACCAGCCGCAGCCAGGGGCACCGTCCCTCTCCTGGTTGGCTCGCCCAAACCCTCATCAACCGCCACGTTGCCAACGCCGATCTCCTCCCTGTGCCTAACCAGGACGCACCCGTTCGCGTACCGGACTTTATTCTTAATGAAGGTGCGTCGGCGCAGAATCGTGAGCTGGCAACTATTTTCGCCCATTGGCGATCCTCGCGATACCAACCTCGACGACCCCAAGGTTGAGCTCGCCACCAATGACCTGCCCACCTCCAGCCTGCGCGATGGGGTCTTCACCGGCACCGTCCCGCCAGACAAACCTGCGGTCTTCGTCTTCGAACCCTGATCTGCCGCCGACCTTTCCCGTTCGACCTGCGCTGCTTCTTAGGCTTGCGCCCAAACTTTGAATGAGGCTTCTTGGCAGCTCTCCGCTGCCATGCCGCACCCGACGCAAATCTTCCTTTCCAACCCGCAGGCGCTCCGCGCCGAGTATCTCCTCGATGACGCCCGCCTCATCCTCTGGTGGTCGCCACTTGCGGGGCGCTCGACCGATTGCCTGGACCGCAATTATTCGAGCCGCGACGCGCATCTGGACGTCTTCGCTTCGATCACCTTCCCCGGCTGCGGGCTCGATGCGTTCGTCTCCTGCGATTATACTCCCTACCACTGCGTCCTTCGGTTCCGCGACCGCACCCTCCACCTCGCCCTTCCCGCTGACCAGCCGGCCGTGCTCCTCTGGTGCGACCAGCCGCAGGTCGTGGATTTCGCCTCGGACCGTTTTGACATCCTGCTGAGCCAGCCGCCTTACGGCCTCCTCCTGCGCCACGCCGAACCGCGCCACACCTTCCTCTTCGCCGCCGCGGTGGGGCATGGCACGGGCGCGTTCCGGCATTGTCACTTCCACGTCGCCGAACAGCCGGTCTTTTCCCAGGCCCGCCTCGCGGCCAGTCAGCCCCTCTCCATCGGAGCCGGGCTCGCCGATGAACCGGTCTGGGACCGCGTGACCTTGCTCGCCGCTGACGGCCCCGACGCGCTCCTCGCCGCCATCGAGCAAACCCTTGCGCCCGTCCTTGCCCAGGGCCGGGTCGTCTCCTCCCGCCACCTGCACCTGGCCGCACTCCGCGACAGCGTCGTCCGCGGGCTCCACAGCATGATTGACGAGAGCGGAGCCTTCCGCGCCTCGCTCAAATCCATCTATTATCTTCTCTGGATCCGCGACTCCGGCTTTTCCTTCGCCTACCAGGCCGCTGCGGGCTGGCCCCACAAACTCCCCGAACTCTGCCGGCTCCTCCTCGACAACCCCAACCACATCACCGACCCCGGCCTTCCCGCAGGTCGCATGTTCGGCCAGCTCATCCACCGCAAACTCGGCAAACTGGAGGAGGATGGCCTTTATTACGTCGTCTGGAGCCTGTTCACTCTCTGGACGCAGACCGGTCGCAGGGATTTCCTCTCTCCCGCCGACCACGCCTTGCTCGACGAAGCACTCGCCTGGGTCGAAACCGTCACCTGGGACGCCGAGCGCGGCCTCTTTGGTGAATACACCGCCGACGAAACCGCCGCCCACGGCTCCCGCGACCAAGGCTGGGACTACGCCATCGGCCAGCCCGCCGGCGACGCCTGCATCCGCCACGAGGGCCGGCCCGTCGTGCGCAATTACGACGTCTATTTCAACGCCTGCATGCACAGCACCTACGTCATGCTCGCCGCTCTCCGCGACGACCCCGCCCTGCTCGCCAAAGCCGATCGCGTCTGGCCCGAGCTCGCTAAACTCCTCGCCGAGCGCGCGGACGGCATCCCCTGCTACGGCGAGCTGCTCCTCGAGGACGGCGCCCGCGTCCGCGCTCCCTACTGGGGGCCAGGCGTCGGCGCCAGTTGCTGCGTCTGGGGCCTTTCCATGCCAAATTTCCTCCCGCTTGCCGATTGGGACAGCGTCCACGCCGCCGTGCTCGACGCCCTCATCGCTAAACCCGAGATGCACTTCGTCAACGGCATCAACGCCGCCCTCGCCGCTGTGGACACCTGGTTTTATCCCGAGGAAAAATGCCTCGCCCTCCACGAGCGCCTCGCCGACGAAACCGCCCGCCCCGGCAAATTCCTCCCCATGGGCGGTGCGATGCCCGAAAAATTCGGCGCGCCCGAGGGCAATATCTACCACGACATCCGTCCGCAAGGCTTCGCCATGGGCTCCTGGCTCGCCGCATGGAGCAGCCTCGGCCTGCGCCGCCTCCCTTACGGCCTCGCGCTGCGCCCCACGGCCGCGTTCGACTGCATCGAAAATTACCCCTGGCGCGGCAACAACCTCCACTTCTTCTTCGGCCCGCCCCCGGGCACGCGCAATCTTGCCCTGGACATTGACGGCCAAGTCATCCGCGGCACGCTGCAAGTGCCCGAAGCAACCCTCCGCGACGGCTCCGTCATCCGCCTCGTCCAAGACTTTGCGGAACCCGCCGCACCCCTTCTCCTCCGTTCCAGTTTCCGCCTCCTGGGCGTCCGCGAAACCAACGGCACCCGCACTTATGAAGGCGAAGCCTTCGGCCTGACCCGGCTCACCTTTGACAAATCCTTGGCAAATCCGCCGGTGCTGGATGGAACTGGTCTTGCTCTGGAGGTTCAGATTCACGAATCCGATGGACTTCTCCACTTGGATTTTACCGCCTTTGGCCAGATCGAAGTTCGGCTGGAAGTCTGAGGATTGCCAGCCCCATGGCAGGCTCAAAACAGACTGATCCTGAAGCGCTTTTTCTGCAAACCAGATAAGGGTGTCTTGTTCTCAGAGAGGGAACTTCCTGAGACCAGGCTTGTGCGATAATTTGCAGCGTTTTGCAGTTTGCCTCGCCTGAAACAGCGCAGAGCTCTGGCAGAGCGGCAGCAAGAGGGACTGCGCAAGGTCTTCGACACCATCGACAATCTCCGGCAGGCGGCCATCCATCTAGCCTACGCGGACCTTTTTGGGTTTGCCCATTTCGAGAAAATCTACGCCCGGGACGGAGAAGATCCGTGGGCTGTCAGGGAGCTGCGCATCGTCCCGCAGTGGCACATGCGGCGGCGCGGGCTCTCCCAGCCATGGACCGACGACGTGGAGGCCCGCAACAATAACGTCGGCACGCCGATCCCCGCCGCTCATTGGATGTGGCGTGAGGTTGATGATCTAGCCTGCGAAATCTTCGCCCTGGCTTTCCTCAAAATGAGCACGACGGATGCGGACTGGGATCAATTCTGCGACACCTACGCCGTCCCGCCGATCTTCGTCGAGCAGCCGCCAAACGTCCCACGCGGCCGCGAGGACGAATACCAGCAAACCGCCGAGGCCATCGTCAGCAACGGGAGCGGCAGCCTGCCCAATGGCGCGAAGGTCCACACCCTCACACCCGGCGGGGCAGGCGCGAGCGTCTTCACCGAGCGCCTGCGATATTACCGCGAGGAGATTGTCCTGGCTGGAACGGGCGGCATCCTCACCACGCTCGATGGCGCGACCGGTCTCGGCAAAGGTCCGACCGATGCCCACGATGACACCTGGCTGGACATCGCCGCCGACATTTGCGGCCAGGTGAGCGACGTTTTCTATCGCGGGATTTGCCAGCCGTAGCTGGAGCGGAATTTCCCAGGGGATGAGCGGCCTGCTTATTTCGAGTATGAAAAGCCGCTTCGGGAGGCCCTACCCGCCTTTTGACTACAATTCCGGCATGGACCTGCGCGACATCGACCGGGCAGCAGCCGAGGCTCTCGGGCTGGTTCAGCCGGGCGAAGTCCTTCAGCCAGGCCTCGATCGCGAGGAGGAAGTCATGGAGGCGGGCCTGCAAAAAGACCTCGAACTTCCCGGCATGCGCGAGGCGCTGGAGAGTGTCTTTGGCAACCAAATCCGACTCACAGACGATGGGCGGGCCGTGTGGCGGGGCGGCGGCGATGCAGCCGCCCGTGCCGCCATGGGTCGGGCGGGTGACTGGCAATCTCTCAACCTGCGCCCCGTGGCCGAGATCCCGCCAGACCCCGCCCCGGCGGTGCTGGAGGTCGAGCAAGCCCGCGCAAAACTCACCCAGCCTTACGAGGTGACCACACCCCTGGGGGACCGCGCCAAGCTAGGACCTGAGCTCCTGCAGCACTGGGAGGCAAAAGGGAGAACCACACTGGATCAAGAAAACCGGCTCAGATTTCTCGCCGCTGCTGGCACTCCCGTTGGCAGAATGCACCTCACCGCGCCAAAGCCCTCATGCAAATAGAAAACTCTCTACACTCTCTAGATCAAAAATGAGATGAGCAACCAGGCCGTCACCATTATCGGCGACAAGGAAACCGCCGCCGCCGCAGAAGGTGCCGGAAATGCGACCGAGCTGCAAACCCAGCTCACCACGCTGCAGGCGGCATTTGAAGAAATCCAGGCGAAATACAACGCCGTCGCGTCCGAACTGGCCACCCTCAAAGCCGGTGAGGCCGAAAAGGAAATCGCCGCCCTGCTCGCCCCCTACGCCGGCCTTATCACCGACGACGCGGCCCGCACCGCCCTGCGCGATCTCATGCAGGTCAACCGCGAAGCTGGCCTTGCCCTTCTCAAGTGTATGCAGCCCGCTGCCGCTGCTTCCACGGAAGCCCCCGCCACCCCTCCCGCTCCCATGCACGATCCCGCCAATGCGTCATCCGAGGCTCCCGATGCCGCCGCCCGCGCCTACGCTGCCTGGGCCGGAAAACGCCTCCCCACCGAGGAGGAATGGCAAGCCGCTGCCCAGGGCCCTGAACACCGCGTCTGGCCCTGGGGCGGCGCCGAGCCCGACCCCACCCGCTGCAACCACGCCACCACCGGCACCACCGGCACCACCGGCACCACCCCCGTGGACGCCTTCCCCGCCGGCCGCACCCCCGAGGGCGTCTGGGACCTCTCCGGCAACGTCTGGGAACTCACCGACAGCGAACGCACCGACGGCCACACCCGCTACCATATCCTCAAGGGCGGCTCCTGGTTCCACGTCGCCAACTCCCACTGGCTCTTCGACACCGGCGCCCGCCCCGCCGACTGGGGCTCCAAACAGCTCCTCCTCTGCGAAGCCTGGGACCGCGCCCCCACCATCGGCTTCCGCTGCGCCCTCTCCCTGAGACCAGTTTCCCACTACGCTGCGCCGCCCTCCCTTCCCCATGCACCCGACGCAGATCTTCCTCTCCTTCATGCCGCAGCAGGTCTCCGGCTTGCGGTATGTTGTGCAAGCGAGCACCGACCTGACTGATTGGTCGGATCGTTCCGACCGCACCGCTCTCCTGACTCTCGGCCAACCCTTCACCTTCAACAATTCCGAGAACCTCGACCTCACCTCGCGGCGTTTCCTCCGATTGCGGATCAGCCTCTGCGAAGATCTGTCCAGGCTCTCAAGCGCCTTCGGCGGGAGGGCGCAAGCGGGATTGTCTTTTAGCCAACTCTTGCATGTCCACCGCCACGTCGTCGTTTTCGTAAAACTCGCGACCGATAAAAAACTCAAACAAGTCTTCGAGCGTCACCACGCCGGCAAAGCCACCGAACTCATCCACGACCAAGGCCAGTTGCTGATGTCGCGTGACCAGCAACTCCATGGCGGCAGAAAGATTGCCGACCTCGGGCACGATGACCGGTGGCTGCATGAAGTCGCGCACTTTACGGGCGGATTGTCCCTGGAGGATGGCCTGCAAGACATCCCGCCGCCGCACCACGCCGATGATATCATCAGGCACTTCGCCCATCACGGGCATCCGGCCAAAACGCAGCTCCCCCAGCCGCGCCACCAATTCCCCGATCGTCTCCTCCGCCTCCGCCGTGGTGACGACACGACGCGGGGTCATTACTTGTCCGACTTTGGTTTGCTCCAGGCTGAGTGCGGATTGCAAGAGGCGCAGCTGATTATGTGACATGCGGCGGGCGCGCACTTCGCGTTCGGCGAGCATGAGGATTTCTTCACCGCCGGGAGCTTCTTCGGGGCGGCGAAGGATTTTCCGGATGAGCCAGGAGCTGAAGTTGGTCAGCGGTCCAGCGAGCAGGTAGATTAGGTAAAGAGGGAAGACGAGGATCGGCTGCAACTTTCGGCGGTAAAGCACACCGATGTTTTTTGGAATGATCTCGGAGAAAAAGAGGATTGCCAAGGTCATGAGAGCTGAGACCAACCCCAACCAGAGATCTCCAAAAGTCCGGGTCGCCAAAACCCCGACCATGATCGAGCCGGCGGTATTGGCGACCGTGTTGACCGTGAGGATGGCCGCGA
This sequence comes from uncultured Chthoniobacteraceae bacterium, assembly GCA_964595865.1. Classification (GTDB taxonomy): domain Bacteria; phylum Verrucomicrobiota; class Verrucomicrobiia; order Chthoniobacterales; family DYNR01; genus CAZQRL01. The sequence continues at coordinate 191,098 of CAZQRL010000003.1, forward strand.
TGGTGCCTTCCAGATCTTCCCGGAAGAGCCGCAGGAGTGCTCCGGCTCGCGGACTACTTTGGCAGAGTTTTTCCACCTCGACCCGCCGGGTGCTGAGAATCATGGCCTCCAAAACCGAGCACAGGGCGGAGACCGCCAAGGTGAAGCCTACCGCAAGAAAGAACAGCAGGAGCATGGGGTGCTAGTCGGTGGTGGGCGGGGTAGGGGGAGGGAGCAGTTTAGGTGGCTCAGCGGGCGGGGCGAGGAACCGCACCGTGCGATCCGAGCGAGGAAATCGCAGAGTCACTGTGAGCCCGTGGCCCTCATCGCTATGCAGCGCAATCTCGCCACCGTGGGAACGCACAATGCGCTGCACGATCATCAGTCCGAGTCCCGAGCCTTCGGCTTTGGTGCTGAAATACGGCTCAAAAATGCGTTGCAGCTGATCGGCGGGAATGCCCCCTCCGGTATCGGCAAAGGAGATCCAGCCGTGCGTCTCGTCATGCCCCGTGCGAATGCGCAGGATGCCGCCCGCAGCCATGGCCTGAAAGCTATTCCGCAGGATATTGTAAAACGCCTGCTTGATTTGGTCGGGGTCGAGGGGGAGCAGTGGGGGGTCGGGATCGAGTTCGGTTTCGAGCAAGAGATCGCGGTCCCGAATTTCTGGACCTAAAAACTGCAGAGCCTCCTCCAGGATCGGGTTCAGGGCCAGCGGCACTGGAGCAGTGGGCTGGGGGCGCACCGCGCGCAAAAACCGGGTAATGATGGCGTCCAAGCGCGTGATTTCCTGGCGTGCGACTTGGATGGATTCCTCGAGGGGGGCCCGCTGCCGGGCGCTGAGTTTGCTGATTTTGCGTTGTAGAAGCTGCAGATGGATGCCGAGGGAGTTGAGGGGGTTCCCGATTTCGTGCGCCACCCCTGCCGCCAGCAGCGTCAAGGCCGAGAAGCGTTCGCTTTCGATGGTCTCCTCGGTGGAACGGCGGCTTTCGGTAATATCCCGCAGAATGATGGCCTGTCCCTCGATGGGGGCGGTGGGCTCTTGGCTGCTGGCCAGGGGCACGACATAAAAGTTCAGCATCCGATGGACGGGGTAAAAGACTTCCAGATCACGGCTGAAAATTTCGCGGCTGTGCGTCGGGGATTGCCATTCAAGACCTCGCACCAGGTGGGAGAGGACCTGCCCGGTTGCGGTGGAGAGATCCAAGCCGAAGAAGCCAGCCGCAGCGCGATTGATGTAGCTGATACGCCCGTCCGGCCCGGTGACGATAACGCCCTCCAAGATGGCGTTGAAAATCGTCTCGAGGAAGCTCTTCTCGCGCGCCAGATCCGCGAGAAAATTTTGCACATCGCCCGGCTGCACCCGCTGCAGCCGGTCGAGAAATTTTTCCAGGAATCCGCGTTTCACGGAGTCGGGGTGGCAGTGGCCACGCCGGTGGGATATTCGCGCATCAAAGCCCCGATATCCATGAGCAGATTGGCGACAACTTCCGGGTTTTCTCCCTCGCGCAGCGAGCGAATTCGTCCCTCAGAGTCCACGAGAACGAAGCGCGTGCTATGAGCGGGCAGACCGCTGGGCTCTCGGGCCAAAGGTTGCAGGAAACCTTGCGTGACGACGTGTTCCACAGCGGCGGGTTCGCCAGTAAGAAATTGCCAGCGTTGCGGCTCGGCTTTTACTTTGCGGGCATATTCCGCCAGCACCTCCGGGGTGTCATATTCCGGATCCACGGTCACCGTGACCAAGCGCACCCGGGTGTCTTTCGAGCGTTCCAAAGCCTGCTGCAGCTCGAGCATTCGGCTAGTCATCATCGGGCATGGTCCGGTGCAGCGCGTGAAAATGAAATTCACCACCCAAGGTTCCCCTCGGAAGCTGGAAAGCGTCGCGGTTTCGCCGCGGTGGTTTTGCAGGCTGAATTCCGGCACCGTGCCGAGCACCTGCAATTTGTTTTCCTGGCCGCGAATTTTCGCCTGCTGCAACTGCGTCCAGACCAGGGTGAAAAAGACCGCGACCCCGACAAAAATGGCCACCCAGCCCGGTCCGGTGAGGCGGCGGGGAGGAGAGGAGCCAGCGTTCATTTACCAAAGGTAAACGATGGAGAAGAGGAAAAGCCAGACCACATCCACGAAGTGCCAGTAGAGGGCGACATTCTGCAGGCTGGTATGGTGCTCCGGGGTGTAGCAGCGGGTGAGAGCCTGCTTGAGAAAACACCAAATAATCAGCAAGACCCCGATGAGCACGTGCGCACCGTGAAAGCCGGTCATGACAAAAAAGGACGACCCGTAGGTGCCCCAAGTATGGAACCAGAGGCCTTCGTGGTAGAGATGCGTCCACTCATAGGCTTGGATGCCCAAGAAGACGCTGCCCAAAATGATCGTCAGAAAAAGCCAACTAAGCCCGCTTTTGCCCTTCTGCACAGCCACTTCGGCAAAGTGATAGGTGAAGCTACTGGCGATCAGGAAAACGGTATTGATGCTGGTGAGCAGCACAGGGAGGTGCGGAGCGCCTTCCGGCGGCCAGACGTCTTCGGTGAGACGCATGACGATGTAAGCTCCGATGAGCCCGGCAAAAAGCATCCCTTCGGAAATGAGGAAGATGATCATGCCAAACCGGGCGGTGGCCGGGGAGGCCTGGGCATGGCCTGCCGGGAGGGCGTGCGAATCCAAGGTGGCGGAAGTGGTGCTCATAGGTCAGTTGGCTGGATGAGGTGGTGGGAGGCTAATAGGTGGTGGCTGGGCCGCGCAGAATCATCAAATAAATTACCAAGCTGGCCAGCGAAATGGAAAAGAGGAGAATGGCCACGAGAAAAACCCAGTTGGGAACTTTGCGCGAGGGCATGAGGCCTTCAAGTGCGGGCGAGGAGGTAGGCTCCGAAGTAAAACGGTAGCCAGAGAATGGAGCAAAGGAAGAGCGCGCGGGCGGCGGTTCGGCTGCGTTGGAAAAAGAAGCGCAGCGCACACCCGAGAAAGGCGGCCCCCAAGAGCAGAGCCGGCCCCCAGAACCAAGGCGCGACAAACCCCAGGACGATCGGCATCACCGAGATACCCAGCAGATAAATCGAGTAGATGAGGCTTTGCCGGGCCGTGAGCGTGCCATCCTCATCCGTGCCCGAAAGCATGGCAAAGCCCGCCCGCAGATAGTCCTCGCGGTAAATCCACGAAATGGCAAGGAAGTGCGGCATCTGCCAAAACCACATCAGGGCAAACAAAAGAAGGCCCGGGGTGCCGATGGAGCCCGTGGCAGCACTCCATCCAATGAGGGGCGGTAGGGCCCCTGGCACGGCACCGACTAACGTATTCAGCGTCGAAATCTGCTTCATCGGGGTGTAGAGCAGAACGTAGCTGGCAATCGTGAAAGCTGAGAGTCCTGCCGCGAGCGGCGTGGTTAGGATAGCCAGGCAAGCCACACCTGAGACGGAGAGGAGGAGCCCCAGTCCCAAGGCATCGGAAGGATGCAGCCGACCCCCCGGTAGCGGACGGTCTTTGGTGCGTTGCATCCGGGCGTCCAGATCGCGCTCCCACCATTGATTGAGTGCCGAGGCCCCGGCAGCGCTAAGGGCAGTTCCCAGTGCCACGCCGACCAAAAGGGTCCAGTCCCAGGCTCCCTGGACCGCGGCAAAAAAGCCGGCGAGAGTGGTCAGCACCACCAGCAGCGAGAGCCGGGCTTTGAACAGCTCCGCCAGATCAGAGAGCCACGGCACGGCGGGCGCGGTGAGGGGAGAAGCTTCGGCTTTCATCGCAGAGCAACGGAAGTTACCTCCAAGCTTTCTGGAGTTCTCGCAGGTATCTGAGCAGGCTGCCATGCGGTGCGCGAATGACCGACAAACTGCCGGAACGTCCCGAGCACACAGAGCACTAAACAGAAAGCACCGCCGAGCACGTGCGCCGTGGCGACATCAGCGGCTTTATTGGACCAAATCGTCCACGCGCCCAAGGCCGCCTGGGCAAACAGGAGGCCGCACAGCAGGCTCAAGAAGCGCCGCAAGTGGGGATCGGAGCTGCCCCACGCCCGCCAGAGAAGCATCCCGGCCAGAAAGAGGATCGCATAGGCGAGCAGGCGATGTTTCATTTGCAGCCAGATAAGCACTGCGGTCGTCGGAGGGGTATTTTGCGCCAAGCGTTGGGCGTTGATCGCGGCCACGGCTTCAGCGGAGGTATCCGGCCAGAATTGCCCATAAGCCAGTGGAAAGTCTGGGATGCTCAAGCCAGCGTGGGCATGGCGCATCGAGGCAGCCACGCCTAATTGCCCGAAGATGAGCGCGGCCAAAGCCAAGAGCCCCCAGCGGAGTTCACCCGTGGAGGTCCTGGCAAAGCGTCCGCGCAGCCACAACGGGGAAGTGACCAGGCACAGCACGGCCAGAAGGCCGAGGAAAGATTGGGCCAACATGCCGTGAAAGATGCCGATCTCATCTTTGTAGAGTGTCACCCGCAAGCCTCCCAAAACCCCCTGGATAATCACTGCTCCCAGGCCAATAACCCCCAGCACTTTAACCCAGTAGCGTCGCTCCCCAGCCAACAAGGCAATGGTGCTCAGGAGCATCAGAAAGCCGACCAGCGAACCCAGCAGGCGGTGGGTATGCTCATAAAAAATGCCCCCGACCCATTTCGAGACCGGGAAGAGAAACATGTTGTAGCCGTAGGTCGTAGGCCAGTCTGGCACCGCCATGCCGACGCCTTTGCTGGTGACCAACCCTCCGCTCCCGATCAGCACCACGGTGCAAAGCAACGTCAGGAGCAAAAGCCCGTGTCGGCCGTAGGCCAGGAGGGGCAAGCGCTCCTTGGCAGCGTGGCCCGGGGGCTGGCTCACGGAAGACACCATGCTAGCTCAATGCACTTCCACCCGGGCACTCTCCGGTGCAGGGCGATCTTGCGGCAAGAAGTCCTCTTCCATGCCAGGCACGCTGTATTCGTAGGGGCCATGGTAAACCCGCGGGGTGACGGCAAAGTTCCCATGCCCGGGAGGTGAGGGGACGGTCCATTCCAAGGTTGTAGCGCGCCAGGGGTTGGCCGGAGCCTTGGGACCGTTGCGCAGCGAATAGACGACATTCCACAAGAAAATAAGGACCGTAAGACCCAGCCCCATGGCTCCCCAGGTGGAGATGATGTTGAGCGGCTGGAGCTGCCGCAGGTGTTCATAGACCGTGGGGTCGGCAATCCGGCGCATCATTCCTCCCAGCCCCAAGTTGTGCATGGGGAAGAAAGTCATGTTGAAGAAAATGAAGGTCAGGACAAAGTGCACCATGCCCAGCGGCTCATTGAGCATCCGGCCAAACATTTTCGGGAACCAAAAATAAATGGCCGCGAAGACCGCGAAGAGGCTGCCACCGAAGAGGACATAGTGAATGTGCGCCACGATGAAGTAGGTGTGATGGACAAAAAGATCCACCGGGGTCGAAGCCATGAAGATGCCCGAGAGGCCCCCCACGACGAACATGGAGACAAAGGCCAGCGCGAAGCACATGGAGGTGTTGTATTCGATCGAGCCGCGCCAGACCGTGCCGAGCCAGTTGAAGGTCTTGATGGCTGAGGGCACGGCAATAATCATCGTTGAGACCGAGAAAGCCGCGCTCAAGGTCAGGTTCATACCGCTGACAAACATGTGGTGTCCCCAGACGATGAAGCCCAGGAAGCCAATCGCCACCATCGCATAGACCATCGCTTTGTAGCCAAAGATCGGTTTGCGGGCGAAGACAGGGATGATCTCCGAAACCAGGCCCATGGCCGGAAGGATCATAATGTAAACCTCCGGATGCCCGAAGAACCAGAAAAGGTGCTGCCAGAGCAGAGGTTGGCCACCGCCTTCGGGGCGGAAGAAGTGGGTGCCGAAATTCAAGTCGGCAAAAAGCATCGCGCCGGCGGCAGAGAGCACCGGCACCGCCAAAATCAGAAGGATGGCAGTGATAAAAAGCGACCAGACCGAGAGCGGCAGGCGGAACATGGTCATGCCCGGTGCGCGCATGTTGACTATGGTCGTGATGTAGTTTGTCGCTCCGGCAATGGAGGAGAGCCCGTTAATAAAGATGCCCACCGCCCAGAGGCTCTGTCCAATAGGAGTTTGGTTGTAAGCACCAACCGCACTCAGCGGAGCATAAGCCGTCCAGCCGGTGCCCGGAGCTCCCCCGGGAACAAAAAAGGCGGCCATGAGAACCAACCCGGAGAGCACATAAAGCCAGTAGCTCAACTCGTTGAGCAGCGGGAACGCCATGTCCCCCGCGCCAATCTTCAGCGGAATGAGATAGTTCCCGAAAGCCCCAATGAGCAAGGGCATGACCACAAGGAAGACCATCACTGTGGCGTGCATGGTCACGAGCATGTTGTAGCCACCGGGGACAATCGCGCCGTCCACCGCCACGGTCGAAGGCAGGAATTGCCCAATAATGGGCACTTCCGCGCCCGGATAAGCCAGCTGGTAGCGCACTCCCAGAGCCAGCCCGCCACCAATGAAGAGGAAAAACAAGGCCGTCCAGAGATACTGCAATCCGATCATTTTGTGATCGTAGGTCCAGAGATATTTACGGAAGAAGCCTTCCGGCTGATGGTGCGAAGGATCGGCGAGCGTGGGCTCTGCGGAGGCGGTGAGGGTTGCACTCATGGCAGGATTTCAGGCTGGAGGTCAGAAGCGGCCGCGAGAACCGGAGTCGGAGGAAGGATGCGTGCGGCCAAGGAAGCGGATTTTTCCGCATACCAGGCATCAAATTGTTCCGGAGGCAGGACGCGGATGCGCGCCTTCATGTTGTAGTGGCCGGTGCCGCAGAGCTGGCTGCAGGCGAGCTCAAATTCACCCGGGCGTTTGACCTCGAACCACACCCAACCAATCGTCCGGCCTGGCACCATGTCCTGATAAAGGCGGAATTGTGGCACATAGAAAGAGTGAATGACATCGCGGGAGCGCATAAAAACATGCACTGGGCGATTGGCCGGAATGACAAGCTCGGTGGAAGAAAAGTCATCCGCCGCCGCCGGATCATCTTCCAGGGCAAACTTGTCCTCGGCAGTGAAACCCAGATCGCGGGCCCGACCGAGAACCCCATCTTTGCCGGGGTAGCGCATATCGAAACCAAATTGGTAACTGACAATGTCCACGCGCAGGGCGTCGTCTGGGGCAGGACGATGCAATTCGAACCAGACCTGATTGCTCCAAATCGCCAAACCGAGAAAGATCACCGTGGGAATGGTGGTCCAGACAACTTCCAACTTGTTGTTCCCGTGGCTGTAGTGTGCTTGGACACCGGGGCGGCGCCGGTATTTGACAAGGTAATAAATGTAAACTCCGTTGACGAGGAAGAAGACCGTCGCTGTGAGAAAGAAGATGAAATTGAGAATCGCATCTACTTTCTCCCCGCCGACGGTGACATTCTCGGGAGCCCAGTAGAGATTGGTGGTGCGTTGCTCGGCCATTCCCGTTCCGGGGAGACAGAGCCAGAGCAGCAGGAGCGGGAGGAGTCTGAGGAGGAACGGCATGGTTACTTGGAGAGCTTAAGGGGCTGCGGGTTGGGCGTTGGAATCAGCAGGCGCGGGTGGGGTTTGGGAATCGGTGGCGGTGGCGTCTGCTGCTGGAGGAGCAGGAGGCGTGCCACTGGCGGTATCCAGCACCCGCTCAATGGCCTGCAGCTCCGCTTGTGTCCAAGGCTCTGTGCGATCTGCGGATTGGGCGCGGACCTCGGCGACGAACGCCTCGGAGATGGGCGGCGCGTTGTTCCCCCATTCGCTGCGGATATAGGTCAGCACATTGGCGATTTGCGCATCGGTCAGCTTCTGCGCCGGCATGGCGTTGTTGTAAGTTTCGCCTTTGACCTGCACCACTCCTTGAAGACCGTGGGCGAGGATTTTCACCAAGTGATTATCCCCGTGCCAGCCTTCGGAGAGAACCCATTCACTACCAGCCAGCGGAGGAAACTGTCCGGCCACACCGAGACCGGTAGCCTGGTGGCAGACGACGCAATTCTGAGTGAAGACCCGGCGGCCGAGAGCAATCGGATCCGGTGCGGCTTTCTCTTGGGCAGCACCCCCGCCAGCCCAGGCGGTGCGGGAGGGATCGAAGACGTTGGATTGGAATCCCCCGCTGTTATAGGCCAGATACATCCCGCCCCAGAACACCACGATCATGATGAACGTGACTAGCCAGAGTGGAATCGGCTCATAGCCATCCTGCGGGTCTTCCCGCTCGCGCAAAATGGAACCGTGGACTTTGGCCACGTTCATCCCCTCGACTTCGTTGGGATCGCGGAATTCTTCCGCGGGAGGCAATTTCGGATCGTTCGGGTTCACAGGCAGGTGAGCTTAATCGAGAGAAGGTTCGGGGGCTTCCTCCAGCGGATAGTCGCGATTGAGGGAGATCAGGTAGGCGACGAGGGCCTTGGCCTGTTCGGTCGGGACCACCTCATAGCCCGGTGGCGGGGCATGCGGACCGACCAACCCTTGCACGGCATCTATGGAAGGTTGGCCGACAATTTTACGCAGCTGGTAGAGGTAGCGATAGGAGGGCATGATACTACCCGGACTGACCGTGGCTGGTTCGTAAAGGTGGCGATGGTGCCAATTTGGGTCTGACCAGCGTTTGCCGACATTCGCCAAATCCGGACCGGTGCGCATGGTGCCGAGGAAGACGGGTTGTTCGCGGATGAAGTCTCGCGCCACCGTGGGCCGGGTGCCCCAGCCACGCTGCAAGTCGCTTTTGGTGATGTAAGGCTGCCGCACTTGTTGACTGTGGCAATAGACACAACCGGCGCTGGCATAGACCCGCTGGCCGGCGATGGCCGAACCCGAAAGCGGCGGTGGAAAAATATCACCCGTATCTTCCTGAATGACGGGTTGGAGATTGCCCAGGGCCAAATAGGGGTAGGCCACCAGACCGACCCACGCCGACCCAAAGGTCAGGAAGATTCCGACAAAAAGCAGAGGCATTCGGTTCATGCGTTGACGAGTTCCTCCTGAGGTTCCGGTTTGGCCAGCAGCGTGGCAGATTTTTGTTTTTCGCCAGTTTTCAAAAGCATGAGGACGAAGAGCACGGCGAAGATAATGTGGCCGAGCAGCATGGCGGTGCCGGAGATCGAACGGATGAGGCGCCAGGGCCAGACTAGGTCCAGCGTGCTCATGAAGTTGATCTGCGGATCATGCAAAGCAAAGCCCTGTAACATCCCGCCAATCGTTAGCGCGCCGACCATCACGGCAATTCCCAGTGCTGTGAGCCAGAAATGCCAGCGGATCAATGTCGCCGAAGGCCATTCCCAGCCTACTAGGCGCGGCACGATGTAATACATCGCCCCAAACATCATCATGCTAAAAAAGCCGTAAACGCCGAGGTGAGCGTGCCCGATGGTGTAGTCGGTGAAGTGGAAGAGAGCATTGAGCTGCGGGATGGCCATAGTGCTGCCTTGGAGACTCACCAGGGTGTAGGTCATAGCCCCGAAGACGGTGAAGCGCAGGGTCGGGCTCCAGCCGAGGGCGGCAAAATGTCCGCGCATGGTCATGTGGTGGTTGATGGCCACCGTGATGACCGGGATGAACATCATGATGCTGGCGACGATCGAGGCACTGACGAGCCAAGAAGGAAAAGGACCGCCGATGAGGTGGTGCAGGCCATTCCAGCTGTAGAAGAGAGCCAGGGACCAGAAGCCCAGGATGGAAAGGTAGTAGCTGTGAATCGGCCGCCCGATGACCTTGGGAATCATGTAATAGGCCGAGGCCAAGCCCACCGGGGTGAACCAAAGCCCAAGCGCGTTGTGGGCATACCACCAATTCACCGCCCCTTGCGCCGATCCTTGGATGGGACTCCAGACCAGGAGGATGTTTGCCGTGGCATAAAGCCAGGGGAACCAAAGGAAGGCCGCCAGCAGATACCATTGTGAAACATAGACGTGCCCCGGTTTACGAAAGCGGAACATGATAATCGTCCAGATGGCGATAAAGGCAAAAGCGACGAAGATGATCGGCGTGCTGTAGCCAGGGTATTCCAACCATTCGATGGAGCGACCGTCTCCTGCGAGAATCCCGAGCGTGCCAATGAGAATCCCCAGGTTCCAAATCACGGCGGAGGAAATGACCAAGGATTGATTGAGCAGAGGCACCCGGCAGAGGCGAGCCATGAGCCAGATTCCCACACCGATCGCCGCAGAGGAAGCCCAGCCGTAGGCCACGACATTTAAGTGCGCCGGACGGATGCGCCCAAAGGTCAACCAAGCCCCGCTGTCCAGCAGCGTGGGAAAGTTCATCTTCAGGGCTGCCAGCACGCCCAAAAGTGAACCGACCAGGAGCCAAAAGATGGCTGACCCAAAGAAAATCAGCACCGGCAGGCGGCAAGAACGGTCAATCGCTGAACGTTCCAAGCGATCGAAAACCTCCGGTTTTGTGGCCGGATTGATGGCGGAGAGGAGATTGAGACTCATGGGTTAAGAGGGCTTGCGCGTCTGAGCGGTGCTTGTAGAGCCCGGGAAGCGGTCCGTGGGTTTGCCGATGGGTTCATCGGCGTCAAAGATGACCTCGGAACCTTGGCGGAGATTGCGAAATTGGCCGGTTTTGGCCGCCCAATAAAAGACTGCCAAGGCACTGCCGCTCAGGAGAGCGATACCGGCTGGGATGAGAATGTAGCTGACTTCCATACGCCAGAGTTACGGAGCTGGGGGCTGGTTGGAGTCCGGCGCCGCGGAATCCGCAGGAGTTTCAGCTGGGGAGGGTTCACTCGTTTGGGCAGGGGGTTCCGCGGGCACTTCAGCAGCTGGGCTAGCCGCGGCTTCTCGGTTGGCTTTCTGGGCTTCCAAGAACGCCGCTGCGGCAATCGGATCCACCGGGTAAGCTGGGCGCGGACCGGGAGCCTGGCGCAAAGCCTCGATTTCCAATTTCATGGCGTAGTCCACCGGCACTTGCGCGATGCCTTTGGCTTCATCCACCCAGGCGAATTGGTTGAGATCTTTCTCGGCCTGTTCGTTGACCTTTTGCAAAATCTCAATGCGCTGGGCCGAGCGGATGGCCTCTTCATTCAAGGGCTCAGGGCGGGATTTGAGCATCCACCAAGTGAGGCCGGTGAAGAGCAGGAGCATGATCAGGCCACCGATAAAAATCGGGGCCGAGGAGCGGGCCGTGGGATTGGGAAGGGTAGGGCTGCTCATGGATTAGTTCAGAAGTCGGAGCGAATTTTCCAGGCGCGGATCCCGCACCGGCCACAGCGGCGTATCGCCGAGTTTTTTCAGGAACACCGCCACCAACGTGGCCCCGATGGCCAGGAGGCAGAGCAAGTCCAGCGGGCTGGGGGAGAAGCCGGTTTTGTGTAGAGCCGGCAGCACGATGATGTAAATATCGAGGACGTGCATGAGGAGAATCCAGACCGCCACGCCGCAGAGGAAGGCGGGGTTCCGTTTGCCAGCTTGCGGAAGCAGCAGCAGGAAGGGCACCCAGAAGTGACCCACCACGAGAATGATATTTAGGGTATTCCAGCTCTCGACGTTGCGGATGAGGTAGTAAACGGTCTCTTCGGGGATGTTGGCATACCAGATGAGCATGTATTGGCTGAATCCGATGTAGGCCCAGAAAACTGTGAAAGCGAACATCAGCTTGCCAATGATGTGGTAGTGCTCGACGGAGATAATGTTCTGGAAATAGCCCGCGCTGCGCAGTGCGGTGATGAGGAGAACCAGAATGCAAAGAGAACTGAGGGCAGAACCGGCGAAGAGATAGACTCCCCACATTGTGGAAAACCAGTGGAAATCCAACCCCATGAGCCAATCCACGGCAGCGAAGGTCAAACAGACTGCGAAGAGGGGCAAGCTGGCAAAGGTGACCTTACGGTTCCAAAGGGTGTAGCGCGCCAGGCCATTTTTGTCCTGGGCGACGGAGAATTTTTTCAGGAGCCAGGAAGCCAAAGTGAAGAAGCCGAAGTAAAACGCGGCGCGAATCCAGAAGAATGGGACGTTGAGATAGGCTGCCTTCTCATCGAGGATGACATCCTCGCCCGGGCCCATTTTCATCCAATACCAGAGCTTCGGCGCGACGAAAATGAGCGGAATAAACAGCATCGCCATCACCGGCAAGAGCGAGGCGAGGTTTTCCAGTTGGCGCCGCACCACCACGCTCCACTCAGCATCCACAGCGTGATGGACCAACACCCAGAACAGTCCTCCCATGCAGATGGTGAGAAAGACGGTGAAAGCGAATAGATAGGAAAAAGCGAATTGCTTTGCGTTGTAGAAACCGAGGGCGAAGCAAGCGATGAGGGACAGCACCGCCAAGACGGCAGCCCCCAGGAATCGGCCTCCGACGTGTTTGTAGTCGAAGTATTCCGTCTTCGGTGCGGATGGAGGAGAGGAGTGGTCGCTCATGGCAAATTCAAAGAGGCAGTTTCCGCGCCAGCAGCCGGGGGGGCGGCATCACCGCCACGGAGGCGGGAAAGTTCCGCCGGGGGCAGCTCATCGGCCGGCACGCGGCGAGAACGCTGCAAGGCGCGGAGATAGGCGATAATCGCCCAACGGTCCGGCACCTGGATGTTGTGCCCATAGCCCATCATGGTGTTTTTCCCGTGGGTGATGGTATTGAAAATTTCGCCGTCGGCCATTTGCACGATGCGTTCTTGATGCAGGTTGGCGATGGCATTCAGGCCAAATTCTCCGGCAACCCCGTTTCCTAGACCGACCGCCCCGTGGCAGACCCGGCAGTTGATATTGTAGCGCTCGCGCCCGCGGGCCATGACCTCGTCATCAATGGCAATCGGCAGCCCGGTGCCCCATTGGTCACCCATTTTTCCGGTGTTGTAGTAGTCCGGACTGCTGGTGAAGGCGATTTGCTTGTAGGGTCCTTGCATCTCCACGATGGCCCCATCGGCATCGCGCAGCGGGATCGAGTAGCCCAGCGGCACCGTTCCTGCCACCGGCAGACGGGAGGCCCGGGTGTCGGCGAAAAATGTGCTCGGCTTTTGCGCCTTGACCTTAGGCTGCCGATCCATGTCCGGGAAAATTTCGATCGGGGGCTGCTTGAAAAATTGCCCACGGAATCCGGCCAAGGAAATAATGACCACGATGGTGAGGGCGAAGAGGGCGAAGAAGTAGCGCAGCATGGGAGATTAGTCCTCGTCGTGGATGAGGGTGACGTGGGTCCCCCCCAGGGTCTTGAGCAGTTCCGGAGTGGCTTCTGGGTTGAACTGCGGATCTTCCGCTTCGATGGCGATAAAAAAGCCGTCGTCGGTCACCTTGGCGAATCGGTCCCAATTGAACATCGGGTGGTTGAAGCGAGGCAGACCGTTGAGAATCAGCATGCCAAAGACGGCGGTGAAGGCGGAGAGCAGAATGGTCAGCTCAAACATCACCGGGAAAAAAGCCGGCACGGTGAAGAAATCGGTGGGCTTGCCAGCGACAACCAGCGGATAGAGCCAGCTGGAGGTGAAGAATTGCAGAAAGACCGCGAGGGAGAATCCGCTCAGACCACCCAGGAAAACCAGGGCGCTGAGCCAGGATTTGCCGATGCCCATGGCTTCATTCATGCCGTGAATGGGGAAAGGAGAGAAGGTATCCCAACGCCGGTAACCGAGGTCGCGGAGGGTCTCGGCCGCATGGTAGAGGGACCGCACATCCGGGAACTCGGCGGCGATGGCGTGGATTTTGGCTTGGGGATTACCAGCGATTTCCATGTTAGTGGTGCGAGCCGTGGTGAGGGTCTGCTTCCGGCAGGACCGCTTTGACTTCAAACATACAGATCATTGGCAGGAAGCGGATGAACAAAAGGAAGAGCGTCGTAAAAAGTCCGAAGGTGCCGACAAAGGTGAAAATATCCACCCAAGTGGGATGGAATTGCCGCCAGATGGAGGGCATGAAATCGCGTTCGAGGGTCGTGCCAATGATGACGAAGCGTTCGAACCACATCCCGATGTTCGGGAATTGCACCAGGATCCAAACCCAAATCCAGTTGTAGCGGAAATAACGGAACCAGAAGAACTGCGGCGCAATGACGTTGCAAAACATCATCACCCAGTAATTCCAAGAGGATGGCCCGGTGGCTCGATACCAGAAAGCTGCGCGCTCGTAGGGATTGGCTCCATACCAGGCGATAAAGAGCTCCATGAGGTAGGCGTAGCCGACGATCGAGCCCGTGAGCAAAATGATCTTACACATTTTGTCCACGTGCGAGGGAGTCACCAGATCCCCGAGCGGTTTGTAGATGGCCGCCGCAGGAATCATGATGGTCAAGACCATAGCAAAGCCGCCGAAAATGGCCCCAGCGACAAAGTAAGGCGGGAAAATCGTGGTGTGCCAGCCGGGCACGACGGAAGTGGCAAAGTCAAAGGACACCACAGAGTGCACCGAAAGCACCAGCGGCGTGGAGAGACCGGCGAGGATGAGGTAAGCCATTTCGTAGTGCTTCCACTGCCGATTGCCGCCCCGCCAACCCAGCGCCGCGATGCCGTAGAAAAACTTGCGGATTTTTGTTTTCGCCCGGTCACGCAGAGTCGCCAGGTCGGGAATCAGCCCGGTATACCAGAAGAGCACCGAGACGGTGAAATAGGTCGAAACGGCAAAGACGTCCCAAAGCAACGGACTGCGGAAGTTTTGCCAGATCGCATTCGCATTCGGCACCGGGGCGAGGAACCACACCATCCAGACCCGGCCCACGTGGAGAGCCGGGTAGATGCCGGCGCAGACCACGGCAAAAAGGGTCATGGCTTCAGCGGCGCGGTTGATGGAGGTGCGCCATTTTTGCCGCGTGAGGAACAAGATGGCAGAGATGAGGGTGCCGGCGTGGCCGATGCCAATCCAGAAGACGAAATTGGTGATGTCCCAAGCCCAGCCCACGGGGTGGTTATTGCCCCAGACGCCGACCCCGGTAGCAATGAGGTAGGCCAAGAGCGAGAAGCACATGAGGGTCATGGGCACGGTCACGCCCATGGCCAACCACCACCAAGTCGGAGTTTTACTTTCGACGATGGAGCTGACGTAGTTGCCGATCCAGCCCATGGTGCGCTGATTGAGCACCAGCGGGGGACGTTCAATCTGGGCGGTTTCCGAGCGGAGCTCGGGAGGTTCGAAAGTTGCCGTTCCTTGAGCCATGGGTAGGTTATCCTGCGTGGGTTTCTGCGCCGTGGGTTACCCCGGTGGGGATTTCGCTCTGCGGTTCGGCGTGGGAGTCGCCGTGTCCGCCATGCCAATTGCTATTGATTTTGCCGATCAATTCCGCCCCGGGCATGCGCGGGTTGGGGTTTTTGATGCGCGCCAGGTAGGTGATTCGAGGCCGGGCATTGATGTAGGTGAACATCGTGTAGCCGCGCTCATCTTCCCGCAGCTTGGCGACCGCGCTTGCGGGATCGTTCTGATTCCCGAAGGTGATGGCATCCGCCGGGCAGGCCTGTTGGCAGGCGACTTGGAAGGGCCCGACTGGAACGTCGTTTTTGTTGCGTGGACCAGCCTCGACGAGGCGGGCGATCTTGGCCTCTTCGATGCGTTGAATGCAGAAAGTGCACTTTTCCATGACCCCGCGCATGCGCACCGTCACGTTGGGGTTTTTCACCATCTTGAGGCTTTCGGCCATGCCTTTCTTGGCCACCGGGCCCCAGTAGAGTTGGTCGAGCGGACGCTCGTTGTAATCGAAAAAGTTGAAGCGCCGCACTTTCCACGGGCAGTTGTTGGCGCAGTAGCGCGTGCCGATGCAGCGGTTGTAGGCCATGAGATTGAGCCCATCTTCGCTGTGCACCGTGGCATTGACCGGACATACCGTTTCGCAGGGAGCGTTTTCGCATTGTTGGCAAAGGATGGCCTGGGGCAACATCTCCGGGGCTTCGGGTTCACCGGCAAACCAACGGTCTATGCGAATCCAAGCCATTTCCCGACCCCGGCGAACCTGATCTTTACCCACCACGGGTACGTTGTTTTCTGCCCGGCAAGCCACCAAGCAGGCGTTGCAGCCGGTGCAGACATTCAGGTCTATGGTCATGGCCCACTGCTCTTTGGCGGTGAGAAAGTCGTTTTTGAAGAGCTGATGCCCTTGCTGGACCAGCGGAGTGAGGTGGGCGAACTCGCTCATTTCCATGGGGAAGCGCGGGTTTTTCTCGAAGACTTCCAGGGGCCCTTCGCGGAAAAGATCGCGCCCTTCCATGCTCTGGTGTTCCTGGGTCCGAGCCAGGGTATATTTTTCTCCAAGCGATTTTACGGTGACGCCGGTAGTAAAGCGGGGAGATTTTGCGGTCCGCAATGGGTAAGCGTCGAAACCGACATTATCCATGAGCGCGGAGACGTTCTGGCGACCATAGCCCAGCGCGATGGCGAAAGAGCCCTCGGCTTGCCCCGGGGCGATAATCGCAGCGGTGCGTAAAGAGCGATCCCCGGCAGTGACCTCAACCAGGCTTCCATCCTGGATTCTAAGGCGTTTGGCATCCGCCGGACTTACCAGGAGCGCATTGTCCCAGGTGAGTTTGGTGACGAAATCGGGGGTTTCTTGCAGCCAGGAATTGTTGGCATAGCGCCCATCGTCCACGCTGGAGCTTTGCAGGAAAACCAATTCTTCGCCGGCCACTGGCAGCAGAGGACTGGCTTGAATCGCGCTCACGGCCGGGGCGGTTTGGAAGGGGGCTTCAGCGATCGGGAAGGCGCTATCGGGGAGGAAGCCTTGGCGGAGGAAATCATTCCAAGCCAACTGGAAGGCCTCACCAGCGAGGCCAGTGCGAGTGGCAAAAGTTTGTTGCACCAAGGCTGGGCCTTCCGGGGCAGGTTGGCCAAGTAGCGCATGGTAGATTTCCAGCTCGGACACGCCGTTCCAGAGCGGTAAAATCATCGGCTGCACCGAAGTCAAAGTTCCGTCGGGAGTAAATCCATCGGACCAAAATTCTAAGTAGTGCGCCGCCGGAACGTGCCAGGAACAGAGCTTGGAGGTCTCGTCTTCGAAAAGGCCGTGATGAATGGTCTGCGGGACCTGTTTGAGCAACTCGGCGAAATTAAGGTCCGCGGGAGCATTGTAGGCGGGATTTCCTCCCAAAATGAACAGCGTGGAAATCTGCCCGGCCCGCATCCGCTGCGCCAAATCTCCAATGGAGGCCGGAGTCGGCTCGATGGGACCTTGGCGAAAGATCAAGGTCCTCCCGCGTGCCCCCAAAGCTTCGTTAAGCGCCAGGCCAAGGATTTGCACTGCAAGGGGTTGCTGGGGTCCCACAACCACAAGCGAGCTTCCGGAGTGCGCGACTAGGTCGTCGGCACAGGCTTCGATCCAAGCGGGATCCACCTCGGTGGGCGGAGCCGCGAGAGTTTGCCACACTGCCCGCAGGCCCGGATGGTTGATCTTTTCCAAGACCTTGCTGCCGATGGCGGCAGCGGCAGCGGCGATTTGGCTTGCCGGCACGGCCAACCGATGGTCTGCCATGCCCCCAGTGAGCGAGTAGGTGCTCTCGAGGCAGTAGAGACGGTTCATTTTCCCGCCGTCTTGCTTGGGAGCCCGGCGGGCACTAAACCCCCGCGCGAAGCTGATGCCGGTTTCTCCGCAGTTGAGAAAATCGCTGTCTAGCGCAAGAATCCGGTCCGCGGCCTGGAAATTCGGTTGCGTGCAAATGCCCGGACCGTAGGCCGCACCCACGGCTTGTTCATAGAGCGAATTCCCGAGCGGTTCATATTCGGCCCAGGTAAGATTGGGAAATTCGGCCAGGAGCGATTGCCGCAGGCGGGCGCGAGTCGGAGAATTGTCGGCTTGCACCAAGAACGCCAAGCCCTGGCCATCGGCTTGGTGCGCTTGGCGGACCGCAGCGATAAACTCCGCGAAGGCTTCCGGAGTGGAAACCTCCCCTGCTTGGAGAAAGTTCTTCGAGCGGTGCGGATCATAGAGATCCAATACCGAGGCTTGGGCAAAGCCATCGGTGCCACCATTGCTGGCCGGGTGGAGGGGGTTGCCTTCCAGCTTGATCGGGCGTCCGTCCACCGTGGTGGCGATGAGCGGCATGGTGCCGAGCCGGGTCGGCATGGCAGTGGCGTAATAGAGATTCTTCCCGGGAATGGTGAACTCGGCCGTCTGGGTGAAAGGTACTAGATAAGATTCCGGACGGCGGCATCCGGTGAGTCCAACCCCTGCGAGGGCCATGGAGGCCCCGAGCAGCTTCATAAAGTCCCGTCGGGAATAGCCGCTGTCCTCATAAATATCTGCGCCCCGGGGAAACTCCCGGTGCAGCCACTCTTGAAAGTCGGGCGTGTTTTCAAGCTCGCCAAGGCTGCGCCACATTTTCGGGCGTGCCTCCCGAGGAGGATGCAAATGGATTTTTTTCATCGGTGACAGCCTCCGCAGGTGACCGGCGGGTTCACATCCCAAGCCTCTTTGAAGGCGAGGCCGATTTCTCGCTGGGTGGTTCCCGCCACAGGTGTCCACTTCATGTTGTAGATCTCTTCCGGCGGGCGGAGGAAATTCTCGGGAGCGCGGTGACAATCCAAACACCAGCTCATGCTTTGCGGCTCATGTTGATAGACCACTTGCATTGCACTAACGTCTCCGTGACAGCTTTGGCAGCTCACACCGCGGTTCACGTGCACCGCGTGATTGAAGTAGGTGTAATCCGGCACTTGGTGAATCCGCACCCAGTTGATCGGCTGGCCGGTGGCCCAGCTCTCCCGCACTGCTGCCAGCTTGGGGCTGTCCCAGCGGATTTTGCCCTCGCCGTGGCAACCGATGCAGGTCGCGGTAGTGGGGACGTTGGAGTGAGAAGCGACTTCCACGTAGCTGTGGCAGTAGCGGCAATCCATCCCCAGCTGCTCCACGTGAATGACGTGAGAGAAAGGCACCGGTTGGTCCGGCATGTAGCCAACCCGCGTGTATTTCGGCGTGAAGTAATACCAGATGCCTCCGACCAGCAACGTGCCGATGCCGCCAAGCATAATGAGGATCTTCGGAGCGATCCAGTTGGTGTATTTCGGAAAAAAATTTGCCATGCGGCGCGTGGTCTTCGGAGGTGGGTGGGTAAAAAAAGCAGGATGAAATCTTCCTCGTCTCAGCGGCCCTGCACCAGTCCGATTCTCGAAGGCCACTGCGCTTTTCGAAGGCTTCTGGTTCAGGCTCACTGGGAGCGGTTGCTCGCAACTTTTTACGCCCCGGCTTTCCTTTTGGGAATTCCAGATTCTTCCGCGAAGAAATTTTTTTTCGCGACAGACTTGGAGCTTTCGGGCTGCGAGGGGGTAAGGGTTAGTGAAGAATTTGCAGTCCTGTCAACAACCCCCTGCGATTTTTTGCAAAATTTTCTTGACTAATCGGATTTTTATATCCGCTTTTTTCATGGGGGGGTTTACTCGCGACTCTGGCGAACTCCGGCGGTCAACAGCCCGTTGAAAAAATCCGAAAAAATTTCTTGCCTCGAAGATGGAGCTGTGATGCAATTCCCGACCCGCTTGGGCTCGGAAGAGTGTTTTCCTTACCTCTTCCAAATCCAGCTCCGTTGCGGGAGATTCTTTTCCTTTCCCAATTTCACCTGACCCATGGCCAAAGAAATCGTCGCTACCATCAAACTGCAGATTCCTGCAGGTCAAGCCAATCCAGCTCCGCCTGTGGGGCCCGCGCTGGGGCAAAACGGGGTCAACATCATGGGTTTCTGCAAGGAGTTCAATGCGGCGACCCAAAAACAAGCCGGCGACATCCTGCCGGTGGTGATTACGGTTTACAAAGACAAATCTTTTACCTTCATCACCAAAAAACCTCCGGCTTCGATTCTGCTGAAAAAGGCCGCTGGGATTGCTGCGGGGTCCAAGGAACCCAACAAAAACAAAGTCGCCAAGCTCACCCGCAAGCAAGTGATGGATGTGGTGAAGGTCAAGATGCCGGACATGAACGCGACCTCGGAAGAAGCGGCTTACCGCACCTTGTGTGGCACCGCGCGCCAGATGGGTATCGAAGTCGTGGACGCCTAAGTTCGGCAAGCCTGGACCGATTTTCCCCTTCAACCTCAACGCAAACCTGCAGGAGTCTCCCGAGAGACGCTAACACTGCTCCCAACCATGCAAAAAAAACGCAGCAAACGATACCGCGCCGCCGCGGAAAAAATTGATTCCAAGAAGAAGTTCGCCCTAAGTGAAGCAGTCACCCTGCTCAAGTCGCTTCCGGCCACCAAGTTCGACCAGACGGTCACCTTATCATTTAAGCTGGGAGTGGATCCGCGCCAGAGCGATCAAATGGTCCGCGGGACCTGCCCTCTACCACACGGCAGTGGGAAAAGTGTGCGGGTCTTGGTTTTCGCCACTGGTGCCGCTGCTTTGGCAGCCAAAGAAGCCGGTGCCGAATACGTCGGGTTTGAAGATCTCATCAAACAAATCCAAGCCGGTTTTTCCGATTTTGACGTGGCCGTAGCAACGCCCGCTGCCATGGCCGAAGTGCGTAAACTCGGGAAATTCCTCGGCCCGCGCGGCCTGATGCCCAACCCCAAGACTGGCACCGTCACCGAAGATACTGCCAAAGCTGTGCAGGAAGTCAAAGCCGGACGCGTCGAGTTCAAGCTCGACAAAAACGCCAACGTGGCTGTGCCGGTCGGGAAATTTTCCTTTTCTCCGGAAGCCTTGGTGGACAACGGCAAGGCGGTGATCGAGGCGGTAGTTCGTGCCCGCCCGGCCACGGCTAAAGGCACTTTTGTGGAAGCCATCACCCTCAGCGCCACCATGCTGCCCGGCATCAAGCTGGATCCCGCTCCATTCCTGAAAAACTAACTTTCCACCACTATGCGTCCCGAAAAAGCTTCTATCATTGATTACGTCCAGGAAAAACTGGGCGCCTCCCCATTCCTTCTGGTGGTGGAATATACCGGCATGAAGGTCCCGCACTTTGCCGAGCTCCGCAAACGTCTCGCTGAAAGCGGAGCCGAGTGCCATGTGGTGAAAAACACCATGCTCCGCCGCGCCGCAGAAACCTTGGATTGGCCAGAAATCAAGGATTGTCTGGGTGGACAGGTGGCCATGATTACCGGGCCGAGCGATATTTGCGCCGCCGCCAAAGTGGTCAAGTCCTTCAAGGCAGAATTCGAGCGTCCAGAAATCAAGGGAGGTATCCTCGATCGAGCCGTCTTGCAGGTGGAGCAGATCCTCGCTTTGGCCGATCTGCCCTCCAAACCTGTCCTGCAAGCAACCCTCCTTGGCTTGCTGCAGGCACCCGCCTCGAAGCTGGTCCGCCTCCTCAACGAACCCGCCGCCAGCTTGGCCCGTGTTCTGCAAGCCAAAGTGGACGCCAGCTCCGCGGGCTAAAACCCACCATTTTCCACATGGAATAAACTTTCGGAGGCGGTCGAGAAGCCGCCGCCGCCGAAACCACAAAACAACCTGGTTCCTCGTCGGGTTCGACAGCTGTCGGATCTTAAATGCCCTGAGGCTTCGGGGCGCGACGATACCGCAAAAACCTGATACAATGGCAGATACCCAAGAACTCGTCGAAAAGCTCAGCGCGTTGACCGTGCTGGAAGTTGCCGACCTCGTCAAACAACTCGAAGAAAAGTGGGGCGTTAGCGCCGCCGCTCCGGTGGCCGTGGCCGCTGCTCCCGCCGCTGGGGGAGCCGCTGCTCCCGCTGCTGAGGAAAAGACCTCCTTCGATGTCATTCTAGCTGAAGCTGGGGCCAACAAGATCGCCGTCATTAAAGAAGTGCGCGCCGCGGTTCAAGGCCTCGGTCTGGCCGAAGCCAAGGCTCTCGTCGAAAGCGCTCCCAAGGCGCTGAAAGAAGGCGTGACCAAGGAAGAAGCCGAAGAGATCAAGAAGAAGATCGAGGCGGCTGGTGCCAAGGTCGAGATCAAGTAATTTTTCTCTCCGCAGAATCCGGCAAGCTTGCGGCGGAGCGCAAAATTTTCTTTTGACAAGAAAAAAACTTGCGCTCCGCCCTGCTCCGGTTAGCAATTTCCCTTCCCCAAACCGCACCCTGAAGACCCCAACACCCTTTACCGCTCACCTTTATCCTTAAGCCTGCAAGCTTGCCCGGACCGCACTCCCACGTCCTTGTCTTGGCAAGCTTTCAGGCCTTTTTGTCCACCAAATGTGCCCTGAAATTGGTCTCCAGACACCACCCCTTCGGTGATTCTGGCCGAACCTAAGCCATAAGCCCAACCGCCGACCTCGCCATGTCTGAACGCATTCATTTCGGAAAACTGCACGAAGTTATCGCTCCGCCGAACTTCATCGAACTGCAAATCCACTCCTACAAAGAGTTTTTCCAGCTGAATGTGCCGCCCAGCCAGCGCAAGTGCGTGGGGCTGCAAGCGGTCTTCCGGGAATTCTTCCCCATCCAAGGCTTCGACGAAAAAACCAGCCTGGATTTTGTTTCCTACGATTTGAACGAGCCGAAGATGGATGCCGAGGAAGCGCAGCGGGAAGGGGAAACCTACAGCGGGTCGCTCTACGTCACCTTCCGTTACAAAGACGAACGCGGGGCCAAGGATGAGAAGGTTTACATGGGCGAGATTCCGCTCATGACCGAGCGTGGCACCTTCGTGATCAATGGGGCTGAACGCGTGGTCGTTTCTCAGTTACATCGTTCGCCCGGCATCTGCTTTGAGACCGATGTGCATCTCAACGGGAAGCTGCTCTATGGATTCCGGGTCATTCCGGACCGGGGCTCTTGGATGGAGGTTCAGTTCGACACCAGCGACCTGCTCTACGTTTACCTCGACCGCCGCAAACGTCGCCGCAAATTCCTGGCCACGACCTTCCTGCGCACCCTCGGCTACCCTACTGATCAGGATATCATCAACCTCTTCTACACCATCGAGACGCTCAAGCTGAACGAAAACCTCGACGAAGAGGAAATCAGCACCAAGGTGCCGGTTGCCGATGTCATGGATGGCGAGGCCATCGTGGCCCGTGCGTTTGAGCCGCTCAATAAAACCGTGGTGCGTGACATCCTTAACGTGGGGCACAAATCCATTCAGGTGATTGATACCAAGGAAGACGACACAATCATCAAGTCGCTGAAGAAAGACACCGCGAAAAACGAGGAAGAGGCGCTCAAGGATATCTATCGTAAAATCCGTCCTGGCGACCCGCCCACGGCGCAGAACGCGCGGAACATGATCAAGCGGCTTTTCTTTGATCCCAAGCGCTATGACTTGGGCCGCGTCGGCCGCCACAAAATCAACGTCAAGCTCAATCTGGACGTAAACCCTGAGGAGCGCACTCTTACACCTGAGGACTTTGTGGCGGCGATGCGTTACCTCGTCAAACTCCGTCAAGGTGATGGGATGATTGACGACATTGACCACCTCGGCAGTCGCCGCATCAGGACGGTGGGCGAGCTTTTGGCCAATCAATGCCGCCTCGGGCTGGCCCGCACAGAACGCTTGGTGCGGGAGCGCATGTCGCTCTACGAAGCCGGTGTGGACCACATCACGCCGTCCAAATTGATCAATCCGAAGTCCCTCAGCGCGGTGATCCGGGATTTCTTTGGGCGCTCTCAACTCAGTCAGTTCATGGATCAGACCAATCCGCTGTCTGAGCTGACCCACAAGCGCCGCCTTTCGGCCCTCGGGCCGGGTGGCCTCAGTCGCGACCGCGCGGGTTTTGAAGTGCGCGACGTGCATCCTTCGCACTACGGGCGCATCTGTCCGATTGAGACGCCGGAAGGTCCGAACATCGGCCTCATCAACAGTCTCTCCATTTACGCTCGGGTGAACGAGTTTGGCTTCATCGAAACGCCCTACCGCAAAGTCACCAACGGCAAGGTGAGCGACGGTGTGGAATATCTCAGCGCCGATCGGGATGAGAATTTCTACATCGCCCAGGCCAACACGCCTTTGGATGAGAATAAGCAGATCGCCGTGGAGCGGGTGCAGTGCCGTTATCGCGGGGAATTTGTCGAAGTGGACCGCGCGCTCGTCCAATACATGGATGTCTCGCCCAAGCAGCTCGTCTCCGTGGCGGCAGGGCTGATTCCATTCCTCGAGCACGACGACGCCAACCGCGCTCTCATGGGCTCGAACATGCAGCGCCAAGGCGTGCCCCTGTTGGTCTCTGAATCTCCGTTGGTCGGCACCGGCATGGAATCCCGCGTTGCTCGGGATTCCCGCGCTGTCGTTTGCGCGGAGGCTCCGGGTATTGTGGCCTCGGTCACCGCGACGCAGATTTTGATCACTCCGGATGGCCAAGTGCCGACTGATAAGCGCAAACTCAAAACCGATCGCAAGGCCGGCATTTACCTCTACAAACTGCGCAAATTCCTGCGCTCGAATGCCAGCACTTGCATCACGCAAAAGCCCATCGTGCGCAAAGGCCAGAAAGTCAAAGCTGGGGAGGTTATTGCGGACGGGCCGAATACCGAGAATGGCGAGCTGGCTCTGGGCCGCAACGTGCTGGTGGCCTTCATGCCTTGGAATGGTTACAATTTCGAAGATGCGATCCTCATCTCCGAGCGAGTCGTCAAAGAGGACATCTACACTTCGATTCACATTGACGAATTTGAAATCGGAGCCCGCGATACCAAGCTCGGCCCCGAGGAAATTACCAAGGACATTCCCAATGTCTCCGAAGAAGCCTTGGTCAACCTCGGCAACGACGGCGTGATTCGCATCGGGGCGGAAGTCAAACCGGGTGACATCCTCGTCGGCAAAATCACTCCCAAGAGCGAAACCGAGTTGGCCCCCGAAGAACGCCTCCTGCGGGCCATCTTCAACGAGAAGGCGGCCGACGTCAAAGACACCTCGCTCACCGTTCCCTCGGGAACCTACGGCATCGTCATGGATGTGAAGGTTTCCTCCAAGAAGGAAGTCACACGCACGAAAATGACTGCCGCCGAGTCCAAGCGGCAGCAGAAGACCATCGAAGCGGACTTCCAGCGCCGCAAGGATGAGTTGCACGAACAGCTTACAGAAGCACTTTCCAACATCCTCCTGGGTGAGAAAATTCCTCTCGATGTGGTCAATGCCGAGTCCGGTGAAATCATCATTCCGGCGAATCGCAAAATTACCAAACAGCTCCTGCGCAAACTCGCCGGAGTTTATGCTCACGTGGAAATTGACCCCAGCCCGATCCGCAACAAAATCCGCGAGATCATCGGTCAATACGAGCATCGCTTCGAGGATCTCGAGCGCGAGAAAGAACTCAACCTTGGTCGGATTGAGAGCGGGGACGATATTGACCCCGGAATCATCAAACAGGTCAAAGTCTATATCGCCTCGAAACGCAAACTCAGCGTCGGGGACAAGATGGCCGGCCGACATGGCAACAAGGGCGTCGTGGCCAAGATCGTTCCCGAAGAAGACATGCCCTTCCTGGCCGATGGTACCCCGGTGGATATCGTGCTCAATCCCTTGGGGGTGCCCAGCCGCATGAACGTCGGGCAGGTGCTCGAAACCCACCTCGGCGTCGCCGCCAAGGCCCTCGGCTTCAAGGTCGCTACCCCGGTATTTGATGGCATCCCCGAGGATCGCATCCGCGAGTATCTTCGCGAGGCCAAGACCAAAGATGGCTTCACTTGGATCAACGAAAATGGGAAAGCCACGCTTTACGATGGCCGCACCGGGGATCCGTTCGATCAACAGGTGGTGGTCGGTTACATTTACATGCTCAAGCTCGGTCACTTGGTGGCCGATAAAATCCACGCCCGGGCGGTCGGCCCTTACAGCCTCGTCACGCAGCAGCCTCTCGGTGGTAAAGCCCAGTATGGCGGCCAGCGCTTCGGGGAAATGGAAGTCTGGGCACTCGAAGCCTACGGTGCTGCCTACACCCTGCAAGAATTGCTCACCGTCAAATCCGACGATGTGCAAGGTCGCACCCGTATTTACGAGAGCATTGTCAAAGGGGATAACTCCCTCACGGCCGGCACCCCGGAATCCTTCAACGTTCTCATTAAGGAAATGCAAGGGCTCGGTCTGGATGTTAAAGTGGGCGGCTCGCGCCATGCTGCCGCTGCTGCCGACCCAGCCCGCGATTGATTCCTCGTCCACCCACACTCACTTGTAGCACCCGATAACTATTATGACTGAAACCAATTTTCGCGAAACCATGGGCGAAGAACGCAGCGTCGGTTTCGACGAGGTCGGAATTACCGTTGCCTCTCCGGACTCGATCCGCGATTGGTCCAAAGGCGAGGTCAAAAACCCCGAGACCATTAACTACCGCACCTTCAAGCCGGAAAAAGGCGGCCTCTTCTGTGAGCGTATTTTCGGGCCCACCAAAGATTGGGAGTGCTCCTGCGGAAAATACAAACGCATCAAATACAAAGGCACCATCTGCGATCGCTGCGGTGTCGAAGTTACGCTCTCCCGCGTGCGCCGGGAGCGCATGGGGCACATTGAGTTGGCCGTCCCCGTCTCGCACATTTGGTTCTATAAGTGCATGCCCAGCCGCATCGGCCTCATGCTCGACAAAACCTCGCGGGAGCTGGAACGAATTATTTACTACGAGGATTACGTGGTCATTGATCCGGGTGATACGCCGCTCCAACGCGGAGATTTGCTCAGCGAGGCGGAGTATCAGGATGCGCTGGATGCGCACGGCGAACGCTTCATCGCTGGCATGGGAGCCGAGGCCATTCAGAAACTGCTGGAAAATATTGACCTCGCTGCCGAGGCCCGCGACCTGGAAGAAAAAATGGCCAATACCCGCAGCAAACAACTGCGGAAAAAGTATGCCAAGCGCCTCAAACTCGTGCAGGGCTTTGCCTCCTCGCATACTCGCCCAGAATGGATGATCCTCACGGTCCTGCCGGTTATTCCACCGGATTTGCGGCCCCTCGTTCCACTGGAAGGCGGGCGCTTTGCCACATCGGATCTCAACGACCTGTATCGTCGGGTTATCAACCGCAACAACCGCCTGAAAACGCTCCTGCAACTCAAGACGCCGGAAGTTATTATCCGCAACGAGAAGCGCATGTTGCAGGAGGCCGTGGATGCGCTTTTTGACAATGGTCGCCATGGACGTGCCGTCACTGGCACCGCAAACCGTCCGCTCAAATCCCTCAGCGATATGCTTAAGGGCAAGAGCGGTCGCTTCCGGCAAAACCTCCTCGGCAAACGTGTGGATTACTCTGGACGCTCGGTGATCGTCATCGGCCCAGAACTCAAACTCCACCAGTGCGGCTTGCCGAAGAAAATGGCCCTGGTGCTTTTTGAGCCCTTCATTATCCGCCGCCTCAAAGAGCTGGGCTACGTGCACACTGTGCGCAGTGCCAAGAAGATGATCGAGCGTCAGACGCCGGAGGTGTGGGATATTCTGGAAGAAGTTACCAAAGGCCATCCCGTCCTGCTGAACCGTGCGCCGACGCTGCACCGCCTTTCCATTCAGGCCTTCGAGCCGCAACTGATTGAAGGGGAAGCCATCCGGGTCCACCCGTTGGTCTGCACGGCTTACAATGCCGACTTCGATGGCGACCAGATGGCCGTGCATGTGCCGCTCTCTGTCGAGGCTCAGTTGGAAGCCCGCATGCTCATGCTGGCCCCGAACAACATCTTCGGCCCCTCCAACGGCAAGCCGATCACCACCCCCTCGCAAGACATTCCGCTGGGTTGCTACTACCTCACCGCGAACCCGCGCGGTCCCGAGGCCAAAAAAGAAGGACGGCTGCCTTTGTTTGCAGATGCCAGTGAAGTGGAACTCGCCTTGGCGGAAGGAGCCATCAAGACCCATAGCCGCATCCGGTTGAAAAATCCCGATTACGGACGATCCACCGTCTATGGAAACTCCGAGGTCAAGATCCTCGAAACCACTGCCGGGCGCGTGAAATTCAACCAAATCTGGCCCGCCGAACTCGGCTTCTACAATAAAGTCGCCGGCAAGAAGCAGCTCTCCGACATCATCTGGCGTTGTTACAAAGCCGTCGGTCAGCAACGCACTGTCGAAGCCTTGGACCGCCTGAAAGAAGTTGGTTTCCGCGAAGCCACGCAGGCCGGGATTTCCATCGGCACTGCGGATATGATTATCCCGGCGGAAAAGAAGACCCTTCTCGAAGCTGCTTTCAAGCAGGTCAACGAGGTGGAGAATCAATACCGCAAAGGGATCATCACGGATGGGGAGCGGAAAAACAAAGTCCAGGACATCTGGACTCACACCGGGGAAGAAATTGCCAATGCGCTTTTCCGCACCCTCGAATTCAACGAAGGGCGTGGCGAGATGAACCCCGTCTTCACCATGGTGGACTCGGGAGCCCGCGGCAACCGCACCCAGATCAAACAGTTGGGTGGGATGCGCGGTCTAATGGCCAAACCTTCCGGCGAAATCATTGAGCAGCCGATTCTCTCCAATTTCCGCGAGGGTCTTTCAGTGCTGGAGTATTTCATTTCCACACACGGAGCCCGCAAGGGTCTCGCCGACACGGCACTCAAGACTGCAGATTCCGGCTACCTCACCCGCAAACTCGTGGATGCCGCCCAAGATGTGATCGTTACCGAGGATGATTGCGGCACGGTCAATGGCATCGTCGTGCAACCAATTTACGAAGGCGATGATGAGGTGGTGAGCCTGTCCGCCCGCATCGTCGGCCGCACCAGCTGCGAAACCATCAAGGATCCGGTGACCCAGGAGCCGATCGTCAAAGCCAATCAGCTGATTGACGAAGACATCGCCGCCAAGTTGGAAAACATCGGGGTGGAACGCCTGAAAATCCGCTCCGCGCTTACTTGCGAAACCAAGCGCGGGATTTGCGTCAAGTGCTATGGCCGCAACTTGGCTACCGGCCTGGCGGTCAAGCTCGGCGAAGCCGTTGGGATTGTCGCCGCGCAATCCATCGGCGAGCCTGGAACCCAGCTGACGATGCGGACTTTCCACGTCGGTGGCACCGCCAGCCAGACCTTCAAACAGCCGATCATCCGCGCCAAAAACGCCGGACAAATTCGCTTCCACGATCTGCGCACCGTCAAAACGACCGATGGCACCTACGTGGTCTTGAACAAAAATGGCACCATTGGCATCTACGACAAAAACGGCCGTGAGCTGGAAAGTTACTCTCTGGTGCTCGGTGCGGTGATTTCCGTCAACGATGGCGATACCATCAAGAAAGACCAGACCTTGGTGCAGTGGGATCCCTACAACGTTCCCATTATTACCGAGCGCGGCGGGAAAGTGGAATTCAAAGATATGATTCCCGGGGTGACGATCCGCAAGGAGATTGATGAAGCCACCGGGGTGATGGGCACCGTGGTTATCGAGCATAAGGAGGATATGCACCCGCAGATCCTCGTTCGCGACGAGAACAAGGAAATCGTGGCCCAATACTCCATTCCGGCCGGAGCACACGTAGAAGTCAAGGATGGAGCCAAAGTGGCTGCTGGACAACGTCTCGCCAAGACTCCGCGCAAGATCGCCAAGACCAAGGACATCACCGGGGGTCTGCCCCGCGTGGCGGAACTCTTCGAAGCCCGTAAGCCCAAGGACTCCGCCGAGATTGCCAAGATTGATGGCGTGGTGGAAATCGGCGGCACGGTGCGCGGAAAACGCCGCCTCATCGTCCGCGATCCGCATACCGGGGCCGAGGAAGAACACCTCATCCCGCTCAATAAGCACATCATCGTCTTCAAAGGTGACACGGTCAAAAAAGGCCAACAGCTCACGGAAGGTCCGGTGGTGCCGCATGAGATTCTCGAAATTTGCGGACCGCAGGAATTGCAGGAGCACCTTCTCAACGAAGTCCAGGAAGTCTATCGCCTCCAGGGGGTGGAGATTAACGATAAGCACATTGAAATCATCGTCCGCCAAATGCTCCGCAAGGTGAAAGTCACCGATCCAGGGGATACGAACCTGCTCTGGGGGGATCAGATTGACCGTCTGACTTTCGAGGAAGAAAACCAGCGAGTCGCGGAAATGGGCGGCAAGCCCGCCGAAGCCTCGCCGGTGCTCCTCGGCATTACCAAGGCCTCGCTCGAGACCGACAGCTTCATCTCGGCCGCTTCCTTCCAAGACACCACCCGGGTCCTTACCGAAGCCGCCACGCTCGGCAAAGTGGATACCCTGCGCGGCTTCAAAGAAAACGTCATCATGGGCCACCTCATCCCGGCTGGTACTGGATTCCCCAGCAACCGGGAAATCAAGCTGGTCAATCTCGGTGAGGAAGTGGAAGCTCCTCCCCACGATGCCGAACCGGTCCTGAACCAGGAGGCTGTCTAAACCACCTGATCTCTTCTCTGCCAACCTTAACCCGATCCAATGAGCCAAACTGATACCTCGTCTCCGCAGCACGTGGAGCACCTCACCGACCTGCTCGAGGCCGGCGTGCACTACGGGCACCAAACCAAACGCTGGAATCCCAAAATGCGCGACTTCATTCTCGAAGAGCGCAATGCTATCTACATCATCAACCTCGAGAAAACCCTCGATCAGTTGCAAAAAGCCTGCGACTTCCTGCGCGAAGTCACCGCCCGCGGAGGTAAAATCCTTTTCGTCGGCACCAAAAAACAGGCCCAGGAGGCCGTGCGCGAGGCGGCTGAATTGACGGGACAGTTCTACATCAATCAAAGGTGGTTGGGTGGAACCTTGACCAACCTGCAAACCATCCGTCGCAGTGTGGCTCGCTGGGACGAGATCGAGGCCATTGAAGCCTCTCCGAATTACAGTCGGATGAACAAGCAGGAAGCCAGTGCCTTACGCCGCGAAGCAGCCCGCCTGAAAAATAACCTCGGTGGTATTCGCCGCATGGAAAAGCTCCCCGATGCGCTCGTGGTGGTAGATACGATGCGGGAGGAGATTGCCGTTGCGGAAGCCAACCGTCTTGGCATTCCGGTGCTGGCCATTGTGGATACCAACGCCGATCCGGAGAAAATTGATTACCCTATCGCCGGGAATGATGATGCTATCCGTTCGATCCGCATCATCCTGCAAAAGCTGGTCGAGGCCATTTCGCCTTCCACTCCCGCTGCCAGCAAAGATCCTGGTCTCGCCGCTGTCGGCGAATAACTCTCCCCGGAGCCCAGACCCTAACATCCCACCCCTATGGCTGAAATCTCTCCTTCTCTCGTAAAGGAACTCCGCGAAAAAACCAACGCTGGCATGATGGATTGCAAGCGGGCTTTGGCAGAATGTGGCGGCGATCTGGAAAAAGCCGAGACCTATCTCCGGCAAAAAGGCATCGCTGGAGCCTCAAAAAAAGCTTCCCGCACGGCCAAAGAAGGCATCGTCGCCTCCTACATCCACCTGGCCGGCAAAGTCGGTGTTCTCGTTGAGGTCAACTGCGAAACGGATTTTGTCGCCAAGAACGATATCTTCCGCGATTTCGTGAAGGACATCACTTTGCACATTGCAGCAGCTGCTCCCAGCTACGTTTCCCGGGAGGAAGTCCCGGCGGATCTCGTAGCCAAAGAAAGCGCCATTTTCGCCGCCCAAGTCCAAGGCAAGCCGGCCAACATCGTGGAGAAAATTGTCGCCGGGAAAATGGACAAGTTCTACTCCACCATCTGCCTCTTGGAGCAGGGGTTCATTAAGAATCCCGACATGACCATTCAAGACTACATCAACTCTAAGATTGCCGAGTTGGGGGAAAACCTCCGCATTCGGCGCTTCACCCGCTACATGGTGGGTGAGGAATTGGCTGACGCTAGCTGATTCCACTGGGTGAGGCGAGATTTCGCCATTGCGTCTCCTCGCCCGAATTCATAGGATAATCTTTCTTCTTCCGGGTAGGTACCGAAGCGGTCAAACGGGGCGGACTGTAAATCCGCTGGCTCTGCCTTCACAGGTTCGAATCCTGTCCTGCCCATTCTCCTCCTGGCGTCCTGGCGGAGACTGGGGACGTAAGCTCAGGCATGGTGGATGCTTTGTTTCCTGCGACGCGCCAAGAGGCCCAGGCCCGGCTGGTGGAGTTTCTTGAACTGGTGCCGTCCTATGCGGTGGAGAGGAATTACGTGCGTCCGGGGCATGGGAATGTCTCGCGGCTTTCTCCGGCGATTCGGCACCGATTGCTCACGGAGGAGGAGGTGGTTGGCGCGGTGCTGGCGCGACATTCTTTTTCCCGCTCCGAGAAATTTCTCCAGGAAGTTTGTTGGCGCAGTTACTGGAAGGGATGGCTGGAGTTGCGCCCGGGGGTCTGGAGGCGCTATTTGGCGGCGGTCGAGCGACTGCAGCATGAGGTCTCTCCGGCGCTTCAGGCCCGACTACAGGCGCTTTGCGAGGGAACTTCGCCCTCGGGAATCATGAACGAGTTTAGCCGGGAGCTGTTGCGCACGGGCTACCTGCACAATCACGCGCGGATGTGGTGGGCTTCCTATTGGATTCACCATCAGCAACTGCCGTGGGAACTAGGGGCGGCCCATTTATTCTCTCACTTGCTGGATGCGGACCCGGCCAGCAACACCCTGAGCTGGCGATGGGTGGCGGGTTTGCAAACCCCCGGGAAAACCTATTTGGCCCGCACGGGCAACATCACGAAGTATTGTGCACCGGAGCTTCTGAGCAAAGCCGGGGGTATCGGTTTGGCAGAGGAGGTGGAGCCAGTCTCGATAAGCGAGGAGACGGCGCCGGAGACGCCGGCGAATGAGGACCCTTTTGCGCCTTGTTCGCTAAACAAGGCCTTGTCGGCCAATACGGCTCTGCTCCTGCACGATGAGGATTTTTCCTTGGAAAACAGCCCGCTGCGGAGGGTTCGTCCGCATGCCCTGTTGCAGTTTGCGCCTGCACTTCCGACCTCTGAGCCACTGGCGCGCTGGCGGCAAACGGCGCGAGAGGATGCAGCGGGCCGAGCCCAAGCGCATTTCGGGCTGGCACCGCTGCGGTGCGCTACCCCGCAGGAAATCCGTGCCGCCTGCGAGGCGGGCGGGATTACGACTTTGGCCCTGATTCGCCCTGCGGTCGGTCCTTTGCGGGATGCTCTGCACGGATTGGCGGGGGAGCTGGCCGCAGTCGGGGTGCGGCTGCACGCGGTGCGTCGTTCTTGGGACGAAAAACTCACGCCGCTGGCCCGGCGGGGCTTTTTTCCATTCTGGGAAAAGGTTGGAGGGCGCCTGCGCAAGCACGGGCTGGAGGGGTGGCAATGAATGGGGTGGCCAAGGCGCACCTTCCCGAGAAGCTCTGCGTGGTTTGCGGAAGGTGGTTTCGCTGGCGGAAGAAATGGGAACGTTGCTGGGAGGAGGTGCGGTATTGCAGCGAGGCGTGCCGTCGGAAGCGCCGGGAAGCTCCCGGCGAGCAGGAAGGGGTGCGATGAGTGACGGAGCGGTGCACTTGGTGTGGTTCAAAAGAGATTTGCGTCTCGAAGACCATGAGCCGCTCTTCCGGGCGGCAAGAGAGGGGGCAATTCTGGGGCTCTACATTTACGAACCGGAACTTCTCCACTCCCCGGAGTTCTCCGCGGCGCATCTGCTATTCATCAATGAGAGCCTCCGTGAGCTGGAGGCCGGGCTGGCGGAGCGCGGCGGGCGTCTGATCACGCGGGTGGGGGAGGCGGTGGAGGTGTTGGATCGGTTGGCCGAAGAGTGGCCGGTGGCGGGGCTGTGGTCGCACGCCGAAACCGGAAATGCCCTCACTTACGCACGGGATTTGCGGGTGGCATCTTGGGCGCAGCGCCGCGGGATTCGTTGGCAGGAGTTTCGGCAGGATGGGGTGATTCGTCGGTTGCGCCAGCGGGATGGTTGGGCCGCCCGCTGGGCCGAGCGGATGAACCGCCCCGTCTTCCCCGTTCCGACTGCCTTGCGCAGTCCCCAGCAAATTCCCAGTCACGGGATTCTCGGGCCGGAAATTTTTTCCCTGCTGCCCAATGATAAAACCGAGACCCAGCCGGGAGGCATGGCGGCGGCGCGCGAGCGGCTGGAGTCTTTCCTCATGTATCGCGGGGTGAACTACCGGGCGGAAATGTCCAGTCCGGTGACGGGGTGGGAAGGGTGTTCACGGCTGAGTCCGTATCTGGCTCTCGGATGCATCAGTCTGCGGACAGTGCATCGGGCGGTGGCGGAGCGCCTGGGCGATTTGCGTTTGGCGGAGCGGATGGGAGCGGCGGTGGATCGTCGGTGGTTCGGCTCCCTCGCCAGCTTCTCTGCCCGATTGCGCTGGCATTGCCATTTCATGCAGAAACTCGAAGACGAGCCCCGCATCGAGTTTGAGAATTTTTCCCGTGCCTACGATGGATTGCGGGAGGAATTTTCGCAGACGGCGGAAGCCCAGGAACGGCTGCGGTCCTGGCAGGAGGGGAGAACGGGGTATCCGATGGTGGATGCGTGCATGCGGGCGGTGCGGGCCACCGGTTGGCTGAACTTTCGCATGCGTGCCATGGTGGCCAGTTTTGCCGCCTATCATCTCTGGCTCCATTGGCGCGAGCCGGCGGTTTTTCTCGCGCGGCACTTTCTGGATTTTGATCCGGGGATACATTTTAGCCAATTTCAGATGCAATCCGGGACCACGGGGATCAACACGGTGCGCATTTACAGCCCGGCCAAGCAGGTGCTGGATCAAGATCCTGGAGGGGAGTTCATCCGCCGATGGGTGCCGGAGTTGTGCGAGGTGCCAAACTCCTGGTTGCCGCAGCCGGAACGGATGTCGGAGGATCTGCAGCGGCGCTTCCACTGCGTCATCGGAGTGGATTATCCCCCGCCGATCGTGGAGCACGCGGAGGCCGTGCGGCAGGCCCGCGAACGTCTCGCGGCCGTGCGGCGCAGTGCCTCTGCCCGTGGAGAATCCCGCCGGGTGCTGCTGCGGCACGGCAGCCGCAAACGTCCGGCGCGCCGATAGATTGCTATCGCGCAGGCTGAATCCTGCGTGATTTGCGAGGCGCTGGCCTGGGAGGCGTGCGCCTGGCTTAAAGGGCCATCAGTCGTGCCTCCGCCGAGCAGAGGTGGAACGAGGGCGAGAATCGCGAGGGATTGGGCGGAGGGGCTTGCATGGTAAGAAGGTGGATCGGGTGGTGTGTTCCGAGCGGAGCAGGCGGGCTACGGAGTGGCGAGGAGATTGAAGGTTTTTTCGGCGGCCAGCGGATGCGATCCGGCAAAAAGCATTGTTTCCATGGGCCGCAGGTTCTAGCTCTGAGGGTGCGCTTTCTCGGCGTAACAATCTCTAAAATCTTATGCCACACCTCCGCCGCTTTACCCGTTCAGCTCTTCGCTGGTCTCTTCCTCTCTGGCTCCTCGTGGCGTTGGGCTCCTCGGTTGGGAGAGCCGAGAATGGCAACGACTCGACTCCCGATGCGTGGCGTGAGGGTGCAGTGCCAGAGCCCTTGCGGAAGTGGATTCCTTGGGCACTGTGGGAAAAAGCGGGCTCTTTGGCGGCGCCGCCGATCTTCAATCACCCGCAGGAACGTTGGGGGCTCTGGACTTCCGGGCTCACGCTTGTGGCCAGAAATGATGGCGCGGATTTCACGCTGCAAGTGCGGAATTTTCAGGCGGGCTGGGTAGGCTTGCCAGGGGGAAGCCAACCGGGACAGGTCTGGCCGCAGAGTGTGCGGGTGGAGAAGGAAGCGGGAATGGGTATCGCGCCTTTAGCCGGGGTGCCTCCATCCCAAAGGACGGATTCCGCCGTGGTTCTGGAGCGCGAGGGGCGTCCCGTCGTCTGGCTGGGAGCTGGGAGCTGGAAAGTCACGGGGCGGTTGGTCTGGGCCGGGCTGCCAGAGTGGGTATTGGTGCCCGCAGATGCGGGAATTTTGCGGGTGGAGGTTCTTGGGCGCGAGCTGACTCTCCCGATGCTGGATGGGGAAGGCAAGCTTTGGCTGCTGCAAGAACCTCCGGCGGAGCTGGCGGCGGAAAATTTCCTCGGGCTGAAGGCCTATGGGTTGCTGGAGGATGGATCGCCGTTGTGGTTGCGGCTGGAGCTGGAACTCACGGTGGCGGGCGAAACCCGAGGGGAAAATCTTGGACGGGTGCTGCCGGAGGGCTGGCGTTTGGCGGCCGTGGAGTCGCCCATCCCGTTCGTGCTTGATCCCAGCGGAGAGGCCTTGGCGCGGGTGAAGCCCGGGCGCTGGGTCGTGCGGGTCTCGGCTTTTCGCTCGGATAATCCGCAGGAGCTGCTCTTTCCTGCGGGGGCGAAGTTTTCCGATTGGCTTGTCGGGTGGCGGGCGAAGCCCGATTTCCGCAGTGTGGAAATCGAGGGAGGCATTGCCGTGGATGCGCAGCAGACCACGTATCCGGAGCCGTGGAGAGATGGGCCGGTGTATCGTTGGGAAAAGGGCGCGACCTTGCGTTTGGTGGAGCGTCTGCGTGGTCCGGGTGAGGGGGCAGCAGCCGGGTTGGCGATTTCCCGCGATTGGTGGCTGGGCGAAGATGGGCGTGAGCTGATCTTCCGCGACGAAATCCAGGGGACGGCGCAGCGTCTTTGGCGCTTGGATGCCGCTCCCGGTCAGGAGCCCGGGGCGGTGAGGGAAAATGGAGCCGGTCTGCTTCTTACCCGCAACCCACTGACCGGACTCCCGGGCGTGGAAATCCGCCAGCCGGATTTCCAGCTCCAAGCCACCGGGACGATGAAACGCAGCGCGAAACTGGCCGCCAGTGGCTGGCAGGCCAATGCCGATAGCTTGGAGATCCGCTTGCATTTGCCGCCAGGGTGGCGGGCTTTGGCGCTTTGGGGGCCGGATCAAGTCGAAGGCGAATGGATCACCCAATGGTCATTACTCGATTTGTTTCTGGTGCTGGTGTTTGTCCTGGCGGTCTTCCGGCTCTACGGCCTGGGAGCTGCGGTTCTGGCGTTGTTGGCGTTGGTGCTTTCCTATCACGAACCGGGTGCGCCACGGTTTGCCTGGTTGGCTTTGTTGGCCCCCCTGGCGTTGCTCGGCTTGGTGCAACATGCCCGGGTGCGGCTTTGGTTGCGGGCCTGGAAGTGGGTTTCAGCTCTGGTTTTGCTGGCGGTCTTGGTGCCGTTTCTTGCGCGGCAGGTGCAGCAGACGCTCTTTCCGCAACTGGAGTTTCCCGGCCGTGGTGGCTCCTCGCTTTGGGGTGGGGCTGATGGGGCGGCAGAGCCGGTTTCCTCGGGGGAGAGTGGAAGGTTGCGGCGGCAGGTGATGCCCCCGATGGCTGCGCCTGCGGAAATGGCCCTGGCCGATGCGGTGCGGGAGTATTCCTCCGCGTGGGGTGGCAAAGTGGCGCCAGCAGCGGAGAATGAGGTGAATCTGGCCTTCGATCCGAAGGCGCGGATTCAGACCGGACCGGGGATTCCCAACTGGTCTTGGCGGACGGTTTTTCTGCGCTGGAGTGGGCCACTGGGGCCGGAGGCGACGCTGGAGCCGGTGCTCATTCCGCCGGGAGTGGAACGGATCTTGGGAGTTTTGCGGGTGCTTTTGGGAGTTGCTTTGGCGGGTTGGCTCTTGCGGGTGCCGGTGCGGCTGCGTTCGGAGCCCTCGGCGGGCGGTGGGGGTGGATGGTCCGCGGCCACAGCCGCGCTGCTCGTCGGGGCCTTGCTTCTTGCCGCGGGCTCGGCCGCTCGAGCGGAATCCTTCCCGCCCCCGGAGCTATTGCAGACTTTGCAAGACCGCTTGCTGGAACCCGGTGAGGCCTTTCCCCAAGCGGCGGAAATCCCCCTGGCCAAGCTCACCGTGGCAGGACGACAGCTTACCGCCGAACTCGAAGTGCATACCGTAGCTGTCGTCGCGGTGCCCTTACCCGGGCGGCTGCCGGATTGGTCGCCGGTTCGCATCGAGGTCTCGGGCGAGGCCCTGCCTGCGCTGCGTCGGCACGATGGGTTTATCTGGGTGGCGTTGCCGCCGGGTGTGCATCGAGTGCGTTTGCAAGGGCTGCTTCCGGAAGTGTCGGAGTGGGCTTGGTCTTATGTCCTGCGGCCCAAGCGGGTGGAGGTCAGCGCTCCGGGCTGGACGGTTAGCGGCTTGCGTCCGGATGGGGTGCCAGAGAGCCAGCTCCTTTTGGTGCGCGAACGGGCGGAGGAGGCCCCTGGGGATGTAGAGACAAACTTTGATCGGCAGCCATGGGAAAATTTGGTGCAAGTGCGGCGAACGCTGGAGCTCGGCTTGCAATGGCGGGTGCGAACGGAAGTGCTGCGGCTCACGCCCACAGGTCGGGCCTTCGCTCTGCGATTGCCTTTATTACCCGGAGAAAATCTCCTCACGGGGCAGTTGCAAACCGGGATGGAGTCTGGGCAGCGATGGGTGGAGGTGAACTTTGCTGCTGGACATCAGCAGCTCGCTTGGGAGGGAGAGTTGCCGCAAACTCCCGCAATCACCCTGCAAGCCGCCAAGACCTCTGCGTGGGTGGAGTTTTGGCAGGTGCGAGTCTCCCCGGTATGGAACTTGCGGCTGGCTGGCTTGCCCCCGGTTTTTTCCAGCAATACTTCGGAGCTTTTGCCGACGTGGTTTCCTTGGCCGGGTGAAGAAGTGCAACTTTCCCTGGAGCGGCCAGAGGCTCTTCCTGGAGCGACGCTCACGGTGGATCGCGTGAGCTACGCGGTTAGCCCCGGTCCGCGGCAGAGTCTGGGAAGGCTGGAAGGCCACTTGCGGGCCAGCTTGGCCGACACCTTGGCGGTTAATTTGCCCGCGGGGGTGGAGGTCACGGAGGTGCGGGTCGCCGGGGAACTGCTGCCGGTGCGTATGGAGGAGCAGGCGCTGCTTCTACCGATTCGCCCGGGTGAACAAGATTGGCAAGTCGGTTGGCGCCTGAGTGAGGGTTTGGGCCTTCGCACTGCGGCTCCGCCGGTGAAGCTATCGGCTGCTCCGACCAACGTGGATGTGCAAATGGAGGTTCCCGCGGACCGTTGGGTGCTCTGGACTACGGGACCGCTGCGGGGGCCGGCCGTGCGGTTTTGGACTGTCTTGGCGGCAGCCTTGCTGGCGGCTGGGGTCTTAGCCCGGGTGAGAAACTCTCCCTTGCGCTTTTGGGAGTGGGTGCTGCTGGCTTTGGGACTCACCCAAGCCTCGCTTCCGGTGGCAGGTCTGATTGTGGCTTGGCTTTTTCTCCTGGCTTGGCGGGGGCAATCCAGTTTCCAAAGTCTGCCGCGCTGGGCTTACAACCTCCTGCAAATCCTGCTCATCCTTGCCTCTCCGCTGGCATTGCTGGCGCTGCTCTGGGTGGTGGCGGCTGGGCTTTTGGGAGATCCGCAAATGTTCATTACGGGCTGGGGTTCGACTCCGCAACGACTCAACTGGTTTGTTTCGCCCGGAGCGGCTGAATTACCCGCAGTGACCTTCTACTCGGTTTCTCTGTGGTGGTATCGCCTGGCGATGCTCCTCTGGGCTTTGTGGTTGGCCATTGCCGTGTTGCGTTGGTTGCAGATTGGCTGGCGCAATTTGCTCAGCGGAGGCTTCTGGCGCCCAGCAGCTGCCAAGCCCCCCAAGCTGCCGACGGCAGGAGCGTAACCGCGCGGGCTCAGGCTAGCGTCCGGCGTTGAGCGGCCTTCTGGAGGGTTTGGCGCAGGGCCAAAAGTTGGATGGGTTTGTTTAAGTAATCATCCATGCCGACTTGGAAGCAGCGTTCGCGATCGGCGGGGAAGATATTGGCCGTAAGGGCGGCAATGAAAGCCCGGTGCGTTGCTGCTGCAGCGCTTTCCCGGGCGCGCAGTTGCCGGGTGGCTTCAATGCCATCGAGTTCGGGCATGTGTAGATCCATGAGAATGCAATCCATGGGCTGGGTCTGGCAGAGCGCCAAGGCGGCGGCACCATTTTCCGCGGCGAGGGGTTGGTAGCCGAGTTTTTCCAAGAGGGTAAGGAGCAGTTTGCGATTCACTCGGTCATCTTCCACGACGAGGATCTTCAGAGGATACTGCGCGGCAAAGGAAGGTTCGATGCGGGCCGGGGTGATGGGGATTTTCGGCGGCCGGGCCTGCTCTGGCGCGGGCAGTTGCAGGTGGAGAATGAACTCTGTGCCGCGGCCGAGCTCGCTGCTGAGATCCAGACGCCCTCCCATTAAATCCGCTAGCCGACGACAGATGGCCAAGCCCAGCCCGGTGCCTCCGTGGCGGCGGGAAATACTCGCATCGGCTTGGGTGAAGGGCTGGAAGATCCGCTCGACCTCGGTGGGGGCGATCCCGGGGCCCGTATCGCGAACAAAAAACTCCTGCCCCGCGCCATCCGGGGCGCTGCGCCAGCCGAAGGTGACGGTGCCGCTTTCGGTGAATTTGATCGCGTTGCCGACGAGGTTGAGCAGGACTTGCCGCAGCCGACCAGCATCGCCGACTAACTGTTCGGGCGCATCGTGTGGCAAGGAGAGCTCCAGGCGCAGTCCTTTGGCGGCGGCTTCCGCAGCAAAGCTATGGCGAATTTCGGCAAACACTTCTCCTGGTGAGAAAGGAGCCGCCACGGTCTGCATGCGCCCTGCTTCCAGTTGGCTGAAATCCAGGACGTCATCAATGATGCGCAGCAGGGACTGGCCGCTGGAGTGAATGATGCCAATTAACTCCCGACATTCCTCGGGCAGCTCGCAATTTTGGCTGAGCAACTCGGAGAACCCCAGGATGCTATTGAGCGGGGTGCGAATTTCGTGACTCATCACCGCGAGGAATTCGCTTTTGGCCCGGTCGCCTGCGAGGGCCTTCTCAGCCAGGACTTGTTCTCGAGCCAAAGCCTCCGAGAGGCGTTTCTCGCGTTCTTTTTGCTCGGTAATGTCCCGCTGGATGCCGACAAAGTGGGTGATCTCGCCTTCGGCATTGCGGATGGGTGCGATGTGCCACTCCACGTGATAGGGCGTGCGATCTTTGCGATAGTTGATGGTGCTGCCACGGAAGGGCAGTCCCGCTTCGAGGTGCTTTCGCAGCTCTGCAAGCACCGCGTGATTGGTATCGGGCCCCTGCAAAATCCGGGGAGTCTTTCCGAGAACTTCTTCCGCTGGGTAGCCCGTGAGGGTGCAGAAGGCTGGATTGACAAAAACGATTTTCGGTCCCGGTAGATCGAGTTGGGCGTCGGTGATGAGAATGGCTTCGCTGGCTTGCAAGACGGCCGATTGGAAGAGATGCGAGGCCGCTTCGGCTTTTTTCCGCGCGGCGATGTCTTCTTCCAACTGGCGGTTGGTTTCCTCGAGCTCCAGAGCCTTTTGTTCCAGCTTGCGCACCAAAGTCTGGTTGTAAACGAGCAGCAAGTCGTTTTCCCCAGCCGCTGGGGGGGGAGGATGTGGGGAACAATGGCGGTCCAGGCGGAAGGACTCTTCGAGCCAACGGAGAATCACCTCCGGCTCGGCGGGTTTGAGCAAATAGGCATCAGCTCCCAAATGCAGAGCCAGCTTCTCATCCTCCGGATCGGTGTAGGTGGCGGTGAAAACCAGGAAAGGGATCGGGGCCAAGTCGGGATCAGCCCGCCAATGGCGCAGGAGCGTGAACCCATCCATGACTGGCATCAGCAGGTCGGAAATGACCACCTCGGGCGGGGACTGGCGCGCTTTTTCCAGAGCTTCGGCCCCATGGCGGGCAATCGTAACCGTATGCCCGTTCCCCTCCAAGAGCACGGTGAGCAGATACACCGTCTCGGGATGGTCATCCACCAGGAGAATTTTCATGGGGCTGAGCTGGAGCGTTCCGTGCAGTGGGGGAGGTGGGAGCGCACCTCGTTGACGAAGGATTCTGGGTTGATCGGTTTTTCGATGTAGCCGTTGCAGCCGGCATCGAGGCACTTCTCGCGGTCACCAACCATGGCGTAGGAAGTGACGGCCACG
The DNA here is from genome assembly GCA_964595865.1 of uncultured Chthoniobacteraceae bacterium. Classification (GTDB taxonomy): domain Bacteria; phylum Verrucomicrobiota; class Verrucomicrobiia; order Chthoniobacterales; family DYNR01; genus CAZQRL01. The sequence continues at coordinate 232,443 of CAZQRL010000003.1, forward strand.
ATGGGCGTGGACTGGGTCTGAGGCATCTCGCGCAAAGCGCGGGAGACGGCGTGTCCATCCATTCCTGGGAGTTGGATATCCAGGAGGATCAGGTCCGGCCGATGTTCGCCAGCCAGCGCGAGGCCCTGTGGTCCATCGCTGGCGCAGATCACCTGGCAGCCATTCTGTTCCAGCAAGAAAGTGGCCAGGTAGCGGTTTTGTTCGTTGTCCTCAATAAGTAGAATCTTGGGGGTGGTCATGGCGGGGAAACGGGCAAGATGAGGGTGAAGCGACTTCCGCGGCGCGGCTCGCTCTCCACCGAGATACTGCCGCCCAGTAGGCTAGCCAAACGATGGCAGATGGCAAGTCCGAGCCCGGTGCCCTCATGCTGTCGGGTCAACCCGGAGTCGAGTTGGTGGAAGGGTTGGAAGAGATGCGGGAGGTCGCTGGCGGCAATGCCCAAGCCCGTGTCTTCCACTGTGATGAGAACCTGCTCCCGGGCGGCGGAGGATGTGGGCTCGGGCAGGGTTCTGCTGGCACGCAAAGATACCGTGCCAGTCTCGGTAAACTTTACGGCATTGCTCAGCAGATTGAGGAGGATCTGCTCAAAGCGCCGCCGATCGGTCTGAATGACCCCCAACTCGGCCGGGATATGCACTTCGAGCTGCAGATTTTTTTTCACGGCGAAGGGTCGGATGGTCTCAGAGACCCGTTGCAGGGATTGGCAAAGATCCAGAGCGTGAAAGCGCACTTCGAGTTGCCCGGCTTCGATTTTCGAGATGTCGAGGACATCATTGATGAGGTCAAGAAGGTGGCGCGCGCTCGAGCGCACCATCTCCAATTGCTTTTCCTGCTCCGCCGTCAGAGGACCCGCCAACCGCTGCAGAATCACTCCAGTAAAGCCGAGGATGGAATTGAGGGGAGTGCGGAGTTCATGCGACATAGTTGCGAGGAAGGCCGATTTGAGTTGGTCGGCGGATTCCGCCCGGGAGAGAGCCGAGGCCAGCTGCTCGGTGCGGGCGGCCACCAGGCGCTCCAGGTTTTGATTGAGTTCCCGCAGCTCTTCCTCAATGCGCTGACGGGCCTGCGCCTCGGCGCGGTGGGCAGAAAGATCCAATCCCATGCCAATGAGACACGGTCCACCATCAAATTCCACCCGCCGACCATTGAAGAAAAAGGGCAGGGCCTCGCCCTCCCGGGTAAGCAGGTGCGCTTCGATGGAAGAATCCCCATGGGTGAATACCTCACGGATGCTGGCCTGCACGGCTTCCCGATCTTGGGGCGCAATCAACTCGAGGGGCTGGAGGCGCGCGATTTCCTCGCCTGAGCGTCCAGTGATGATTTCCAGGTTGCGATTCCAGCGCAGGAACGTGCCGTGATCGTCGAAGACATAGAGCACTCCGGGGGTGGCCTCGATCATGGTGGCGGAAAAGCGCCGTTCATTTTCTGCCTGCGTTTCGGCGCGGATTTGCTCGATCCGACGCTCATAGCTATCGGCGACTGCTCCGTAGGCCCAGCGCATGAGCAGCAGCAACAGCAGAGAGGTTACGAGGACGAAAAGCAGGCCCTTGAAGACGCTTAGATGCACCCAGGTTTCCGCTTCGTCGGCAAACCAGAGCAGCGCGTGGTCGGAAAAAAGAATCCAGGCTCCGGCGAAGGAGGCGTAGATCAGCGTGATGGCCAGAGCGCGGGGAAAAACCCGAGCGCGTAAGGGAGGGCCTAGAGGGGAGAGGGTCTGGTTATGCTCGGCAGAGGAGGTGCTCATGCTGGGAAAAGTCTCCCGCGCAGCATAGCGATTGCCAGTCGGCTAGCGAGCTGGAATGGCTCTCCGAGCAAAATATCCCTGGTCGTCCACTGACAGAAAACCGGTCCTTTTTCCCTTGAACCCGCCGACGCTCTTCCCAAAGATGCCCCTCCTTTCCCATATCACCGACTGCATGATCGCCGATATCCCTGACATCCACGCCTACCTCAAACAACACGAGGAGAAAGATTTGCTGCGCTTCCTCACCTGCGGCAGCGTGGACGATGGCAAATCCACCCTCATCGGCCGCCTCCTTTACGACACCAAGATGATCTACGAGGATCAGTTGGCGGCGGTAATGCGCGACTCCAAAGTCCATGGGACGACCGGCTCCGACTTTGACCCCGCCCTCCTCACCGATGGGCTGAAAGCCGAGCGGGAACAAGGAATCACCATCGATGTGGCCTACCGCTACTTCTCAACCGATCGGCGGAAATTCATCATCGCCGATACGCCCGGCCACGAACAATACACCCGCAACATGGCCACCGGGGCCTCAAATTGCAACCTGGCCATCATCCTCGTGGATGCGCGGCACGGCGTGGTCACCCAGACTCGCCGACACAGTTTTATCGTCTCCCTACTGGGGATCAAACACGTCGTGGTGGCGGTCAATAAAATGGATTTGGTGGACTGGTCGGAGGAGGTTTTCGAGCGGATACGTACTCAGACCAATGACTTCGCGGCCCGACTCAATTTCACGGACCTGCATTTCATTCCCATCTCGGCTTTGCAGGGAGACAATGTGGTGGAGCGCAGTGCCAACACCCCTTGGTATGACGGGCCCTCCCTGTTGCACCACCTCGAGACGGTTAACATCGCCTCGGACCGCAACCTCATTGACCTCCGTTTTCCGGTGCAATACGTCATCCGCCCGAACCTCGATTTTCGTGGCTTTGCGGGTACGCTGGCTTCGGGGATTCTCCGCGTGGGCGATCCGGTTTTGGTGGCTGCTTCGCAGCGGCGTTCGCGGGTCAAGGGGATCCTGCGTGGTGGGGTGCCGACCGAGCAAGCGGTGGCGCCGATGAGTGTTGTGGTTACGCTGGAGGATGAGATTGATGCCTCGCGCGGCGACATGCTGGTGCATCCGAACAACCTCCCGCAGGTGGATACCGAGGTTGAAGCCATGATGGTCTGGATGCACCCCGAAGCCGCGCGCTTCGGCTCCACCTACCTCGTCAAACACACCACCACCATGGCTCCGGCGACTTTGACCAAGCTGCGCTACAAAATGGATGTCAACACTCTCCGCAAACAGCCAGAAAGTGCGGGCGGCACCTTGGAAATGAACGAAATCGGGCGGGTGCATCTCTCCTTGCACCGGCCCATCGCCTTCGATGCCTACTCCCGCAACGCTCCGACCGGAGCGTTCATCGTGATTGACCGCATCAGCAACGCCACGGTTGCCGCCGGAATGATCGTGGATCGCCTCGCTGCCGCCGATCGCACGGCCCAAGCGGCTCCAACGAGCAAAAACATTCGCCCTGAGCCTTCCTTGGTGACACCTGCGGAGCGACAAAAAGTGGCCGGGCAGAAAGCCGTGACGCTGTGGCTCACGGGCTTGAGCGGCTCGGGGAAATCCACCATCGCGCAGGCCCTGGAAAAGCGGCTCCTCGCGGCGGGGCACCTCGCTTACATTCTCGACGGCGATAATCTCCGGCATGGCCTCAATCGTGACCTTGGGTTTTCCGCGCCCGATCGGGCGGAAAATATCCGCCGCGTGGCCGAAGTTTCCCGTCTTTTCAACCAGGCGGGCGTGATGATAATTACCAGTTTCATCTCTCCCTATCGGCAAGACCGGGAAATTGCCCGGGCGATCATCGGCGAGGAGCAATTTCTCGAAATCCACGTTAGCACCCCACTGGAAATTTGCGAGAGCCGGGATGTCAAAGGCCTCTACAAAAAGGCCCGGGCGGGAGAGATCACGCAATTCACGGGGATTTCCGATCCCTACGAGGCCCCAGAGGCCCCGGCTTTGGTCTTGCCCGCGCACGAGCTGGAAGTCGAGGAGGCAGCCAACCGGCTTTACGGATTGTTGCTGGAACGCGGCTGCTTTTCCGCTTAATCTCCCAGAGACATGAAAATACGCACTCTTCCAGGCACGGAAATCTCGCCCAGTGTGATCGGTTTTGGGCTTTGGACTGTCTCCACCGGCTGGTGGGGAAACTTCACCGATGCTGAGGCCGTCGCCCTCCTGCGTCGGGCTCATGACCTGGGCATCACGCTCTTTGATGCGGCCGATACCTATGGAAACGGTCGCAGTGAGGAGCTGCTCGCGCAGGCTTTTCCCGGCTCGGCCCGGGATCAGGTCGTCATCGCCACCAAAGTGGGCTATGATTTTGTGCACCATGGAGCGGGGCGGCGGGGTCAGCGGGAAATCCCGCAGGACTTTCGTCCGGAAGCAATTCGCCGTGCGGTGGATGCGGCCTTGCAGCGCTTGGGCACCGATCGGATTGACGTGCTGCAGCTGCACAACATCCGCATGGAGCAAGTGGAAGACGATGCGCTCTGGGAGTGTCTGGCGGAGTTGCGCGCCAGCGGGAAGATTCTTGCCGAGGGGGTGGCGCTTGGGCCGGCCATTGGTTGGCTGGGCGAGGGGATCGAAGCCATCCGTCGCCGCCGGCCAGCCATTCTGCAGCACATCTATAACTACCTCGAACAACACCCGGGCCGGGCCATTCAAGCCGAAGCCGCCCGCACGGGTGCGCCGACCCGGTTTTTCATTCGGGTGCCCCACTCCTCCGGGATGCTCGAAGGCCGCTATACCGAGGACACTGTTTTTCCCCCGAATGATCACCGCAATCACCGCCCCCGCAGCTGGCTGATCAATGGCCTGCGCAAGGTGGAGCAGTTGCGCTTTCTGGAACACTCTGGCCGCACCTTGGGGCAAGTCGCCATTCAGTGGCTGTTGCAAGATGAGCGGGTCGCGACCGTGCTGCCGAATATCTATAATCTGGAACAGCTCGAGGAATTTGCCGCCGCGCCCGACCAGGTGCCGCTCACTTCGGAAGAACTCCAGCGCATGGCGGAACTCCACGCCGCCAACTTCGGGCTCGAACCCGAGGAGGGACGCTTCAAAGGCACCATGGATTGGCCACTGGAAACGGCAACGACCGTGGCGGCCTGATTTCCTAAAACTTTCCTCAGCCTCGTCGCACCCCCCAGCTATTCCGGTGCCCTTCAGCCAGAGCAAAGTCCTGATTTTTGATTTCGATGGCACCTTGGCGGATACCTTCGAGGTCGGGCTGGGGATTTTCAATCAACTCAGTGAGGAGTTTGGCTTCCGACCCATTGTGGAGGCGGAGATTCCCGCTGCGCGCAAAATGACTGCCCGGGAATTGATAGAAGCCTACGGGATTTCCCATCGCAAGGTGCCGCAGATCGCCGCCCGCGGTTTGAAGCTGCTCCATGGCCGCATGGGCGAGGTGCGGCCCTTTGCCGCAATCCCCGAGGTGTTGCAAACCCTGCGCTCCCGCGGCTATGTCCTGGGAATCCTGACTTCCAATTCGGAAGAAAACGTCCGCCTTTTCCTCCAGCGCAGCGGCTTGGAAATTTTCCAGTTTGTGCGGACCTCCTCGCGGCTTTTCGGCAAGGCGCGGGAAATTCGCCATCTCTTGCGGAAATACCGTTGGGCCAAGCAAGAGGTCGTGCTTTTCGGGGATGAATGTCGGGATATTGAGGCCGCACGCAAGAGTGGACTGCCGATTGTGGCGGTGAGCTGGGGCTTTAATAGCCCGGAGGCCTTAGCGAAGCTCCAGCCCGAAGCCCTCATCAGCCAGCCCGCCGAGTTGGCGCAATTGTTTTCTGGGCCGGCGGAGGAAAAAAATCCTAGCTGAGGCTTCGGCGAGTGCATAAGGGAGTCGGCGCGCACATGATTCTGCAGATTCCGAGAAGCATTTGGTTGGGAGTGACTCTGGCGGTGGTCGGGTTGGCCCCTTCCAGTGCTGTGGCCCAAGCCATTTACGACTCACAAAGTTTCGGCAGCTCCTTCGGGGGTGGGTTTTTCGGGCCAAGTTCGGATTACCAACCGCCTCCCCCGCAGCCGGTTCCGGGAGCGGAAGACGACGAAAACGCTGTTATGGGACAGCCACTGGAAGGGGAGGAAACAGACTCTCCGGTCGGAGAGCCCTCAGCCCGCCGGGTCTTCGGCCCCCTTTCCTTCATCGCCCAATTCCCTTTTGACATCGTTTTCTCTGCTTCCGGTGGCTACGATACGAATCCAAACACCAGCAACTTCGACCCTGCCCCCAGTGCCTTTGCGGGCATCAATCTCGGGCTCAATTACGCCTTTGGCAGTCCGCGGCTGCGGCTGACTACCAGCCTCGGTGGCGGGTTGACGTTTTATTCCAATTCTGAGGTGCGGGATCCCAATCGCTTCAACGGCAGTTGGACCCTCTCGGCCATGTATACGGCCACGCCGCGCCTGGTCTTCACGGCCAATAGTAATCTCGGCTATTTTTCCCAGCCCAACATCAATGTCGCCGGCACCAGCCTGGTGCGGGATGGGGATTACATTGCGGGAACCATCTCGCTGGCGGTGCTCTACCAATTTTCCACCCGGTTCTCCACCACCCTTGGCTACAGTTTCAGCCCCCTCATTTACCGCGAGCCTTTGATTAATGACGACCTCGGCCGCATCCAGCAGACTCTCTCCTGGGCGATCAACTACGCCTTCCGCCCCACCACCTCGCTGGTGGCGGAATATCGCATCAGCCCCACGGATTATTTCGATAACGAACTGAATACCCTGGACAACTTTTTCCTTTTCGGCTTCGACCAGGTTTTTAGCCCGCGCTCCAGTTGGAATTTTCGTGGGGGCGTGCAATACAACTTCCTCAACAATCCGGTGGATGGACAGTCCACTTACTTCGGGCCCTATGCCGAAACGGGCTTCACCTATCGCTATGGCGAGCGCTCGAATCTCTTTTTCTCCCTGCGCCTTGGCACCGAAGCTTCCGGGCAGCGCAACATCACCCAGCGGCAAACCTTGCGCACAGGCCTGACGGTGAACCACGCCTTTGGTCCCCGTCTCAGCGCCAGCCTCGGGCTTTATGGCGTGGTGGATTACTATGACCAAGCCAACGTCATTGAGCCCTACTATCAATACAATTACCAGGCCAGTCTGAACCTCAACTACCGCTGGAACCGCTTCATCAGCTTCTCGGCCAGCTACACCTACACCACCATCATCTCCCCCACCTTCCCCTCCCAAGAATACGACCGCAGCATCGCCTCCCTGGGTGTGAATGTGAATTTCTAAGCGGGGTTCGGTGCGCCTTTACGCCCCAGTTGCTCTCAATCGGGCAGGGCTTGCCAAATCACTGAAGGATCCCGGGCTTCTGTTGAGTTGGCCCATACCCGGCTGGCGGGGACCAACTCCGCGTGCCCATCGCAAAAAACCAAGATGCCCGATCGCTCATTGGGAGTGCGTTGGCGGGCTGCGAAGCGCGTGGCAAAAGCATGCGGCTGACCATTGAAGGCGCTTTGTCCTGGCAGCCGCAGATTTGCCTCCGAGGGCAACCCTGCTTCGAGAAAAAGAACGGTTTTGGCAGGCTGGGCGATCGCGGGTAGAGGGACGCGGTCGTAGCGATCCTCGACGGTCGGGCTATCACCGAGTTTCGAGTTCCAGGCCACGGCAAAAAAGGGAGCGCTCAAGCGCTGGGTTTCGCTGGGGTAGTTCGCCGAGGGATTGAAGAACATGCTTCCGCGTTGGTAAAAGGCGCGTCGGGAACTTGCCGAGGCAGCGAGGCTGGCGGCGGTCGGGGCGCCAATGAAATCGGGCAGAGCATTATACCAGACCGTTTCGCTTCCCGGCGCGCGGAGTGTGGACCAATTCGCGTTGCCGCTATCCTGCTTTTCCCTCGGCAAAAGCCCGTCGTGCGAGGAAGCGTAACTCACCGCGGCCAGGCCGAGCTGGCGCAATTGGTTTAAGGTTGCGGTGCGTCTGCCGGCATCACGGGATTTCTGCCACAGCGGAATCGCCAAAGCTGCCACTGCGGCGATGATTCCGCATACGACCAAGATCTCGATAAGGCTAAAGCCGCGGCCACACGAGAGTGGAAGACGAATGAGATTGCGATCGGACATTTGCCACACCCAAACGACAAACTTCGTCGCCGCACCATCGAATTTTCGTGACGCATTCGTCACACAAGGTTGCTTGGTCTGCCCAGGGAGAATCTTCAGTTTCCGCTGCGCATGAAACACCAGTCTCATTCTTGGGTTGCTGCCATCGGCTATCTCAGTTTCGCCATCCCCGGTTTTATGCTGCCTGCGGCTGTTCAGGCTCAGGGGCTCTTGCGCATCACTGAAGTGATGAGCAATGGCGACATCGCGGATTGGTTTGAGCTCGCCAACTACGGCACCGCCCCGGTGAATCTGAACAGCTTCCGCATGGATGATAACTCGTTCTCTTTCGCGGCTTCGGTTTCGCTGCTCGGGATCTCCTCTATTGCGCCTGGTGAGGCGGTCGTTTTTGTCGAATCGGGCAGCGATTCCACGCTCGATATCTTTCGCACAAACTGGAGTCTGGATTCCTCCATCCAAATCGGTCGCTACAGTGGTAGCGGGGTCAGCCTGAGTTCGGGCGGGGATGGGGTGACGATTTTCGACGGTGGAGGGACCGAGTTGCCAGGTCCATTTAGCTCGTTGATTCGGGTGAGTTTCGGCAGCGCCACCAGCGGCACCACTTTTTTCTGGACCTACAACGGGGATGGCGATTCCACCAGCCTGAGCACCGGCACCCTTACTTCCACGCTGTCTGCCGGTAACTACACGACGTGGATCAACGGGAGCACGACCATGCGGGGAACACCGGGGGTTTTGCAAACCTCCTCGGCCACCATCCTGAACTGGAAGGCGGGAGATGGGGTGTGGCTCAATGGCCATGGCACGGATTGGCGGGCGGGTGCGACCCCCACGGCTTGGACGGACAGCAGCATTGCCATCTTTGGTGGAGCCGCCGGCTCGGTGGAGGTAGCCGACGCAGTCTCCGCCGCGCAGTTGGTTTTCAATACTCCCGGATACACCCTATCCGGAAACGCTTCTTTGCAAACCTCCACCATTTCCGCCCCTGCTGCCGGAAACACCACCATCGCGGTCGAGCTCACGGGGAATCAGGGACTCACTGTCTCAGCCACCGGGACGGTGCTTCTACAAACGGCTTCAACCTTCACGGGGGATTTGGCAGTTGTCGGAGGCACATTGCAGGTCGGTGTGGACAACGCCTTTGCCGATGCGGTGGTCCTTTCTGCGGCTCGCTTCGCGACCTTGGATTTTAATGGCAAAAGCGACACCGTGGCCGGGGTCAAAGGACTTGGGACTATCGCGAATTTCCAGGTCTTGACCCTGAACCTCACGGGCTCTGCCGATTCGCGGTTTGATGGCTTCTTGAGCGGCTCTGGCCAGGTGGTAATTGATTCCACTGGCTTGGGGCGGCAGGTTTTCAACACCACTCCGCAGACGTTGGCTGATTTTGCCGTCAAGGACTACACGGGGAAAACCATCGTGCGGCAGGGGACTTTGGCCATCAATGAAACGGCTTTTCCTTTCCAAAGTGAGGCTATTGAAATTGAGCCCGCCGGGCACTTGGTTCTGACGAGCAATTTGGGAGTTTACTTTGCCACGAACCCCATGGTTTTTCTTGGGGGCAACCTCAGCCAGGAAGCTGGGGAAAGCATCAGTGAGATTGCCAACCCACTGCAAATTCCGCCCGGCCAGACGGGGACGATCTCATTGGTTAACAACGCAGTTCATAACCCATCCTTTCCCACGACGGAGGAGATGGTCTTCAGCGGTGCCATTTCCGGAGGGGGGCTTCTCAGTTTCACCGCCTCGAATCCCAGCGAGGATCGTGCACGGGTTGTCTTGCAAAATGCCTCCCACAGCTTTTCCGGCAACTTCCACGTTGGGAGTGGGGTGGAGTTGGTTCTCACCGGGTCAGCTTCTGCGGCCAAAGTGCAGTTGGCTTCGGGCTCGATCCTAAGCGGTTCTGGGGCCGTAAGCCGCATGCAAGGCAGTGGCTGGGTGGCCCCGGGAGCCAGTCCCGGGATTTTCACCGCCCAAGAACTTTCCCCGGACTCGTTGCAGTTCGCCTTCGAGTTTAGCAAAACTGGACTGCCCGATTTCTCGCAAGTTCTTGCCTCTGGGAATGATCTCCTGCGGTTAAAAGATCCCGGCGCTCCGTTTCTGGACGAGTTTTCCTCACTGAATACGATCCAAGTTTTCCTTGCGGTGGCGGAGGTGTTTCTCAACGATGAGTTTCAGGGAGGATTTTTCACGGATCGGCTGGCGGATTTTCTTCCTCAGGTGCAAGGAGCAAGCTTTGAATTTTTTGTTCTTGGCGATGGACTGGGGACGCACGCCTACGGAGGACAAAGTTATTACACCCTGCAGGAGTTCAACACCCTCAACAGTAGCAGCCTGGCGTTTTCCTTGAGCACTCTGGCGGTCAGTGGGGCGAACTTTGCCGATGGGATTACCGATGGAAGAATCCTCAACTTCACCGCCGTTCCGGAGCCCAGTGCTTTGGGTCTCGGGGGGATGACTATCCTGGTTTTTTCTCTGCGCGAGCTACGGCGGCGCGCTGCTCGCCCTCCGCTCCGGTGACGCCTCCCCCTCAAAGGCCGGTTCGCTTTGCAAAGCCGGTTGAGTCCTGGGAGTGGACGTGCTTGAGTGGAGGCCGTGAAGAGAGAGTATGATGTAGCGATTTTGGGGGGAGGGCCGGCGGGAAGTTCTGCGGCCTGGTTCTTGGCCCAGGCCGGATATGCGGTGTGGCTGGCGGAAAAGGAACGCTTCCCACGCTTCCACATTGGCGAATCTTTGCTGCCCTTTAGTATGGGCACGCTGGAGCGCATGGGGTTGGGACCCAAGCTGCAGGCAGCAGGATTTCTGCCGAAGTATGGCGCCCAGGTGACTTCGGGGTGCGGGGTGCGGGATTTGAAGTTTTATTTCAAGAACGGGTTTCGTTCGACGCGGGAAACGGCCTATCAGGTTCCGCGAGCGGAGTTTGATTTGCTGCTCTTGGAACACGCGCAGGAGGCTGGGGTGGAAGTCTTGCAAGAGGCGCTGGTCACGGAAGTCCGGCTGGGGGAAAGCGGAGCCCATGTGGATTTTCAACATGCCGGGGCCAACAAGTCGGTTGGTGCGCGTTACGTCCTCGATGCTACCGGACGACACAGCCTGCTGGGCGCGCGCTTTGGAAACAAGCAGCCTTACCCCGGGCTACGGAAAATGGCTGTCTATGCCCACTTCGATGGCGTGGAAGTTCCAGAGGGGCCGGATGGCACGCTGACGAATATGATCCGCGAGTCGGACGGGTGGTTTTGGATCATCCCGCTCTCACGGCAGAAGGTGAGTGTGGGCTGGGTGATGGATTTGCAGGCTTTCCGCGCGGCGGGCTTACCCCCCGAGGGCTTGTTGGAAACGCGCATCGCAGCCCAACCCCGGGTGCGCGAGCGGTTGCGCGGCGGGCAGCGGGTGACTAAGGTCCATGCCAGCGGAGACTACTCCTACCGACACACGCGCCTTTCCGGGGAACGGTGGCTTTTGGCTGGGGATGCGGCGGGATTCATTGACCCGGTCTTCAGCAGCGGGGTCTTTTTGGCACTTTTTTCCGCGGAAGCTGCGGCGCGGGCCTTGCAGGAGGCATTGGCACATCCAGCGCGGCGGGGCCGGGCCTTCCGGCGCTACGGACGGGAACTGCGGCGAGTCATGGACCTTTACCACACCTTTGTTCAGGGATGGTATCGGCAGGAGTTCATCGAGACGCTTTTCAATCCGCAGGAGTTCTTGGATCTGGTGCCGGCGGTGAATGCGGTTCTCGCCGGAAATCCGGGCCGGGATTTTTCGCTTCTCTGGCGGCTCTGGCTATTTCGTTTTTTCGTGGCTGCTCAACGCTGGCTGCCGCTCTCGCCGCGGCTGAGCTTACGCCCTGCTTGAGTGAACAGCGCGGTGCGGATTTGTCCTTGGGGTATCGTGTCCACCGCCCCAATGGGAAAGGTGCGAAGCCGGCTGTTTCTTGCAGGGGCCCTCTTTTTGGTGCTGCTGCTCAGTTCGCTAGGCGGTTGTGCCACGAAACCGCTGCCTCCGGTGGGGGAGGTGCGCCGACAGGATGCGGCGCGGGTGCTTTACCAAACTGTCGAAGACGCGCGTCTCATTTTGGAGGTTCGCTTCCAGGAAGAGGCGGAGGGTATTGCCCGGCTCCTGGTCTTCAAGGAGGCACTGGTTTTGCAGGTGGTTTTGCAAGCTGGAGTGGTGCAAGTCGGGGGGGAGTGGGCGCGGCGGGGGTGGCGCGGACCTGTCGCGGAGGCTCCGCAGGCCTTGCGCGGATGGGTGGCTCTGCTGCAGGGATGGCAATTGGCCCGCGAGTTGCCCGGCCGGGCAATGGAGGTGCACCGACCGGACTTTCGCCTGCAATTCCAACGCTCGGCCGCGGATGATTTGCAGGAAATGGTGGTCTGGCCGACGGTGTCTTCCAGCCATCCGGCGGCGGCGGCGCAGTTCCTCGTGAAATTTTCCAGCGAGGCTTCCATGGGCCGGTGAAGGATGGGGCCTCGGACCTTGCGGTGCGGCGGGTGGGGTGTTAGGGTGCGCCGGTGCGTCGCTGCTGGTCTGTCATCTGCCTGATCGTTTTCGGGGTGGGGGTATTGCTGCCGCGAGGCTGGGCAGAGCTTTCTGCTGAGGAAAAACGGAAACGTGAGCTCTTTCTGCAATCCCGGGAAGACATCCGGCCTGTCCCAGCGGCGACTCCGGCTCCAACGGCGCGGCCCGTGCCACGTCCTACCGCTGCGCCGACTCCGCGCCCCACGCCTTTTCCCCGCGAAACGCCGTTAGAGCGTCTCACTCCACTGCCTCGCCCGACCGCCACTCCCCGCGTTATTGCCACTCCACGGCCGCCCCTGACGCCCAGGCCCACTGCTATTCCGCGTCCGACTCCCACTCCACGGCCGAAGCCCACTCCCCGCCCCACGCCAACGCCGCGTCCGAAGTCCACGCCCCGTGCGCCGGTGGAAGTGATCATCGAGAAATCCGGTCTTCAGGCTGAAGAGGGTTTGCAACCCGCCCCTACTCGCGTGCGGGCACCAAATCGGCGCTGGCGGTATCTCACCGATAGCGTGCGGCGGGGGATTGATCGAGCGCCGGTGAAGCGCGGGCGCTGGAAATACATCATCATTCACAACAGCGCCACCCGGCAGGGCAACGCGGAGATTTTCGACAATTACCATCGTCGCGTGCGCAAGATGACCAATGGCCTCGCTTATCACTTTGTCATTGGCAATGGGTCGGGCTCGGGGAACGGTGAAATTGAGATTGGCAACCGCTGGACGCGGCAAATCAACGGGGGGCATGTGGCCAGCGATTACTTGAACAACATTGCCCTGGGCATTTGCCTGGTAGGGGATTTCGATCGCGATCTGCCCACGCAAGCGCAGCTCGACTCCTTGCGGGAGCTCATCACTTACCTCCGGGCGCGAGTGGGGAAAAGTAGCGGCAAATTGGCCCAGGTGCGCGGACACCGCGAGATCAATCCCAAGCCGACCACCTGTCCCGGCAAGCGCTTTCCCACAGCAAGCTTCCGGCGGGAGTTTCCTTGAGGCCGATGGATGCGGAGGCTTTGGCGGAAAGCGGGCTTCGCCCTGGTGCGGTGGTGGGAATTACGGGAGCCTCCGGCTTGGTGGGGCGGGCGATTCAAGCAGAACTGGAGCGCCGCGGCTTTGGCGTGGTGCGATTCAGCCGTTCCGGAGGGCCTGGAACACGGTTTTTCTCGCTGGGGGAGGTGCCGGATTTCTCCGGCTTGGAGGCGGTGATTCATCTGGCGGGCGAGAACATCCTGGGGCTTTGGACGGCGGAGAAAAAAAGACGTATCCGCGAGAGTCGGATCCAAGGCACGCGTCGGGTGGTCGAAGGCATCGCCCGGGCAGGCAGCGTGCGCGTGCTGCTCTCCGCTTCGGCGGTGGGATATTACGGAGTAAAGGATGCCCAAGAAAAAAATGAATCCGCGGCGCCGGGCCGGGGATTTTTGGCGGAGGTGTGTCAGGGTTGGGAGGCGGAAGCGGTGCGGGCTCGAGAAACGGGGGTGCGGGTGGGGACGCTGCGGATTGGCCTGGTGTTGGCCCCGCCGCAGGAGGGGGGAGCAATGCGCTTGTTGGCACCGGTGTTTCGGGCTGGGCTAGGGGGGCGGCTTGGCTCGGGACGCCAATGGATGTCAGCTATTCATTTAGCCGATCTGGCGGAGGCGGCGGTTTTCTTGTTGGCGCGCCCCGAGCTTTCCGGGGCTTTCAACTTCGTCGCTCCGCAACCCCTGACGAATCTCGATTTCACTCGCAGCCTGGGGCAAATCCTGCATCGGCCGACTCCTTGGATCGTTCCAGCTCCAATGTTGCGATTGGCTCTGGGAGGGTTGGCCGATCTACTGCTCGGCGAATCCCGTGTCGTGCCCGAGCGGCTGCTGGAAGCCGGGTATGCTTTTCGCTTCGGCACGGTACCTTCGGCCTTGCGCGATCTGCTGGGCAAATGATCAGTTCCGTGGCAGATTCGTCGCCGGGTTTTGGTTGATTCGTCGGCCATTCCAGCTTCATTTAGCAGATTCCATGTCCGTCCCACAGACTACGATTGCCATTGTTTACGATTACGACCAGACCTTGAGTCCGACCTACATGCAGGACGAGGCGATCTTTCCGGTGTTTGGGATTCATCCGAAGAGCTTCTGGGCGAAGTGTGGGGAGTTGGTAGAGCGGGAGGGCTACGACAACGAGCTCGCCTACATGAAAACGATGCTCGACTACCTCGAGATGGATCGGCCAACGAATGCCGACCTGCGTGCCCTCGGAGCCAGGTTGAATTTTTACCCCGGCCTGCCGGAAATGTTCGAGGAGTTTCAACATTCGCTGCTCACGACCGAGGAGTCCTCCTTTGGGATTGAAGTCGAGCACTACATCATCTCCTCGGGACTGAAAGTCCTGCTCGAGGGGAGCCGTCTGGCGCCTTATGTGCGGGCAATCTTCGGCTGCGAATTTGCCGAAGACTCCCGCGGGCGCATCAGTTTTCCCCGCCGGGTCATCAGCCACACGCAAAAGACGCAGTATCTTTTCCGCATCAACAAAGGTATGCTCGACATGTCGCAGGATGTGAATGATCACCTCGCGCCAGAACTACGTCCCATTCCTTTTTCCAACATGATCTATGTCGGCGATGGGCCGACCGACGTGCCGTGTTTCACGGTAATGCGCCGCAGCGGCGGGCAGGCCATAGCGGTCTATAATCCCGAAGATCCTTCGCGTTTGAGCTTCAAGAAATGTTATCAGCTCTGCGTGCATGCCGACCGGGTGAAAAACATCGCACCTTCGGATTACCGCGCGGGTAGCCACCTGCGGCTGCTTCTGGAAGAAATGGTCCACGAAATCGCACAAAAAATCATGCAGCGGCGGCGGGCGGAATTTGAGGCCGGCACCGTCAAAGCCCCGAAGTTTTGATTATCCGGCGACATGTTTGAAATTAATCCGCGGGGCAAGCTGGTCGAGCGGGCGGTTTTGCTCGGAGCTTATGATGAGACGAGCACCCGGGAAGAAGCTGAGGATTTGCTGCGCGAGCTGGAGGAGTTGGTAGCCACGCTGGGAATTCCGGTGGTGGACCGCATCCTGGTGCACAATCGCCAACCCCAGGCCCGCCTCCTGCTGGGGTCCGGCAAAGCCGAGGAGGTGGCGGCGCGGCTGCGGGCCGTCGAGGCGGATGTGATTATTTTCGACAACGAGCTCACCCCGGCCCAGCAGCGAAACTGGGAGGCTCTGACCAAAGTGCTGGTCATAGATCGTCGGGAGGTAATCTTGGATATCTTCGGAGCCCGGGCTCAGACGCGGGAGGCGACGATCCAGGTGGATTTGGCTCGCATGGCCTATTCCTTGCCGCGGCTCACTCGAGCGTGGAGTCACCTGGGGCAGCAAGGGGGCGGCATCGGTGCCAAGGGGGAAGGGGAAAGCCAGCTGGAGCAAGACAAGCGAAAAATTCGCGGCCAGATTGATCGCTTGAAACGCGAACTCGTGGAGGTGCGGCGCGCCCGGGCGACGCAGCGCAAGGACCGGCAGCGAACCCCGGTGCCCAACGCAGCCATTGTCGGCTATACCAACGCCGGCAAATCCTCCCTGCTCACCCGGCTCACCGGCGCCGAGGTGCTCGTCGAGGACAAACTTTTTGCCACGCTCGATACGACCACACGGAAAATCGCTCTCCCCAACCACCAACCTCTACTGCTCACCGACACGGTTGGCTTTGTTCGCAAACTCCCGCACGAGTTGGTGGATGCCTTCCAAGCCACGTTGGAAGAGGCGGCCCTGGCGGATTTCCTCATTCATGTGCTCGATGCTTCGCATCCGAAGGTGCTGGATTTTTATCGGACCACCTGCGAGGTCCTGAAAAAGCTTGGCGCACTGGAAAAGCCCACGCTGGTGGTTTTCAACAAAATGGATCTCGTCCAGGATGCTTCGACGCGGCTGGTCCTGCGGAAGGAGTTTTCCGAAGCGGTTTTCATCTCGTTGCGGACGGGAGAGGGTTTGCCGTTGCTGGTGGAGAAAATCAGTGGCTTTGTCGCGGCGGATTTGGCTCGTTTGCAGGTCTTGTTGCCCTTGGAGCGTACCGATCTTCTGGCGCGGATCTATCGCGATGGCACCGTGCATACGCTGGATTATTTGGAGAACGGGATTTCCCTGGAAGCCACAGTGCCCCCGCGTTTGCGCGAAGCCGTGGCCGCTTTTGCCCGGTGAGATGCGCGATTCCTCCATAGACGCCCCGGCCCGCGGCTGCTAAGCAACGCCCACTCTCGCCCTTCGATCCTTGCACCGTATGAGCACGCTGCCCCCGACATCCTCCGCACCCCCAACTCCGAGCCGCGTGGATTGGTCCTCCCTCGGTGCGGTTTTCTACATTTGGATCCCTGCTCTGATCATCGCCTTTCTACTCGCCGCGGTGCCTTACGGAACGGGCTACGGCTTCGCCAAGGTGCCCTTGGCCTTTCTCATGGAAGAGCTCTGGAAGCTGCCGGATTGGGAGCATTGCTTCCTCGTGCCCTTGGCGGTCGCTTTCATCGTCTATGAAATGCGCGATAAGCTCGCAGTAATCCGGCCACAGCCCTCTGCCTGGGGATACCCGATGGTGGTTTGGGGGCTCTTTCTCTATTGGGCGGGGCAGCGGGTGGATAATCAATACATCGGTTACGCGGCCATTCAATGGCTCATCGCTTCGTGGATTGTGCTCATGCTGGGGTGGAAATTCATGCGCCAGCTGGCCTTCCCGTGGATGTTTTTGGTTTTCCTCTTTCCATTACTTTTCCTCGAGACCTACTTGGCGTTTCCGCTGCGGCTCATTATGTCCGAAGCAAGCGTCACGGCGCTGAATCTGCTCGGGATTCCGACGGTGAAAAGTGGCACGGCCATCCTCTCAGCAGCGGATCCGACGACGGGCAAAGCCGTCGGGCAGGCCTTTTCCGTGGATGTGGCCGATCCCTGCAGCGGTATCCGCTCCCTGTTTGCCCTGATGATGATTTCCGCTCTCTACGGCTTCTTTACCTTCCGGCAGTGGTGGAAACATGGCCTGATTTTCCTCTGCTCCATTCCGCTGGCCGTGCTAGGCAATCTCTTCCGCATCTTGCTGCTCACGCTCGGAACTCTGATGTTCGGAGCGGACTTCGCCATTGGTAGCCTGGAAGATCCTTCCACCTATCACATGGTGGCGGGCTTTTTCGTCTTCGCAGTGGCCTTGGGCGGCATGTTGCTCATCGGGTGGCTGCTGAATTGGGATTGGCGGGCCGATTTGGCAGCGCGCCAGGCGGCTTTTGCGGCGCAAAAATCCCATTTGCCGAGCGATTCCAACGAGCCGCAGGCGGTGGAAAAGCCCTCGAAAACCAACGACGAGGATTTATACTAAAGCATGGACGTTTCTCCCACTACGCCCCCAGCCGCTGCACCGGAAACTGCCGCCGCGCCCTTTCGCCCCCGCTTTTCCTGGCCCCTCCTGATCGTTTTCGTAGTTTTGGCGGGGTTCACGGCCGCAATTACTTTCGTGACCCGCATGCCGAATGTCATTCCCGAGGCTGGAGTAGAAATGCAGTTGCCGGACCGGGTGCAGGAGTTCTGGGGCACCCCGCAAGAAGTTAGCGAAGCGGAAAAGCTCCTTCTTCCCGAGGATACGGAGTTCGCCAAAATGAGCTACGACGACGGCACGGGGAATCCGATCAATTGCCAGATTGTCCTGAGTGGAGGGGACCGCCGCAGTATTCACCGTCCCGAAGCTTGTCTGCCGGGGCAAGGCTGGAATATGCTCGGCAATCAACCCATGGAGGTCGAGCTGGACAGCGGACGCAGCCTTACCGTGCAAAAGTTGCGCCTGCGCCGTGAAGTGGAAATCGCCCCCGGCGAACGCCGCCCTCTAACCATGCTCTTCCTTTATTGGTATGTCGGGAGCAATCTCACGACCCATGACCAAATGACGCGCATCCTCCGTTCCAACTTTGACCTCCTGCTCCACAATCGCGTGCATCGCTGGGCCTACGTCATCGTCAGCGCGCCGGTCCTGAACAATTTCTCGCAGAATGGTCTCGATGAGGAGCAGACCCTGCAACGCCTCACCGACTTTATCCGGCTCATCGTGCCCAGGTTTCAGAAATCGGAAATGCCGCCCGCAGCGGTGGAAAAACCCGGCGGTCCAGCCTGATGGATCATTCTCCCGAAAGGCCGGACGCGCCAGTCGCAGTCCCGACGCCGAAATTATCACGACCCTCAACCGGGAAGTTGTTCGCTGCGGCACTCCTCAGCTTGGCTTTGATCGCTGGAGCTTTTCTCAGCGATGCCGCAGTGCGCGAGCACTTTGCGGCCCGAGAGGTGCCGGGTTGGAAAAAAACCACCTACCACCGCACCGCAGCTTGGATCAGCAAGCAGGGAGACTGGCCGCAATTAATGTTGCTCGGCGGGGTGGGGCTCTTGGTCGCCTGGAAGTTTCGCCGGGGGGACTGGGTGCGTTTGGTAGCTGCCGCCTGCTTGGCCTCGACCTTGGCGGGGATGGTGGCCAATACCTCCCGCCTCACCACCGGCAGAGTTCGCCCAAGGGGAGAAGTGAATCACGGAGCTGGTTTTCACGGACCTTGGAAAGATGGCCGCCTGACCGTTGGGCAGCCGGACCTGAACTCGTTCCCCAGTGGCCACACCGCCACGGCCTTCGGTTTTGCCGTGCCCTTCCTGCTCGGCCAGCCTTGGGTCGGGGTGCCGGTGACGGTGGGAGCGGCTGCGATTGCCTGGTCCCGCCTGGCTCTCGGGGCACACCATTTCTCCGACGTGGTCACCTCGGTAGTGCTCTCTTTTTGGATTGGCTGGGGGGTTTTCCTGTGGGTGCAGCTTCGCGGCGCCGAGACCCTCCATTTCTTCCGGCGGCGTGGGGATCTAATTCGGCTCGGAAAAAAATCTTTCCCACCTTAAAAGAGGCTGGAAACAACCTGCCGCCCCGCTTAGTTGTGCCAAGTTCCACGCCTCACGCTATTCTCACCGAATCTCTCCCGGCATGAATCAAACCTTCACCGCCCGCCATAATCAGGCGGTTATTGATGACAACTACGAACTCTGGCGTCGCGATCCCTCTTCGGTCGAACCCTTTTGGGCTGCCTTCTTCGAGGGCTTCGAACTCGGCTATTCCCGCTATGAGGAAGAAGCCGCGCGACCGCCGGAGCAGTTGCCAGCAGTGGATCAATCCTGGCAGACCCGCGTGGATGGGCTGGTCTATGCCTACCGCACGTTGGGGCACTCCATTGCTGATCTGGATCCTCTGGGGCTCAAGCAGCCGACCCATGACCTGCTTACCCTAAAAGAGCTGGGCTTCCAAGAAAGCGACCTCGACCGTCCGGCGGCCTCGCGATTTTTCCGCGAGGGTGCCGTGATGACGTTGCGGCAGATGATTCACGAGTTGGAAGAGGCCTACTGTGGTCCCATCGGTTGTGAATTTGTCCACATCCAGAATCCCCGGATCCGCAGCTGGATGCGCGATCGCATGGAGGAAAAACCCACCGCCTTGGAGTCCGACCCCGAGTTGCATCGCGAAGTCCTGCGGCAAGTCGCCGAAGCCGAGACGTTTGAAAGTTTTCTCCACACCCGCTACGTAGGGCAGAAGCGCTTTTCCCTCGAAGGTGGGGAGTCGCTCTTGGTCGCCCTGCACGCCATTCTGGCCGATTGTGAAAAGCGCGGAGTTTTGGAAATCGCCATGGGGATGGCCCACCGTGGCCGACTCAACGTCCTGGCGAATTTCCTCCACAAGCCCTTCGACATCATTTTCAACGAGTTCCATGGCAACTTCATTCCTGACTCCGTGGGTGGGAATGGTGATGTGAAATACCACCTCGGCTACGAGAACACCCGCACTCTGCCTTCCGGCTACAAAGTGCATATCGGCCTCGCGGCCAACCCGAGCCACCTTGAAGCAGTGGATCCCGTCGTGCAGGGTAAGGCCCGCGCCCGGCAGCGCATCCTCAATGACACCGTGGAGAGGAAAAAAGTCCTGCCCATCCTCATTCACGGGGATGCCGCCTTCATTGGCCAAGGCGTGGTGCAGGAAGTTTTCAATATGTCACAACTGCCGGGTTATCGCACCGGTGGAACGATTCACATCGTGGTCAACAACCAGATCGGCTTTACTACCCTACCGGCCGATGCCCGCTCGACTCCCTACTGCACGGATGCCGCCAAGATGATTGAGGCACCCATCCTGCACGTGAACGGTGACCATCCGCTTGCCGTGGTGCGGGCGGCGCGTATTGCCCTGGAGTTCCGACAGGAATTCGGGCGCGATGTCGTTATTGATATCTATTGTTATCGGCGCCACGGCCACAATGAGGGTGACGAGCCCAGCTTCACCCAGCCAAATCTTTACAACAAAATCAAATCGCACCCGCTGCTTTTTGAGACCTGTTCGAAGTGGTGCGAAGCTCGCGGAACGATCAACCATGCCGAGGCCGTAGCCATCCAAGCGGAGGTTTTGCAACATCTTGAGACTGCGATGGCGGCGGTGAAATCCAAACAGGAGGATGCGGCGGATCGTTCGGAGTTCGCCGGTTCGACCGCCGTCTTTCAGCCTCCTTATTCGCACGAGCCCGTCAATACTGCCATCGACCCGGCAATGTTGGAGCACATCGTCAAAACCCTCACCACCACTCCGGAAGGTTTTCGCACCCTGCCAAAAATTCGCCGCATGCTCCTCGATCGCCGACTGCAGGTCTGGCAACAGGGTGGGCCTTACGACTGGTCCTTTGCGGAGTCCATCGCTTTCGGTTCTCTGCTCCTGGAGGGCACGCCGGTGCGTCTTTCGGGGCAGGATAGCCGCCGCGGCACGTTCAGCCAAAGGCACTCCGTGCTCTATGATGAAATCTCCCGCGAGCGCTACATCCCCCTCAATCATCTCTCCCCAGACCAAGCCCGTTTCTGTGTCTATAATAGCCCGCTCTCCGAGTATGCCGTGCTCGGTTTTGACTATGGCTATTCCATGGACTTCCCCACCATGCTCTGTCTCTGGGAGGCGCAGTTCGGAGATTTTGCCAACGGAGCGCAGATTATCATAGACCAATTCATCTCTTCCTCGGAGTCGAAGTGGGGGCGCCCGTCTTCGATTGTCCTCCTGCTGCCGCACGGCTATGAGGGACAGGGCCCGGAGCATTCCAGCGCCCGCTTAGAGCGCTTCCTGCAGCTTTGCGCTGAGGAAAACATGCAGGTTATTTACCCCACCACTCCGGCGCAGTATTGCCACGCCCTGCGGCGGCAGATTCACCGTGGTTTCCGCAAACCGCTCATTCTCATGACGCCGAAGAGCCTCCTGCGTTCGGAAAAAGCGGTTTCTTATGAAGCGGATTTCACCAACAGCCGCTTTTACGGGATTTTGCCGCAGGATTTGGAGAACCCGCCCGCCAAACCGACGGAGCGCGTGATCCTCTGCTCGGGCAAAGTTTATTACGATCTCGTGGAATACCAAGAAGCCCACGGCTTGCGGGAGCAGGCTCCGATCATTCGCGTCGAGCAGCTTTACCCGCTCAATTCCGCTAAGTTGGTCCAGTTCACCCAACCCTGTCTCGGGAAGAAGACCAAGGTCATTTGGTGCCAGGAGGAGCCGCAAAATATGGGGGCTTGGACTTTTATCCTGCCGCGTTTGCAGGAACTCCTCGGGCGTCCGATTCTTTACGCCGGGCGTGCCGCCAGTGCCAGCCCCGCAGTGGGCACGCTCAAAGTGCACAACGCCCAGCAAGCGGAGCTGGTGCAGGCCGCTTTTACCCTCTAATTTCCCCACTACCCTGCCATGAAACACGAAGTCAAAGTGCCCAGCGTGGGCGAATCCATTTCCTCCGGTGTCCTTTCCGTCTGGCATGTTGCCGAGGGGGCGACCATACAAGCCGGGGCTGTGCTTTTCACCTTGGAGACCGATAAAATTTCCACTGAGGTCCAGGCGACGGAAGCCGGGGTAGTTTCGCGTTTGGTCAATGAAGGGGATGAAGTGAAAATCGGCCAGGTCGTGGCCACGATTGATTCCTCCGCCACGCCCAGTGCCTCAGCGGGCCCAGCCACTGGCGAAGCTCCGCCACCCGCTCCTCCGGCACGGGAAAAAATCACTCCTCCACCCTATACGCCCCCCGTGCCGCCTCCGCCTGCCCCCAAGCTCGTGACCACCGACACTTTTGAGCCGCCGCTGAAAGCCAATCCCAGCAGCGAAAGCCGCATCACTCGCAAAAAACTCTCCCCTTTGCGCCGCAAAATCGCCACCCAGCTTGTCGCGGCTCAACATCATGCGGCCATCCTGACCACTTTCAACGAGTGCGACATGAGCGGTGCCATGAAGCTGCGCAAGCTCATGCAGGAGGATTTTCAAAAAAAGCACGGCGTCAAATTGGGCTTCATGTCCATCTTCATCAAAGCCGTGGTGGACGCGCTGCGGAGTGTCCCGGCTCTCAATTCGCGGATGGATGGCGATGACCTCATCCTGCATCACTACTATGATATCGGCGTGGCCGTTGGGACCGAGCGGGGGCTCATTGTGCCGGTTCTGCGCGATTGCGATAAAAAGAGCTTTGGCGAGATCGAGATTGCGCTGGCGGAGTATGCCCGCAAAGCCCGCGAAGGCCGCATTGGGATTGATGATTTGCAAGGGGGTGTGTTTTCCATTTCGAACGGTGGGATCTACGGTTCGCTCATGAGCACGCCCATTCTCAACCCACCGCAGAGCGGCATCCTCGGCATGCACAAAATCATGGATCGTCCAGTCGCCGTGGATGGAAAAATTGAAATTCGCCCCATGATGTATCTGGCTCTGTCCTATGATCACCGGGTCGTGGACGGTAAAGAGGCCGTGACTTTCCTCGTGCGCGTCAAGGAGTGTGTGGAAAATCCGGCCCGCATGCTCCTAGGGATCTGAGTCCACCGCACTGGCCCATGAATGCCGCTGAGCTTTTTGCCCGCAGCCCCGCGGCGCTGCGCGACGAAATCCTTCTCCACTTCGAGCAGGACGATCGCGAAGCATGGAAACAACTCCTCGCTCTCCTCGCCCAACGGCGCAAATTGCGCCCGGTTTTCTTAGAAAAAAAATCACGTCTGGAGCGGCGGGAGTGGGTGGATGCGCAGTTGGCGCGCAAAGCCAATCATGATCTGGCGCTCGAGCTGTTGCAGAATTGGTTGCTGCACAGCCAGACGGCCATGTTGGTGAGCTTCCTCGACAGCCTGGGCATTCCGCACAATGGTGAAGGTCTCCTCGAGGAGACTCCTGCCGAGCCTGAACCTTCCCGCGTGCAATCCGCAGTCGCAGGCTTGCTGGAAAAATTTCCCCAGCCTGCCGTGGCTCTCTACTTACATTTATTCATCGAGATGGATCCGCAGGCCTGGCCTACGTTGCGCGGGCTTCTTGAGACCCATCCGGCTCTCGTTCTGCCACCCGCTTTATGAAAAAATTCACCGCCTCCTTGGCCGAATTACGGGAACTGCTGGGGCAAATCGAACCCTTGGCCCCTGCTCTCGCCCGGGCCGCCGACCTGCTGGAAAATGCCCTTACCCACGGCAAAAAAATTCTTCTCTGCGGGAACGGCGGCAGTGCGGCGGATGCCGCGCACATCGCCACCGAGTTTACTTGCCGCTTTCAGGCCGATCGCCGCGCCTACCCAGCCATGGCCCTTGGCGTGGATGGTGGGCTCCTGACAGCTATTGGCAACGACTACGAATTTCGGCGCATTTTTTCCCGTCAAATTGAGGCCTTCGGACAAGAAGGAGACGTGCTTATTGCCCTGAGCACCAGCGGCAAATCCCGGAATGTCCTGGATGCCTTGGAAGAAGCCCGGCGCCGCAAAATGGTCACCATTGCCTTCCTCGGAAAGGGCGGCGGATTTTCTTCTGGAGCCGCCGATCTGGAAATCATCATTCCCAAAACCACTACCACCGCCCGCATCCAGGAGGTTCAGGGCTTCCTTCTGCACGTCCTCTGCGAGGAGTTGGAAACCCGGCTGCCGCGCGAATGACCGGGCTGCCGTCGTGGTTCGGAGGAGCCGTCGCGGTGATCCTGGGAGCAATCATCGGCTCGTTCCTCAATGCGGTCATCTATCGTCTGCCGCGCGGAATTTCTCTCGACAAACCTCGGCGCTCGTTTTGTCCGGTCTGTGAAAAACCCATCGCCTGGTATCATAACTTGCCGCTGATCAGTTGGCTGTGGTTGCGCGGGCGTTGCGCCACCTGTGGTAACTCCATCCCGTTCCGTTATTGGATTGTCGAACTGCTCACAGCGACGATTTTTTTCTTTCTCTGGCAGTTACATGGATGGCCGCTGGCTCTCATTTACGCTGTCCTCGCGGCTCTGCTCGTGGCCGCGACTTTCATTGACATCGAGTTTCTCATCATTCCCGATGAGATCACCCTCGGTGGCACGGCTGCGGGGTTGCTTTCGGCCACCTTAGTGCCTTCGCTTCTCGAAGCGGAAACCTTCTGGCAGGGAGCTCTCGCTTCGCTGGCGGGGGCGGTGTTGGGTTTTGCCTTGCTTTGGCTGGTTGTGGAAGGCGGCAAATTGGCCTTCGGCAAGAAGAAACGCACTTTTTCCCAACCCACTCCCTTCACCTGGAAACGCCACGGCGACACTGCGGAGTTTGACTTCCAAGGCGAGCGTCTCACTTGGGAGGAAATTTTCAGCCGCGAATCCGATGAGTTCATTCTCGAATGTGACTCTTTGGTTCCACCCGGTGGAGAACAGCCTGTGCGTCGGCTCACCTTCCGCTACGACCGTCTCCTCTGGGAGGGAGGGCAGGCGAATCTTGATGACTTGGAGGAACTCTCCGGCATGGTGCATCGGGTGGTCATCCCCCGAGAGGCCATGGGTTTCGGGGATGTGAAATTTATTGCCGCCATTGGGGCATTTCTCGGCTGGAAGGCGGTGCTTTTCACCATTTTCGTCTCCTCGGTCGTCGGTTGTCTCTGCGGGCTCATGCTCCTGGCTTTCTCCCGTGGCAAAGGGGCACCGCTCATTCCCTTTGGTCCTTTTCTCGCCCTTGGAGCCCTGTTGTGGATGCTCGGCGGCTCGGGTTTATGGGATTGGTATCTGGGATTACTCCGTCCGCATTAAGGGGCTGTTCCCGACGATAAAATGAGTTGCCCGCTGACCTTGCATTCTGGTGCCGCGCTTATTCTGCGGAATTATCGCCATTGGTTCGCGCACGATTTGGTGACGGCGGACCACCCGGCTGCGGCGATCGAGGCCCTCTGGCAATCGCCCCGGGTGGTTCTCAGCGCCCTCGGCCCTGCAGGGACCGATCACCGATTCAACTTCGCCAACCAAGCCGCCTTGGCTCTATTCGAAACCACCCTGCCAGAACTCCTCGGGCAACCCTCCAGCAGCAGTGCGGAACCGATGCACCAACCCGAACGACAAGCTTTCCTCGAAACGGTCGCGCGGCAGGGATTTCTCCACGATTATTCCGGCATCCGCATCAGTCGCCGCGGGCGGCGCTTCCGCATCCACCGGGCCACGGTTTTTAATCTCTTGGACGGAAACGGGCACTATCTCGGACAGGCTGCGACCTTTGCCGACTGGACACCGCTGGAGGACTGATAGGCCGTTTTCCCTTTGTCGAAGCCTAGCGCAACCACACTCATTCGCGAACGCTCTCCTGCTGAATTTTCGCTTCCTCAGCAATACCCCAGCCCAGAGCTGCTGCGGTGCGCAAATACTCTGTCATGGATTCCACTCCGGGAAGGCGCTGGCTTTTGCGCACTTCGCTGATCAGATTGCGGGCCAAGACATCCAGAGCCACCGGGTCGTAACTCGCATAGATAGAGAAGTGTTCCAGGGTGAATTTAGGCTCCGGGAACGGACCGCCCGCATACTGCAGGAAAAGCCCGTCGAGCAAGTGCAACACCACCTTGCCGACGAAAAAATCTTCGCCGTAAATTTCCGCCAGATACGGATCGCCGAAGTGAGGCGGGCCACCGAGCCGCCGCCAGTTGTCCAGGCTGTCCAATACCAGGCTTGCCAACGCCCCGTGCACGCCGGTGAAGTAGCTGTCTTGCAAGGCCACGAGATTAATGATCTTGGTCGCACGGCGGGTGAGCACTCTGGCCGGAAAACTCTGGCTGCTGACTTTTGCTCCAGGGCCGAGCAATTCAGAAAATCGCCGTCCGGCCCGCTCTTGAAACTGACTATCGCCCCAGATGAGCTTCCCCAGCAGAGGTGCGGTCACAGGTTTTTCCGCGTCATAGCCGGAGCCGCCTTCCGCCCAATCGAGTTCATAATCGGGAGAGTTTTCCACTAACCCCAGAGCCAGCAAGTCTTCACGCCGCCGATCCCACACTATGATTTGCTCCCGGGGAAATCCTGCCTCCCGCAATCCCCGCACGATCGCCAGCACGGTCGCCAATCGCACTCCCGAGACTTGCCGACCGCTTGCCGCCACTTTGATCCCCACGACGTCCCGTGGCCCCAGCAGCGAACGCCAAGCCTCCAGGGCAGTTTTGCGACCAGTCAGGGTCCGTAGCACTCCGTCCACCATCTCGCGCACGATTTCTTCCCGCACTTTGCCCCCAGGCGCGATGGCGGACTCCCGGCTGGCCACCACGACACGTGCTCCGACGAGGTTGGGAATCGGCGGATTTCCCTCCGGTTCGGACTGCCCAACTGCCACTCCTGCCAGCCCAAGTAGGCACACTGCCAGGAGAATGGGGCTTCGCAGGCCTGGGCCCGCCCGCTTCATGGATTGGCCAGGGCAAAGACCCGTCGAATCACATCTTCAATCAAATTGTTGGGGCACGATGCTCCAGCAGTCACTCCGACTTCGCAGTCGCCTTCCGGCAGCCAACCCGCCGAGAGAATTTCCCTTTTTTCGGTGAGAGAGAAGTGGCGGATTTCCTTGGCAGAGAGCAGGCAATGGTGATCGCGCACAAAGAAGGTCGGTCCGGACTTCTCGCCGATTTCCACTAGGTGAGCCGTGTTGGAGCTGTTGTAGCCTCCCACCACCAGGAGGACATCAGGGGGACACTTTAGCAGCTCAAATAGCGCGTCCTGCCTCTCTTGGGTCGCCCCACAAATCGTGTCAAAAAAGCGAAAATTCCCCAAATCACCACCATCACGCTGCCGCACCGCTTCTTGCAGGAGCCGTTGCACTTCCTGGGTTTCGCCCCTTAGCATGGTTGTCTGATTGGCCACTCCGATGCGTTGCAGATGCAGATCTGGATCAAACCCTTCGGAGTGGGCCCCGGCAAAATACCGCAGAAACTCCTCTCGGTCGCCCCCGCGAAGAAGATAATCGCAGACCTTGCGCGTCTGCACCAAATCCAGCACAACCAAATAGTGGCCTCGTTCCTCCTCCCGCGCTCGGGAGGCGGTGGCCCGCGTCTCCTCGTGCCCGGCCTTCCCATGGATAATGGAAGTCACATCCTCCCGGGCATTTTGCCGCACCCGCTTCCACACGCTCATTACGTCCCCGCAGGTCGTATCCACTACCTCGCAGCCCCGTTCACGAATCGCCGCAATCGTTTTCACCTCCGCGCCGAAAGCCGGTAAAATCACCACATCGCCAGCGCTCAGTTGATCCAGTGCCAGCCGACCGTCCGGCCCGACTAAGTTGCGGATGCCCAATTGGGCAATTTGTTCGTTGACGTCGGGATTGTGAATGATTTCCCCAACGATGAAAATTCTTCGGTCGGAGAAAACCTTCGCTGCCGCATACGCCAAATCAATCGCCCGCTCAACTCCGTAGCAGAAACCGAATTGCTTGGCCAAACGAATCGTCAGCCGTCCCTGGCGCAAAATCCCGCCTGCCGCGCGCGCTTGCTCGACTAGCTCACTGCGGTAGTGTTGCTCCACTTCGGCCTGCACCCGCTCCATGACCTCGGGAGTGCGAAGGTTGACCCGCATTGGTTTGTTGGCCTTTTCAGGCGGCACTGTGGTTTCCATGCGCCTGAATTACGCACGCCCCTCTGAAAAAGAAAAGCCCGTAACAGCGCCCAGAAGAGCTGGTTTTCCGATGTGGAGTCGGGCTGGAATGGGGCTAGGGTCAAAGAGGTTTCAGGACGTTTTGCGCAACGGGCAAAGTTAGTTTCAAAATTTCGCCTTGCTTTGGTCCGATACTCCTAATCCTGGCCCTGCGCAGCGCGGGAGTGTCACACGTGCCTCGAACCCGCTTCCCCGAGCAAACCAGATCCCTCTGGCAGCTCCATGCGGAAAAATTTCGAAGCGATACCGCCCCGCACCGTGCCGTCCACTTTCAAAATCAGAACTCCTGGGACGATTGGAGCTTGCCCTTGACAGAACTCGGGGTGGGGCGAGGATGGGGCGGCACTTCGATGGCTGCTGCAGGCATACTTTTGACGGAGCGAGTGGTCCGCAAAAAAGGTCGGGTCTTGGTGTGGCTCTTGTGGGTGGCGATTTTTAGCAGCGGTGGCTGCGCGACGATGTCCGATGAGGATACGACCAAGGCTCAGGGGACCACGGTGGGGGCGATCGGCGGAGCGATTCTCGGAGGGGGGTTGGGAGTTTTGGCGGCATTGGCCAGTGGAGGCTCGTCGGAGCAGATCCTGGCTGGGGCTCTGATTGGCGGTGTCGCCGGCGGGATCATGGGCGGGACTGTTGGATACCAATACGGCATGGCGGTGGCCCAACGAAAGGCCTACTACCGGGATGCTGAGGATTTTTATTTGTCGGAAATCGCGCAGATAGAACTCAACACCCAGGCCATGCAATCGGCCAATCAACAACTCACGCGTGAGGTGGCGGCCTTGGAGAATCGCAAGGCACAGCTCGATCGGGCGTTGGCTGATGGGCAAATTGACCAGCGTGCCTATCAAGTGGAGCTGGGGGCGTTGCGTCGGCAGGCCAAGGGGATTCAGCGCAACATGCGGCCGGCGGAGGAAATGATTGGCTATCAGCGGGCCTTGCTGGAGGATGCCAGGCAAAGTGGGGCTTCTCCGCAGGTGGCTCAGGAGTTGCAGCGGGCAGCCGCCGAGCAGGAGGCGACTTACGAAACCACGGAAAAGGCTTTGCAGCGCTTGGCGGAGATCACCCAACCCACCCGCGGCTAGCCACCCCCAGGATATTTTTCCCTTTATGTCTGCCAATCCTGAGGGAGCCAAGCGACTTGGGGAGTTAGACGTGCTCCGGGGCTTCGCCATGCTGGGAGTTTACATCGTCAATTTTGAGGAAATGAACGCACTCCCACCGGGCGAAGTTGGGATTTACCCGGAGCGGTTTCCGGCCCTGGATGCTTTTCTGGCGCAGTTTTATCAGCTTTTTCTCAAGGAAAAGTTCTACTTGCTTTTTGTTTTTCTCTTTGGCTTCTCGCTTTCCATCGCGGCTTCCTCCGCAGAGAAGCAGCACTTGCCGGTGGACTGGGTGGTGATCCGTCGCATGGCGGCGCTCCTGGTGATCGGGCTCATTCTTTCGGGGCTTTTTTGCTGGGGGGTGATCCTAGTGCCCGAGGCCATTTTTGGGTTGATTATGTGGACGCTGGTGCGGCTCTTTCCGCAAAAGGTCAGCCTAGCCTTGGCGGCGGCCCTGATTCTCCTGGTGACGCCACTGGCCAACCATCTCCAATTTGTTGGCACATATTCCTACGCGCTGGATACCGCGCCGCTCACGGCACTCTTCGCGCAGGGCGGTCTGCAAAATTGGCTGCGGCTCATCCCGGTGCAACTGCATGGGATCCACTGGGGATTTTTCGCCGATGGTGACGACACCCAATTTTATCCTAGGCAAATCGCTGATCTCTCGAGCCTCCTGGGGCTGTTCATTCTCGGGTGGTATGCGGCGATGCACAAGGTCATCACCCGGGCTGCAAATCGCACCTACTTTATTGTCATCGAAGTCGCGCTGGTTTTCTTCGTCCTTACGCGCTACGTGGATCCGAGTGATTATTTTCACTTCCATTGGATTGCCCTATCCACGGTGATGGGCTCGGTAGTGATCCTCCTATTCCGCACTTGGGAAACTCCCGTCTGCCATCTTTTTTCCCTCGTTGGTCGCACTTCCTTCTCAGCGTATGCCTTTCACCTCATGGTTGGAGCAGTGATTTTTTTCCTTCTGGGGAATTTCCAGAAATTTTCCTTAAGCACCCTTTTTGCCCTGGCGATCGGGACCTATTTGCTTGGGGCGTGGGTCTGCTGGCTGATGCAGCAGCGATTTGGTTATGGGGTGTTTGAAATGCTCATGAAATATCTCACCTATGGACCCAGTGTTCGGGAGGCTTCCGGGGCGGGAGCGTGGCGCTAAGGAGATGTGGTCATGAGTCGGGCAGCCCGGGCGGAGCGGTTTTATGGGCAGTGGCATCGGCTGCTCGTGGCCGGGATGCCGCCGGTGAAATCCTTGCAGGAACTAGCCCGACGTTTTCCCGGAGAAACGGCTCGTTTCGCACGGGAAGTGCAGGAACGGATTTTTCCGGACGAAGCCGCAGAGAGCCCGCAGAGGGTGTGTGGCGAGGAATGGGAGTGGCAGATCTTGCGGACCGGCAAACGCTCGGGGCAACTCCCGGCCATCACCGCCTTACTTGCCCAGCATTTTGCGGAAGAGGCCCAACTCCAGCGGCAGCTGCGGCAGCGCGCGGCCTATCCGTTTTTTCTTTTCCATCTCGGAGCCATCTTGTTGGCGTTGCCGGCGGCGGTGGCGGCGCGCGATGTGGGGGAATTTTTCTCGCAGGTCGCCTGGGCGCTTGCTTGGCTTTATGGGGTTCTGGCTCTGCTGGGGCTCGGCGTGGTTGGGGGGCGGTTTTTGTTGCTCCATGGACCGACTTGGGATCGGTTGATTTTGGCCCTGCCCGGGATTGGGAGGTGGCGAATGGAGGCGGTGGCGCTAAAGCTGGCGCGTCTGCTGGAACTACAACTGCAGGCTGGAGCAGGGGTCTTGGCTTCCTTGGAGGGAGCGGCGGGCGCTTTGGGTAGTGCGGCGTTCGGATCGCAGGTGTTCCGGGCGCGGGAAGCCGTGCGCGGTGGAGCTTCGCTCTCAGAAGCCATGGGCCAAGTGTGCCCCTTGCCAGAGACCTTCCGCGAGGCCATCTGGACCGGCGAGCAAACCGGTAATCTGGTTCAGGAGTTCCGGCGCGTGGCTGAGGAGTTGGCTGCTGCGCGCCTGCGTCGGTTGCAATGGATCGGGGAGTGGCTACCGCGGCTCTTTTACTTGGCGATAGTGGCCCTTCTGGCTTGGCGGATCATCGGGATGATGTCCAGGTATTATCACTCGTTGGGAGGGCTGCTTGAGGGTGCGCTTTGAGCAGGGTCAGATTGGGCTGCCCCGGAGGAGATTTCTCGGCGCAGTTTCTCGATGAGTTCGCCTTCGCGCTGCGCTCGCAGTTTTTGCATTTCCGCAAAAATTCCCCGCTCGATTTGTTTGCGTTCTTCCAGATAGGTCCGTTTGAGCCTTTCCCAATTCGGATTTTCCGGAGTAAGCCCGAGATCGCGGAGCACTTCCTCCACCCGGCGATGCATCTCTTCCCGCATGGCCTTGCGGCGTTCGTGCAGTTCTTTGCGCTCGGCTTCGCTCAAGTTGTTCCAAATCTCCCTCGGTAGATCCCCCGGAGGTTTGTTCTTCATTTTCCCAGCCTTTCCATCCTTTGGCGGCGGGCCAGGCGGACAATGAGGTTGTGGGGGAGGCGGAATGGGCGGGCAAACCTGGGGGCGCTGATGAGTTTCTTCAGGCCCGGGAGGTGGCGGGCCCGGAGGCAGGGGCCCAGGGGCGGGCTGGGCCGAGGCGATTTGCCTCGGGAGGGCAAAAAAGAATAGCACCAGCCCGAGCAGGAGGCGCAGGATCAGAGGGTGGAGTCGTTGATCCATAGGTCCATTTGTAGGTCAGCGAGGAGCATCTCGAGATCCTCCAATTCGGCTACCTCAATCGAGTCTTCCGTAACTTCCAGGGCAGGAGTCCCAGGGAGTTGGGCGATTGGCGCAGTTGAAGAAGGTTCAGCAGACAGGAAGTAAAAACCCAAGAGAGTTGTGAGGATCAGGGCCGCCACGGGGAGCGGATTTAGCCAGCGCGGTAAGCCCCAGGCGACCGTGCCTTGGTGGGATTGGCTACGGGCCCGCACCATCACACGGGTAACGAACCATGGATCTTCCGGCACGGGCGGGAACTGGTTCAGCAGGGCATCTAGGGGATCGGGAGCCGCGACCTCCGGTCGGGTTTGGCCCGAGGGCGAGGTCTGAGATTGCGATGTCGGCAGCGGAGCCATGGAGTTGAGATTTCGGGAATACTAACCCAAATCTCCAGCCAAAGTTGCGCGAAAAGTTCTCTTCGGAGATACGGAACTTTTAGAAAGAAGCAGTCAGCACGCCTTGTTGCAAGACGCGCCCAAGCAAGTCGCAGGCGCGCTCAATTTCCTCCGGCGTAACATTCAGAGGCGGCAGCAACCGCACGACTCGTTCCCCGGCAGGAATGATGAGGAGACCGGCAGCCAGAGCTTGGCGGGTGCACTGCACCGCCGGGGTGCCAGACTGTCCGGGGAAGGAGGCCGCGGGATGCAGTTCGATCCCAAGCATCAGGCCAAGTCCGCGCACTTCGGTGACCAACGGGGACGCCAAGGCGGTGAGCTTTCTTTGCAAAGAGGCACCGCGATGGCGCACTTCTTCGAGGAAGCCTGCGGTGCGCAGGATTTGCAGGACTGCCAGTCCGGCGGCGCAGCAAACCGGATTGCCACCGTAGGTCGTGCCGTGGCTACCGGGACCCAAGAGTTCCGCCAGTTCTCCGGAAGCGGTGGATTCGCGGAGCCAGAAGGCCCCCAGCGGATAGCCATTGGCAATGCCTTTGGCCCAACTCACGCCGTCGGGAATGACTTCCTTGCCGGTAAGAGATTCCCACGCGCAGAGGTCTCCGGTGCGACCGAGTCCGCATTGCACCTCATCGAAAAATAAGAGAAGGCCATGTTCATCGCAAAGTTTACGCAGGCCTTGTAGATAATTTGCTGGAGGCAGATGGATGCCGCCTTCTCCCTGAATCGGTTCCACCAAAATCGCCACGGTGGCTTCATCCACTGCTGCTGCCATGGCCTCCAAGTCACCAAAGGGCACATGCTTGAATCCTGGAACCAGCGGGGTGAAGCCCACCTTGACCTTATCTTGACCGGTGGCGGAGATGCCGGCCATGGTGCGGCCATGGAACGAGCCGGTGCAGGTGAGGATTTGGTAACGCTGCTGTTCTTGGCCGTAGCGTCGTGATGCTTTGATAAGTCCCTCGTTGGCCTCGGCACCGCTATTGCAGAAAAAGACCCGTCCTGGCGCGGGCATGAAGGAATTGATGGCTGCCGCCAGTTCGGCTTGCGGGCGGGTGTAGTAGAGGTTGGAAGTATGGACGAGCTTGGCCGCTTGGGCGGTGACTGCGGCGGTGACCGCAGGATGGGCGTGGCCAAGGGAGCAAACGGCAATGCCCCCACCAAAATCAAGATACTCGCGGCCATCCTCGTCCCACACTCGGGCTCCTTGTCCCCGTTCCAAACAAAGCGGAAACCGGGCGTAAGTCGGCAGGACATGCGCCTGAGTTAGCTCCAGCGAGGAAGCGGCAGGAAGAGGCGGTTCAGCCGACATAAGGCTCCTGACTACCGGCGCAAGGAGAGAACATCCGCCTCGTATTTTTTGACTTCCGGCATCCACTCGCGTTCCCCGGGGACCTCGCTGCGCCGGCAAAATTCCTCCCACACCGCACCCATAGGCAGGGTTTTGCTCTCTTCTAGCAACGCCAGGCGCAGGGTGAAATCACCTGCGGCTTCGGCTTCCCGCAGCAACTTGGCAGGCTCCAGCAAGGCACTCAAGAGGCTCTTTTGAGCGGCGCGCGTGCCAATCACCCAGGCGGCAATGCGATTAATGCTGGCATCAAAAAAGTCCAGGCCGATGTGCGTGCAGCTGAGGAAATTGCCGCGAACGAGCTCTTCCATGATGGCTCGGGTCGGGTCATCGAAGAGCACCACATGGTCGCTGTCCCAGCGCACTCCACGGCTCACATGCAAAAGCAGACCCGGCACGAATTGCAGGACGGAGGAAATTTTATCCGCCAAGTTTTCGGTGGGGTGAAAGTGCCCCGCGTCGAGGCAGTAAATGATTTGCCGACGGGTGGCGTAGGCGAGGTAGAATTCGTGGCTTCCGGCGACATAGGACTCCGAACCAATGCCAAAGAGCTTGCTCTCTACCGCGTCCAAGTTGTGCGCGGGGTCGAGTGGCTCGGCAAGAATCGCATCCAGGGAGGCGGCGAGGCGTTCCCGGGGAGTTTTGCGGTCGAAAGGCACATCTTTGGAGCCATCGGGAATCCAGATATTGGTTACTGCTGGACTGCCCAACTGCCGACCCGCCGCAGCGGCAATGCGACGGCAGGCAATGCCGTGCTCGATCCAAAATTGCCGCACTCCGGAGTCTGGGTGCGTAAGGGTGAGCCCATCCTTGGCCAGCGGATGGGCAAAGAAACTGGGATTGAAATCCATGCCGATCTGTTGCTGCGCGCACCAATCAATCCAGCTTTGAAACTCCGCCACGGTGTAGGCGTTGCGCTCCACTTTGCGGCCGCCTAAATCCGCGTAGCAGGCATGCAGATTCAGACGCTGGCGTCCCGGCAGCAGCGAGAGGACTTTCTCGAGGTCCTGTCGCAGTTCGGTCAAGTTGCGGGCTTTTCCCGGGTAATTTCCGGTTGCTTGCAAGCCGGCTCCCGCGAGATCCGAGGCCTCCCGCTCAAAGCCTCCCACATCATCCCCCTGCCAACAATGGAGCGAGATGGGGGTCTCCGCCAAGGTGGAGAGGGCGCGCTCGGTATCCACTCCGAGGGCGGCGTAGGTTTCTTGAGCTTGGGAGTAGGCTGGATTCATAAAGGAGAGATGAGTCTGAAAAATAGCGCACCCTGCGAGTCAGTTGGAGAATCTGCGGAGCGGGTAGTGCTCCCTGCCGGAGATCAAACCGGGGCAAACTGCGGGGCCTGCAGCAGCACGAAAATCGCGTAGAGAGAAGCCAAGAAAGCAATCAGAGCCACGGCAGCGATTCCGTAGGCAACGTTGGTGATGGTATCCTTATCCGTACTCGATTTCGCAAAAGGCGAGGAATTGACGAAGTTCGCCGGCCTGGCAGATACAATCCCGGCTTCGGCGGGAGCCACGGACGCGGAGTCGGGCAACGGAAGGGCCGCCTCCTCTGCCTGCGGACTAAAAACAGCCGCCACACTGCCGAAGCGAATCTCATCCCCGGGAGCCAGCAAGGTTTCCGTGATGGCTTCTCCGTTGACAAAGGTTCCGTTGGTAGAGCCCAGGTCGCGCAGAAGGTAGGTCTCCCCTTGTTGGACAAATTCTGCGTGGTGGCTGGAGATCGAGCTGTCTTCGAGGGCGATTTGATTATCCACCACCCGGCCGAGCGTGATGCGCTCGTCGAGCAAATCTACCGTGCGTTCGGGTTCATCCGAGAGGAAAATCTTTAGAGTAGCCATGGGAAATGCGCGGTCAATGCCTGATCCTTAGCGCTTTGCGGCATGCTGCTCAACCATTTTGGCGAACTCGACAAAGAAATCCCGGGCGTCTTGCGGACCGGGTGAGGCCTCTGGATGATATTGCACGCTACATACAGGAAACTCGCGATGCCGCAGGCCGGCGACGGTGTGATCATTGAGGTTTAGGTGAGTGACTTCCACTTCCGGCGGTAGGGAGGATGGGTCCACCGCAAAACCATGATTTTGAGAGGTGATGGCCACGCAGCGAGTGCGATGGTCTTGCACGGGCTGGTTGGCTCCTCGATGGCCAAACTTCAGCTTGAAGGTTTTCCCGCCGAGGGCCAGAGCGATGATTTGATGGCCAAGGCAAATCCCAAAGATGGGCAACTTGCCAATCAGAGCCCGCACAGTCTCGTGGGCGTAGGTCAGAGTGGCGGGATCACCCGGTCCATTAGAGAGAAACAACCCGTCTGGTTGGCGGGCGAGAATTTCCTCTGGAGAAGTCGTTGCCGGCAGCAACTCCAGGGAAAAACCTTCCTGCCGGAGCCGACGGGCGATGTTTTTTTTCATCCCGAAATCCAGCACTGCAAGTTTCCAACGAGTTGGAGGGAGAGAGGCAAACCAGTTCCCTTGTTTGTCCTGCTGACGATCTTCTTGGATTCCGGAGTGCGCGACTCGCCAGGGGCGACTCTCCGAATCTGCCGGATCCCAAGTGCTGCTCTCATGAGGAGTGACCTCTTGCACAAAGTCGCTGCCCTCCATCGGCGTGCTGGCTTGAGCCCGGGCGATCGCTTCCTCTGCGGTCAATTCTCCCACTGAAAGACAGCCTTGCATCGCTCCACGCTCGCGCAGATGGCGGGTCAAAGCCCGCGTGTCTATGCCTTGCACCGCTGGAATCCCCCGCTCACGCAGATACTCCTCGAGGCTTTGCGTAGCTCGCCAGTTGCTCACCACCGGGCTGAGGTTGGCAATAACGAATCCCCGGACTTGCGGCACGGCGCTTTCTTCGTCCACGAGATTGACCCCGGTGTTTCCAATCTCCGGATAGGTCATGGCGACAATCTGGCCGCGGTAGGACGGGTCGGTGAGGATTTCCTGATAACCTGTCATGGAGGTATTGAAGCACACCTCGCCAGTCGTGGTGCCGGGTGCTCCAAAACCCTCCCCGTAAAAGACCCGCCCGTCGCTCAGAGCGAGGACCGCTGGGGTGGTTGGGGTGGACATCAGAATTTGAACAAGGACCTCATCCCCGATTCAATCGAGCCTGAGGGATGGTAAAAGCTGCCTGACATCCATCTCAAAGCGCGGCATCCAACTTGGCGGCCAAGTTGGCTTTTCCGGTCATGCCGACGACTTTGTCCACGACTTTCCCTCCTTTGAAGACGAAGAGCGCGGGAATCGCCTGGATGCGGAGCTGCGCAGAGACGTTCGGATTTTCATCCACGTTTACTTTGCCCACCTTGGCTCGGCCCGCGTATTCAGCGGCGAGTTCTTCCACCACTGGGCCGATCATCCGGCACGGCCCGCACCAGGGAGCCCAGAAGTCCACCAGGACCGGAATGGGAGATTGCAGGACTTCGGAGACGAAATTGGCGTCCGTGAGCTCGAGTACGTTTGGGTGTGACATAGGAAGTTCAAGTTGCCGAGTTTTGCCCGGCGGTCAATAGGCAAGAAGCAAGCCCCCTGCTGCACCAGCTTAGAGCATGGTCCAAAGCTGAATGAGAAGCGCAACAACCGCCAAGGCCGCTGCGGCGATGGCAAATACCGGAGATTCGGATTCGGCCGGAGCGGATTGGATGGTCGAGGAGGGATTGACGGTAATTTTCGCCGGAGCGGAAACCGATTTGCTGGGATCGGGCGTTTTTTGCAACTGCACCGTAGCTTGAGGCAGGGGCTTGGCCGCGCCAGTGCTCGGGGGAACTTTAGCCGTTTCCTTTTTCGAAGCCGGCTTGAGGGGAGCAGGGGCCACGGGCGCTGCGGGAGCCGGAGCGGGTTTGACCAAGGAGGGTGCGGGGCTTGGGGCTGCCGGAGGCGGAACTACCGGCGCAGCAGGTGTGGAGGGAGGGGCCACGGGAGCCGGGGCAGAGGGGGGCTTGGGAAGAGTGCTGGGAGGCTTGGGCAAATTCGGAGCGCTGGGAGGGGTCAATCCCGATGGCGGTTTAGGGGGCGCGACGGGTGGAGCCACTGGAGCTGCGCCAGGAGCTGTGGGCGGCTTGGGAGGAAGATTCAGCATGACATTTTCCCGTGGGGTATTCGAGGCGGGGGTGCCATCCTTGCGAGGTGGCAAAACGATGCGGACGGTTTCTTTTTTCGGTTCGGACATAACTGGGTGGGTACGAAAAGTTAGTTCTGCAGAGAGCCCCAATCCTTCGTGGACCAAGCCTCTGCCCGTTGGCAAAGGAAATCTCTAACAAAGTAGGCCGGCTCTTCCTAGCAGAAACTGAAAAAAAGTTTTACTTTCCGGCTCGACATTCTTGTTGGGTTCTTTAGTTTTGTTCCTCCTTCAGGAGCCTTAGCTCAATCGGTTAGAGCGCTGCCCTGTCACGGCAGAGGTTGCGGGTTCGAGCCCCGTAGGCTCCGTTGCAGCAGGGACCGTAAAGTCTTCCCTTCGTGCCAGCGTCCGCTGAGCAGGTGGCTAACAGGGAGTGCTGGCACCCCACGTTCGAAATTCTCCCACAGGCTCGTCAGCAGTTTCACAGCTCGCAGACCGATTTGGGCAAACCCCTCATCAATCCCACTGAAGTCGGGGAGGGGTTGTTTTTGGCTTTCCGACGAAATGAGTGGGTGGGAGGAGAGAGACCCTGCGGGGAGGAAGAGGAACCAGGGGCTCATTGCCGCCCCTTGTAAATCCCAGGCTGGTGGCAACATTGGAGGCCTTAAAAATGGAAGCGAACATACTTTTTGGACAGGCGTTGGGATTGGGGGGGAAGAGTGGGAAGTGGCGGCATCTGGATTTTGCGCCACACCGGACGGAGATGGTGGCGCGGGTCCCGTGAGTCAAATGTGAGCAGCATGGAGACAGGCAGATCGTGGTGCCTTGGGCCCGAAGCGGGAATGGGCTCACCCTCATGATGGAAGCCATGATTTTGTTGTTGTGCCAGCAGACCAGTGTGGCGGCGGCGCGGCAGCCTGGAGGGCGAGCGCAGCGAGGTAGACCAGTACCAAGAAGAGGCATCGCTACATCACGGTGATCTTGGCTGCCGAGACCGCGGAGGTAGCAATGGACTTGAGCCCGTCTCACATCATCACATCACCGGCGTGCCAAAACATTTTCCGGGGGCCCGGAACGAGTTCGACCTTTTGCACCTGATGAAGCTGGCCGGGGAAGCTTTGGATCGGGTGCGAAAGGATCTACGCCGGGAGGGAGCAGAGTTACAGGGAAGCCTCTGGGCGATGCGGGGGAATGCTTGGACGCGAAATAAGGAGAAATTGGAACAAAGACGGCAGTTGGCTCGCACCTATCCCGCCCTCAGACGGGCCATGGCGCTGCGCGACTGTTGGGGTGATGTGCTCAAGGATGGCGATTTGCTTTCCAGCAAATGGTGGTTGGGCTGGGCGGCTCGCTCGCGGTTAGCCCCCTTCCAAAAGTTGGCTCGAACCCTCAAGCAACCTTGGGCCGGCATTCTGGCTTACCTGGAAACTCAACGAACCAATGCCGCCATTGAGGGAGTCAACGGCCTCTGGCAGTTGGCCAGGCGCGTGGCCCAAGGATTTCGTCAATTTCACTATTTCCGCTTGGCCGCTGACCTCAAAGCTGGCCACCTTGACCTCGGAGTCCCCCAACCCACGGCCCACTTGAAACGTCGAGGTGCGGAGAAACTTCCGCGGGGTGTTTTCGGGGCGCAGCAGTTCCACCCTCCCTTCCAAAAAGGCAAAGTTGGCGGCTTGGTCTTTTGCGATTGCGCCAGCAGATATTGCCCAGCGTATTCGGGGCATCTTGATTCGGATCTTTAGCCACAAGCTGGCGCAGGTAACTCGCCCCAAACCAAGCCGAGGCATTGCTGATGGTCAATCCGTTCAGATTTCCCCCATCCCCTGCCCAGCCAAAAAGCTCCGCGTTTCCGGAATGAACTTGAGTTCCATCAAAAAAAGACCGCCACCTCGGCCGGCCTCTCAAAAACGAGCGGCGTTGGTGGCAGGCCGGTGCCATTTTGTTACCTGTAATGTTAGCCGAGGTTGGCGTTCATGGTGAAGTGGTTGACTCCTTCGCGCACCGCGGCTGCGGGGTTGCGGAAGACGGGATGGATGCGATCAAAAGTCGTCCCTTGGGCGTCCTCTGAGCCGAGATAGCGGTTCAATTCTGTGTAAAAGTGCATTTGCACTTCGCGTCGAGCGGGCGGAAAGCGGTTCCCGCTATCCTGCATGATGAGGCGCGTGGCCAGGATGATCTAGCGAAGGCTATTTAAGCCCTCTGTTTCGCGGCCGGATTGCAAATGTCGTCCCCACGCCGGTAGCCCTACCGCTGCCAACACCGCCAGCAAAGCGAGAACGATCAGGACTTCGAGGAGAGAAAAAGCTCTTTGAGGGCGGTGGGGGTTCATGGTGGTTGAAGTTTGAAATCTCATGTGAAACTTCCCGGCAGACCGAGAAATCTCAATTGAGCCCATTTTGTCACTGATAGATCTGCCGCCGTCGCCGCAAAAAGCCATGCGCTAGTTTCCCGCCTTGCGTTTCTGGCAAAGAGATCGGGCAAAACACCGATGGAAGTTTTCTTGCCAGAGGCTCGGCAAAGGACCTGAACCTGAAGGGGGGGCTCGGCTCCGGGACCCCTATCGGACTCGCAGAAAGAGCTTGCCCAGCGCAAAGCCTCGGGCATTCTATTTGACGTAATGAAAGTTCTCCTCCCGCGAATTCTGCGCAGCTCTGGCTTCACGCTAATTGAGCTCCTGGTTGTGCTTGCGATCATCGGGGTGCTGATGGGCTTGCTTTTTCCCGCTGTGAGTGGGGCTCTGGATTCGGCCCGCAAGTCGCAAGCGCAAAACGATGTCGTGCAAATCGCCAACGCCATCACAATGTATGAAACGGAATATGGCAAAATGCCTCAGGAAACCCCCACGGCCAGCACCAATGAAGCCACGCAGGACGCCACGACCAACGGCGTCATTGGAGTGCTGATGGGGCTCAACACCAACACTTGGGCCAACCCGAGGAGGATTGTTTTCCTGGAAGTTCCGGACGCCAAGCCGCGTAAATCTGGTATCTCCACCAATGGCGGCCGGTTTGTGGATCCTTGGGGAGGGACTTATCGAATCGCGATTGACTACAACTACGATAACTCGATTGTCGCGGGAGAGGCCAACGCCATCGCCACCAACCAGACGATTCGGAAAAAAGTTGCAGTCTGGAATACGAACACCAACAAACGCCGCCAGGTCGGGTCGTGGTGATTAGACTGCGGAAGATTGCTCTGCGGGTGTAGTTCAATGGTAGAACGGCAGCTTCCCAAGCTGCATACGAGGGTTCGATTCCCTTCACCCGCTCCAATTCTAAAGCGGATTCCCAGCGACCACGTTCGGAGGGGTGGCAGAGTGGTCTAATGCGGCGGTCTTGAAAACCGCTGAAGCGCAAGCTTCCGTGGGTTCGAATCCCACCCCCTCCGCCAGTAATTTGGGTGCGTTGATGGAGGGCCGTGAAGGGG
>CAZQRL010000004.1:0-198361 GCA_964595865.1 uncultured Chthoniobacteraceae bacterium
CAATCCCACCCCCTCCGCCAGTAATTTGGGTGCGTTGATGGAGGGCCGTGAAGGGGGTGGGATGAGAACGCAGTTCGAGCCGGAGCGCGCAGCGCGGAGACCGGCGAAGCCAATCCCACCCCCTCCGCCAGTAATTTGGGTGCGTTGATGGAGGGCCGTGAAGGGAGTGGGATGAGAACGCAGTTCGAGCCGGAGCGCGCAGCGCGGAGACCGGCGAAGCCAATCCCACCCCCTCCGCCAGTAATTTGGGTGCGTTGATGGAGGGCCGTGAAGGGGGTGGGATGAGAACGCAGTTCGAGCCGGAGCGCGCAGCGCGGAGACCGGCGAAGCCAATTCTCCGCTTGCGAATTCCGGCTTGTGGATTCCTCGGAGCTTGGGTGAGGGCTTGGCTTGTCTCGCGCGGAGGTTAGGATGTCGGGTTATGAAGACTTGGGTTCTTTACGCGATCATCTCCATGCTCTTTGCCGGATTTACCTCGGTGATTGCCAAGATGGGCCTCTCCGGGATTTCTGGGGAACTTGGGCTGACCATTCGCACCTGCTTCGTTTTTGTCTTCATTCTCGGGTTCGCGGCCTTCGTTGTCCCGCCCGCGCAGTTCAGCACTCTCACAGCCACGAACTTTTTCTGGCTCGGTCTCTCCGGAGTCACCACATCGCTTTCCTGGA
The DNA here is from genome assembly GCA_964595865.1 of uncultured Chthoniobacteraceae bacterium. Classification (GTDB taxonomy): domain Bacteria; phylum Verrucomicrobiota; class Verrucomicrobiia; order Chthoniobacterales; family DYNR01; genus CAZQRL01. Next base: position 666 of record CAZQRL010000004.1, read on the forward strand.
TCTTTTATTACAAGGCATTGAAGGATGGAGAAGTCTCTACGGTGGCTCTGATTGACAAAGGCAGCATGGTGGTGGCGGTGGTCTTGGCTTACTTCATCCTCCAAGAGCAAATTACTTGGCGGACATTTTTGGGTGGGTCGTTGATGACGCTGGGGCTTCTGATCATTGCCGGGAAGTAGCCTGCAAGAGTCAGGGAATGGTGCGGGTTGAGACCCGCGTTTTTAGGTAATCTGGGGACACTGTTTCGGCGTTGGCAAGGTGCCCCGGGCTCGGTAAGAGTGGAGGTTATGGAGAGCATGACCGGGTTTGGTGCAGCGGAGCGTGTCTGGCGTGGGCCGACGTGCGCTGGAGCGGTGGTGGGGGTGGAGTGTGTATCCCTGAATCGCAAGCAGCTTGAGGTGGTGGTGCAGCTGCCCAAGCCGTGGAGTTTTTTGGAACCGTGGGTGCGAGAGCAGGTGCAGAAAAAGTTTGAACGCGGGCGGATTGCTGTCGCTGTGAGCTGGACCGCTGCGGAAAGTCGTCAGGAGGGCACGCCGATGATTTCTCGATCGGCGGCCCGGGCGGCGCTGCGGGATCTTCGGGCGTTGCAAGAGGAGCTTGGTCTGGAGGGCCCGATCACTCTTGATCTGGTGTTGCGCCATCCTGCTTGTAGCACCAGCGAGACCTTGCCGTTGGATGTGAAGAAAATTCAGCCGATTTTGGGAGCGACTTTGGACGAGGCGATGCAGAAGCTGCGAACCATGCGTGAGACCGAGGGGGCGCATCTCGCCAGGGAATTGCATCGCCAAGCTGCGGCGCTGCACAAAGTTTTAGAAAAAATGCAAAGGCAGGCACCGAAAGTTGCCCGGCAATATGGCGCGGCTCTACGGGCGCGGCTGGCACGCTGGCAACTGCCCGCGGAAGTATCGGCGGATCGTTTGGCTGCCGAGGTGGCTTTGTGTGCCGAGCGCTGTGACATCACTGAAGAGCTAGCTCGGCTGCAAGGGCACCATGAGACCTTTGTCGCGCAGTTGCGGCGCGGAGGAGCCGTGGGGCGCCCCCTGGATTTTCTGGTGCAGGAAATGTTTCGCGAGCTGAATACCGCGGGAGCCAAGGCCAACGATGCCACGATCGCCCAACTCGTTGTGGAGGGAAAAAGTCGGCTCGACAAAATGCGCGAGCAGCTGGCTAATTTGGCTTGATTTGAAAAACCAACTTCCCCGTCGCTCCGGCATCCTCTTTCTCCTCTCTGCCCCCTCTGGGGCGGGCAAAACCACGCTCTGTGATGCCCTGCGGCAAAATCCGGATTTTTATTACACGGTTTCCTGCACCACTCGGGAACCGCGGCCGGGAGAAATTGACGGCGAAGATTATCATTTCATCTCCACCAGCGAATTTGATCGCCGGGTGGCAGCGGGAGATTTTCTCGAGCATGCCACGGTTCATGAGCACCGCTACGGCACTTTGCGGGCCCCCGTGGTGGAGCACCTTCTCGCTGGCGAAGACTTGCTGATGGACATTGATACCGCCGGGGCGGAGCAGATTCGGGCCTGCGACGATCCCATCATTCAAGAAGCTTTGGTGGATATCTTTCTCTATCCCCCGAGTTTGGAGGAACTGCGGCGCCGACTGGAAAAAAGGGGCACTGAATCCGCCGCAGAAATTGAAACCCGCCTGCAGAATGCGGCCATCGAAATGCAGTCCTGGAATCGCTACCGCTACCTCATCCGCAGCGAGTCCATCGAAACTAACCTGCGACAATTTCGCTGCATCATGCAAGCCGAGCGCAATCGGACCGCCCGTTACCGTCTCCAACGATGAAAGATGCGCCCACCATTATTCTCGGCGTGAGTGGTTCAATTGCCGCCTACAAAGCGGCGGACCTGGCCAGCCAGCTCGTCAAGGCGGGCTTTTGTGTGCATGCTGTAATGACCCGCAATGCCACGGAGTTCATCGCTCCGTTGACCTTGCAGACCTTGACCCGCAATCCGGTGACGACTTCGGTGTTTGCGGAGAAAGAATCCTGGCACCCCGGGCACATCGAATTAGCCGACCAGGCGGACCTCCTGCTTCTCGCGCCTGCAACGGCCAATCTCCTCGCCAAGCTCGCACATGGCTTGGCAGATGATGCGCTCACCAGCCTCGCGCTGGCCGCGACGGCTCCCGTATGGGCCGCCCCAGCCATGAATGGCAAAATGTGGCTGCATCCAGCCACGGTGCACAATGTATCGCTGCTGCGCCGTCGCGGCGTGCGTTTCCTCGGTCCCGAGGAGGGGCTGCTGGCCTGTGGTTATGAGGGCATCGGTCGCCTGTGGCCGGTTGCGGAAATTTTTCAAGCGGTCTGCGAACACTTCGGAAAAAAATAGCCCATCGGCTGCAGAAGCCCATGGCAAGCCCATCGGCGGGCGATCTGTGCTGCAAAAAAAATTTTTCCATGGGAGAAATTTCCCCGTCTGCGCGGATGTTGGCCTGCAACAAGACACGAAAAATTCTCGCTGCGGAAAAAATTTTTTCTCGGTCAGAAATTCGCGTGTGGGCTGCGCAGCCGCATCAATAAAGGCTCCAGCGCCCGTCTCGACTGGGGGTGCCTGTTGCGCTGGTGCGCCGAGATGTCAATCTTTTTGTTGACGAAAACGGCAAGCCTACTTATTCACAACTTTCAGTGAGTTATTCACAATCTATTCACAGCACCCGCCATTGCGGAAGGAAAGGGGGGAAAATTAATGCCAGCTACTAAGAAACCAGCCGCCAAAGCGGCACCCGCGAAAAAAGCGGCCGTGAAGGCTCCGGCGAAAAAAGCGGCTGCGAAAGCGCCCGCCAAAAAGGCCGCCGCCAAAGCACCCGCGAAAAAAGTGGCCGTGAAGGCCCCGGCGAAAAAAGCCGTGACCAAAAAGAAACCGTAACCCAGAACCGGATTTCCCGGTGTCTTACCAGATTGGGAGAGGTCTTCGGACTTCTCCCAATTTTTTTGTGCCGGAAGATCTGGTCACTCAGTCTTCCTGTTCGCTGATGCCGAGCAGGCGCTGCATGTAGTCCTGGCAGGCGAGCTTCATCGGCACAGCGCCATCGGGTTCGCCGGTGATGAATTGTTGCACTTCGGGGTCAGGATGTTGGCGAATTTCTTCGGGAGTGCCGGCGGCGATGATGGTGCCTTGGCGATCGCGGGTGCCGAGCATTATCATCCGGGAGGCGATGCGGAAGGCGCTGACCATGTCATGAGTGACCACCACCGCGGTGACGCCGAGTTTGCGGGTGAGGTCCACGGTGAGTTTGTCCACCACGGCGGTCATGATGGGGTCGAGGCCAGCGGTGGGCTCATCCGAGAAAAGCAGCTCGGGATCTCTGGCGAGGGCTCGGGCCAGCCCGACACGTTTGCGCATCCCGCCGCTGATTTCCGAGGGCTTGAGATCTTCGAATCCCGTGAGGCCGACCAGCTCAAGCTTCATCTTCACCACCAGCTCGGCAATTTTCGGATCCACGCGCCCGCTTTCGAGCAGCGGCAAAGCGACATTTTCTCCCACAGTGAGGGATTGCAGGAGAGCACCAGATTGGAAGAGCATGCCAAAGCGAGCGCGGATGGGAGCCAGCTCAGTGGGGCCGAGGTCGGTGATATCTTGTCCAAAAAGGCGCACGCGTCCCGAGGTGGGTTTCATGCTGCCAGTGAGGTGGCGGAGCAGGGTGCTTTTGCCGCAACCGCTGGCTCCCATGATGACGAGGGTCTCACCGGGGAAAACTTGGAAGCTGATGGACTGCAACACCAGTCGGTGGCCGAAGCGGCGCGCGAGATTTTCCACTTCGATGATCGGTAGGGGTGCCTGGGAGGGAGCGGGGGAGGAGAGGGAACTCATTCCAAGGCGAAGAAAAAGATGGCCGTGAGAACGGCATTGGCTACCAACATGGCCAGAATGCAGGAGACTACCGAGACCGTAGTGGAGCGCCCAACGCCTTCCGCTCCGCCGCGTGTTTCCAGGCCGGCCAGGCAGGCAATGCCAGCGATGAGCCAGGCAAAGACGAAACTTTTCAGAACACCCACGTAGAGATCCAGCGGGGTGGCACTTTCGAGAACACGGGTGATGAAGGCCACGGTGGGGAGCTGCAAGGCAAAGTGGCAGATCGTCCAGCCGCCGAAGAGGCCGACAAAGACCCCTAAGATCGTCAAGCTCGGGAGCATGATCAGCAAAGCGAGGATGCGCGGCACGACGAGGAAGCGGATGGGATCAATAGCCATGACTTCCAGGGCTTCGATTTCCTCTCCCACTCTCATGGTGCCGAGCTCTGCCGTTATGGCTGAACCACTGCGTCCGATCACCACCACGCCAACGAGCAAGGGGCCGAGCTCCCGGAAGAGTGACATGGAAATCAGGTCCGGCACATAGGAAGCAGCCCCCATGCGAGTGAGCTCGGCAGCTCCCTGCATGGCGAGGGTGAAACCGATGCTGAAAGAGGTCAGAGCTGTCATGGGCAGGGCTTGCACTCCGATGCGCACCATCTGGCAGAAGGTTTCGTCCAGCCGCAAACATCCGCGTAGGATCCAAGAGAAAGCGCGGAGGTTGAGATGGAGGAAGCCGAGCAGGGAGCTCACGGCGGGAAACCTCAGGCCCTTTGCAGAGCGGCGAGGGCCTCCGTGCGCGAGGCGAAAATCTGGAATAATTCGTTTAGCCGCACCAACTCAAAGACCACCTTGACCCGAGGTTGCAAAGCGCAAAGCGCCATCTTGCCGCCATGGCTCGAGGCATCTCGGAGATACTCGATGAGAGTGGCGAGAGCGGAGGAGTCCATGTAGGTCACAGCCCCGAGGTCCAGCAAAAGCCGCGGGGTTTTTTGCTGCAGCAGGTGCTGGAGTTGTTCCCGCAGTTTGGGAGACGAGTGAAGATCAATTTCCCCAACTGGCTGCAGGATGGTGATGTCCCCGGAGGTTTCGCGCTGGATTTCCATGCCTGCGGTTTAGCGAAAGAGGTTCGATTTAGCCAGCGATGATGCGGAGCGGTTGGCTGGTTCTGCCGAGACGGATCGTGCAGGGAAGAAGGGAGTCAACCCTGAAGGCCGGCGAGGAACTTCTCCACAAACCCGGTGCTGTATTCGCCGCGCAGGAAGTCGGCGTTGCGCATGATTTTCTGCTGGAAGGGGATAGTGGTTTTGATGCCGGTGATCATGTATTCATCGAGAGCTCGCTCCATGCGCGCGATGCAGGCCCGGCGCGAGGAAGCGGTGGCGATGACCTTGGCGATCATGGAGTCGTAGTTCGGCGGGATGGGGTAGCCGGCGTAGGCGTGGCTATCAATGCGCACGCCCCGTCCGCCTGGCGCGTAGTAGAGGTCAATATTTCCCGGGCAGGGTTGGAAGTTGCGATCGGGATCTTCGGCATTGATGCGGCATTCCATGGCATGGTGCCGCGGGGTGGCATGCACGACGTAGCTGGAGAGGTGTTCGCCGGCTGCAACCTGGATCTGCTGTTTGACCAAGTCGCACCCATAGACCTCCTCGGTGATGGGGTGCTCCACTTGGATGCGGGTGTTCATTTCCATGAAGTAGAAATTCCCGGCATCGTCCACGAGATATTCGATGGTGCCTGCATTGCAGTAGCCGACGGATTCCGCCAAGCGGATGGAAGCTTCACCCATGCGCGCACGCAGGTCGGGGGTCATCAGAGGCGAAGGACATTCCTCGATGATTTTTTGGTTACGCCTTTGGATGGAGCAATCGCGTTCTCCCAAGTGCACCACTTGCCCATGTTCGTCACCAAATACTTGGAACTCGATGTGGTGCGGGTTGACGATGAATTTTTCGATGTAGACCGAAGCATTGCCGAAGGCTTTTTCGGCCTCGTGGCGGGCGGAGTGAAAGCCCTGCACTAGATCTTTTTCGTTGTGGGCGATGCGCATGCCCCGACCGCCACCGCCGGCGACGGCTTTGATCATCACCGGATAGCCAATGCTTTGAGCGATTTTACGGGCTTCGTTTTCCGAATCCACCGTGCCATCGCTACCGGGAGAAATGGGCACTCCGGCTTGCCGGGCGGTCTCCCGGGCGCGGTTTTTGTCGCCCATGAGTTCGATGGCTTCCGGGCGCGGACCGATGAACTTGATGTTGCAGGAGGCGCAGACTTTGGCGAAGTGGGCGTTCTCGGCGAGGAAGCCGTAGCCGGGATGAATTGCCTCGGCGTCGGTAATTTCCGCCGCGCTGATGATGCGATCAATCTTGAGATAGCTTTCGGGGCTGGGCGCGGGGCCGATGCAGATGGCTTCATCGGCGAGTTGCACGTGCAGGGAGTGCAGGTCGGGCTCGGAGTAAACGGCGACGGTTTTGACGCCGAGTTCTTTACAGGCGCGAATAATGCGCAGAGCGATTTCCCCGCGGTTGGCGATGAGGATTTTACCAAACATAAGAGTTAGGTGGCCCGCAGCGGATCAACCCACCCGGAAGAGGACCTGGCCAAACTGCACGGGCTTGCCATTTTCGGCGCAAACCTCGGTGATCACTCCCGAGACTTCGGCTTTGATTTCGTTCATCACCTTCATGGCCTCGACGATGCAGACGACGGTATCCGGGGTGACGCTCTGGCCGACGCTGACGAAAGGAGGTGCGTCAGGCGAGGGGGCGGCGTAGAAGGTGCCGACCATGGGGGAAGTGATTTCTTTGCCACCAGTAGGAGCTGCGGGGGCCGGAGAGGCGGCAGGGGCGGGGGTGGAGGCAGTCGGCGCAGGGGCTACCGCGGCGACGGCTGGAGCCGAGAGGGGCACTGCAGATTGCAGAACCGGCTGCCCAGCTTCGTTGGTTTTGAGGGTGATTTTGAAATTCTCTTTCTCGAGTTTGAAAACGGCGATGCCGTTTTTCTTCATGAGATCGACCAGGGTGCGGATTTCTTTGAGATTCACTGGAGGTAAAATGACTGCAAGCGGCCATTCGACTCGGCACCTACTGCACAGTCAAGACATTCCCTCATGGGAATCGCAGGCCAAATTTGGACCGAAGGAACGGCAAAGGGCGGTCGTCTTTGGGATAGAGGGGGGGGCGTTGGCGGCAAGTGCGGAGTGTGGGTCCGCAGTTGCCAATGGCGAGGGACTTTGTTCTATAGTGCGCGCTTTATGATTTTCCCCAAGTTCAAGCGGCCCTACGTGGCTTATATTCTGCCTTTTGCTCTCTTCATGGGCGCACTGGGCCTCGTCGGGTTGGTGGAGTCCTTTGCCAACGAGGACAGCGCCCTGTGGCTGCGCGAGCCCAAGTATTGGATTTACCCGCTGCAAACTCTCCTCTGCGCGGCCGCGCTGCTCTATTTTTGGCGGGACTATGATTTTGGGGGGTGGAAGGGGTTGGGGTGGGCTGTGCTGGCTGGAGTGGTGGTGCTGGTTTTATGGATTAGTCCTTCTCTGATGGGGGCTCCGCATCGTGGGGGTGGGTTTGATCCGGAGATTTTCGCCGAGGATCCGGGGCTTTATTGGGGAACGGTGGTGCTGCGGTTTTTGCGCTTGGCGGTGATCGTGCCTTTCTTGGAGGAGATCTTTTGGCGCGGTTTTTTGCTGCGCTATTTCATTTGCGAGCGGTTTTACGATGTGCCCTTTGGGACGCTGACCATGGCTTCTTTTTCAGGGGTGGTGGTGCTGTTTTCCTTCGTGCACAGCTTCCAAGACATCTTTGGGGCTCTGGCAGCCGGCGTGATCTATGGCTGGCTGGCGGTGAAAACGCGCAGCTTGGGTGCCTGTGTGGTGGCCCATGCGGTGACGAATTTGCTGCTGGGATTCTATGTCATGGGCACCAAACAATGGGGGTATTGGTAGGATGCAACCAGATTTGATTTTTGGGCCGGTGGCGCTGGCGTTGTTGGCGGCGTATGGGCTGGGTTCCATTCCTTTTGGCTATTTGGCTGGGAAGCTGTGTGGCAAGGACTTGCGGAAAGAGGGGAGCGGGAACATTGGAGCGACGAATGCCTTTCGGGTGTTAGGGCCGGGGTGGGGGGTGGGTGTCTTCATCCTGGATTTCGCCAAGGGATGGGGTGCGGTGTGGCTTTTCGGGCTGCTGGTCTCTCAGGCTGAGGGTTGGCTATTGGCGGCAGGGTTCTGTGCGATTCTCGGGCACAACTTTTCTGTATGGCTGGGTTTTCGGGGAGGCAAAGGGATCGCAACTTCGGCGGGGGTGGTGGCGGTGCTCTTCCCGCCGCTCTATTTTTTCGCAATGCTGGTGCTTTGGGCAGGTCTATTTTTCACCACGCGGTATGTCTCCGTGGCCTCTATCGGTGCCGCCATGGCGCTAATTCTTTGCGGCCTGGTGGGGGTGGGAGTAGGCTGGTTTTCGCCGTTGCTGGGGGTTGTCTCCTGCCTTATCGGCCTTCTGGGAATCTGGCGTCACCGTAGTAACATCGCCCGTCTGCGAGCAGGAACCGAACCGCGCTTCCGGGAGCGCAATAAGCGATCCGCTCCGAACGGCCAACCGACTCTGGACGCGTGAAAACCTGCGAATTGGGCATCGTTGGTGCAGGCAGCTGGGGGACAGCCCTGGCGATTTTGTTAGGCCAAGCTGGACATGCCGTGCGGCTCTGGAGTCATTCTCCGGAGCTTGCGGAGGCCTTGCAGCGAGAGCGGACCAATGCCAAATACCTCCCTGGGCTGCCGTTACCTGATTCGGTGCGGGCCACGGCGGAACTCTCCGACCTCCAAGGGGCAGAAGTCTTCCTCATGGTGACGCCTTCGAAGGCGGTGCGCGAAGTTGCCAGACAAGTGGCAGAGCTGGGTATTGGGAGCTCCGGGGCTTGGGTGAGTTGCACGAAAGGGATTGAGCCCGGGACTGGGAAGTTGATGACGCAGATTTTGCAAGAGGAGTTGGCCGTCGAAGAGGTGGCGGTGCTTTCCGGACCGAATTTGGCGCGCGAAGTGGCGGCGGGAGAGCCGGCGGCGGCGGTGATCGGGGCTCACAGCAAGAGGCTCTTGAAGAAGCTGCAACCGCTGTTTTCGCTGCCGACTTTCCGGGCCTACACCAGTGAAGATTCCACGGGGATCCAGCTTGGTGGGGCTTTGAAAAATATCTACGCGATTGGCGCGGGATGCACGGATGGGTTTCGCATGGGGACCAACGCCAAGGCCGGGCTGGTAACGCGTTGTTTGGCGGAGATGATGCGCCTCGGGGTGGCTCTGGGCGGCAAGCGGGAGACCTTCTCGGGGCTCAGTGGCATCGGAGACCTCATGGTCACTTGTTTTGGGAGCCAGAGCCGGAACCGGCAGTTCGGCGAACGGCTCGGCCGGGGAGAAACCCGAGCCGAGATCGAAGCCAGCACCCGCACCGTGGCTGAGGGGGTGCCGGCAGCCCTCAGTGCCTGGCAACAGGCCCATCGCCTGGGAGTGGATGCACCTGTCATTGACGCGGTGCACGCAGTGCTTTATCAAGGAATCCCACCTCGGGAAGTCATGCTGGGCCTTTTGGGAAGGTCGCCCAAAGCGGAATCGGCCTGAGACCCCTGATTTTCCTCACCCTCTCATCATGAAAATTTCCAAGCGTTGTGAATATGCTCTGCGAGCTCTGGTCGAGCTCTCGCGCACCCCGGGGCAATTGCAGACCATTCCGAAAATCAGCAAAGCCCAAGGTATTCCTCCCAAGTTTCTGGAGCAGATCTTGCTGAGTTTGCGGCAGGGCAAAATGGTTACAAGCCGTCGGGGTGCCGGGGGCGGCTATTCCCTGGAAAAATCGCCCTCGCAAATTACCTTGCTAGAGATCTTTCGGGTGATGAAGGGAGAGGTTGGGGGATTGAAGGATAGCTCCCCGACTCGCCCAGGTGATCCGGTGGATCTTTTCTTTTCCAAGCTCGATCGGGAAATGGAAAACAAGCTGCGTTCCACGACGCTGGACGATTTACTGCAGCTAGCGGCAGCGGAATCCACGCCGCACTTTGACATCTGAGTCTGGATTTTTCTCCAAGCCGCGCTCTCTCCTGCTTCCATGCCTGCTGCCTTTCGCGATTATTACCAAACCCTCGGGGTGCCGAAGACTGCCACCCACGAGGAAATCCGCAGCGCCTTCCGCAAATTAGCCCGGCAATACCATCCGGACGTCGCGAAAGACAAGAAAGCCGCGGAGGAAAAATTCAAGGAAGTCAACGAGGCTTATGAGGTCCTTGGGGATGAGGAGAAGCGCAAGAAATACGACGCCTACGGGGAGCATTGGCAGCACGTTGGGGAAGGGGGTATATCCGGGGCTGGAGCGGCCGGAGGGGGCGGCTTCCCGCGCGGAGGGGCGGCAGGGTTTCCGGGTGCCGAGGGGGTGGAGTTCGAATTCGGCGGCACAGGTTTCAGCGATTTTTTTGAGCAACTTTTTGGCAGTCGCCAAGGGCGCGCCTATGCGCGCAGAGGAGGTTTTGGTTTCGATGCCGGTCCTTCTCGGGGCCAGGATATCGAGGCGGACATCATGGTGACCTTGGAAGAAGCCCTGCATGGCTCGACACGTCCCATCTCCTTCCGCCGGGGGGACTCCGGGCAGACCGAGACCTACACGGTCAAAATCCCGCGTGGCGTGCGGGAAGGGCAGCGGATCCGGCTCGCCGGTGTGGGCGAAAAAGGTCAGGGTGGTGGTCCTCCCGGGGATCTCTTTTTGCGTGTCAAGTTGCAGAAACATCCGGACTTCCGGGTTGAAGGGTCGAACCTGTTTCACGATTTGGAGATTCCGGCCTATCAGGCAGTTTTGGGTGCAGAGGTGACGGTACCCACCTTGGAAGGGAAGGCTCGGCTCAAGCTTCCGGCGGGCAGCCAGGCTGGGCAGCGGTTTCGTCTGGCCGGTAAAGGGCTGCCCGACAAAGGCGGAGAACGGGGCGATCTGTATGTGATCCTGACCCCCACGCTGCCGCGGCACATCAGCGCGGAAGAGCGGGAGCTTTGGGAAAAAATTGCCCGGTTGCATAAAGGTCATTAGTAGGCAGGTTGGGCACGTTCGAACGCAAAAGATCGTGAAATCCCGGCTTAAACTTTATCCCGTCCTGCGCGGGTGCTTGGTGGTTTTATTCTCTACGGCGGTGGTGGCCCCTCTGTGGGGTGCGGCGACTCCCTCACCGACTCCGGTGGTGCCGATAATGCCGGACTCACCCCAGGCCCAGCGTGAGCCGATCGCCCTCACGCTTCCAGAGGCGATCCAACGTGCCCTGGCCAAGAACTTTCAAATCCAGATCGAGCAATTCACACCGCAAATTGCTTTGGCGCGGCAGTTGCGTGATTCTGGAAAGTTCGACCCGACCCTGCAGCTGTCCTACACCTACGACCAGCGGGTGCAGCAGCTGCGCACCTTGACTAGCAACCTGGAAGATCCGTCTCCTGTGCCCGGACAGCCCGATCCGGAGCTCTTTGCCACGACCACCGGGGCGGAGGCAGACTCATCCATTGCCGGCTTGTTGCCCTGGGGCATGACCTACGACTTTGGGGCTGCGGTAACTTCTGCGGATGACTCCCGGCGCGACTTCACCCGCTACGAATCTTTCCTGGGGCTGAATCTGACCCAGCCGTTGTTGCGCAATTTCGGCACCAATGTGAATTTGGCCACCATCCGGGTAGCCCGGACCAATCTCGCCATTTCGCAGTGGCAACTGCGCCAGCGGGTCATTGATGTCGTTACCGAGACGATTCTGGCTTACAACGAACTCTACTTTGCCTTGAATAATCTCGAAGTGGAATTGCGCTCACGGGAGTTAGCGGCGCAGCTTTTGCGGGACAATCAAAAACGGGCGGAGATCGGGGTTATGGCTCCGTTGGACATTGTGCAAGCGCAGGCTGACTTGGCGGCTCGTGAGGAGCGAGTGTTGGTGGCAGACCGGGCGGCCAAAAATGCTGAGAATATCCTCAAAGGGCTCATTTCTGATGACGTGTCGGAGATTTTGGCTTTTCGCCTTTCGATTGCGCCTCCGCCGACGGCGTTGAATTTCCAGCCAGACTTGGCAAAAGATTTCGCGGCTGCTTTCGAATTACGGCCCGATTACCGGGAGGCGCTCCTGGATTTGCAACGTCGCAATATCAGCCTGGTTTTTATCCGGAACCAAGTCCTTCCGCGCCTCGATTTGATCGGCAGCTTTGGGGTGAATGGAATTGACAAGGGGCTGGGGGCGAGCTTTGGACAGGTGGTGAACAATGGCGATGGAAACTGGTCCGCAGCGGTGGGAGCCATCTTCAGCGTGCCGATTCCCAACCGCACCGCCCGAGGAGAGGCTATGGTGAGTGAGCTGGAGATTGCGCAGGCTCTGGTGGCGCTGCAGCGACTGGAGCAGAATATCCTCATCGAGGCAGACAACGCCGCTGGGCAGATCGAGACTACCCGCAAGCGGATCGAAGCCAGTCGCGCAGCCCGGCGTTTCGCCGAGCTTACTCTCGAGGCCGGACAAGCTCGCCTGGCCAGTGGCACCACCACCACCTTCGAAGTTCTGCAGTTCCAGCGCGATCTCGCCCAAGCGCGGATCAACGAGGTGCGGGCGATGGTAGATCACAACCTGGCTATCGCCGAATACGCGCGCCGCACCGGCACGACGCTGCTCTTCAATCAAATCAGCCTCGATTAACAAACGTCACTTCGCTCGGCAGACTGCTTCCGGAGAGTAGTCGGGGCGGGGTGTGGCATGGTCGCGGACCGCTCAGTCTCCGATGCGGCGGAGATTGAGAGAACCTTGGTCTTGGGCAGAAAATGGGACCGAAGAGGAGTAGAACCCCCCGAGCAAAGCACCGCGTTTCTGCACCACGCCGGTGTAGTAGGTCCAGCCGCTGGAGATGAAGGCCAGATACAGGGTGTTACCATTCACGACCCCGCGCACGGTGTAGTTGCCAAGGGCCCCAGTGACTTGGTTGCCCTGTTGCACGAATCGCCCGGGCCCGCCCCAGCCGTATTCCAGGGCTTCCCAGGCCCCTTCGACATTCATTCCGGCCCGCCCTGCTTTGGAGCTCAGCCAGGCATCAGTTGCCGCTTGGTTGGCGGCGTATTTTTCAGCGGTGTTACAACCGGTGAGAAGGAAAGTAAGAGCCAGAAGGGGGAAGAATAAACGTATCATGATGGGCTTTTTAATGCCCCCGCGCAGCAAGGCAATGCGCAACTTGAAAAAATTGCGCTCTTTCTTTTAGGGCTGGACCCGCCCGTCTTCGGAGACGCGGGATTGGGTAAGGGTGAAAAGCTGGTTGCCCATGTCGCGCATTTTTTCGACTTCAGCCTGGGTAGGAGGACGTCCGTTGAGAGCAGCCGTAAAGTCCCGGAGCTCTTTCAGCTGGGCATTGAGTCGGGTGAAAAATTCGGTTTTTTGCAGGCGGGGGTGGAGCGTGGAGAAGCGGTCCAAAAAGTAGTCCATGACCTCGACTTTGGTAAGGATTTCCGCACGGGTGGGGAAATAGTTGGTCGCGGTGGAATTCGCCGCCAGTTGGAAGCCCCGCAACCAACCACCGAAGCTCACCATGTGGGCGATTTCCTCATCGCGCAGCTCCATCATGGCCTCTTCGACTTCGCCTTGGGTGGAGATCAGCTCCTCGCGCATCCCGATCCAATCCCCACGTCCGCTTTTCTCGAGGAGGCTTTTGCTGCGGCGGGTGAGGCTTTCGCCGATACCCAGGTTGGCGGCTTGGCGGATGAGAGCGCGGCCGATGTTTTCCAGATCGGCGGAGCGCTCAGCGATGGTCAGCATAAACCCATCGGCCACCAGGGAGCCGAAGTGCATGGCGGTCTGTGGGCGGTTGCTGAAAGTGGCGTCGCGGTTATTGCTCTCGATGAGCTCCAGCGGCACAGGGCGAAAGGCGTCTAGCTCGGTAAGGAGATTGCGGATCGCTGGAGCCGTGATGGGATTCACCCCGAGTTCTTCGCGCATGTGCTGCTCACTGCTTTCCTCCAACATGGCTTCGAGCTGGTCGGAATCCTGGGCCCATAGCCGCAGGGGGTCGGAAACCCAGGTCGCCAGAGCCACGAGAAAAATCCGCCGGAGAATTGCGCGTGCAAACATATAAGTTGAAAGGGAACTTACACCAAACAGGCCGAAAGGCAAAGCCGATGCGTGGCTCCCAGCCGAGCCGATCATCTTTGCCAAAGCATCGCTGGAAGTTTTCCTGGGTTGGGTTTAGGAAGAGGTTTTCGGATATGATTTCATGGTTGCGGCCTAGCCCGGTGACGCGCGGGTTGATTTTGTTGAACGCGGCGGTTTTTCTCTTCCAGACCTTTCTGGGGCCCAAGGGAAACTTCCTCCTGGTGCAATTTTTTGGGCTCAGTCGGGAGGGCCTGGAAAGCGGGCTGCTCTGGCAGCTGGTGACCCATATGTTTCTCCATGGCGGTTGGCTGCATCTGGGAATCAATATGCTCGGGCTGTGGTTTGTCGGCCAGGGGGTGGAGCGGTGGGTGGGGGCCAGGACCTTTCTCATGACCTATTTCATTGGCGGAATCGTCGGGGGGCTCCTGCAAGTCTCGCTTTTTCCGGGAGGCAATCTCATCGGAGCCTCAGGCGGAGTCTGTGCGATTTTGCTCATGTTCACGACGCTGGAACCTGAAATGCCAATCACCGCGCTGCTGTTTTTTGTGCTGCCGGTGCGTTTGCGGGCCAAGTATCTTGGTTACGGGGTTTTGGGAGTTTCCTTCTTGTTGCCGTTGCTCGGCTTGGACCCACACGTGGGACATTTTGCCCATTTGGGCGGGGGCCTGGTGGGCCTGTTTGGGGCGCTGTGGTTACGGCGAACGGGGCGGTATCATTCGCATACGGCCCGAGGGCCGGTCTTCGGAGGACCCGTTTGGTCGGGGGTGCGGACGGCCCGCTGGAGTGCGCCTGAGCCCACGGCGGAGATTGATCGGATTCTCAATAAAGTCGTGCGGGAGGGCCTGCACAGCTTGACTCCAGAAGAGCGTCAACGCATCGAAGCCTGGAGCAAACATCGCAGTTGAGAGCCCGGCGAGATGCCATCTCTCATAGGTCGCCCGACAAGACAGTTGAATTTTCCTGACTTCGGTGCTCTCTCTTTCGCAAAGCATGAACACTGCGGTGCTATTCGATTTGAAGTGGCAAAAGGTGCTCATCTCGGGGCTCCTGGTGATGAGCTTTATTTTCGCAAGGAGCTCAGCCTGGGCGGGAGATACGGCTCTGGCCGCGCTGCGGGCAGTCAAGGAACAACGTCCGGAGCTTGTGTCGAAGATCGTGGAAATCGAAGGAGCTCGTGGAGCCACGCAACCCGACTCGTGGACGTTTTTATTTCAAGACCCGGCGGCCCGGGGTGGGGTGCGGGAGCTGATCTTACAAAGCGGGGCGATTCTTTCGGAACGAACTCCTTTGCGCGGCTACAGTGGCGTGGGGGATTTGCCGGTGATTTCGGTGGACCGTCTCAAGCTCGATTCAAATGGCGCCTTTCTCCTGGCCAATGAGGAAGCGGTGCGGCTGGGGATTGGCTTCCATTGGGTGAACTACACCCTGCGGGCCGATGCGGTGGGCGGGCGTGGGGCTCTCTGGAACCTCGAGCTGATTGATTACCTAGGGGTTCCGGTGGGAAACCTCAGCATCTCTGCGGAGACTGGAAAAATCGTTCAGCCCCTGCGGTTGGTGCCTAGTCCCTCCCAGGCGGTGGTAACGACTCCGGTGAAAGAGCAACCGACAGTGCGCGGGGGCGCGATTGGTGCCGTGGAAGACTTTGGTAGGCGCACCAGCCGGAGCATCCGGCGCGGAACTCTCAACGTCATCGGAGCGGTGGAGGAATGGCTCACTGGTGACCGCACAATTGGGCTTGAGGAAAACTGAACCCTCCCTTTGTTGTAACCCATGGAAATCGCTGTGCCAGCATTGCAGGGGATCATCGTCCTGATGGTCATCGGATTTTTGATGATTGCGGCCGAGGTTTTTGTTCCCGGAATGATCCTGGGGCTTTTGGGAGGGCTCTGCCTGGTGGCGGGGATTGCCTGGTCGTATGCGGAATACGGATTGATCACCGGGACCCTCGTCTTAGCGGGTACGGGGATTCTTGGTACGCTGGCTTTCCTTGGTTGGATGTCGGCTTTTCCCAAAACCTTCGTCGGTCACCAGGTCATAAATCGCAATGCGGTTCCAGGGCTGCCCAACACAGAGCGTGAGGAGTTGTTAGGTGAAACTGGCGAGGCCCTCACTCCGCTGCGGCCCGCGGGAGTGGCGCGCTTGAAAGGTCGGCGGGTGGATGTGCTTGCCGAGGCGGGATTTATCGCACCAGGAACAACCATTCATGTAGTCCACGTGGAGGGCAACCGGGTGGTGGTGCGCCCGGCATGAGGTCCATCACGGTCTGCAATCGCCAACGCAAACTTCCCTGCGATAGAAAGGCTCTGGAGCGATTTGCCGTCCGCGCCGTGGAGGCGGTGCGGAGGGTGCCAGTGGGGCCGGGAGAAGCGGTTCTCGAGGGCTTGCCGGAGCTGGAGATTTCTCTCTTGAGTGATGCCGCCATGAGCGAAGTTCATGCCGAGTTCTTTCAAGATCCGAGCCCGACGGATGTGATAACGTTTCCTCACGGAGAAATCCTCCTTGGGGTGGAGACCATCGCGGAGAACGCGCGGCGTTTCAGCGAGGACTACGCACGGGAGCTGCGGCGGTGCCTGTTGCACGGGGTGCTGCATTTGCATGGCTATGAGGATGGCACCAGGGCTCTGCGGAGGGCCATGTTTGCTCGACAGGAGCGGCTTTTGCAGCAACTATGCCGGGCATGAGCACGGAGTTGGAGGAGGAGATTTTTACTAAGGAGGGAGAGGAGCTCGACCGGGTCTGGCAGGTCATCGTGCACAACGACCCCGTGAACCTCATGTCTTATGTGACCTTGGTCTTTCAGCGGGTTTTTGGTTGGGATCGGGCCAAAGCCGAACGCCACATGCTTGAGGTGCACGAACAGGGGCGCTCGATTGTCTGGTCGGGTGAGCGGGAAAAAGCCGAGCTCTACGTGCAGCAGCTCCATGGTTTCCTCCTTTTGGCCACTTTGGAGCGGGCCGAGAGATGAAAATGAAATCCGATGGGCAGGGGGGAGTCATTTTGCAAGGGGTGGACTCGCCTGTGGCGGAATGGCTTGATGGGCTGGTGGATCAAGCTGCACTGGAAAACGAGCTTGCCGCCAACCGTCTCTTCCCTTCCCCCGATCCCTCTGGCACGGCCGCGCCAGAGCTCGAGGATGATTGGAAAGCCCATGTCCTACCCGGGCTAATCGAACAATTCCGCGAAGCCCGGCAGATGGTGGCGATCGATCTCCACCGCATGAAATCTACCAAACCGAGGGGACAACTGCGCATTCCGCGGAATCACTTCGATGGCTGGATTAGCGCTCTCAACCAAAGCCGTCTGGCGCTGGTGGCAGCGCATCAATTGGAGGAGGACGTACTGGCGGGTCCGCCGAGCAAGTCCCTGCCGCCAGATTTGCAGCAGTTGTTGCTCAAGCTTCATTTTTACGCGGTGCTGCAGGAGTTGCTGCTGCAGGTCGGTTGGGGAGAAGTTTAGTTTACCTGATTCCGGGGAGCCCCGGCGAGGAACGCGGTGATGTTTTTTTCCGTTTCTCGCAAGAGGCGCCGGCGGGATTCCGGGCTGGCCCAGGCGTGATGCGGGGTGAGAATGAGGTTGGGAATCTCCCCTGCCAACGGACAATCCAGCCGCATGGGCTCGGCACGGAGCACATCCAGAGCGGCTCCTGCGATGACCCCGGAGCGCAAAGCCTCGGCCAGGTCGGATTCCACCACCAAGCCTCCCCGGGCGGTGTTAATGAGGAAGGCAGTGGGTTTCATAAGAGCGAGTGTGCCGGCATGGACGAGATCTTGGGTTTCCGGAGTCAGCGGGCAATGCAGGCTCAGGAAGTCGGACTCAACGAACATCTGTTCCGGCGAATCGGCCCACTGGAGCGTTGCCGGGACGGGGAAATCTTCCGGCCAATTCGCCAGAGGACCAGAGCGCCGATAAGCCAGCACATGAGCGTCAAAAGCCAAGGCCCGCCGCGCGACGGCACGGCCAATCTCGCCCAAGCCGAAGATCCCCACCGTGCGTCCGGCCAACTCCACTATGGGGCGGTGGTAAAAAAAGAAATGTTTGGACTTTTGCCAGTCCCCGCAGGCCACGGCGTGGGAGTGTTCGCCAACTCGATTGGCGAGTTCGAGCATCAGCGCCAGAGTATGTTGCGCGACCGAGGTAGTGCTGTAGCCGGGAACATTGCAGACTGTGACCTGTCGGTGCCGGGCTGCCTCGGCGGCGATAATGTTATAGCCCGTGGCCAGGACGCAAATCAGTCGCAGTGACGGGAGCCGGGCCACAACGTCCTCCCCGAGCGGAGCTTTATTGGTCAGGATGATTTCGGCGCCGGCGCAGCGTTGCAGAATGAGGTCGGGGTCGTGGGGAGTAGCGTCGTAGAGAAACAGCTCGCCGGTCGCGCGCAGCGATTGCCACTCGTTTTCGGGAAGGTCGAGCGTTTCAGCATCCAAAACGACGATGCGGGGAGCCGAGGGATTCATGAGGAAGGGGGGCGGGAGCGATGGGTGATTTTGCCGATGGCCCAGGTCGCGTGCTCGGCGACCAGCGGATCTCCGTGAGTCGCTTTTTCCAAAGCGGGCAAATCTTCTTGGCTCCCGGTGTTGCCCAGGGCCACGCAGACGTTGCGCAGAAACCCACGCTGCTTGATGCGGCGG
Source organism: uncultured Chthoniobacteraceae bacterium (assembly GCA_964595865.1). Taxonomy (GTDB): domain Bacteria; phylum Verrucomicrobiota; class Verrucomicrobiia; order Chthoniobacterales; family DYNR01; genus CAZQRL01. The sequence goes on from CAZQRL010000004.1 coordinate 19,227, forward strand.
ATGGGAGAGCCGCGGAAGCGTTCGCGGAAAGCTGCTTCATCCCAACCAAGAAAGGCGCGAAGCGGGATCTCTTCCAGGGAGCCCTCCGCCCATCGCCGGGCCTGCCAGATGGCAGCAGCAGCAGTAGTGGCAAAGCGATTCCACGGGCAGGCCTCCAGGCAGTCATCACACCCATAGATGCGGTCCGCCAAGGCCGTTCGGTAATTCTCCGGAATGGGACCTTTATTTTCAATGGTCCAGTAGGAGAGGCATTTGCGGGCGTCCAGTTGATAAGCCGGCCCGATGGCACCGGTCGGGCAGGCGACCATGCAGCGGGTGCAGGAGCCGCAGTGGTCGGTTTCTGGCGGGGTTGGCTGTAGCGGGAGGGTGGTGAGAATTTCTCCGAGAAAAAACCAGGTTCCGGCGCGCCGATGGATGAGCATGGTGCTTTTTCCTTGCCAGCCAAGGCCTGCGCGTTGAGCCAGATCGCGCTCCAGCACCGGTCCGGTATCCACGTAAGCGCGATTTTCTCCGCCCCAAGATTCCAGCAAATCGAGCAAGGGACGCATCCTGGTGAGCAGGTAGTCGTGGTAATCACTTCCCCAGGCATAACGGGCGACCTTGCCGGTGGCGGCAGTGGTGGCGCTGGCTGCACGCGGCCCTTGCCAGTAATTCATGCCCAGAAGGACCACAGCGCGAACCCCTGGCAGGACCAGCGCGGGATCGCAGCGTTTGTCGGCGGTGCGTTCCAACCATGCCATATCGGCGTGCCGGCCTTCCTGTAACCAGCGCCGGAAGGCGCCCGCGCCTTTGGGTGGACTGGCTGTAGCGATGCCAGCCAAGGAAAAACCGGCCTCCCGGGCAGTCGCGAGCAGTTGAGACTCCGGGGATTCCGGAGTAGGCTGAGCGGGGGCAGGGTTCACGGGATTAAACAACTTCGACCGGACATTCCGGCAAGGCACGGAGGAAGGATCTGCCGTAGGGCTTGCTCAGGACGCGACTATCCAGGATGACCACGATGCCGCGGTCGGTTCTGGAGCGAATGAGTCGGCCGACCCCTTGGCGGAGCTTCAAAATGGCTTCCGGAAGCGAGTATTCCAGAAACGGATCGCCCCCCGCCTCGGCTATCGCCTCCAGCTTGGCTTCAATAATCGGATGGTCTGGAGTAGCGAAAGGCAGGCGGGTAATGATGACATTGGAAAGAGCTTCGCCTGCCACATCCACACCAGTCCAGAAACTCTCCGTGCCAAAGAGGACTGCGTGAGGGCTGCGGCGAAACTCCTCCAGCATTCGATGGCGAGGCATGGCACCGCCTTGCACGAGGAGATCCCAGCCGAGGCGCTGGAAGTGACGTTCCATACGGGCAGCAACATTTTGTAGGGTGCGGTAGCTGGTAAAGAGAACGAAAGCGCGGGCGCGGCTTTGTTGCGTAAAGTGCGCGATCCATCTCTCCAGCTCGGCCTCGTAGCTAGGCTCCCGCGGGTCGGGCATTTTGCGCACCAGGAAGATTTTCATCTGCTTGGGGTAGCAAAAAGGGCTGCCGATGCGTAGCGCTGGAACCTCGGTGGCACCGATGCGTTGCCGGAAGTAATCCAGCTCGGGACCGCCCGTGGAGAGCGTGGCGGAAGTAAGAATCGCTGGCGTCCCCGGCCGGAAGAGCAGTCGGCGGAGCAAGCCAGCAAGATCAATCGGAGCGGCATTGAGAGAGTGGAGGACTTCCCGCTTGCCGGTCTGTTCGACCCAGTAAACATGGTTGGGCAAGGACTGCTCGAGGAAAGCCGCGAGGCCGAGACGTGTCTCCCGCAGGCGGCGGTTCATTTCTTGCAGCTCCTCCTTCAGCCCCTCATTGTCACAACGTGCCGCGACCTCTGTCACGGTCTGCCCGAGGGCCAGGAGGCGCTCCATAATCTGACGTCCCTCGATCAGCCCCGGCTCCCGCACGCGAAACTCGCGCCCCTTTTGAAATTGGCATCGCTCCCCCAGCTCGGCAAAGAAATGCTCGCAAAGCGGCAGGGTTTCGGCGGTGGCGCTAGCGGCGCGAGGTTCTTCGACCCGGGTAAAGAGTCCTTTTTTCGTTCGCGGATTGTAAAGTCGTTGGAGGGTCTGGCGCAGCCCGTATTGGGAGATGCCGAGTCCGAGGTGGCGGGAGGCGACGGATTCGAGGGTGTGGGCTTCATCGAAAACGGCGAAGTCATTGGGAAAGAGAAAGCGGGGTTCGCTCGGCTCCGTATCGTCCAGACCGCCGAGGAGAGTAAAAAAGAGGGTGTGGTTGAGCACAATCAGGTCGGCGGCAAGGGCGCGGCGTCGAGCTTCTTGATAGAAGCAGCGAGTATTTTTTCCACAAGTTTTAGGCGTGCAAAGGTGGCGCTCGCTACAAACCTGGGACCACACATTCGGGTCCGGAGCCTCATCAAAATCACTCAAGGTGCCATTTTGCGTGCGGAAGCTCCATTCGCGGATGCGGTTGAGTTCGACTTGCTCTTCGGTGGTAAAGAGTCCTTCATTTTGCTTCAGGGCCCGCTCTAGCCGGGTGCCGCAGAGGTAATTCTCGCGCCCCTTAAGCAGGGCGGCCTCGAAGGTCACCGGGAGGACCTTTTGCACCAGAGGGATATCTTTATAGATCAGCTGCTCCTGCAGGTTGATCGTATGGGTGCAGATCAGGGCCTTGCGTTTCTGGGCCGCCGCGTGTAACGCCGCAGGCACAAGGTAGGCGAGAGATTTGCCCACGCCTGTTCCAGCTTCGACGACCAGCGCGCGTTCCTCCGCCAAAGCCCGGGCGACCGCCACGGCCATGGCCTGTTGTTCCGCGCGGTATTCAAAGCCAGCGGCGCGGGAGAGGGCGCCCTCGGGAGAGAAAAAGTGCTCGACGGTTTGCCACAGGGTGGTTCCGTTTTGGGAAAGGTGAGAAGAGTCAGAATGCAGGGAAATCATCGCGGAGCCGGGATTGACCCCGGGATTGGCTGGGAATAGGTTACCCGTCCCTGCATGAGATTACTAGACCGATATGTTCTGGCCAAGTTCGCCATGCCGTTCATTTATTGTTTCGGCGGGTTTTTGGCGATTTGGTTTATTTTTGATCTGGCGGACAACTTGCAGGACTTCATGGCCGGCAAGGCCACCTTCGACATTCTCGCGCAGTATTATCTTTCCCAGCTGCCAGAAATCGTCCTCATGGCCCTGCCTATCTCCACGCTGCTAGCGATTCTTTATTCCCTGACCATGATGTCGCGCAGCAACGAGATTATTTCCATGTTGGGGGCGGGGGTGAGTGTGGTGCGGCTTTTGGTGCCGTTATTGGTGGTGGGGGCCTTGTTGGGTTTGGTGGCGGCTTGGCTGAACTACGAGGCCGTGCCGCACGCGGCGGCAATCCGCAAACAGATGTTGCGGGATATCAAGCGCGGGGAAACAACCGATACCAACCTCTCCGGTCACCTTTTCCGCAACCGCGAAGATGCCCGTACCTGGTTTGTGCGCAAAATCTGGCTCGGGCGGCAAGAACTCAACCGGGTGATTATCTTACAGCAAGACGCTCAGGGCAACCTGGCCGAGAAATGGTATGCCGATGATGCCTCTTACAACGAAGCCACGCGGGAGTGGATTCTCACGTTTGCTCGCTACATCCGGCTGGATCCCGAGGGGAATGAAATCGAAGACCGGCGGGAGCGGAAAATGGTCTTGGCCGGCTGGTCGGAAACTCCCTGGCGGATCACAAGTTCGGTTATGAATCCGGACTACCTCGGGGTGGAGGAACTGGCGGATTACTTGAAATTCAACCACGACTTCCCCGAGAGTCGTCTCGCACCCTACCGCACGCATGCCTATTATCGCTGGGCGCTGCCAACCGTTTGCATCTTGGTGGTCCTCCTGGCGGCTCCGATGGCGATTGTCTATTCCCGGCGTGGAGTGCTCGGCGGCATCGCTTTCGCGATCGTTCTCTTTTTCCTCCTCATTTTCACCAGCAGTTTATTTCTCGCGCTGGGTAAAGGCGGGCGCATCCCTCCTTTTGTTGCTGCCTGGGGGCCAATTTTACTTTTCTTCGCCATCGGCTGTCTGCTGGTCTGGTATCGCTCCACGGGTCGGGAGCTGCCGAAATTCCGTCTACCTTGGGCTTCTTCCTAACCTCCCCAGCCTCGCCATGAAAATCGTCCGTCTGCGTCTTCACTCCGGAGAGATCTGCCACGGCTGCCTGCAGCCTAATGGGCGGATCCTCCGGCTGAGCGGTAATCCTCTGCAAAATCCGCTGCCGACGGAGGAGGTCATCGAAGGCACCTTGCTGGCTCCGATTGCTCCGACCATGCTTTTCTGCACCGGGCTGAATTATCGGCAGCACGCCGAAGAAACCGGGGCCAAGCTACCCACCCATCCGGTTCTCTTTATGAAGGGAATCAACAGCGTGGCGCATCCGGGACAAGCGATTGAAATTCCCGTGCATCTCGCCAGCGAGCGGGTGGATTACGAATGTGAGCTGGCAGTGGTGATTGGGCGAGCCGCTAAAAACGTGCCCCGCGAACGGGCTCTGGAGTTCGTCGCCGGCTACACCTGTGCGAATGATGTCAGTGCCCGCGACTGGCAGATTCAGTATGGGGGGAGCCAGTGGTGTCGGGGAAAAACCTTCGATACCTTTTGCCCTTTGGGCCCCTGTCTCGTGACCCCGGAGGAAATCCCCAATCCCAACAACCTGCGCATTTCCACGACGCTCAATGGGCAGGTGGTGCAGGATTGGACCACGGCGGATATGATTTTCGATGTTCCGACTTTGATCGAGTTTTTCAGTGGCAGCACCACGCTGGTGCCCGGAACCGTCTTATTGACTGGCACTCCGCACGGCGTGGGGATGGCCCGTGATCCACGGCTCTGGCTGCAAGCAGGCGACGAGGTTACAGTGGAGATCGAGGGAATTGGGCGGCTGACCAACCCCGTTATTGACGAGCCCTTGGGGTAGTTTTCACGGGGTGAAGCGTCCAGGCTCCGGCGGCGCGTGCCTCAGCTGGAGTGTGGGCCAGATTTTCCGGGAGATCGCGGATGAAGGGTTCCTGATCGAGCAAGCGAACCATGCGGAACCCTAGTTCGTAGGCCGTAGTTGGCAGGTCCAACTCGAGATACCATTCTGCATGGGTGCGGGTGCGCGTCACTGCTTCCCAAGCTTCCCGTTTCCAGAAGTGGCCCGTTCCTAACATACTCCAAGCGGGTCCTGAAGGGAAAGTCTGCTTCACTGCTCCGAGCCAATGAGGGTGAATGGTTTGGTCCATACGCCGGAGTTCGATGGCCAAGAGATCGGCATCAGCCTGCCGTAGAGCAGCGAGGTAGCGCTGTCCCACATCCTCCACCAAGGGAATCTGATCGAATTCCACGAAAAGAATGTGCGTGAAATCGCGTCCGCGGAGCCACTCTGTAATTGTGGAGAAAATGCCGCGGTAGCTTTGTTTCTGGCGAATGTGCATCCGGGTGCGCAGGCGTGGGTCGAGGATGAAGGCCTTGGCGGCGTGGGAGATGGAGGCCAAATTTTTTTCTTCTCCGCCGTAGGCGAGAAAAATTTCCTCGGCGCTGAAACCGGCTTGTTGCCAGAGTTGCAGGGTAGCTTCAACTGCCGCGGGCGCTCGATGGTCCAGGAGAGCCAGAAGAACCCGGGGCTCAGCTTGGACCCAAGGGCTGTTTTGCAAAAGACTCCGGGCCGGTTCACGCCGTGGGATATCTTCCACAGGGTGGCGCGTAAAGCCGATCCTCTGGCACCAATAGATGAGCTTTTCCTGGGGCACAGGAGTTGCAACCCAAAGTTGGCAATGAGCTCCCAAGATATGAATTTTTCCGCCCCAAGGAATTAGCAATGCTCGCCCCAGTTTCTCCCCGGTGCGAACGTCGGTAATCGGTGAGCCTAAAGCGCGAAAGAGGGCCATCGCCGCCCGGCGTAGCCAGGATCGAGCACGGTTCACCGAGAGCAAGCAGGTGGAGCCAGGCGCGGATTATTTGGGCCAGCCCGCCACGGGCACGGGGGGCAGGTTCCAGATCTCGCGGGCGTATTCGGCGATGGTGCGATCACTGGAGAACTTGCCCATGCGGGCGGTATTGAGAATGGCCATGCGCGCCCAACGGGCTTTGTCGAGGAAACACTTGGCCACCTTTTCCTGACACTCAATGTAGGAACGGTAATCTGCCAGGACGAGGAAGGGGTCGCTGTAGATCAGGTTGTCACGGAGCATATTGAGGACTCCGGGTGGTTCGTTCGGGGTGAAGTAATTCGACCCCACCCAATCCACCACGGCGCGCAGTTCCTCATCCGCCTGCAAGAGATTTTCCGGATGGTAGCCGCGCGCCCAAAGATCTTCCACTTCTTCCACAGTGAGGCCAAAGATAAAGATGTTCTCTTCGCCAACCTCTTCGCGGATTTCCACGTTGGCGCCATCCAAGGTGCCAATCGTGAGCGCTCCATTAAGCGAAAGCTTCATATTTCCGGTGCCGCTGGCTTCTTTGCCGGCAGTGGAGATTTGCTCCGATAGATCCGCTGCCGGCACGATGCGCTGGGCGAGCGAAACCCGATAATTTGGCAGGAAGACGACCTTGAGTTTGTGCTGGATGCGAGGGTCGTTGTTGATCGCGGAGCCCACGGCATTGATAGCCTTGATGATACATTTCGCCATGTCGTAGCCGGGTGCGGCTTTGGCCGAGAAAATAAACACCCGCGGAACGATATCGAGGGCCGGATTTTGCAGCAGACGCCGATAGAGAGTGAGGATGTGCAGGAGGTTGAGGTGTTGGCGTTTGTATTCGTGCAGGCGTTTGATTTGCACATCAAACATCGCTTCCGGATGCACGGTGATGCCACATTCCTCCTCAATGTGACGGGCGAGATCCTGCTTGTTGGCCAATTTTACGGCCATGAATTCCCGCTGAAAATCCGGGTCGTCGGCAAAAGGTTCCAGACCGCGTAGCTTGTCCAAATCTTTTTCCCAACCCGGGCCAATTTTGCTGTTGATCAGGCGGCTCAGGCGAGGATTGCAGGCCAGGAGCCAGCGCCGCGGCGTGATGCCGTTGGTCTTGTTGTTGAATTTGCCGGGATAAAGCTGGTCAAATTCGGGGAAGAGCTTGCTTTTGAGAAGCTGGGTATGCAGTGCGGCCACCCCGTTGACGGAATGGCTGCCCACCACCGCCAAATGAGCCATGCGAACCATTTTCGGATCACCCTCTTCGATCAGCGAAAGGCGGCGAACCTTCTCCAGATCACCCGGCCACGCTTTCTCGACCTCCATGAGCAGGCGCCGGTTGATTTCAAAGATAATCTGCATGTGTCGCGGCAGCACTTTTTGGAAGAGCCCGACACTCCATTTCTCCAGAGCTTCTGGCAGGAGAGTGTGGTTGGTGTAGGCGAAGGTCTTGGTAACGATGTCCCAGGCGGTGGCCCAGTCGAGTTTCTCATCGTCGGTGAGGATGCGCATCAGCTCCGCAATCGCGATGGATGGATGGGTGTCGTTTAGCTGGATCGCCACCTTAGCTGGGAACTCGGCCCAATCTTGATTCGATTTGTGGAAGCGACGGATGATGTCCTTTAGGGAGCAGGCAACGAAAAAATACTGCTGGACCAGGCGGAGTTCTTTTCCCGATTCCGTGCGGTCGTTCGGATAGAGGACCTTGGAGACGGTCTCACTGGCATTCTTCTCCTGGACGGCTTGTTCGTAACCGCCTTCGTTGAAGGCAGCCAGGTCGAACTCGTTCGAAGCCCGGGACTCCCACAGACGTAGGAAATTGACGGTGCCGGTGCCGTAGCCGGGAATGGGAATGTCGTAGGGAATTCCATGAATTTTTTTGGCCCCCTTCCAGACCGGAAGGTAGTTGCCGCGGTCATCAAAGACATTCTCCACATAGCCGTAGAGCGGGATTTCCACGGTGTATTCCGGGCGGACAATTTCCCATGGTGTGCCGTAGGTCATCCAGGCATCGGGCAGCTCGATTTGGTAGCCGTTGCGGAACTCCTGTTTGAAAAGTCCGTATTGATAGTGGATCCCGTAGCCCACGGCCGGCAGATCGAGGGTGGCCAGGGAATCCAAAAAACAAGCGGCCAGACGGCCCAGACCGCCATTTCCCAAGCCCATGTCGTATTCCTCGTTCCGCAGCTCGGTGAGGTCCAGGCCAAGCTCTTTAATGGCCTGCTTCATCTCTTCGAAGAGCCCGGTGTTGTAGAAGCTGTTCACGAAGAGCCGCCCCATCAAAAACTCCAAGGAGAGGTAATAAACGCGGCGCACATTAGCGGCGTTGTGCACGCCTTGGGTGGTGATCATGCGCTCAATAATCACGCTCTGCACCGCTTTGGAAACCGCCATCCACCAGTCGCGCTTGGTGGCAGTATCCGCATCGCGGGCCAAAGAAATTTTCAGTTGGTTGAGGATGAGGCTCTTGAGACCTTCGACCGAGGTGTCAATCGGCGGAGCACTGAGAGTGGTCTTGGCGGAAGCAGGTTCAGTTTCCATAAGTCTGGTTCTAGCAGGTTTCCCACTTTGGCCAAGCTCGGCTGCATGAAATTTTTCCAAGCTTTGGCCGACGTGTTCCGGTTTGGTTCGTTACAAGTAGGGAGTTTGCGCCGGTGATTTTTAGGGCGTGGAGATGGGCGGGGGCACGGCTTGGTCGAGCCGTTGCAGCAGAGCTTGCACTTGCTCGGTTTGGGCCTGGGTTAGTTCGCCGGACTGCAGTGCTTCCTGCCAGGCCGCGCGGGCCGCGCGATCCAGGCCCATTCGGGCTTGGGCCTGCCCGAGGTAGATAAGATACGGGCCAAGAGGCAGCCGGCGGCTGCGGGAGAGGGCAATGAGTTTCTCCAGAGCCCGAATTTCCAGTGCAGGGTCATTGCTTTCATTGGCCGCGCGGGCGATGAGGAACCAAGAAAAGTCGTCGGACTGTGCCAGATCCTGCAAGCGGCGGGCGGATGCGTTAGCCGAACGCGGCTGTTGCATGGCGAGCTGGCTCTGCAACAAAATCTGCCAGGCGGCGGCAAGGCGGGGATTGAGTGCCAGTGCGGTTTGGGACTCCGCGGCTGCCTCGGGCCATTGCTGGCGCAAAGCCAAGAAAGCCGCCGAAAGGGCCAGCACCTCAGGCTGATTAGGAGCCAATTGCTTGGCGTGCTCCAGCAATCGGCGGGCGGGGCCGTATTCCTCCACCTGGGCGTGCACCAAGGCTTGGCGGGCTGCGGCTACTGCTCGTTGATTGGGGCTGGCTTGCGGCAACTTTTCATTCCGCTGGAGCTCGCCGCCCTGCAGGGTAAATGATTCCCCGCTCTGCAGCCGCTGGCGCTCTTCCAAGGCAGGAGCGCGCCAGAAAACCAATCCCTGCGGAGCCACCTCGACCAATTGCCAATCGGGCGAACGCTGCAAATGCCGCAAGAGCGGAGAAAACTCCTCAACGCGACCGCTGAGAATTACTGCCTCAGCGGGCTGGGAGCCTTGGTGTTGACGCCAGCGAACGGGATCTTGCAAAAGGCCGCTCAGATCCTCGGTGGAGTCGAGGCGAAGGTCTGGAGCCAGTAGAGCGGCTCGGGCGCGGAGAGAGGGATTGGCAAAAACTAGCTTGCCTTGGGCCAGCTCGGCCCAAGCCGCAAGCCAACGTTGTCCTGGGAAAAATTCCTCCGGGGGTGAGAAATTTCGCACTGCCCCTTGCACCCGCCAAACCAAACCTAACCCCAGTAGAATCAGCGCGCCCACGAGGATGCGCCTTCCCCAAAGCCGCACCGGCTGGGGAATTTGCCGCCGATTTTGCAAAAGGTTCCACCCAATGATTGCCAGGGCAAAAATGAGAAAGCCGAAGAATGCCGGGAGCATCTGCCAAGCAATCCAGGCCCAGCGTAAACCGGCCAAGCCCCCGACCTCGTGAGCTCGCAGGAGAAGGGTCAGAGCCAGAGAGGCGTTTGGCGGAGGCCCTCCCGGGGCCCGGAGAGTTTCGCCCAAAAGCTGGAGGCTCGCCGCATCCGGAGCACTATCCAGGGCCGTTAAATTCCACAGGAAAGCACCTGCTCCCGCCCCAAGAATCGCTTTCGCCAGTTGAACAGCGATGCTGGGGCCTCCGTGGTGTTGCTTTTTCTCCATGCCCGTTGAATAGTGCCAGTTCCCATTACCCGCCAATGCAAAAACCGTCTCTTCCGGCCCTGCTTCTCCTCACGCTTATGAGTCTTCTGCCATCGAAAATCCTGCAAGCTAATGACCTCACCCAGCCGGGTGCCCCTGCTCCGCGACTTACGGCCACGGACCAAGATGGCAACCCACTGGATCTCGGGTCCTACTACGATCGAGGACTGACTTTGGTTTATTTCTACCCCAAAGCAGACACCCCGGGTTGCACGGCCCAAGCCTGTTCCCTGCGGGATGCGATCACGGAATTGAAGGACCTGGGCATCCAAGTCATCGGAGTAAGCCGCGACACTCCGGCAGCCCAAAAGAAATTCCAAGACAAATACCAGCTGCCGTTTCCCTTAATCGCTGATCAGAAAGGTGAAGTTGCCCAAGCTTTCGGGGTTGGGAGCATGCTGGGATTCAGCAGCCGCAGCTCCTTTCTTATTCAAGACGGCAAAGTTGTTTGGGCCCAGCCCAAGGCGAAAACCTCAGGCCATGCCGAGGAAGTGAAAACTGCGGTAGCCGGGCTGCCGAAGTCTTCGCAGTAACGCCCACCCGCTCGGGTTTTTGCATTGCCCTTTACTTGGGCATGGCAGAGACTCCGCCCATTCCGAACCCTTACTTTCCACCGCATGGCCACGTTGTTTGAACAACCCGACACCTCCGCCAAAGCTGCCCAGTCCCTGCAGTCGCTGCAGGATGCCGGGGAACTGCTAGGCGAGACAATGACCCTGAATATGGGGCCTTCCCATCCCTCCACGCACGGGGTGTTGCGGATTTTGCTGGAGCTTGATGGGGAAGTGATCACCAAGGCCACGCCGGACGTGGGCTACCTTCACCGAGGGGACGAAAAGATCGCCGAGAACATGCAGTTCAATCAATTTGTTCCCTACACGGACCGCTTGGACTATCTGGCCCCGCTGGCCAACAACGTGGCCTATGCGCTTGCCGTGGAGAAGCTCATGGGGTGGGAGATTCCGCCGCGCGGGAAAGCCATTCGCGTGCTTTGTTGCGAGCTGGCCCGGATTTCCGCGCACCTCCTGGGGTTGGGTGCTTTTGCCATGGATGTCGGGGCGACTACCGTCTTCCTCTACACCTTCACCGAGCGCGAAAAAATCTACAACCTCATCGAGCAGTTGACCGGCGCTCGCTTTACCACCAGCTATACCCGTGTGGGCGGTCAAACTCGAGACCTGCCGGATGGATTTACCCGCGGAGTTCTCGACTTCCTCGATTCCTTTGCCGGGTCGCTTGACGAAGTGGATCGCCTTCTCACCCGCAATCGCATCTGGATTGATCGGACCAAAGACATCGGCATCATCTCCCGCGAGGATGCGATCGCCTACGGGCTTTCCGGTCCCAATCTCCGAGGCAGCGGCGTCGAACACGACATTCGTCGCAAGCATCCCTACCTCGACTATCAAAACTATGACTTTGAAATTCCCATCGGCTCTGTGGGTGATTGCTACGATCGCTATCTCGTTCGCCTCGAGGAAATGCGCCAGAGCATGAAAATCCTCCGGCAAGTCATTGATAAACTGCCCTCCGGGCCCATCAACTGGCACGACCCGAAGAGCACCCTGCCGGAAAAAGAAGCCGTCCTCACGAAAATGGAGGAACTGATCCATCATTTCTTGGTAGCCACGCAGGGAGCCGACGCGCCTCCCGGCGAAGTCTATTTCAGTGCGGAGAACCCTAAAGGCGAACTCGGCTTTTACATTTACTCGAAAGGTGGCGGGGTGCCATATCGTCTGAAAATTCGTGCGCCCTCGTTCGTCAACCTGAGCATTCTTCCCAAGGTGCTTCCCGGCAACCTCATCAGTGACGTGACCAGTATTCTGGGGAGTATTGATATGGTCATGGGCGAAAGCGATCGTTAGAAATTTCGACTTCTGCGCCAGACTCTTGCTTGGCCAACTCCGGCGCAACGCTTTCCCTGGGAAGATTGCATGAGCACAATTCATGTCGTTGTCTTCGACGCCAAACCCTACGACCGGGAATATCTTTCTCGAGCTGCGGAGGGGAGGGGAGTGCAGTTGCATTTCCGCGAATTTCGTTTGCAACAGGAAACCGCCACGGCGGCCGAAACCTGCCGAGCGGCGGTAGCCTGTATTTTTGTCAATGATGTGGCTGACCGGGCGGCGCTGGAGAGCCTGGCTCGCTCTGGCGTGCGACACCTCGCTTTGCGTTGTGCGGGCTTCAATAATGTGGATCTGGTGGCCGCGCGGGAATTGGGGCTCGCGGTGACGCGGGTTCCGGCTTATTCGCCGTATGCCGTGGCCGAACATGCCGTAGCCTTGCTCCTCACTCTGAATCGCAAAACCCACCGGGCATTCAATCGCGTGCGCGACTTTAATTTTTCCCTTTCCGGATTGGTGGGCTTTGATTTGCACGGCAAGACCGCCGGTCTGGTTGGCACGGGAAAAACCGGCCGTCTCACAGCGCAGATTCTCCGCGGATTTGGCATGCAAGTCCTGCTGCACGACCCCTACCCCGACCCGGACTGGGCGGCCGGAATCGGAGCGGAATACACTCCGCTGGAGCGCCTTTTGGAACAAAGTGAGGTTATTTCCCTGCATGCACCTCTCACCCTGCAAACCGAATATCTGCTCAATCGGGAGTCTTTGAGCCGCACCCAGCGCGGGGTGTTCATTATCAATGTGAGTCGCGGGGCACTGATTGATACGCGGGCTTTGATCGAAGCCCTGAAAAGCGGACACGTTGGAGGCGTGGCGCTGGATGTTTACGAAGAGGAAGAGGGGGTCTTTTTTGAGGATCTTTCCGGGCAGGTCTTGCACGATGATGAACTGGCGCGCCTGCTGACTTTTCCCAACGTGCTCATCACGGCGCACCAAGCCTTTCTCACGCATGAGGCCCTGAGAGAAATTGCTCGTGTGACCTTGGAAAACACCCTCCGGATCGCCGAGGGCCGGGAACCTCTTCCGGAAACTTCCCTGCTCTAAGCCCCATCTTCCCGCCATGCCCCAACCCCCTAAATCGGCCACAAAAACTCCCTGGCACTCCCTCACGGTCGAAGAAACCCTGCAAAAACTGCAAGTGGATCCTGCCTCCGGTCTTTCGGATGACGAAGCCGCGCGGCGACTGCGCGAGCAAGGTCCGAACCGGCTGCCCGAGGGGAAAAAGCGCGGGCCGCTGCAGCGTTTTCTCGCTCAGCTCAACAATGTGCTCATCTATGTGTTGCTCGCGGCTGGAGCAGGAAAGCTATTTCTCGGCGAGGTCTTGGACGCTGCAATCATCTTAGGGGTGGTCCTCATCAACGGTCTGCTGGGTTTCTTGCAGGAAGGCCGGGCGGAAAAGGCCCTGGAGTCCATCCGCAACATGCTTTCTCCCGAGGCCAAAACGCTGCGCGGAGGCAAACTGCGCCTGCTTCCCGCCGAGGAGCTGGTGCCAGGGGATATCGTGCAGTTGCAGTCTGGTGACAAGGTTCCAGCCGACCTGAGAATCCTGTCCGCCACGAATCTTCGAATTGAGGAGGCCGCACTGACGGGTGAATCAATCCCGGCCACCAAGGTCATGGATGCGGTGGATGAGAAGGCTCCCGTGGGAGATCGCCGCGGAATGGCCTACTCGGGGACTTTGGTGGTTTCCGGGCAGGCCCGCGGGGTCGTGGTCGAGACCGGGGCGCATACCGAGTTGGGCAAAATCAACCAGATGCTCGATGGGGTGCAGATTTTGGAAACTCCGCTCCTGCGGCAAATCGAGAAATTCGCTAAGGCCCTCACGGCGGTGATCCTCATTGTCAGTGCGCTGGCCTTTGTTTACGGCCGGGTCTTTTTGAATCAGGAGTTCCTCTACATGTTCAAGGCCGTGGTGGGAATCGCCGTGGCCGCCATTCCCGAGGGTCTGCCCGCCATTGTGACTATCACGCTGGCGATCGGCGTGCAACGCATGGCCCGGCGGAACGCCATCATCCGCCGACTGCCAGCCGTGGAAACCCTCGGGGCGGTTTCGCGTATCTGCTCCGATAAAACCGGGACCCTCACACGCAATGAAATGGTTGTGACCGAAGCAGTCACCGCCTCCCGCACCTATGCAGTCTCCGGAGCGGGATACGCCCCGGAGGGCGAGATTTCTTCCGAGGGAGCGCCAGCGCCGCCGGATGACACATTGGCTCTCATGGCCCGGGTATCGGCATTGTGTAACGAGTCGGAGATCCATCTGGAGGAAGGGCATTGGAAGTTGGTCGGGGATCCGACAGAGGGGGCTCTCTTGCCCTTTGCCGCCAAAGTTGGGTTGGATCGCACCGCCGAACAACGAGCCCATCCGCGGTCGGCGGTGGTGCCTTTTGAATCCGAGCACAAATTCATGGCTACCCTGCATGGGCCGATGCTCCTGGTCAAAGGGGCACCCGATGTGCTGCTCATGCGGTGTCGTTTTCAGCAAGGAACTCACGGCCCGGAGCCTTTGGAGGCGGCTTTTTGGGAGGAGGCCAACCGCGCTATCGCTTTGCGGGGGAAGCGCGTTCTGGCCCTCGCCTGGCAGCCGGATTGTCAGGTGACGCCACCGGAACTCTCCGCGGCCAGTCTGCCGCGGGATCTCGTTTTGTTGGGGCTGGTGGGGATTATTGATCCGCCGCGGGAAGAGGCCATCCAAGCTGTGGCGGAATGTCACCAGGGCGGCATTCGCGTGACCATGATCACCGGTGACCATGCCCTCACGGCCACGAGCATCGCTGCCCAACTGGGCATCGGGGATGGCCAGCACTTCCTTACCGGGGCCGAGATTGAGCAACTCGATGATGAGGCTTTGGAGCGCAAATGTCAGAGGATTGACGTCTTTGCCCGCACCAGCCCGGAGCACAAGCTGCGCCTCGTGCGGGCCATGCAGGCCGATGGCTCGGTGGTTTCCATGACCGGCGATGGTGTCAACGATGCCCCTTCGTTGCGCCAGGCGGATGTCGGTGTGGCCATGGGCATCAAAGGCACCGAAGTCTCCAAAGAAGCTGCGGAAATGGTCCTGGCGGATGACAATTTTGCTTCCATCACGGCCGCAGTGCGGGAGGGCCGCACGGTCTATGCCAATATTGAGAAGGCGATTCTCTTCATGTTGCCGACGAATGGCGGGCAGGCCTTGACCATTCTCTCGGCGATCCTCCTCGGGCTGGTCCTGCCCGTCACTCCGCCGCAGATTCTTTGGGTGAACATGGTGGTGTCCATCACTCTGGCTTTGGCCATCGCATTTGAGCCACACGAGCCGGATGTGATGCGCCGCCCGCCCCGCTCCCCCCACAAACCGCTCCTGGATGGTTTCGGACTTTGGCGGATCGGCTTCATTTCTTTCCTGCTCCTGATTTTCACCTTTGGCGCCTTTTATTGGACGAAAACCTACTTGCAGGCGCCGATCGAGCTCTGCCGCACGGTGGCTGTCAACGCCCTCATTCTGGGGCAGGCTTTCTACTTGGTGAATAGCCGATTTCTCACCCAGAGCAGCTTGAATCTGCATGCGCTGGCGGGCAATCGCTGGATTCCCGGCTCTCTCCTGGCAATACTCTTCTTGCAGTTGCTCTTCACCTACGCGCCTTTCATGCAGGCCATCTTCGGCACGGCTCCCCTCAGCGGCCAAATTTGGGCCTGGCTGTTCCTCGGTGGCGTGCTTTTTTTCCTCGTCGTCGAATTGGAAAAAGCCCTGGGGCGTTGGCTCCTGCCGGAGCCCTCCACCGCGGGGAAGTGAGCTGGGAGATTCCGCACAGAGACTGGGGCGGAGCCAAAGCCAAGACGTGACCTCGCGCAAGTGATACTTGCTGCCGCTGGCCACGCCGGCGACCATTTGATCACTCCAAGAAAAGTAGGCGTTCCTCGGGTCGAGAAGCCAAGCCACGTGAGCCGCATCGGCGCGCGCTCCGGTTTTGGAGGCGGCAGACCAGCCCGAAAGTCCGCGGGCGACGTATTGGCCAAGGTAGATCTTGCTCAACCAAGAATTTTCGTTGGTCGAGCTGAGTTTCCCTCCCCCGTTTGGGAAGAGGCAAATACCGAGGCGAAGGATTGCTTGCAAACGCCTCTCCAAGGCTTGCCGGAGGGGCAGAAAACGGCCACCGGTCTGGAATTTCTCGCGCATTCCCCATGCGAGCGGGAAGGCCAGTCCCTCAATGGCGGAAATAATTCGGGAGGTGTTCTCCAGTTCGAGAATGGCGGGCAGGGAGCCATTGGGCTGTTGATGGGAGAGGATTCTTTCCAGGCAGCGTCGAGCCTGAGTCGAGGCCGTAGCGGCCAAGCGCGGTTGGCGGAGGATGTCGGACAACTTCTCAATCCCGATGTAGGCCGCCCAGGTTTTTACTGCCAGGTAGAGATTGGCCCGGGCTTGGCCCCGCGAGGGGTCCAGGTTGTCGTAGGTGGTGATTTCTGCTCCGCCGAAACAACGCGAGGAGTCTGCACGCCATCCCGCTGTCGGGGATCCGGGTGATCGGGTCGCACGAGGCTTGTGAGACAGCGCCGCAGGATTTCCGACCGACCGCGCAGCCAAGCGTGATCTCCCGTGCCGAGAACGTAGGTCGTGGCGCCGCAGAGCCAGTTCACCAGCTGCTCGTGGGTCAGGTGCGAGAAACATCCGAAGAGCCGGAATTGCTCGTAAGACTAATTGCCTAGGCGGGAAAGGCAGTTCCCCACCCCCATATCGTGGGTGAAGCTGATGCCACCGGGATATTCCTGGGGATCGCCTGGCAGTCGCACCCGATCGCTGTGGCTGTAGCGACGAACGAACCAATCGAGCTGATTGCGCGCCCCCCAAGGATTCTGCTCCATCTCAAAAAACAGGTGATCCACGTTGAGCTCGAAGCTATTCATCCTCCGGTATTCGCCTTCGTTCACTACCCAGAAAGGCTCCCCCGCAGACGTCTGAAGAAATTGCGTTGAGCCGAAATAGCTGCGCACGGAGTGGGCTAGCTGGAACTTCTGTGCCGCGCCCAAGGGGCTTGCTGCAAGGAAATCGTCGCCCGCCCGGGCCGCGGCGATTTGCTTTTCCGCCTGCTTCCACGCCAAGGCCGCGACCTCCTCGATCGAAGCAAAAAGGCTGGTGTAGATGTAGCGCGTCGGCAGGCCCGCCACAACGTTCCCATCCCGGTAGAAACAACTCGCAAAGCAAAAAGTTCTCGTTTCTCCAGGCGGTACCACCGCTTGCAAGACCGCCACCGGTCCCAGCCCGAAGCTCAGATTTTCCCGGTCTGGCCGGTTCCAAGCATCGGTCCAGCGTGAAACCGCAACCTGAGTAAATCCCCGCGAGGGCACTAACGATGGCCGTCGAAGTGCCTTGCCCAACGCCGCAGAATTTTTCCCCGGAGACATCATCCAGTCAGCGCATGTTGGCGAAGGGATGGGGGCCCTCGTAGCCGAAAAAGATCCGCCGTTCGCGTTTACCCTGACGGTTGTCGAGGGTGAGCTTGGTCCAGACTGCTGGCACCAGAGCGTGGCGCAAGGCCGCAGGTGAAGCTCGGGCTGGATCGGGCACAGATTTCCCCGGGGAGAAGTTGGTGAACTGCAAATCGCCTGCCCGCCAAGTATCGGTCCCGAGAGAAAAAAACCGAGTGATCTTGCCCGCGGCGATCGGTCGGACTTTGCCTTGAATGAGCGGGGCTGCGCTGCCGACATCGTAACGGCGCGCGGAATCGGCACTGCTGCCGAAGAAGGGCAGCACCTCATAGCCCCGTCCGTCTGCCCGCTCCGCACCGATGAAGATACTTTCGTTGGCCGGTCCGCCAAGCTACAGCTCGAACCCGCCCTCGGGCCAGGGAAAGCCCTGGGGAAAGCTGCTAAAGGCTACTACCGGAGAGTGATGGGCATTGAAACAGATCGCGGGGGAGTTTTTACTGGGCATGGAGAGAGCTTAGTCGGATAGGGAGAGGAATTCTTTCAGGCTGGTGTAGCTGAGGCAGGAGATTTCCTCGAGGCTGGTGTTGCCTTCGAGAACTTGGCGTAGTCCGAGCTGGTAAAGAGTTTTTACTCCGCGAGAAAGCGCCAGCCGACGCATTTCGCTCTGGGGAGCGTTGCGAGAAATCAAGTCCGCCATGGCCGGGTCCACCGGGCACATTTCCATGAGAGCCAACCGGCCCCGATAGCCCAACCCAAAACACTCCGGGCAGCCCACTTTCTGATAAAGCACGTGGTTCTCCTCCGGGATCGGCACTTGGTTGATGCGGAAAATTTCCTGGATCTCCGGAGACACGGGCATCGGGCGCTTGCAGTAATTACACAGCCGCCGCACCAACCGTTGAGCCTGGGTGAGGGCCAGGGAGTCTGCCAGGAGATAAGGCGGAATGCCCATGGCAATCAGACGACTTACCGCCCGCAAACAGTCATTGGCATGCAGGGTCGTAAGCACCAGGTGGCCGGTCAAAGCAGCGTTGACCGCAGCGTTCGCCGTCTCTTCGTCTCGGCACTCCCCGATAAGGATCACGTCCGGGTCGGCACGCATCAGACGTCGTAGGCCCTCGGCGAAGGTGATGTTATTCACTGGGTCGGTCTGGGTTTGATTGAGTCCCTCAATCTCATACTCGATCGGATCCTCGATGGTCTGAATGTTAATGTTCTCCGCGTTGACGCTATTCAGCAGCGCGTAGAGGGTGGTGGTTTTTCCACTGCCGGTGGGACCGGTGATGAGAATTAACCCCTGGTCCCGCCCCATAACCTCGGTGAGGATATCCAATTGCTCCTTGGCGAGATTGAGCTCGCTGAGCTTTTTCACTCCATCCAACTTGTCAAGGAAGCGAATGGTAATCTTTTGCTGATCCTTGCGACACGGGATCGCTGAGACCCGGCAGTCAATCCGGTGCTTGCCCAGTGCCATGGAAAAGCGCGAGTCCTGCGCATCCTGCCGTCGCTGCCCCATGTTGGAGTAATTTTTGATGAGCCCGATAAAGCGGGGAAGCATATCCTCGGGGCAGGAATGGATGGCTTGCAACTCCCCATCAATCCGCGCCCGGAAGCGTGCGGTGTTGTAATATTTCTCGATGTGCAGGTCACTGGCCCGGCTGGAAATGGCCCGGTAGAGCACCCAGTGAATGATCTGCTCCGGCGTGGTGTTGATGTTGGAGGGATTGATTTTCTGCACCTCGGCGAGGTCAATCTCGACCAGGTTCTCCACATCGGAGTAGGCGAGATCCCCGACTTGCACGGCCGTGGTCGTTTTCGCCGAGCGAGCTCGATTGCGGGTGATCGCGGCCAGGATATCCTCCCGATCGGCCAGCACCGGACACCATTCGATGGATTCCTGCCCGCGCGAAAGCCACTCATCCTCGAAGCCGAAATTGAAGCGATCTTCGGAGAGCAGATAGACGCGTTTTTTGCCGCAGTAGAGGGGATAAACGGTGTGCTTCTCGAGCAGGTTGTCCGGGAAGAGATCCTGTGCCGGGGCGTGGTCGGCATTGAAAACAAATTCGCCGGATTGCAAATGATGCACCGCCAGAGCGTAGCCTTTGGGTAGGACTTTGAAATCACGCCAGCGTTGGGCATTCGCGGCCATGAGTTGATGGCGATTGCGCTCTAGGCGTTCCTTTTCCTCCGGCGTGTGCGGTGCGACTTCGATGATCCAATCCAGGATGCCGAGCAAGCCATCCATGCGTGGGCAAAGCCGGGGCAGCTCCAGCGAGGTTTTGTTTCCCAGCGGCTTGATATCGAGCCGGTTTTTCACATCTGCAGCCAAGGCTTTGTATTGGACTTGTGGCACGACAAAGCGCAGGGAGAGTTCGGTCGGGATTCCCCAGGAATTGGCACAGAGCGGATTGTAATGGGCCAGGAGCACCATGGGCCCCAGGGTGGCAAACGGCAGCCAAGGCTCCGTTGCCGACTCGCCACCCGCCATGGACCGGAAAAGTTTTTCCGCTCGGGTGGAACAGGTTGGCCGCGGGAGCTCAAAAGGTGGGAGGTTGACCAAACCTGCTAACCACTCCAAGGCCTGGGCCGGCTCTACCCCGTTGGCTTCCGCGATATGCTCGTGAAATTGAGGGCTGCCAGGCCCGATCTCCGGGAAACGCAGACCTTTCTCGGAAAGGAATGCAGCCAAGGCATCAGTATTACATTCGGACATGTGGAGGGAAAACGGGGCTCAACGGCAGAAGCTCAATCCTCCAGAGAGGGGCGAGCGAAGTCAAGACCCGCTCCAGACTGCTCGGTAGCCCGCAAGCGGAAATATTCTCCATCCCAATAGCCCCGGGGACGGTCGCTTGCGGAAGTCACCGGGTAGCGAAGTTTAGGATCGAGAAAGGGACTGCCGGGAGTGCCGGGGATTTCCTGCTGCAGCAGCTGCAAGACCTGCGCCTCATCCTCAAAGCCCTCCGCCGCCTCCACCGTGATTGCGGCTACCGATTGTTCGTAGAGATTTACGGCGCGGTTCACGCGTTCCATGGCTTCTCGAGCCGAGGTGGATTCTGCGGGCCGAGAAAGCCCGGTCAGGCGCGGCAAAGTAATCGCCGCTAAAATGGTGATGACGCCAATGACAATCAGTAGCTCAACCAGACTGACTCCCGCAGGTTTGGAGTCCGGGAAAGAAAGTTTCATCCCTACGTATCGCCCGGTTCCTCGGGTTCGTTCGAGGGTTTGATCAGGGTGGCCGGGGTGAGGGGAACCAAAGTCTGGGGTAGTGTCGCGCTGTATCCTGCGGGAAGGTATGCCGTGAGGGTGGCCGGAGCAAAAGCTAGGTAAGGACGAAGGAGTTCATAGCGGGCTTGGTTGGACGTCGCTCCGCTCCAGAGGTCCGCAGCGGCCGTCGGACCATATGCTTGCACCAGCGAGGCCATCCCCAAGTTCAACGCTTCAACGCGGGATTCGGCCAGACTGGCTTCGCTATCTTGTCGGATGCGAATGATGTTTGGAATCGCAAGGAAGGTGATAATGCCGATGATCGCCACCGCGGCCAATACTTCAATCAGAGAGAACCCGTGGAGCCTCGAACGAACGCAGTTTCGGGTAAAGACCTTCTGCAACCGGAGGGGCCTGCCTTTTTTCCAGACTGTGGGGTGTAATCTGGAGATCATGACTCAATTTAACCCATTTTTCTCAACCTGCCAGGATTCCTCTGAACAGCTTGGAAGGCGGAACGGAGCACAAAAATGTCAATCAACGTAGTTGACTGTAGGGTAGGATCCCCGGGGCCAGCCGCTAAGAGTCATGTAGGCCCCGGCTCGCTGCAAGGCGCTGGTTTCCAAGCGGTCCAAGGTGGAGTTGGTTTGGATATGGGCCGCCATGCCTGGATCCAGAAAAGGAGAAATCAAAACGAACTTCGCCAGGCTGTTGCCGGCGGCGTTGTAAACCGTGCGGGCCTGCTCTAACCCCTCGCCCTGAGAGGAAAACGTCGTGATCCAGCTATTGAGGGCTTGTTGCACCGCTGCCTGCTGCTGGCGGGCCAGCACCTTGCTGGAGTCCACAGCTGCATTCGAGACTGCCGTGACAACCAACGAGGCCAAAATGGAGAGAATCACAATCGTCACCAGCAGCTCGACGAGAGAGAATCCCCCCCGCTGTCCGCTGATGCGGCAGTGTTTGCCTTGAGAAGATCGAGTTGTAATTAAGGTCGCCATTGTCCAACCTAAAAATCCGTCCATACCCAATAATTAGCAAGGATTTTTTGCTGCCATCACCGGTCATATCGGCCAGGTTCGTCCGCTCATCCGAGAACCTCCCGGCGATTCCTGCCGAAGCGGAGGCAGGGACTTCTATCTTGCTCATCCTCCCACCGCATGAGTTTGCGGAAAGAATCCCGCGAGCATCATTCGAGGGAACGGGTTCGCTCCCGAGGAGCGCTATTTGTCTCCAGGAAGCAGAAACCGCAGAACTTTCCAGAGAATGTCCGCGTGGGGCCGAAGAAATCCCTTGACACAAAAGGGATAAAAAGGTATTCAACAAAAAGGATAAATAAATCCTGAAAATATGAAAGCGTTCTCTCTCCTCTGGCGAAAATCCTTGGGACACCTGCTGGGCGTGGCAGTTGGTTGGTGTGTAATTGGGTTGGCGGTTGCACCCGGGCAGACGGTTGGCCGAGAGGGAATTTGGAATTATCTGGATGACGGACAGGAGATCACTCTCACGGGCGCGGCTGAGCCGATCAGCGGAGAATGGCAAATGCCTGCAGAGATCAATGGCAAACCGGTGACCAAAATTGCGGCAAACGCCTTTGCCGAGACGCCAGGGCTAACGGGCGTCCATTTTCACGCTCTCATCGCCGTGGTGGGTGATGGAGCCTTTGCGGGTTGTGCAGACCTAAGCTGGGTGAGCTTTTATGGCAACGCGCCCCAAATGGGTGAAGGAGTTTTTGCCGGAGCCGCGCCGGGATTTACTGTTTTTTACTATGGAGGCGAAGGTTTCAGCTCTCCCACTTGGTTGGGGTATAATGCGGTTTTGCAAGGGGGGTGGCAACCTCCACAAATCGTCAAACCGACTTGGGAGCCTGGCTCTGGAGGAGCTTTGCCGCCATTCCCGGAAATCGGAACGGAGCCCGGGGTGGTGGGGTTGCTCTATGTGACGAAGAATTGCCGGGTGAATAAACACTTCATCTGGGGTAATGAGCACCCGACGGAAAGCATTGCCGAGTTGGCATTTTTGCCTCCATCTAACAAGGGAGCCTCCTATTACACGGTCGAGCGGTCCTACAACAACGCGGATTTTCAGACCCTCTTGGATTACAACGAGAATCCCATCCAGCTTACCGACGACAACTTTTCCTACAAACCGGATGGTGCGACTTACCTGCGCCTAAGGATTCATGGTGGTCCGCTGGATGGTTTGGTCTCCAATACGGTCATGGTTCAGCCAGAGGTGGTGGAGTCTTCTTTCACCGGCTGGTCTATGGATGAAGGAATGTATCTCACCGGGATCATGACTCCTTGGGTCGGATGTGGGAAAAGTGGCTCGGTAACCGTGCAAAAACTCCTCCCCGCGGATTCTGAAAATCTGCAACCTTATGTTTCTTATCAATGGTATCGGCGAAATCCCAACACCTTTGCCATGACTCCCATTGAGGGAGCAACGTCGGGTAACTACACCACCCAGCCCGAGGATGTCGGATATCAATTGGTTATGCAGGCCAGTGGGGATGGTAGCAAAGTCGGTGGCTATGCCCAGGTCGTCGCGACCGGGCCGATGCATGCGCTGCCTGCCTACGCGGAAGGGGTGAATGGAAATCGTTTCCTGCTCAAACTCTATCAGACCTTGCCTGGAAACTATGCCTTGACGCCTGGGGAGTTGGAGTTGAGTTACTTCATGCCAGACAACTACGATCCGACGCCTTTGGAGATCGTTGCGGTGTCTCCGGTGAGTCCGGGAGTCTATGAGATCCAGACTGCGGCGTCGCTCAGTGATTTACCGGATGACGTCACATTCAATCTCAAGACGACTTCGCCCTTCTTTGCCTTGGTTATGGAGATGCGCTTCCCCGGAGCCCAATTCCCCGAATGGATTAATTTCGTGGAGTTTGACAAAAACTCCCAACCGGAACCCACCCCGACCCCGTCGCCAACTCCCTCTCCGACGCCAACTGCGACGCCGACTGTGACGCCCACGCCTACTCCGACCGCGTCACCCACGACCACACCAGTTCCCACTCCCGTGCCGACTCCTGTGTCGGCGCGCCTTGAATACAATGGGGTTGTCGGAATTCTTGGCGCGATGGAACCCAGCGCAGAGGAAAACTCGATTGTTGGGGAAATGCAACAGGTGAACGGCACCGCCAGCCTGACCATCAATGCCCGAGGCGCCTACACCATCCGGGTTACGACTGGAGGCAAAACCTACAGCGGGCGCGGAGTCCTGCCAATGGACAACTACGTCGAGGTTGTGCTCACGGCGGGTCGAGGCACTCAACTCCAGGTGAATATGGACCTTGTGCGCGATGATCTAGGTCTGGCAAATTACTACCGCGGGGTGATTTTTGGCGACGTCCAAGGAGACATCCTCCTCGGAGCCCGCAAATATGGAGCGCGGAATCCCTTCCCGGATGCCGGATCCTACACGATGGATTGTCCGGTAGTGGAAAGTTCGACCCAAGCGCTCGATGGCACCAGCGTTGGAACAGTAAGCCTAAGTGACGCAGGGGTGGCCAAGCTCGCAGGGTTTCTGGCCGACGGAACCCGTTTCACCTGCAGCTTCCCGGTTTTCGGCTCCACCGGAGCAGCAGAGGAGAATGTGCTCCTCTTCTATCAAGATCTCTACCGTCGTAATGGTGGGGTTGGAGGATGGATGCGCCAAGATGAGTTTGGCGAATGGGTGGGGGCGCTGTATTGGAAAGCACCTGCCCGTGCAAACGGCGGCACCGCTCGCTTTGCCGAGGGATTCGAGGCAGGTTTGGAAGCCAACCTCATTCCTTACGAACGGCCTGCAGCGGGTGAGCCCGCTCTGGAAAATTGGCCGAACGCCCAAGGTCTTGCCGTCTTCTCGGGAGGCGGACTGGTGCAGGACATCTTCTACGACGTGCGCTTGAGCGGAAACACCAAGATCGTTCCCGCCATGACCGGAGAAAATTGGCTCGGACTGAAAGTAGCCGTGCAAATTGCCCAAGGAACTTTCTCCGGAACCGTCCGTCTCCCTGGAATCCCCACCGTGGCCAAATTCCAAGGTGTGCTTCTGCCGGAAGAGGGTCTGGGCGTGGGCTACTTCCTCACGCCGACCGGTAGCGGTTTGCTGGAAATCCGGCCCATGGAGTCGGGGTTTTGGCAGCCTTAAGGTGACGGCTCGGTAGCAGGGAACCTCTTGCGAGTGGGGTTCCCGCCCGAGCTCATGCCGAGGCAGAACTTATCCACTGATTTTGAGTGCCGCTCAAGGCAGAGAGGTGCGCAGGCGCCAGAAGGTCGCATTGCCAGATGGTTGCAAGTCTTGCACCTCCCAAGTTTCCGATGCCGGATCCAGCGGTGTGTCCTGCCAAGTTTGCAAATTGGAGCTGACTTGCAGGATCTGTTGGAAGCCGTAGAGGCTGCGGCGTTGCAAGCGCGGACGCAATTGCGCGGCGTCGAAATCAATGATCGAGAGCGTGGGTGGGAAGTGTTCCAGAGCCAGGAGGTTGGCTTCGCGCCAAGGAGGGAGCATAAATTGATAAAAGTTTGGCAGCAGGCGCGACCATGCGGGCTCGTTGTGCTGGCCGCCCGAGACCCCGATGAAAAGCAGGTCACGGCCCACAGCCTGTCCGGAGCGCAGGAAGGTGTTGTAGGCCAGGAGGGCGCCGTTCCAATAGACATTCGAACTCGATTCTCCAGTGCTCGACTCAGCAGTGCCCATGGAAAGAAAACGCCGCACGGGCAGCAGAGCGGAGCTACGGTTAGCGACAAAGTTGGGGGCTGCCCAATACGCCGGGGAAAAGATGCCGACTCCTCCGAAGCGGTCGCTGCGGGTTTGTCCGATGAAATCACTCGCCAAGCCTCCCATGGAAGATCCAGCGACAAAGGTCTCTGCCGCAGTGCCGAAGGTTCGGTAGTTGACATCCAACGTGGGGGCCACGTTATCGAGTAAAAAGGCGGTGTATTGGGCGGCCGCGCCGATGTAGGAAACCGTTTGCCCGCCATAAAGGGTAATACTGTCCCCATTGGGAAGATACTCCCGCAGGCGATCCGAGCCGTAAGCATTGCCGTTGGGAATCGCCACCAAAATACATTCCCGCATCCGCCCTTGGCTGATTTCATAGGTGGCAATCCGGTCGGCATCCCAAGTCCCAAAGGGCCCACCCGGGTGCAATACATTCTGACCATCGTGAAAATAAAGTACCGGATATTTCTTCCAGGAATTTTCTGCGTAACCCCGGGGAAGATAAATGGTGATTGGCCGCCCGGGAATCGTGGCAACGGTTGAATCCACCTGGCGCGTGAGCCGGCTGGGTGGGCTTACGTTTGCCGGAGGGCGATAATTGAATACCTGCTGGTCCTGCACAAACAGGACATCCAAACGCGTGCGGAAATTGTAGGGAGGGGACATTCCCTGATAAGGTGCGGGAACGGCGGGGGCAGCGCCCGTGGCTGGATTGTTCGGCGGAGGCGGTGCGTTCAACCAATCCGAGCCGTTAGTGAAGACAAACTCCAGCTCTGCTCCGGGAGCAGCCAGACCATCCACCCGGTAGAGCTTTTCCCCTGCTTGGCGCCCCGGTCCCACTTCGCGCATCGGCGTGAAAGTCCAATTTCCTCCGCCGGTCCGGTCACGCCAAAAAATCTGCACACTGGACCAAGTGCTATGCAGGAAGACAGTTTTGCCATTCCAAGGAGCTGGCGCATGGCTGGGAACGCTGAGAGTTTGGTTGGCGGTTAGATTTTGCACCGTGGCCGAACTGCCCCAGGCGCTCGCGGAAGTGCCGCGTCGCAAAAACCGATAGGTTAGCGTCTCCCCAGCCGGTAGAGCCACACGACCACGCCAGACATTCCCGCTCGTCCAAGAAAGTTTGCTCGCGGCCAGCGGATTGTCACCGCCGAGATAGGAGCTCGGACCACTAACAAAGACCTCATTGCCGAAACCTACATCTTGGGTGTGCGTGAACTCCACCTCCTTCAGCACCGGCGAGGCTTGGTTGCTCATTCCAGTGAGGATACTAGCCAGAAGTATCCAAGCATAGAGTCCGATTCGGGGGGGAATCATGGCATAATCTTAGATGCGATAAATTTTTCCTGCAACCGACGGCACCCCTGGAGCCGATTGATTGGTTCAATGGCAAGCTGCGTTATCCATGCCAACTCTGAATTGCCAATCGGCCTTGCGGCGAGAAATAATCCCGCCGATGCAACTCGAGAAATTTTCTTTTGGGGTGGGTGATCGCTTCGCCCACCAAGCCGCCGCGCAATTACGGGCTTTCCAAATAGCCTCGGAAGCCGGGGTGAAGATTGTGCCGGTGTGGAATAAGTCGAACCGCGAGCACACCATTATCGGCTCGGAACCTGCCTCCGTTCGTGCGGCCGCGCAGGCGGCGGTGGCGGCTGCGGGGTGGACCGGAGGTTATCATGTGGATGCCGATCACATTGGTCTGGCAACCGTGGAGCGGTTCCTCGAGGCGTGTGATTTTTTCACCATTGATGTGGCAGATTTCATAGGGAAATCCGCGACGACGGTGGAGATCGAAGCCTTTCTCCAACGACATCCGGAATTCTCCCGTCCCATCGAAGTAGCCGGAATGCCGGAGCCGCTGCGTTTATCTGCCGAAGCAGTGCGAGCCGTCGCGGAAAAATATCTCCTGGCGGTGCAGGAGGCGGCGCGGGTCTTTCGGCGTATCGCGGAGCTCAAAGGAGCGGATGGCTTCATCCCGGAAGTTTCCATGGATGAGACCAACAGCCCGCAGACTCCTCCTGAACTCCTCATCATCCTCGCCGCCCTAGCGGACGAGCAGCTTCCCTTGCAGACTTTGGCTCCCAAATTCAGTGGGCGATTCAACAAGGGGGTGGATTACGTGGGCGACGTGGAGCAATTTTCCCGGGAATTTGCCGCCGATCTTTGTGTGGTGGCTCACGCTGTGCGGGAATACCACCTGCCCGCAAACCTGAAACTCAGCGTCCATTCCGGCAGCGATAAGTTTTCCCTTTATCGTCCCATTCGGGAAGCCCTACGCCAGCAGGGTGCCGGGCTGCACCTCAAAACTGCTGGCACGACTTGGCTGGAAGAAGTGATTGGCCTGGCTGAAGCCGACGGGGAGGGGCTCCAGCTGGCTAAGGCGATCTACGCTGAGGCGCTCAGTCACCGGGAGGAACTCTGCGCTCCGTATGCGACGGTCATTGACATCGCTCCCGATAAACTTCCCGCCGCTGCCGAGGTGGACCGCTGGACGAGCGAGCAATTTGTGCGCGCTCTCCGCCATGACCCGAGCGACCCGCTTTTCAATCCGGACCTGCGCCAACTCCTGCATGTGGGCTTCAAAATTGCCGCCAAGATGGGGCCGCGCTACCTTGAGCAGCTGGCAGCATGTTCCGAATCCGTCTCCCGGAACGTCACTCACAACATCCTCGAACGCCACTTGCGCCCGCTTTTTCTCTGACCCCGTCCTTAACGGGCAGAGAGGCGGGCGGGCATTTTCATGCCGGGAAGATGCGCACACTCAGAAGATCCTGAGGCCCGAAGGAAAGGTTCTCGGCCATGCGTTCGTTGGTGGCTTCGCGCAGCGTGGTCTTTTCAGCCTGCCAACCCGGAGCCAGACGCAGCTTCGCTGTCCCGCGTTGTCCGCGGGTTTCGTGCAACCGCAAGATCCACCCGCGTCCGTCTTCGGCTGGCTTGGCCCAGGCGGGAACGAGCGATTCGCCGCCTTCGAGCCCGAGAAACCCGCACTCCAGATTGGCCTTCGAGTGAAGGGGGACCGGCGCGGTGAAGAGCCGATCGGCGAGGGCGGAGGGTTGTTCGGAGCGCGGCGCGTGGAGGCTGCCGTTAGCAAGGGCGAGCGAGAAGTGATGCCGTCCGTGGTCTGAGTGGGTGTGCCGGTATTGCAAGTTCCGCAGGGGGAGATTGGTCTGGGCTTCGGTGATGTGTGCGCTGCGCAGCAAGGTGCAATGCAAGGTGCCGTCGAAGCATCCAAAGCCATAGCGGTCGCGACTGAGCAAAGCCAAAGCACTCACCTCAGATTCATCACCCAGGACCATCCAGCGGCTTGCTGGAACCTCAAATTGAGCCTCGGCTTGGAGACTTCCCGGGCGTTGCGTGCGGGTGATGCTGCCATAAGGACATCCGTAGCGAGCAGTTGTGGCGCGGAAACCGGTGGAACATTCCCAGCGAAGCAACATCTCATCATCGCCCCAATCCACGGTCACTTCGATTCGCAGCACCGGGCTTCCAGCCTGCAAGAGATAAGAAAACTCGGCTCTACTGTTGGCGGTAAGTTGTTGCCGGAAGCGCGCCTGTGCGGTCCCAGCAGAGAGCTCCACCCCGAGGAACTGGGGCCGGCCGACCGTCGGCAGAGGCAGGCCCACGCTGTTGCGATCTACATCCCAAGCGGCGAAGATCGCCGGATGGTCAGGATAGATCTGCAAGCTGCCTGCGGATTGACCCAAGGGGATGGCTTGACCAGCAAATTCCAATCGCGTCAGGGATCCGGCGTCATTCCATTCGACGCGGCAGCGCTCATTTTGCAGGCTGTGGTCCGTGTGACGAACAGTCTCAGGCAACGCGCAGGCCGCGGAAATTTCCCGGATTGCCAAAGGCGGCAGGTGTAGTTGCCGGTCTCCCAGCAGCTGCGTGACAGGCAGGGGCAGGGGATTGAAGTAGGCAGTGACTTCTCCCGCAGCCGTGCCTTCCTGCAAAATGTCGCGCGTCTCCTGCAAGGCCCTTTCAGCGAGGGCCTGGCGTTCGGCAATCCCTTCTTCATACACCTCGATAATGGAACTGCCGGGAATGTCATCATGGAATTGGGAAAAGATGAGCCGTTGCCAGAAATGCCGATCAATCGGTCCACGGCGGCTGAGGCAGTGCGCAGCTTCCAGGGTTTGCAAGGCCCGCTCCAGAGCGCGGAAGGTTTGTTTGACTGCGACATGGGTGGTGAACACGCCGCGGTGGAACTCGAGATACATTTCGCCCTCCCAGACTGGGAGTTGAGGAGCCAGCGGGCGGAGGCGTTCGAAGAACGCATCAATCCTCCCCCAAGAGGAAGCCGGCAGCCCCCAGAGGGAAGCACTCCGACGGACGCGTTCACACATTTCCTCGGTGGGACCGCCCCCCCCATCGCCATACCCCGTCGGAATAAGCACTTCTGGATGCAGATGCACCTGACGATGGGCCCGCACCGGATTCCCCAGATTTTCTGCGGTGCCATGGTTGTTGTAGTCCTGGTTGTAGCCCATGATGTGCGAGATGACCTCGCTGCCGTCATGACCGCGCCAGCGAAAGCTCGTGTAGGGGAAGCGTTCCGCGGTGCTCCAAGCCAGCTTGGTGGTGTAGAAAAAGTCCGCGCCGGCCTCGCGCATCAGCCGCGGGAGAACGGCGGAATAGCCGAAGACATCTGGGAGCCAGACGACCTTGCTCGGCTTTCCGGTGAGGCGCTGGAACTCGGCCTGCCCCATGAGAAGGCTCCGAGCCAGGGCTTCGCCGCAGGGTAGGTGAGTATCGGATTCCACTTCCAGCGCACCGACTGGCTCCCAACGGCCCTCGGCAACCCGCTGGGCGACGGTGCGCATGAGTTCCGGGGAGCGGCGTTCGATGGCGCGATAGCTGGCAGGTTGAGAGTAAGCGAAAATGAACTCCGGATATTTGCGCAGGAGGCTTTCGACGTTGGCGAAAGTGTGCACGGCTTTCGCTTCACCGATTCGTTCGGGCCAAAGCCAGACCAAATCGATATGTGCATGGCCGGTGAGGGTGGCGCGGATGCCGGCGAGGTTACCTTGGACTCGGGCATAGACCTCACGCAGGACCTCCGACAAAGCCTCCGGCCCGGAGCAGTCATACGCATCGGTCGCACGGTCAAGTCCATCCACCAGGATACGCACCAAAGGATTGATGGTGAACCAATGCTCTCGGACGCGCATGGGAGAAGCAAAGAGGTCCGGGTACTGTAGGTCGCGGTCAAGTTTCGCGGTCCATTCCAGCAAGTCCCAGAGCACTTGAAAATCGTGATAGGCCGTCCAAGCCGCTTCGTTCCTCCGGCTGAGAAATGCCCCATCCAGGCGACTGCCTTGGTCCTCAATGCCGAGCGATTCGCCACTGACCCAGATGCCCGTGCGGCAGCAGATGGACTCGACCAAAAGTTCGCTGAACTGCCGGGGCAATTCGACCACCGGGTGAGCGGGGTCGAATCCTCCCCAGGGGTGGCCGTCCACATAAAGCGTGGCTTCGCCGCGGTCCCGCCAACGCAGATGCGTCCACTCCCCAAGGTCGCTAGGCTGTAGAGAAATAGAAAACCAACGCTGCTGGAAGGACCTTCCCCAATAATGCGGAAAATCTCTCACCACCGCGAAGTCCTGCGGGCGCTCCGCGTAGGGTAGATGCGCGTCGGTGGGCGGCGCGGCGGCAATTTCCAGGGAGGTTGGATGGTCTGTCCAGATACTTTCCCGCAAGCGTGAGAGGGTGCGGTGCAGGCGGGGCGGGAGGAGGTGTAGGAAGGCAGTCTTCATGAGGGAGTAAGCGGGAGACTCAGCAAAAAGAAGGCTCGAGAAGGCGTCAAGGCATGGGCGCAAAAACATTGGCGGCAGCTTCTCTTAGCAGACGGTTGCAAGTCTCGGCATGGTCGCGTTGCGGTGCGCTATTGCCGTAGGCAGCGTTGCGGCGGCGAGCCCAGCCCGACAGAGGGGATGCGCGTCGCTCGCTCCTTGCCATGGCCCCGATCCTGCTCTACGCGCGACCGCGCCCGGTTTTTCAAGAGTCTGTGAGCGGGGGAGCGATGATGCCGGGGAACCATTTCCCGCGCAGGACCACCTCCTGGGGATAGCTCGGCTAGCCAAATTCCCCGTGCCGCTGAGCCCCATCGAGCAGTTCGATGGCTTCTTCCCCCAAGCGCTGATGGTCAAAACACACACTGGCGATGGGCTCGGGATCTTTTAACAAAGTTCCAGGGCCAAATCCTCTGGGACGGAGTAGCCGAGCAACTGCAAACGCCAGCGCCAACCTCCCGAGGTGGAAATCAGCACCTTCGGTTTCCACTGACACAACCACTGCCCCACCTTGCGACGCGTGGATTCTTCCACCGCACCCGATGGCAAGATGAAAGGCTGGATGGCCCGCGCCGGTTCGATGCCGCACTCTTGCAGGCCGGCCAGGATGCCCCCGGAACAGGAGAAATCCTCTTCGGCGTGAAAATTTTCCTGTCGGGCATCCAGCCAGGCCAGGCGCCGGTAACCGAGGGCAAAAAGCTCCAGCACAGTGCGGCGGGCCGCCTCAAATCGCCCGAAGCGCACCGAGTGAATGGGCAGGCAATGCGTCTGCAAACCCGTAGAAACCAGAGCAAAATGGCAGCAGCCTGGGTGGCGCAAAATTTCCTTACTGGCCAGCTGGCGGAAACTCACTCCCGCGAGTCCCCGGGCACGCAATTGCTTGAGCAGAGCGTTCCAATCCGTCGTCGGCGAGACAACCAGATCTTCCAGCCGAAATCCAAGGCGCTGCCCGCGCTGCGAGGCGCCCGCAAAGATAAACTCCTGCAAAGCTCCGCCTTCATATTCGGGAATCGTCTCCTCAATGAGCGCTACTGGCGTG
The DNA here is from genome assembly GCA_964595865.1 of uncultured Chthoniobacteraceae bacterium. Classification (GTDB taxonomy): domain Bacteria; phylum Verrucomicrobiota; class Verrucomicrobiia; order Chthoniobacterales; family DYNR01; genus CAZQRL01. The sequence continues at coordinate 51,355 of CAZQRL010000004.1, forward strand.
CGTTCCTCAACGGCCCGCTGCCAACGAGCCCTCGAGCCGAACGCGGCGAAAGCGGGATTCCGTCGGTAGCGCAGTTTCTCCGCCACAGCCTGCACCCTGGCCCGGGTCGCTTTGGCAACCGTGGGATGGCCATTTGCAGCCATGGAGACCGTGGCCAAGCTTACGCCGCAAGCAGCAGCCACATCTTCAAGGCCAATGGCACTTGCGGAACCTCAGGCGATGGATTTGCCGGACGTCTCGAGACCTTGTCTGAGGATTTGTCGGCCATATTCTAAACGCGGCGGCTTTCTACGGGCGGCAGACGGCCTGATGCCTGAGAGCGGCGGCTGAGTTAGCCAGTCGGATCAGGCAATTGCAGCCGATCGCGACAAGCACTCTGTGTCTCAGGCTTCGACGGCTTCCGGCTTCTCAGTGCGCTCCTGCACGACGAAGGCCAGCTTCGAGCCATCGGCCTTGACCACCACATGGTCACCCGCGCGAATCTCTCCCCGCAGGAGTTCCTCGGCCATGGGATCTTCGAGGTAGCGTTCGACAGCGCGGCGCATGGGACGGGCTCCATAGCTTGGATCGTAGCCTTTTTCGATGAGGAAATCGGTCGCGCTCTGATCGAGTGAGAGATGAATCTCTTTGCTGCGGATCCGCTCAATGACCTTCTCCATTTCCAACCCCACGATGCGCACTAAATCTGGCTTGGTGAGGGTATGGAAGACGATGATATCATCCAGGCGATTGAGGAACTCCGGTTTGAAGACCCGCTTCGTTTCCTCGAGGATCTTGCTCCGCATGGTGTCATAGTTGTCGTCCAATTTGGGCGCACCAAAACCGAGGGTGGTCTGCTTTTTGATCAGCTCCGCTCCGACATTGGAGGTCATGATGATGATCGTATTGCGGAAATCAATTTTCCGGCCGAGGCTGTCAGTGATTTTGCCTTCCTCGAGGATTTGCAGGAGGAGGTGCATCACGTCGGGGTGGGCTTTTTCGATTTCGTCAAAAAGCACCACGGAGTAAGGCCGACGGCGCACGGCTTCCGAAAGTTGCCCGCCTTCCTCGTAGCCGACGTAGCCCGGAGGAGAGCCAATGAGCCGCGAAGCGGTGAACTTCTCCATATATTCGGACATATCAATCTGGATGAGCGCATCCGCATCGCCAAACATGAATTCCGCCAAAGTGCGGGCCAGGAAGGTTTTGCCGACCCCCGTCGGCCCCAGGAAAATGAAGGAGCCGATGGGGCGTCGAGGATCTTTGAGGTCGGCACGGGAACGGCGAAGGGCCTTGCTGATGGCCACCACGGCTTCGTCCTGACCAATGACGCGGCCTTTGAGGTCGTCCTCCATTTTCAGCAGGCGCTCGGTTTCCTTCTGCTCCATGCGCTGCAGAGGAATGCCCGTCCACTTGGAAATCACGTGCATCACATCCTCCTCTGTGACGAGGCCTTCTTTTTCCTCCCGCTTGTCGCGCCACTCTTTGAGAATGGCGTCGAGGCGATCCTTGGCTTGCTTTTCCTTGTCGCGCAGTGCGGCTGCCTTTTCAAAATCCTGGCTCTTGATGGCGGCCTCTTTTTCCAGGCGGGTTTGCTCAATTTCCGCCTCCAGGCTTTTGACATCCGGCGGCCGGGTCATGTTGAGGATTCGCACACGGGAGCCGGCCTCATCCATGACGTCAATGGCCTTGTCGGGGAGGAAACGGCCACTGAGGTAGCGGTCGGAGAGTTTGGCGGCGGCCTCAAGCGCGGCATCGGTGATGCGGGCCTTGTGGTGGCTCTCGTATTTCGGCCGGATTCCCCGGAGGATCTGGATGGTTTCTTCGACGCTCGGGGCTTCGACTTTGACAGTCTGGAAACGCCGTTCCAGTGCCGAATCCTTCTCGATGTATTTGCGGTATTCGTTGAGAGTGGTGGCGCCGATACACTGCATTTCGCCACGGCTCAGGGCGGGCTTGATGATGTTGGAGGCATCCATGGCCCCTTCGGCGGAGCCAGCTCCGACGATGGTGTGCAGCTCGTCTATGAACAGGATAATGTTCTTGTTTTTGCGAATTTCATCCATCACCGCCTTGATGCGCTCTTCGAATTGGCCGCGGTATTTGGTGCCGGCCACCATGAGGGCGAGGTCGAGGGTGATGACTTTTTTGTCGCGCAGGATTTCCGGGACATTGCCGGCGACAATTTCTGCCGCCAGACCCTCGGCAATGGCGGTCTTGCCGACGCCGGCTTCGCCGATGAGCACGGGATTGTTTTTGCTGCGGCGGCAGAGAATTTGAATGACCCGCTCGATTTCATTGGTCCGGCCGATTACGGGGTCGAGTTCGCCTTTTTTGGCCAGCTCGGTGAGATCCCGTCCGAAGGCGCGGAGAGCAGGCGTCTTGGTATCGCGTTTGCCGCCGGCTTCAGCGGCGATGGATTCGCCTTCCTCCGGGGCAAAATTGGGATCAAGCTCCTTGAGGATTTCGTTGCGGGTGCGTTCGATATCAATCTCCAGGCTCTTGAGCACCCGGGCGGCGACGCCTTCGCCTTCGCGCAGCAGGCCGAGCAGGATATGTTCCGTGCCGACGTAGGAGTGCTGCAGGCTCTTGGCTTCCTTGCCGGCGAGGGCGAGGACTTTCTTCACCCGGGGAGTGAAGGGGATGTTGCCGACCATCTTGGTATCCGGGCCGGAGCCGACTTGTTTCTCGACTTCCATGCGGACCGTTTCCAGATCGAGGCCCATTTTTTGCAGGACGTTTACCGCCACACCTTGGCCAAGCTTGATGAGCCCGAGCAACAAGTGCTCGGTGCCGACGTAGTTGTGGTTGAAGCGATCGGCCTCTTTGCGGGCCAAAGCCAGAACCTGTTGGGCGCGGGGTGTGAAGTTATTCATCATGAGAGTGGGGCTCGTTGGTGGGAGCACTGGGCGGCGGGAGGTTCGGCTCCGGGCAAGCGAGGAATCGCTCGCGGATGAGACCCGCCCGCAGGCTGTCGCGCTCTTCGGCTGTCATTTTCGGCAGAGAAGCGCCTTTTTGCAAGTGGGCAGGCTGGGTTTCGATGAAAAGCTGGTCCACGGTCGGGAGAAAATCACGGGGGAAAAAGCCCAGATCCACCCCGAGCTTGGTGATGGAGAGCAGGTTGAGGGCTTCCTTGGAGCTGATGGAACGGGCATGGCGGAGGATGCCGTAGGCTCGTCCGATCTGGTCCTGCAAGGGGATGGGCCGGTTGAGGAGGAGCATCTGCCGGGCATTGTTTTCGTGTTCAATGATTTGCAGGATGACCCTGTTGAGGCGCTGAAGGATGTCGGGTTCGGATTCGCCGAGGGTGGTTTGGTTGGAGATTTGGAAGAGATTTCCCATGGCTTCGGTGCCTTCTCCGTGTAGCCCCCGCACGACCAACCCAATTTTGTTCACCGAATTGATGATTTTGTTCATCTGGTCCACCATGACCAACCCTGGAAGGTGCAGCATGGCCGAGGCGCGCATTCCGGTGCCGACGTTGGTCGGGCAGGCGGTGAGGTAACCGAGCGTGGGGTGGAAGGCGAGGTCAAGTTGTTCCTCGAGCTCGGCATCAGCGCGGGAAATGAGGGCATACACCGCTTCGAGCTGCAGACCGCTGAGAATGGCCTGAATGCGCAGGTGGTCCTCCTCGTTGATCATCACCCCGAGGGTCTGATCCAGATTCATCACTACCGCGCTGCCGACACCTTTGGCCGCGTGTTCACGGCTGATGAGATGTCGCTCGACGAGCACTTGTTTTTCCAGAGGGGAGAGGGCCTCGAGATTCTCCGAGAAAGAATCGGCCATGGCGGGCAAAGACTCCACCGCCTCGCGCACGGCTTTCAGCACCGCCAGGCGCTCATTTTTCTTGGCCCATCCGGGAAAAGGATGGTTGCGGAGGTTGCGGGCCAAACGCACCCGGCTGCTGACGACGATATGCCGTTGCGGGCCGTTGCCGGTGAGCCATTCTCCGGAGGTTTCGACGATGCGGGCCAGCTTCATGAACTTAGGAAAGCGCCGGTGGCGAGGCCAGCTGGCGGATTTGATCGCGGATTTTTGCCGCTTGTTCGTATTCCTCACGCTCCACGGCCTGCTGCAGAGTGGCCTCGAGGGCAGCAAGCTTCTCGGAGAGTTCCCGTTGTCGGGCGAAGCGTGCCGGCACATGGCCGATATGGGAAGTGCCTTTGTGCATGTTTTTCAGCATCGGAGCGAGCTGGGCGGCAAAGACATCGTAGCAATTGCTGCAGCCGAGACGGCCGGTTTTCTTCAAGTCGGTGGCGGTGAAACCGCACACGGGACACTTGAGCAAGCCGGGCGAGCTTTCCACATCCTTCGAGACCCCGAGCCCCATTAGCAGATCGGTCAACTGAAAACCCGTGGGGTCATTGACGCCCTTGGCCTTGGCACAGGCCGGGCACAAATTGACCTTCTGCATTTTCCCGTTGACGATTTCCGTCAGGAAAATCGAGGCTTCCTCGGAATGGCAAGAGTCGCACTGCAACATAGTGTTTGCTACGTATAAATCGGCGTGCCGGTCGTGCGTGTCAACTGCTGGAACGCCGTGATGAGGCGGCGGGTTACTGGGCCGGGGTGCCCATCTCCGATCGGGCGATAGTCGGCCTTCACGACCGGGATGACTTCTGCGGCCGTGCCTGTCAGAAAGCACTCATCGGCAGTGTAAATGTCGTAGCGGGTCATGAAGGGCTCCGCGAGCGGGATCCCAAGCTCTTTGGCAAGGTCCAAGACCACCTGCCGCGTCGTGCCGGCAAGGGCTCCAGAGGAAATCGGCGGGGTGGTCAACAACCCATCCTTGACGAGGAAAATGTTGTCCCCTGTGCATTCAGCCACGTAGCCCTGCTCGTTGAGCATCAAGCCTTCCCCCGCCCCGGCCTGCAAGGCTTCAAACTTGGCCATGACGTTGTTGAGGTAGTTGAGGGATTTGACCATCGGCGAGAGGGCTCCGTGACTGATACGCCGGGTGGAGCAGGTGACAATTTCCAAGCCGTTTTCGTATTTTTCTGGCGGGTAGAGTTTGATGGTTGCGGCGATAATGAAAACCGTGGCTTTGGGGCAGAGCAGCGGGCTCAGGCCCAAGTCGCCGCAGCCGCGTGTGACCACCAGGCGCACGTAGCCATCCTGCAACTGATTTTGCCGAATGGTTTCCAAGACCGCCTCGCCGATTTCCTCGATTGGCATGGGCAAAGTCAAGGCGATGGCCCGAGCCGAAGCCTCTAAACGTCGCAGGTGCTCTTGGAAAAGAAAAACCCGCCCGCCATAAAAGCGAATTCCCTCGAAGATCCCATCGCCATAGAGCAGGCCATGATCGAACACGGAAATCTTGGCGTCGGACTTTTCATAGAACTCGCCATCAATGTAAATTTTCATCGGAGCAGGAGTCGGGCAATTTTGCAATAAACCACCAACCTGCCTCAATGTGGGAGCTTTGACAAGGGCGCGAAATAGGCGAGTCTCGCGGTTTCTGCCTCAATGGGCAGGTCCAGCCCGAAACGCTCGCGCGCGGTTCTTACGGTCTTAATCGGAGAGGTTGTGGGTCTGCAGGCAGGCTTCTATTTCCGACCGACGACTGCTGCGCGCCGTGTAGAACCAATCGGTATCTCCGCGGTGGAGATCCACCAACCCGGCGAACTGCAACGTCAAGAGGGCCTCATCCAAAAGTGGGGGGGATAAATCCAGGCGGGCGATTTTCGAGGCTTCCAGTCGCGGGTGTCGAAGGAGTTCCTGCAGGACAAGACGACAAGCCTGCAGCAGATCGGGATGCACTCGGCGATAAGCTGTGAGGTTGGCTGGGATGGAAAAAGTCAAGGCCGCGGGCAGGAAAAGGAACTCCGGGATCAGGTGGGGGCCGAGAATGGCGCGATCGCGCAGGCGCGGACGCCTTCGCCTCCACAGGCTCCATCCCCACCCCAGCAGAACCGTTATCCCCGCATAGGTGAGAAACCACCGATTGTAATCAGCCGGCATCTGAGCTTCTTCTCCCCGCACGACCGTGAGCCCGAAGAGCACCAACCATTGCCCGAGAAAATACAACCCTGCCCACACCAGGCTCGCGGCCAAAGCTGCCACCAGCGTCCCCAGCAACACGTGCCGATTGTGGGCTTCCAATTGATGGCGCAGCAGCATAATCCCCAAGGCTGCTCCTTTTCTCTCTGCCTCGCCAACTTTTTTGTGCCAGACGAAGGCGCGACTGAAATTGCCAGGAGCCGCGCTCACCGAGGACGATCCTGCGGTGAGACTGCTGGGGATTTCTCCGGTGAACAGCTCCAAGGTCCGGGGGCAGACAGTGCGGCTTTTTGGCTTGTTTCCCGGGCGGGGTTGGAGAAAAACTTTGCGTCTATGGCGACGCGAAAAAAAGCTGAGAAGGTGCGGTGGGGTGTCATTGGACTTGGAAATATGGGGCAGAACCACGTGCGGTCTTTGCTGGAGGGGAAGGTGCCGAGGAGTGAGCTGACGGCGGTTTGCGACACCAATGCGGAAAAATCGTCTGCCTTTCCAGAGGTGGAGTTTTTCGCTGCGGGAGAGGATTTATTTCGCTCGGGTTTGGTGGATGCGGTGCTCATTGCCACTCCGCACTACTCGCACACGACGCTTGGGATTGCCGCCCTGCGAGCCGGGCTGCATGTGCTGGTGGAAAAGCCGATCTCCGTGCACAAAGCGGACTGCGAGAAGCTCTTGGCCACTCCGCGCCGCCGGGGGCAGGTCTTCGGGGCGATGTTCAATCAGCGCACGGACCCATATTATCAGAAGCTGCGCGACCTGGTGCAAAGTGGGGAGCTGGGGGCGATTCGTCGGGTGAATTGGATTATTACCGATTGGTTTCGCACGGAGATTTACTACGCCTCCGGAGGCTGGCGGGCGACCTGGGCCGGCGAGGGAGGTGGCGTGCTCCTGAATCAATGCCCGCACAATTTGGATTTGTATCAGTGGATTTTTGGCATGCCCGATCGGGTGCGGGGCTTTTGCCAACTTGGGCGGTATCATGACATCGAAGTGGAGGATGATGTCACAGCTTACTTCGAGTATCGGGATGGGCGCACGGGGGTGTTCATTACTTCCACGGGTGAAACGCCGGGCACCAACCGCCTGGAGGTGACGGCAGAGCGCGGGCGGTTGGTGCTGGAGGACAATCGGCTCAGCTTCCTGCGCAATGAAGTGCCGATGTCGGAATACAGCCAGACGACGGACGAGGCGTTTGGGCGTCCGGGGATCTGGCAGGTGGAGATTCCGCTGCCGGGACACCGTGGGGAGCAGCATGTGGGGATAATGAAAAATTTTGTCGGGGCAATTTTGCACGGAGAAAAATTGTTGGCTCCGGCAGTGGAGGGCATCCACTCCGTGGAGTTGGCGAACGCGATTTTGTATTCCTCACTCACCGAAAAAACGGTGGAGATGCCGCTGTCGAGTCGGGCTTATGCCAAGCGGCTGGAAGAGCTGATTGCGGCTTCCAAGCCGCGCAAGAAAAAGCTGCGTGGTCCGGTCAAGGTCAATATGGCCAGCTCCTTTTAGGGGTAGCTGATCCGATTCATGGTGTCTTCTGCGACTGGACATTCCGCCGGGTCGGCGGCGGTGCGTTGGGGGCTGGTCGGAGTGGGAAATATGGGCCGCTTTTACGTGGAGCTTTTGCGGGCCGGGCAGGTAGCAGGGGCGGAATTGGCGGCCATTTGCGATGTGGATGCGGCCGCGCTGGAGCGACAGCCCAAAGACCTGCGAAAGTTCAGCGACCTGAAGCAGCTGCTGCGGGCCGGCGCGGTGGAGGCGATTCTAGTTTGCACGCCTCACCCTTCGCATCGGAAACTCGGGGAGCAGGTGCTGCGTGCGGGGCTGCCGCTGTTGATGGATAAGCCGCTGGCAGTGGACAAGCTGGATGCCGAGGCGCTACTTGCTGTGCCCCGGGCCAAAGGCCAGCTTTTCGGCTGCATGTTCCAGCAACGGACCTTGCCGGCGATGCGCAAAATATGGGAATTATTACGCGGCGGAGAGTTGGGTCCGGTGCGGCGAGTGGCTTGGACGGTGACCGATTGGTTTCGTTCGCAGGCCTACTATGATTCGGGGGGGTGGCGAGCGACTTGGAGAGGGGAAGGCGGCGGGGTCTTGATCAACCAGGCGGTGCACAACTTGGATTTATGGCAGTGGTTCTTTGGCCTGCCGAAATCGGTGCGAGCCTTGGCCGGAGTGGGGAAATACCATCGGATCGAGGTGGAGGATGAGGTGACGGCGGTCTTTGAGTATGCGGATGGGATGAGCGGGTGCTTCACCGTTTCGAGCGGCGAGGCCCCGGGGATCAATCGTCTGGAGATCGCTGGGGAGAAGGGGCTGCTGCGGTTGGAGCATGGCCGACTGCGATTCCAGCGCAACGAGGTGGCCATGTCGGAGTTTTCCCGGACCAGTCGGGAGGGCTACGTGGCTCCGGCGCACTGGGACATTGAAATTCCTCTGCCTGCCGCCTCGCGGCAACCCCACGCGGAGGTGATCGAAAATTTCTCTTTGGCCCTGCGCGGGCAGGCGCAGTTGATTGCCCCGGCTGAGGAGGGTTTGGCTTCGGTGGAGTTGATCAATGGCATTTTGCAGAGTGCCTTGCAGAATCGCAGTCTGGGTTTTCCCCTTGACGCCGCGGACTATCGGCGTTTTCTGCGTAAATTGCAGCGTCAAGCGCAGGAACCGTGTCCGGCGACAGTTTCCCGCGAAGATTGGCAGCAGCGCAATCATTTCGGATCTTCAATTCGATCCCACCCTCCTTCATCCTGAAACCCAACCCTCCTCAACCCATGCAAAAATCCTCCGTCAATGCCGCCGATGGCATGAACTACGCCCCCCAAGGAAAACCCGCCCCCGTTTGCAAGCCCGGCGACTTCGTTTTTGCGGCCGTGGCTCTCGACCATGGGCATATCTATGGCATGTGCAATGGGCTCACCGAAGCAGGTGGGCAGCTGCGCTACATCTTCGATCCGGATCCTGCTAAGGTGGACGCCTTGCGAAAGAACTACCCCGAAGCAGCCGTGGCCAACTCGCTGGAGCAGATTTTGGATGACCCCGAAGTGCACCTCGTCGCGGCCGCCGCAATCCCCAACCGCCGGGGACCGCTGGGTTGCCGCGTGATGCGGGCCGGCAAGGATTATTTCACGGACAAGACGCCCTTCACCGCGTTGGAGCAGCTCGAGGAGGCACGGCGTGTGGTGGCCGAAACCCGCCGCAAATACATGGTGTATTACAGCGAGCGCTTGCATGTGGAGAGTGCGGTGCGGGCCGGGCAGTTGATTCAGGCCGGGGCGATTGGCAAGGTCCTGCAGACGATCGGCACGGGACCGCATCGCCTGGGGGCTGGAGGTCGGCCAGCCTGGTTTTTCCGGCGCGAGGAATATGGTGGCATCCTCTGCGACATCGGGAGTCATCAGAGCGAACAATTTCTCTTTTTCACTGGGTCAAAGCGCGGGCATGTCAACACCAGCGCGGTGGCAAATTTTGCCCATCCGGAATACCCCGAGCTGGAAGACTTCGGCGAAGCCTCCCTGACGGGTGAGACGGGAGCTTCGGGCTACTACCGCGTGGATTGGTTCACTCCAAATGGACTTTCGACCTGGGGTGATGGCCGAACTTTCATTCTCGGCACCAAGGGCACGATTGAGTTGCGCAAATACCTCGAAGTTGGGCGCCCGGGGGAGGAACCGGACGTGCTTTATTTGGTGGACGAAACCGGGGAACATCGTCTGCCTTGTCATGGGCGGGTCGGATATCCTTTTTTTGGGCAACTCATCCTGGACTGCCTGGAGCGCACGGAGAACGCCATGACGCAGGAGCATGCTTTCGAAGCGGCTCGGCTGTGTCTGGAAGCCCAGGCCAAGGCGCGCGTGCTGGCGGGGCTGGAGTGAGCCGCGCATGAGCCAGCGCTTGCTGCTCAAGGTGGGGAAAAGCCGCCGCCAGGAGGTTTTGCAGCATCTCAAGCGAGCGGGCGTTCCCCTGGCGGTGGTGGATTTGGCGGCCCGGTTGGGGTTGAGCTACATGGGGACGAAAGAAATCTGTCTCGATCTGGAGAAAAGCGGTTACCTCTCGGCCTGGAGATCCCCGGTGCCCCGCGGTCGTCCCCGGCTGGTCTATCGCCTCACCCGTAAAGCCGAAGAACTTTTTGCCAACGAGCCGCTATCGCTGACCTTGGAAATCCTGCGTGCTGCCGCCGAACTCTTTGGGGCGACCGCTCCGGGGAAGTTGCTCCTGCGGTATTTTCAAAAACAGACCCAGACCGCTGCCGGGAAGGTCCGTGGGGAAACCCCAGCCGAACGGCTACGCTGGGTGGCGCGGTGGCGGGATGGTTTGGGCCACTACGCCCTTTTTGCTCCCGGGCCACCCCCGATGCTCGTAGAACGTAATCAGCCTTTGGCGGAAATCTTTCGCGCTTACCCTGAGGCATTAGCGATGGAAACCCGTATGTTGGAGAGCTTGGTCGGGCGTCCTTTGCAACGTCTGGGAGAAGCGAACGGCGAGTCGGGTGACTGTCGTTTTGTTCTGATGGCCTAAGGACCTCAAGCCAAAGCGGGCAGGGGCTCGTAGAAAGTCGGGGGTTCGACGGTGATGCCTTGGGCGAGGCGGCGGGCTTCGCGACGGATGCTGCGGGCGACCACCCAACCGCCGCAGAGTGCCGCCAGCCTTGAGCGCCAACCAAATTCCCGGATCAACTCCGCCAGAAGCTCCCCCAACTGCTGGCGCATGGCCGGATCGTGCCGATACCAGGCCCGGGCTCCAGCGAGAGCAGCCGCGTATTGCCCAGGTAGCAGCCGTGCTTCGCGGCGAAAGCGGGCCCGGATGCGGGGATCGGAGCTGCGTCCGTGGCGTTGCCAGCCGCGCAGGGCCGTGCGGGCCAGCCGGAGCACGCTCGGACCATGGGCGCGGAAATCGGCGGCAAAAGCGCGTTCCAGCCAGGTGGTTTCTTCGCCGGGAGGGATATGTGGGTGCCGGTGAAAGAACCGCAGCTGGCCGTGGGCATCCGCCAGATGCTCCCCTGCAGGATCCAGAAGCGTGCCCGCGGCCTGGTGCTCCTCGTAGAGTGGTGTGCCGGGCACGGGGGTATAGAGCATGAACTGGTGAAACTCAGTCGCGTGTGAGACGGCGTAGTCAATCGCGGCAGCGAGATTCTCCGGCGTATGTTCTTCAAGCCCGATAATGGTTGAGCCGAGGACGCTGATGCCCTCGGCTTGCAGACGGCCTACCACTTCGCGGGTGTCGGCCCCGGCGAGCTTGTGGTAGTTACTCCCTTCGCCTTCAAGCCCCATCCAGACCCAGGAAATTCCCAATCGCACCAGCTGGTCCATGGAATAGCCGCGCAGGACATTGGCCGAGCTGAAGACGTAGAGCGACCAGCTTTTCTGGCCAGTCTCCAGGCACTCTAGCAGCCGCAGAGCGCGCTTCTTATGCAGAAGAAAATTTTCATCCATGACGAAGAACGACTGCACGCTCATCTCGCGTTCCAAGCTACACATAATCTCGTAGAGCTCGTCTCCGGTTTCGTAAAAATTGACGAATTTTCCGCGGCCTCCGAAAGCCGCCGAGGTGGCGCAGAAGTTGCAGCCCATGGGGCAGCCGACGGAGGGGATGAGGGTGGCGGCGATTTCTCCGCGCCGGCCGTCCAAAGAAAGCCCCATGGACCGGGAGCCAATGCCGGATTTAATGCGCGGGTGTCGGATGGGAGCCTCGGGATCTTCGCCGAGATATTTGCGCAACCAGCGGATGCCCTCTCCGCGCACCACATAATCAGCTCCGGTGCGTTCGGCGACCCGCGGCACTCCGGCAATGTGTCCACCTAAAATAACCGTTGCCGCCGGGCGAAGCTCCCGCACCAAGCGTATCATTTCCACGACCTTGCCCAAGTTGGGAGGGATGGCACTGAGCGCCACCACGTCGTAGGCTACCGATTGCAGCTCAGCGATGAAGCGTTCCCGGGTGGGAAAATCGAGGAGCGCGCTCGGGGCCTGGATGTTTTCCCGTAACAACATGAGGCCCCACGAACGATGGAACATGCGAAACGAAAAAGGGCCCTGCAGGCGAGTGACCTGGTTGTGGTAGAGCTCCATGGGGTTGATCCGGCGGCTGCCATAGGCATCATCTTGGGCATAGGGTCCGAAGACGCTGGAAAAAAGCACCCGGGGTGCGGGAAAGGGATGGGTGGGATTTGGAGATACAGGAGCAAGCATGCGAAAAAAGACAGAATGGTCAACTTACCCGGGGTGCTGCGGTCGGCGAGGAGAATTATTGGATTTTTTCCAGGTTGCCAGGGGTGGAGCGGAGACAGAAGGTAGCGCAATGCAAGACCGCAGCGAGGATTGGCCTGAGATGGAGCAAGTGGTGCCCGTGCCATCGGTGGGTGAGGGGTTTGAGGGGCAGGGGCACTTTGCGGCTTTTGGTAAGCCATGGGTCCTGGGGCAAGGATGGCGGTCAGAGCCGGAGAGCGGGCTGCAGAGAGGGACGGTGAGTCTGGGATGGGATCGGTGCGCCTTGTGGGTGGTTGCGGAATTGCCCGATGCGGCGGTTTTCAGTCATTCTGAGGCAGATAATCAAAAGCTTTGGGAGCTGGGCGATGTTTGCGAAATTTTCCTCCAGCGCCGCCGTCAGGTGGAGTATTTGGAGCTCCATGTCTCGCCGAATGGGCACCAAGCTCATTGGCGCTGGACAGAGGAACGCTTCGCCAAGGTGCGGGAAGGCCATTTGCCCCTCGCGGAATGTCTGGCCGATGCGCGGGCTTTTACGGCGGAGGTTCGGGATCTGACTGGTGAAGCGGGTTGGGGGGTGCGGGTGCGGATTCCAGCAGGGGTTTTTGCTCCGGGACTGTTCTGGCAGCCCGGAGAGGAGTTGTGGGTTTCCTGCAGCCGCTACGACGCCGATGCCCAGGGAAGGAATGCCATCCTTTCTTCCACTTCCCCGCACCGGAAGCCATCATTCCATCGTCGCGACGAATGGAGGATGGTTCGTCTGGTGGAACCCGGAGGTGAACTTGGGTGAAACCAGGAATCGCAACGGTTCCGCCGCGCTCGTGTGGCCAAGCGGGAGACCGCGGCCCGGGCTGGATCACTTGGGAAATCAATCGTGAGCTCTTTGTCCTGCTCGGTGGCCCAGCAGCGGCGGTGCTGCAGGTGGCGCATCCTGTGGTGGCGCGGGGTGTGGCCGCACACAGTCGCTTCCGGGAAGATTCGGCGGGGAGGCTGGCTCGCACGTTGCAGGCGGTTTATGCGGTGACTTTTGGTTCTGATAAGGAGGTGGAGCGGACGCGGCGGGAGGTGGCTCGGGCACATCGGGCCGTGCGGGGCGAAGGGTATTCGGCGTTCGATCCGGAGGCGCAGCGCTGGGTCTTGGCGACCTTGATTTGGTGTAGCGTGAGCCTTTACGAGCGGTGGATTCGCAAGTTGTGTCCGGAGGAGCGGGAGCGCCTCTTGGAGGAAAACCAGCTCTTTGCCGAAGCCTTCGGCCTGGCTGCGCGGGACCTTTGGGGTTCGTGGGCGGAGTTTGAAAACTATTGGCACGCGACCCTGCAAAGCCCGGAGCTGGGGGCGTTGGCAGCCTCCCGCGAAATCACACGGGCAGTCTTAATGCCCCGGACACCGTGGAGCCTGCGGCTCTTTTCACCGCTGTGGGTGGCTTTGGCCCGGCCTTTCTTTCCCGCGCCTCTGGCAGAGAGACTCGACTTCCCGACCAGTGTCTGGGAGGGCCCAGGGTGGCGGTTTTTGGATTGGTTTATGCCGCGGTTTTGGACCCGCCTGCCGGGAGGATTGCGTTTCGCGCCGGCCTATCGTTCGGCGTTGCGGCGTCTTGAAGGGGAGCAGCGAAGGGAAGGCGGCTTGCCAAAAACCTGAACAAGTCTGAGTAGAGATCGAGCTTGAAAGCAGGAAGGCTTTGCAAGGGAAAATCGGAAAGAGAGAACCAGGCCAGGCGGAGGAATTCCTTGGAGCCCGGGAAACTTCCCACCGGATCAAGCAGACCGCACCACCGCCCCAGAAAGACCGTCAGCTCTTGGCCGGTGTATTTTTTTTTGCAAATCCCCGGAGGGAAATCGTAGGACCACGTGCCGAGGGGCGGATGCAAGCTGTAATCCCGGGGGGAGAGGGCGATTTCTTCGAGGGTCTCTCGGCGCAGGGCTTCCAGCGCCGATTCGTGCTTCTTGCGCCCTCCTTGGGGAAATTGCCAGCACCCGGGAAAATCGCGCCGCTCTCCTGCGAGGACGCGCCCTTGCGGGTGCAACAGAACGAGCAAGACCGCCGATCGTCGCTGGGGAGGCGCCGTCATCACGGTTGCCGCACCGGCAGTCCGGCAGCTTTCCAGCTCGAGAAGCCGCCGAGATTTCGGGTGGAGTAGCCTTCTTTTTGCAAAATTTTTGCCGCTTGTCCGGAACGGTTTCCCGAGGCGCAGTAGAGGATAAAGATTTTCTTCGGATGGGCGGCGAGGACTTCTTTCCAGGCAGAGCGGGAGCCTTTCAGGTCGCTTAAGGGCAACAAGGCGGCCGGCTCGGCAACGCCGCCGAGGAACTCCGGCCTTTCCCGCACGTCCACAAGGATGGCCTCATTCGCTTCGATGAGTTTTTGTGCTTCGGCGGGGGAAATTTTCTCGCCTGACCAACTCGGAGCGAGAGTAAAAACCAGTATCGCAATGGGCAATAACCAAACCAGGTTAGGAATTTTCATCGAGGCAAAGAAAATCTGGTTTGTGCGGGTCGGCAACGGAAAAACCGCAAAAAATCTCATTGCGGGGTTTGGCAGGCAGGGGGAAGATGCCAATCTTTTTCGCATCCTATGAACGCCCTAGCCCACAGCGTGAAGCTCTATGATACAACCCTGCGTGACGGCACCCAGGGGACGGGAATCTCCTTCAGTGTGGCGGATAAGATTCGCGTGGCGCAGCGGCTGGATGCTTTTGGGATGCACTACATTGAAGGGGGGTGGCCGGGCTCGAATCCGCGCGATGCGGCTTTCTTTGCCGAGGCGCGCGGACTTTCCTGGAAGCAGGCCAAGCTGGCGGCCTTTGGGAGCACCCGCCGCGGCGGGGTCAAAGTCGAGGACGACCCGCAGGTTTCTCTCCTGCTTGAGGCCGGCACCCCGGTGGTTACGATCGTGGGAAAAACCTGGCTGCTGCATGTCACGGAGGTGCTGGGGGTGACGCCGGAAGAAAATCTGGCCATGATTCGCGAAACCGTGGCTCACCTGAAGCACCACGGGCGCGAAGTCTGCTACGATGCCGAACATTTTTTCGATAGCTGGAAAGAAGATCCGGGATATGCCATGGCCACGCTGGCAGCCGCCAAGGAGGGTGGGGCGGACATCCTGGTCCTCTGCGATACAAATGGCGGCACGCTCCCGGAAGAAATTGCCGCTGCAGTGCGGGATGTGCGCGAGAAGCTGCAACATCCGATCGGCATTCACACGCATAACGATAGTGGGCTCGGGGTGGCGAATGCGTTGGCCGCCGTGCGGGAGGGAGCCTCTCAGGTTCAAGGCACCACCAATGGCTACGGCGAGCGGGTGGGTAATTGCAACCTCACGACCCTCATTCCCACCTTGCAGCTGAAATACGGTCTGGACCTGGTTCCGAATCTCACGGCCTTACGCGAGGTGTCGCTTTTTGTGGATGAAGTGGCCAACGTCAGTCCCGACATCCGTGCCCCATACGTGGGGAGCGCGGCCTTCACTCACAAGGGCGGGCTGCATGTGCACGCGGTGCAAAAGCTCGCCCGGACCTACGAGCATATCCATCCCGAAGCCGTGGGAAATCAGCAATCCATCGTGGTCTCAGACATGTCGGGACAAAGCAACATTATCGCTAAGGCCAGCGCAATGGGTTTGCAGTTGAAGAAAGGTTCGCCGGAAGTTGCTGCCATCCTGCGGGAGGTCAAGCGCCTGGAGAATCTCGGCTATGAATTTGAGGCTGCCGACGGGTCGTTCGAGCTGCTGATTCGCCGGGAGCTGGGAATTGTGCCGCCGCTTTTCGAATTGAAGGAATATCACTGCTTCTTTTGGCATCGGCAACAGGCTGGCGTCGCCACCAGCGAGGCCACCGTGAAACTCTCCGTGCGGGGCCTGGCCGAATACACCGTCGCCGAGGGCGACGGCCCGGTAAATGCCCTCGATGCAGCCCTGCGCAAAGCCCTGCGCCCTTTCTACACGTGGATTGATCGCATTCGTTTGGTGGATTACAAGGTGCGCATTGTGGATGGGGGGCGTGGCACCGCCGCGACCACGCGGGTGCATATTTTCTCTACCGATGGCGAGCGCTCCTGGGGCACCGTGGGTGTTTCCGACAATATTATCGAGGCCAGTTGGAAAGCTCTCGTGGACAGTTTTGCTTTTGCCGCGCTTTCACCGGGAGCACAGCCTGCGGCAGAGTGATTTTCTCCCGCCCGTCCCATGGCGGGAAATTTATTTCGGCTCCCAGCGTGCGACGGCCGTCGCTCCACCGCGGACCTTTTGGCCCGGTTGCACAAGGAATTGGGTTCCGGGAGGGACAAAAAGATCCGTGCGTGAACCAAAGCGAATCATTCCGAAGCGTTCCCCGCGCGTGAGGGTGTCGCCGACCTGCGACCAAGGAACGATGCGTCGCGCAATGGCCCCGGTGATCTGCCGGACCACAATACGCCGTCCGGTGGACGGCTCTTCGATGCACCAGGTGCATGCCGCATTACGGCGATGGGCCTCGGGGTGCCGGGCGTCAAGAAAAGAGCCGACGGTTTCCTCGCGGTGAAGCACCACGCCCGCGATGGGACTGCGGTTCACGTGGACATCGAAAATTGAGAGAAAAATCGAGAGCCGTCGTCCGGGGGTGCCGAGGTAAGGGATCGCGGCGACATCTTCGATCTCCGTGACCAAGCCGTCTGCCGGAGCTACCAGTAGCCCGGGCGCATTGGGGATGGGACGTTCGGGATCGCGGAAAAAATTGATGCTAAACAATAAGCCGACCAGGGGCAGGAGCAGCCAGGCCGGAGAGATCCAAGGCAGCAGGGCGACCAGCAAGAGACCCATTCCCAGCAGGACGGCAAAAACCCACCGACCCTCCCAAAAAGTCCGCCATTGAAACCACCGAGCCATCGAGAAAAGAGTCGCCGCTTCGGGGAAATCAACGACGGCCCAGCTTGCCAGCCAAATCCGCCATGCGCTTGGTGGCGTAGGCGGTAAGCAGGGGACGCACGGCTGGCAAGAGTATCTTAATCGTAGCCAGGAGGAAGGCCCAGAAGGTAAAGCCAGCCTTCGGCTCAGGGATGGCTTCTTTCTTGGCCGAACGAACCGATTTTTGCACCGGGCGGCGGCGCCAAATCGAGAAGGTAAAGCCTGCGAGCGCTGCCCCTCCGAGCCAAGCCAGTGGACGTTGGCGCACCGTGTCCTCGATTTTTCTCCGGAAATTGAGCTCATCGGCGAGACTTCGGGCGTCTCGGGCAACGGCCATGCGGCTGGCCTGAAGCTCCGTCAGGAGTTGGGATTTCTCTTTCACGGTGCCGCGGTGGGGGGTGAGGGGTCTGGCGTTTCAGGACTCAGGGCGCGAGCATCACGGCGCAATTCATCGAGCAAAGCCGGGAAGACGGGCTGTTGCAGACCGGCTTTGATTTGCACCGCGCAGAGGCCCACCAGGATGAAATGCAGGATGGTCAGCCCGAGGGTGATCCACAGCCAGGAAATCCCAAAAAGCCCCCCAAGGAGAAACGAGATGAAAAGCAGCAGGCTGACGTAGCCGAACGCCACGAAAAGGAGAGCCAGCAGACCGTAAACCAGGATCTTGAGATATTGGACCGAGGCCTCACGCGCCTCCAAGCGGGCCAAAGCCAACAAGGCCTGTAGGTGGCGCAACACGGAGCCGAATGCCGTGAGGGCCGCCCCGGTGAGACCGCCGGAGGGCTTGGGAGGCTGGGTGACAGGCATGGAGATGTTGCAATCCGGCCCAAGGCGCTACCTCCCATAACGGGAAGGCACCAGGCGCGGGAACTCAGCGGCGCGAGAGCAGACCAAACAAAAGCCCGACGACAAAGGCGATTCCGACCGCTTGCAGGGGATTCGAGCGAATGTATTCCTCGCTTTGCGATTGGAAATTTTTCACTTTATCGGTGGCTTGATCGAACGCCACGCGGGCCTGGCCTTTGAGATCCTCCATGGCCACATTCGCGGCTTCTCCGAGATCTTTGGCCGCGGCACCGAGATGTTCCTTGCCCGTCTGAATCACATCTTGCGCGTGCTTTTTCACGGTTTCGGTGACCGCTTTGGCCGCCGTGGTAGTGGCTTCCAGAGCCGCTTTGGTATGGGCGGTGCTGCTTTCCAGTTTCTGCTTGGCTTCTTTGCTAATTGGTGAATTTTCGTCCATGGTTTTGAGTGTTACGAGCTTTCTATCTCACATCCGCCGGGTGCTGACAAGGTTCTCTCCCGTCTTTCGCTTCGGCCAGGCTGGGGTCGCCGCCGGGAGCTTTCTTTTCGTGTGGGTGCTAATCGGGGCCTCGCCCCTGATGGCGCAGCGGTTGACTCGCCTCGGGGAAGCGCCGGATTGGAAGCGGTTGGAGCGCTATCAGGAGACAATTACCCGGGCGGAGTTTCTGGAGCTGTTGGACAAGATTTACGCTCCGGGTGGGGTGTGGCACCCGTGGATTGCCGTCGAGTCTGGTCATGCTTCCATTGTGACGCATGAAGCTAAGCCGCGCTGGATTTTGCGGTTCGCTCCGGACCGGGGTTCCGCACGCGCGGTGCCGCGGTTTTGGAAATCCCGCGAGGAGTTGCCACCGGCTCCTCCGGATAAACCGTTGCAAGGCCTGACCATCGCTATTGACCCCGGGCACATCGGAGGGCCTTGGGCGAAAATGGAGGAACGTTGGTTTCAGATCGGGCAGAGCAAGCCGGTGACCGAGGGGGATATGACGCTCTATGTGGCGCGCCTCCTGGAAAGCCGACTCAAGCAACTCGGAGCCCGGGTTTACCTCACCCGCAAAACGGCTGCGCCGGTGACCTCCGCACGTCCCGAGAAGCTCCTGGATGCCGCCCGGGCTTCGCTGCGCGATCGCGGAGCACCCATCACCGAACGCCGCCTGCGGCTGGAAAGTGAGATTCTTTTTTACCGGGTGAGCGAAATTCGGGCACGGGCGAAGTTGGTTAACGAAAAGTTCAAGCCCGACCTGGTGTTGGCGCTGCACTTCAATGCTGAGGCCTGGGGGAATCCAGCCCGTCCCTCGCTGGTGCAGAAAAATCATCTCCATTTCCTCCTGCATGGGGCCTACTCCGCCGAGGAATTGACCTACGAGGACCAGCGCTTCGGCCTTTTGGAAAAGTTACTCAACCGTTCGCTGGCCGGGGAGGTCGGCCCCTCGCGGGCAATCGCTGATAGTATGGCCCGCGCTACCGGGTTGCCGCCTTACGAATACCAATCCGATCAGGCAGTCAATGTCGGAGGTCATCCGTATCTCTGGGCGCGTAACCTTCTCGCCAACCGCCTTTTCGTTTGCCCGGTGATTTACGCGGAGCCCTACGTGATGAACAACCAAGAGGTGTTCGCGCGGGTTCAAGCCGGGGACTACGCCGGGAAGCGGGAAGTCGCGGGGCGTCTGCGGCCGAGTATTTATCGGGAATATGCCGACAGTTTGGCTGAGGGACTGGTGAATTACTTCGGTCGGCGCGGGAGCAGCACTCCATGAGCGTCCTGCACGAAGATGTGGGCTTTATCCTGCGTCGGGTGCGTTTTGCCGAGTCGAGCCTGATTGTGACCTGGCTCACGCGTGGGCATGGGGTGCTGAAAACCTCCGCCCGCAGCGCTCTGCGACCGGGCACGGATTTTTGTGGGCGCGTTGAGCTTTTCCATGAAGCGCGGCTCGCTTGGCAGGAAAATCGCCGGGGCGAAGTGCAGATTCTTCGGGAGGCGGAACTGCTGCGCAGCTTCTCCCCGCCATTGAGTCAAGCGTATCAGACGCTCGAGGCAGCGGCGTATTTCTCCGCCCTAGTGGAAAACTTGCTGCCTCCGGGGCAGGTCGTGCCCGAAATTTATGATTTGTTGGCCCGCGGCCTCCACCACCTCGCCCACAATCCGCCCTCGGCCCGCGCAGTGTTGCATTTCGAGCGCGAACTCGCCCGCCTCCTCGGCATTCTGGAGCCCGAGGCGGGTTCCCAGGAGGTGCTGCGAGCTCTTTCCAACTATGGCGGATCCCTCCCGCCAGGCCGGGAAAAGTTGGTAAATGAAATGGCTCCTGCTCTGCGCCCCAAACTTTCTGGATCCAAATGAAAAAACTTCTGCCACTCGCTCATGGGAACTCGTCAAAGCCATCGGCGAATTTACCGGCGCGAAGAATATCCAGGAATCTCCCGCACAACTGACCATGAATTGGGCTGCTCCCTATACCATCGGAACCGTCGAGAGCTACACGGTTTTCCGCTGCGAGCCGGACTTCACCTCCCCCACGCTTTGGCGTTCCACCAATTCGAGTGCTTCATAGCCACCTCCCGTGTGCGGTCCCGCCAAATTTCACGATCCTTGGCCACGCCAACGGAGTGTGGGTAGCTGGCGGTGCGATGGGCCTGCTCTATACATCCACCGATAACGGCCTTACCTGGAGCAGAAAGACCCTCACCTATCTTATAACAGCCCCGACTTTGGCTGGGAAAGCAAAAACATCACCGGCATCGCCAACAACCAGGGTGAATTCCTTTAGACGGGCCGAGCCTGAAAGAGGGTGTGAGGAAGAAAAAGTCTTACCAAAAGGGATGATTTTTTTGCCATAAGGGGGTGAAGAACCCGCGCCAAACCCCACTCTTGGAAAAGGAACCTGTTTTTGTTGAACTCTGGCGCCTGGGTGTTCGCGCTCTGCGAGAGGATGAATACGAGAGAGCCGGGCCGTATTTCGCTGACGAGCCCTACCTTGGGGATTTGCGGCGTGGTCGCTGTCTGCTCCAAGTGGTCGAAGCGGGAGATCGCTGGGGGGGCACTGCTAGATTGGGGACCGGCGGCGTGGAAGCTTACCGGCCGGGAGAGCCGCATCGGATGGACCGCGCCGCAACGTGGGAAGCGCACTGGGCTGGTGGTGCAGAACCGGCGGTTCTTGGTTTTGGAGCCACGCCAATACCCAACCTCGCTTCCAAGGCGCTGAGATAGGCCACCAAAGTGCTGCTCGATCCCTGGGAGGTAAGGTACGGTACCCGCATCACCAACCCCAGCGAAACGGCGGAGATCAGCTATTATTTGCGCAGCATCACCCGTCAGAAAGGTTGCGCCAAGAAGTTTGCCCGCCTCTTGCGTGGGCTTCGGGCGGGCTCTGAGAACCACAACCAGTGGGTGCGCGATCCTTGCCTGCGCGAAGAGCGCAGCAGACTCGCTGCCTCTGGAGCCAACGGCGTGCTGGCGGGCCTGCGGGTCTGCTTGCTGGTCAGCCAATCCCTGCTTTTTCTGCACCTCTCCTGGCTCAAACCCGCCGAACGCTGCCCACACCCCCCCCATCGCTCTTGCCGCTCTCACCAAGATAAAATTGTTCAATGAATTTACCCTGAGGCAACTCTTGTCCCTGATCCCCCCAGCTACACGCCTGGAATTTTGGCCTGATTTCAGGTTACGCCTTGACCGCAGGCCGTTTTGCCTTCAAAGTTACCGGTCCGCGCCATTCTGGGGCCTTTGTCCCGGTTGGAGCGTCAATTTTTTTATACCCAGCCCATGAATACCGAACTCATAGCCATGTTGGATTACCTCGAACGCGAACGGGGAATTCAGCGTGAGGTATTGATCGAAGCCATTTCCTCGGCCCTGTTAGCGGCCGCGAAAAAAAGTGCTTCTGGGGGCACTCGGCAGCTGCGCATCGAAATTGACCCGAAAACCGGCAAGATTCGCGCTATGGTTAAACTGCTGGTTGTCGAAGAGGTGAGCAATCCGCAGGATGAAATTAGCCTTGCCAAGGCTCGGCTCACCCATCCCGGAGCGCAAATCGGGGATGACTTAGAATTTGAGGTCACGCCGAAAGACTTCGGTCGTATTGCGGCTGCTACGGCCCGCCAAACGATCGCCCAACGGTTGCGCCAAGTGGAAAAGGCGATGATCTATGAAGAGTTCAAGGACCGCGCCGGGGAAATCGTCCATGGCACCGTGCGGCGGTTTGAACGCTCCGATGTCATCATAGACCTGGGCAAATTTGAAGGAATCATGCCTGCCCGGGAACGGGTGGCCACGGAGGACTACAGTGTCGGGGACCGCATTCGGGTGTATGTGGTGGCAGTGGAAAACACGCCGCGGGGGCCGGAGATCATCCTTTCTCGCAGCCACCCCAACTTCGTGCGTCGCCTTTTTGAGCTGGAGGTAAGCGAAATCGCCGACCGCACGGTGGAGCTTCGGGGGATCGCGCGGGAAGCTGGAAGGCGCACCAAGGTTGCGGTTTACAGTGCGGACGACAAGGTGGATCCCGTCGGGGCTTGTGTCGGAATGCGCGGGGCGCGCGTGAAAAACATCGTTCGCGAACTCAACAACGAGAAGGTAGACATCATTCGCTGGAATCCTGACCCCCGCGAGCTCGTCAAAGAAGCCCTCAAGCCTGCTCGCATTGCTTCCATCACGCTCGACGAGGCGAAAAAGACCATTTTCCTCACGGTGCATAAGGATGACCTCTCTCTGGCCATCGGGCGGGGCGGGCAAAATGCTCGGCTGACCTCGCGGCTGCTCGGATGGGAAATTGATATCCAGGAAGACAAATCCAAACAGGAAGCCATGGAAGCCCAGATTCACCAGGCGGCTTCGTCTTTGGGTGAACTTCTGTCCCTGAGCGAAGAAGAGGCATCCAAACTGACCGCGGCGGGGATCCTCGAGGTGGAAAGTCTTCTGGAAGCTGGAACGAGTAGCGTGGCGCAGATCTTGGGTGGAGATGAGGCGCGGGCCCAAGCGATTCTCAGCGCGGCGCAAAACCTCCAACCCGCCTCCTAGCCATTTTCTCCGGATGACCCCCCGTCCACTCCCGGTTCTGATTTCATGCCAACCAAAACCACCACCACAGCCTCACGCGAGACCAAGGCACCGCGGAAAAAAACCGCCGCGGCTCCGGTTGAGTCTGCTCCCATAGAGGCCCCAACTGCACCGGTTGAAACACTTTCCCTGATTGACCCGGTCGAGAAAAAGCCTCGCCGGAGCAAGGCGGCGTCAGGATTTGCTGGCCTGCCACCGCTGAAGAAAAGTATCGAACCCAAGGCACCTGCCGCTCCTCCCCCAGCCCCGGTTGTCGAAGAACCAGCTCCACCGCCCGCGGAGTCGGCCCCGGCCAGTGAAGCCCCTGCTCCCGATGCGCCCGCGGTCGAGGAACCGAAAATCATTCATCTCAAGCCGCCGATCATCGTCAAGGATCTGGCGGCGGCCATGGGCCTGAAATCCTTCCAGCTCATTCATGACCTGATGGAGCAAAACATTTTTGCCTCCATCAACCAAAGCATCGAACCCGACGTTGTCAGCAAGCTTTGCGAAAAACACGGGTTCGTCTTTGAAAAAGAACGGCGGGAGAAAGGAGCTGGGGTGCACAAAGTGGAGGCTGTGGTGGAACCACCGCCGGAACCAGAACCGCCCCCTGAAGACGAGCTCAAGCCCCGCGCCCCGATTATCACTATGATGGGGCATGTGGACCACGGAAAAACCTCCCTGCTCGACACCATCCGCAAGACTCGGGTGGCTGCTGGCGAGGCTGGAGGCATCACCCAACACATCGGGGCTTACAGCATCGAGCGCAATGGCCAACCCATCACCTTCTTGGATACTCCGGGACACGCGGCCTTTACTTCTATGCGCGCCCGCGGCGCCAACGTCACGGATATCGTCGTGCTGGTGGTTGCTGCGGATGACGGGCTGATGCCGCAGACAATTGAAGCTATCAATCACGCCAAAGCGGCCAACGCGACCATCATCGTGGCTATCAACAAAATTGACCTGCCCACGGCCAACCCGGACAAGGTCAAGATGCAGCTGCAGGAGCACGGCCTCACTCCGGAAGATTGGGGCGGGGATACGATCTGTTGTCTGGTGAGCGCCACCAAAGGCACGGGCGTGGACGATTTGCTCTCTATGATTCTGCTGCAAGCTGAGATGATGGAGCTACGGGCCAGTGACAAAGCGGAGCCCCGCGGCATCGTTATTGAAGCCGAAATCGAACAAGGCCGCGGCCCAACCGCGACGGTGATCGTGAAAATGGGCACCATGAAGGTCGGGCAACCCTTCATCTGTGGCAACTACTGGGGAAAAATTAAACAGCTCATCAACGACCAGGGCAAACCCCTCAAGCAGGCAGGACCGGCTACACCGGTGAAAGTTTTGGGCTTCAGCGGCCTACCCAATGCGGGTGACGAACTGGTGATTATGGATTCCGAGCGTTCGGCTAGGGCCCTGAGCGAGGAAAGGCTCAATGCGATTCGGCTGAACAAATTGACAACCCCGCAACGGGCCACGCTGGAAAATCTCTTTGCCAGCACCGGGGAGCAGAAAAAGGAGTTGCGCGTGGTGGTCAAAGCCGATGTGCAGGGTTCCTTGGAGGCCTTGGTAGCTTCGCTCAAGGAGATCCCGACAACGAAAATTTCTTTGGACATTATCCACTCTGCGGTGGGGCCAATTTCCGAGTCCGACGTCTTGCTGGCCAGTGCTTCGGACGCCGTCATCATCGGCTTTGGTATCAAGGTCGAGTCATCTGCCGCCGCTGCCGCCAAGCGGGAGGGTGTGCAAATCAAGCTCTACAGCATCATTTACGAATTGTTGGACCAGGTGAAAGAAGCCATGGCTGGCCTGCTCGATCCGGAACTGCGCGAGACCGTGATTGGGCATGCCGAAGTCAAACAGGTTTTCGAGCTCAGCAAGGGCAAAGTGGCTGGCTGCATGGTGGTGGACGGACGCATTGCCCGCAACGCCCGGGCCCGCGTGCTGCGCCGTCGGCAACCGATTTACGATGGTGGCCTGGCGACATTGCGGCGCTTCCAAGACGACGTCAAAGAAGTGCGTGCCGGCTTGGAGTGCGGGATCAAGCTGGGGGATTTCAACGACTACGAAGTCGGCGATACGATTGAGTGTTACCAGCTGGAGAAGGTGCCGCAGCAGCTCTGAGCCTTTGGCCGGATTCCTGCTCCGATGGCTTTTCCCGCTCAGCTCCCTTGCTATGAAAAACCGTTTGGCCCGCGTCAGCGAAATCATCAAGCGCGAACTCAGCCGCATCATTGCCCGGGAAATCGTTTTCGAAGTGCCGCTGGTAACCATCAGTGGCGTGGACATCACACCGGATCTGAAAAACGCGCATGTTTTCCTCTCTGCGATTGGCAACGACCACGAGCAGGCCCGGGTGTTGGTGCAAGTGCAGGAGCAGCGGGTCCTCCTGCAAGCCGAGTTGAGCAAACGCGTAATTCTAAAATACACCCCGCACCTTCACTTCCACCTCGACCAAGCCATCGAACGCGGGAGTCGGGTGCTGGCTGTTCTCGATGAATTAGGCCTGGAAATCGGCCCCAACGCCACCCCGCCCCGAACAGAAAACCCATGATACCCAACGCGACTTTTACTGAAATCGAATCCGCCATTCGCAGTGCGCGGAGCATCTTGGTAGCCAGCCATTTGCGGCCAGACGCCGATGCCTTGGGCTCCACCTTGGCCATGGCGCTCTGGATTCGTTCTCTGGGGATTGAGGTCGCCGCTTGGAACGAGGATGGGGTGCCGCAAAAGTTTCGCTACCTCCCCGAGAGCCACCTGGTTACCCAACCGGAATTCGGTCAAAGGAAGTTCGATCTTTTGCTAGCCCTCGATACCTCAGTGCAAAACCGTCTTGGCAAGGTCCTCGATGCGGCTGGGGAGATTACCGATAGCATCAATATTGATCACCACGTGAGCAATGAACGGTTTGGTGGGATCAACTACGTGGATGCGAATGCACCGGCGACGGGGGAAATCTTGGCGGACTTTTTCCTCGCGATCGGTGCCTCGATCACCCCGGCCATGGCCGCCAATCTCTTCGCCGCCATTTCCACGGATACCGGCTCTTTCCAATATCCAGGCACGACCCCCCACACCTTTGAAGTCGCGGCACAGCTCCTGCGCCTTGGGGTCAATGTCGGGGAGCTCTCCCGGCAGATGTATGAAAGTGTGCCGCGCCGTCGTCTCGAGCTCCTGCGGCATGCTCTCAATGACGCAGCCTTTTCCGATCGGGACCGCGTGGTGAATTTTTCACTGTCGCTGGCGGATGCTCAACGTCTGGGGGTCTTGCCCGAGGACAATGAAGGCATCATTGATCACCTGCGGGCCGTGGACTCTGTAACGGTGGCGGTATTCTTTGAGGAACTCCCTGGCGAAAAAGTCCGGGTAAGTGCGCGTTCCAAAGATGCCCGCATTGATGTTTGCCGGATTTGCCAACAGTTCGGTGGAGGAGGACATCCTTTGGCTTCGGGAGCGCGCATCCGCGGTTCTCTGCCCGAAGTGCGGGAGAAATTTCTCAAAGCTGTTTCGGATGAAATCGCCTTCTACGCTTGATGGGGTTCTCGCGGTGGATAAAGCCGCCGGGATGACCTCCCACGATGTGGTGGCCATTGCCCGCCGGGCTCTGCGCACCAAGAAAGTCGGGCATTGTGGCACGCTCGATCCGTTGGCCACCGGACTTCTGCTGATCACCGTCGGCCGCGGAACGAAAATCCAAGATCTCCTCATGAGTGAGGATAAAGAATACGTCGGCACGCTAAGACTGGGACAGACCACCACCAGCCAGGATGCCCAGGGAGAAATCCTGGAGGAAAAGTCCGTGCCAGCCTTTTCCCGAGAGGAAATTGCGGCAGCATTTGATCAATTTCGGGGCGATTTTTACCAGACTCCCCCCATGGTTTCGGCGATCAAAAAAGACGGAGTGCCGCTCTACAAGCTGGCGCGGCAGGGCAAGACGATCGAGCGGGAGCCGCGCTTCGTGCATGTCTATGGCTATACGTTGGGCGAGCTGCGATTGCCGGAGGTGGATTTTTCCGTCCGTTGCAGCAAAGGCTTTTATGTGCGCACCTATGCGCATGACATTGGCCAGAAGCTCGGCTGTGGAGCGCACCTGCAAGCCCTGCGGCGCACCAAGTCCGGGAAGTTTTCCGTAACGGGGGCCACCACGGTGGAGGAGTTGCGATCCCTGCCCTACGATGAACTCAGCCGTCGGGTGATGACGTTGCCGCAGGTTTCCCGGCTGCGGGGGGCTTGAGTCTTTACCGCATCACCGGGGCGATGTTTGCTGGAATCACGGAGGTCCCCCGGATGGCGGTTTCAACGGAGAACCCGATGGCCATGCTGCTCCTGCGGGAATTCAACGAGCTCACGCGTTGGACTTCCGGTTTCGTGTTGGCAGCTGGGGTTTTTGATGGAGTGCACCGAGGTCATCGGGCAGTGTTGGAAGCGGCTCGCCGCCTAGCCCAATCCAGGGGTCCTCAGGTTGCCAGCGGGGTGCTCACCTTTCAGCCGCACCCCGTGGCAATCCTTCGACCGGAGCGAACCCCGAAGCTACTTACCCCGGGTGGTGAAAAACACCGCCTTTTTGCCCAACTCGGCTTCGACTTTATCCTGGAGCTTCCGTTCACCCAGGAGCTGGCCCGGCTTTCAGCGGGAAAATTTCTGGAATCCCTTCGCGCAGGAAAGTCCGAAAGCCCCTTGTATGGCCTCTGTTGCGGCGAGGATTGGACCTTCGGGCGAGACCGCTCGGGAAATCTGGAGCTTTTGCAGCAGGAAAGCCGCCGTCTGCAGCTTGCCGTGCGAGGAATTGCCCCGGTTTTGCATGGAGGTCTGCCGATCAGTAGCAGCCGCATCCGGCAAGCGGTTGCGCATGGTGATTTTACACTTGCACAAGAGCTGCTCGGTCGTCCTTACGAGCTGGAGGGCACGGTTGTCGCGGGCAGGAAACTCGGCCGCCAACTCGGCACACCCACGGCAAACTTACGCCTTCCGCCGGAGAAGGCTCTTCCGCCGAATGGCGTGTATGCCGTGCGCTTGACTGCGGAGAGCGGCCAATTTGATGGTGTGGCCAATCTCGGCTTTCGGCCCACTGTCGAAAGCCCTGCTGGGCTCCCGACTTTGGAAGTGCATTTGTTTGAGTTTTCCGGCGAGCTCTACGGACAAACTTTGCGGGTTGTTCCCGTGCATTTTCTCCGACCCGAGCAAAGCTTTGCCTCTTTGGAAGACCTGCAGGAGCAAATCCGCCAAGATTGCCTAGCGGCCCGCGAGCGGCTCAAATCCTGAGCAAAACTTCGTCGGCACGAAGTTCGGCGGATTGGCAATGATTACAGTATCGCCGCTTTGGGGGATGACAAAAAGCCCTTTGCTTTCGGCCAGTTCTCGCGCGTCGGCGTCCACAATGATCCCGGCAACCGCTCCCTAGCAGACTTTTATCCTACGAGTCCGCTAGAGGGTCATCTCGGCATATTTCGGCAGGAGGCGTTTGAGTTTTCCCAGCCGCTGCCAGTGCTGCTCCACCGCATCCCGCGTGAGCCGACTCTTACCTTCGATGGCCAAGAGCTCGGTATCGTTGAGCATCAGGAAGTCACCTCCTTGGATGCCTGACCACGGGTGACGGAAGTGCGACCATGCAGCTCGTGCATCGCGATACCCCGTTCTTGAGAAAGCCGCGCGGCTGCCGGTTCGACCATCCCCTCCCACAAATTCCCCGAGACGGTCAGTTTCTTGCAACATCTGCCAAACTTTTTCGAAGGTTAAGGATTTGGCCCTACGGGAAACTTACGCAGGGGCAGGTTCTGCTCAAGGGGATTCGCGGCCCTACCAAACAACTCGCAGGGGCATGCGTTCGAGGCGCGCCTCATTGGGTTCGGGGCGGAGCGCCATTTCCAGAGGCAAATAGAGTGGAGCAGCAAGTCGGATTTTCGGTGGAGAATTGGCCGGAGTGCGGATGTCGAGAAGGATGAGTCCCGGGCGACCTTCGGGAACATCCTGTGCCAACAGCTCTGCGGGTGGAAGGACTTCGATGCGGACTTCATCCACCGGAAAGTCATTTACCGCATCGCGCACGAGCAAGGAATAGCGCAGCTCGACCGGCGGGGTGACCTCGATAACTGCCGCCGGGGCTGGCGGAGCAACAACCTCCGCAGGCTCTCCAGGTTGGGCCGCGATTTCGGAAGGTTGCACTTGCTCTCGCACCCGAGCCTCTGTCGGGCGTTCCTGGACTTTCCTGGACGGGGTGGGAGAGGCCACCGCGCGGGCCGGAGGAGCCTTTTGCTGGCGCACCTCGCTGACCTTGATGCCCTCGCGAATTTCCCGCAGGAGCTTGCGCTGAATGGCATCTGTAAAGGCTCGGAAGGACGGGGCAAACAGAGTGAAGGCGTGCGGCCCAGTCATGACATAACGGGAAAAGTAATCCCGCAGGCTTGGGTCTTCGATGGCAATGCAGTTGATGGTGATGCCACGGGATTTGGCGTAATCCCGCAGTTGGGCCAATTTGCGGGCGCCGACTGGATCCGGCATCGAGGGCAGCCCGATCTGGAGGCCCGTCACCGCGCCGAGCATGCCAGTAATGAGCGCGGTGCCATCCACCGGAGGGGCATATTGATTATCCCATCCGTCGGCCGAGAGATCGATCGTCGAGGCGTAAAACTCGAAAGGGGTGCGGCTAAGGTGATTGATAGAATACTCCAAGCCCTTGCCGATATGCGTGGCTGCTCCGGGCATGCGCGGCAAACTCTCCATTTGCGCGGCAAAGGCCTCCGCGCTCTGTCGCCCGTCCAGCACCCGCCAAGGAATCATCACGCGCACTTGGTCGGTGAACATGACCACGCTGACCCCGATGGCTTTGTTCGGCCCGCGGGTCATGGCTTCAAGCACATCCGGACTGCGGAAAGCCGCAGCGTAGCCGGAGCGTTGCATCCGTGCCTCGCCTTCATCAATGCTGCCGGAGTCATCAATGAGCAACACCAAGGCCAGGTCCACTTTGCGAGCCTGGGCGGGAGTCGCAAGCAACATCCAGGCCAGTAAGATCAGCCATGCGCAGAAAAACCCGCTGCACGGCTTCATGGGCGGAGCTCCTTTTCGTAGGCCTCGGCCAGCTCTTTGGCCCATCGCGCCACCGCCACTTGGCGTTGGCGGACAAATTCTTCCAGATGGCGTTGGGCGACGCGGGTAGTGGCGGCCTGACTTTTACTTTCTTCCTCAGCCTCGAGGCCTCGAATATGTTGGGTGAAGGCTTCGCGCACCCGGGATGGATCCATCTCCGCCAGTAGCCCGAGGCTTTCGACATAGACCTCCCGGGCATAGTCGCGTTCGCTGGTCAGGCTTTGCTCGCGGCCTTGGGCAAAATTTTTCAGGGTTTGCCCGAGGGTTTGCACAGATTCGGTCCAGGTTGGTGGCAGATCGGGTGTGGCGAGCATCTGTTGCAGGCGACGGTCAAGCGAGGTGAGGAGTTGTTCGCCGGAATATCCGGCCAAGACGTGCGTATTTTTAGCGAGGATGTGACCATTTTGCGAGCACCAGCGCACCAAGGTGCGCACCGCACGCTCCTCGTGCCGGTTGCGTTCGGCCGTCAAATCCTGCAGCTGTTCGCGCAGGCGTCCAACTTCCTCGGCGGCATTTCCGCTGGTGGGCGTGAGGGATTGTGCGACTTCGCGTTGCAGAATGGTAGTGGAGGGCTCCATACGCTGCGAGCCAGGACGAGGAACGATGCGTCCGGCGCGGTATTCCGCCCAGCGTTGACGGATTTCCTGAATGCGTTCGATATCGGAGAAAACGAGCCCGCCGAGGGCGAGGCGGAAGCCGACATCGGTGGAGGTGGTGGGTTGACCATCGCGGGAGTAGGGGAGAAACTCGCTGCGCAAGGAGCTCCGGAGCTCTTCCGCAGGGGTGCGGAAAGTTCCCCCTCGCCGCACCATCCCCCCGACCGGTCCTTGTCCGGGCTCAATTTGAAAGACCGACCCGGTGAGCTCGGCAGCGTTGCCGAGGAGATCGTAAAATCCGAGCGGGTTAGGTCGCAGGCGGGCCACTGGGTTGAGCTTGAAATGCGAGGAGGTTGGTCCGGCGACCCATTCGTAGCGCTCCACGGGTTCTTTGCCGTAAGGGGTGGGCTGGTCAAATTGCTCGCGGCTCACCGC
This sequence comes from uncultured Chthoniobacteraceae bacterium, assembly GCA_964595865.1. Taxonomy (GTDB): domain Bacteria; phylum Verrucomicrobiota; class Verrucomicrobiia; order Chthoniobacterales; family DYNR01; genus CAZQRL01. Next base: position 82,353 of record CAZQRL010000004.1, read on the forward strand.
GATGCCACCGCGGGCCGCGAATTCCCATTCCGCCTCCGTGGGAAGCCGCACCATAGCCGGTATCTCTCCCTCTGCACCACGGGCCAGCCCCGGAAGCAAATCCGCCTGACGCCACAGCCACGCATTGTAAGCCCGAAGGAAGTCCTGCACCTCGAACCAGCTTACGCCGGTGGCTGGCAGATCCGGTTGCTCCAGACGAAACTTCTTCTCTGGTAATCCGGCTTCCCGCAGCACGGCGTTGAAGGTCTCCTGTGTTACTTCGGTCTGACCCAGATAGTAAAACCAATCCCGCTGCTCGGCCTTCTCTCCGAGGAAAGAACCTCCTACCGTGGAAATGGTGGGCGTTTCCTCCGGATTGGTGCCTGGGGTGCCGGAAGTGAACTCCACTATGCCGAGCAGCGGATCACCCACGCCGAGATAGACTGGCAGGAAGACCAGTTGCCCCCCACCCGGCACTGGCAAACGCAACTCCGCAGGTGGGTTTTTCCATTCCGTAGCCCACAGCCAGCCCACTCCGCTGAGCAATCCCAAAAGCAGAAAAGCAACAACTGGGCGGGAGTTCATGGTTCTCGCGCTGCCTCACCCAGCGGCAATCCGATGAATCTCGGCAGCAAAACCAGGTAACAACTCAGGGCCACCAAGACCAACAGCCCCACCGCAGGCCCCAGGACCGAAAAAGGCAGGTCACTAATGCGCTCGCCGGGCAGCAGACGGGCGGCGAAGAGCGCGTTCACAACTGCGGAAAATCCGGCCTGCGCTCCCCATGCCACTGCCGCACCACCCAGGCTCAACCACAGGGCTTGATAGAGCGGAAACCGTGCGGCTTGGCTGCTGGTGGCTCCAAGAATTTGCAAAAAAGCCAGGACGCGTTTTTTTCGTTCCGCAGCAGAGAAGGCGATGGCCCAGAGGCAGGTCACTGCCCCAAGGCCAGCCACACCCGCAAACAAAGCAAAAATTCGGTCGAGTTGCGCCTCCAGGAGCTGGATGTCGGCGATGCGCTGTGTTTCCGCCAGAACGGGAATTCCAGCTGCTGCAAGCTCCTCGCGAAGCCGCAGAACTTCGGGCAGGCTTTTCGCCGCCAGGCGGAAGGAAGCGTAGCCGCGCCGGGTGTAAACTAACTCTCCGCCTTGCCATTCCACCGCCCGCAGTTGCGCACGCCGCAGTAGCCCCGCTTTTTCTGTTGGCAGCCAGAGATCGTCGCGGGGGAGTTCTGGGAGGGTCAGGACTTGCAGGGGAACTGTGAGGGTGTTTGCAATGGTGGGAAGCCGCACTTTGGCGCGAAGCCCCGTCGTCTGGGCTCCGCCGCTGAGTCCTGACCAACTGGTAGGCTCCGCTTCCATCGGCCAGGCGGGAGCGAGTCCCAGTGTGGCCAATTCCGGGGACCAGGCGCGCAGGGTGACCCGACGGGGCGAATCGCCGACAGAGAGATTGGCTTCGGGAATTTCGACCTGGGGGATGATTTGCCGGTCGGGTCCCAGCTTTTGCCGTAGGCGTTCCAGATTGACTTCTTCGACTGCGGCATTGGCGTTGCTGAGCAAGACCGCAACCGCTTCCGGCAAAACCTCCTGACGCACAACGCGGGTGAGACCGGTGCCACCGATCTGGCCCAACAGTTCGCGTGGGAAGTTCTCTCTTGCGAGATTTTCTCCCGCCGCCGCCACCACCCAGACCCCGGTGAAGGCAGGGCGGGCAGCAGCTTTCTCTCCCTCCCAGCCGAAAGCCGGCACCGCCAATCCGTCGAGATATTCCTCCACGGCGTCTGCCACCTCGGGTTGCACAAGCAATGCGGGGTAGTCCAGCGCCGTGGCGGGCAGGATCCCGGCAACCTGCAGCGTCAACGTGGCCTCTTCCCAAGCACCTGCCGGCGCGCGCCGGGCGATTTGCAGCTCCAAGCGTTGGCCGGAAGTGAGATTGCCCGCGCGGGCCAACTCTGAAGAAATGATCGCCTGGTCTTTTTTTGGCACGGGCAACCCACCAGTTTGCAACAACGGATCCCCTGCGCCCGTGGGGATGAGGGCGGCTTCGCTTGTCCCAGTGAGGCCGCGCACCTCAACCGTCGCGGTCACCGTTCTGGGTAGCCCAACGATGAAGGCCACGCCGACTTTTTGGCTCCACTCCTGCAGCCACTCTCGGGAAAAGAAGCCCGAGGCCACCGGGCGAAGTTCCCGGCTGCGCGGATCATTTTGCAGCCGACTTTGTAAGACCGAGACCGCCCCGTGTTTCAGGCCATACAGGACGGCCACCGGAAAAAGCAGGGCTCCGATGCCGAGAATGATGCACAAATTAAGCGGCCATTCGTGCCATAAATCGGCCAGTGCTGCGCGCCAGATCGGGCGATTTCGCGTGATGCCAGAGCTCACGGGACAGAGGGCAAGGACTTCGCGCAGCGGAAGCCCAGGTGGTTGGTGCTGGAATCGGGAGTCATGCCGCGCCTGGCCAAAGGACGGTAGCTTTTGCAGTAATCGGGTGCGCAAAGATAGCTCCCACCTTTGCTGACCCGGCGGAGGGGGCCAGGTATTTCGACCGGTGAAGGATCGCCTGGCAGCGGAAGCTCGGGCTCCTCGGCGAGGAGGCTAGTCGGGTCGCAGCAGGTGCCGTCGCTGGCGCGTTGCGCATACACCGCGCCGTAGTAAATGTCGGCGCACCAATTCCCCATATTGCCTGCCATGTCGTAGAGTCCAAAGGCATTGGGAGGGAAACTCCCTACCGACGCGACGCCCACGAAACCATCTTCCGCAGTGTTCTGGTAGGGGAAGTTGCCCGTCCAGCGATTGGCCATCCACCGGCCCTCGGGGCGTTCTTCGTCACCCCAAGGATAGCGTGCGTTTTCTTTTCCTTCCATTCCGCTACCGGGCCCTTCGGGATTTCGCCAGTTGGCACCGGGCACCCACTGCCACCACTGCGCCATGTTGCGCAAATCTACCGGTCCGGGCGTGGGGCGAAAAACCATGGAGCCGGGCGGCAGGAGTTCAGCCGGAGGCTTGGGAGTTCCCGGCGGAGCCTGTTTTTTCAGCTCCTCCCAATCCACCGGGCGCTCGGCGACGGTTATGTAGCCCGTGGCTGCCACAATGCGGGCGAAGTCCGCGTTGGTGACGGGGTGAGTATCGAGTAAGAAGGGAGAAACCCGCACCCGGTGTGCGGGGCGCTCGTTCGGCAAAGAAAACGGGGCATCGGAACCCATGAGAAACTCCCCACCTGGCAGTGCCACCATCCCGGGCTCTTCGGCGGTGAAAAGCATTTTGGGAATCAACAGCAGAATCAGGGCAAAAAGTCGCACGATCAGAGGTTTGGGAAAGCTAGCAACCGACCTCCTGGTTCGCAACCAACCAAAATCGCGGTCTAGTCCGGCGGGATGAGCGGGAATATCCACCGGCTAACATCCTCGGCTTGCTGCAGCTGGGACTCTGCGGTTGAGTTTCCCGGCAAAATGATGGTGCTCCTCCGAGAGATTGGCTTGCTCGCCCTGGCGTTGTTCCTGGCCGCGGCAGCGACTTTTGCGGCGGGCTTTTGGGAAGCCCGATTTTTCGACCTGCTGGCCCTGGGGCTGGGGGTGGAGCGGTGTTTATCTTTTTGGGCGGGCGGTCTGGCAACTGGCTCGCGCGGAGTTTCTTGGAGCCTTTCTGCGCTTTCTGGTCGGGCTGGTTTTGCTGCCAATGGTTCTGGTCGGGTTGGGGGTTGTCGGAATCTCGAGCGGCTCTCTGGGCCTTTTGGAATGGAGCACGCAGACCTTGCCGCTGGAGAGGCCTGCGGCACGGGAGTTGCGACACCAGGCTGTGCAGTTGGCGCAGCAGCTCGCGAGCCTGACATTCGGCCAGCGGGAATACGTTGCCGAGGCGGTAAGTTGCACGTTGGCTCTAGGTGGGCGCAGGATGGAAGTGGCGCTGCAACAAAGCCGCCCCCAGCAGAATTTCTTTCGGGGACCGCTCGAGTTTGCGCGAAAAACCGCTGGGCTTTGGCACAGGGTGTGCGGCAGTTCTTCCGGAGAGACAGAAACCTTCCAGGAGGATCAGTCTGTCTTTGCAAAAGCGGCGGAGGGACTTCCTCCGCTTCCACGTGCCTGGCCGCTTCCGACAGAGGTGGAGGTTCAGTGGGAAGAAGCGGCGAAGCCGTTGGCCGAGCAACTTTCTTCCCGTCCTATTCTGCGACTGAGGGATGCTTCGTGGCGCTGGCAGGAAATCGCCTTCTGCGATTCCTTCGAAGCCGAACCTTGTAGAACCATAATCTTCTACTTCTTGACGACACAGAAGACGCCCACCCGGGGGATTCTCCCCGGGGTTGGCGATCGTGCGCGATTGTGTTGCCCGATGGCACTCGCCTCACTCACGAGCAGCAACATGCCCACCTGTTTCTGGCTGAGTCTCGCATGCGCGTGACCTTGCAGCCTCCACAGGGAAAAGCGCGAACATTTTCCCTGCCGATGAATACCCGAGGCCGGACTGCCACTCTGGTCTGGATGGGACACACCACCCTAGGCATTCCCGCAGTGCGGCTCGTGGCCAAGCGACATTTTGCTCTGGGGCTTCTTTTACCCGAGGCGTCCTTCCTCGCCCCCAACGAAGTTCTAGAGGCAAAAGTGCTCGGCACCATGGTGGAAATCAGCACCCCGCTGCGGTGGGTGGCTGCCGATGAGCCACAAGATCCAGCCCTGCTCCAAGAGGCTCTCGACTACCTTGGCCCATCCGAGTTCTAACAGACCGTGGAAAAACTGGGCATGGCCGCGCGCAGAGCAAGATCGGGACGAGGGCAAGGAGAGAGCGACGCGCATCCCCACAGCGGGGACTGGCTTGCCTCGCTCCTTGCCTGCCTGCCAAAGCGAAAAGCAACGCGACCAGGCCGAGTTTTTTTCCAAAGTCTGTTCGTCTCGGTTCGAGAATCTCCTTTTTCTCTGAGCCAGCATCGCGCCCAACCTCAGCCGTAGCAGAAGAGCGCTCCCGGGCTCGGGGATGGCAATGAAATGCAGGCTCTGCCCCGTCAAACAAAAAGTTGCCCGTGATGTCCCCACCGAGGGTGGTGTAGGAAAAGTCAGAGATTTCAAAGGAGGCGCCAGGTGCGCCGCCGCAGGGATCGCTTGAGGACCCTGTGAGCAGGGTGAACGTTCCCGTGTGCAGGCTGCCGGCGAAATCAAAGTTCTAGCTCCCACTGCCCGACTGCTTGAGCGGCGCACCTCCGCTGCTGATGGTTAACTGGTCGGCGGTGTTGCCCGCGCCGAGTTCGAAGACCCAGTCGCTCCCAGCAAAACAATTCACATCCCCGCGGATGGTGAGGGTTCCGATGCGGTTTACCGGACGGACAGAGCCGCGCAGATTGGCACCGCCGCCGATGGTTTCGCGGCCATCAAGCCGGGCCTCGGCAGCCAGCTCGACCGAACCTCCTACTGAGCCATTGAGCCATGATGCAAGCCATGGTCCAGGCGGGGTTCGGCCGCTACGCGCAGTTCCATCGGGTTTCCTGCGATTCCTTTTGGGAAGGCTCCCGATGACCTTTGCGGAGCAGTTTTACCTGCGGATCTGCCACGTGGAGAGGAAGTCCTCTGGCGTATGGCCTGCGAGCCGGGCCTCGCGGATGGAGGCACTCTGGTGGCGTTTGGCCAGTCTCCGGCCCGAGGCATCACGCAGGAGTGGGGTGTGGTAAAATCGCGGTGGGGTGAGACCGAGGGCTCGGTAGAGCAAGAGCTGACGGCAAGTGGAGAGCAGGAGGTCTTCTCCGCGCACGACCTCCGTAACACGCATCGCGGCGTCATCCACAACCACGGCCAACTCATAGGCCGGCACATCATCTCGCCGCCAAACAACAAAATCTGCAAAATCCTCTCCTGCCACGGCTTGGAAGGGACCGCAGCGCGCATCGTCAAAGCGGATCACTTCTCCGTCTGGAACGCGGAAGCGCCAGTTGATTCCGGCTGGAGCCGTCCACTCCCAAGCTTTTTCCGGAGGTTGGCGCCAAGCGATGGGGAAAAGGGGTTCTTCTTTGTGGGGAGCCTGGGTGGCGGCGGTGAGGTCGCGGCGGGAGTGCGGGGAGGGATAAATCCATCCTGCTTTGCGCAGGGATTGCCAGGCGGCGAGGTAGAAGGGGCGCCGCTGGGACTGCGCGTAGGGGCCGAATTCCCCGCCTCCCCAATCCTTGAAGACCGGGCCTTCTTGCCAACGCAGACCGAGCCAATGGAGATCTTCCATGGCTCCGAGGGCATATTCCTTGCGGCAGCGTTCCGGGTCGAGATCCTCGAGGCGAAAGATAAGGATTCCTCCGGCTTCACGGGCTCGTTGCGCTGCTTGGAAAAAAGTGGCCGCGTGTCCGGCGTGCAGCCACCCCGTGGGAGTCGGAGCGATCCGCCCGCGGTAGCTCTGCATGCTTCAAGCAGGGAGGATTTTTCCCGCGGTGAGCTGCTGTAAAGCGGCGCGGTATTTTTCCGCGGTGCGAGCGATTACCTCTGGGGGCAGAGCTGGGGCCGGCGGCGTTTTATCCCAAGAAAGACTGGAGAGGTAATCCCGCACGAATTGTTTATCGTAGCTCGGCGGGTTGGAACCGGGTTGATACGACTCCACGGGCCAGAAGCGTGAAGAATCCGGCGTGAGACACTCGTCAATGAGGATGATTTCATCTTCCCAGAGGCCGAATTCGAATTTGGTATCGGCAATAATAATGCCGCGTTGGCGGGCAAAGTCGCGGCCGTGTTCGTAGAGCTCCAGAGACAATCGCTTCACGGCGAGAGCGGTTTCATCACCGAGCAATCTTCGGCATTGCTGCCAGGTGATGGTTTCGTCGTGACCGTGCATGGCTTTGGTCGAGGGTGTGAAGAGAGGTTCCGGTAATTCCTCCGCCTCGCGCAATCCTGCGGGCAGAGGGTGCCAACCCACAGAACCTTTCGCGAGATATTCTTGCCAACCTGAACCGGCCAGGTAGCCGCGCACGACGCACTCCACGGGGAGAGGGCGGGCTTTGCGAACCAGCATTGAGCGCCCCTCCAGTTCGGCCCGGTAGGGATGCAACACGGCGGGGAACTCTTCCCAGCGTGTTGTCAGCAGGTGGTTCGGCACAAAGTCGAGCCGACGGAACCAGAACTCCGAGAGCCGTGTGAGGACTTCTCCCTTGCCGGGAATCGGGTTCGGCAAGATGCAATCGAAGGCCGAGATCCGGTCGGTTGCCACCAACAAAAGCTGCTCCCCCAGATCGAAGATCTCCCGCACTTTGCCCGAGGCGAGTTTGGGGATACCTGACAGATCGAGGGCGGTGAGGTCCACGGTGGCGGGAGGGTTACTTCCAAGAAATATTCCGCATACTTCCGGTTTCGAGGAATTGGCGGTGAAAAATGAAGGCGTTTTGCAAGGTGCCCGGGGTATGGCCATCGCGCACCTCATTGCAAAAGTGCAGGAGATCCTCGCGGTAGTCGGGATGGGCGCATTTTTCAATGACCAACCGACTGCGCTCGTGCGGATCTTTACCCCGCAGATCGGCCACGCCTTGCTCTGTGACCACCACCTGCACCGAGTGCTCCGTGTGATCAATGTGGCTGCAAAGGGGCACAATCGCGCTGATGTTGCCATTCTTGGCAGTGCTCGGGCAGGCAAAAATTGAGATGAAAGCACTGCGGGTGAAGTCGCCGGATCCACCGATGCCGTTCATGAGGTTTTTGCCCATGATGTGGGTGGAGTTGATGTTGCCAAAGATATCCGCTTCGATGGCGGTATTAATGGAGATGACCCCGATGCGACGAATGACCTCGGGGTTGTTGCTGATGGCCTGGGGCCGGAGCACCATGCGCTGGCGGAAGAAATCCAGGTTAGCATAGACGTGTTGCAGTGGTTCTTCCGTGAGGGTGAGGGAAGTGCCACTGGCGTGGGTGACCTTGCCGCTTTCGATGAGGCCAATCACCGAGTCCTGCAGGACTTCGGAATACATCATGAAAGGAGGAATGTCTGGGTGGCTGCCAAGGGCACCGAGGAGCGCGTTGGCGATGTTACCCACCCCGCTTTGAATCGGGAGAAACTCCGCTGGGATGCGGCCGATTTTCCTCTCGGCGGCCAGAAACTCCGCGACGTTGGTGCCGATCTGGCCGATGAGCTCTCCAAACTCAGCGAAAGGGCGGGATTCATCGGGTTCGTTGGTGCGCACGATGCCAACGATCTTGGCTGGATCCACCTTCACGGTTGGGGAACCCACGCGGTCCTTGGCGGTGTAGATAGGGATCTCCCGGCGGTGCGGAATCTCCGCTTGTTCAAAGATATCATGGATGCCGTGCAACTCGCGGGGATGGTATTCATTGAGCTCGATAAGAATTTTGTCCGCCACTCGGCAGAAGGTGGGGGAAGCGCCCACGGAGGTGCTGAGGGTGATTTCCCCATCGGGTGAGACGTCGCAGGCTTCGATAACCGCCCACTGGAAGTGCCCAAGAAATCCGTAACGCACATACTGCGGCAGCTGCGAGAGGTGCATGTCGAAGAAGCGGGTTTGGCCGCGGTTGATCTGCTCCCGCAGCGTTTTGTCGCTCTGATACGGTGTGCGCCAGAGCACCGCATTCGCACGCGCTAAAGCTCCGTCCAGGGAATCTCCGGTGGATGCGCCGGTCACAACCCCGACTTTGAACGGGCGACCCTGTTCGTGCTCGGCTTGGGCTCGGGCAGCCAAGGCCCGCGGAATCGCTTTGGCTGCTCCCGCCGGGGTGAATCCACTGAATCCGATCGTATCTCCGTTGTGGATCAAAGCAGCGGCTTCTTCAGCAGTCAATTCAGCAAAGGGCAATTTCATGGCGTGGTGGTTTTAGGTTGGTTGAGTGGGATTTGTCCACCGGGAAAACCCCGGGGCGAAATGGAAGGCGGCACCTTAATGACCTGGGAGTCCCTTGACAATGCAAAGTCGTGGTGAGGCGGCAAAAAATCCTCGCATGCGGGTGCAGGTGAGGGTGTTTTGCCATTGACGCCGGCTTCCGGGCGGGTTCCCTATTTCAACATGCTACAAGAATTCAAAGATTTCATCATCAAGGGGAACGCCATTGATCTGGCGGTCGGGGTGCTCATCGGGGCGGCCTTTGGCGGCTTGGTAAAGGCGGTGACGGAGGGACTCATCAACCCGATTATCAATCTCCTCGGTGGGGATGTGCAGGTTTCGCTGCAAGTGGGGATATTTGATATTGGGTTGGTGATCAATGCGGCGATCTCGCTCCTCATCACGGGTGCGGTGCTGTTTTTCATCTTCGTCAAGCCGATGAATAAATTGCGCAGTCTGAACAGCAAACCGGCTGCTCCGGCCGCCCCCCCGGAGCCTAGCAACGAAGAAAAACTGCTCCAGGAAATCCGTGATTTGCTAAAAAACCGCCCGGTCTGAGTTTAGCGTGGGGGCTTTTGCAGAAAACTTTCGCAAAGAGCCTCGGCCGGTCTGAAGTTTTCCCGGCTTAGCCGCAGATAAAACCCTGCGTGGAATGAAAAAACGCTTCTGCCGCGGGCTTTGCGCTGGGCTTTTTACCGATTCAGTTGCGGCCGCGGTTGGAGCCTCCGCGAACCCTGCAATCCATCTCCCAGGAGGCCAGATTGCCGCCCCTGCCCGATGAACCCTCCTGGATCGGGCAATCGCCCACTTCCGAAGCCCCCTCGCAGACTGTTGAAAAACTCGGCATGATCGCGTTGCTGTGCGCTTTGGCCGGCGGGCAAGGCGTGAGCGACGCGCATCTTCCTCTGCCGGGCTGCAAGGAGCGAGCGACGACGCCAGTGCCCCGATCCTGCTCTACGCGCGACCGCGCCCAGTTTTTCAACGGTCTGCTGGGTTCCAGTGACGATGCTGGCCCACCAGTCAGCTTCTAAGGTGAGGAAGTTTATGGAGAACTGGCTTTCGGCAGGTCTCGCGCTGGAGGATTTGTTGAGGCTGCATGGGGGGAGGGAGGAGGACTGTGCGGAGCTGGATTTTCCTATTGAGGCCTTTTTGCCCGATCTGGCGCTCCGTCGCACTCCGCAACGGGAGGAAAATCAATCTCACCGCGCGGTTTCGCAGGGGACCGCGGGGAAGTTATTCGGCCACACCCATGTTTTCTCCGGCGAGAATGACCTCTATCCTTTGGTTCCCTGCGGAAAGCTCTTGGCGCAAGTTTTGTGCGACCCGGAGCGGCCCATACTCTCTCGCGTGGCAAGTGCCAGGAGATCTATCTGCAGCAGGCGGAGTGTGAGGAGTTGTGCGAGCATTGGGCGAAGACCAGTCGGCGTTCGAATCCTGCGCGTGCTTTTTGGGCGCTATTACCGGGCTCGGTATGGACTGCTGCGGCTATTCGTGCTGCGGCTGAGAACCCAGAGCCTTTTCCCGGTTACTGCGAAATTTCTCTCCCAACCTTGCTTTACCATCTTGGGTTCCGCATCCGGCATTGGAAGAATTGTCCGCTGCAGGTTCACGGCGGAGAGAACTTTTGTTCCCGCGTGGATCAGCTTTGGGTCGCCGGGTATTCGGCCGGCCCTTCCGGAGAAATAAGGCTTAGACTGTGCCCGCTCCGATCAGATCCTTGGCTGAAGCGATCGCATAATCGCGGTTCAGCTTGGCAATAAAGGAGGCTGGAATGTGAGCTGGGCAGACTGCTTCGCACTGATAGTAATTGCTGCAGCCGCCAAAGCCCTCGGCATCCATTTGCCGCACCATGGCCAGGACCCGGCGATCCTTCTCCGGTTTCCCTTGGGGCAGAAGACCGAGGTGGCTCACTTTGGCACTGACGAAGAGCATGGCGGAGCTGTTGGGGCAAGCGGCAGCGCAAGCGCCACAGCCGATGCAAGCGGCGGCGTCCATCGCGGCGTCGGCCACATCTTTGGGAATCGGAACGGCGTTGGCGTCGGGTGCGGAGCCGGAGCGCTCGCTGATGTAACCGCCGGCTTGGATGATGCGGTCGAAGGCGGCCCGGTTCACCGCCAGATCGCGCACCACTGGGAAAGGCCCCGCGCGGAATGGCTCAATGTAAATCGTCTCGCCGTCTTTGAATTTGCGCATGTAAACTTGGCAAGTCGTGCCCATGCCGGGCCCGTGCGGAACCCCATTGATCGTGAGGCTACACATGCCGCAGATGCCTTCGCGGCAATCATGATCAAAGGCGATCGGGTCAATGCCTTTTGCAATGAGATCCTCGTTGACGATATCGAGCATCTCGAGAAAGGACGCCTCGGCCGGGATGTTTTTCGCCTCGTAGGACTCCATGCGCCCCGGGGTGCTTTCGTTTTGCTGACGCCAGACTTTAAGATGAAAGTTCATAGTCGGAGGAGATAGACGGGTTAGGATTACTTGTAGCTACGGGTAGCCGGTTTGATGAACTCGTATTGAAGGGGTTCTTTGATGAGCGAAGGCTCACGACCTTCGCCTTCAAACTTCCAACAAGATACGAAGCTGAACTCCTCATCGTTGCGCAAAGCTTCGCCTTCGGGGGTTTGGTATTCGACGCGGAAGTGACCACCACAAGATTCCTCGCGTTTGAGGGCATCGCGGCACATTAGCTCACCGAACTCGAGGAAATCAGCAACGCGTCCGGCCTTTTCCAGGCTCTGGTTGAGTTCTTCCCCTTTGCCAAGCACACGCACGTTTTTCCAAAACTCAGCCCGGAGCTCAGGGATCCGCTCAATGGCTTTGGTGAGGCCTTCGCGGCTGCGCGCCATGCCACATTCATCCCACATGATTTTGCCCAGTTCCCGGTGGAAGGAATCCACGGAGCGCTGGCCTTGGATGGAGAGGAGTTTTTGCGTGCGTTCTTTGACTTCCTGCACGGTGCGGGCGAAAGCGGGGTCGTTGGCATCCACTTTTTTCCCGAACTGGGTGCTCAAATAGGCGCCCAAGGTGTAGGGAATGACAAAATAACCGTCCGCCAGACCTTGCATGAGGGCGCTAGCTCCGAGGCGATTGGCACCGTGATCGGAGAAATTGGCTTCGCCGAGCACATGCAGCCCGGGGATATTGCTCATGAGGTTGTAATCCACCCAGAGCCCGCCCATGGTGTAGTGCACGGCGGGGTAGATCCGCATGGGAACTTCGTAGGCATTTTCGCCGGTGATGTTCTCATACATCTCGAAAAGGTTGCCGTAGCGCTCCTGAATTTCTTTTTTGCCGAGGCGGTTGATGGAATCAGCAAAGTCCAGATAGACCCCGAGCCCACCCGGCCCCACGCCGCGACCTTCGTCGCAAACTTCTTTGGCAGAACGCGACGAAATATCGCGCGGTGCCAGATTCCCGTAGCTGGGGTATTTGCGCTCCAGATAGTAATCCCTTTCGTCTTCGGGGATGTCTTGTGGGCGGCGTTTATCTCCGGCTTTTTTGGGCACCCAGACGCGTCCATCGTTGCGCAGGGATTCCGACATCAGGGTGAGCTTACTCTGGTAGTCTCCGCTGGCAGGAATGCAAGTAGGGTGAATCTGCGTAAAGCAGGGGTTGCCAAAAAGGGCCCCGCGTTTGTAGGCGCGGTAGGTCGCTGTGACATTACAACCCTTGGCATTGGTCGAGAGGTAAAAGACATTCCCGTAGCCACCGGTGCAGAGCAGCACCGCATCTCCGGCATGGGAGGTGATTTCCCCGGTGACCATGTTGCGCACGACGATGCCTTTGGCATGGCCTCCCACGAGCACCAGATCCAGCATTTCGGTGCGCGGGAACATCTTCACGCTCCCAAGAGCGATTTGATGGCTTAGGGCTTGGTAAGCCCCCAGGAGAAGCTGCTGTCCGGTCTGGCCGCGGGCATAGAAGGTGCGGGAAACCTGAGCTCCTCCGAAGGAGCGGTTGGCCAAGAGGCCGCCGTATTCGCGGGCAAAGGGCACACCTTGGGCCACGCACTGGTCAATGATATCCGCGCTGACTTCCGCCAAACGATAGACATTGGCCTCACGCGAGCGGAAGTCGCCGCCTTTGATCGTGTCGTAAAACAACCGATACACGCTGTCCCCGTCGTTTTGGTAATTCTTGGCGGCATTGATGCCACCTTGGGCCGCGATGCTGTGGGCCCGACGAGGGCTATCCTGATAGCAAAAGCACTTTACTTTGTAGCCTTGTTCACCAAGGGTAGCGGCGGCAGCCGCGCCGGCCAGCCCGCTTCCGACCACGATGATCTCGAATTTGCGTTTGTTCGCCGGGCTGATGAGTTTGGCGTTGTTTTTGTAGTCCTTCCACTTTGTTTCAAGCGGACCTTTGGGAATTTGGGCGTCGAGAGTCATGGCAAGTTAGGAGTCGGAGATGGAAAGGATTCAGGCCGGGAGTTTCACCAAGCCGAGCATCACCGAGATCGGGATGCTGATGTAACCGAGGCAGAGGGCCCAAGCGATAATGACTCCACCACGCTCAAAGAGCGGGCGGAGCTTTTTGTTGGCGATGCCAAGGGTTTGGAAGAGGCTGCCAATTCCGTGGCTCAGGTGGAAAGTGAGAAGAATCAAGGCCGAAATGTAAAAGAGGCTGATCGGCACATTCTGAAAACCGAGGATGACGATAGAATAAACGTCTTTGCGCCCTTCTGGATCGAGAAGTTGGTAAGCTTCAGGCTGCACCAGCCCGAGGGTAAAGTGGGCCAGGTGGAAAATGACGAACGCCAGGACGACGAAGCCGGTGTATTTCATGGTCTTGACGAAAATCGTCGAGGGCACGCTGTTGCGGTGGACGTATTTCGCCCCATGAGCGGCACGATTTTCCAGAATGAGAAGGACGGTGAAGAAGATGTGGGCGGCGAAAATCCCGAGCAGCCCGAGGCGGACCAACCAAAGCAATGGCCCCAGGCTGTGGAGCTTTTCCGCGTAGGTGTTGATGGCGTTTTGCCCGAAATAAAGCGTGAAGTTGCCCAACAAGTGACCACAGAGGAATAGGACCAACAACGCGCCGGTGACCGCCACGATGGTTTTTTTGCCGATGGAGGAAAAGATCCACGCAAGGATGGGATTGGGCTTGGAAGTAGCAGTGAGAGTCGCGGACATAGGGCAGTATTTGTTTCCTGAGCGCAGAGAGTGAATCAAACGAAAACTTCCCCGTGAAGCACTTTTTTTACCTCGGACTCCCGAAAACCCGGCGCCGACCGGGCCAAAAGCTCACGAGTGGCTCGATCGGCCTCCAGGAGCCCGGGCAAATCGGGTGTGGGATCGAAAGGGATCTGCTGCAGCGCAAACTCCACGGTCTCCCAGATCCCGGGAAAAGATAACCGCCCAGCGAGAAAAGCCTGCACGGCTTCCTCATTGGCAGCATTGAGAACAGCTGGAGCATTGCCCCCGCGGTTTCCCGCTTCTCGGGCCAGGCGCAACGCGGGGAAATCCGCTTCTCGCGGGGCGGCAAAGTCCAGGCGTCGGAGCTCGTGGAAATCCAGTGGAGCCAAAGTGCCGCGCACCCGGCGGGGATAGGTGAGAGCGTATTGGATGGGGAAGGTCATGCTGGTTCGGCTCAGTTGGGCGAGGAAAGATCCATCCACAAACTCGACCATCGAATGCACAATGCTTTGCGGATGAATGACCACTTGGATGCGATCCATTGGCACCCCGAAAAGCCAGTGAGCTTCGATCATCTCGAGCCCTTTGTTGAAAAGGGTGGCGGAATCCACAGTTATTTTACGGCCCATCTGCCAAGTGGGATGCCGCAGAGCCATCTCCGGAGTGATCCGCGAGAAATCCGCTGCCGGAGTCTCCCGGAATGGCCCGCCCGAGCAGGTGAGATGCAGTTGGGCCACCGTTGCCGGAGCGCGCCCCTCCAAGCACTGAAAGATGGCATTGTGCTCGCTATCCACCGGGAGGATCTGCACACCCCGGCGCGCCGCTTCGGCCATGACGATGCTGCCAGCCATTACCAGCACCTCCTTGCCGGCAACCGCAAGATCATGCCCCGCCTCAATTGCCGCCAGGGCTGGGGCGAGCCCTGCAGCTCCCACAATGGCCAAGAGAACGATATCCGCTTCGCTGCTTGCCGCCATCTCCAGCAACCCTTCCTCCCCCTGGAGGATTTTCGTTCCCGCAGGAAGCTCTCGCCGGGCGCGCTGGAGGTCGGTTTGCGGACCGAAGCAGACGGCCCCTGGACGGAATTCCCGGGCGATCTCAATGAGCGCGGCCTCATTGCTCCAAGCCGAGAGACCGACAAGCTGGATTTCCTCAGGGAGGGCCCGTGCGACCTGACAGGCACTTGATCCGATCGAGCCAGTCGCTCCCAGCACGACCACCCGCCGTGGACGCTCCGGCACGCTGCTCATAGCCCGACTCCCATACTCATTCGCAGCCAGAAATAAAGCAACGGCGCGCTGAAGAGCAGACTGTCAATCAAATCCAGCGTTCCGCCGATGCCCGGCAACCAACGGCTGGAGTCCTTGGTCTCGGTGCTGCGTTTGATAACGGATTCCGCCAGATCTCCGATGATTCCGGCCACTCCGAGCAACAACGGGAGCACCACCCAATCCATGGTCCTTAAAAGCGTCAACTTCTCGGGCATCCACCAGTGAAGAATCCAGCTGGCGACCGAAGCCCCGACCAAAGCCCCGGCAAATCCCTCCCAGGTTTTTTTCGGACTGATATGGGGCACCGAGGGATGCCGCCCAAGAAGAAAGCCGAAGAAATAGCCGCCCATATCGCCAAACTTGGTCACCATGACGAGGTAAAGCACATAGAATTGCCCGGTGGCTTGGCCGGCCTCCGTCGGGGGAGTGAGGAAGACGATTTTGGTGAGAAAGTTAAAGAGCCAGGGAATGTAGACCAGTCCGAAGAGCGTGTAGGCGACGGCCCGTAGGGGGTTGGTTCCAACGTTGCGATCGAAAATCTGTCGCCCGAAGACGATGAGGATGAAGGCAACTAGGACCGCCAGTTCCAGGTCGTTGCCGCCAGTCGGTCCGGTGGAGCGCTGATACCAAAAGCTCCCGCTGAGAAAAATAGCCGCACAGAGCATGGCGGTGAGGCGGAAGGTGGGAATCCCATAGGCTTGCAACATGCGGCAGTATTCCCAGAGACCCGCCAGGCCCAGTCCGGCAATGAGACAAAAGAAAGCCAGTTCGTAACCGGAGAGGATGGCAGAGAGGATAACGATCCACAGCCCCGCGGTGCTGCCCAGGCGTAGCCAGAAGGTGAGGTATTTGCCCTTCATTGGGGAGTGGTGGGAGGGTTCTGGTCCGCCAATTTCCGCAGATAGTTCCAAGAGTAAAGACCGGTGCGGTGGCCATCGCCCCAACGGGGTTGAAGGGCATAGCCACCGACGTATTCGATCTCCCGCAGCTCGAAGCTCTCCGGCCCGTATTGCGGCTGCGGGCGCACCACGTTCCCCAGTATATCCGGCTCGCCTCCGCAGACCGCGCAGGGGCAGTGACGACGGAGATATTCCAGAGAGAGAAAAGATTCCTCACCGTCGCTCCAAGCGATGGCCAGTTCATTGCCGATTCGTTGAATGGCAGTGGGAGAAGGGGGGAGCGAAGACATGAAACGGGAAAGATGAGTCCAGGAAATCAGCCCTGTTAGAGACAGGAAAACCGCCGCCGGAACAATCCCAAAGCACAAAAAAAATCCACTCTCCGGGATTGGCCCGGAGAGCGGATAGGTAAATTCGATTGGTTTTTTAAGGCTGGCTAGCAGGAGCCGCAGCCCTCGGAGTGACTTACTTCGAGCTATTCTCCTCGATGTATTTGATCACGTCACCGACAGTCTGCAGTTTTTCCGCATCCTCGTCCGGCACTTCCACTTCAAAGACTTCTTCGAACGCCATGACTAGCTCGACCGTGTCGAGCGAGTCCGCCCCGAGATCTTCGATGAACGAAGCGGTCGGGGTGACCTGTTCCGGATTCACTCCGAGTTGCTCGACGATGATATCTTTGACTTTTTCTTCAATGGATTTTTCGGACATAAGATGGATGTGGGTGATGTTGAGGTGGAGTTCGTTACTGGGGGGCTGGAGCTTTGGCAACAAAAAATCTTCTTGCCCTTGCTGGCCTCACAAGGCCCTCGAAAAAGGCCATTCCGTGCGGGGGGTCAAGCGTAAATCCCTGGTGATGGAAAAAATATTTTTCCGCTGGCAAAGTCCGCAGCCGGTTCCACCGGAGGTGTTATTCGCTTTCCACGAAAATCCGGCCAATCTGCGTCACGTGCAACCGCCTGGGCTGCGGATCGAGGAGTTGCAGGCAGCTCCCCAGGCCGTGGCGGGCGAGGGATTCCGTTTGGTGGTCCGCCAACTCGGCCTGCGGTTGGATTGGCGCGGACTCTGGCTGCGCGTGGAGCCTCCTGGTCTTTTGGTGGATACCGCTCCGGAGGGACCGTTGCCATTTTTTGCCCACCACCACTGCTTTCTGGCCCCACCGCCAGGAAACCGCTCGCCGGGCATCCTACGCGACGAAGTATATCTTGAGTTGCCGCAGTCCATTGCCTGGTGGCCTTTCGTGGCCGTCGCGGTCCGGCTAGCTCTGGTCGGCATGTTTCATTATCGCCACGCGGCGACCAGGCGTTATCTGCGCTCCCTGGTGCGCCAAGTTGGCTGGACACCGGGCGATTCGGCGAAGACTCAGCGTTTACTGGAACTGGCCAGGGGATGTTCGATCGGGGGAAGCAGTACCTCCTTCTGAATCTCCACCTCTCGCTCCATCCCGAGGATTTCCATGAGGACCGCCACCCGTTCCCCGGCGGGAAGGACTCGCGTTACCAACACCTCCAGCCCGGCATAAGGCCCCTGCAAGATCGTCGCTCGGCTGCCCGGGGCGAGCTCTTGACGCACTTCCAGTTCCGCCGTCCCGGCTGTCAACTCGCGCAACGCCGCAATGATGCCGCGGTTCACCAATGCTGGGCGACCGCCAAATTCCACCAGTCCCCGCACGCCTGGCAGGCTCAGGAGGTGGCGTCCGGTCTCCCAGAGAGCGAAGTGGGCGAAGACGTAACGCGGGAAGAGTGCTTCTCGAACCCGCAGCGGATGTTGCCCACGCATCCGCCGATAGGCCAACAACGGGCAGTAACCTTCAACGGCCTCAATGACCTCCAGTTGCCGCAACACCCTTAGCTCCTGCTTCGGTCCCGTCTTCAAGCAATACCAACTGGGCTCTCGGTAGCGGGGGTCATTCCAATCTCGGTTCATAGTCACGGTGCGGCCGCACGCAATTCCTCTCCCAAAGCCTTAAAGCCCCGACGCAGCGCGTCCTCCTCGACGGCGTAATTGATCCGCAGACATTCCCTCCGATGCCGCCAGTCGAGATCCGCCTCTGGCAGGCCAAAGAAGAATGGATCCCCCGGCACCACCAAGACCTGCCGCTGCTTCAGCCGTTCGTAGAGCGCACGCGAACTGCACCGACTCCCCTCCAACCACAACCAAAGGAACATCGTCCCGCCCGTTTCATGCAGCGCATAGCCGGATTCTGTCGGCAGTAATTCCTCGGCCAGGCGCAAAGCCTTTTGCAGCCGGTTTTCGTAAAAAGGACGGATGGAATGTTGCACCGCATGCAGTAATGTGCCGTCTTGTATTAGGGGGCGCACGATGGCCTGCCCGAAGTTGCCATTCGCCAGCCCCGTCATGGCCATCCAACTGGTCACGGCGCGGGCGGTTTTTTCCTCCGCCACCACCACGGCCGTGCGAGTTCCCGGAAGCCCCAGCTTGGAGAGACTCAGCACGTAAATGTGATGCTCTGCCCACGGCATCGAGACCTCGCGAAACAGGATGCCGGGGAAGGGCAGCCCGTAGGCGTTATCAATGAGCAGCGGCACCCCTTGCCGGGCCGTCCAACGCGAGAGGGCTTCCATCTCGGCATCGTCCAGGACATTCCCACTGGGATTGGTCGGGCGTGAGACGCAGACGGCTGCCACCCGCGCGGCCTCCGCTCCTTCGGGCAAGGCGGAAAAGTCCACGTGATAGCGAAACCGCTGCGGTCCAGTGCGAGAAATGCGGGGCCGCAACGCCGAAAAAGTGCCAGGCAGTAATTCTTGTGGAGCGTAGCCGATATATTCTGGCATTACCGGGAAGAGCACCTGGCGATCTGGTCCGGCGCCGAGGAGGTTAAAAAGGAAGAAAAAGGCGCTTTGGCCGCCGGGGGCCACGGCGAGGTTTTCCGGGCTGACTGGCCAGCCGTAGTGGTGTCGGAGCATGGCGGCGAGGGCTTCCAGGAAGCTCGGATTGCCCTGCGGGGGGTCATAGATGGCCAGCACCCGACGAAGCTGGGCCGGATGGACGAGAATTTCCTCCAGGCGCTCTTTCCAGAGGGCTTCCATGGCGGGAATGTGGGCCGGGTTTCCCCCGCCGAGCATGGCTATGTCCTCTCCTCCCTCGGCCAGGGCCCGGCCGAGATCTTCCATGAGATCCTCGATTCCGCTGCCGCCGGCGATCCGGCGTCCCAGAGGCGAGAATAATTCCCGATTGAGCTTCATCCCGTGCAGCCTACACGAAAGCCGGCGTCGGAGACACAGGATTTTCCCTGCAGGCAGGCCTTTCTGGATTTCCGCGTCGCGGCGCGCTGGGTCTCGGTTGCAGGACGCTGGGCAGTGTCAGGTGTGAGCTTCGGATTCTTTGCTGACGATGAGGGTCGCCGCCGAGGCGATGGCCATGGAAATACCGCCGAAGAGCACTGCCTGCATGGCGTTGCCGCCGAGGAAGTGATCCACCAGCTGCCCCAAGGCCACGGCGGCCAAGATTTGCGGCAGCACGATGAAAAAATTGAAGACGCCCATGTAGAAGCCCATCTTTTCCCCGGGGATGACATTCGCCAGCATGGCGTAGGGCATGGAAAGAATGGAGGCCCAGGCAATTCCAACTCCGACCATCGAGAGCAAGAGCAGGTTCGGTTGGCTGACCCAGATCGCGGAGATCAGTCCTAAAGCCCCAATCGCCAGACAGACGAGGTGGATGCCTTTAGCGGAAAACCGCCGCGTGAGTGCCAAGAGGATGAAGGAAAAGCCGAAAGCCACGAGATTGTAGGTGGAGAAACAAACCCCGCCCCAAGCGGCACCCTCTTGATAGCGCCGTCCCTCTGCCAGAGCCGTAAGGATCTTATCCGCAGCCTCAGAAAGGGAGGGGGATTGCCCCGATTCCGGCGCATGCGCCGCGAGGGCGGCGGCGAAGGTTTGCACCAAGGGGCTGTGCTGTTCCTTCTCGGTCGGTGTGGCGGGATTCTGCAGCGCGTTAGCCAGGAGATCTTGGAGAATTTCCGAGTTGATTCGTTCTCCCGCATCCGGCTCTGCAGGTGCCAGGCCAAACATCTGCAACAGCGCGGTGCTCCAACTGCGTGCGGGCTGGTCCTGGCGAGCTGCGGTTGCCAGTTCGTTCTTTTTCGCCTCGTAGGCAACGGCCAAAGCAGCGGCCGGGCCCATCCACTGCGGCTGCTCAACCAACAAGGCCTTGGAGGCGGCATCGTGCACTCCGAGCGGGTTGCCTTGGAAAATGCCTTTGCCAACTGCGGGCACGAAGTAAATCCACATGCTGAAAAGGGCCAGCCAGGTGAAAAATTGCACTACCGCGAGCTGTTTCATGGCTCGGGGCATGGAGAGGATGCCTTGGAAAATCTCCGCAAAAGCATGACCGACGCCGGATTTTTCCAATTTCATTTTGCGGAAGGCTTCCATGTCCTCCGGCGGATGCTCCTTGGTGGTGAGGATGGTGACCATCACGGCGGAAAAGAAAACCGCCGCTCCGATGTAAAAGGCCAGGGTCACGGAGGGCGGGATCGGGCTGTCAATGGTGGCTTCGCGGCTCACACCGAAGCCATTGGTGAGGATAAATGGCAGGGCCGAGGAGAGCACCGCTCCGAGTCCGATGAGCAGGCTCTGCATGGCAAAGCCTTGCTTGCGTTGGGAAGGCGGTAACAAATCTCCTACAAAGGCGCGGAAGGGCTCCATGCTGACATTCACCGAGGCATCGAGGACCCAGAGCAGCCCCGCCGCGATCCAGAGCGAGGGAGAATTCGGCATCGCTATGAGCGCCAGGCTGGCGAGAATGGCCCCGACGAGGAAATATGGGCGGCGTCGCCCAAGAAAGTTCCAAGTCCGGTCGCTGTAGTAGCCAATGATGGGTTGGACAATCAGTCCGGTGAGCGGTGCTGCCAACCAGAGAATCGGGATGTCTTTTTCATCGGCTCCGAGCATTTGGTAAATGGAGGACATGTTGGCCATTTGCAGGCCCCAGCCGAACTGGATACCGAAGAAGCCGAAGCTCATATTCCAGATCGCCCAGAGGTTTAGAGGTGGTTTTTCTTTCATGGGGTGGTAGCGAGATGATGAGAGGAATCAGGGTTGTGGCGCTTCCTCGGCCCAGAGGGCAGCGGTGAGCGGTGGCAGGCGGAAACTCCATTGATTCGCCACGGTGGCGAGGGAGAGCGCACCGGGTGGGAAATCATCGCGCGAAGCGGCCAATAGCTTCCAGCTCGCCCCTGGCACTCCACCTCCGACCGGCACTCCCAGCTGCTGGGGGGATTCACTGCGATTGATAGCCACGACGACTCGGCCCGGAGTGCCGGGGGGAGGGGAATCCATTTCCCGGGCAAAGACCACGACCCGGGACTCGTCGAAGGCCCCCAAAATGCGGAAACCGCCCCGATTCAGCACTGGAAGCTGGCGCCGCAGAGCAATGAGCTTTTGGTAGTAGGTGAAAAGCTCCCGATCGAAGGCTACCGGATCGGGTTTCCGCTCGTAGCCGCGCGGGTCCCGGGCCTGAGGGGCAAAGGAAAGGTCCGGCCAGACCATGGGCATCCGCACATCCGGATCGTGGCCGCCCCACATGCCTGCCTCCGTTCCATAATAAATCATCGGAGCGCCGACATAGGTCATTTGCAGGAGAGCCACCATGCGCTGAATAGCCCGATCCTCCGGCCCTGGACGCCCGATTTTGTAATCTCCGGAAACCCGCGCGCTATTCTGGTTGTTGTAGTCGAGATATTCCGGGTCGGAATGGTGCTTGCGATTTACCACCATCGAAGCCAGCCGGTCCGTATCGTGCGAATCCATCAAGTTCTGCATCGCATAGGCCACCGGCCCGGGCAGCGCTTCCCGACGCTCGTCAAGCATCTGGGCGAATCGCGTCGCGGGCACATTGCCATCAATAAGAAATCCCTTCACCGGCATGGCAAAACCGTAATAATTCATGGCGGCGGAGAATTGCCCGTGCTCGATAAGCTCGAGCGGATTACTCCACACCTCCCCGACGGTGTAGGCCTGGGGGTTGATTTGTCGCACCAGGGCATTCCAATCCGCCCAGAACTTGGCCGGGCGTTCATCGGCCACGTCGAGGCGCCAGCCATCTATGCCATCCGAAGGGTCGCCATCGCCGTTGGGATCCATCCACCGCCGTGTCGCAGCAAAGACATAAGCCTTGGGCTCCGGTGCCATGTCCTGCCCATCCTCGGTCGCGGCGAAAATTGGCAGGGTCTGATGTCCCCACCACCCGCGATAGATAAATTCATTCCGCGAGGTGGCCGGATCGTCAAAGCTCTCCACCACATACCAGTCCGCATACGGCGAGTCCGCCTGCTTTTTCCGCAAATCGGCAAAAGCAAAAAAATCCCGTCCGGTGTGATTGAATACTCCATCAATAATCACCCGGATGCCCCGGCGATGGGCTTCCTGCAGCAGTTGCAAGAAAAGTTTGTCCGCTGCGGTCCACTGCCACGTCGCCGGGTCCGCCGTTTCTTGATCCATGATGGCAAAGTCGCCTTGCGGGTCGGGTCCGAAATACGGATCAATGTGATGGAAGCTATTGCCATCGTATTTGTGATGCGAACGGGCATAGAAAACCGGGTTGAAGTAAATCGCATTGACCCCGAGCTCCTGCAAATAGTCCAACTTCTCCAGCACTCCCTGTAAGTCTCCGCCATAGCGGCGCTGCGTCACCCCTTCGTAAAAGCCCGGTTGCCCCTTGGCCTGGCTGGCGAGCTCTTCTTCCCATTCGTCCATCGCATAGTAATCCCCTGTCCAAGGTGTCAGTCGCCATTTGGCAGAGGGACGGGTCGGCCATTCCAGGGAGCTGCGGCCCGGGTTATTCCCCGGATCCCCATCACGAAAGCGCTCCGGAAAAATCTGATACCACACTGCTGATTTGGACCACTCCGGGACTCGCGTGGCCCATACCGCATCGTCTCCCGCGGACCAGGTGTTCCCCACGAGGATGAACCCATAAGCCAAGCAACCAGCCGCCAGCTGGGTAAGGCCGGTTCGCCAGGGGAGCGGAAAAGGAAAATGTGAAAAGAATGTCATAGGGGGGAGAGCTTGGCGAGAACCTAAGGTGGGCTGTGGGCGAGTGGCGGCACTATCTGAGTTTCTACCCTTGGCGTCAATGGCCCGCCCCGGTTGCCGGATGAGAACTTTTTTGAATAGTTTAACGATTGTAATCAAGCCCTTCGGCAGCCGGTGAATCCACCGCAAAAACCCCGTTCGCCCAAGCGCCTACCTTGACAACGACCAACTATTTCCGTTCAATCCCGGTAATTCGGAATTAAATCCGCTCACCCCTCAAACAACAACACCCTTCCCCCCATGAAGAAACTCTCTCTCGGTATCCTCGCCTTTTCGACTTTGGCTCTCGGCAGCCTCTCCGCGCAAATCGCCAGTGACAATGCCTCCAATTACGTCAGTTGGACCAACGGCTCCAATGGTGGAACGGGGTTTCAAGCGTGGAACCTTTACACCTCCACCACCAATGGCACTGCCGGGTTTTTCCTCGGCGACTCCGCAGGCCAAGGCTTCGGAAACATTAATACAGGGGGAACGGCCTTTGGGATGTTCGGCAATCCCACCGGCATCAACTACGCCAACGCAGAGCGTCTTTTTAGCAACGCCCTTAACAATGGCGACGCATTCCTCATAGATTTAGCCATAGCTTTCAGAAACGGGAACAAAGGGATTTCTCTATTTATCAACAACAGTTTCGCAGGTGGTGACGAAGTCTGGAACTTTAATGTCGCTAATGATCAGTATTTGGTGAATGGAGCTGATCTGGGCTGGTCCTACAACCAGCAATCCATTTTCAACGTTCAGGCAACCCAGGTTTCCGCCACGCAGCTCATGGTCACTCTCACCAGAGGCTCAGATGTTTTCTCAGCCAACTACACTGTCAGCTCTGCTTTAACGGGCTTCCGCCTTTACGTCGGTGACACAGATGCCGGCAACGACCTCAACAATCTCTATTCCAATAACATCTCCATCATTCCTGAACCCGCCACTTGGGCTCTCCTTGGTCTCGGCGCGATGGCCTGGATCGTAAGGAGGAAAGTAAAACGCTGATTCTACTGTCCAACTTCAAGCACTACCCGACACCAATGCCAATGAAAATCAAAGCTCCAAATAATTGTATTCTGGGTGTAATTCTTGTTCTTGGGGCGATGGTTGTTCCTGTCTCAGCGCAGCAAAATGTATTCAGTCGCGACAATTCTGGAACAAGTCTATGGGAGAACAACACTAATCTCCCTTGGTATTATCAGACTTGGAACAATAATCAAAATAGGCCAGATAATCCAAGCGGAACTAGAAATGATGTTTTCTTCGGTCACAACAATAATACAACCCAAGATATAAACACCGTTTCCTGGTTTCAGCTCAGGAGCCTAACAATTCAGAGCTCTGCGACCAGTGCTAGGACTTGGAATTCCAGCGGAGGAGCCGGTATCAGCCTTAGTGTTGGGATAACTGTGGAATCGGGAGCTGGTAATCAAACTTTCAACAACCAATTCGGCGTTGATGGATCTGTGGTTACCTTCACCACGAATGGTGGCTCTGTCACAATGACAAATAACGTTTTCATAAATTCCAACTCAACAGTATTCAACGGAAGCTCGAACTTCACTGTGAGTGGTAATATGTCTGGATCCGGAGGTTCCCTCACTAAAAACGGTTCAGGCTCACTCACGGTTTCCGGATCGAACACCTACTCCGGCGGGACTACCTTAAATGCCGGCTCTCTCGTCATCGGCTCGAACACGGGTCTCGGAGCTTCCTCCGGCAACGTCACCGTGGCTTCCAGCAATAACGCAACGCTGCGCTTCAGTTCTGGGGTGACGGTGGCAAACAACATTCGCTTCACTAACAACGGCACCAATTCCCGTATCGAGGTCGTCACGGGCAACAACACCGCTTTCCGCACGGGCACCAGTGGTGCTCTCCGCAGCGACCTGGCTCAAGGGACGCGTCCAGAAACGAGGTATTCCTTCCTTGCCGGCACAAACACCACCGGCGTCCAGACCATCTCTCTCTCATTCAGCGATATTAGCGCGGCGGTGAACGACGACATCCGGGTGAGTGAGATCATCAATGTCAGTGGCATGGGGAATGTTTCCGGCTCGGCTAAAGATCCTTTTGCCCTGCAGTTGAACATCGCTTCTCTGCCGTCAGATGCAATGCTGGGATGGCGGAACGGTTCCAATTCTTGGGTCAATGCCACGCTCGGCAACCATGGCACGCCCGGCAGCTTGGCCGGATTTTATGAGGTTAGCTTTGCCACCTTCTTGGCAGACAACGGCGGAACTTTCAACCCCACCACGATGCTGGGAGCATACGGACGGGATACTTCAAGCGGCAACGTTTGGGCGGTGCTAAACCACAACAGCGAATTTACCATCATTCCGGAGCCCTCCACTGCCCTGCTGTTGGGTCTTGGGTTGGGTATGATGGTATGGCTGCGCCGTCGCAACGCCTGAGAGGATAAGCTTTATCCCCCAGCAAGCTTTCATCCTACAAACAGCAGACTTGCCGGTTTAGTTCTGTGTTGCAGGCAGCACGGTTTGCGAATAGGCAACTCACCTTGCGGCCCGGCAGGCTCCGGCTGGGAAGTTGATTGAGCCTAGATCGTAAAAATCTGCCTTTCTCTGCGTCCGTAGGCCGCTGGCAAAAACCTTCCTGGGATAGAGCTGCTCAGGGAGCGTTGGTTTGCCAGGTGCCGAGGAGGGTATAAACGGGCAAGCCGGCCGCGAGAAAGCGGGACTGGAATTCGGTTTGTGGCCAAGGATTCGGTTCTACTTCGCCAGCTTGTAGCGTCCAGCCGGGTTCTTGGGCCCACCACGCAGCAACAGAACGGTGATATTCTAACTGGTCCGTAACGAAGCGCAGGATTCCGCCAGGTTGGAGGAGTCGTTCGATGGCCCGCAGGAATTCTGGTTGAAAGATGCGTCTTGGGGCATGGCGGCGCTTCGGCCAAGGGTCGGGAAATAGGAGGTGGACTCGTCGCACGGAGACAGCGGGCACCTGCTCGCGAAGGCAAGTGAGAATCTCCCCCTGGATTGCCCAGGTGTTCCGGAGCCCGAGACGGGCAATTTTCCGCCGGGCGCGCAGGACCCGGTCGCTCTGGCGTTCGATGCCAAGGAATCGGGTTTCAGGGAATTGCTCGGCGACGGCGACCAGAAACTTGCCGCGGGCGCAGCCGAGGTCGAGTTCATGCGGACCGGGGTGTTGCCACCAGTCGGGAGGTAAATGCTGGAGATTGGCTTCCTCTGAGGCGGGAGCCTCGTCGGGGGCACGCATTAGGCGGCGGATTTGCTGACTTTGCGCCGCAGGAGGGGCGGACGACGACCTTCGACCACGGCGCGATTGATCGTTACATGGGTCAAGTCGCTCCGGCCGGGGGATTCATACATCAGGTCCAGCATCAGCCGTTCGAGCATCGAACGCAATGCCCGTGCCCCGGTGCCTTTTTTGAGGGCTTCTTCGGCTAGAGCGCGCAGGGCGTCTTTGGTGAAAGTGAGCTGCACGCCATCCATCGCCAGGAGCTTGGCGTATTGTTTGACCATGGCGTTTTTTGGTTCGGTGAGGATGCGGACTAATTCTTCCTCGGTGAGGGCATCGAGTGCGGTCACTACAGGGAGGCGGCCGATGAACTCGGGAATGAGCCCGAAGGCGAGGAGATCCTCGGGTTCAACCTGGCTGAAGGGATTGGGAGAGAGGGCGTCTTCCGCGACTTTCTGCGGGGCATGGAAGCCCATCGCTTTGCCGCCGCGTCGGCGTTCGATGATTTTTTCCAAGCCGACGAAAGCTCCGCCGCAGATGAAGAGAATGCGCGAAGTGTTGACTTGGATGTATTCCTGCTGGGGATGTTTCCGCCCGCCTTGTGGGGGGACATTGCAGATGGTGCCTTCAAGAATTTTCAAGAGGGCCTGCTGCACGCCTTCGCCGGAGACATCGCGAGTGATGCTGACGTTGTCGGTCTTGCGCCCGATCTTGTCTATCTCATCAATGTAGATGATGCCGGATTCGGCCCGTTTGACATCGAAATCTGCCGCCTGGAGGAGGCGCAGAACGATGTTCTCGACATCTTCGCCCACATAGCCGGCCTCGGTGATGCTGGTGGCGTCGGCCACGCAGAAGGGCACATCGAGGAGGCGGGCGAGGGTTTTTGCGAGGAGGGTTTTGCCGGAGCCGGTCGGGCCGATGAGCAGGACATTGCTTTTCTCCAGCTCAACTTCCTCGAGTGCATCCAGCTTCACAGTGTTGCCCTGAGGCTGGGAACTCTCGTGCAGGAGGCGCTTATAGTGATTGTGCACGGCCACGGCGAGGGTCTTTTTGGCCAAATCCTGGCCAATGACGTGTTCGTCGAGCAGGGCCCGGATCGCCGCCGGCTTGGGAACATTCGGCAGGGAGGCCTTGCCTTTGCGCGGGGTCTCGACCAGTTCCTTGTCAAGGATGCCTTTGCAGATCTGCACGCAGCTATCGCAAATGTAAACCCCGGGTCCGGCAATGAGTTTGCGGACTTCGCTGTGACTCTTCCCGCAGAAAGAGCACATTGTGAGGTTATGCGAACGGGCCATGCAGGAGCGTTATTCTTTCTTTTCCTTGCGGGATTGCACCACTTCGTCCACCAAGCCGTAGGCCAGGGCCTCCTCGGCGGTCATATAGTAATCGCGGTCGGCATCCTTCTCCACGACCTCGACGGGTTTGCCGGTGTGGCGGGAGAGGATGGAATTCAACCGTTTCTTGAGCTTGAACATGAACTCGACTTGGCGCTCGACATCGCTGGCTTGCCCTTGAGCGCCGCCGCTCACCTGGTGAATCATGATGTCTGAGTTGGGCAAAGCGTAGCGTTTGCCTTTGGTCCCGGCGCAGAGCAAAACGGCCCCCATGCTGGCGGCGAGCCCCATGCAATAGGTGGTGACATCGCAGGTCACGAATTGCATGGTGTCGTAAATGGCCAGTCCGGCGGTGACGGAGCCACCCGGGGAGTTGATGTAAATGTGGATGTCTTTCTTAGCGTCTTCCATTTGCAGGAAGAGCATCTGCGCGATAACCAAGTTGGCGACGTGGTCATCAATCGCGGTGCCGATGAAAATGATTCGGTCTTTGAGGAGCCGGGAATAAATATCGTAGCTGCGTTCGCCGCGTCCGGTTTGCTCGACGACGATCGGCACGAGCATGGAGGAAGGGCGGTGACTGTGAGCGGAAGAAGAAGCGGAAGAAGACATAAATAGATGGGTTGCCCGAGATTAGGCTGCGGCCTTGGGCGGCACAACTTTCACCTTCTCGGCGAGAAACGCAATGGCCTTGTTGATGAGAATATTCTCTTGCAGCGAGGGGAAGGCGTTCTTTTTGCGGATATCGGCCACAAGTTTTTTCACTGGCACACCATAACGTTGGCTGAGCAGCATCAACTCCATCGTCAGGTCTTGCTCCGTGACTTTGAGGTCTTCTTTTTCCGCAATGCGCAACAGAAGGAAGCGACTGCGCACCCGCTCTTCGGCCCCCTGTTTGGCGGCCCCGAGGATTTCATTTTCATGGCTGCGGAGCTCCTCATCGGAGATCCCCTGCTCGAGATTCTCTTTGACAATGTCGCGCATGATGGACGACATTTCTTGATTGACGAGGCGCGCTGGCAGAGGGCAGGTGATCTTGGTTCGCAGGGCGGCCAGGGCAGCATTGCGCTTGGCGCGCTCGAATTCCTGCTTGGCATTGTCACGGAGGTTTTCTGCGACAAACTCCCGCAGTTCCGCCTGGGTCTTGCCGGGGTAGATTTTATCTGCCAGCTCCTCAGTCCACTCGGGCAGGGATTTGGCGTTGATTTCGTGCAAGGTGACTTTGAAATCGAGAGTTTTGCCCCGTAGGCTTTCCGAGGGGAAGTCGTCTGCGAGGGTAATGGGAAACTCTTTCTCCGCGTCGGGCAGAAGGCCGAGGAGTTGGTCCACAAAACCAGGAAGGAAGGCGTTGTCTTGCATTTGCAGCCAGAAGTTCTGTCTTCCGGCAAGCAGGGGAGGCACTCCGGGGATGGCTTCGGGCAGAGGCGTTCCATCGAGGGAGGAGGAGTAGGACAGGACCGCGTAGTCGCCTATGGCCAAGCCGCGGCCTTCCACCGGGGAGAAGTCTGCGTGCGGTTCACGCAGGCGATCAAAGGCAGCGTCAATTTCTTCTTCGGTGACCTGCGGTTCCGCCAATGCGATTTCGAGGCTTTCGTAGTCGGGCAGGTCGAATTCGGGTTCGGTGATGACGGTGGCGGTGTAGCGAACGACGCGATCCGCCCCGAGGTCCGGGCCTTCTACCTGGGCCACGCCGAGAACGCGGAGCTTTTTTTCTTTGATAGCTTCGTTGAGCGTCTCTTTCAGCAGGTGGTCGAGGACTTCGCTGCGGATTTCCTTGGCAAATTTGTTCTCGATGAGTTGGGCGGGGGTTTTTCCGGGGCGAAACCCGGGGAGTTTGGCGTGGAGTTGAAATTCGCGGGCGATTTTCTTCCATTGCGAATCCACACGCTCGGCCGGCACTTCGACCTGCAGACTCACTTCACAATTGGGCAATTCTTGCAAAACAACATTCATGGCAAAGAGGGTCAAGGTAACCACAGGCCACACCCGGCGACAACAGGGAATCCGGCAGGCGGGCGAAAAATTTGCCGTCGGCTGTGGGCGGCGTGAGGGAGGGGGAGGGAGGCCAGAGGACTACGGCAAGGAAGATCAGGTTGCCGTTGCTGCATTCCTGCCCTGGCGGGGTTGGCCTGTCCGCAATCCATAGCCCCTGGCAAGTGGCAAGCTAGTCGGCAGGCCGGGGGAGTCAATGGCGTAAATGGGGTGGCTCGGCGTTTGGCAAATGGGCATGTCGGAGTCGGGCGAACCAAGCTGTGGTAAGGTCGTGAAGATTTTCCTCTTTGCACAATAGAACGCGCAGATGAGGAGCCGCGCGGCGCACAAAGTCCTGCCGCGGTGGGTCGAGATACTCCACCGGCGATTTGCCATCCACGCGGGCCAGAAGCAGCATGGGGAGGAGGCGGGCGGCACGAGGGAAAATCTCCGGCGCGCCGCTGGGATGGGCCTTTTTGTAAGCCAGCAAAAGCTGTCGCAGGGCTGAGAGCAAAGCGGGTGCGGCGGCCGATTCTTGGGGTGTGGAGGTGTGGTAGAGCGCCTTGAGGAGGAGGTGATTGAGCACGAACGCGAGGTCAAAGGCCGGGTCACCGTAGCAGGCCGTCTCGCAGTCAATCACCACCACCCGCTCTGGCCCCACCAGCAGATTTTTGGGGCTGAAATCTCCATGCACCAAACCTTCCCGATGGCCGCGCAGCCGTTCAGCTTCCCGGAGAATCCAATCTGCCAGAGCCTTGGGTTGCCGGGCGGCGGTGCTCTCCAGATAAGCCTCGATGCGTAGCTGGAAAAAATACTCCAAGCTGGGAAAGCGGGCCGCAATGGCTGGGTTTCCAGTGGTGCGGGCATGAATCTGGCCGAGGAGGCTGCCGACCCGGGAGGCCGTCTCCAGCTCGATCAGGCCAGAGAGCAGTTGCTGCTTCCAATTCGCCCAACCCGCTCCCAAATATTCCAGCACAAGAAAAGGAGCCGCGGGATTTTTCCAGAGCAGCTGGGGCACGTGGCCCGGAAGAAGCTCCCCGAGCGTCTGCAGGTAGAGAAATTCATACCGCAGCCGCGCCGGATCGGCGCGCCAATCGGCTCGCACCCGCAACTGGGCGACGTTGCGTTTGACCACCAAAGGTAGCTGCCCGGGAGGCTCGACGAGCCAGACATCGCTCGAGACTCCTCCGCCGAGCAGGGCAATCTGCGGTTGGCTTCCTGGGGGAATGAGGGCGGTTTCAACGAGGAACTCGAGCAGTTCCGGTGGAGCGGAGGGATTAGCGTCCAAGGGAATTGAAAAGGTAGCCGAGAAGGAGGATTTGCGGGGTGGCAACGAGGGGAAGGAAAAGGGCTGCTTTCCAGGACTTAGTCACATCCCGCAAAATGAGGATTTCGGTAATATCTGTGGCTGCGCCGGCCATGAGGAAGGTGAAACCATTGCCGGGAGCTTGGGCGCGGGTGAAAAGCTGTGCCGCCAAAGGGGTGCTGCCTTCGGAGCAGACCTCGATAAGGGTCGCCGCGACCAGACTGAGCAACAACCCCAGCAGACTGGGGCCGAACCACTGCGCAAACCACTCCTGCGGCACAAAAACCTCCACCCCAGCAGCCAAGAGCACCCCGAGCAGCAACCAGCGCACCACCATTTTCGCCCCCACAATTCCCTCGAAGATCGCCTCCACCCACCAACGAACCCCCAAACGGGTCTGAGCAAGCCGTTTTTTTGCCTCCGGCCAAAAGGCAAAGTCGGCCGGGAGTTCAACCGTATGGGGATTGGCGGGTAGGATTCCGCGCCGCACCAAAGAGTCAAAGATTGCTCCGGTGAGCAGGGCAATGGTGGCCGAGCCGAGGAGGATGGCGACGGTCCACGGGAGACCGATGAGGGCCACGAGGACCAGCGTGAGGGAAAAAGAATTCCACGGGCTGGCGATGAGGAAGGCCATGACTTGGCCGAGGCTGGCGCCTTTCTGATAAAGCCTGGCGGCGACGAGGAGGATGCCGTGGTTGCAGAGATCAAGCAGAACTCCACCGGCCGTGGCGCGCAGGAGCCCGTTCCATGTGGCGCCGCGTCCGAGAACGCCGAGGACAAATTCCTGGGGGATACGGCCGAGAACCCCGATGGCCACCATGCCGAAAGCCACGCCCCACCACATCGTGTTGATGAGTCGGAAGACCGCATGGCTCAGGTGCGACCATACTGCGACCGCTTCGGGGCCGCCAGGAAACCACGTCACCCAGTGCCCCAGATAAAGCACTGCCACGGCGGTGAGCATGCTCCAAAAAAGCCAATCTACGCGCTGCTTGGAACCTCCGCAGCAGGTTCCCGTCCCCTTCGAAGAGGCGGGAGCCCCCCCGCCACAGCAACTGCTCATTCCTTTCTGATTCAATAGAGATCCTCGTTGGTAGAGGAGGGAGCGTCCTGACACAGGGCCGGGCAGGAAGCATGCCCAACACCGAGCCGGGTGGCTCCCATTTTGAGGAATTTCTCCGCCGTAGCGCGGTCCCGAATGCCTCCCGAGGGCTTCACCTGCAACCGCCCGGCGGCTGCCTGGAGCATTGTTCGAACGGCTGCTTCCGTGGCCCCTTCGCCGTAGAATCCGGTGGAGGTCTTCACAAAATCCACACCAGCTGCAACGGCAAACTCGGTGGCCCGGAAAATTTCCTCTTGGGTGAGCTGCGAAGTCTCGAGGATGACCTTGAGTAGTATCCCGGCCGGTTTGGTGACCGCCACCACTCCGGCAAGGTCGGCTTGGTACTCGGCCCAGAGTCCCGAACGGATCCAGCCGTAATTCGCCACCATGTCAATTTCTTGCACGCCCCGGGACACGTAGGCTCGGGCTTCGGCGACTTTGCTCTCGGGGAGTTGGTCGCCATGGGGAAATCCCAGAACCACACAAACGCCGGTGGGCGTTCCACGACAGAGCTTGATGGCCAAGTCCACATCGCAGGGGCGCACGCAGACCGCGCAAACTCCGTAGCCGATAGCTTCTCGAAGGGCTTCCTCGGCTTCGCGGCGGCTCATCTCCGGCTTGAGCACCGCCGCATCCAAATACCGGGCCAAGGACTTTTCCGAGCTCATGCCCTTGGGTGTTTAGGATCCTTCGCGGATTTTTTTCTCCAGGCGGCGGATGGTATCTTCCGCCAGCAGGAGTTTTCGTTGCTTGTCCAAAACTTCCGCCTCCAATTCCCGGATGCGGGCCTGCAGGGATGCCCTTAGCGAACCGCGCACCGGCCCTTCTTCCGTCTGTTCCTCGGGGAAAAACTCGCAGTCTTCCAAGGCCGACTCCTCACCGAGCTTGCAGTTGATGACGGTCGTATCGCGGGAGATTTCCCCGAGGGCAAAAAATTCCAAGATCGCCCCGGCGCTTGTCGGCCCGTAATAAGTGCGGTCTTGGATCTGCACCAGATAATCCATAGCTAATT
Source organism: uncultured Chthoniobacteraceae bacterium (assembly GCA_964595865.1). Classification (GTDB taxonomy): domain Bacteria; phylum Verrucomicrobiota; class Verrucomicrobiia; order Chthoniobacterales; family DYNR01; genus CAZQRL01. The sequence continues at coordinate 115,408 of CAZQRL010000004.1, forward strand.
CCGGAACCATCGGGGCCTTGATCCAGACCTTGCCATCGTCGGAGACCAGATCTTGCGGGGCGATTTGCGCTGAGGCGGCCCACTTTTGCAATCGTTCGAAGGGCAAAGGACCAAACTCCGTTTGATCCTCAAATTTGCGCAGATACCAGGTGTCGGAATGAATATTGGCCATGAGCGGGGAGATTCTGCTCTCTTCTACTGCTCAGCTCTTGGACTGCCAAGCCATTTTACCCTCGGAAAGTCCCCATGGTGCGGCTTGTGGATCAGAGCCATTTTCATCTGTCTGACGTGCAGTTAGAGCGGGTTTCGCAGTCGTCCGATGCAAAAAAACAATCCGAGTGTTCCAGACCGCGAGCGGGGCGTGAACATCGGCCCCATCGCCACCGAATCCTTGGGGCACTTGCGTTTGCTCCAGGAGCATGAGTGCGAACGCTCCGACCTGCTGCTTGACACAGGCCAATACCGGAAAAGCCCGAACATCAGCGGATGCAACCTGCAGTATGTCGCCTAAATCTTAGGCCAGTGGGCTGCGCGGCTGGCATGCAGCGGCGCAGCCCCGCACCACAAAGCTCGGGAGAAATGGATTGGTCGGAGCCCGCGCCAGCAGGCGCTTTGATTGGGGCGGGTCTGCAACAACAGCCGCTCACTCTTGTTTGTCGAACGCCAACGCCACCCAAACTTGCCGGAAAAATCCTGAGCCTGGCACGGCGCCGACTCTCGCGCCTCGCCTGCCTGCCAAATCGAACAGCGACGCGCCCAGGCCGAGTTTTTCCACAGTCTGCTAGGACCACGAAGTGCTGCTGTTGGAGGGATTCAACGATTAAATTTGCTACGAAGGGCCTGCTTCCGAGCCTGTGGTTTTGCGGCGGTGGGATGTAGCGCGGGATTTTCGCGGGATTCGCGCGACTACTTCCCCACGACCGACCCAAAGCACTCTCCTTGTGCGAACGGCGCCCAAGAGTCCACAACCAACAGTGGTTTTCAGCAGAGGAAAAGGTCGGCCTTTCTGAGCGCAGATTGCATGAGGATAAGCATTCTCCGTTGCCTTCTGCCGACTCATCATCGTCCACAACGTGCCCTGGGCCGGATCGCGGCGCGGGACGTCGCAGCTTTCATCGTATCGGTCTGCGGCGCGTCCCAGCCTTCGCCGCTTTGCTGTTCCGGCTCATTCCTCTGCGGGCCACAAACTCACACCCCTTGCCGATGAAATGGCCCGGCTTCTGGGGGCGGATTTCTAAAGTGCTGCTGGCAATTTCGCCAGCATGGGTTACTGTCCGGGTCACCTTACCTTTTTTTCCGTTATGTCAAATATCATCATCGTTGTCTTTCTTGGAATCCTGCTCGTCATTGCCCTGGTTTTGCTGCTCATCCTGGCAAACTTCTTTGGGGTGTGGCTGCGGGCAAAAATCGCCGATGCCCCGGTCTCCTTTGGCAAACTCATCGGGATGCGGCTGCGGCGTGTGCCGGTGGGATTGATTGTGGATTCGCGGATCAATGGCATCAAAGCCGGCCTGCAGATTGATACCGATCTGCTGGAGGCCCACTACTTGGCGGGGGGCAATGTGAGCCATGTGGTCTTGGCGCTCATCGCGGCGGACAAAGCGGGTATCAACCTCGACTTCAACCGCGCCTGTGCGATTGACCTCGCCATCAAAGGCACCAGCAAGACTGTCCTCGAGGCGGTGCGCACCAGCATCAACCCCAAAGTCATTGACTGCCCGAATCCTGCAACGGGCAAGCAGACTATTGATGCGGTGGCCCGCGATGGGATTGGCGTCAAAGCCCGGGCCCGTGTGACCGTGCGTTCGAATCTTGATCGCTTCGTTGGTGGTGCGACGGAGGAGACGATTATCGCCCGCGTCGGTGAGGGGATCGTCACTTCGATCGGCAGCGCGCTTTCCTATAAAGACGTGCTGGAGAATCCGGACCGCATTTCTAAGCTCGTTCTCGAGAAAGGCCTCGATAGTGGCACGGCCTTTGAAATTCTCTCGGTGGATATCGCGGACATTGATATCGGGGAAAACATTGGGGCCAAGCTGCAAGCTGAGCAAGCCGAAGCGGATAAGATCGTCGCCCAGGCCAAGGCCGAGATGCGCCGTGCAGCTGCGGTGGCTTCGGAGCAAGAAATGAAAGCTCGCACCCAGGAAATGCGCGCCAAGGTTGTCGAGGCGGAGTCCCAGGTGCCCTTGGCCATGGCCGAAGCTTTCCGTAATGGGAATCTCGGGATCATGGACTACATGCGCCTGAAAAACCTTGGCGCCGATACGGCCATGCGCGAAGCGATTTCCGGAGCAGACAAAGCCAGCGTGGGCATGAAGTAAACCCCACCAAGCTGGATCAAATCCCCTCTCCGCTGCCATGGAACAATTAGTCATTCTGATCATCATTGGGGTGATCAGCCTGATCAATTGGCTGCTGCAGAAGTCGGCGGAGCACAAGAGCAAGCGGCCTCCGAAGCCGCGGGTGCAGGCTGCCGAGGAGCTCGAAGCTGCGGGCTCGGCCGCTAGCGAGGCGGTGCCTGAGCCAGTCGCCCGGCGGGAAGCGTCGGCGCCTGATCCGCAGGCGGAGCTGCGCCGGTTTTTCGAGGCCATGGGGCTGCCGTTCGAGGATGAGCCTCCCCCTCCGGTAACGCGTCCGGCATTTGTCGAACCACCGCCATTGCCTGCACCGGTGGTGGTTCCCGCTCCTGCGCCCCCGCCCCGCAAGGTCGTTACTGCCCAGCAGGCGGAATTGGCCCGGGGGTTTGCCCAAGCTGAAGCCGCCGCTGCGGTGCCGGCTGGTGCGGACGCGCGAGGTTTATTGGCTTCGCCGGCCGGACTGCGCCAGGCGATGATTCTGCGCGAAGTGCTGGGCCCACCGCGCGCCTTGCAAGAGTTGACCTCTCCCGGCACAGCCGCTCTTTAGGATGCCATGAAGCTCCTCTTGGTGGATGGGCACTACTATCTCTATCGCTCCTTTTTTGCCATTCGGGGGCTGACCAACTCCGCTGGAGAGCCGACGAACGCGATTTTTGCTTTTGCCAAGGCCCTGCGCAAAATGCTGCAAGACGTGCAACCCACCCACGGCGCGGTCCTTTGGGATGCCGGGTTGCCGCCTGAGCGGGTGGCTCTGCAGCCCGAATACAAAAGCCAGCGTCCCCCGATGCCCGAGGAACTGCAGGTGCAAGAGCAGCCAGTGATGGATCTCTGTCCGCTTTTTGGCCTGGCTTCACTCGCCGTCCCGGGAGTTGAGGCGGATGATCTCATCGCGGCCTATGCGCTGGCTGCGGTGCAGACGGCACCCGAAGCCAAGGTCGTGATCGCCACGTCCGACAAAGACATTCTGCAAGTGGTGAGCGAGCGGGTGCGCGTCTATTCGACCGCCAAAGCGGATCTTGCGGCAGGGGAGTCAGCTGGCTTTGCGCTCTTGGGGCCCCGGGAAGTAGAGGGCAAGTGGGGAGTGGGTCCGGAGCGGATCGTGGATGTGCTCAGCCTGATCGGAGATGCAGTGGACAACATTCCTGGCGTTCCCGGAGTGGGAGAAAAAACAGCCGCCCGCTTGGTGCGGGAATTCGGTTCCTTGTCGGAGCTGCTGGGCGATTTGCAGAGGGTGGAAAATCTCAAGCTGCGGGAAAAACTGGCGGCGCACCGCGAACAAATCCTTTGCAATCGCGAAATGGTGCGCCTGCGGCTGGATGCGCCATTGCCCCGGCCTCTGGCGGAGCTGGCTCTGCGTCCCCAACCTGCGGAGTTGGTGCAGTTCCTGCGCCGCTGCGAATTCCGTTCGCTGGTCCGGGAATTGGAAGCGGAAACTCCGGATGCTGCTCCGGAAACTACTCCGACCCGCACTGGCCCTCTCGCCCAAGGAGAGCTCTTCTAATTTGGAAATGGCGGAATTGTCACAAAGCCGACCTGCCTTCCTTTCCCAACTCTGCGGCAATTAAAGGCCCATGTTCCGAACCGCTCTTCCCATTTTGACTTTGCTTCTTCTAGCCATCACGCCGCGCAGCCAAGGCAAAAGCGTGATTTTTTTGCATCCGGATGGAACTGGGGTGGCGCATTGGCAAGCGGCGCGGATGTTTTTGGTCGGCCCGGATGGTGAGCTGAATTGGGACCGCTTGCCGCATATCGGGATCTACCGTGGGCATTTGCGCGATAACCTCACAGCTAACTCCAACGCCGGAGCGACCATTCATGCCTATGGGGTCAAAGTGCCGCGGGCGGCGTTCGGTAACGATGGGACCCAAGCGCAGCGTCCGGTGGCAGCTTCCGGCGAGGCCAAGAGCCTAATGCACGAGGCGATCGAGAAAGGGCTCCGGACCGGTTTGATCAATTCCGGGAGTATCATCGAACCCGGGACGGCCGCCTTCGTGGCCACGGTTGCCTCGCGTAAAGAAGACGAGGAAATCACTCAGCAGGTGCTTAGTTCGGGCGTGGACGTAATTCTTTGTGGGGGGGAAGAGTGGATGTTGCCGGAGGGAGCCAAGGGACGACATGGGACTGGTAAGAGAAGCGATGGTCGCAATCTCATCGCCGAGGCGCAGGAAGCAGGCTACGCCGTGGTCTATACCGCTGAGGAGTTGGACGCGCTGCCGAATGATACGCGCAAAGTCCTGGGGGTTTTCGCTGCCGAGGACACGTTCCTTGATGTCTCCCCTGATGAACAAAGGAAAGACAAACTGCCAAGTTATCTCGAGAGCGCCCCGGACCTGGCGGCCATGCTTTCTAAGACCCTGGCCGTCTTTGGCCAGGAGCCGTTTTTTCTCGTGCTCGAGGAGGAGGGCACGGACAACTTTGGCAACTGCAACAATGCCGTTGGGGTTTTGGAGGCCTTGCGTCGAGCCGATGGGGCTTTCGGCGTGGCGCTGAATTATCTGGAAAAAAATCCCCAGACGCTGCTGATCACCGCGGCGGATAGCGAGGCGGGGAACCTGGATGTGATCGGACTCAGCAGCACTCCGGAGGCGATTGCTGCTGCCCTCACGGGGCGGGACCCCAATGGTGCGCCCTATGGCCTGGATCTCAATGGGCGACCCTTCCTGGCCCAACCGGACCAATTCGGCAATCGCCTCCCCTTCATTATTAGCTGGGGATCGGGCTTCGATACCTCGGGCGGCATCGTCGTCCGGGCTGCGGGTGCCGGAGCCGAGGAGGTGCGCGGAACGATGGATAATACGGCTATCTACCGCGTGATGCGCGCGGCGCTTTTTGGCAAAAAGGCCGAGTAAGCCCGCTCAACCGGGAATGCGGGTCTGCCATGCCTCGACGATCTGGCGGATGGTTTCCCGCAAGGATATCGTGATATCCCAGTTGGGGAAATGGGCCCGCATTTTTCGCAAATCGCTGTAGTAGCAGATGTGGTCGCCGATGCGGTTTTGCTCGACGTAGGTGTAGATTTGTTTCTTTCCGGTGAACTCCTCGGTGATTTGGAACGCTTCCCAGATCGAGCAGGAGTTGGCCTTACCACCGCCCAGATTATAGACCTCAGCCACCCGCGGAGCCTGGACAAATTCCCACATAAATCGGGCCACGTCCTCGCTGTGGATATTATCCCGCACCTGCTTGCCTTGGTAGCCGAAGATCTTGTATTCGCGGCCTTCCAGGTTGCATTTCACGAGGTAGGAGAGGAAGCCGTGCAACTCCACGCCGGAGTGATTAGGCCCGGTGAGGCAGCCCCCACGCAAGCAGCAGGTCGGCATGCTGAAGTAGCGTCCGTATTCCTGCACGAGGATGTCGGCGGCGACTTTCGAAGCTCCAAAAAGGGAGTGTTTGGATTGATCTATCGAGAAATCCTCGGCGATGCCTTCGGCAAAAGCGGGATCGGCGTAGTCCCAGCGGGTCTCTAATTCTTGCAGCGCGATGGTGTTAGGCCGGTCGCCATAGACCTTGTTGGTGGACATGTGCACAAACGGCGATTCCGGGCAGGATTGCCGGGCGGCTTCGAGGAGATTCAAGGTGCCGACGGCGTTGGTATCGAAATCATCGAAAGGAATGGCCGCGGCACGATCGTGCGAGGGCTGGGCGGCGGTGTGAATGATGACCTCTGGCCGCAGCGTCCGTAGCAAATCGAGCACCCCAGCGCGGTCACGGATATCGAGTTCGTGATGCTGAAAACCCTTGATCGCCTCCGCCAGACGGCGTTGGTTCCATCGCGTGTCGCCCTGGGGCCCAAAAAAAACTGCGCGCTGATTATTATCCAATCCATGGATCTGAGCACCGCGCTGTGCGAAGTAGAGCGCGACTTCTGAACCGATGAGACCGGAGGAACCCGTAACGAGGACTTTCATAACTGGAAAAGGGACAAAGACGGGAGCGGAAGCCTAAAGTTGGGTCGCCGGGAAAAGCCAGAGGATTTCCTGGTTGAATTACTGGCTGGATTCGTAACGGTCGAGTGCGCGGCTGATGGCATCCCGCCGCTTCTCAGGTGCCAGGACTTGGGCCTGCATCCGGAGGATTTGCTGGAAGGCCGGGTCAGGCGAGGTGGTTTGGTTGGCCTCAAACCAATCCAGGTAGTCCTCGAAGGCCTCGGCGCGTTGGTTGAGTTCTAACCGGGTGGCCTCCACGCGTTCCAGCCGACGGCTTGGTTTCCACTTGGGCCGCCGGGCAAGCTCAAAAAAAATCTCGCGATATTCTCGCACGATGGGTTGGTAAAGCGGGTGGGCGCGGAGTTCGAGTTGCAGGAGCTGGTTGCCGCGCCCGAGCAAAATGCGCGGCCCGCCTTGTTCCCGGGCGATGGCCGAGTAGGCATCGGCCCCGCTGATTTCCTCCAGCGTGCCATCCTTACGTGGCACCGTGCCTTTGGCTTCCAAGAGGCGGTCAAGCTCCTGGCGGGTTTCGCGCAGGCTGAGGAATCCGGTGCGCGAGGTGTGATTGAGTCGCGCCAGGGTGAGCAGCCAATTGCGCTCGAGAATCTCCCAGTTGTTTTCCCACTCGGGGAAAGCGGCGAGAAACGCCTCGTCGGGGATCTCTCCGGGGGGCTTGTCGCGCAGGAGAGTGGCTAATCGCGCTGGACCGTTTGGTGCCTCCAGCAAGGTCCGCAGCAGGGCGTAGGACAACAGCCGATAGACCACTTGCTCTGTGACGCTGGTCGGCAGGGCTTTTTGCCGTAGAATGGACTGGGCGGTCGGTGGACGGGGGTTATTGACCAAATTTTCGATGAGCTGCACGGGCGGTGGCTGGCGGCGGGTGAGGAAGTTTTGCAGCAGAGCTTCGGTGAGCCACAGCGGTGGGAGTTTCACGGAGCGGCCCGGGCGCGGGAGGAGTTGGCGGGAATTCCATTCCAAGACGAGAACCTGGAAAATCTTCGTGGCCAGCTCGGGGCTGGTGGCCGAGGCGGCATCGCGGATATCAATCTGCCAGCGGTATGAGCCTTCACCGTCCCCGAGGAAGGAAATGGCAAAGGGCTCCGGAGCACGCCAGCGGCCCGTTTCATGATAGACCAGCAAAATGGGAAACTGCCACCGATCCGGCAAAGCCAGGGCCTCGAGCCAGGACTTCTTGACTTGTTCGGCAAAGTCCAGAGTGCGGGAGCGCAGGTTGCGATCTTGAGAGAAGGCGACGAATTGTCGGGAGGTGCTGGTGGAGGAAGGAGGTGGGCCGAAGCCGGGGATGGAGGTCTGGGCGGCGAGACTGCCGACCAGCGCAAGTCCCGCGAGAAGCAGCCCAAAGCTCCGGGTTCTCACCAGGTGAGGCGTGCGCCCTCCGGAGTGATAGAGGCTTCCTTGGCGGTGGCCAGCACCTCCATTTGCGCCATCAGGGCCTCCCGTAAGGGCTCGAACCATCGCAGCCCACCAACAAAAATCCAGGCCGGCAACGGCAAAGAACCGAGGGAGCCGCCGGTGAGATGCAACGTTGGGCGACCATTGGGCAATTTGCCGAGCGCGAAATCTGCCTGTAAAACAACCGGGTGGTCGAAAAGAAGAAAGTGATTTCCCAGGGTAAAGCGGTTTTCGCCGAGACGCAGGAAAAGATAGGAGTCCTCACCCTTCCAGCCCAGGCCCCGCACTTCGGAGCTCAGGACGATTTTAGTTTGCAGGTAGGTATTGAGTTGCTGCGGAGTGGCCGAGAGGGTGCCCTCGACGCCGGGAGTGGTAAAACGGTCCAGTTGCGCATCCCCGCGTTGCACCAAATCCGGGTCGTTAGGCAGGGGAGGTGGCACATCCGCCGGTGGCCGCAGGGCCAGGAGGATCGCCGCCAGCAAGGCGGCGACGATGGCGAGTTTGACGAGGCTCGCGATGGCCGAAGCCAAAATTGCCTCCCAATCAATCTTCGGTCCAGCCAGTTTGAGATTTCCGCGCCGCAGGGCATTGGCCGTGGCGGTAGCCGCTTGGTTAGTCTGCTGAATCTGCTCAACCAACTTCTCATCGCGCGGCAGGCGCACCCCGCAATTGTGGCAGAAGACCCGCGAGGGCTCGTTCTGGTGCCCGCAACTTGGGCAGACGATCACGTTGGAAGGTTCAGCCATGACTTTTCCGGCACAGCGGCTCAGTCTGCCGCCTTTTTCGCCGACTTGGTTTTCGCTTCGACGGGCTTTTTTGTCGAGGAATCGCTCTGGCTTTCGCTTTTCCCTTCGGCCTTCGACTTGCTCTCTCCGCCCGAGGTTTCGCTCTTGGCGGCAGCTTTGTAGCCTTCGCTACGATAATCCGTGATGTAGAAGCCACTGCCCCGGAAGATCAGTCCTGCGCCAGCACCCAGCAGCCGGCGGACCTTGCCGCGGCCCCACGTTTTCCTGCGGCATAGATCTTTGGGACAGGTTTTCAAGGCTTCGTCCTTCATGGATTGGAAGACCTCAAAGGTTTTTTTGCATTTGCTACATTGGTATTCGTAGGTCGGCATAGGTTTGTAAAAAAAGGGGCAATCGCTCGCGCAATCAGGAGCCGGCGGGTTTTTCGAGGTGGCCGCCGAATTGATAGCGCATCGCGGAGCAAATTTTCTCCGCCACGGTGTGTTCTTTGCGGGAGCGGAACCGGGCGAAGAGCGCGGCGCTGAGGATGTCGCACTGCACGCCTTCTTCGATGGCTGCGGTGACGGTCCAGCGGCCTTCTCCGGAATCGGAAACCCGCCCGGTGAACTTGCTCAACTGCGGATCTTCCGCCAGTGCGGCAGCCGCCAGGTCGAGCAGCCAGGAGCTTATGACGCTGCCACGCCGCCAAACTTCGGCGACATCGGCGAGATTGATATCATAGGTCAGATCGGGATTCATGAGCGGGGCCGTCTCGGCGTCGTGTTCTTGCGGGCGGGAGGCGACGTTGGCATTGGCGAGGATGTCGAAGCCCTCGGCAAATGCGGCCATGATGCCGTATTCAATGCCATTGTGGACCATCTTCACGAAGTGCCCAGCCCCGGAGGGTCCGCAATGGAGGTAGCCTTGTTCGGCAGTGCCGGGGAGTTTCTCGCGGCCGGGAGTGCGAGCAATTGAGCCCATGCCGGGAGCGAGGGCACGAAAGATGGGATCCAGCCGCTCCACAGCGACTGGGTCACCGCCGATCATCATGCAATAGCCGCGCTCCAATCCCCACACTCCGCCGCTGGTGCCGACATCCACGTAGTGAATTCCGTGCGGAGCCAGGCTCTGGGCCCGGCGGCGATCGTCACGATAAAATGAATTCCCTCCATCAATGATGGTATCATCGCGCTGCAGCAAGGCGGCCAACTCAGCGACAATTTTGTCGGTGATGGCGGCAGGAATCATGATCCAAACTTGACGCGGAGCCTGGAGCTTATGGACCAAATCGGCCAACGACTCTGCCGGGGTGGCTCCCTCGGCAGCCAATGCTTGCACCGCGCCAGGGTTGGTATCGAAGACCACACATTCGTGGCCTTGTTGCATAATCCGGCGCACCATATTGGCGCCCATGCGGCCGAGGCCGATCATTCCGAGTTGCATAGGAGGTGGGTTTTGCTGGGTTGGAGATTGCGTTGCTTGGTTGGGCTTGGCAAGATGCCCCGGGACTCTCTGGCGGGCAAACCAATTTTGTCACTTGGCAATCGGCTCTGGCTGAGGAAACTTCCCGGCATGGAAATTCCGCACCGCTTTTTCTGCAACCTCTTTTCCGGCCTTGCGGCTTTGCTTGTCTTGCTGTTGCCCCTGGTGGCCTCCGCACCGGCGGAAACCCCTGCCCCGACCACCAAGTCCCAAGTGACGATCCTAGGTTACCATCGCTTTGAAAACCCCGCCAAGGATCCGCTAGCCATCACCACGAAGGCATTTCGTGAGCAAATGCAAGCGCTCAAGGACGCTGGGATCACCGTGATTTCCATGGCGGACTTCCTCGCCTGGCGCAAAGGCGAGAAAGAGATTCCCGAGCGGTCGGCTCTGATCACCATTGATGATGGCTATAACTGCACCTACCACGAGGCTTGGCCGGTGTTGCGGGAGTTCGGCTATCCATTCACTTTTTATGTCTATGGGAATTACATCAGCGCCGGGGGACGCTCCATTACTTGGGAGCAGTTAGCGGAGATGCGGGACGCTGGAGTGGATATTGGCAGTCACAGTATCTCGCATGATAATCTCGTCCGCCCCAAACGGGCCAAAGGGCAGGACTATCTCACCTGGCTGACGAATGAGCTCAAAGGCTCCAAGGAGCTGATTGAGAGCAAACTGGGAGTTTCGGTGCGCACCTTTGCTTATCCCTACGGCGTGAGCAATGCCAAGGTGCAGGAGGTCGGGCTCGAGGCTGGCTACGAAGCGCTTTTCACCGTGGTGGGGCAAAAAGTCGGCCGAGACGCGCCGGCGGCGGCCATCGGTCGGTATGTGATCCAGTCCGATAAGCCGGAGATCTTCCGCATGGCGGCGAATTTCGGGGCTGCGAAAGGAGTGGTGGCTTCCGCCGCCGGGCCTGGGATCCCCGTGGTCCCGGCGCATGGTTCCACGCTGGTGGAAGACCCCTCGCTCATTCAGGTGGACTTGAGTGGCATGGGTAAAGTGGATCCGAAATCCGTGACGCTGCGGATTAGTGGGATCGGGCAGGTGAGCCCATCGTTCGATCCGGTGACGGGCTTGATTTCCTATCGGTTGCAGGAACGGTTGCACCACCGGGATATCCAAGTGGTGGCTTCTGCCCGCATTGATGGCCGCAAGGTAGATACGGCCTGGCAATTCCGGCTGGATCCTGCGGCGGCGGCGGCGATGGCTGTGCCAACCCCGTCGGAGGATGCGCTCACTCCGCCCGAAGCCTGAGGCCTCCCAGATGGCCTCGTCTCTCTGGCAGCTTTTTCGGGAAAAGCTCTCCGGCGAGAAGCCGCTGGACCGTCTTTCCCGCAGGGCCACAAAGTATTGGGTGAAACTGCAGCTATTGCGGGTCTTTCCGGAATTGCGTGATCAACCGGAAGAGCTGGAAGCTCTTTACGAAGAGATTGATCTTGCGGCGCACCGAGGTTCAGGCAAAGGCGGAGGAGATATTTTTGAGATTAAGCTTCCGCAAAAATACCTTGATCTCCTTCACGCCCGCGACCGCTGAGGCCGTCGGCGAATCTCAGAAAACCACGCCGACCGCAACCCCAAGGATGGTGGCATTTTGCACGTTTTGTGTGCCATCGGGGCGGATAAAATACTGCACGAAAGGCTGGGCGTAGGACCAGCCATTGATCTGATAGCGGTAGGCGGCTTCGATCACGGCGGTGTAGGTGCGGTTCGGACCATCCACTCCGCGTTGATAAGCCCCGTAGCCAATCGAGATCATGGTCAGATCGGTATCACGATTCGGCAGCAGCCCAGTATAGACCAACCCCGAATGGAAGTAGAAGGGGAAGACATTCGCCTGGGCGTAACCCGGAGCGAAGGTAAGCAGATTGAAGGCCTTGAGCCCTTCCTGCGCGAGCGCCGCGCTGGCTGGAGCCGTGGTTGTTTTCCCTTCCGACGGACCTTTTCCGGAGGGAGTCGGCTCGGAGGAGAGCTCCGAAGGCTCGCGGTAGAGCATCTGATCGGCTTGGAAATAGAATCCATATTGGCCCGAGATCGGGGTGCCATTCCACGAGGCGGCCTGGTTTCCCGGCAACGAGTAGTAATAACCGCCGAAAGCATATTTGCCCGGCAGTTGGCGATCGCCAATGAGCGGCGTGTAGCCCATCTCTCCCATGTAGAAGAGCCCGTTCTGGGCTGGGTTGGAAGCGAATCCTTCGAAGGCCAGACCGTGGTTGGTCGAGGAGGTGGCTTTCGGAAAAGCCATAAAAATAGCATTGCGCAGGTAGAATTGATCGTGGGGGCGAATCGTGAGCACGCCGCCCCAAGTGGAGAAGCTGGAGGAGAAAGGGATATTGCCGCCGACGCCCTTGGCGCTATTAACGGCACTATTGAGGAAGAGTTTCGAGAGGGGCTGGTCTATGAATTCCTTCTGCGGCTGCAGCCAGCCCAATTTGAAGGTCAGCATGTGCTCTACGGGGAGGTATTTCAGGGAATCGAGGCTAAGGCCGAAGGCGAGTAGGCGAAACTGCGTGCCGGATTGCCAGTTGCTGGGATTGAACATCGAGTTGGCCTCGACAAAGTTATTTGGGTTCGACTGCGGCCAGCTGTCGCGGTAGCGGATGCTTCCGAAGAGCACGGTGGTCCGGAGCGGATCGTATTCCAGGAGATCTCCGAGGTTGAGTTGAGCGGCAAGGTTGAGCTGCTCGTTCCAGAAACCTCGGGAGCCTTTCTGGCTATCCACCACGCCGAAAAGCGCTCCCTGATAGCCAGCGTCAAAAGAGAGTCCGCGATTTTTCAGCACTTTGCGCCAAGCCGGACCGAAGTGGCCGTCCCCGCCGAGGAGATAAGAACCATTCCACCAATCCTGCAGCGGGGTTGAACGCGGGAGTTCCGGGTCTGGTTGTCGAGGTTTGGCGACCGTGCCGGCCGAGCCTGCGAGCACTTCCTCCGTGGGGCGCAGACTGGAGCCGTAAACTTTCAGCGGGTAAAAGTCCGGGCTCTCGGGGCGTGAGCTGGTGCGGTTCTCGGCCTTGGCTGGGAGTAAGGTCAGCAGGAGGAGTCCACTCGAGCTGAGAAGACTCGAAAGGCGCAGGGTTTTATTCATCAGAGAGGTTGGTGGGTTTTGTTTTGCGGCATCATAGCCGCGGGACAAGAAACCGTTGCAAAACCAGGTAGGTCACCATGGCTAGCCCCGCCGAACCAGGCAGGGTGAGAATCCAGGCCATGATCATGTGCCGCCAAGTCGAAAAGCTGATTCGGCCTTTATTGGCCACTAGGCCAGCTCCGGTGATGCTCCCGACCACGACATGCGTGGTGCTTACTGGCAACCCAAAGCGCGAGCAGACCAAGATGGTTAGGGAAGCTCCGATATTGGCCGCGAATCCACTTTCATTTTCCAGCTTGGTGATTTTATGCCCGGCGGTTTCGATAATACGTTTTCCACCACAGAAAGTTCCCAACCCCATGGCAAGAGCACAGAGCAAGATCACCCACCAGGGGATGCCGCCACTCGGGTCGTCAATGATCTTGGCTCCAATGAGTGCCAAGGTGATGACCCCCATGGTCTTTTGCGCATCATTTGAGCCATGGGAAAAAGCCATCAACCCCCCGGCGAGAATCTGCATGAAGCGGAAGAGCTTGTGGCGGAACTCTCCCTTGATGGCCTGGAAGGCGGCGTAAATCAGCAGCATAAGAATTCCGGAGACCGCCAAGCCAAAAAATGGTGAGAGCACCATCGGGAGGATAACTTTGTCGGTAATGGTTGGCCAAATAATATTGCTGGTATGACCGTAGGTGACCCCGGCTCCGATGAGTCCCCCAACGATGGCATGGGAGGAACTGCTCGGCATGGCAAAATACCACGTGATGAGGTTCCAAAAAATCGCCCCCAGCAAGGCTGAGAGGACGATGATCTGGGCGTTGATTGGTGTGCCCACCTCCGTGATGATGCCCTTCTCGATCGTTTGCGCCACCGCCGTGGCAAAGAAGGCTCCGAGAATGTTGAGGATCGCGGCCATACCCAAAGCCTGCTTCATGGTCAGGGCCTTGGTGGCGACCACGGTGGCGATGGCATTGGCCGCATCGTGGAAGCCATTGGTGAAGTCGAAGGCCAGGGCAATCAGGACGACGGAGAGGACGAGGAAAATTGGGACTTCCATGGGTGAGAGCTTCCTGAAGCTGGTAACTTTTTGCAAAGTCCAGTTGTGTGACAAATTTTCCACCCATCCGGCTCAAGCCCCGAGCTGTCCAGGAAGCCGATTTTTCTCGGGCAAAGGTAGTTAGCGCATGCGCAGACCGGAAACTGTGGTGAGAATCCCAGTGATCATGGCGTAAGCGACCAGCCCGACAAAGAGCGCCACAATGAGGATAGAGAGGGGCTGGATGAGGGTTGAGAATCGTTCCATGACGACGGTGAACTCGCGGTCGTATTTTTGCGCTCCGCGGCGTAAAGCCGTGGCGATATCTCCGGTTTGCTCGCCGATGCGCATGATATCAATGAGTGCCGGCGGGAAGAGGGGCTGCTTTTTCATACTGCGGGAAAGGGGGATGCCTTCACTCACATCGGCCGCGACCTGTTCGATTGCGGCATCAATGCGGGTATTGCCGAAGGTTCCGCGCACGAGATTGAGGCCCTGCAGCAGGACGACGCCGTTTGAGACCAGAGTGGCCAGGGTCTGCAGGAACTGGGTAAGGAACCGCTTTTGCAGGAGTTCGCCGAAGAGGGGCACCCGGAGAATGAAGCAATCCCAGGCCTTGCGTCCATCGGGTGTGGCCACCCAGGCTCGGTGCGCCGCCACCAGGAAGATGATGCCCAGCAAGACCGCCCACCACCAGCGTCCAAACCACTCACTGGAACCCACCAGCAGGCGCGTTACCAGGGGGAGTTCCTGCCCGGTTTTTCCCAGGAGGACGGTGAGCTGGGGAAGCAGGAAGGTCATAAAGACTATCAGGAGCGCCACGCCAGCGGCCAAAACGACGCTGGGATAAACCATCGCGGAGACAAGGCGTTTTTGCAGATCCTGCACGAAGGCCATGTATTCGGCCTGGCTGGAGAGGATTTTCCCGAGGGCTCCGGAGGCCTCTCCCGCTGCCACCATACTGATGTAAAGACCCGGGAAACCAGCCCCGACATCCCGAAGTGCCTTGGAAAAACTCGATCCCTCTCGCACCCTGGCCCGCACCACAGCGGCGACGGATTTGAGGCTGGAGCGTTCCTCCCGCGTCTCCATCACGCCCAGGGCTTGCTCCAACTGCAGCCCGGCCTCCAGCAACTCGACCAGCTCTTTGGTGAAGAGGAGTTGTTGCTGCGGACTCAGCTTGGCGGTGCCGGAAGGGGCTCTTTCCGTGGGGGCGGAAGGGCTGCTGGAGGTCTTGCCCTCGCCCTTAGCTTGAATGGTGATTGGTTGCAACTGGCGGGCGGAGAGCAGCGCGAAGGCCTCGCTGCGCGAGCGGGCTTCGATCTCGCCTTGCTGCGTTCGGCCTCCGGCGTCCACCGCCCGATAGGTAAATTCCGCCATGAGGTTGCGCTATTCGTCGGAGAGGGAAATTTCCGCCGCGGTGACGCGGAGGACTTCCTCCACAGAAGTGGTGCCATCAAAAACCCGCCGCCACCCCTGGTGGCGCAATGGAACCATTCCTTCCTCCATGGCCAATCGTTTCATGGCCACTGCCGGGGCTTTATTTTGAATCAGCTCCTGCATTCCGGCGGTGATGCGGCAGATCTCAAACAAGGCGGTGCGCCCGGTGTAGCCGGAACCATGACAGTGCTTGCAACCTTGGGGGCGGCAAACCAAGGCGCTGTCGGGCACAGGCACTCCGTGGTCGCGCAGGTATTGCAGGCCGTGTTCATCCGGAAGGCGGCATTGCGGGCACAGGCGGCGAACCAAGCGCTGGGCGATAAAAACCCGCACTGCTGTGCCCACCAGGAAGGGCTCCACGCCCATGTCCAGCAGACGCGTGATGCCACCGACGGAGTCGTTGGTGTGCAGGGTGCTGAAGACCAAGTGACCGGTGAGGGCAGCGCGGATGGCGATCTCTGCGGTTTCAAAGTCACGCATCTCCCCGACCATGATCACGTTGGGATCACCGCGCAGAATCGAGCGCAGGGCCCGGGCGAAGGTGAGGCCGATTTCCGAGCGAACGGCGATTTGCACCACGCCGGGGAGCTTGTGCTCGACCGGATCCTCGATCGTGACGATGCGGCGATCCTTGGTATTGAGCGTGGAAAGGAAGGTGTAGAGGCTGGTGGATTTCCCGCAACCGGTGGGGCCGGTAACGAGGATGATACCGTTGGGCAGCGAAATCAGATCGCGGATCACCGCTTCGCTGGCCGGGTCCAGTCCGAGGCGCGGAAAATCGAAGCGCTCCTGGCCGAGCAAGCGCAGACTGATGGTCTCTCCCGCCACGGAAGGAATCGTAGCCACGCGCACATCAATCGCCTGTCCCGCCAACTCCAAAGCGATGCGGCCATCCTGCGGCAGGCGCTTCTCGGCAATGTCGAGATTGGACATGATTTTGATGCGGGAAATCACGGAGTCGCGCAGCAGGCGGATATTCGCCGGAATAGGAACTTCCCGCAGCATCCCATCTATCCGGTAACGAATCGTCAGTTGATCGCCGATCGGCTCGACATGGATATCCGTGGCCCGTTGCTTGAGAGCCTCGCGCATGATTTGATTGACGAATTTCATTACCGAAGCCTCGGCATCGTCTTCGTCAATAATGTTGACGTCTTCTTCTTCCGCGACGGTGCCTTCGGCTTCACGGCCTTCGATGAGTTGCTCCAGCGTATCGGCTCCCACGCCATAGAGAGTTTGCAGGGTGGCCAGGAGCGCGGAGCGAGGGACCATGCAATACCGCACGGGGTGGGGAATTTGCTGGGCTAACACCGCGCGGGTGCCGTGGTGGAAGGGATCGTAAAGCCCGACTCGCAGAATGCCCTCGCTGAGTTCGAGGGGTAAGACATGGTGCTTGAGCGCGATGCGAGCTGGGAGGACGCTTTGGGGCAACTCCGTGGCTGGAGGGATGTTTTCCTGCCAAGGCAGCGAGACCCGGAAGGCCAGCGATTGCAGGAAGGCAATTTCCTCCACCGTATTGCTCTCGACGATCTTGCCGACTAGCCCCATCTGGCCAGGCACGCCTTCGACCAGACTGGCCCAAGCGGAGGGATTCCCGCCAGCTTGCAAGAAAACCTCCCGCAGGACTTGGGTCAAACCCGGGCGAGCCGCTTCCCCGGAACTTTTCCCCGGAGGCTCCATGAGGTCAGTTGGGGTGGCCATGGCTGATATCCCAGTCTCTCGAATCGCAGCAATCAACCTTCGATTTTGCTGCGGGTGTAGGTGGCACAGGACCAGAGCGGCCCGAACTCCAAACTCGCCGCTTCCGCCAGCGGGCGGGCCAAGTCGGCTGAGCGCAGGATGGCAAAAAGAGTCGAGCCGGAACCGCTCATTTGCACATAGAGCACGCCTTGCTGAAGGGCCAACCAATCCTGCAAGACTGGCAAGAGGGGGTATTTGTGATACACCGGTCCAGTGAGGTCATTGCCCAAAGGCCACCCCAGCAGCTCGCGGGGAATTTTTTTCCAGGCATAGAGCAAGGAGAGTGCGCGGGCTTCAGGCAGAGAATGCCAACTCTGGTAAGCCCAGGCGGTGCAGATGCCAAAGGATGGTTTGAGCAGCAGCACCGGCCACCTCGGCGGCCAGGGTGCGAGGGAGAGAACCTCACCTCGACCGCGCAAACGGCCGGGGTGTTGCAGGAGGAAAAACGGCACATCGGAGCCCAGTTGCGCGGCGAGCTCGTGCAGGCGATCTTCGGAGAGGGGGCGGTCGTGCAAGTGATTGAGGCCCAGCAGCACCTGTGCGGCATCACTGCTTCCACCGCCCAAGCCTGCCCCGGTGGGAATGACTTTTTTCAGGGTCAGATGAATGTCCGGAGCTTGACCAATAGCGGAGAAAAACGCCTCGGCGGCTTTCCACGCGAGATTTGAGGCATCCCTCGGCACTTCCTGGCCCGCTCCGCGCACGGTCAATCCCAAGCGACCTTCGCCAGCGCGGAATTCGATTTCATCAGCCAGCCCGAGCAAGAGAGCGGTGGAGTCGAGTTCGGTAAAACCATCCTCGCGGAGTCCGAGCAAATGCAGGGAGAGATTTATTTTAGCCGGGGCTTCGCGGCGGGAGAGGAGCGGGGAGGCAGACATGGGAGAAAGCTGGAACTCAGCTGCGGGCGTGGCTAGGGGCGTCCTGCCAGCGCCCATGTTCGCGAATGAGATCAATCAGGCGGTCCACCGCTTCGGCTTCGGGGATGTTAAATTTCACGGCCGTCTTGCCGACATAGAGATTTACCTTGCCCGGGGCACCGCCAACATAGCCAAAATCGGCATCAGCCATTTCTCCCGGACCATTGACGATACAACCCATGATGGCGATGCGCACGCCCTTGAGGTGGCCGGTAGCGGCTTTGATGCGGGCGGTGGTGCTTTGCAGATCGAAGAGCGTGCGGCCGCAACTCGGGCAGGCCACGTAGTCGGTCTTGAAAATCCGGGCTCCAGCGGCTTGGAGGATGTTGTAGGCTAGGCGGAGAGACTGTCCTGGAGCTTCTTCACCCTGGACCAAAATGGCGTCTCCGATGCCATCGCAGAGGAGTGCGCCGAGCTGACTGGCTGCGCGGATAAGGTTCGACAGGAAGGGCGCTTGGGGATCAGTGGCCGGGGTGAGCACGTCTTTCAATAGGATCGGATGTCGTGCTTCGAGGCGGGCGGCCAAGAGACGGAATCCCGCGATCACAGGCAGGTCGAGGCCGTCGCGGAGCGTCACCAACTGGGGAGTCGGTGCCGCCCGCAAGTGCTCCAGGGCCGATTCGTCGCGCGGGTCACATTCCACCAAGGGGAGATTTTCATAAACCCATTCCGGGCGGAAATCTCCCAGCCCCTCCAACTTGTGCGCCACCGCATCCCAGACCCGGCGTCGCACCACCACTCGGATAGTTTCTCCGTCTCCGCAGGCCAGGCCCCCATGTTCCCAACGCGCGGAGGCCCGCCGTTCGTAGCGGAAAGGATCGTAAGGCAAAGGCGCGGCATCGGGCGGGAGGGAGGTCCCGGGGAGGGTTTGCGCCCATTCAACCAGGGCCCGGGCGACAGGAATTTCCTTGGGGCTGTCTTCCGTAAGGGAGACGCGCACGGTTTCCCCCAACCCATCGGCGAGAAGGCTGCCAATCCCGATAGCGCTTTTGATACGACCATCTTCCCCATCGCCAGCCTCGGTGACGCCGAGATGCAAAGGATAATTCCAATCCGGCCCCTCTGCTTCCAGCCGCGCGGCGAGCAGGCGATAAGCGGCAATCATAACCTTTGGATTGGAGGCCTTCATGGAGAAGACAAACTGGTGGTAGCCTTCGGCGCGGGCGATGCGGGCAAATTCCAGGGCGCTTTCGACCATGCCCAGAGGGGTATCCCCGTAGCGGTTCATGATGCGGTCGCTCAGCGAGCCGTGGTTGGTCCCGATGCGCATGGCCACGCCGCGTTCCTTGCAGAGGCGCACCAAGGGAACAAATGCCTCGCGGATGCGCTCCAGTTCAGCCGCATACTCCGCATCGGTATATTCCCGCACGAGAAACTTTTTCTTGTCCGCGTAATTCCCGGGATTGATGCGCACCTTTTCCACCCACTTGGCCGCTTCCAAGGCGGCCTCGGGTTTGAAATGGATATCCGCGACCAGGGGCACATCGCAGCCTTCCCGGAGCAGGGCCGCCTTAATTTCCCGGAGGTTGGCCGCATCGCGAACTGTCGGAGCGGTGATGCGGACAATTTCGCAGCCCGCCTCAACGAGAGCGAGTGTTTGGCGGACGCAGGCTGCCGTGTCCATGGTGTCGCAGGTAATCATGGACTGCAGGCGGATGGGGTGATTTCCCCCCAGACCGATTTTGCCGATCCGCACCTCACGCGCTGGGCGTAGGGTGCGGGAAAAGGGGTTGCGGCAGTAGGCGAGCGGAGCGGGAGTGCTCATCAGGTGCCGGAAGCCGATTAGGGCGTGGTGGACGATTTGGCAGGAGCGCCCGGCGGTGACGGCTCAAATTTCATCTCCGGCAAAGGCTCAGATTTGGCCCGCTTCCACGGCAAGTCCAACACATCGTAAAAGGTCACGTAGAGCATGAATCCAATGAGCAGGAGAGCGAAGGAACTCTGCACGATTTCCAGCACCCGCATGTTGATGGGTTTGCGACGTATGGCTTCGATGAGGGCCAGAAGAATATGCCCACCATCCAGGACCGGGAAAGGCAGCAGGTTGAGCACTGCGAGATTGACGTTGAGAAAGACGCTGAACCACAGCGCTGTCAGCCAGCCATCCGGCGCCTCAAAAATGAGGTAATAGAAGCGCATGATTCCGACCGGGCCGCTCAAGTGCTGCAGGCCGATGTCATTCCGGGGTGCCGCGACGGCGGTGATGGTGGCCCACATGGTGCGGAGAGTGCCGGTGATTTGCGCCCAAGGGGTGGGGTGGGCGAGGACGGTTTGCCCGCGGTCATCCCACTGAATCCCCACGCGCGGCTTGTCTCCGCCCTCGGGAATCCGCGGCGTGACAGCGACATCGAAGCGGCGACCGGAGCGCTCCACAGTGAGTTGAATACGGCCGCCGTGGTAGTTGTTGAGGTATTCGGCCAAAGAAGGGAGACTCAGCAGAGGGGTGCCATCCACCGCCACAATGAGGTCGCGCGGCTGCAGGCCGGCTTCGGCGGCCGGGCTGTCGGGAAGCACCCGGGCTACCATGGGCGTTTGCGCGGGAGCGATGCCGATTTGTCGAAGGCCCTTGCGGCCCCAGCCTGCGGTTTCCGGAGCTTTCGGCTCCACCCAGACCGTTTCTTGCGCCCCAGCGCGTTCGATTTTGATCGGAATCAGCGGCGTTTCGCTGTTGGCCACATTCCAGACAATGCTCTCCGCGACATTCCCCATGCCGGCGAAGCGGGTGACCTTGTGTCCGTCTACGCTGAGGATTTTATCACCGACCCGTAGCCCCGCTAGATCCGCCGGACCTCCGGGGAGGACGAACCCGATTTGCGTGGACATTTCTCCGGCGCTTACCGGTCGGCCAAGAATCCAGACCCCGATGGCAAAAATGAACGCCAGAGCCAAGCTCGCCAGGGGACCGGCCAGAGCAACGATGATTTTATCCAGAGGGCTGACGGGCGGCAGACTTTGCGCATCCACGGAGCTTTTGCCCTCGACGGCTTCCATCGGCGCGAGTTGCGGGATTGAGACGAATCCCCCCGCCGGGATGCAGCCCAGACGATATTCCACCCCGCCGATGGTCTTTTTCCAAATCGGTTTGCCAAACCAAACAGCAAACTTATCCACCACCAAGCCCCGCCAGCGCGCGGCCCAAAAGTGGCCTAACTCATGCACCACAATAATGAGGTTGAAGAGGAGGATGACCTCCAGGAGGATGAAGACAGGTTTTAAGAAATCCATAGAATCGGGTCGCCATCGGGCCCCGGGTGGGCCGGATTTCGGCGGTCAGCCACCATGCGATGGCCAGCCAGGAATTGCAATAGGGGAAACACGCCCCCTCCTGCCAAAGCTAGGTTCCTGAGCTCGGAGTTGTGGGAGGCGCTGCGGGCAGGCCGCAAACGGCCAGCATGCGTCCTGTGCGACCGCGTTCCCGCCGGTAGGAATAATAGATTTCAGGAGAACAGGCTGTGCAGTCGGAGCAGTCCATCCACCATGTCACGCCTGCGGCTCGAACTTGCCGTAAAATTTCCTCGCCGAAGTCCACCTCATAGTGGGGTGGGCGGATGCGGGGGCTAATCCAAACCCCGATCCGGTCCGCAGGGAGGCCCCATTCCGACTGCATGGCGGCGAGGGCCCGTGGCACGATTCCGGCCTCGGTTCCTTTTCTGCCAGAATGCACCAAGCCCACCGCCGAGCCCGCGCGATCAAATAGATAAACCGCCGCGCAATCCGCAACATAGATGCCGAGCCAGACATCGCTCCGGTCGGTTAGCAGGCCATCCGTGCCCGGTAAGGGCCGGGTCGGCAGCGGAGCATTTTTCCGCACGATGGCCACCTCGGCTCCATGGACCTGTTCGGCAAGTAGGATTGGGCGTTCACGCTCCCCGGTGGCCGCGAGCTGGGCCAAACGATATTCCCACAGTCGGGCCAGCGCGGTTTCCCGGTCCACTGAGACGTCAATTCCCGGCACCCGGCTGAGAAACCAAGCGGGCACTTGGGCGAAAAAATCTGGGGCCAGGCGCGATGGCTTGATCACCGGGGGAGGTGCGCTTTCTCCGATTTTCTCGGAGGGGGGCAAGCTCATGGTTTGGCGGGCGGGTTTTTCAGAACGGTAGTCGGCACGCCCGGAGTTCCGGCATAGACGACGATAATTTCCGCCGGGGCTCGGCCCGGATTGCGGCCGTAGTGCCAGGCGTTGACCAGCTCAATCAACGCATCTCCCGCCCGAAGTTTTTTTACCGGGCCTCCTTCTTTGACGACCTCCAGTTCTCCACACAAAAGCACTCCGGCATTGATCACCGGGTGCAAATGCACCGGGAGCTGCTCGCCGGGGGGGATGATAATCTTGCGGATGCTAATTTCCGGCTGCGTGCGTGGGTAGGGCGGGAGTTTTTTCCCATCCCAAGTTTCCGTGGAGCGCAGGAGCTCGATGTTTTGTATTCCAGCAGCGGAGCAGGCTGGGTCGGGATTCGGCGTGGCACAACCGACGGAAAACAACGCCACGCCTGCAAGCAGGGCCGCAGACAAGGAGGGAAGGAAC
The DNA here is from genome assembly GCA_964595865.1 of uncultured Chthoniobacteraceae bacterium. GTDB lineage: Bacteria > Verrucomicrobiota > Verrucomicrobiia > Chthoniobacterales > DYNR01 > CAZQRL01. The sequence continues at coordinate 138,051 of CAZQRL010000004.1, forward strand.
AAAAAGCGAACAGTGGAAACCAGTCTCATGCCGCAATTCTGGCGGCCCACCCCCGGTCTGTCGCGCCTTTTTTCCCCAAAGGTAGAGAGTTCGTGATCTGGTGTTTTTAGCGCTGCGGCGAGGGAGCCGGAGTCGGCGAGGGGAAAGCGGGAGCCTGCGCGGTCGTGCGGCTTTCCTTCTGATCGGGAGAGCCAGAGGCATCCTGCAGGGCCGGTTGAGAAAGGATGGCTTGCACCGGATCCTGATTGCGGAAAGCACGGGGCAACTTGGGCTGCGGACGGTCCGGCGCGTTGATCTTGATGAAGCGGCGTTTTTCCGGCGCAGCCAGGGGATCATCGAAGGCTTCCTCCCACTGCGTGTCGAGCGACAGCGCCGCATCGTACTGAGCCAAGGCCTGAATGTAAGAGAACTTGGCTTGGAGAAGGGTGGTTTGGGCCTGGAGCAGGGAGACTTGGGCGTTCAGGACGTCGAGCTGGGTGCCGGCCCCGGCGTCGAGGCGCTCGCGCGAGAGGCGCAGGGCCTCCGTGGCCTGAGCCACACTAGCCTGCTGGCTATCAATCGTCTCCCGCGCCTGCTGCAAGTTGGAGATGGCTTCCTGCACCGTGAGAATGACCGAGCGCACCGTATTGTCGTAGAGAATTTTCGACTGCATCAGGCGTGCCTTGGCCTGCTTGACATTGCCGGCCGTGAGGAAGCCATCGAAGAGATTCCACGAGCCTTGGAAGCCGAAGAACCAGCCTTCCAGGGTTTGGGTGAGATCCCGGAAGGACGGATCGTTTTGCCACTCGTAGCCCGCGGTGGCGGAAATCTTCGGCCCATAACCGGCGAGCTGCACATTCACGTTGGCGGCTTGGGCGAGAATGTCTTGCCGCAGGGCTTTGAGTTCCGGACTGCGAATGAGCGCGGTGCGGATGGATTCGTCGGTATTGATTTTGCGGAAGTTTGCGTTGAGGTCGCCGACGACATCAAAAGGAGGGAGCGCGGGGTTGGATTGGTCGTAATCCAAGCCGATGAGGCGCACGAGTTGGAATTGCGAGATGCGCAGATTATTGCGGGCTTGGATGAGCGGGGGAATGGCATTGGCCAGAGCGACTTCGGCTTGCAAAACATTGAAGCGCGGAACGGTCCCGGCTTCGTAGCGATTGATCTGGTCCTGCAACTGGCTCTCCAAAAGGGCCACCGACTGCTCCTGCGCGACGATGAGGGCCCGATTGAGGATGATTTGGTAAAAGTTAATTTTTACCGCCGCAATGGTGTCGTCAATTACCTTGCGGAGTTGGAAATACGAAGAAATCTCGACGTTGCGGGCGGAAATGATCCCGCTGACGGCAGCCCCACTATCAAAGAGCAGCTGGCTGAGCCCGAACTGGAAATTCCAAAAGCGATTTTGCGGCGGCGGGGCGAGGGAATTCGCGCCTGGACCAGCCAAAGATTGGTCGAGGAATTGGTAGGAGGAGGTGGCGGTGATTTGCGGGAGAATTTGCGAGCGGACGCTGATGAGTTGTCCGGAAGTGAGGCGGATTTGCTCAATGGCGCGCAGGACATCCGGATTGTGGCGCAGGGCAAAGTCCACCACCTCCTCAAGATTCATTTTTTTTGCAGCCGGAGGGGCCTCGGTGCCTTTGGCGGCGGCGCGCAATTTTTTCAGCGTTTCCTGCGAGGCCCGGGCGGTGTCGCGGTCCATCTGCACGGGAGGGCTGGGAATGGGGCTGAGCAAATCCTTGGGAATCAGCGGCTCATCGGTTAGAACATCGGGGAGGCCCATGTTCTGCGGGGAGAGGGTCTGTTCCAGGGGATCGGGAGTGGGCGTAGGGACAGCGTTGGCGGCTGCTTTCGCGGTGTCGAGCATGGCACCAACTTCGGCAGATTGTACGGGCACCGGTGAGGCTTGCGGGGTGCTTTGGGGTAGGGCCGCCTCCGCAGCGCGGAGGGTTTCTTGAATTTGCTGCTCGGAGGGACTGGCCGGGACCTCCTGCAAGTTGAGGGCCTCGCTTTGGGCTCCCGTCGTCGAGGCATCGCCGGGAGGAGGAATCAAGCGCGCGGGGGTAGGGGCACCCACGGGAGGAACGGGAGTGACTGCCGGGGCCGAGGGCGGAGGGGTCACGGCCGGGGTGAGCTGCGCCGAACGAGTGGGAAGAGGAATCTGGCCTTCCGGAGTCGGGTTAGGAGATTGGGCCAAGGCCGAGCTGGCAGCAAAAACTGCCAAAAGAACCCTGGCGAGCCAACAAGGAACAGAGTGAAGCGTCATAAAATCTGATAAGGAGAGTTCGTTTAGCCGATTGCTTGGGGCATCCCGACAAATCCGACTGCATCGGTATAGGTTCTGCCGGATAGGGTCAAGGCTCGACAAGGTAGAGGAGTTCGCCGCGCTGGGGGTCGCCGGTAAGGATTTCGCCCACGGCGAAGGGGGGGCGCCGTTCTGGGGCGATCCGGATGGTGGTCGAAACCCGGCCTTGGGAAAGCCCACTGAGCACCAAGCCGACCGGGAGGTCGCTGGCGGAAGGGGCTTCGAGAATCACCAAACGGGCCGGGAGATTGACGAAATAGACGCGGGCTTTGGCCGCCAAGGGCTGGGCGGGTGCGGAAGGCGGTGGAGGTTTGCGCCAGAAGAGGAGGTAGTCGAGCCAACCTTTGCGGCGTGTGGGGCGGGAGGGAATGGATTCCGGAGTGGGGGGCGTCGCCTGACTATTCGCCGGGGAGGTGGCAGCAGCTTGAGCGGGTGGATTTTTCTTCCATGGCCACAGCGCGCAGCCGGTGCTGCCGAAGCTGAGGGCGAGCAGGAGCAGAGCGACGAATCCTGAGCGCATGGGGCGAGCTTAATCCGGCAACAGGAGCACGGAGAGCTTGCGAGGTCCGTGGGCTCCGAGGACAAGGATGCGCTCAATGTCGCCGGTGCGGCTGGGGCCCGTTATGAAGGATAGATAGCGAGGCACCTGGCCGGAGTAGTTTTGCCGCACTCGCTGCAAAGCCTCTTTGAGGTCCCGGCAAACTTGGCTGGTGGTAGCAAGGACCACATGGTGGGGCGGCAAGACGGAGAGCACCCGGCCTCCCGCGCTGCGCGGCGTGACCACAATCGTCCCGGTCTGGGCGACCAGGCAATCGCATCCCGTGATCCCAACATGGCAAGCCTCCAGATCGGCTTTCGCGTAGCCGGAATCCGTTCGCAAGAGAGAGCTGTCCGAAGGCAGGGAGAAGTCGTTCCAGAGTTCGTCCAGAAGGGGGTGGGCATGGGAAGCCAGCCGGGTCCATCCTTCGGCTTGGCCGCGTTCGGTGAGCCATTGCCGCACCGCTGCGAGGCTGGGCAGCTGGAGAAACTCGGTCTGGAGATTGCGGCTGAGTTCGGCGAAGAGCTCGATCTGGCCAGCGAGGTGGTCTGGGACCGGGGGGAGCCATTCTTCGCTACGGTCGCCCGGGGTTGCCGAAAGGGTCGTGGTGGCGTGGGGACCCTGGTGGCCAAGGTGTCTTGGGGGAGCGGAAAGCTGCAGGGCCTCGCGGATGCGGCTGAGGATTTTTTCGCGGGAGTCGGGCAAATTCACAGCGGAGAATTAGTTTCGACTGGGAGCGGTTGGTTTTTTGCGTTCCGCCCAGAGTTCTTGGAAGGATTTGGCAGCTGCCTTGGGAAAGGCGCGGGTGGCAGTCCAGGCACGAAGTGGGTCGAAGGGCTTGCCCTCTATGAGCGGGTAGATCTTGGCATTCAGCCGGTTTAAGGGAGCACCAAGCCGGTAGAGGGCGGGGTGGCTCATGAGAAAATCGAAGCCTTGCCAGAAAAGCTTCTCCCACCAGCGAGGTTTGCCACGCATGGCGTTGCGGCGGTTCTGCAGGAGATGGTGATGGAGATCAATCTTCACCGGGCAGGCTTCGGTGCAAGCCCCGCAGAGCGAGGAGGCGGCGGAGAGGTGCTTCCAGTTTTGCAGACCGCGGAGGTGCGGGGTAATCACGGAGCCGATGGGGCCTTGATAAGTGGTGTTGTAGGCATGCCCGCCGACGTTTTTGAAAATTGGGCAAACGTTCAGACAAGCCCCGCATCGGATGCAGTGAAGGGCATCACGCTGTTCAGGATCGGCCAGGAGCCGCGTGCGCTGGTTGTCCAGCAACACGACGTGCATTTCTCGTGGGCCATCGGGTTCTTCCGATCCGCGAGGGCCACCGATGAGGGTATTGTAGCAAGTGATGGGCTGGCCGGCCCCGGCGGTCGCGAGCATCGGCAGCAGGAGGGCCAAATCTTCCAGTCGCGGCACTACTTTCTCGATCCCCAGGATCGCGATGTGGGTGTCCGGCAACCCAGTACTGAGCCGCGCGTTTCCTTCGTTTTCAGTGATGGAAATCATCCCAGTCTCGGCGACGGCAAAGTTTGCTCCGCTGATGCCCAGGTCGGCTGCGCAATATTTCTGTCGCATCACCCCGCGGGCGATGAGCGTGAGTTCCTCCGGGCTCTCGCTGGGCGGCGTGCCGAGCTTTTTTTCAAAAGTCTGGCTGATTTCCTGGCGCGTGAGGTGCATGGCTGGGAAGACGATGTGGTAGGGAGCCTCCTCCCGCAGTTGCACGATGTATTCTCCCAGGTCGCTCTCGACGACTTCGAAGCCCTCCTTTTCCAAGGCTGGACCGAGGTGAATCTCCTCGCCCGTCATGGTCTTGGATTTGATAATCCGGCGCACGCCCTTATCGCGGGCGACGCGGCTGATGTAGGCGGCGGCTTCGGCTCCATCGGAGGCCCAGAAAACCTTGGCCCCGTTGGCTTCCAGGCGTTCCACCAACTGCACCAGGTAACGATCCAAGTGATTGACGGCCTCGTATTTGATGGAGGCGGCTTCGGTGCGGGCCTCGGACCAACTGGCGAAGCGGGCTTTCTGCTCGTCCCGTTTGACGTAATATCCTCCCAGGGCTTTTTGAATAAGCCCCCGGTGGCGCAGGTCGCGCGTAAGGGCCCGGGCGTCGGAGTGGAATTTGGTCTCGAGGGTCGAAGGCATGGCAGGAACGAAGTTGCTCCCAACCCTGCCACACTTCCAAGGTAAGCCCAAGGGGAAATCATGGGGTGCATTTCTCCTTCCCCGACCGCAGCGGCTCAGCTATGGAGGCAGCATGCCCGTCCCATCCCTTTCCGCGCGTCCGGCTTACCGCCGAGTTGTTTTGAAGATCAGTGGCGAAGCTCTCAAGGACAAAAACAGCAAAGACAGCATCTCTCCGCACATCATCAGCGACATGGCCGCGGAGATCAAATCTGTGCACGAAATGGGGGTAGAGATGGCCATCGTAGTTGGCGGGGGCAATATCTGGCGGGGGCTCTCTGCCAGCCACCGCGGTATGAATCGGACTACGGCGGACTACATGGGCATGTTGGCGACGGTAATCAATGGCATGGCCCTCATGAGTTCTCTGGAGGAGATCGGCGTTGTTACCCGCGTGCAAACGGCGATCGAAATGCAAAACCTCGCCGAGCCCTTCATCCTCCGCCGGGCCATCAATCACCTTGAGCATGGCCGCATCGTGATTTTCGTCGCGGGCACAGGAAACCCGTTCTTCTCCACAGATACGACCGCGGCTTTGCGAGCCAATGAAATCGGGGCCGATGTCATCCTCAAGGCCACCAAGGTAGATGGGATTTATGATTCAGACCCGATGAAAAATCCCTCGGCCAAAAAATACGAGCGCATAACTTACAGTGAAGCCCTGGCGCAGCGGCTGCAGGTCATGGACTCCACGGCGTTTAGTCTTTGCATGGACAACCGGATGCCAATCGTGGTTTTTAATATGAATGAACCCGACAACATCCGCCGCGCCATTTTGGGCGAGCCGGTGGGGACGTGGGTCGGGGAAGCCTGAGACGAAATTATGGATTTGGATGAATTAAGTTTGGAGGCCGAAGAGGCCATGGAAAAAGCAGTGGAGTTTCTCGGCCACGAGTTGGCGGCGATTCGCACTGGCAAAGCTTCGCCCGCACTCGTGGAAAATCTCGAAGTTGAGGCCTATGGGAGCCACATGAAGCTCAAACAGCTCGCGGTCATCACGGCTCCGGAGCCGCGTCTGTTGGTCATTCAACCTTTCGATGCCTCGACCGTGCAGGATATTCAACGGGCGATCAATGAATCCCGGCTGGGCATCAATCCGGCCGTGGATGGGAAAATTATCCGCCTGCCGATTCCGGAGCTTTCGGAGGAGCGGCGCAAAGAGATGGTGCGGACGGTGAAGCAAGTGGCCGAGGAGACTCGGGTGCGCATTCGCTCGGCCCGCCGGGATGCAATCGAAGGCGCACGCAAGTTGCAGAAAGACGGTAAAATCACCGAAGATGATTTGGAGAGCGCCGAGGCGGAATTTCAAAAACTCACCGATGCCTACGTCAAAAAGGTGGAAGCTCAAGTGGAGGCCAAGGAAGCTGATGTCCTGCGCGTCTAAGCTCCTCTCGCTTTGCCCCCCGGCGGCCTGGGTTTCTCTGCTGCTGGTGCTGGGAGTGGTTTCGGCTCCGGCACGGGTAGTTGATCCCACGCCAGATTTCACGTGGACGAACGCCGCCGGTCAGGCGCAGTCGTCCATACAATTCCGCAAACAGCCGGTAGTGATTGTGGTGGCGACGGGACCGCGCAGCTGGGCTTTTCGCAGCCAGGTGGGGCAGCTGCAGCGAGTCTTCCAGAGATTATCCGCGACGGGGGCCATTTGCGTGGCGGCTTTCACCCAAACCACCGGGCGTATCCGTTCAGATATCCCGTTCGCCATCGCCACGGATGGTCCGCGGGTGGCCTTTCTCTTCGGCGTGCAAACCCCGTTTGCCGTGATCGTGCTGGGCAAGGATGGCAATATTGACGCCAATAGCCCGCGGGTCCTCAAGGGGCAGCGGATCCTGGACATTATTGGGAATTCCTTTGTGGTGCAGTCCGATCTGCGCCGAAATTGATGTCCGCCTCTTCCTCGCCCGGTGCCCCGCCCCAGTCGGACTATCCCGCGTGGCCTCTGCCGGAACGTCTGCGCAGCGCCCTGAAAATCCTGGCGCTTCCGTTTCGCTACAAAGTTTGTCTGGGTTGCGAGTCTATTGTCGGAGCGCAGGTGAATCATTGCCCGAACTGCCACGGGTATCGCTTCGATCCGTCCTCAAAGCAGGTTGTTGAGCAGGCCAAGCTCCTGGCAAGTCGGCCACAACAAACCGTGACGGCCGCCGATTTGCTGAACTGAATCCAGCCGTGGCGCCGGGATTTCTCGCAGTGGCCGCAATTGTGGCCCCGATCTTCTTCATTATTGCCCTGGGATTCGTCGTGCGGCAAATCGGATGGCTCAGTGCCGAGGCCGATGCTTCCATCCTGCGTTTGGTCATCAATCTCCTGCTGCCTTGCCTGGCGCTGGATGTGATCGTGGGTAATGAAGCCTTGCTGCGTCCGGAGAATCTTTTTTTGCCGCCGCTGGCAGGTTTTTTCTCGGTAGCCATCGGGTATCTGCTCGCGTGGTGGGGGGCAGGCTGTATCGGCCTAAGAGAACTCCGAGCTCGCCGGACGTTTGCCTTCAATACCGGAATCCAAAACTACGGCTATTTTCCCTTGCCGCTGATTTTTACCCTGTTCGGACGCGAGACCACGGGAGTGCTCTTCGGTTTCTCGCTCGGGGTGGATCTCTGCCTTTGGACGGTGGGGTTGATGCTCCTCACGGGTATGCGCGGATGGGCCGGACTCCGGCAGGCTCTCAATGTGCCCGTAGTCGTGATTGTGCTGGCGCTGACGTTAAATCTTCTCGGTGCCGGGAAATGGATTCCAGGGTGGGTGGATACCACCTGGACCATGCTTGGGGCTTGTGCGGTGCCATTTGCGTTGGTGCTCACCGGCGCGACTTTTGCGGATTTCGCCGCGCCCCAGCATCTCTGGCAGGGGAAAAGAATCATGGTTGCCTCTTTGATTTTGCGGGTTGGTTTGCTGCCGCTGGTGATTCTCGCAGGGGCGTTTTTCCTTCCCGTCGGGCCGGATTTGCAGCGGGTTCTGGTCGTGCAGGCCGCGATGCCGGCCGCCGTGGCGCCGATGGCCATTGCTCGACATTACGGAGGTGATGCCTCGGTGGGGCTGAAGGTCGTCCTTGCGAGCACCCTCGCAGGTCTGGTGACCATTCCCCTGTGGCTGCAGCTGGGGCTCGGCTGGCTGGGGGCAAATTAGCGGGGCATGGTGTTCCCAAGGGTCAGCCAAGAGAGGCAAGACCTCTAGTTTCGCATCTGCCAAACGAGGGAGCGGCGCTAGGGTTCCCGGAGTTTGGCGTCTGGCCGATCGGCGGCAGCGCTGCGCAGGGACCATCCGTCTGCGGTGGGGCGCGGTTGGAATGGACCGCCGGAGAACGGATCGCGGGGAGCCGATTTGAGGATTTCTTACCGGAGGCCTGTGGGAGGTGTGTGGATTCCCGACGGGCGATCTGCAGCTCCAAGGCTGCCAGGGCAAGCCGCAAAAAAACCCCAATCCGGTTCTACCGTTCCATTCGCGGTGCCGGAGGCGTTGCGGATTACTTGTTCCAAAGACTGGTTTTGTTGGCGCTGATCCATGGCGAGAATTTGCCCATGGCATCCAGGCCCAGTTTTTCAACAGTCTGCTAGGGCGCGGGAGGAGTAATAAAGCGAAGAGGCGACGTGGCAGGGTAGCACGCGGTTTTCAATGCGGGGGCGATCGCTGGCAATGGTGGAGAAGAAAGGGGGAATGCGCTTGCGCCAAGGTGTGTCGTAGTGTGCGGGGAGACAGGCGCGCAACTCGACGCGGGCTTCGTCGGGTTCGAGGAGCGCAAAATACGCCGCATACCCGGCAGTGATCTGCTGGCCGAATGCAAAAATGCAAAAAATGCTCCTGTGAGTCATGACCGAAAAGCAAAACTTTGGCTTTCGTAGTGAGGGGGAACCGGTGTGTAAGTTCCTCGAGGAGGGGCAATCCCCGATGGAAATTCATGCCATCGCAGGCGAGGTGCGCTTCCCTCGGCCAGATGCTCCTTCCCTGCGGGCCACCGCGTTGGATGTGAATAGCGTTTCCTGGCGTGAAGTCGGAAGTGCCGACCGAGCCCATTCCGCTCCAGCCCGACGCGATCTTTTTTCATATCGAAGCGTCCTGATGGCAGGAACGTCGGCCCTGCTCCAACCGCCGAAGTCGAATGGCAGCCGATGGTGCAGGAAAGGTGCAAGCGCTATCTTGCCATGCAAGAGAGCTTGGCTAATCAGCGCGCCCGAGGGCATTTCGCGGCGGATACGGTGATTTGGTGGCCCGAGGCGGAAGAGCGCTATCAGCGGCATTTCCGGGGCCGACAATTGCCTTGTAGGATAGATTTCGTTCGCCGGATTGGCATCGGAGCCTGCTTGCTTGGAAAAGGGGTGACAAACTCAGGAGACGAGGCTGAGGCGGCTTTGCGTGAGGCCGGGGCGCGGGGAATCGGGGATGATGCGAAGAATGCGGTCGCTGACTGATCGGGCCAGGGCCTCATCATGGGTAACCAGGACGGTGGCGGTTTTTTTTACTTTGGTGAAGCGGGCGAGGAGGTGTCCGATCTCGTCGGCTTGGCGGGCATCCACTGAGCCGGTGGGTTCATCGGCCAGGAGCAAAACAGGGTCGCTCAGCAGGGCTCGAGCCAAGGCGGCGCGTTGGCGTTGACCGCCGGAGATTTTCGCCGGAAGGGCGCTGGCAATGTCGCGCAGTCGGAGTTCCTCGAGGATTTCCTGCAGGGCTTCTTGGGTCACGGGTTGTTGGGCAAGTTCAGCTCCGAGGAGGATATTCTGCTGCACGGAGAAAAAGGGAAGGAGCGCACCATGTTGCAGAACGAAACCGATTTTTCGGCGCAGCAGCGCGGCCCGGGGCAAACTTCCTTTGTGCCAGCGGATTTCCTCGCCGGCAAAGCGGAAGGTGGACTGCTCCGCAGGCGGGAGAATCAGCCCCAAGAGGTCCAAGAGGGTGCTTTTGCCTGAGCCGCTTGCTCCGACCACTCCCATGAGTTCTCCCGCATGCAGAATGAATTCCTCGATTTCCAAGCGAAATTGGCGCTCTCCTTCCTGACGTTGCACGACAATCCCTGCCAGCTCCACCACAGCCTGTGGGGTGGGAGGCATCACGGGAGGCGGTCCAGAGGCACGGCAGTCACCCGGGCCTCGCGGTCATCTTCCGGATTGAGCGGCACCCATTTGCTGGGGTCCCGAGCCAGGTCGGTGTAGAAATGAATGTTGCTATTGAGGCGGTCGAGGAAGGCGGTTTGATCCGAGGCGGAGAGACTTCTCCATTCGTCAGGAGTTAGGGTGAGGAGTTCGCTTTGGTAAGGGAGGACCTTGAGGAAATCCGGCAGTAAGGCCGCGCCTCCGGTGGCTCCAAGCTGGGCGGGATCCACGGCAGCGCGACCAACTACAGACTGGAGGGAAGAAAAGAAATCCGTGCCGCGCACCCGCGCCCGCACCCCGGCATCCACCACCGAATTGAGCAACCGCACCAGGGTATCAAGCTGACTCTTGGTAATGAGGAAAACCACATCCAGCGCCTGCACGTCGGGAGCGAGGAGGTCTTTATCCGCCGCCCATCCGGTGAGCGAATCCGCCACGGCTTCACCAGCCGGAGTTTGTCCGGCCAACCAATCGAGATAAGCTCCGGCGAAAATGGAGTCGGCCATGGCCGTGGGGGTGCTTGGGGCGATGGGGGAGGCTGGAGGGCTGGCGGCGAGTTTTTGGGTCTCAAAGTCCGCCGCTCCTTGGAGTCGGTCCACCAATTGTGCGAGTGTGCCCCGGATCGCACTGCCAAACTCCGCGGCGGAATTGCCTTGTTCGATTTCCAGCAGCAGCCCTTCCGCGGCGACGTTCGGGTTGCGCCCGAGTTCACGAAATTGCGGACGGGCCACGCGGGCGTCTTCCGGCGCCAGAGGGCTATCGCGCAAAATATAAATCGGCAAGATGTAAGCCGGACGCTCTCCGGCATTGGCCAGAGAACGCAAGGTCTCGGCGGAGAGATTCTGCGGGTTTTTTGGATGCCCGGGAGGGTGGCTGGAAGCATCGCCGATAAGGATGAGCACGCGCATCGCGCCCGGGGTCCAGGCAGTATTTTCCAGAGCATCTCTGACGCCGTAAAAGACGGCCTCCGCATAATCTCCAGCCGGATCGGTGCTCACCCGGACGCCGCGCAAGGTCTGCAGGAAGTCTGCCCGGTCCTGTAGCTGTGGGGTGAAATTTTTCGTGACTTGGCCACCGCCGAAATCTTGGTCTGGGCTGCGGTCACGGTAGCCCCAGAAACCGAAGCGTACCGAGGAGGAGAGCGATGGAGCGGAGAGTTTCTCCGAGAGATTTTCTATGGCTCCGAGGGTTTCGTTGACGAAGGGCTGCATGCTTGAGCTCAGGTCCATGATGAAGACCACGTCCAAGGCAGGCCGACCCGGGGCGGGGGTGGGTTGGCTGGAGGCGGGAAGAATTTGCTTGAGAGCCGCGACGCGCAGCAGGCGAGCCTCTCCACGCAAGGCGGAAAATTCGCGCGGCAGGAGCGTGCGGTGCTCAAGAATTGGCAGGATGTAAAATTGTTTCCGATCCACCAAGCGGGGTTGCACGGCGACGACGCCTGCGGCCTCGGCCGCTTGGGTGTTGGGAACCCCGCTGGCGGATTCCAGGAGTGCTTTGCGGGAGGCCTCATCCTGCCGCAAAGCGGTTTCCACCGCACGGGAGTTTTGGAAAAAGGGCACGGGTAGGCGGTTGCCGCGGCCTTCATGGGCGAAACGCACGGCGAGGTTGTGCCGCCAAGGAATAACTTCTTCGGCTGCCAGCCAACCCAGAGCCGGGCCACCCTCACTGGCGGAGACCTGCAGCCACCCTCCGGATTCACCCACGACGTAGAAAACGAGGAAACCGGGCAGATTTTCCCGCAGGCGGGTCGAGCTGCTCGAGGCTTGTTCGTGAAGGGTGGCGGCGGGGCGATTGAGAACTTTTGCCGGAAGCCCCTCCGGAGGTGGAGGCACTGCCAACGGCAGCGGAGAAGCCGCTGGGGCGGGAGTAGAAAAGGGAGCAGGCTGGGCAACTGGGCTGGGTGATGCGGCGGGTATGGGAGAGCCCTCCGGAGTTGGGCTGGAACTCGGCGTGGCCGATGGGAGCGCCGGGGTGGGCGTCGCACCCGCGCTGGGTGGAGGGGGCGCACTGTTGCGGGCACCGGAAACAAACAACGACGTCACCTTGCTGATCGGGAGGTTGTTTTTCGTGGCCAATAACGAAAAGGCCGAGCTGCGATCGCGATTTTCCGCTTGGACGGCCTGGGTGTCGCTTTCGGTGAGTTGGGTGGTCATTTCCAAGAGCCCGTGGCTGCCCTCCCGCACCAGCCCGGCACTTTTCAACCGCGCGATCACCGGAGCACGGGCGGACACTCGCTGCCGTAGCTCGGTGACTTCAGGTGCTTGGGCGGTTCCCAAGCGGCCTTCCCAAGGTAGCAAGGCGAGAGCGAGGAGCAGGAAGAGCCGCCAAGCGCGGGACGGAGAGAAAAGGGGCTTCATCGGGAAGTCTGCATTTGCACAAAGAGGCTTTTGATGTCGCTGGAGGAAAATCCATAAGCGCGGGCCAAAGCCTCGAAGATCCGCTCGCGATCGTAGTTCTCCTCCTCGATGAGCGTGCGCTGTTCCAGAGAAAGTTTCGCGGTGGCTGAACGAGTCAAGAGGCCGGTGGAGGCTTCGGTGGCGAGCCCCTCGGCTTTGAGTTGGGAGATGGCGGCATGCCGGGCGGCCACCCGGGTTTTCCAGGGGGCGATCTCTCCCAGATCGGGAGCCGAGCCGCATCCGGAGAGGAAAAAGCACCCCAGGATTACCAGCACCCCCGGCGGCCAGAACCTGCGAAAAAAAATCAGGGCAGTCGTAACCACGGCCAAATCTCTTTCAGCTCTTTGGCGACTGCCTCGCGCCGTTGTTCCTCGGAAGGCTCCCCGGTGAGAGCAAACAAGGCGGCCAAAAGCACGACCACGGCTGCCGCAATCCCGGCGTAAAGTTTCCAGGCCTGCGAAGTTTTGGGCAGGAAGGGCTTAAGGTGCTTGTCGCAATGCTCGTATTTGAGCGGACAGGCGGGAAGACGTTCGCCGTTATCATCGAACGTGATGATCTCTTCGGCGTCGGCCAAGCGGCAGGTGCCGACGCGCTGGCATTTGAAAGTGCGGCAGTTGGCAAGGGCGGAGCTCATGGATATGGGGTGGGAGATTGCACGAGGGCCAAGGCAGCGCGCAGGGCACGCTCTGACTTCTGGCGTTCCGGAGCAAGGGCAGAGCGGTATTTGGTTTCCAGCGCGGCGATCTCGGCTTCGAGGGCGGCGGTGTAGGATGTGCGTTGCCCAGGGTCGGCGAGGCGGATTTTTTCCAGAGCCGCTGCGCGAATCTGCGCCAGCACATCGGTGTTTTTTTGCTCGAGGATCTCAGCGAAATCCCGGCCCAAAATCTCTGCGGGGCGGTCGCCGGGCACCCAGGCCAAAGTGGGCTGGCCGGATTGCGGATCGGTATCGGGGCGGATTTGGCCCACGATCCCAGCGAGAAACAGGGAAGGTAGGAATCGCTCGACCCGCTCCGCTTTGGTAAGCGGGAAAAGCGGGGGGAACTCGGTATCCTCGGAGGTGAGTTCCATGCGGGCTTGGGCTCTTTCTTCTTCGCTGGGTTTCTGGGCCAGAAAGTCATCGTAGAATCGGCGAAGTTCTCCGACATGCCACGAGAAGCGCAGGGGAAACATGTTGCGCAGGCTGATGAGCACGATTTCTTGGGGCTTGCGGCCTTCCAGGGTGCTGCAGATGCCTTTGCTTTTGGCGGCGGACTCGAAGGCTGCTTCCAGACTGGCCCGGAAGTTCGGCTCTTTGGGAGATTTCGGAAAAATGACAGCCGTGATCGTTTGATCGCCTTCTTTTTTCAGACCGGTTTCAGCAGCTTGCCGTTGGCCATCGTCCCATTTGAGGAAGGTTCCGGAGAGCGAGAGCAATTCCAGGCAGAATTTCTGCAAGTCTTTGTCTTTGCCGGCATAATTCTTGGCGAGTTTGTCCACGATATTCTCGCCGAGCACGGGTTCGAGGGAAGCGCGGCTTTCCACTAAGGTCTGGTGCGTGGTTTGAACCAAGCGGGCGACCTTGGCGTCCGTGAGAGCATCCATGAGGTGGCCGCGGTGGACGCGTTGGGAGAGGTTGAAGAAGCCCTTTTCGCCGGGGAGCAGATCCCGCAGGGCCTCGCGGAAGTTGCGGGCGAAACGCTCGCGTTCTTCTTTTTCCCGGGCCATGAAATCGGCAAATTCATGCACCCGCTCGGGCTCATAGTATTTAATGACCGGCGCACCCAGGTCCATGGCTTCATCGAGCAGGCAACGTTCGGCGGCGTGGCTGCGGACACCGAAGAAGGCTTCCTGTCCTCCACCGGAGCCATTCAGGCCTTCGAGGTGGAGGGCAATCATTGCTTTCACAGCCTGCAGCAGCTCGTTGATTTTTTCTGCCAAGGCGCGGAGGAGCTTCTCGGCGTGTTGGCAAGCCAGGACGAGGGTGCGGGCGCGATACCAGTCCATGTAGAGGGAGGCTTGGGCAGCTAAAAGAGCCTCGCGCTTGCCAAAGCGGGCAGAGAGGGGCCCGATCTTCGGCCATTCCAGCTTGTTGGCCTCGATAAGTTTTTCCAACTCCGACTTGGTGGTCCCGCCGCCGGCGAGTTCTTGGGCTCTTTGTTGCTTTTTGGCGACTTCCTGCCGGTGTTCTTCGATCCAGGAAAAAATCGCCTGCAAGGTTTCCTCGCAACTGCTCAGCCCCCAGTCGCCCGCCTCCCATTTGCCGAAAAGATCTTGCTCAATCCGCCCGAGAATCACGCGCACTTGTGCTCCGATTTCCTTGGCCTGGATGCGGAAAAACTCCTCGACGCCGACGCCGCGGAAATCCTGTTGGTAGCGCTTTTCGCAGATTTCATGCAGGGCCGAGAACCACAGCTGCGGCTTGGGCTCGTTGTCTTTGACGACTTTAATGAGTGCTTCCGCCAGGCCCCATTCTTGGCGGTAGGTCTTATAGGCGGGGGATTCTGGTGAGAGGTCGGCGATGGGGAGCTCCAGCAGGAGATGCTCCGGACTCATGCGCCAGCTGGCCCGGAGTTCTTCGAGGTTGGTGCGTGCGGGAGGTGCATCGGGCGATTTGTAGTCCAAGTAGCCTCCATCGCCGGGATGGTTGTAGAGGCTTTGCAGAAGGGCCTGCTCGGCGGAACGATAAATGAGGTATTCGAGAATTTCCCGTTCGGGAATGACCACGCGTTTGAGCCCGAAGGTGGCGAAACGGGTGCTGCGGACTGGCAGGCCACCCTCGGTTTCGCTCGGGTCGGACTGCATGTTCTCCATGGTCTCGTATTTATCGAGATTTTGCTTCCAGGTCTCGGCCCCGACAGCGACAATTTTCTGATACAGGAAGCCCCCGATGACCTCGTAGAATTCGCCCCGAGGGCTGAGCTCAATGGTGCGACTGGCTTCGTTTTCGTTGGTAAAAACGTAGCACCCGTCGAAGGGCGCCGCGTTGCCACTATTGCCGCCGGTCTTATCCCAGAGCGGCAGGCGTTCGCCAGTGCCAGTGAGGTCGTAAGGGATATAACGACCCACCGCCAGGGCATTGATCTCTGTGAGTGCGGCATATCCATTGGCATGGTAAGCTCCCCCCGGGCGCAACCAAGCAGGATCAGGCACGCGATCGGGCAGCAGGCAATAAACAAAGATCCGGTGCTCTTTGTTGCGCGGAAAGTTCTTCCGCAACAAGCCAACGGCGTCCACCACGGATCCGCTCCCGGTGCCGCCAGCAAGTCCGCAGACCACGTGAAAAGTGACTTCGCTGGATTGCGTGCGTTCAGCACAACGGCGGTATTGGGCTTGGACACGGTTGATAAATTCGCTGGCCTGGCAGGCAAAGAGAAAGCGCCCGAGACGGCGTTTTTGGCCGCCGATTCCGGCATCAATCGCAGCTTGGATATGCGACCAGCGGCTTTCCCCGCCAATCCACGGCTTGATATTGGGGTAACGATGCAGGCTGGCCAGGGTGCCGCGCAAGTCACGCCCTTGGATGTTCAGAGTCGAACTTTGCCCGATGTAGAGAGAGTCTCCAGGGATGCGCCAGAGCGGGGCATCCATGTCCATATACTCCGGGTTGGAGTCCAAGTAAAGGTATTCGATATTCTCAGCGGGTGGGTTTTTGCTGCCCTCGAGTTCCCAAAGCGCGCGGCGGAAAGCGGCCAGAACTTTTCCTCCGGTGCCACCGAGCCCGATCAAAATGTGGTTGGTCATAGAGGAAAAACTTAGATCGGCAGGCGTTTGGCCGGTTGGTGAACCCGGATATCGCCATAAGCCGCCCGGGCGATGAGGATGATGGGGATGGTGAGGAAAACCAGAAAAAGCGCAAGGAGGATGAGCCGGGCCGAGACCACGACTCGCCAGACTTGATCGCTCATTTTGACAAACATCTGCTCGACGAGAAGACGGGTGCCATCGTTGAGCTGATAAGCTTGGCCAGGATGGCTACGGGCTTTGTTCCGGATATCCTCGACGATGAGCTCCGGCGGAACCGTGGGACTAAGGATTGCCGCCAGCAGCGGATGGGTGCGGGAAAAGTGCTCCAAGGCTCCCCGGGTGTAGATATCGCCAATGAGAGCCGGGGTCTCGGTGTGGTTTTTGTAGGTGACGGACCAAACTTCACCTGGGCCGAGCGTGCGTGGGTCGGGGATGGTGGACATGTCTTCCAGACCCCGAGCGGATAGTTCATCATAGAGACGGGCCATAAGGCGGCTGCGTAAGTCGCCGTCGAGGTTGGCGGCTTCCTGCCAGAGGCGGACTTTGTTTTCCACCATGCGGGCGGCATATTTGAGGGAGACTGCACTGAGCGAGTAGCCTAGAGCCAGGAGAAGGGCCAAGGCGCAGAGTGCGTGGTGCAAGGGGCCGAGGGTAAATTTTTTATTCCAAAGTCGGGCCCAGCCGAACGCGCCCCACCACAGCAGACCTCCAAGGGTGAGCCCGGCCAAGAGCGCGCCGAGAAAGAGTCTCGGGTCATCATTACGCAGCACACCCACGCACTGCGAGGTGAGTTTGTAAAACTCGGCAAGCAAAGTAGCCATGAGGGGAAGAGTTTGGAGGAACTTATTGGTTGAGCAAGTTGATTTGTCGGTCAATCTCGGCAAAATCTCGACGCAACTTCGCTGCCCCAGGACCTGTGGCGCGTTGCACGGGTTGGCGCAACGCCTCAGCCTGTTGGCCTGCCTCCCGGGGAGTAAGCGAGCCCAGGGCCAATCCCTCGCGCAACGTCGCCAGTTCCCCTTGGAGTTGACGCACTTGTTCTTCCCGCACGGCCACCTGGGTTTGCAGTTCGGCCCGACGTTGACTGAGAAGATCTTCCCGTTCGCGCAGGGAGCGTTCCCGGGCCGAAGAAGCAGCCAGCTGGTCGCGCAGGCGATTTTGCCGTTCGATGGCTTTGCTTTCACTCCAGCCGAAAAGTCCGCCGCGTCGGGGATCGCCGGTGGTTTCGCAGCCTGAAAGAAGAAGGACTGCACCCAGGAGATAAATGCCAGGCGGCAAAAGGAAACGGCGGGTAGTATTTTGGGAGTGGCCGGTTATTATTCCAAGGGCCGACAGGGTGCGCCGGGGAATTCTCATACAAGGCTAATCCTCTGCTAAATGGCTTGCGTGTCAAAGCCAAGCCCGAAGGCGTTCAGGCCTGTTTGGAGATGCGGCGACGCGGAGACTTCCGGCTTTTTTGGCTGGGTGTCATTCCTGCCCCGGAAGTGATTTCGGGAACATTCCGCAGTGCGAGGATATCCACTCCTTCGTTCCAAGGCATCGAGACCAGTTGCCGGGTCGGAACCTGCGGACAGCCGCGTTCGAAATTGCGTACTTCTCCATCCAGCAGCTTGAGGGCCACGCTGCAAAGGGCCTGGTGGTCATGCACAAAACCGGTAATCCCATGCGCGACTTCGGCCGGATCCATCTGCAGGCTGATGCTGGGAATGGTTTCGCCGTTTGGCCCAAGGTGGTCCTTCAACCACCAAAAGCAGGTTGGGGTCTGTCCGAGAACGACATCCGGCTTTACCCTGTCCACCCAATGGTAAAAAGCCTCGCGATCGTAAGGTGGGGCAAGTTGGTGGAAAAAATCAGCTCCGGCAGCGCGGCAGATTTCGCCCGCTGCGGCGGCAGCTCCGAACCGGTCGGCCCAGTCCACCGGGTCTGCCAGCTCGCTAAACTCGTAAAGACCGATGCGGCGAAAGCCAGCTGCCATAGCGCGACGCACTGCGGAAAAAGTGGCGGCGGCGATATCGGGCATAACGAGGTGACAGGGAGGACGGAAGTAGCCCACGTCCAGAGCCACGACACAGAACCTTTCCCAGGGAAAGCGGGCAATGAAGCGTTGATCAAAAATTCGTCCGATGAGCACGGCCTCGACCCCACGCGCATAAAGGATGTCGGCCACGCGTAGAGTGTCTTCCAAGCCTGCTTCATGGACTTGGAGTTGATAGCCAAAATCCCCGGCAATTTTTTGCAGGTTGGACAAGTAAGTCGAAATGCCAAAACCGGGTTGGGGATGTTTTTGCCAGACCAGTGCCAGCGGCATGCCGACTGTGGGGCGTTTTTTTTTCCGCCAGGCTCCGCTGCGGCTAAAAGCCGGATTAGGTATGTAGCCAAGTTTTTTCGCCAGGGCTTTGGCACGCGCGCGCAGGCCTTCGCTGATACGGGGGTGATTTCGCAGGGCCATGGACACGGCTGCGGTGGAGGTGCCGAGTTGCTCGGCGAGCACTTTCAGGGTTGGGGGCATGGCTCTCATGGAGAACTTCCGAGCCGTCGGCCCCGACGCAAGCGGAAAAATTTCAATCCGTGACGCCGGCTGATTTTACCCCGCGCAAACTCAGCCGGGGAACAAAATCGGCGATTTTCTCCACGGTCGGTTCCTCATCGGGAAAACGCTGGGCCAGATCCGCAAGGATCCGGTCGCGCAGCTCTATCAGCGCCTCCCGCTGCCAATCGGGGATTCGCCCCGAACGGTCCGGGCCCACGTTGAAAAGGGCGTTGGAGTTCCGACAGCGGGTCAGATAGAAGAGCCCGAGTAGTTCCTCGATGGAACGAGCCTGGTCGCCCTCGGTGTAGAACCACTCCATGCCGATGGTCTCGCAAGTCTCGCATGGGATGTAGTAGCGACGCCCTTCGATGGTCTGCCAGGGGTTCCAACCGAAACCATTGGGAGTGATGCGCTCCACCGCGAAAAGGTCAGTCGGCCAGGCCTCGGTAGTTTCCACAGAGAGCCCAATGTTCAGCCCCCGATTAAGGAGGATTTTGCCCTCCGGGAGCAGGCGGGCGATTTCCGCGTAGAGAAAATCCTTGTAGCCGCGGTCGAGCATGCTCGGGATGTCCACCCAGAACTCCCCGAGGCCAGGGTAGCGGGTCAGAAGTTCGCGGATCTGCGCAGTTTGGAACTCCTCGTAAGCAGGGCTCACATAGCCCCGTCCCCAGCCCAATTCGTTGTGATTGCGCGATCCGAGCGGGTGGTGATTATCCCAGGAGGTGTAGAAAAGGCCGGGCACGATACCCTCGGCTTGGCAGGCCGCGACAAATTCGCCCACGATATCCACCGGCACCGGAGAGTTCCCCACATGGTAATCCGTGTGGGCACTTGGCCAGAGACAAAAGCCGGACATGTGCTTCGCGGTGAGGATAGCATAGCGCATTCCTGCCTCTTTGGCCAGGTGGACCCAACTGCGCACGTCGAGCTGGTCAGGATGAAAAGCCGAGGGCGGGGCGGTGCCGGGACTGCACTCTTCGCCATCGAAAGTGCTCATGCCGAAATGGAGAAAAAGCCCATAGCCGAGCTTTTCCCAGGCTTGCAGTGATTCCAGGGGGAGACGTTGGTGACCTTGGTTGGGGTTTGAGTGCATAGGAAAAATCAGTCCGCGGCGTCCGGAATCCACAGGGTCCAGTTATTGGCAACTTCCTCCGGACGGAGCATCGCGACATGGCCATCAAAAAACACCACCGCCGCACGCCCACGATTCCGGTAGGCTATGGACATGCCAAACCAGCCGGCCCGATCGCCTTTCCAAGCGGTCGCACGGTCCATCCGGATCCAGGTATCGTTGGCATCGGCGAAGGCCATGGCTTTGCTGGGCTGGCGGATGGCAGCCTGCCGGAAGGATAAATCGTTATAGGTGCCATCGTTGTTAGCCCAGTGTTGCCGCATTCCGATATTGATGCCAATGGAGGCCTGACGATCCATTTTGCCGGGGGGCTGGTTTGGGGAAGCGCTGCGGTGTCCTGATTTCGCGACCTCCGGCCAATCTTCATCCCACATCCGACCGGTATTGGAAGTTCCCAGGTAGGCCAGGAAATCCTCGTTTTGAAACCACATCCCATTGGCCCAGTCGCCATTGACCTGTGGCGCGACAAACCGTCCTTCATGCTCGGCCGCGTAGAGTAGGTTGGCCTTTTGTAATTGCCGCAAATTCGAAATCGTAATTCCGGTGGCCGCACGCGTCCGCATCGCTCCCAGTGCCGGAAACAGCAGGGCAGCCAAAACTCCGAGAATCGCCACCACGACCAAAAGCTCGATCAGGCTGAAGGCTCGCCGGAGAGGTCGGAAACCAGGATTTGAGCGATTCAGAACTAGCGGGGAAGGGAGGAAGGAAGGTTTCATTTTGGGGAGGAAGGGAAAATTTGGGTGTGGCAACGTTAGGTGCAAAATGCTGCCCCGGGCAAGAAGAGGGCCTCGCGCTCCTAAAAAACTCCGGGGCAATCAGGCAAAAGAAACATTTTTTTTCCGCAAACAAACTGCTCAAATGCTTAAGCATCATTAGGGTTGTCGGCGGAGCCGCCTTGAGTGAAGATGATGACGTTATCAATAACACCACTACCATCCTCAACCTCCCAAACTATGAAAACTCCCACCCTGCACTTCACAAAATTCGTTCGCTCCCTCGGCCTGGCCGTGGGCTTTCTGGCCACCACTTCCCTCGCCACGGCGTCCCTCCTCACCGCTGATGGGTTTGATTATGCTAACGGATCTGACTTAAACACACTCAATGGTGGCTCTGGATGGAACGGCGCATGGAATGTGGATGGAGGAGGTGGCAATCAGACCATTAGCTCTCCCTCTCCTCTGGCTTACGGTTCGCTGGTAACTTCGGGAAACTATGTGATCGGCTCGGGTTACAGAAAAGGCGGACGGAAGCTCGATAACACCTTTGGAGGAGTTTGGGATAGTGCGGGCTTTATTTCCGACGTATTTACCGTGGGTCAGATTGACCAAGGAACGGTCTGGGCCAGTTTTCTGGTTTCACGGAATAAAGATATTCCGAGCTGGGAAGGATTCAGCGTCTTTGTTCACCAGGATTTCACCGGTAACGCCGGGGTTCCCGGAAACTCTCCCTTTCACATTAGCATCAATACCAGTGACCAGAGCTGGCAGGTGCAAAATATGGGAGGAAACCAAACATCTCTTGGAACGACTGGCATTGGGGACTCCACATTTTTTGTCTTGAAGATGGAGCTCAACCCAAGCGGGAGCAACAACCTTTACCTATGGCTCAACCCGAGCACTTCAACGCTCGGCGGTGCGGATCTCGCCGTCTCAACTGCCGATTGGTCTGCCACCGGCTTAACCACCGCCAACGCGCGCTTCCGTTCCATCGCCGTGGAAATTGGCGGAACCAATACTGGCAGTTACGATGAAATCCGCTTTGGCACCAGCTATGCCTCGGTGACGCCGATTCCCGAGCCCACGGCAGTTGCTTTGCTGCTCTTCGCTGCTGCTGGCATGGCTCTGAGCAGGCGTCGGCGCAGGGCCTGAGGCCTCGCTGCAACCTTAAGAAATTCCGGGGGGAAACGATGGCGGCTGCCGTCTCGGTGGCCGCCATCAATTCTTTTATCCCAAGAAAAATCCAGAATCTAAGTTATGCAACTCGAAACCTTGGCCGATATTGCCCAAACGATTGATCATTCTCTGCTGCACCCGACGCTCTCGGATGCGGAAGTGCGAGAAGGATGTAAGCTTTCGCGTTCCTGCGCGGTCGCGACGGCCTGCGTGAAGCCCTACCACGTGCCAATGGCGCGGGATCTTTTAGCCGGGAGTCACACTGAGGTGTGTGCGGTAATCGGGTTCCCTCATGGCAACTCCACTACCGGTATCAAGGTGATTGAGGCAGAGTCTGCCGTTTTGGCTGGTGCGTCGGAGATTGATATGGTGGTGAACGTGGGGAAGGTGAAAAGTGGGGATTGGGATTATGTTCGCCGGGAGATCGAGTTGATTAACCAAGCCGTGGTGGCTTCCGGAGCGATTCTCAAAGTGATTTTTGAAAATGACTACTTGCAGGAAGAAGAGATCGTGCGGTTGTGTGAGATTTGCTCAGAGGCATTGGTGGCCTTCGTGAAAACTTCCACCGGTTATGGATTCGTCCGAGGCGAAGATGGGCGCTATTCCTACCGCGGAGCGACTTTGGCGCATTTGCGGCTGATGCGGCAGCACTGCCCTCCGGAGGTGCAGATCAAGGCCGCCGGCGGAGTGCGGACTTTGGATGACTTGCTTACGGTGGTGGACATTGGCGTCACGCGCATCGGTGCGACGGCCACGGTGGCAATTCTCACGGAGGCCGCACGCCGGGGCTATCCCGGTGATTTAGCCATCTTCGGCAGCAAACCGGTTCCCTCAGGTTATTGAGGGGCGGGATCCACGCCACCCTCTTGCCGTGGGTTTTGTTTGGGTGCGGCGCAAGACGCCTACGGGACCCGAGGACAGGCTCCAGAATGGAAAACCTCACCTGTCGCCGCCAAGCATTTGAAACGTTTCTAATTCGGGAAGCTTTCGCCAGGGCATGGGCTGGGCAATTTTTCCTCAGCCATAACCCTTTTGCCTGTGGCCTTGCGATTTCCCCCAAACAACTTCCGCCTGCACCTGCTTGGAACGTTCCTGGCCGTTTTCTTCACGGGTGTGTGGAACCCGCTGCTCATGGCCCAACCGGCCCCGCAAAGCTTCATGGGGCTGGGGTTGGACGGGATCAGTTATTGGTCGGGGACGCCTTTTGCGAACGCGGCGTTCACCGGTTCGAACTGGCTGGAGTATGCCCCTGGGGAATGGGGGAGCACGGTTTTCACTTGGGATAACCCGCAGTTCGATCCAACAACCCGCCTCCCGCGCTACCTGAATTCCGGCCGATTACTGCGCATGCTGATCTACCCGATGAACGCCAACTACTCGAATCGTCCCGCCAGCTGGCCGCTGCGGTCCGGGGCTGGCGTGGGGCGCGTATTGGTGACCTGGACGGGGGAGGCGGACATCCGCTTGAACTCCGGAACCCTCGTGGCTGGAGCATCCAACGGCGCGGCCACGGGCTCACTGGTCAACGGACGTCGGATGTATCAAGTGCCCGGACCATCGGCCTCGCTATGGATTGAGGTGCATGCGGTGAATCCGAGTAATCCGCCGACCTCGCTGCGGGTCTGGTTGCCAGACCCGGCGAACCCCAACGGAGCGACTCTGGAAGGGCAGTTCTGGCATCCGCAGTTTCTCCAGCGCGTGCGCGACCTGCCGCTGGGCTTTTTGCGCTTTATGGACTGGGGGCAAACCAACGGCAGCCCACAAGTAAGCTGGGGAGATCGTCGTTTGCCTTCGCATGTGAGCCAGACAGGAACCCTGAATCGTCGAGCTCCTGCGGATGGATTCAGCGGGAATCGGCCGACCGGTGTGGCCTACGAATACATGGTGCAACTGGCGAATGAAGTTGGCACGGACCTCTGGGTTTGCCTGCCGCATCTGGCCGACGATACCTACATTCGCAAATTGGCCCGGTTAATTCGTTTCGGCAGCGATGGGGTGGAGCCCTACGCGGGTCCAACGGCCAACCCGGTTTTCCCGCCGCTCCGGGCGGACCTGAAAGTCTGGGTGGAATACAGTAATGAGATTTGGTCGCAGGGCTCGAGTTTTCCCCAAGGCAACTGGGCGCAGCAGCAGGCCAATGCCTTAGGAATTTCCCGACCGCGCTTCAACGCCCGGCAATTTTGTCGTGTCTGGCGCATTTTCCAGGAGGAGTTTGGGGGAGCATCGCGCCTGGTGCGCGTGGCGGCCCTTTTCACAGCCAACAATGAATACAACACCGAGTTTCTCAATGAGATTGCCAACTACGGACCGACCTTGAGTCCCGCAGTGACGGCCGATGTGGCCTCGCCGACTACTTATTTTGGCAACGGCATCCAAGATTGGGCCCATCAGCGAGCGCAGGAACAGGCTGGAACAGCCGACCCGTGGTTCTACACGACGCAGACCTTCACCGAGGGTTCCGTAACGCGTCCGGTTACGGTGGCCATGAACGCGCCCTACTGGTCCAGCGCTTCATTCACCCGCCATTTGAATGAGACCTTCACGGAGTGGAAGCGGCGAATTTTTTCTGGGACCACGCTGCAGGGGGGAGGGCCAGATGCCACGGGAGAAGGGGGAGGCTTCTCGGTCGGGTTGGCAACCTTGGTGCAGAGTGCCTTCGGGCGACCATTGCCGCTGGTATCCTACGAAGGCGGCCCTTCCATTTACACCGATTATCTGGACGGAGGAGACGCGCGAGATGATGGAGTCACGGCCTTTATGGAGGCCTTGAATCGTGCTTCTGGGATGCGGGAAATGCTGCGTATCCAGCTGAACATGGCCTTCAGCAAAGGCCTGCGGCAACACGGGATTTTTGTTGGGCCGGCGGGTTGGTGGGGCAAGTTTGGGCAGTGGGGACAATTGGAGTTCATGAACCAAGATCCGCTCACTTCGCCGCGTTGGCAGGAGTTGTTGGCGCTGCAAGCGGACCTTGCCACGCTTCGACCGGTGCAGGCTCCATTAGGAGCAGTGCCGGAATTTGCCACCGGACCGCGCTTGGTGGCTGGCAGAGCCGGAATCCCTCTCACCCGAAACATTACCACCACGGGAGGAAATGGAGCCCGCAGTTTGCAAATCATCGGGACCAACTTGCTTCCGGGACTCTCTGCGTCGGTGACGGGGGATAGTGTTTCCATCAGCGGAAATGCGACCCATGGAGGAGAGAATTTCGTTTATGCGCGGGTGCGCGATGCGGATGGGGATGCGGCATGGCGGATCTTCAGCCTCTATGTTGGAGGCGGGCCGGGGGTAGTTTTGGAAAGCAATTTGGAAGGGGCCAATCCGGCTCTGAACTTGCCTTGGAGCGCGACGCATCAGGTGGAACCTGGTTGGGGCACTTCGGGATGGACTCGCGGGTCTGGCATCGTGCCCGCGGCGGGGAATGATCTTTTGGCCTGGAGCCAAACCATGCCCAGCGACGAGGCCAGCTCGACTTTGGCTGCGGCCATCGCTTCGGGGAGTTGGTGGGAAATTCCTCTGCAGCCGGGTGTAGGCGCGCAGGCCCTGGATCTGCGTGGGGCGGAGGTGCGGTTCGCCATCAATCGCAGCGGTTTCCATGCCCCGCGGCGCTATGCGCTTTTTACCAGTCTCACCGGCTTTGCGGATGGCCAGCAGGTGTATCTTTCGCCCAGGGTTTCTGCCACGGGAACGACGATCGAATGGACTGCGACCCTGCCGAATACGGCGGCATTTGCCGCAGTGAGTGCGCCGCTGACCTTTCGCCTGGTGGGATTTGGCGGGCAGTTTGCTGGGCATGTGACGCGGCTGATGGGATTCCGCGTTCGCTTGGTCGCGCCCGGAGGAAATACCCCACCGCAATTTTTGGAGAACCCGGCCACTCTCCCCGATGCCTACCCGGGCAATGCGTATTCTGGAACCTTGGAGCACCTGGCGGTTGATCCGGGGGATACCATTACTTGGCTCAAAGTCTCCGGCCCATCTTGGCTGAGTATCGCTCCGGGGGGAGCGCTCAGCGGAACTCCCGCAATAGGAGATACCGGAAACAATACTTTCACCGCTACGGCGACGGATTCCGCTGGCGCCAACGCGACTTTGACTTTGCAAATACGGGTGACCGCGCAGGCCGCCATGCCGCTAATTTCCTTGCCTCCGGGCTCGTATGGTGAAGGGGTCACCGTGCAGCTGAGCACCCTCACGCCCGGGGCTTCGATGCGCTACACGCTCAACGGCACCACTCCGACCAGCACCGTCGGAACCCTTTACAACGGCACCCTGAGCCTTCCGCAGGGAACCTACACCCTGCGGGCCGTGGCTTTCCGCAGTGGATTGGCCGATTCGCCAGTGGCCTCTGCAGCCTACGACATCCTGCCAGCTGCCGCTCCGCGCATTACCTCCCATCCCCGCGAACAGGTGGTCTATGCGGGCGGGGAGGTGGTTTTCGAAGTAGGAGCCGAGGGCTCTGATCCGCTGCAATACCAATGGCGGCGAAATGGGGCCAACCTCGCCGGGCAAAATCAACCCACCCTTCTGCTCACTGGAGTGACCGCAGCTCAAGCTGGGACCTACGATTGTGTGGTGAGTAATTCCCTAGGCACCGAGACCAGCCAGGCCGCCGTGTTGCAAGTCCTCACGGCGAATGCGCCCAACCGGCCGATTCTTTCCCTGCCTCGTCCGCGCATCCAGCTCACAATTCCCACCTTCACCCGGGTGTATTTTCTCCTGCCGCTGGAAAATCTCGGTGGACAGCCGCTCACCTGGACTGCGGCTGCGGCAGCCAACAGTGGCAATGCGAATTACTACCACTTCATCACGCAGGAACCCACCGCTGCCGGAGAGCTGGATTTCAACTGGCGGGAAATCGTCGGTGCGGCCCAAGGTGGCACCGACTTAACCCCATCCTTCTCCAGCAACAACAGCACCACAGTTACCTTGCCCTGGAATTTTCGCTATTTTTCCGCCAACAAAACGACGCTGCGCGTGAGTCGCTTTGGAACGCTGCAGTTTTCCAGCGAGGCGGTGGATGGAAACAATCGCACCCTCACGAGCGTCAACGCGCCGGGGGATTTTATTGCCGTGCTCTGGGATGATTGGCGAATGGATTCGACTTCTTCGATTTGGAGCCGTGGGAGCGACCAGGAGTTTGTCGTGACCTGGGACAACCTGCACCACGTCAACTCCACGGCAACGCGGGCCACCTTCCAGGCGATCCTCTTCCGCGATGGTCGCCTGCGCTTCCAGTATCTCAGCACTCCGAGCGGCGGCTTCTCCGCCACCGTGGCTCTGCAAAATGCGGCTAAAAACACCGGGGTGACCGTTTCGCATGTCAGTGCCAATTCCACCCGCAACGGCACTTCCATCACCCTGGGGCAGCGCATGAACGAGCTGCATAACAATACCACCTGGACCACCAACGCCACGCTGAATCCCCTGAGCAGCGCCGAACAAGAGCTCTCCATCGCCCCTGGCACCCTGCCAAATGGCACGACGTGGACGACCTACATTCGTGTGACCACCAATGATCCCGATCGGCCGCTGGAGATCATTCCCGTGACCTTTACGTTGGGAACCACTCCGTGGCTCTACGTCAACGGGCGGCAGAACGGCACGGGGGCATTCCAGATGATTTCCAACGGTTCCCGCCAGGCCCGCTTGAGCAATGGGAGCCTTTTTACGACCGCGAATCAGACCTACACGTTTGAAGCGCGCAACGCCGGGCAATTTATGCTGCAAATATCCGGCAGCCCGCGAGTGCAGATTGGAGGAGAACACGCGAACGACTTCACCTTGGTGCAGGATTTGCCGGCAACCATTGCCGCGGGGGCGGCAGCGAACTTTCAGATTCGCTTTGTGCCCCAAGGGCCCGGGATTCGCCGGGCGCGCGTGACCTTGCTGAGCAACTCCTCGGAGCCGACCTACACCTTCACGCTCGAGGGGCCAGGCATGAGCTACGTGGATTTTTGGCGCAATCAATATGGCTTGGCCAGCTGGGGCGATGGTGCTTTGGATGCTGACCCGGATGGCGATGGGACTAACAACCTTTTGGAGTATGCTTTGGGTGGACATCCGCTGCTCAATGATACCCAGGCGACGGCGCCGCGTTTGGATTGGGTGGATGGGCTCTTGGGACTGACCTTCCGGCAGCAGGCCGATCCAGCGCTGCAATACCGTGTGCAGTATTCCGAAGATTTGCAAAACTGGTCCACGATCTGGATCGGCACCGGCAGCGATAATCAGAATATCCTTACTACGATTGTCGAGCCCGAGCCGGCCTCACCCGCAGCAAGAAAGTTCCTCCGCTTACACCTTCAACGCTAACTCCATCCTATGAAAAAACCACTCCGCTCCCTAATCACGGCAGCTCTGGCTGCGGCCCTCTCGCTAACCTCTCTCCTGGCCGCTGACGAGGTCCCCAAAATCCCCATCGGCATGAATCTCTCGGCCGTTAATGACTGGACCCCGGGCTTCCCCTTCAAAAACCTGATGTGGAGCGCGCGCGCCTGGCAGACGCGAAACTCCGACGGCACGGGGCCCTTCAATACCGAGCTCGCTGGGAAAATCCCGCTGGATGAAAACGGTTATCCGCTGGAGCTACCCTACACCCCAGAGGGGGAAAATGAGCAGGTGGTTTTCACCATTATCAACAATCTCACCGAGCCGGGAGAGTATGTTTTGCTTTACGATGGGCAAGGAGACATCGGCCCGGCCATGACCACGCGCATCGTCTCCTCGGAACCAGGAAGGGTGATATTAGAATTGAAAGGAGGAAACTTCGGCGCTGGCTACGAGGGCTTTTCCATCCTGCGCTCGGAAAAAGGAGACCACATACGCAATATTCGCATTCTCCGTCTGGAGGATGAAAAGGCCGACCTCGCGGCGAATCCCTTCCGCGACGATTTTCTCGAGTATTGCAAGCAGTGGCATGTGCTGCGATTTATGGACTGGCAGGCAACGAATAATTCCCTGGAGGACGAGTGGAAAGACCGCAAACAACCAACCTTTTACACCATGGTCGGATCGGGTGGTGATGCCATCGGGCGGAGCGGCCGTCCGGCTTCGGAATTTCGCCGCTTGTTCTCCGGGGGCGTGGCTTTGGAGATCATCATTCAACTGGCGAATTTGACCAAAACAAATCCGTGGTTCTGCGTTCCGCACCGAGCGACGCCGGAATACATGACCGAGATGGCCAAAATGATCAAAGAGCGCCTCGACCCCTCGCTCACCGCCTACATCGAATATTCCAATGAGGTCTGGAATTGGCAATTTGAGCAGGCGCACTGGATGTTACAGAGTAAGATTGCTGCAGAGCCGTTGGCGGAGGAGCGCAATAATGGCTGGAAAGACCGCACCCCGCCCACGGAGTTTCCATTTGATAACGGCACGGTAGCCCGCGATGGCGGGGCGGATCATCCGGAGCGGATGGGCGTGCTCATGCGGCGGTGCTTCGAGCAGTTCGAAAAAGTTTTCACCGGAGAAGATCGCCAGCGGATTGTGCGGGTGATCGGCGTGCAACAGAGCTGGCCGGACACGGTGCGCCGGACCGCGCGTTGGGTCATGCAAAACGGTGGAGCTGACGCCCTCTCTCCGGCGGGCTATTTTGGTCCCGATAAAGCGATCTACAACGAATGGGCAGCCCTGGGAGCGGACCTCACGGTCGAACAAGTGCTGGCGGATATGGACCACAACATTGAGACCAGCGTGCGGAAATATCTCGATGAAATCGCGCCCATCGCGCGGGATTTTGGCCTTCGCTACATTGTTTATGAAGGCGGACAGCACATCCAGCCGCGGAACCAAGAGGAGACCAGCTACATGCCGGCGCTCAAAGCGGTGCAATTTTCCCAAGGACTCTACGATGCTTACCTGAAAAACTTCCGTCTCCATGCCGAAGCGGGCTGCGATTTGTTTGCCGCCTTTTCCAGCTTTTCCGAGCAAGGCACACGCTGGGGCTCCTGGGGACATCAAGAATACATCGGCCAGCCGCGCAGCGAAATCCCAAAATATGGCGCCCTGCTGGATGTGAACACTCCCAAGAAGTAGCCTCCTGCCAACCACACCACCATCCATTCTTCCGACGGATATGACTCTCCCTTCTCTTGCGGCCTTGGACCTCGGACAGGAAGCCTGGCTGCGCTATCGGCCGTTGCCAAACTCGGCGCTCATCCCTGGGCCGCTGGAGATCAGCCCGGAATGGCTCGGGGAGGATCCGGTGCTGGAGTCGCTGCGTGCCGAGTGGAGTCGGGCACGGGCGGCTTTGTTTCCGGAAGCACCGGCGGATGCAGGCGCGCTACGCCTTTGCCGGGGGGAAAATCTCCCGGCAGAAGCCTCGCGGATTTTCTGCCTGACAGCGAGTGAGGTGCGATTGGAAGCCGCCGATTTGCCTGGGGCTCTGCGCGGTTTGTTCCGCTTGGTCCGGGCTCTGCAGTTGCGGGAAGCAATGCCGGGCTGGGAACTGCTGCATCGTCCGGCGATCGGGCTGCGGGCTTTTCTGCATTTCGACAACGTCTGGCCGAAAGTGGACATCGAGCGTGGCTACGGGGGCGAAACCCTCTTCGACTGGAGGAGTCTGCCCGAAGATCCACGAGGTAAATTGGCTGCCTACGCTCGATTGCTTGCCTCCTGTGGCTTCAATGCCGTGGTGCCAAACAACGTCAATGCCGGGGAGCCCGAGATCGGCGGCTGGCGCCTGATTACCGATCCCTGGCTCGGCAAAGTGGCGGCTCTGGCGGATATTTTCCGTGCTTGGGGGATTCGCCTGGGGCTGTGCATCGCTTACAACGCTCCGGAGTTGAGTGGAGCATGCCCGACCTCGGATCCCCGGGAGGAGCAAGTGCGCGACTGGTGGCGGTCCCGGGCCGCAGCCATCTTCCGCGCCGTCCCGGATTTTCTGGGGTGGGTAATCAAAGCCGATTCCGAAGGTCAGGCCGGACCGATGAGCTATGGGCTCGACCACGCCGAAGGCTCGCGTCACCTGGCGGAAGCACTGGCTCCGCATGGCGGGAGGCTCTTCTGGCGCTGTTTCGTCTATGGGCATGAAAAGACGGAAATCACCGCTCAGCCCTACCGGCAGTTTGTGCCTTTGGATGGACACTTTGCGCCCAACGTCACTCTGCTAATCAAGAATGGTCCGCGGGATTATCAAGTCCGCGAACCCCTGCATCCACTTTTCGGTGCGCTGCCGCAGACAAATTGCGCCTTGGAAATTCAAGCCACGCAGGAATATCTCGGACACGATGTGCATGCGGTTTTCCTGCCAGCGCAGTGGGAAGAGATTTTTTCCCTGCCGACGCAAGATGGATCGCCTCTGCGCCAGTGGTTGCCGCAACAGCCCGCGCCGGCGATCTTTGTCGTGGCCAACACCAATGACTCACCCTGTTGGACAGGGCATCTCTTTGCTCAGGCCAACTGGTATGGGGCGGGGCGGTTAGCCTGGAACCCGGAGCTGACGGCGCGAAAAATCGCTCAAGATTGGGCGGCCATGACCTTTGAAAGTCACTTGCCGGTTGTGGAGACCGTCGAGCGGATTTTGCTGGAAAGCTATCGCACGTTTGAAGGCTACACCGCACCGTATTGTCTGGGACAAATCTACAATGCGGCGCAAAATTGGGATGCGGATCACTTCGACCCAGATCCTTGGCGCAATAATGGCTCCGACTGGTTTTACGCGGGGCCGGATGGGGTGGGTTTCCCGCGGGCAAAGAGTGAGGCCTTTACCCAATATCCCCCCAAATTCCGCCAGCGCGTTGCCGACCCGCAAACCTGCGAGATAGATTACTTGCTTTGGTTCCACCGGCTACCCTGGGACTGGCGCTTTCCCGATGGACGCACCCTTTTGCAGACGCTCTGCGACCGCTATCGCGGCAGTGCTGCCCAGGTGGACTCTTGGATCGCGTCTTGGGCCGCTCTGTACGGGCAGGTGGATGCGCTGCGTTTCGGCCATGTGCTGGAGCGTCTCCTCCGCCAACGCCTGCATGCCCGACTTTGGGCGCGCTACCTCATTACCTATCTGCATCAGCAAGCCGGAGTTCCTGAGTCTCTCGCCGAGTAATCCCAGCTTGACAGGCACTCCGGGGCCACTTTGAGATGCGCCGCAGATGCGTCGAAACACACCAGCAGCGGGTTGGAGAAAACTTCATGGGTTCGCCGCCTTGCTTTTCGCTGGGGCTGCCGGGCTCCTGGCCCAGACGAATGAAGGGCGAGTGGATAGTGAGGTGGCCCGGGCGGATTTGCTCAATCGCCTCGGAACGGCCCGCGCGACGGGTCAAGTCTCCACCACTGCGGAAACCACTCCGGGCGACGAGGATCTCGGGGAGCAGGCCATTCTCTCAGAAACTGCCCCTTACCGCGCTCTGACTCTTTTCGGGAATATCTCGGAGTTTTTCACTACCGATGCCTCCCTGGTGGAAGATGGTCTCGGCTCGGATTGGTTCACACTTCTGCAGGCTGGGATTAACTACCAACCGCACCTTGGTGGCGGCCTTTATGGTGACCTGAGTTTTCGGCAGGATCTTTACCGTTACGCCCGCTATGCCGAGTTGAGCTTCAATGCGACAAACCTTGGAGCCGGGCTCAATTACGTCCTGCCGCAGCTCGGCAATCTCTCGCTCTCCGCACGCTATGGATTCACCTTCCTCACCAACGCCTCCGCCACCATCCAAACCTACCACGAACAATTTCTCAGCTTCGGGATGCAGAAGCCTTATCAGCTCACCGATGCCCAGTCTGTCTTCACCGGCCTGAACGCGCAAATCGTTCTCGAGGGTTCGCCGGGTTTTGCCTTGCGTGACCAATTTTCTTGGTATGCGGGCTATCAGGCCCAGCTCACCAGGCGGATCTCGGCTTCGGCTTTTTACCAGATCGGTTACGTCCCGTTCCGCGAAAGCGGGCGGGCGGATTGGAATCAAATCCTCAGCGGCGCGGTAACCTATTCTTTTCTGGAATTTTTTTCGTTTAGCACCTCCCTCTCCGCCGCTTTCAACTCCTCGAATGACTCCTTCTTTGACTATGCCGTCCTCAACCTCGGGGCTGGAATCACTGGAACCCTTCGCTTCTGAGACCGCATGAAAATCCTCCCGCTCATCCTTCTCCTTCCGCTCACTGGCGTCCTCCGCGCTGCTCCGATGGAGCAAGCCACCCTCACCCGGGTCGTCAACCAAGTCGAAACCATCACAGCCTCCCAAGGGCCTCGGGCGGCGAAAACCGGCCAAGTCATCCGCGGAGATACCGAGGTCCAGACTGGCCCGCGATCCCTCGCGGAGCTAACCTTCCCAGATGAAACGCTGGCCCGCATCGGTTCCACCTCGCGCTTTGCTTTTAGCACCGGAACCCGCCAAGTGGACTTGCAAAACGGCACCCTGCTGCTCCAAGTGCCGAAAAACGTTGGCGGAGCGAACATTCGCGCCGCTGCCGTCACAGCGGCCATCACCGGCACCACGGTCCTTGCGGAATCCAGCCCCAAAACCCCGGAGGCGGCGGGGAAGATTATCGTTCTTGAGGGCAAGGTGCGTGTCGGTCTGCCCAGCGGCAGGGGGGGCACTCGCACTTTGCGCGCCGGGCAAATGTTGGTCGTCCCAGCGGGGGCGACTCGTTTGCCGCAGCCGCTTACGGTGGACCTGGCCCGTCTGGTGCGCAGCTCGCGGTTAGTGAATGCTGGAGGTCTGCGGGATCTGGATAAAATCGAGGCCGTGATGGCCCAACAGCAACAACGTTTGCAGCGCGGTAATCTGCGCTCTGGGGGCCCGAATGAAGGGGGCAATCCGGCCATGCATACCGCCCAGCAATTCAATAACCTGCAATCCCGCACGGACGCCAACCCGGCCAATCAGCCCCAACCTCCGCCGGCCCCGCCCCCGGCTCCCCCCCAGGCAGTTCCAGCTCCCACTCCGCCCCCTCCACTCCGGCCACAACCGAGCCCGGGCCCAACGCCCCCGAACTACGACTCGCCGCACTAAGCTTTCCGGGGCATCGCGATTTTGCATGTTGGCCAAGCGAATCATTCCCTGCCTGGATGTGACGGATGGGCGGGTGGTCAAAGGCATCCAGTTTGTGGACTTGGTGGATGCGGGCGATCCGGTAGAGTGTGCCCGGGAATATGACCGCCAAGGGGCGGATGAATTGGTTTTTCTCGACATCACGGCTTCGAGTGATAATCGCGCCACCTTGGTAGATGTGGTCGAACGCACTGCCTCGCAATGCTTCATGCCTCTGACCGTGGGCGGGGGAATTCGTTCGGTGGAGGATTTCCGCACCATGCTCCTGGCTGGGGCAGACAAGGTGAGCGTGAATACCAGTGCCATTCATCGGCCGGAGCTGGTGGCTGAGGCTGCGGAGGCTTTTGGTTCCCAATGCGTGGTGGTGGCGATTGATGCCAAGCGCGATGCCGAGCTTGGCTGGCGGGTTTACACGCATGGTGGACGGCGTCCAACGGAGTTGGCGGCGGTGCAGTGGGCGTGCCGGGTGGTGGAATTGGGGGCTGGGGAAATCCTGCTTACCAGCATGGATGCGGATGGCACTCGCAATGGATATGATCTTGCGCTTACCCGGGCGGTGGCGGATGCGGTGGAGGTGCCGGTGATTGCCAGTGGTGGGGCCGGCACGGTCGGTCACCTGGCGGAAGTGTTGCAAGAGGGGCGGGCCGATGCGGTATTGGCGGCAAGTATTTTTCATTTTGGGGAGTTTCGCATCGGAGAAGTAAAAGCGGAGCTGGCGCGGTGCGGATTGCCGATGCGTCAGCTCGCAACAGCCTGAAGTCATGTCCCGTTGTTGCGCCAACGAACCGCTCAAAACTTCCGTCGCTCCTCTCACGGTCGAGAGCTTGGGAGAGCTATTACATCAGCACGGATTGCGTCTCACCGAGGGACGGCGGGCGCTGCTGCAGGTCTTGCTCACTGCTAGCCAGCCCTTGAGTTTGCCGGAGCTGCAAGCGGCTGCCGGGCAACTTTCCAAGCGCGCTCCGGATTACGCCACGGTCTTTCGCCTGGTGACCTTGCTCGAGGAACTCGGGTTGTTGCACAAGGTGAACGTGCACAAAGCCAGCAGCTACTATGAGCTGCATCGTCCCGGACAACACTACGATCACTTGATCTGTGAAGCCTGTGGCAAGGTCCTGCTGCTCGAGCTACCGTGCCCGGTGCGGGAGACCGAAGCCTACATCCGCCAGCACTTCGGCTACACGCATCTGCATCATTCCCTGGAGTTTTTTGGCCGGTGTCCAGATTGTGGGGCCAAGCCCCAGGCCTGACCCTGATGGAGCAGGAAAAAGACCGTCGCAGGGGTCTGCCTGTTGGCCATGGGCTTTCCTGGGTAGTTCAGCCAACTCTGCATCCGGGCTTGGTGGTTTCTTTGCACGATGTCTGCCCGGCGACCTGGGAGGCGAGCCGTCGCATGGTTGAAGATTTGCGGCGCGACGGGGTGACCCGGCTTTCGCTTCTCGTGGTGCCGCATTACCATCGTGGGCAAAAAATCACCGCCGTGCCCGAGTTTGCGGCCTGGTTGCGGGAGTTGGTGGCGCAGGGTCATGAAATGGTCCTGCATGGGTATTTTCACGAACGGGTTTCCCAGGTGCCGCTGCAAGGTTGGCAGCGCTGGATGGCCTCGCACTACACCGCAGGGGAGGGAGAGTTTTACGATCTAGGGCCGGAGGAGGCGCGCCCGCTGTTGCGGGAGGGTTTGCAAGAGATGACCACTGTGCTCGGTTTTGCTCCCCGTGGATTCATCGCTCCGGCTTGGCTCTTGCATCCCTCGCTGGAGAATGTCCTGCTGCAGGAAGGCCTGCGCTACACCACGCGCATTGATGGGATCCATGATTTTGCCTGCCGGACATTCTACCCCGCACGCAGCCTTGTCTATAGTGCCCGGTCGGCCTGGCGACGAATTTGTAGTCTTGGCTGGAATGCCCTGCTCAATGCTTGGTTGCAGGAGGCTCCGCTACTCCGCCTCGGGCTGCATCCGCCGGACTGGCAACACGCACCTCTGCGGGAGCAAGCCCGACGGCTGGCCCAGGAGGCACTTGTCGCGCGCGCGCCCTTGACTTATGAAGCATGGCTGTCGGCGGTTTCGCCGCAGGAGACTACCCCACCCCAACTCCGTATCCCATGAAAGTTGATCTGCATGTCCACAGCAAATTCAGCGACCGCGCGGCAGATTGGCTTTCCCGCAGACTGGAATTTCCTGCCAGCTCTACAGAGCCTGCGGCGCTCTACGAAGCCTTGCGCGGTGCCGGGATGGATGCGGTGACCATCACAGATCACAACACGATTGCTGGCTGCTTGAGCATCGCCGATCGGCCGGGAGTATTTTTGAGCGAGGAGCTCATCACGGCTTTTCCCGAGGATGGGGTGAAGGTGCATTTGTTGGTCTGGGGTCTCAGCGAGACCGACCATGCCGATCTGCAGAAGGTTCGGGGAAATCTCTACGAAGTGCGCGCTCTCTTGGCCGAGCGCAACCTCGCCCATGCAGTGGCCCATCCATTGCACAATCCGGATGCTCAGCTCTCCAGCGCGCACATTGGCAAACTGATCCTGCTTTTCCGAAATTTCGAGACCCTCAACGGAACCTACCCATCGCTCTCCGGCAGGACGGCGGCTTTCATTTTGCAGCGTCTCACCCCGGAACGGCTGGAAAAATTCGCCGCCGACAATGGCATGGAGTCTCCGCTCTCGGAACCTTGGCGGAAAGGCTTCACTGGGGGCTCGGATGATCATGGGGGAGTCTTTGCCGCGCGGGCTTGGACGGAAGCGGAAGCGAACTCGATCGAGGAGTTTCTCGCGGCGGTGCGCGAGGGGCGTGCCCAGCCAGGCGGGCGCGCGGGAGATCCATTGGTGATGGCTCACGGCATCTACAGCACACTTTTTCGGGTGATCCGCCAGAAGCTCGATTTGCATCCCCGGGATCCGGGTTATCAACTCATGGAGCGGGTCTTTGCGCGTTTCATGGAAGGCAAAGATCCCACGGAGTTCACCCTCGGAGAGAAGTTGGGGTTACTGGTCCAGGGCATCGCCAGCGGCAAGGTCTTTGAGTTGGCCAAAGTTGGGCAAAACAGCCTTTGGAAGGAGTTGGCGGCCTATTTTTCTCGTCCGGCAATGAAGGCTTCGGTGGCGCGGGTCATCGCCGGGGTCAAGGAGCCCGAGCGCCGGGCGTTCCTCATGGCAGATTTGATTTCAGGACAGTTGGGCTACCGTTTTTTCGAGCAGTTCATCCGGCAGCTGAATGCCGGCAAAGTTTTGGAGAGCATCCAAATGCTGGTGCCATTGGCTCCGATCGTGGGGGCGCTCACTCCCTACCTGCAGGCTTTCCGACTGACACCCCGCTCATTTCTCCGCCAAGTGGCGGCGGATTGTGCCGGGGAGCTGCCGGACTTTCTGCAAAATACCAAGCGGGCTTGGTTCACGGATACTTTGGATGATGTGAATGGGGTTTCGACGACGATTCGCAAGATGGCCGCTGCCGGGCGGGACAGCGGGCACGATATTGTCGTCGTAACCTCCCGGAGCAGTGTGGACGTGCCCGGGATTCCGCTGCGGAATTTTCCGCCGATCGGCGAGTTTGAATTGCCGGAGTATGAATTGCAGAGCCTGAGCTTTCCACCGGTGTTGCAAATCCTGGACTACATCGCGCGGGAGGAATTTACCGAGCTGATTATCAGCACGCCAGGGCCGGTCGGGCTCTCCGCAGTGCTGGCGGCGAAGCTCCTCGGCTTGCCCAGCGCCAGCATCTACCACACGGACTTCCCGCAATATGTCGGCATCCTCACTGATGATGCTTTCATGGAAACGCTCACTTGGAACTACATGCACTGGTTCTACAGCCAGCAGGAATTGGTCTATGTGAATTCCGAGGACTACCGGCGCTGCTGGATCGCGCGGGGGATTCCCGAGGAGCGGCTGCGGATCTTGCCGCGGGGGTTAGATACGCGCTTGTTCACCCCGGAGCGGAGACGGGAGGGCTTTTGGCAGGAGCGCGGCGCTCGCCCCGGCGAGACGCTGGTGCTGTTTGTTGGCCGGATTTCCAAGGAAAAGAATCTTGATATGCTGGTGGCGGCTTCGCGGGAGTTGGAGCGGCAAAAGGTCTCAGTGCGGTTTCTTTTTGTTGGCGACGGTCCCTACGCCCGGGAAATGAAGCAGTTGCTCCCAGAGGCGATTTTTACCGGTTATCTGGATGGTGATGACTTGGCAACAGCCTACGCCTCGGCGGATCTCTTTGCCTTCCCCAGCACCACCGATACGTTTGGCAATGTGATCTTGGAAGCCCAAGCTTGTGGATTGCCCTGCATCGTTTCGGATCTCGGCGGTCCGCGTGACTTGGTCTGCCACGGTCAAGATGGGCTGATCACGCGCGCTCTGGATGTGAGCGAGCTCACTGCGGCTATTGTGCGTCTGGCGGGCGATAGCGAATTGCGGCGGGCCTTCGGAGCGGCGGCGCGGGCGAAGGTGGAGTCGCGGGATTGGAGCAAGGCCTTCGCTGCCTTTTGGCAGGAATCGCTCTGAAGGTGCTGAGCAAGGAAGCCTTTGGCGATCAGGCCGCGCTGGGCTCTGGTTGGTGAGCGGCCGCGACTTGGCGCAAGATTTCCTCCAGATCGGTCAGGCGCAGCGGCTTGGTGAGGTAATAGTCCATGCCATGGGCAAGGGCGCGGCGGCGGGATTCCGTCTGGGCATCCGCAGTGAGGGCAATGAGGGTCGCAGGCCGTTTTTCCGGGTGGGACTTTTCCCAGAGGCGGATTTGTGTTGCTACCTCGGGGCCGTCCATTTCGGGCATTTGGCAATCGAGCAAAACCACATCGTAGGGAGCTTGCTTAAAGGCCGACAAGGCTGCGCGTCCATCCGCAGTCAGAGTGGGCAGGATTCCCAGACGTTGCATTTGCATGAGAAGGAGCTTTTGATTTACCGCATTGTCTTCGGCAATGAGGATTCGCAGCCCCGCCAGCGAAGCTCGACCTGAGGCTGTGGTCGGTGATGCTTCTTTCACCGGGAGGAAGTCGGGGAGTGTTTCACTCGGCGTTTCCGGCATTTCACAAGCTTCGGGAAGGGGAATTTCCACGTGAAAAACCGATCCTTCTCCGGGTGTCGTGCGAAATCCAATCGTGCCGCCCATACATTCGGTGATGCGGCGGCAGATGGCCAACCCAAGTCCGGAGCCCCCGAACTCCCGCGTGTTGGAGCTGTCTGCTTGGCTGAACGGGCGGAAGAGCAGCGCGTGCTTTTCGGGAGGAATACCGATTCCGGTATCGGAGACTTCAAAACGCACCCAGTCGGGATGTTCGCCGAGGCCAATGCGCAAATCCACGCGTCCTCCGTCGGGGGTAAATTTTACGGCATTGGAGAGGAAGTTGAGCAGGATTTGCCGCAGACGATGCGGATCGCCGGAGCGCCGATCGGGCAGATCCGATGGGATCTGCAGAGCCAGCTCGAGGCTCTTTTGCTGGGCCGGCAGACGCACCGCCGCGATCGCGTCCGTCGCAAGGCGATGCAAGGAAAACGGGACCGTTTCCAGTTCCAACCGGCCGGCCTCGATTTTGGAATAGTCCAAGACATCACTCAGCAGCGCGAGCAGACTTTCACTGCTGGCACTGATGTTGTGCACGAATTCCGCTTGTTCTGCGGTGAGCGGAGTGCGCGCGAGCATTTGGGCAAATCCGAGGACGCCGTTGAGGGGAGTGCGGATCTCGTGACTCATGGTGGCTAGGAAAGCACTCTTGGCGCGGTCGGCCTGCCGGGCTTCCTCGGCCAAGGAACGCGCTTCTTCCGCCAGCCGGGAGAGCTCTTGGTTGCTGGCCCGCAAGGCCGCAGTGCGCTCGGAAACCGCCTTTTCCAACTCCTCTTGACGGCGTTTTTGGTTGCCGAAAAGGATGCCCGCGAGAATGGAAAGTGTGGAGAGGGCTCCAGTTAGAGAGAGCGCCTCTTGCCAGACTCGGGGTGAGGCCGGTAGCCCCTCGAAATCAAACGCCATGCAGAAGACCCTCCCACCAAAAAAAATCGGCAGGGTGAGGTGGGAAAAGTCATTGAGATGTGAGCTTCCAATGCGGAAGGAGCGCGAAGGTCCCATGGCCGCGAGAATCTGCGGATTGCCTGGCTGGGTGACGTCTATCAAAGCCCCGGGAAACTCTGCAAAGGCACCGCGTTGGCGCCGGAGGAGCTTCGACCAAAGATCCGTGACGCGAATTCCCGTGCCAAAGATCCCGATCGGACTTTGTGTTTCATCTTTTCGCGCCAGATAGAGGGCGAGGGATTTTCGCTCCGGTGGATCATTGACAAAAGAGATCGCGGCGGTGGATTCCGGCAGCCCGCTGAGCAAGGAGCGTTCGATGGCATCTCGCCGTGCCGGATCCGAGCCGATATCGAAGCCGAGGCGGTCGAAATTGTCCTCGTAAGGATTAATGAGCAGGACGGGATAATAATCAGATCTGACTCCGACGGGAATTCGCTGGCCGTTTTGGTTCAATTCGAAGAAATGCCCCTGACTTGCGGTAACCTTTGGAGCCCAAGTCACAGCCTGGATGGCTTCGCCTTGCGCGAGAACTTTGGAGGCCGAGGAAAAGCGTTCTTGGGTCAGCTTGAGAGGATCTTCCACTGCGTCGGAGAGCAACGTGAGTTCATCCTCGGTGCGGGACAGGGCATGTTCGACAATGGTATAGACTCCGAGACAGGCGTTGCCGCGGGCGGCTTGTTCCCGCAAATAGGCAGCAGCGAAGACGAAATATCCAGCGACGAAGGAAATCGCCAACCCCATGCCAGTGACAATTGCCCCCACCGGCACCCGCTGGCCACGCGATCGGCGCAGCCAAGCCCAAATTCCCGTGGACCACAATAGAACTATCAACAACGCCGTTGCAATCCAAGCGGCCTTTTTGGCCTGATTCAACATGCGCACCCACTGGGCAGCTTCAATGTCCAGACCTACCACGAGCAGCACATCTCCGGTGCGCGGATTGAAAAGTGGAGCCAGAGCTCCGACGAAGGTGCCGTATTCATCGGTAAACGGCCCAAAGACCACTGGGACTCCCTCCCGTAGGGCCAGATAATCCTGCGGTTCAGCATCCTGATAAACCGTTCCTGGGGGCGAGGCCAGAGGATCATCGGTGGCCAGGTTTTCTGGGCCAAAAACGATCTGCCCATCTGGGCGCAAGGCCATCGTGTAGAGCGAACGAATCCCCGCCGCCGCAGCGTAGGCTTCCAGAGCCCGCCGGATGCGACGGAAGGCCGCAGAGTCCGCATCCACCTCGGTGAACGTCAACGCCCGCGCATCCGCCAAGGGGATAT
Source organism: uncultured Chthoniobacteraceae bacterium (assembly GCA_964595865.1). Classification (GTDB taxonomy): domain Bacteria; phylum Verrucomicrobiota; class Verrucomicrobiia; order Chthoniobacterales; family DYNR01; genus CAZQRL01. Next base: position 179,052 of record CAZQRL010000004.1, read on the forward strand.
TTTTCGCCACCTTGTCCGCCTGCAGCAAAATCCGCTCTCGCAGCAGGGCATTGACCTGGCCCGCTCTCCAACTTGCCGTCACCCAACCCAGAGCCACCAAAACAGCGCTGGCCACCAACAACCAAAGGGCGGCCCGCGAGGGGGGTGGGGTGGCGCTCATACGGCGGGAGAGGAGTTAGGGTGAATCGGAACGGCTTTGCCCTTCGAGAGCCGCGACCTGCTGCACGTCTTTGTCGCCGCGGCCGGAAAGATTTACGATCAAGATTTGCTCGGGAGAAAATTCGGCTGCGTGTTGCAAGACCCAAGCGATAGCGTGGGCGGTTTCGAGAGCGGGGATAATACCCTCCAAGCGCGCCAGCCGGTGGAAGCCTTCCAGAGCCTGCGCATCGGTCGCGTAGTCGTATTCGATGCGTCCGAGATCGCGCAAAAGGCTGTGCTCGGGTCCGATGGCAGCGTAATCCAGCCCGGCGGAAACCGAGTGGGTCAACTCGATCTGGCCGTCCGCATCCGCCAGAAGCCAAGTCTTGGTGCCTTGCAACACCCCCAGGCGACCACCTTGAAATCGAGCCGCATGTCTTCCCCGCACAATGCCATCCCCACCGGCTTCGACTCCGACCATGCGCACTTCCGCATCGTGCAGGAAGGGATGGAATAGCCCGATGGCATTGCTACCTCCGCCAACACAGGCGACCAGGCAATCCGGCAAGCGCTCCTCAATTTCTAAAATCTGTCTCCGTGCCTCCACGCCGATGACGCGGTGGAAATCGCGCACCATCATCGGGTAGGGATGAGCTCCAAGGGCACTGCCGAGAATATAATGGGTGCCGCGGACGTTGGTGACCCAATCGCGCATCGCCTCATTGATAGCTTCTTTCAATGTCGCCTGCCCGGCGGTAACCCCGACCACTTTGGCCCCGAGAAAACGCATGCGTGCCACATTGAGCGCCTGTCGCTCCATGTCCACCGCTCCCATGTAGATCACGCACTCCATGCCAAAACGTGCGGCCGCCGTCGCCGTGGCGACCCCGTGCTGACCGGCTCCAGTTTCGGCGATGATGCGGGTTTTACCCATGCGCCGGGCCAGGAGGATTTGCCCTAAGGCGTTGTTGATTTTGTGCGCCCCGGTATGTAGGAGGTCCTCGCGCTTGAGATAAACACGGGGCCCACGGAGTTCGGCCGTGAGTCGCTCGGCGAAATAGAGTGGTGTCGGCCGCCCGCAAAAGTCGCGCCAGAGGGCGTCCAGCTCGAGTTGGAAGGCCGGATCATGCTTGGCAAGAGCATACTCGGCGGCCAGCTCCTGCAGCGGACTCATGAGAGTTTCTGGCACGAACATGCCACCGTAGGGTCCAAAATGGCCGGATGCGTCCGGCATTTCTGCGGGAAGATTCAAGGCGGCGGCTTGGAGGCTCATGGTTGCACTCACGATGTCACAGGCAGCGGCGGATGTCCATGATGGCAATTCCTGGGGCCATGGAAAAGCGGCTCATTTGGCGAAGGGCCAGAATAGGGGAATGAGAAATACGGCAGTGACAAAGAGCAGGGCATTGAGAGGAATCCCGATGCGCGGAAAATCGGAGAAGCGATAGCCTCCGGCTCCGAAGACGTAGGTGTTCGTTTGGTAGCCGATGGGGGTGCAGAAGCTGGCGCTGGCGGCGAACATCACGGCGACGATGAAGGGGCGTGGGCAGAGTCCCATGGTCGTGGCGAGCCCGATAACGATCGGGGTGAGGATGATCGCCACCGCATTATTGGTCACCATCTCGGTGAGCAGAGTGGCGAGAAGATAGGTGGCCGCCAGCACCACATGTGGCCCGAAAGGACCAAACACCGCCACCAAATGTGTGGCAAGAAATTGCGCGGCCCCACTGTTTTCCATGGCCTTGCCCAACCCGAGCATGCCGACAATCAAAAACAAAATCGGCCAATCAATACTCTCGTAAGCCTCCGCCGGATCGAGACAGCGGAAGATCACCACCCCGACTGCGGCAATGAGGGCCGCCGTGACGATCGGCAGGACGCCCAAGGCGGAAAGTCCCACGACACCAACCAAGGCCAACAAAGCCAAGAGGGCCCGGTCTCTGCGGAAGGGTTTTTCCGTCGTGACGTTGAGGCTCAGGAAATCATCTGCCTCGCGCAGACGTAAGAGGTTTGGCTCCGGTCCCTCGAAAAGCACCGTATCCCCAAATTCCAATGGGATGTCCTGAAAGTGCTCCAGAAGGTTTTGCCCCCGACGATGCAGGGCCGCTGCGATAACCCCGTAACGCCGCCGCAGCCCGAGTTCCCGGATGGTCCGCCCAACCATGGAGTTTTTTGGGCCGATAATGGCCTCCACCAGCCGCACTTCCTGCCCATCTTCGTGCAGGGGATCGCCGCCAGCGAACTGCAGATCGCCGCTTTCCCGGATCGCTGCCATGTCCCGCGCCGAGCCTTTAATAATCAAGACATCGTCCACGGCCAGCGGCAGGGCATCAATCGGAGTATCCGTTACGCGCAGGCCCCGTCGGCGCACTTCAAACACCCGAGCCGTGCGGCTTTGCCCGAGATCGGTTTCGGGCAGGCATTTGCCCACCCAGCGGGAGTTTTTTCCGATGACCGCCTGGCTGCAAAAGCTGCGCGTATCCTCGCTGGAAAGCAGCGAGGACAGGGTGGGACGATCCGGTAAAAGTTTGCCCGCAAAGAGCAGGAGGTAAAGGACGCCGACTGCGGCATAAATGATGCCAAGCCCGGTGATTTCAAAGATTCCGAAAGCCGGCTGTCCGAGGTCGCTGGCCAAGCCGGAGACCAGGATGTTGGTCGAGGTGCCGATGAGAGTGGTTGTGCCGCCGAGGATCGCCAAAAAGGAAAGGGGAATGAGTAGCTTCGAGGCCGGGACTCCGCTTTCCCGGGAGTAGGCCATGAGCACCGGGAGAAATACCACCACCACCGGTGTGTTGTTCGCGAAGGCCGAGAGCGGCACCACGATCAGCGCCAGAACGCCGATTGCCCGCAGAAGATTCCGTCCGGCGGCTTTGGCGAAGGCGCCCGCCAACCAATCCATCACCCCAGTGCGCTCCAGAGCCGCGCTCAGAACGAACATGGCCCCGATCGTAATCGGCGCGGAATTGCTGAAGAGCCCCAGGATTTCATCGGCACTCAGGGTGCCCAGGAAAATCACGGCCACCAGGGAGCAGAGCGAGATCACATCCGGGGCCGCCCATTCTTTGACAAAAGCCACGAATGTGAGAACCACCACCGCTAGCACAGCGACCATCTGCCAATCAGCCAGAGTCATAGCGAAAAAAATGCGGGGCTTGGGCCCTCGGGTGTGTGAGGTAACGGCGGACCGGCGGTTTAGAAACCCTGACGGCGCGCCATATTTTGCAGCTCCATCTGGAAAGCCATGACATCTTCACGCGTGGGGCGATACCCGGGCGTGTCTGGATTGAGCGAGAGCCGACCCATTTGGTCGAGCATCCACTCGGCGCGCTGTCCATCGGAGAAGGTGACTTTGCCGCTGAGGAGCGCAGAGGGCTTGGTGATCTGGTCAATTGTCAGCCTTACGGAACCACTGGCGGGCCCCGGCTCCGGGTCCAGCACTTCGGGTTCCTCGGCGGGTTTGGCCTTTTCTTCCGCCTCGGTCCGGTTTTTCGGCATCACCTTGAGGTCATCAAGGAGAAAGCGGAGCTCCATGTAGGTGAGGCTGACGCCGAATTCTTGCTTGATCCGGTTTTGAATCAAGCCTAGCTCCAATCCTTCTTCCACCCAGCCCGCGACGGTGGATTTTTGTTCGTCAGTCAAATTCATAGGTGCCTTTCTTGGTGGGCGCCGGAAATGACCCTCCACACAAGCCAGGAGGCGCCGGAGGCCACGTTGCGAAAAAAATTATTTTCCGGTGGGGCGGAAAATTGGGCCGTCCGTTTTTGGCGGCTGGATGAGCGAGCGGGCGATGTATTCCGGAACCAGAGGAGCGATGAGGCTGTAGCCACCTTTGCCATCGGGGGGCATTGGCGTTCCCCAACGATTGCGCGTTACCACTTGCTTGGCCGGGATTTGCTCACCGTAAAGCGTGTGGTTGATGAGATCGGGTTCGGGTTCTGTAACCACGGGGGTGGGGGTAAAAAATAGTCCGCCAGCAATGAGTAGCCAGTTCATGAGGGAATCTATCGGAAAAAATCCGGCCTTGGGTCAAGCTTCCTTTGCTTTGCGGAAGGCTTCCCCTCCGGCGAGATTGACCTTGTCAGAACCCTCGGCTAGCTAGGGAACCGTGAAGAAGATCCACCTCAATCGTGATCGGCAGAATTTAGGGGAATTTACGCCGGAGGAAGTTCTGCAAGGCTTGCAAGAAGGGAAGTTTCTCCCCACAGACTTGGCTTGGCATGTGGGTATGGACGCTTGGCGTCCTCTGGGAGACATTCGGGACTCCCTGGCTGGCGAGGGACCCCTGCCGACTTCTACTCCGCTCGAGCCGAGGGAAGCCCAATCTCAGGATTTGCTCGCGCCGGGAACGAGCCTGCAACCCTCTGGCCAAGAGCCCAAGCCATCTTGGGAGCGGCGCCAGGAACTCGGTCTCTTTCCCTCACTCATTGAATCCATCCAGCAAATCCTTACCCAACCGGCCGAGACTTTTTCCCAGATGCCCCGCTCCGGCGGTTTCGCCACCCCCCTCATTTTTACGATCATCCTTTCATTGTTAGGGGTGGTGGCCGTGAGCATCTACCAAGGGATTTGGCTGATGGTGAATCCGGAGGCCGTCGAACAGGAACTCCAGGGATTTCCTCTGAGCACGTTCTGGATCTTCGTGGCACTGGTTATAATCGTTATGCCGGTTATCCTGATTGTCACGTCCTTCATCGGTTCCGGCATCGTGCACCTTTTTCTCATGCTCACCGGAGGGGCGAAACATTCCTTTGAAACAACCTTCCGGGTGAACTGTTATTGCCAGGGTGCGGCCAGCGTCTTGCAGCTCATTCCCCTTTGTGGCGGGGTTATTTCCTCGGTGTGGTATCTCGTTTCCCTGATCATCGGGCTGACCAAAGCCCACGAAACCGAGTCCTGGCGGGTGGTGGTGGCGGTATTGCTTCCGGGAATTCTCTGCTGTGGGGCAATTCTTCTGCTTATGGGGCTCGTGGGCTTTGCTGCCGTCGGGGAAGCTGTTGGCAACAAGTGAACCTATCCAAGCCGCCGCCGTTGCCACCGCCTGCATGGGCTGTGGCCTGGTTGGCCGTTCTTCCCTTGGCGGGGATCTTGGCATTTGTCTGGCTACGCCTGGGCTGGGCGACGCCGAAATGCGCTTTTCATCGTTTGACTCATTGGCCCTGCCCCAGTTGCGGTGTCACGCGCGGGCTGCAGGCATTGTTCCATGGGGACCTGGTGGCGGCTTGGGGATGGAATCCGCTGGCGGTTCTGCTGCCGGTGCTGGCGGTGGGCTTTTGGGGTTACTGTCTGGGAGTGCAGTGCGGTCGGTTGGCGCCGCTGCAAACGGCCAGATGGTCTCCGCAGTCAAAACGGCTTTTCCGAGTGGGCTTGTTCGCTGGGTTGGGGTTATTTTGGCTCTGGCGCTTGGTGGCCTGAGGTGCGAACTGCCGGCGGATTTTCCCAGCCACAGGCGGTGAGCCAGAGCACAAGTGGGGCCAGGCCGGCAAAAAGGATGGCCACCCGCAACCCCCAAGCCTCCCCGACTTGCCCGGCCAACAAATCCGCCCCGACTCCAGTAAGCCAGGGAAAAATCCCCGCTCCGCTATCACCCGCCGCCGCCAGCAGCGCAAACATTGAGGCTCCGGCCAAAGGAAAACGTGCTGCTGCCAGTGAAATCACACCCGGCCAAAGCATGCTGACAAAAAATCCCGCCAAGGCGCAGAGAGGCAAGGCCAGCCAGCTGATTGGTATGAGCGCCAAGAGCGCGTAGAGCACCAATGACCAGAGGGCGCCTCGGGCGAGAATTCGCGGCAAGTTGAGCTCCGCCTCCTGCAGCCCGAACCACAGGCGCCCGACAATCATGCCCACGGCAAACAAAGCGAACCCTCCCAGATCGGAGATGCTCTTCGGAAGTCCGATTCCCCGTTCCAAAAACGCCGAGGTCCACTGTGCCAGGGTCACTTCGGTCGCACCAGCAAGGAACATCCCCAGCAGAAGCAGACCAAAGAAGGGCAAGCGCACCAGGCTACGCACGGTTTGTCGGTGCTGCGGATTGGCCAGCGAGGGCACAGCCACCAGGGAAAACCCCAGGGTATTGAGCAAAGGCAGGATCGTCCAGCCCAGGACGACCCAGGGCCAGATGGCGGTTCCAAGGAAAAGGAAAACCAGGCTGGTGCCGAGAATCACCGCTAGTTTGCCAATCGGGTAAAACGCATGCAGCAGGGCCATCGAGGCGCTTTTGGCTCTGGATGGCAGGGCATGGATAATCGGGCTGAGCAGCACCTCCAGCAATCCGCAGCCAGAGGAAAAAACCACCGTTCCCACAACCATGCCCAGGTAAGGGTTTTCCCAAAGCACGGAGGAGGCAAAGAGGACCAACCCCAAGGTGGCGAGGAAGTTGCCCAGGACGATAAGGGGCTTTACCGGCACGCGATCGGCCAGCCCCGTGCAAAGCAAATCCACAGCGAGTTGAGTAAAAAAATTCAGCAAAACCAAGCGCCCCACCTGCTCAAAGGAGAGGCCGAATTGCTCCCGTAGGGGAATGAAAAGAAGGGGCGTAAGATTGATTACCAGCGCCTGGACAAACATGCCCAGGTAGGAGCAGCGCGCCACCCAGCGTTCCGCTTGCTCAGGCATGGAAGATGGCGAGAAAACTTTCCTCAGCCTCGACGGTGCCAATCAAAACCAGCCCGTCGCCCGAACGCAGCACTTCCTCCGGGCCGGGGCTCATCAACGATTTTCCCGCCCGGCGCAGGGCGATGACACTGCATCCGGTGCGCTCCCGAATTCCGGATTCCTTCAGGCTTTTGCCCTGCAAGCTCTCCGGCACAGCCACCCGGAAAACATTCAGTCCCTCCGCAACCATGAGCATATCTTCCCGGCGCAGGAGGTTGAAGAGGATATTGGCTCCCATGGAGGCGTAGGACATCACGATGTCTGCCCCGGCGCGGTGCAACCGGGCAGTGTTGCTCTCCAGCGTGCCACGGGCGATGATTTGGATATCAGGCCGCAGTTTTCGGCAGTAAATCGTGAGGTAGATATTAATGTCGTCCTCATGCGGTGTGATGATGACTGCGGGAGCCTCCGGAAGACCGGCCTTCTCGAGAGTTTCCAAATCTGCCGCGCTGCCAGCCAGGAAACGCTCCGGCAGAGAACGACCTGGATCGCGGTCCACAATGATGTAATCCATCTCCAACTGCGCGAGAGCGCGACCAGTGGCCCGACCGACCCGACCGGCCCCGATGATGACCACGCGAGATTGGGAGCGATGGTAGATACAGAAGAGTTCGTTGTATTTCACCACCTGTTCCTCGGTGCCCGCCAAAACCAGCACGGTGGAGTCGGCGATTTTGTCTGCAGGAGTCGGGGGACGGAACTCTCCGCGTTCCCACATGCCAATTACCGTGAGCCCGGTGATCTCCCGCAGGCGGCTCTCCCGCAGAGTTTTACCCCGCAGGGGAGTCCCAGCGGCGGTGGCTTCGGCGATGCAGAGGCCATCCAAGCGGCCAATGATGTGCGCCTGGGCATCACCGCCAATGGTTCGGCGGGCCAGCGAAGCCCCCAGGAGCTCGGCCAGTTGAATGACATGATCGCAGCCGGCCAAGGTGAGCACATCCACGGAATCCACACTATTGGCCGTGCTGACGATGGTCAGCTTGGGCGCGAGGTTGCGCGCGGTGAACGCGATATTGGTATTGGCGATATCGTTATCCGTGAGGACCATCATTGTCGCCCGCTCGAGTCCGAGATTGTGGAAAGACTCCGGATCCCGGAGGTCTGCCAGCACGACCTGATAGCCGGCCTCACGCAGGCGAAGAGCCTCTTCAACTTCTCCCACTACGAGAATGTGCGGCAGGCGGTATTTCACGAGGCGTCCGATAAAGGCCTCGCTGACCGCATCCAAGTGAGTGAGAACGACGTGTTGGCGAAGGTCATCCGGAACACGGCGGGGAGCTCGGGATTCCCGCTGCATTTTGACCCACGGGGAGTAAAAGAACTCGATAAAGGTAAAGGGCAGCAGAACGAGGAGAAAAATCATTCCGGTGAGGAGGACCACCACGGAGAAAAGCCGCCCGAGATCGGACTCGAAGGTGATGTCGCCAAACCCGAGGGTGCTCATCACCGTCAGCGCCCAATAAACTCCCGTAAACCAGCTGAACTCCTTACCCTCATAGACCATGAGCAGGTGGAAGCCGACGGCGAAGGCAATGACCAGTCCCACCAGAAGGAGGAGAAACTTGGCCAGCAGGCGCACATTCATGCCTTTGCCCTGCGGGCGGACAAAGTGCATCAACTGGGAAGTGAGATACTTCACGGAGGGAAGCCCCGCTGGGAGAGGGCGGTTAGACCGCGCGCTCAGCTTGGGTGGAGCGCAGGTGGATGGTTTTGCGCTGCAGGTTGTGTTGGGCTTCAATGAAGCGGACGGTGCCGCTGCGGGCGCGCATGAGCACGGAATGAGTGGTGGCAATGCTGCCGCGGACTTCTACTCCACGCAGCAGCGGGCTGTTGCTAATTCCAGTGGCAGCAAAAACCAGGTTGTCCCCCCGCGCCAAATCGCGGGACATGAATTGGCGATCGAGCTGGTCTCCCCAGCCCTGCGCAATAAGCGAGGCCCGCTCCGCCTCGTCGCGCGGCCAGATTTTCGCCCGCATGCCGCCGCCCAAACAACGCAGCCCGGCCGCGGAGAGGACGGCTTCCGGGGCCCCGCCGATGCCAGCGTAGAGATCAATATTTGAGGTGTGGAGTGCGGGGGCCAGCGCAGCGGCGATGTCGCCATCCACAATCAAGCGCAGAGCGGCTCCAAAACGGCGCACCGATTCAATGAGCGCGGCGTTGCGCGGACGATCCAGAGCGCAGACAACGACGTCGCGGATCTCTTTGCCCAGGATGCGGGCGGTGATTTTGATGACTTCTTCGATCGGAGCATCCACATCAATCGGCAACGAAGGGTCAGCCATCCAAGCCTGCCGCACCGCCAGGGGATAGGCCAGCTTCTTCATGTAGAAGGCCGGGATGTCCTGCAGAGCATTGGCCTGCCCTTCCTCCACCAGGGCGGCCGCGATACAGCTGATCGAATTCGGCATGCCCTTAGCCACGTTGGTGGTGCCATCTATCGGATCCAGCGCGATATCGAAGCGCGGGCTGCCTTCTTCCCAAGTGCCAACTCGTTCGCCGATGAAGAGCCCCGGGGCCTCATCTTTGATACCCTCGCCAATGGCGACCATCCCGCACATCGGCACCAGATCAAACATTCCCCGAATGGCATCGCAAGCAGCTTCGTCGGCCAGTTCTTTTTGCCCTTTGCCCAGCCATTGCAAGGTGTTGAGGGCCGCAATTTCGGTGGCGCGCAGGAAATCCATTTCCAAAGCGCGCTCTAAATCTTTTGCGTGGGGTGCGTGGCTCATAAAGGGAGGGCGAAGCCCCGGGACCGGCGGCGGATCAAGGAGGCGGGGCGAGGATGCGCACTGCCGGATCAAGGCAGCGACGGTCGGCGTAAATAAAGGGCGGTGAGGTGCTGCGGAGCTCAGCAGAGTGGAGGACAAACTCGGGGTAAAAGCGGTTGCTGGCCGGTTCATAAACTTGCTCGCCGCTGAAATAGCCGCGCAGGATGTATTCGTGGTCGTGGTCTAGGCCGAGCTTCCCGGCGGCCCGGTCCGGCGCGAGAGTTTTTTGCTCGTTGAGCATGACTAATTTCGCCGTATTCCAGGGTTGGCCCGGTTGGCGCACCCAACCCCACATTTTATAGTCGTTTTTGAAATACCGCCGACCAATAAAGTAGTTCCCCGGAGGCTCTTGGCGGATGGATTCTTCGAGGGCCGCACGTCGGGCAGCGGCCTCGCGATCCAGCGTCTCACAGCCGGCCAGCAGCAGGGAAAGAGCCAGGAATAGCCAAATGCAGACGCGCCCTGTGGGCGACGTCGCAGCGGAACCGTTCATCAGGCTTGAACACCCGAGGCCTGCAGGTATGGCTGCAGCCACTCGGTGATTTTTTCTTCGGTGTCGAGTTCCACTGGTTCATCTAAGCCGAAGAGGCTCCATTCCTCATCGTGGTGGGTGGATTCGCCCGGGCCGAGATCGCTCAGCGGGCCCAGGGACTCAATTTCGATCATTGTCTCGTTGGTGAAGGTTTCAAAATTGCAGCCCATGTCCGGATAGGTGACCCCGGGAAGGTGGGGGAAGGTCTTGATGAAGAGATCCTCGCCGCAGAGATAGCCGACCCAACCAGCTTGCAGTCCCATGCCAAATTTGATTGGGCCGAGGGAGGGGCTTTGCCGGAGGAGAATGTAATTCCTGCCAAAGTGCAGACGTGGGTCGGTCAAGTCGGTGTAGGGCCAGAGGATGAGGTTGCGGTTGGGAAGGAGGTCTTCGGGGTGGGAGCCGAGCGGGCCCATGGGCACCAGAGCCAGCCCCTCGGTTTCCATGACGGTAAGTCCCCAGGTGGCGATCCGAATCGGCTCATCTCCAGCATTCCTCGCGGTATGCCCGATCCGCACCCGGCTGCCATCCGGCGCCAAGGAGACACGCAGCTCTTTTTCAATACGCAGCGGTTCGGTCTGTTGGCTGAAAAAAACAAAGGTCCCGTCATCCTCCTCACGATAATCCACAGGCTGATTATCCCAGTGGTAGGTCACTTGCTCATCTTCCGGAGCGATCCAAAGTCGGTGGCCACCGCGGATCATAAAGGCGTCTTCATTGGCCTGCCCGATTTCCTCCTCGTAGTTCTTGAGGATATTCGGGCCGTTGAGGCGGCGATAGCTGATGATACGGGGGCCGACGTCGAGGCTGATGACGACTTCGGTGCTGTCGTTGGCTAGTCGGAGATTCCGCGCCCAGCCGCCGTAGGAGCAAAGTTCACATTTCATAGAGAGGAGCAACGCCACCTACCCTGCCCCAAGAGAAGCGACGGGTCGAGACCTTTTTGCCAGCCCTTCGCTCTGGACAGCGCGACTGCGGCTATCCTACGGTGCGGCTGTGTTTCGATCTGCGAAGTCAAAAACCAAGGGTTTCCCCGCATGAGTCGGGTGGGGGAGATTTTTGCCGATGTGGCTGTGCCAAGGGAGAGCCGGAGTCCCGGTCCGCCAATTATTGAGGTGAAGAACCTCACTGCTGCCTACGGCGAGCGGGTGATTCTCCGCGATTTGACGTTTTCCGTTCGTCGGGGGGAGTGCTTCGTAATTCTCGGGGGCTCTGGCTGCGGCAAAAGCACACTCCTCAAGCAGCTCATTGGCCTTCACGAACCAGCCAGTGGCAGTATCAAAATCGAGGGGCTGGAGCTGGTCGGGGCGGATGAAGCCACGCGGCAAACCATCCTGCGGAAAATCGGCGTGATGTATCAGAGCGGGGCTTTGTTTGGGTCGCTCACCCTGGCGGAAAATGTCGCTTTGCCGCTGCAGGAATTCACCCACATTCCCGAGGAAGGCATTGAGGTCATTGCCTGGACCAAGCTGCAACTCGTCGGGCTGGGAGATTTTTTGCATCATCTGCCGAGTGAAGTGAGTGGGGGAATGCAGAAACGGGCGGCGATTGCCCGGGCCATGGCGCTCGATCCGGCGGTGCTTTTTCTTGATGAGCCCTCGGCCGGGCTCGACCCGGTAACCTCCGCCGAGCTGGATGAATTGATCCGGCGCCTGCAGGATGTGCTGGGGCTGACCTTCGTAGTGGTAACGCATGAATTGCCGAGTATCTTCGCGGTGGCCGACCGGGTGATCATGCTCGATGGCAAGACGCAGTCCATCCTCGCCGAGGGCGAACCCCTCACATTGCGGGATGCTTGTGAGATTCCGGAGGTGCGACAATTCTTCCGCAGGGAGGCGCAGGCGGCATGAATCGCCAGACGAACTATTTTCGCATCGGGCTCTTCGTCATGGGGGGCTTTCTGGTGCTGGCTGTGGGGCTGATTCTTTTCGGAGCCGGGAAAATTTTTGAGCCGAAGGTTTTCTTTGAGACCTACGAGCAGGGATCAGTGCAGGGAATTGATGTGGGCTCTCCGGTGAAATTTCGTGGGGTGCCCATCGGGCGCGTGGTGAAGGTGAATTTTGTTTTCAACGAATACCCCGAAGAGGTCACCAGTGGGGCGAAAAATTACGTTTACCTCCTGCTGGAAGTAAACAAGCCGCTTTTCCCGGGGATGTTTGAGGAAAATCTCGGGCCGTTGCTCCAAGAGGGCGTGGAAAAAGGGCTGCGCACGCGCATTGAGCCGGTGGGGATCACGGGTATGAACTACATCGAAGTGGACTATGTGGATCCCCGGCTTTTTCCCGCACTCCAGGTTCCTTGGCAGCCGCGCCATTTCTACATTCCTTCCGCTCCCGGGCAGTTAACTAGCATCCTCGACTCGATCAATAAAATCATGCGGGATGTGGAGCATTTCAATCTGGGGGAAATCGGGCAAAAAACGAGCGCGCTGCTGCAGACGCTCAACCGGGCAGTGGAGCAGGCGAAGCTGCCCGAGGTGAGTGAGGATGTGCGGCGTTTGGTTGTGGAACTCCAGGGGGTGCTGGCGCAAGCCCGGATCGCAGAGTTGACTCAGAATACCGAGCAGGCGCTGACGGCGCTCACTGCGGCCCTGCAAGAGGCGAACCGCATTCTCGCCAACCTCGAACCGGCCACCCGTCTCAATTCCGACGACATCAATGCCACGTTGGCGAATTTTCGCATCGCTTCGGACAATCTCCGGGCTTTGACTACCGACGCTCGTAGGTATCCTTCGCGCCTGCTTTTTGGCGGCCCGCCACCGCGCCCGGGAGTCTTCGAGTCCGAACCCGCGAATCCGGCCGGCCCGGTGCGCAAGAAACCATGAGGATGAGGAGGCTCGGGTTGGGAGTGCTGCTTGCGGTCGTGGCGCTGCATTTTGCGGGTTGTCTGAGTCTGGAAAAACCCGAGCCAGTGCGGGAAGACTTTTCTTTCAATATCCCGCTGCCCCGGCAGTCGCCCGCTCTCACGGGGCCCACGCTGGCTGTGGCCTACTTCGCCTGCGAGCCGCAATTTGCCAGCGGTGAGTTTGTTTACCGGATTTCGGACCTGCAATGGGAGAGCGACTTCTACCGGCAGTTTGTGGACAGCCCGGCAACCTTACTCACTGAGTTGACCCGCAGCTGGCTGGCTGGGTCGGGGCGATTTCGTGAGGTGGGCACGCCGGGGCTGCTCAAAGACTCCAGCGCTCGCCTGCAAGGGCGAATCGTCGAGTTTTATGGGGACTTCCGCACGGCAGAGGCCCGTGGGGTCATCGGTCTGGAGTTCAGTCTTTGGCGGCGCGGAACCCAAGGCGATGCCTGGCTTTGGAGCAAAAATTTTCGCCGCAGTGTCGGCTTGTCGGAGCGCACTCCCGGCGGCCTGGTGCGGGCTTGGGAGCAAGGTCTGGCGGAGATTTTTGCCGAATTGACGGCGGAGGTCTCTCGTTCGCTCGCGCCCTGAGGCGCGTCCAAAGGGCTGGGAGGCTGCGAGTTTTGTGGTCAAAGTGCCCTCGCAAGCCTATGGTCAACCGATGCTTCCAAACATCATTCTCCTAGGTTTCATGGGGTGTGGGAAAACCTCTGTGGGACGTCATGTCGCCGCCCTCACCGGCCATCGTTTTGTGGATACGGATGACCTCGTGGTGCGGGAGGCCGGGTGCAGCGTCTCGGAAATTTTTTCCCGGGATGGGGAGGCGGTATTTCGGGATTTAGAAACGAAGGTGCTGCGTGAGCTTGTGGGGATCTGCGGCATCGTCCTGGCCACCGGCGGGGGCATCATTCTACGGGAAGAAAATCGTGAGCTGTTGCCGCGAATCGGGGTTCCCATCTGGCTGGATGCCCATCCGGACTCGCTATTCGAGCGGGTTTCGCGTAATCAACGCCGTCCCCTGCTGGTCACGGAAAATCCCCGGGCGACGTTCGATGCTCTGCTGGAATCAAGGCGTCCCATCTATGCTGCGACTACGGTCGGGCGGGTGGATAGCACCCACTTCACCCATGAGCAAGCCGCTCGGGCGGTGCTGGAGGCGGTGCGACGGGCGACCCAGACTAGCTGAGTCCGGTTGGAGATTTCCCTTCGACCGGGAGTTTCGGCCCGCCTTTTCTCCAAAGGAGCACGGCCTCAACCACGAGCCAGACTTCCAAAGCCAGGGAGGCCGCACCGAGGAAAACAAGCGGCCAGTTGCGATCCGCAACCCACGAAGGCGCTGCGCCCGTGCCAAAGAAGAGTTGCAGGCTCATGGCCCAAAAAGGCATCACCAACATAAAAATGGCCGGGAGCAACAAAAACCACACCGGTTTGCCAGTGGCGCGCACGTAAAAACAAATCACGATAAATGCCAGCCCAGCCACGAGCTGGTTGGTCGCGCCGAAAATTGGCCACAACATCATCCCGCCCTTGCCGGCATTCGCCAGGGACCACTCCTGCCCCGCACCGGGAATCGCCGCCAGCAAGGCCGCCACCACCACAGCCCCGAGGGTGGCGCCATGCCGGCCTCCCAACAGCCAACCAATGCCGTGAGCCCAGCCGCCGCGGCTTCGGAGATCCGCAGCCAACTCCTGCACCACGTAGCGCTGCAAGCGGCAGGTGGTGTCCATGGTTGTGGCTGCGAAAGAGGCGATGAAAATACCCATCAAGGCCGTGGCAACCCATCCAGAGATGCCCAGAGCAGCCAGGAAATTGGCGGAGCCTTTGACAAATGCCGCGATGGTAGCCGCGAGCGACCCGGCCTGACCCCAATTTTGGTATTGATAATGCCAGGCCTCGACTCCGCGCAAAATCGTGCCATCCGCCAGGGGCAGCCCCAGGCCCAGTCCAGCCACGCAAGAAAGAATGACCAAGGTGGCCAGGAACCCCTCAGTGAGCATCGAACCGTAGCCGACAAAGCGCGCATCATTCTCACTCTGCAGCTGTTTGCTGCTGGTGCCGCTGCTTACCAGACAATGAAATCCACTGACCGCTCCGCAAGCGATGGTGATAAAAAGGAATGGGAAGATGAACGGGGCCCCGGCCGGATCCCATTGCCAGGCTGGAGCCACCAATTCCAGAGCCGGACGTGGTTCTCCTGCGGATGCGGGTCCGCCGAGGATTGCTGTGGCGGCCAAGCCCATGACGAGCAGTCCCAAGATCGAGAGCAACTGCAGGGCGTTGATGAAATCTCGCGGCTGCAACAAGACCCACACGGGTAACACGGAGGCCGCATAACAGTAAGCCAGCAGCAGCCCGGTCCAGGCCCAAAGGGGGAGCGCCGCGAGGGTTTCATTGAACTGCGCGACCCATCCCACCTGGCCCAGAAAGACCGAGCCATACATTAAAGCCAGCGCCAAGAGGGAAGGGAGCAGCAAATGCGCGCCCGCCCGCTGCAGCCAAAACCCGATGCCTACCGCGAGCGGAATTTGCACTAGGCACGGAAAGATCGCCGAGGGAAACTGCCGGAAGACCGAAGCCACCACCAATCCGAAAACCGCCAGCACGATCGTCAAGGCCATGACAAGCACGAGCATGAAGAGCAGCCGCACCCGGGGGCCGACCAACATTCCAGCCAGGTCGCCAATGGATTTTCCCTGATTGCGCAAGCTCACCACCAGTGCCCCGAGGTCATGCACCGCCCCAATGAAGATCGAACCAAAGACGACCCACAGCAAAGCCGGCACCCAGCCCCAGATAACTCCGATGGCTGGCCCGACGATCGGACCAGTTCCGGCAATGGAAGTGAAGTGGTGGCCGAAGACGACCCGCCGGTGAGTTGGCACGTAGTCAATTCCATCCCGCAGCGCCTGCGAGGGGCAGATCCGCTCCGCCGAAAGCGCGAAAATTTTCCTTCCGAGCCAGCGGCCGTAGGTATGGTAGGCGATAAGGTAAAGAACGATGGTGCCGAGAGCCAGAGCGAGGACTTGCATGGAAAGTGGAGTGGAGGCCAATCAGCCCGGAAACCCAGGCTGGCTCAAACTGGGTTGGGTAGAGAGCGTGGGGGCGGAGTTAGCTGGCTGGAAATGTAGGCGTGCCTCGGCGGTGATGCGCTCCCAGACCTCCCGCACGGGGCGCTGGGTGCGCTGGGCTAGTTCCTGCACGGAAGCAAACTCCGGAGCGATCTGCCAAAGCTGCTCTTCCCACCAGCCCAGCTTCACGGCGACGCTGCCCAGCGAAGAGGAAAAGCTCACAACTTCGCGACGCAGGATGAGGCGATGGCGGGTGCTCCAGCGGACGCCGAAGGAGGTGGTTTGCTCCAGGATGCTGGCCGCCAGGGCGTGGGCCTGGGTGGGTGAGCTGAGCACAGTCAGTTGCCAAGCGGGGCGGTGCTTCTTGGTTTGCACAGCCGTGAAAAAAACCTCCAGAGCCCCGGCTTGTCGCAGAGCCTCCGCGGCAGCCGCAAGGATTTCTGGCGAACAGTCGTCCAAGTTGGTCTGCAACTCGACGATTTCGTCGCTGAGCCCACCTGGCAAGGATTCGGTTTCCACAAAGTGTCCCAGAACGGCCCGAAGAACGTTCGGCCGTGGCGGGGTGTCCCGGGTTCCTAAGCCGTAGCCGATGCGGGTGGTTTGCATAGCTGGCATGGCACCAAAACCCAGGCAGAATTCCGCCAGCAATGCGGCTCCCGTGGGCGTGATCATTTCGTGGGGAAAATCAATTTGTCGCACTGGGATTCCCGCCAGGATTTCCAAGGTGGCCGGGGCCGGCAACGGAAGCAATCCGTGAGCACAAACAATCTCGCCTGTGCCTTCGCAGAGCGCGGAGGCCCGCACCCGGGAGATGCCCAATTCATGCAGCCCGAGACACCCCGCGACGATGTCCACAATCGAATCCACAGCTCCCACTTCGTGAAAAGCCACTTCCTCCGGAGGAAGGCCGTGAATTTTGCCTTCTGCCACTGCGATCCGGTGAAAGACCGACACCGCGCGCTGGAGCACTTCCTCAGGTAGCCCAGAGGATTCTAGCAGGGTGCGAATCTCGCGAAAATTCCGACCATGGGCGTGCGAGTGCGCGTGAGAATCGGAGTGGGAATGCGAGTGGGAATGAGACTGAGAGTCGGCCGGGGGGTGGTGGTGGCCGACGTGCACCGCAAATTTGCTCCCGCTGAGGTTTTGTCGAGTTTGTCGGGAGATATGCAAGTGGTATTCGTGATCGAGTCCGAGGTGGTGCAGGCCTTGGCGCAGGTCTTTTTCCGACCAACCGAGATCCAATAAGGCTCCGACCCACATGTCGCCACTGCAGCCGGAAAAACAGTCGAGAAAGAGATCGTAAGGTGCGGTCATGGTAGGCAAGAGGTAAAGGTCTGGGGTGAGGGGGATGATCGTGGCGGTAGAGGCTCTGCATAGTGTTTTTCGATGGTGGAGCACAAGCCCCGAAGCGGCTGTGATGGGTTCGGACCAGGTGGGCCGACTGGTGCCCAGGCTTTGGCTGGGCTCTCCAGTCTTGTCGCCGTGGCAGAAAAAATTTACTCTTCAGCCATCATGTGCGCTTCGACCTGCCTGGTCTCGGTCGTGATTCCCAACCGCAATCGCGCTGCGCTTTTGGCGGAATCCCTTCACTCGGCCTGCCAATCTCCCGCCGCTGAAGTGGGAGAGGTGTTGGTATGTGATAATGGGTCCAGCGATGATTCTGCAGCCGTCGTGCAGGAGATGCAGCGCCATGACCCCCGGGTGCGGTGGCTGGACGCGGGGTCGGAGGCTGGGTTGGGAAATCGCGCCCGCAATCTGGGGCTGCAGGCGGCTCGCGGCAAGTTTGTGCAGTTCCTCGACTCTGACGATTTGCTGCTCCCGGATAAAATTTCCGCGCAACTGCGGCGACTGGCTGATCGTCCGAACAGTGCGATCGCCACGTGTGCCTGGGCGTGGATTTATGCCAGTGGTAGGAGACAGAACATGCAGCCGCCGGGCTATTGGCGAGACTACTCCCGGGCGGTGGATTTGTTGGGGGAGATGTGGATGGAGTGCGGCTGGTTCTACACTGGCTGTTGGTTGGTCCCTCGGGAAATCGCTCTGCAAGTCGGCGGGTGGGACGAGTCTCTGCGGGCAGATCAGGATGGCGATTTTTTTGCGCGGGTGATGGGCTGCGCATCCGAGGTGCTCTTCGTTCCAGAGATAGGATTTCTGGCCCGCCGACACGCTTCGGGTCAGGTCGGGGATGCCACTTCAGACGAAGCTTGGCAAAGCCGCCTGCTCTCTTGGCGCAAGGGGAGTGCAATTTTACGTAGCGCTTGGCCGAGTTCGGCTGCCGAACGGGCCATTAGACGCCGCCTGCGGCTCCTCGCTTACCGCTATGCCACGACCGAGAAGCAGCTCCACGAGGCGGCTGAACTCGATCTGCACTGCCCAGGCCGAACTGGATGGTTTTTTCCACCCCAGGGCCTCGGCTTCTTGGCGGATGTGTTGGGATTGGAGCGCGCCATCCGCCTGCGGCGCCGCTTGCGGGAGAAGCGAAAAGGTAAGCCGCCGGTCCGCTCGAGCAAAAATCTAGAGGCCTAAAAACCCAGCGTGCCCGGCGTCTCTGATACGGGAAGTTTTCCGTGCGGTCAGTTGTTGCCGGTGCCGACAGCCGTGCCTCCGGAGAAGGCGGTGGTGCAACCGCGGGTGAGGTTGTTGGCATATTTACCGCCGGTGGGCAGGTCCAGCCCGGTGGCAAAGTTGGAGATGTAATTTCCCTCAGCGAAGCAGCCATCGGTGGTGGTGTCAGTGGTAAGGTAAATTCCGGTGGTTCCGGCGGTGGTCGAAGAAACCTGATTGTCTTTGGCGAGAGCGGAGTCGGTGGCGGTAACGTGGATGCTGAAGGAGGTCAGCATCGTCTTTTTCACCTCGCGGACGGTGTTGTTCTGAATCACCACATCTTTGCCGTTGGCTTGGATGCCGTAGCAGGTGGTGAGGTCGGCTTTGAAACCGGTGTTCAACACGGTGCAGTTTTTCACCTCAATACTGCCTCCCACCGCACGAATCCCTGTCGTGCCAGCATTTTCTGACACCACATTTTCCACCACATAGCGGCCACCAGGTGTGCCAGTGAAGAGATTCAAATTGTAAGCAAAACCTTTGATGGTGCCGTTGCGCACCGTCACGGAAGCAAAATTTCCCACTCCCATAGTGATACCAACGGAGGAATTGTTAGTATCCTGTGTGAGGATGCCGGAGAGGGTGCGTCCTCCAAGATCAATGATAACGTTGTTTGTCGCCACTTCCATGCCCGGCTGTTGCCAGATCGGGTTCGGCGAGGGGGCGGGCTGGAAAGGCGAGCCTCCAGGGCGCACCTCGGCG
>CAZQRL010000005.1:0-183619 GCA_964595865.1 uncultured Chthoniobacteraceae bacterium
TCCCAAACCGCCCCTTGTGCCTTCTACCCAACCCACTAAAAAACCGGAAGAACCTCGGAAAAGCGGCTCAAGAAACTCCTCGAACGCCGGGATGGTCTGGTTGCCGGTGGCCGTGCGGTATTCGACCGCTTCTTCCCGTATGTCGAGACACTGTTCACGCCAGATCAGGCAGGCGAGCTATTCTCGGACATCCTGAAGCATGTGTTCAATGCGGGTGGTGGCGGGCAGTTGCATATTGTCCACCTGCAAGGCAGCGAGGGTGAGATCGGACTCCGTATTGGCGAGGGCAACCCGTGGTTTGGCGTCGTGAACGTGGGAGACTCGAAAAAGCTCTGCGATCTTTGCGCGGAACGCCGGGGCCAGGATGAGCATTACGTCGTGGACGAACTGAAGTTCTCGGGTTCGCTTTTCGAGGAAATCAAAAAGCCCGGCAGCGGTATCCGGATTCTAGCCGGTGCGAAAAAGTTCACCGAAGGCTGGAGCAGTTGGCGCGTCTCCGCAATGGGCCTGATGAACGTCGGCAAAAAGGAAGGCAGCGAAATCATCCAGCTTTTCGGACGCGGTGTGCGGCTCAAGGGTTACAGATTCAAACTTAAACGCACCACCGCCCTCGACGCCCTCGATTTCCAAGGAGAGGACGTTCCGAGAAAACACCCTGACCACATTGCGCTGCTGGAAACGCTCAACATCTTCGGCATCAAGAGCGATTACATGAAGGAATTTGAGGAATACCTCGAAGAGGAGGGCGTAGGCGACGACGAGCGACGGGAACTGATCTTCCTGCCCACCATTAAGCTGCCGGAGTTTGAGCGCGGCGAGCTGGAGCTGCACGTCATCCGCCCTAAGGCCGAGATGCCGGATTTCAAAAAGGCGGTGAAACTCACCCTGGCCAGTCTGGAAGGAAAGTTGAACAACATCGTCGTGGCCGACTGGTATCCCCGACTGCAAAAGCAATCCTCACTTGCGCGGGGTGGTGCCGAAGCAGTAATGAATTGCGAGCCGCTGCACCAGAATCATCTGGCCTTCCTCGATTGGAATGCCGTCTGGTTCGAATTGGAGCACCACAAACGCGACAAGGCTTATTACAATTTGCTCTTCGGGCCTGCGGAATTGCGAACCCTGATGGAAAAGACTTGGTGGTATCAACTGTTCATCCCGCCGGGTTATCTGGATTTTCGTTTTGACCGGCTGCCTCTGTATCAGGACATCGTCGTCCACCTGTTGAAAGGCTACGTGGATCGCTTTTATCAGTTCCACAAACGAGAGTTTGAAGCGCCATTTCTCGAATACCAGCGGCTGACCAAGGCCGACGATCTGATCCTCAATCAGTATCAGTTGCTCGTGAAGAAGTCGGAAAAGGAGCTGATCAAACGGCTCCGGGATCTGAGCAAGAAGTTCGAGGCGGGCGCCTTCGAGGCCATGAGCTTCCAAAAGCTGGAGATCTTTGGTGCCGACCACCATCTCTACCAACCGCTCATTCACCTCGGCCACAACAACGGCCAGGACTCGCTGGTGAAAATTGTGCCCACGCATCTAAACGCAGGAGAAAAGCAGTTCGTGAATGATCTGGAATCATTCTGCAAAGCGGAGGCAAAGGGAATGCTGGCGAACACCGAGCTTTATCTTTTGCGCAACCACAGCTCCGACAAGGCGATCAGCTTTTTCACGGAAGCGGGGTTCCGCCCCGATTTCATCCTATGGCTGCTGACAGAAGATCAACCCGTCAAACAGCGCATCGCATTCCTTGATCCAAAGGGGCTCCGCAATTTCACCGACAACTTCAACAACCCCAAGGTCCAGTTTTTCCGGCGAATCAAAGATCTGCAAACCCTTCTGAAACGGGACGAAATACGGCTTGAGTCATTCTTGATTTCGCAAACCTACTGTAACCAACTGCGTTGGCCGAGTCCCACAGACGCATCACGTCAGGCCACAGTTGCCGAATACCAAACACACCACATTTTATGCTCTAAGGACGATGAACAATACACATACCAGTTAATGCGAGATCTTATTTCCTAGTGTGGATGATCGGTCTTCAGGACGCACTTGCGCGTTTGCATGCGATGAAAAATGAACTGAAGTCATCCATAGAACATAGCGGAAGATAAATCTTAGATGTAGTGCCGACCTTGTTGCCCCAGCTGCTAAAGTCGCCCCTTACAATCTTCCTGCTATATTCCGTTTGATCGTCCCAAAAAGCGTAAACTTTAGTGGCAGTAGTCCAAAACACCCCTTTTACGCAAGGAAGGTCATACCAATACACGTAAAACACCTTATCGGTCCCAACCTTTGTAACCTCTTCCTTCTGCTTTTTTAGCTTCTCGCCAGCGTCGAGCGTCAGTGAGTGTGAATAGCATTCAAAACTCGAATTTACTTTCCTGCTTATAGTAATGAACGGCCTGAATATTACCTTAAATTCAAAGTAGAGTACATCTTTGCCGTTTGATGAAATCTTGAAATCCGGCATGTGGAGATTTTCGCTGTCAGCCCGATCTGCTTCATCCTCAATTACAGAACCCGCATCCTCTTCTTCTGCGGCAAGCTCGATCTTTACCCACTATAAAACCGGAAGAAGCTTTTCCGATTCGGTGCGGTTAGAAATAAACTCCGCCAGGAATTTCAGAATCTGGACAAGGTCGGTGTCCTCCTGTGTTTGCCGCTGGCCTGTGACCGAGCCGCCGACGAAAACCATGAGCGGCGATTCGAGCAGGTAGGGAACAAGGGCCGCCCCGCCATCGCCGAACCGGCGGCACTGCTGGTAAAATGACAGCAGGCAAGCGGTCAGATAGAGCGGGCGTGTCTCATCCTCATGCTCGTCGGCGAGATTGAGGATGTTGAAATCCTTCCCGAAGCCGTCGTTGTAAAAGAACTTGTAAGAATAGTCGAAGAGGATGCACTTCGCGTAGTTCTGGGTGAGCGTCTTTTGCTTCGCGCCGGTCGCCGCCTTGATGGCCTGACCGAAGGTGGCGGAATACTCGAAGGAAAAGCCGTTGGCGCATAGCCGCGCCCGCTTATCCATCCATTCCTCGCCACCGGAACCGCGATGGCCTTCATCCACGAGCACGAGATTGTTCCCCTCGAAGGTGTCCACCGCCACGGTTTTCTCGCCCGATGTCTCGCGCAGCTTGTGGATGTCGATGATATCCACCCCGCGCCCGGTGAAGAGCGTGGCGCCATCCTTGTCGTAATAATCCGCCTCGATCCCGGAGAGTTCGAATTCCTCCTTATGCTGACGGGAGAGGCCTTCGTTGGGTGTGAGCAGAATGATGCGGTTCAGATCCTTGCGCCGACCGGCTTTGCCAAGGTGGTGGAGATACTGCCGGATGTGGCAGTGCATGAGCAGCGTCTTGCCGCTGCCGGTGGCCATCCAGAAGGCGATCTTGTTCAGGTCGGCCTCGGTGAAGGGCTCCATCTGGTTGCGGGCGTTCAACTGCTCGTTCGCGGCCGCGATGGCACCATTGAGCGACGCCAGCAACGCGGAGGGGTCCTGGAAATACCGGTCCAGATACATCTCGGTGAGGAGCAGCCCGATGTATTGGAAATAGAGCGGGTAAAGCGTCGGGCCTGAGAGATTGCGCTTGCGCGTGATATGCCTCCAGTGCCCAACGATGTTGGCGTCGTAATCACGGAGTTGGTCGTCTGAGAGGCTTCGCTTTTCCGCCGGGATCCGGGCGATCAGCTGCTGGAGATACCTGCTGCTCCCATCGTCCGCCCAGCCTTCAAACTCCGGTGCGCGCAGCATATCGGACAGACGGTCGAAATCCACCAGGCCGAGCTGCCGCAAGGCCCACGGAGCGAGAATGAGCTTATCTGCGAAATGGGACATAATCAGGGTAAAACTTCGATGGCCCTGTGGGTGAGCCAGGCGAACACCATCGCCAGACCAAAACTCCAGAGGGTTCCGATCAGCACGTATCCGCGACCGGCTGCTGCTTCGATTCTTCAAATCGCAGGATGGACTTGGCCGCCACCAAGAAGCCGATGCCCGTGGGTTCTCCCACCATGATGAAGGCGAAGATCAACGCCCGCTCCAAGCGTCCGATCTGCTTGCCGCCATCTTTGAGCCCCGCCTTGATTGTTTCCGCCAGCTTGGAGTTGGCATTAATGAGTTCTTCCGCCACCGCGCCGACGAAACACCCCACACCGAGAACCACGGCAACAAACCCCGCGAGGCCGACGATCCACGGCCAACCGAGACCGGCGAATGGAATACTCCAACCCAAGGGAACAGCCAGCAAAGAGATCCCGGCCAGCGTGAGCACATGAGCCGCCTGATCCCAGGCAAAGGCTCTTGCAGAGGCGGCCCTGCGGCTCTTGATGAAATCAATTCCGAATGCAGCACGGTCACCGCAGTAGGAACCTGCCATTTTCCACACTGCTGCAGAAGGACATACACCAAGGTCCCATGAATGAGCGCATGAACCAGCAACACCCCCCATTTGCCCTTGTTCCTTGCCATTCCGTTGGTCTGCAGGAGGAAGTCGCCGAAGCAGTGGGCACAGAGAAGAATGATGAAAAGTGTCAGCATGGCGAAAATGCAAGCTTTGGGGCTTGCAAGCGGCAAATGCAAGCTCGGGGGCTTGCGGTATGGTCATTCAAAACGAAGAACACGGTATTCACGGCTTGGCTTCTTCCTCGATGAATTTCTCGGCTCGCGAGAGAAAGGGTTGAACGTGGCTTGACCACGAAATTCGGCGCAAGGCGTCCTGCACAGCTTGCCGGGTAGGCGGACCGCCCTCCTTGGTTCGAGATTGGGGCAATTCCGCAATGGCCTCCTGCGGGAGCTTGCGCAAGGTGCCATACACCGCCGCAGCCTCGCGCTGCGTCCATCGGGAAACGAGCGCGTCAAGCAGGCCGACCCCCGCATCCAGCATGTCGGGCGGAAGGTGATCTGAACTCGTTTCATCGGACCGTGCGAGTGCCAACCGCCGTCTTTTTCCCAGGCCATCCAGAGCCAGCCCGCTTCGCGTGAAAGCCTGTCCGTCCGACTCGCTGATGCGGTTGGGGTTCAGTCGTTCCACCGTGACCCATCCCATGCCGATGCGGGTATCGAGGTCATCCGCTTTGAAGCCCGCCCGGACGAACACCGCCGCCGTGATGGCAAGGGCCGGGAACTTGAGACAAATTTGCCAGCTATCGCCGCGGAACACATCCGGAACACCCACAAACGCGTCTGGATGCGTTGCTCCAAACTCACGGGCGAGGCGGTGAAGCAATGCTTTTGCCGCGTCCATCCGCTCCGGGCCGAGCTTGGAAGAACTGACAATGTCTCCAGTCAATACGGCGTAGGTGTTCATGGTGCGAGCGGTTGGTTCACGCGAAGGCGCGAAGACGCGAAGTCTTGGTGATTGTTGGAAATGCGTTTGATCCCCTCCTTGACCGTGGCGGCTCCAAAGTTGATGAGGAGCACCAAGGGGAGTTTGAGAAGCTTTAGGTAGGTCAACACTTGCTTCGCGTGGGCAGGTGACAGATTCTCCACGGACTTCAACTCGATCAACAAAGCACCTTCGACGATGATGTCCGCACGAAAGCCCTCATCGAAGCGCATCCCCATGAGTTCGATGGGCACAGGCACTTGCCGACACACATGCAACCCTCCGTTATCCAACATCTTGGCCAGCACGACCTCATAGACGGATTCAAGCAAACCCGGTCCCGTTTCCACATGCGGCCGATAGGCACAGTCCACCACGATGGCTGACAACTCCTCCACATTCCTTCGCGCCTTCGCGTCTTCGCGTGAGTTATTCGAATTCATGACAGGCTCTCGAAGTTTGTGGTGTCGAACATCAGGCGCTGGAAGGTTTCTTCGATGAGGTGGACCTTGTTGTGCGGGTCGTTCAGGGTGTGGGCTCCGTTCACGTAAATAAAATCATACTCCGTGTCCGCCGGGTTCACGGCGAGCTTGGTCAGGAACTTTTCCAAGGCCGCGTTGTCGGCCTTTGGATCGTCGGAGAGGGTGCGCCAGAGGATGAGGCAACGGCCGCCTGCTCGTTTCTCTCCGGAAACGAGCAGGAAGGATGAAGGTTGAGGGATGAAGGTTGAAGTGAAGGTGCGCTTCGCGGGGTCGTAAGAGTAGGTTTCGATGTGTTTGACCTTCAGACCGAGCAGCCAATTGAAGGTTTCCACCAAGTCCACCCTCGTTTCCTTTGTCTCACCCGCGCTGGAAGTGGCGATCTGCAGTTTGTAGGCGAAGGGATCGCGGAATTGCGCGACATCCAGCAGGCTGGCGCTGCCCGCGCTCTCCACGTCGAGGAAATAGCCGAGCAGGTATTGATCGCGGTTGGATTCACCGGCAGCGGCAAGCGCGGCGTCCTGCTCCGGTGTGCGGCGCAGGTGCAGGTTGTTCAGCGTGTCCTCGTAGCTCTCCAGCCGGACAATTTTGAAGGCGTGGGAAATGCCAGTGTCGCGGGACTGCGGCTTACCTTCCTTCCAATCGGTAGAATAGACCACCTTCTTCAGTCGTGGAACAAGCACGGTGTCGAAATACTCGCCCATCTCAGCAAGTAGATACTTTCGGTTCCCATGATCTTGCCGGTTGAGATTAATAACCGCATGTCCCGTTGTGCCTGAACCAGCGAAAATATCAGCTATTGTTCCGCCTTTGAGATCTCCCATTGCACAGAATACGACGTCTTGCGTTGCCCACAGTGACTTTGGAAAGCCGAATTCGCATTCACCAAAGAGTTTTTTCAAAAGCTTGGTGCCATGCGATGCTGCGTCATATTTGCTGCCAACCCAAACAGACTTGGGGCGAACGCCGTCCTTAATGCGGTCAATCAATTGAACCTTCCAGGTCCCTGAGCTACGCTTATCGAACTTGATTTCCCGTTTTTCATAATGCTCAAGAAATGACGGTGGTGTTTTGCGCCATACCCGCTTCTTGCCCTCGCTGTCGATAGGCAAAATCTCAAGCGCACCCGGAAACTGTTCGAGACGGGCCTCATCGGACTCAGGGTTGTAGTAGATCGGATAGTATGAATTGGGACGCTCTTCGGGTGTGGAGAATCCTCCGGTCCGTAAAAAGTCACGCCATTTATGGGCACCCTCATCATCGGCCTCGTCGTATTGTTGCTTTGTCTCTTCAGAAAGGGGAAAGAATCCAATCTCTGCTGTGCATGATGGAAGTCCAAACAGATGATAGAACTCATGGCTTGTTGCAAAAAAACGGTCGTTTGTTCTTCCCGATGGTTTGATTTCTACCACAAGCGTTCCAAGCCTCCCTGCAGGCGTGAACACTGAGTCAAGGCACTTCGATAGATGGTGGTTCTCGAAGTCGTCGATTGCAATTGCCATTACTGACTCGTCATTAAACAAGGGTCGACACGATTTGAGCACCTGAAACAACATTGCTATCCACGATGAATGTCGGAATTCGTTCTTGTAGAGAAGAGATGTCTCTGAGGTGTTATATGGTGGGTCAGTGTAGACGCATTTGACCTGCTCGCGGTAGCATTCCTGCGTGAGCTGGAGCGCCTGGAAATTCTCCGAGTGAAAGCAGACGCCATCGAGGGTTCCATCGAGATCCTCAATGGAGGAGAGGAGCTTGAGCGTGAACTCCTGGCTGAAATGCCGGGTGTCGAGCATCAGATACGGGTTCGCCTTAAGGAACTCCGGAGTTCGTTGAGGATTTAGCTCCGAAAGGGTGACCAGTTCCTCCCATTCCTGCCATTGGGCATCGCAGGCGCAAATTTCCGGGTAGATCGACTCCGGCACACGGTCGAGGGTGATGCAATAGCGGGTCTCGACGACAAATTTCTTTTTCAGCCAGAGTTTCTTCTGAAAATCCTCCAGTTGAGCCAGCATCTGGATGACCGGCATGGCGCATCGTCGAATCGCCCGAATCTTGGAGAGGTATTCCTCGGCCTTGGGCGCGGTGGTCTCCTCGATGTCATCGAGGTGCATGACCTCGTTCTTGATGTAGAAATCCAGCTCGCGCCGGAGGAATCCGCCGAGGTCTTTGTGGATGAAGTAATCAAAGGTGTGCCGGGCGGTGTAGTTGCGAAGATGCTTCTGCAACAAAGAGACGGGTTCTTTTTTCTCACGCGAAGGCGCGAAGGCGCGAAGAAGGAATCGCCATTCTGTTGGCAAATTGTCGGCGAGGAACTTGAGGGTGTCTTCGTTGATTTTCTGTTGGAGATTGCGTTCGCTGGCGTGCTCGCGGTAACGGAATCGGATGGTGAGCGTGTTCTCCGGCTCCCCACTTCGCGGCTTCGCGTCTTCGCGTGAAACCTCAAACGGCTTCTCTTCATCCAATGCAAAAGCGCGGGTGGTCTTGCCATCGGGCTTGCGGTTGTCCTTCTCGGTGTCGCCCTCGACGAGTTTGAAGCGGACGACCGCATTTTCCGGCAGGTCATCCAAACCCAACTCCCCACTTTGCGCCTTCGCGTCTTCGCGTGAGATCCGGAAGGTGTAATCACGAAGCAGCTCGGAAGACTTGATGTAATACTGATCCATGTTGGCCCAGATCAGCTTCACCTCCTCGCCATTGTAAGGGATCATGTATTTCTCCCGCCCGTGGACCGTGGAGCGATGCAGCCCGAGGAAGTCGCCGCCCTGGTAGTAGCGGGAAAAGAAGGTAAGGAGATGGGAATAAACCTCGTCGGCGGTGGCTTCGAGATCGAAGTCCCCTTTCAGCTTCGCGCGAAGTTCCATGACCTTCGGCGACTGTTCCGGTGCGATTCCGGCTCCGGCGGCGGCCTTTTCCGCCTGCTCCAATTCCTGCTCGACGTGGCCGCGTTGTAGGGTCTCGTGGCTCTGGAGCGCGGTGCGAACGGTCTTCTCCAAGTGCTTGTCGAGAAACTCGGTGATCTCCCGGTGCCTCTGGCGGAGAACCCGGTAGATGCCGAAGTCCAGGTCGGCCTTATCCAGCTCGAACAACTCGCGCAGCTTGGCCTTTAAAAGGTTGAAGGATGAAGTCATAAGGATAAAGGAAAAGTCAGCGCTTCGCGTTTTTTGAGATGGTGGTGAAGATGGCGAGGAGTTGGTGGCATTCGCCTTGGAGGGCGGCGAGTTTGGGGGCTGGGATGATGCCAGATTCAGTGAGAAGTTCGAGCCAGTAGGATGTTTCGTCGAGTTCCTTGAGGCAGTCGCCGATCTTGGCGATAAACTCCGCTTTCGATCTGGCCCGTTGCGCCTCCCGGTAGTTGGCTCCAACAGAGGTGCCCGAACGCAAAACCTGTTTGCCCAAAACCTGTGCCTCCGCAGATTTCGGCAAAGCTGGAAAAAATCTTCATCCCCCGCAACGCAAAATCCTTCGTCCCGGCCACCAAATCCACTTCATCCTTCATAATTCAACCTTCATCCTTTCCCCTCGAGCACCCAACGGATGGTGAAGAGGGTGTCGCGGTTCACATTGGGGTTGAGTTTTCCGCGAATGGCGCCCACCAAGCGGTCGCGCTCGGCCAGGATGCGATCTTCGACTTCAAAAATCTCCTGACGGAGCTTGCGCTGTCGGCGCTCGGCTTCGCTGATTTCGGCTTGGATGCGGGCCTGTTCGGCAAGGTCGCTGGATTTTCCAGCCTCGTTGCGCAGTTCCCGGATGCGTTTTTTGATGTCTTTGAGGGCTTTTTCCGAGCTGGAGACCTGATCGTCCGCCCAGCCGTCCAACTTGGCGACCTCCGCCTCGAAAAAGCGGGTGTTCCGAGCGGAGATGGCCGCAAGCGCATCGGATTCGGCCTTTTCCCGAATTTGCTGCAACGTCTCAGCCGGAGGCTGGGCATCCATCGGATCAACGCTGCCCGGCAGATGGAGAAGCCGGGAGGCGGTTTCCTGGTCCAACGGATCGCCCGTATCCAACAATGCGGAAAAGATCAAATGATCCTCGGCCTGCTCCAGCGCCTCCACAGTGAAAACCGACAGCATCATCCAGCCAGACGAGCCAAGGAGAGGCTCCAGCACGGCGATTCTCCCCTCGTGGTCGTCATAATTGAAGCGGACGGCGGCAACCGGCAGATCACGGGATTTGGCCCGTGCGATCACGGCCTCGGCCAGAGGATGGTTGACCCGGTAAAGGTGAGCTTCGCCTGAGCGCCGGGGGAGCTCGTAAAGTCCCGTCTGCACGCCGGGAAACGGCGAGGATTTGAGGAAGAACGAGGAGTCGCTTCGGAAATCGGCGTGGCCGTTCAACTCATGCGCGGTCAGCCGGATGAGCTGTCGCTCGAAACGGTTGAGGGAGGCGCGGGAGGCCTCGCCCCTAACCTTGAGCTTGTCCCGCACATCGTCGTCAAAGTTTTCGAGCAGCTTGCGGCGGGTGTTGGTCATCGCCTGGTCGATTTCCAGGGAGAGTTCGAGCTGAAGTTTGTCGAAAGCGGATTTGATCTCCTCAGGCTTCCGGCAACGCTGGTAGATGTCGCTGATGCGTTTCTCGAAATCGACGCCGCTTTCGATGGCCCCGAGAACTTCGTCCGACGCACCGAAGACGCCCTCGAAAAGCTGGAATTTCTCGGAGAGCAATTGATACACGCGCTGGTCGGCTGCGTTTTTGCGGTTCAGGAAGTTCACAACCACGACGTCGTGCTTTTGCCCGTAGCGATGGCACCGCCCGATGCGCTGTTCAATCCGCTGGGGGTTCCAAGGCAAGTCGTAGTTTACCACGAGGGAGCAGAACTGGAGGTTGATGCCCTCCGCGCCCGCCTCCGTGGCGATCATGATGCGTCCCTCTTCCCGAAAATAGTCCACAAGGGCGGACCGCATGTCGGCGGTCTTCGATCCAGTGATCCGGTCACTCCCGGCATGTTTGTCCACCCATGCGGAGTAGATGGCCTTCGACCGGTCATCTGTATTCGTCCCGTTGAAAAGGACAATCCCCTCGGAGTATGGGCTATCAGCCAACAGGCGGAGCAAATAGCTCTGCGTTTTCCGCGATTCGGTGAAGATGATGGCCTTTTCAGCCGCGCCCAACTCGCGGGCTTTTCGGAATGCGATCCCGAGCGCCTTCAAGAGCGCCTTCCCTTTGCCGTTGTGTGTGATGCTCGTGGCCAAGGTCGTGAAACGGTCCAAGTCGGCGATCTCAGCCTCGATGGCGGCACGATCCTCAGCCGAAATGGGTTCTGCCGGTGGGGCATCCTCCGCCCATTCCTCGGATGTCTCATCCAAAGCCTCGTAATCCTCGCCGAGAATTTCTTCGAGCGATTCCGGTTCCGGTTGATTCCGAATCTGGGCGCGTAAACGCTTCCTGATCGATTCGAGGGCTCCGGCAATGGCAAAGCTGGATGACGCCAGCAGCTTTCGGAGGACGAGAGTCATCAGCGAGCGCTGGCTCGCCGGGAGAGCCTGGAGATTCTCGCGGCGGAGATATTCTGAAACCAGTTCGTAAAGCTGGTCTTCACTATCCTCGGGGGTAAACTCCTCCACCAAGGGGAGGCGTTTCGTGTAGGGGATATAGGCTGTGACCTGCCGCCGGAGCGTCCGGTGGCAGATGGGCTTGAGCCTGGCTTTGAGGGTATCGAAAACCTGCTTTTGGCTCAGGTTGGTGAATTGCTCCCGGAAGCTCTTAATGTCGCCAAAGGCGTGCTCATCGATGAAGCTGACAAGGCCGAAGAGTTCCAAGAGCGAGTTTTGCAGCGGGGTGGCCGTCAACAGGAGCTTCGGTTTGCTGGCCAACGCCACTTTCAGGGTGTTTGCGATGACATTCGACGGCTTGTAAACGTTCCTCAGCCGGTGGGCTTCATCCAAAACGACCATGTCCCACGGTGTATTTGCCACCTCTGCTGCCTGCCTACGGGCGAACTGGTATGAGCAGATGACGATCTCATCCCCCTCAAACGGCCGGAACCGGCCTTGGCGGATCGCCGCATTGTAGGACTTGGTTTCGATGATCCGGCAGGGAAGAAAAAACTTTTCAGTCAGCTCCTGATGCCATTGCTTCCGAAGATTCGAGGGAACGATGATCAGAATCCGGCGCTTGCGTTCAGCCCACTTTTGAGAAATCACCAGCCCGGCTTCGATGGTCTTTCCGAGACCAACCTCGTCGGCCAATACCGCCCCTTTTGAAAGGGGAGATTGGAACGCGAAGAGCGCTGCATCGACTTGGTGGGGATTCAGGTCCACCTGCGCACCGGCAACCGCGCCAGCCAGCTTTTCTACGCTGTCGGACGAGCACCGCTTGGTCAGCTCGTAGGCGTAGAATTTGGCGTGGTAGTCTGTGAGTTTCATTTAAAGGGACCAACGCGAGGAGTTACTTTGGTTCCTCCGAGAGATACTTGGTGATGGCGTCGCGGATGACCCAGGCGATGCTGACGCGTTTTTCATTTGCGAGTTGTTCGAGTGCGGCTTTGTCCTCAGCTGCGAGGCTCAGGGAAATGCGCTCGACCTGCCCGGGGGCGACGGATTTGCGGGTTTTGATCGGAGAGGCTGACACGATGAGTCACGTTGCATCATTCATCTCGGTCGGACAAGATAAAACGAGCTGGCAGGACTTCTTCGAGAAACCGCGCACATGCCACCCCAAGCAGTTTAGGTCTGTTAACCAACTCCGGGATGGGCAGAGAGTGGAGAGAGTTTGGGCCGAGAGGGGTGAGGAATGGACGGATTGGGGCGTTTTGCGTGTCGCGGGGGCGAAATCGGAGAGAGTCGGGGTGAGCTCCAGAAATCCAGCAAGCCCTTGTGTCTATGCGCCTTGGCGGGGGATTCGGGCGGGATCAGGCGGCGGTGATGCCCGTTAATCAGCGGCCATCAAATTTCGCACCTCGGAATCCATGCTAAACCCCCACCATCTATTTTCTCGAAATCCGTAAGTCTCTCTTTCCAGATGACTTTCAAGACCCGTACTCTCTACCCGAATTTCGCAGAACGTCGTGCTTGGGGAGGCCGCCAAATAAACCACCGTTGTGGTCATCCTCCGCGACCTCAACTTGGCAGCGCGCTTTGCCGACTCCATCCTCTGGCTGTGCAACGGCCGACTCTCCGCACAGGGAGCACCCCGGGGACAGTGTCACCCCCGCCAAGATCCGTGAGGTCTGTGAAGTCGACGCCGAAGTTGCATTCCCCGAAGGCGGCCGCCCCTTCGTTGAAATCCTAGGCGAGCCGGGAAATGCCTTCCCATGGTAAGCCATCTCGGCGGATGATCCCTCTCCGCCTCTGTGCGCCAATTGAAACTCGGATTCCACGCTTCCCGAAGGTTGAAGAAAATGAGACCAAATCTCAAAAAACGCTTGCCATAAATGGGATTGAGTCTCAATGTCTGTCCCGTGAAAATGCTTACCACCTTCCTATCCAACCACGCAAAAGCCATTCCAGCCATTCTCGGAGCGGTAGTTTTCGTCGGAATCGCATTCCTACCGATGATCTTCGGTCAATACGAGAAGCCCACACTCGACGCAAAGGGCAAAATCAAGGTCGAGAAGACAACGGACGCCAAGAGCCTCGACAAGGATCACGCGGACAAGAAAAAGGACGACGTTGTGGAGATCAAAGCCCTTCATGCCACGGCGGATGGAGTAGTGCTGGTCGGTGGCAAGAATTCCTTCCACCAGATCCAGAACGGTGGGCTGGTCGCCATTGAATCCTTCCCCGGGCGGGATATCAAAGGGATCGCCAGTTCCGGCAGGGATGTGATTTTTGTCGCATCGAAGTCGGGCCTGCACCGCTACGACGGCAAGGCATGGACCGCTCTGCACGACTCGGAGGGCGAAGCTGTGACGCTGGCCGCTGACGGAACCCTGTTCTTCGCTCCCAAGAAAATGGGCCTGCTCCAAAGCAAGGACAATGGCAAGACATGGACTGCCGTCGAACTGCCCGGGCTCCTGATCGAGGAAAAGCACGCCAAAAACGACAAGACCAAGGACCACGAATAGTCCCCGGCAACGATGATCAACTGGTTATCCCTAAATCGCCGGTCACATGCTGTCATTGGGATCATCTCGGTGGTCACTTTGGGCATCATTGCGTTGTCGTGCTTCCCCATCGCCCATGAGAATATGGGCGCGGTGGGGAACTTCCTCGTGGATGTTCACAAAGGAAAATTTCTACCCGGTGACTGGCGCTGGATTTGGATCGACAGCCAGGGATTGTTTCTCCTTTGGCTGGTCATTTCGGGCTACATGCTGCACCGGAAGGTCAAAAAGCGCCGCGCCCAGCAGATCGAGGATGCCGACGGCCGCGTGCTGATTCTCTTTGGAACGCAGACCGGCAATTCCGAGAGCGTGGCCAACAAACTCGGGCGCAAACTCAGTGCGGCGGGCCTTCCGGTGCGGGTCGCCAATTTTTCCGAGTATGGATTTCTCGATCTCTCCCGCGAGACCCGCGTCGCCGTCATTACGAGCACTTACGGCGAAGGCCAAATGCCCGATGACGCGATGGCCTTCTGGAAATCGCTCTGCTCCCCGAAAGCCCGCCAGCTCGATACTGTCGAATTCGCCGTCCTCGGCCTGGGCGATTCCTCATACGAAAAATTCTGCCAAGCCGCCAAAGATCTCGACAAACGCCTCGAAGACCTCGGTGCAAAGCGCGTGCTTCCCCGCGTCGACTGCAACCTCGATTTTGCCGAGCCCTCCACCAAGTGGATCAATGCCATCGTCGACCTCTGGAAGCCGACCGACGCCGCCCGAGCCCCACGAATCGAAGTCGTGGCCGAGGCAAAACAGGCCGCCTCCGCAGCTCCAACCGGTCCGTTCGACCGCAAGAATCCCTTCCCCGCCGGCCTCGTGGAAAATCTGCGGCTCTCCACACTCGCCTCGGAAAAAGAAACCCGCCACTACGCAATCGACCTCACAGGCTCGGGCCTCGACTATGAGCCGGGCGATGTTCTTGCCGTTCGCCCTTCCAACTGCCACACACTCGTTCAATACGTCCTCGACGCCGGACGCTTTACCGGCAACGAATCCGTCCCCACTGCGGATGGACTCACGGAAACCAGCCTGCGCGACGCCCTCACCACCAGCTACGAAATCACCCGCATTCCCGGTCCGCTCGCCTATCTTGTCAATGGAGGCCCCGACGACCCGTCGCTCGTCGGCTGCGACGTGCTCGATCTCATGGTCCGCTACCGGGACCAGCTCCCCGGAGCCCTCGAGTTCGTCGAGTGCCTCCAGCCGCTTCAACCCCGCCTGTACTCGATCTCTTCCAGCCACAAAGCCCACCCTGGCCAGGTGCATCTCACCGTCTCTACCGTCCGCTACATCGCTGGAGGACGCGAACGCAAGGGCGTCTGCTCCACATTCCTCGCCGACCGCGTCGTCGGCCCCGCCCGCGTGCCGGTTTACGTCCAAAAGGCCGACCACTTCCGCCTCCCCGCCGACCCATCGACCCCCATCATCATGGTCGGTCCCGGCACTGGCATCGCTCCCTTCCGCGCCTTCCTTGAAGAGCGCCGCGAGCTCGGTGCCACCGGCAAATCCTGGCTCTTTTTTGGCGAACAACGCTCCGCCACCGATTTCCTCTACCGCGAAGAACTCGAAGCCCACCTGCAAAACGGCCACCTCACCCGCCTCACCACCGCTTTTTCGCGCGACCAGCAGGAGAAAATTTACGTCCAGCACCGTATGGACGAACATGCCGCCGATCTCTGGGCATGGCTTAACGACGGCGCCCACTTCTACGTCTGTGGAGACGCCTCCCGCATGGCCAAAGACGTCGATGCCGCCCTCCACCGCATCGCGGAAAATCAAGGCGGACTCGATCCCGAGGCAGCCGCCACTTTCGTCCAACAACTCACCTTAGATGGGCGCTATCAGCGCGACATCTACTAACCAGCCATCATGGAAACTCACCGCCGTCAGCCTTTTTTTGCATCCATATTGAGATTCGCTCTCATTGCACTTCCCGCCTCGCTGTTTGCAACAACAGTTGAGTTCGATGATCCCACCGATCTCGATAGCACCTTCACTCACGCGAAGACCACAGCGACCCAGGTCACCCACGCAGCAAGTTCAGGCGTCGGTGCCTCGGGTGCCATTCGCCTGCGAAGCTCGGCCAACGCGGACTCTGGATTTGCGGCCGTGTATTCTCCCGCCACCTTCAATGCCACCGGCGGCACCAACGTCTGGACGACCTCGGTTTTCTTTGACACCAAAAGCTTCGGTGGTGATCCCGCCCCGTTCCTTGCCAAGGAAAAAGAAAAAATCAAGGTCTCGCTCGGCTTCAGCGGCACCAACAGCCTGACCACTCCAAATAAATTCTTCGATAAAAAGAACACCAACAACCCGGCCACCTTCCGCGCCCAAATAATGGTGGAGGCCGAGGTGCAGGTGGAACACGACACCGGCAAGCAAGCCCGGATTCGCGCCCGCCTCAGGTCCTTTCCATCTTGGGATCAAGAAACTGCGAGTCCACATCTCGAAACCTCAGTTGCATTCCCCGGGCCTTACAACAGCCTCGCCGCTTGGTTCCGCCTCGACTTCCGCGTAGAATTCCTCGGCAACGATCAATTCAAACTCAGCTACGAGCTGCATAATGTCGGACAGAATGGCACCGCCTCTCCGGGCTCCCTCGTCCACCAAGACACCCTGACTGCCACCAACGCGGCCCTCGCCCAATACGGCACGGTCTGGGCGGCTGTGGGCATAGAGCTGGAAAAGAAAAGCGCAAACTGGAAAATCTTCCACCTCGATAATTTTTCTGCCGCCGCCGAAGCCATCTTGCCTGGTGCACCCACGGCACTGGCTGCCACCAGCGTGCTTGCGAATGCGGCGATCGCAAACTGGGAAACACCCACCGATGGCGCGGCGACCACCGGCTACGTTCTCGAAATCACCACAGCGTCCGATAACTTCGCACCTAATACCTTCATCGCGGCGGATGGCACCCCCGGACAAGCATCCGGCATCGCCGTCGCAAATCCTTCGGCGACCAGTCTCGTGCTCGATGGATTGTCTGAGGGAACAGACTACGTCTATCGCGTCCGCAGCACCAACAACGCCGGAGCAAGCACTCCGTCCAACGTGATCGCTTTCACCACCCTCGAAGAATACGTCAATGCCCCACCCACTCTCGACCCCATTGGCGACGTCGGCCCGGTCTGGCCAAATAATCCTCCCATCACGGTTCCGCTCGCGGGCATCACCGCGGGACTTGGCGATACCGGCCAAACCCTCACTGTCACCGCCACCTCGTCGAATCCCGCCATCGTTCCCGACCCCACGGTCACCTACACCAGCCCCGATGCCATCGGCTCCCTCGCCCTCACCCCCTCAGGCGGCGAAGGCACAGCCACGATCACCGTTACCGTGGACGATGGCGAAACCGTCAATAACACCATCGCCCGCTCCTTCACCTTCACCGCCCGCATCCCTCCCGCGCGGGTGGACTTCGACAACGAAGCCGCGATCCTCGGCGAGTTCACTCTGCCCAACACGCAAAACGCGAACCTCTTCTTCGACGAAGAAGGAGGCATTGGCGATCCGCCCACCGGCGGCCTCGACTATCAGGGCGTCGGCACGAACGACAACGGCGCCGTTTTTCTCCGCAACCAGCCCTACTTCATGGTTCCCCTGCCCAGCCTCCTGCGCAACTCGATCCTTATCAATGCAAGGGAACTGGCCCAGAATCCCAGTGGCGCCGGAAAACATCAGGCGGAAGTGGAAATCGGCTTCCGCAACGAAATCTCGCCTTTCGATCCGAAAGCCAAAGACTTCTTCTCCAAAGGAGGCTCCACCACCCGCGCGGCCAGCATCCGACTGCAATTCCAGCACGAGCCTGCCAAAAGCAACATTCACAGCGTCAAAGCCCGCATCCGGAGTTTCGTTGGAACCACCGCCACGCAAAGCCCGGAACTCGCGGTGCAGGGCGATGTTTCTCTCTATGAGAACTGGCTTCGACTCAGCTTCGAGGTTGTGCCGCTAAGCACCACCCAGATGCTTCTCGTTTACCAACTTCACAACCTCGGCCCCGATGGCATCAACCAGCCCGAACTCGTTCTGGAAGACAGTATCACGGTCACCAATGGCGGTTTTCTCACCGCGCCGCAAGTCTATGCCGGATTTGTCCTCTCCACGGAGAAAAGCATGCCCGGACGCGGTCTTTTTATCGACGGCCACAAAGTGGACGTTCTCTACACGGCTCCCGAAGCCCCGATTGCCCATCCAGCCACGCAGGTGACATCTCTCAACGCATCGCTCAACTGGCAGCGCGCAAACGAGGGAGCCGTCCCCTTCTCTTTTGTTCTCGAACTGAGTGACAACGAAGCCTTCCCTCCCCATTCCTTCATCGCCACCAACGGCACACCCGGACAAAGCGCAGGCATCGCCATCAACAGCCCGACTGCGAAATCGCTCCATATCACGGGCCTCCAGCCCGGCACCACCTACTTCTACCGCGTCCGTGGTTCCAATGGCATCGGCGAAAGCAACGACTCCAATACCGTTTCGTTTACAACCCTTGCGCCCGGGGTCAACGCCCCTCCGACCCTTGACCCTATCCCCGACGTACTACTCACCGTGGACTCCGGCGAACAAACCATCCCGCTCAAAGGCATCTCCGACGGCGGCGAACTCAACCAAACCGTCACCCTCTCCGCCACCACCAGCGACCCGCAGTTAATTCAAGACTTGGAAGTCTTCTACAATACTCCCCTGACAACCGGTGAACTCGTGTTTACCCCGGCCCTGAATGTCACCGGCTCCGCCACCATCACGATCACAGCCGACGACGGCGCACCCAATAATAATACCCTGAGCCGCACCTTCACGGTCACCGTCATCAAAGTGGATGAACTCATCCCATTCGACACCGCCGCGGAGTTCGACGACCTCTCAGTCTTCACGCAGAATGCCGGCCTTGCGCATGTTGCCGACGGAGGCGTCGGGCCTCAACCTGGCATGCTGCGGTTTTCCCGAGAGGCGACAAATACCGACAAAACCGCCATGGTCCTCCGCCCTTATGCCTACGACGCACGGGCTGTCGGCTACTGGATCACATCGCTCTTTATCGATCCCTCGGAAGTCGGGGCCATTCTCTCTGGAAAGGACAAAGCCGAGGTGCGCCTTGGCTTTGTGTCAACCGACCAGCCGGACACCACTCTGAAGGACACGTTCCACAAGACGCAGACTGGATTGGGGGTCAAATTCAAACTCGAGCACGAACCCGCCTCCTCCAACAAGAACTGGCTCATCGAAGCAGAAGCTTACTGTTCGACCCCGAATCTCACCGGAGGCTTCAACGAAACCAAAGGCGGCAGGCGGGAAATCCGGGATCCCGGCCAATTCGCCAACTGGCTCAAGCTTGTCGTCCAAGTCGTCCGCAAGAGCGCCACCCAATACGAGGTGCTCTACGCCGTCGAGGACTGGGGCCCGCACGGTGAGGCATTCGTCTCAACCCTCCTCACCGGACCGGCCCACAGCTTCACCAATGCGTCCTTCGCCAAAGATCCTACCATCCACGCGGGCTTCCTCCTCTCTGCTGAAAAGAACGCGAACGGAGCCGTGTTCGTTGATAACCACGAGGTGATCGCCAACACCAGGGCTCCAGACTCTCCGCGCCTCCTCCCCGCTTTCGACATCACCTCAGGCGGCTTCACCATCGCGTGGCAACCCGCCGTCATCGGACGCGCCATCACAGGCTTCCTCGTTCAAATGGTCCGCAACGTCTCCGACTTCATCACCGGCCTCTTCATCGGCACCGACGGCTCCTCGCGGGCCGAAGGAATCCTTATCGATGATCCCCATCAGGAAACCCTTACTTTCAACGGCCTGAACTCATCCACCGACTACCACTGGCGCGTCTTTGCCTTCAATGACGACGACATCAGCCTCTCCCAGAATCACCAAACGACCCGCACCGACGCGCTCACCTTCGAAGAATGGCGCGAACGCGAGTTTCCCGACGACTTCTGGGATGACACGGTCAGCGGCCTCGACGCCGACCCCGATGGCGATGGCATTCCAAACATTCTCGAATACGCCCTCGGCGGTCATCCCCTGCTGCCCAACGGGGCGCTAACAACGTTGGGTATCGACGCAGATGGTTACCTGACCATTAGCTTCCGTCGCCGGGCTGGTGCTGGTGGGGTCCTCTACGATGTCCAATACTCTACCGACCTCACCCAGCCATGGCAGTCCCTCCCCGGGACGCCGGTGGCGGTTTCGGGGCCCGACGAAGACGGCATGGAGACCGTTTCCTTCCGCGACACCGCGACCATGAACACACTCGGCCGCCGATTCCTCCGAGTTCGAGTCGAGCTTTTCAATTTCTAGGAGATGAAGCCCTGCCACTCCATGCCATGGGACCAACGGGACCACTGGGACCGCCGACGTCCAACCCGCACTCCCAGGATGGCACACTATTCATTCCTTGGGAAAAGTCGCAGCGTCCGGGCGTTCTCCCTGCTCGAAGTCCTCGCCGTCCTGGCCACAGCCGCCTTCCTGCTCACCCTTGCCGCCCAAAGCTCCCTGCCATCCCGCGACCACCTCGCCCCGCAAACTGCCGCACGCGAATTCCAATCCCTCCTCCGCGAAGCCCGCCTGCTCGCCATGGAACACCGCACCCCCACGCGCGTCGTTTTCATCCCGGCATCCCTCTCCGGCACCGAGCCGGCCCAATCCGGCGAAGATCCCTACGTTGAATGTGCCATCTTCCGGTTTGTCATTCCCTCCGCCAGCGAGCGCACAGTCGAGTGGCGCTCCCCGGCGTTGGAAAATTCGGTCCGCGGTGGAGATGCTCTCGAGAGAATCCCGGTCTGCCCACCCGGTCTCCCCGCCGAATTGGTCGGTCGGTGGCAGCAGGTTCCGCGCAAGCCCTTCCGCTTTGGCGAAACGCTTGACCGCAGCCTGCGCGTCCGCTCGGAGGTGCTCGACCGCTTCGCCAGCCAGTCGCCCGCCGAATTCGCCGCCGAGAATGCCTTCCACCCGCTGGCCTTCTGGGAGGCGGGAGGCAATTCCCCATGGGAGGGACGCTGCCAGTCCTCCCCCTTCCCACCTAACTACCACCGCACTCCATGGCCGCAAAGCCCGCAATTTGTTCACGAGACTCTACCTGCCCAAGCGCGCGTTTACGACCCGCAGGCCGGGCGCTGGCAGTCGGCCTCGGCCTATTGGCCATCCGACTCCCCCACCCCACATTTCCGAGTCAGCGAAGTGGATGCACTGACTTTCCATGACCTGCCGTGGATCGAGTTCGATGCGCAGGGCCGCATGCAAATCCATTGGGATGGCGAACGCGAAGTGGTTTTCGAAATCAAGGACCGCCCGGAGTTTCATGCCCGGGTCAATTTGGGGGCCGGTGACACGCCTGCGCGCCTGGCTGGCTCATCGTGGTGATGAAACCCGTCGCACGCTCTATTCGAGCATTTTCACTTGTCGAGGTCACCCTGGCCATCGGCGTCTTTGCCGTCCTCGCCCTCGCTCTTCTTGGCTTGTTGGGCGGAGGCCTGCAATCCGCCCAAAACATCCAAACCGACTACCAGACGAGTGTTCTCATCGAAAATCTGAGCGCGAGGTTTCTCCTCGAACCAGACTTTCCCTTCCCTCCCGGAAGTGCCTCCGCCGAACTTTTTCTCGATGAAAGCGGCCTGCCCGTCCCGCAGGAGCAGGCTCAATTCCAAGCCTCCTTCCGCCGCACCACCCCGCCCCACTGGTCGGGCGATTTTTTGCAAGCCGTCCACGTCGACATCCGACTGCCAGGAGGCCGGCGGGCTGGCTCATTCATTCTCCAACGGGCCGTGGCCAATTAAGCGTATAGTTTGCGCCCGACTCCGCTTGCCATGACCACGCCACGCTTCCGGTTTTGTGCCTTCTCGCTCGTCGAGTTGCTGACAGCCACCGCCGTCGGCGCCCTACTTCTTGTGACCCTCGGCGGACTGCTCGGTTCTTCCCTGCAAACCATGGCTCAGACCATCCGCTCTGTGCAGGTCCACGATGCCACCACGCAACTGGTCGAGGCCCTCCACTCGGATTTGCGCGATCTCACGCCGCCATCTCACGCCGTTCCTCAGACCTTGTTGCTCAAAGCGCGGAACGACGAGGTCGTGCTTGCCGTCGTCCGGCCAGACCCGCGATTCCTCGATCTCCAGCGCCAGGGGTATTACCGCCATGTCGAGTATCGCTGGAATCGCGAAGACCGAACCCTGATCCGCAGCGTCTATCATTCGGCCGAACACCCCGTCGCCGCCGGCCTCTCCGCCTCTCCCGACTCATCCAACCACCAACTCAATGCCGAACGCCTCGCGGCCCTCACACCCGCAATGCGGGCCGCATGGCTCGATGGGGACGAAATGCAAACCGCCCGCGAACTCGCAGCCGAAGCTCCCCTGGCCTCCGGCGTGGAGGAGTTTTCGGTGGAATGCCTCGTTAACAAGCCTCCGGGAAGCACAGGGCAGGCGTGGACGGACCAAACCACACTGCCAACCGCCCTGCGCGTGCAGATCGGATTCCGCCCGGCCAGCGGGCAGGCGGAACCCCGGCGGTTCACTCTGCTCGTTCCCGTTCAGACCCGCCCGCATTCTTCGCGATGAACAGGGGGCCGTCATTCCAGCGTTCCGAAATGGGGGCCACGTTGCTGCTGGTTCTCGGTCTTTGCGCCGCCCTCGCTGCGGTGTCGGTGGTCTTCTTCACCTTCCTGCGCCAGGAAAGGCGACACGCCCGGCAGCAACTCGAGTCCGGGAGCACCGCCTTCCTCACCGAACTCGCTGTCCAGGAAGCACTCGCAAAGCTGCAGGAAGGGTTTGCTGCCACCACCGCCCCGCCCGGTCAGGTTCGCGCCAGCATGACCGCCGCCCCGGGGCTCATGGAAATCCTGCGTTATGACACCCCCTTCAACCGCGGCACCGAAACAGGTGCGTCCGCCTTTGCCATGCCCGCGGACAATCGCCCTTTCTTTCGCGACCCCTTTGCGCGCAACTACTCCCGCCGCCCCGCCAATCCGCAGTGGATCCCTCTCTATTCCCGCAAATGGTTTGCCCCCGGAACTCCGTACCTTGGACTGAGCACCGGGGGAGCCCCCGAATCGCCCAATCCCGATTACAATCCGGCCGTGCTCTTTAATATCAACACACCCCACAATCCATTCCGTCCGGGTGAATACTACCTTTCCGGAGCGGCCATCGCCCCGGCATTCCCGCGTCGCGAGAAAAACTCCACCGGAGATTTTCCGCGAGCAGGGGAAGAGGAGGCCTTTTCGTTCCGCCCGGGCGAGCCCGCCATTGACCGTCCCATCTTCGTGCAATGGCTGCCCATCCTTGAGGATCCGTCAAAACCTCCGGGAGCGAACAACAAAATGATCGGGCGCTACGCGTATTGGATCGATGTGGAAAATACCAAAGTGCACCTCCATCGGGCTGATCGTCCATGGCGTTCCCACCTGGCCTTTTCGCTGGTCGGCGATGCCGACGCGCTCGCGGATGGCACTGGCTCTTTCTTCGCCCAGTCAGCCGGGAATTCGTCGCGCCGCCTCCGACGCCAGATCGAGTCCCTCCTTCCCGGTCCCGACGGGCGGATCAACGGCTCCCCTTTACCCGCCGCTCCGTCCCTCGTGGGTGCCTCTCTTCGGTCGCTCTGGCTCGATTGGCAGAACGGCCAGCCCCCGGCTGTCGCCGACAACTCGCTCATCGATTGGGACTTCTTTGAAGCGGGCCGCCCGCATCCGCCATCTTGGGAAGAGGATTTGAGCTTCGGCGATGTGATTTCCGGGCAGGTGGCACTGCACGCGGAGGGTAAGACCGCTCCCCTCCAACATCCGGAGGAGGTTCTTTCTCTCTTTGACCCGGCGGTCGTCCGACGCGGCGATGCCTTCTCCCGTCAGTTTCGCGTCTCCTTGAGACGAACCGTTGAGGGAGCTCTCACAACTTATGGATATGAAGAGGAGCGCGACCCGTTGGGCCGACCAAAAATCGATCTCGTGCGCTTCCTTCATGAACATCGGAGGGCCGCCGGAGCGGGGGGCAACCCCGACATCTTCCGCTCTTCGGACCTCTGGCAAAGGCTTCGCGATCCCAATTATCATCGCGCCTACGACCCTGGCCTCGTGGCATCGGGCGGACGTGCCCAGAGCTTCCTGAGATCCCTCAACCGGTTTGCCGGGACCGGCGTTTCCTCAAGGGATGCAAACGGGGAAGCCGCCGCCCTGCAAATGCTGGTCAACATGGTCGAATACACCCTTCCGCCCGACCAGCCTCCCCTCATCGACGAATCGCGGGGTCTTGTCGGCCATCGGTCCATCCCCTACGTGGCCGAGGTCGCCACCCGCGCACGCTCCGCCCTGTGGCTTCTTCCCGAAGAAGACCTGCTCGACCTCGACAAGTTGTTGGAGAGGGATTCCGGCGGACGTTTCATCTATACCCACAACGGCCGGGGTCTGGACTTCTACACATCGCATGTGCTGATCGACGTCGCCCTCGCTTTTGTCAACCCCGACCCATTTGCAGAGCGCATCTTCGACGGCGAAGTGACTCTGCATTACTCGTGGACTTCACTGCCCGCAGGCACCAAAGTCGTGCAGGGGCCACAGACAAAGCCGCTGCGGGGTCTTTACACCGCCCGGGCGGACGGCGGCAGCGACGAACCAAAGACCATGCAGGTCACCGGCGATGCCGTAGTATTCGAGTTGGGTGTCGTCCCAGCACGCGCACTCTGGGAGAAAACCCATGCCACCGCTCTGCGGATCAACGGCTGGGAAATCCGCGACCGCAACGGCCTCTGGCACAAGGTCCCGGTGCGTCATCCCGGATCCGCAAACCCACCAGTCCCATGGTGGGCGATGGCACAACCGACACGAAACACGGGCTTCTACGAGGAGGTCAAGGAGGACGGCAAAATCAAAACCAAGGGGGGAATCACACTCGGCAAGTACCAGCACAACTCCGATATCCACGGCTTTCGTGCCGTGGGATGGTTCACCGTTCCCACCAAGGATCCGGACAAGCAACATCTGCGCCACCACTTGGAAATGATGGCGTGGGACGAGGGCTTCCCCACCAATCTCGACGATCAAGATTTCCTGCGCCTGCGCAACTTTATCGGCTCGCTCAGGTGGAGGGCGGTTTACGAATCCGTCTATGCAGTCGACCCCGCACTCGGCCACCGCACCGGTGCCACCGATGCCCGTCCGGACTACAACAGCACTCTCCGC
This sequence comes from uncultured Chthoniobacteraceae bacterium, assembly GCA_964595865.1. Lineage (GTDB taxonomy): Bacteria > Verrucomicrobiota > Verrucomicrobiia > Chthoniobacterales > DYNR01 > CAZQRL01. The sequence continues at coordinate 25,000 of CAZQRL010000005.1, forward strand.
AGCCACTTTTACGGAACCACCGGCCATGTTTGGCGACATGGAGGCACCTACGGCACACCGGAGTCGGGCGTGGAGACAGACAGCGATCCGGAGGACGGGGAGGATACCGAAACAGCCACGGCTACCGCCACACCCGACCCATCGCCGGGCGACTTTTCGAATCTCCGCACCGCCCCCGTTTACGGCATCTATCGCGTGGGCGACGTTCACAGCGTCTCCTCCGGCACGTTTCCGTGGTCCGGTCGGCGCAACCACGGCATCGGCTACCAAAAGGCGAGCCGAAAGGTCCCCACTCCACACCACGTCGTCCAGCCGGGCCAGGAGCGCAAGTCTCTCATGGCCGATGTGCATCCGGGAGGTCTGCTGCGCAATTTCCAGGCCCTGCAATTGCAGGCCTTTCCCCTGGCAGGGCGGGACTTCAAACTCAAAGACGACGGGAAATGGCTCGACGAGCTCGCAGAGGCAATAAGGCCGTCTCCAGACGGCCACAAGCCATCCCAGGTGCGGCGGGATTCCCACATCGAAACACTGCGCGTCAGGGATCTCCCGGAAATTAAAGCACTCAAAACGGATGCCGACCAACTTCACGGCAAAGCCCTGCGTGGACTTCACGCGGGTGCTCCCAGGGGACGGATGATGACCAGCATCGGAGAGATCGGCTTTGTGCACTCCGGATTCCCGAATCTTCCCATCCTTCTGACGGATGCCCATGGCACAAACGAGTTTTTGCTTAACTCGACCAAAAACGGCCCTCCCCTGCGGATGCTTCTTGATCTGTTCACGCCGGGAGCTTTTGTGAATCCCCACACCGGAAAACGGGTCGCCCGCACGGCATGGGAGACTGCTTCGGGCCCCTCCAACTCCCCGTCTTCGCCACGCGTCGGCACATGGAATGTGAATTCCGCACCCGCCCACGAAGGTTACATGGTCATACGGCAGGGAGCCCACGGTTCGGGCGATGAACTAAAGAAGGAAATTGACCCTTCCGCCCTGCCCGCCCGGGTGATTTGGAATCCTTCTGCGGGAGGATGGCGGCGCAACGCCTTTGGCAACGAGCACGCATTCAGCAAGAAGATCAAGGATCTCGACAAGAAAATCCCGGGAGAACCTCTAGACCGCCTGGCCTCCCCCTTCGCCAGCCTCCCCCGGGGATGGCAGGCATGGATTTCCGTGGTGGGGGGCGATTTCTCACCCTCCCGCGCCACAGGCCAAGGAGCCTGGGGCGAATTCTCCCCGGGCTATAATGCGTTCGCTCCCGGCATGTTCACATGGACTGCAGGTCTTGGCGTTGCCCGCGCGAAACCGTTCTACCAAACCGCTCTCGCAAACCTCGGACCTGACGATTCCCTCCACAGCCGCCTGCTCACCTTCGGCAGCGACGGACGCAAGGAACTCGAACTGCACCCCGATGGCTCGATCAAAAAACAAAATGAAAACGATGGCTTCCTGCGTGGACGCTTCACCGCCGACGAGTGGTTGGACTTCCAAAAGCTCTCAGGCTCGGAACACACCGCGCCCCGCCACTTCGCCCCGCGCTTCGCTATTTTCCCACTCCGCCACCGAATCAGCGACCTTGCCCTCAATTACAATTACGGTGCCGAACTCCGCCACTTCTCCACTGCCCTCAACCCACGGAACTCAGCCTACCCCCCGGCGCTGAACCCTGACGGAAAAATCGACGACAAGCATTCGGACTACAACCACTTTCCCGGGTCTCATGCCGCCTCCGGCCTCTTTCTCAACGCACCCCTCGTCCTCCTCGCCAATCAGGCATCCACCTCCGCAAACGCCTTTACCATCCACATCGTCGCCCAATCAATCCGCGATGACGGACTCCCACGCCCCGGCATCCCCAATTCCGGCCCCGGCCACTCGGACCCCGACGATACCATTCTCAATGAACGCTGGACCCGCATCGTCGTGCAAAAGGAAAAGCCCGTCACCGATTCCGACACTACCCCCCGCCTCCAAATCCTGCGCCGCGACTCGCTCTGATTCTCCCCCGAAGGCAAACCACCACCACAAACCACCCACTATGAAAAACCTGCTAACACCCCTCCTCGCCATCCAACTCACACTCCTCTCGGCTTCCTTTGCGGAAGAGCGCTTCGCACACCACGAAGGCAAGCCCGCCCCCACACTCGATGTCGCCCTCGTTAACCTCAAGGAGGGCAATGCAAAGCTTGCCGAAATCCTCAAGAAGGACACACTCAAGATGGCGGATCTGCACGAAGTCCACGTCCTAAGCTACACCATCGAAAACGCCCTCGAACGAATCGGCAAGGAACAGGCCCGTCTCGCGGAGTTGATGGAAGAAGTCCACCTCGCCTCCGAAAAAAATGACGCCGAAACCGTCAAAGCCAGTGGGCAGGCTTTCCTTGAAGCCGCCGCTCCGCTCACGCGCTGATCCGCCGCACTTTCGTGTGGCTAAGCGCCCATTGGGGGCGTGGATGCTCATGACATAAACCGACCGACGCACCGTCCGGAGATCCTCCTCCCGAGGAGGCGGTTCCTCAAACTTGCAGGTCTGTCTGCGCTTGCGGCTTGTTCCGGCATAACCAGCGCCACCACACGCCCCTCCACCAACGGCCCCGCGTCCTCATCATATCGTCCGGGATTACAACGACATCCAAACTTACGCGGCCAACGAAACACGTCCTGCCGCTGATCTCGCTTCGATCGAATGGAGCACCTTTGCCGCTGAAGCCGCCGCCGCGGGCAAGCCGGTCCTCATCGGTGAGTTCGGGGCCAACAAGACACCGCTGCCGACCCTCGCCGCCGCCGCCCGCTTCGGGCCCGTCATGGTGCGCGAAGTCATGCACTCCCGCCTCTCCGACTGGCGCGAACTTCACCCCCTGCCGGCCGCGCCCGGCGCCGACTCCGATGGCAACGGCGTGACCGACTTCCCGGAATACGCCCTCGCCAGCGCCCCACGCTCCGCCTCATCCCGTCCATTCCAAGCACCCGTTCTCCGCGAGCTCCGCCTCGGTCTCCTCGCCTCGATCAACTCCTGCGCCCGCGACCTCAAAATCACCCTCGACACCCGCGGCGACCTCAACGCGGCCCCCCTGGCCACACGTTCGGTCATCCCGCAATTCGCCAATCTTGCCGATCTTAGCGGCGTCGCCACGACAAGCGAGACCCGCCTGTTCCACCGCCTCGGCGTCAGCCTCACGCCTTGACGCACTCAAGGTAACGCAATAACACACGTAATTCCCATGCTCATTGAAACCAAAGTTCGCCGCATCGGAAACTCCCTCGGAATCGTGCTGCCCAAGGAGGCCCTCCAAGCTCTCCGCGTCTAGGAGGGCGCCACGCTCTATCTCACCGAGACGCCGAATGATGCGCTACTCATCAACCACGACAAGCCAGGCTTCAAGGACATCATGACGCTCGCCGAAGAGGGCATGAACCGCTAGCGCAACGCGCTGCGCGAGCTGGCCAAGTGAACGAGCCGATCTGGATCACGAAGGAGATCATCCTCGCGATTCAAACCGAGTTGGTCGCCCGCTTTGGCGGCATCCAGGGTGTGCGCGATGAAGGTCTGTTGGAGTCGGCGCTTGCCCGCCCGCAACAGCTGTTTCACTACGGCGAGCCAACGGTTGTGATCACCGAGGTGCGCGACGGGCAGCGCAAGAAAATCGCCGAGCCACAAGGGCGCGGCAAACCCTCGCGCTGGCAGCAGGTGGAGCTCGATGCACTCCTCCAAAGTCCCGCATACACGCCCCGCTTGGCAACCACGAAACACGGAATTGTCCAGCCCATCCCGCCCAACAGGCGAAACGCGCCACAACGCAGCACACCATAGCCTTCCCTAAAATTCCGCACCCTCGGGCGTTTCTGTTTGCCACCCGGTCAGATATGGTGCGTTATGACCCACATACCCAAACGTCCACTTCGTCCCCGCCAGCCAATTCCCGCCGAGAAAGGCTTCATCCGAGAAGTTCATGTTTAGAGAGGGGGAGAGTGTGGTATAACGGGGCATGAGCCAGAGTTTATGGGTTCACGCATTTAGGGTTCGGGAAGGTTACGAGTATCGGAAAACCGAAACTGTGGGGGAGGGTACAGTTTCACCTCTCGATCAAGGAGGAGATGCTGAAGTGTCCAGACTGTGGGCACGGACCCTGTGCCCGGGGGCAAGCGTGTGCGTCGAGTATCGGCGTTGCCCTTCGGGTTGAAACCGACCGTTTTGGTGGCCTAAGTTCCAGCCTGCCGGTGCCAGAATTGCGGGAAGACCTTCTAGGTCTCCCCCCCTTTGTCCGGGCCTACTGCCACGACACACGGGGTCTGGAGCGTTTGGTCTGCCAGTTGAGCCGCTGGGTGACTTTGGCCGAGGTGGGGGTCTTTGCGCAGGAGCCGGGCCGAGATCGAGGCCGTGGCTTGCGAGATGGCGGCGGCCTACTGGGGGGCGGTCGTCGAGCACTTGCCCAAGGGCGATGTGGTCTTCGACCCTTTCCACGTCATCCAGCTCATCAACGAGAAGATTGACGATCTGCGGCGCGCCCTGCAGCGCGAGGCCGACATTCTCGGCCACAAGGTTCCCAAGGCGCGCGTTACCTCCCGTTGGCCGGAGCCGAGAACGTCCCGGATGACCGCAGACAAAACTCGGCGGAGGCCCTGCGCTTCAACCAACGGCTCTCCACCCCCCACTACCTCAAGGAGGACTTGCGCCAGCTCGGGAGTCAGCCAAGCAGAGCCTTGATGCGCCGGCATTTGCAAGCCTAATGCAAGCGGGCTCTGGAGAGTGGAATCACTCAACTCATGGCCATGGCCAAAACCCTGCGGGCTCATGCCACCGGCATCCTCAATGACTGCCGACACAATATCTCCAAAGCCAAACTCGAAGATATCAACAACAAGATCAAGACTCGCAAACGCAAGGCTTACGGCTTTCGTGACGAAGCATTCTTCATATTGAAACTCTACAGCCTTCACGAATCCAAAGCCGTCCTAACCAGCACCTAAACATGAACTTCTGGGATGAACTCGAAAAACGCAATCTGTCCCTATCGGAGCTGGGAGTAACTGTTCCCGTGCTGCGAGTGGACCCTAAGTGGCCGTCTAAAACTCGAGTGTGGTTCTGATTCCAAGGACCAAGGCATTGCCCCAGTCGGCGGTTCCGCCGGGGCGGATGATGGTTTGCACGTTGGGCTGCACCGCGAACCATGGCGTGACCTGCATTTGGTAGGTGGCTTCCAAAGCGATTTCATAACCCGGGTCCCGCGCGCCTTCGCGCGACAAGGCTCGCACGGCGCCGCGCGAGAGTTTGCCGTAGGCCACAGCCACACCAAACGTGTCATTTTCCCGCCCGGGGATGAGGCCTTGGTAGGTCAGACCTCCATCCAAATAGAAGCTCAACTCGTTGCGGTCGGCGGGTTGGAAACCGATGCGAACAAACGACCCCAAACCCACATCGCTACCCTCGGTTTCCTCTGTCATGGCGGCCTTGTTTTTCCCGCTTGCTTTGCTCCAAGCCCTGGGTGCGGTCCCATGGGAAGTGCCCGGGCGGAAAAGCTTTTGGTCGAGCAGAAAATAAAATCCGTTGTTGCCCCGGCGGGTGATCGCGTCATCACCGGGATCTTCAAAGTTTGCGGTGTGAAACCATGCGCCCGCTTTGAAAGTTCCGGGCAGATCTGCCGTGCCGATTCGCTCCCACCTCGTTTCGAGTTCGTTCAGGAGCAATGCTCCGCTGCGGCTGCTGAAGTCGTAATGAAAGCCGTGGCGGTTGACATCCTCGGCGGCTGGATTGCCTTGGAATAGGGCGGTGCGGAAGGTCAGCCAGGCGGTGGGATTGACTTCCAGGCGCACGCCGGGGGTGGCCAGCGGATACGCCGGGCCGCCGTTGGGAATGCTCTCGGATAAAAAAGCGGGCCAGCCAAAGGTGCCGTTGAGGAAAAGCTGGGTATACTCCGAGATGGCGAATTCCTCGTCGGCGGCGAGCTGCCCGAGACGCAGGGAAATGGCATCGTCCAAGATGTTTTGCTGAAACCACAACTCGAACATGCGGAAAGTCGCGAAACCTTCGATGTTGCTCACAGCAAAAATATTGTCGCCCACGAGTCGTTCCGAAGGCCCCTGGCCGGAGAGCCAGAGCCAACTATTGTGAAGGGTGGCTCCCTGCCACCCGACGAGCGGGTCGAGCTCGAGCGTGAGCCCGAACTCCAGCAACCCCGTGTAAACGACGCCTCGCTGCTCGCCCCCGGAGACGTTACCCCAGACCTCCGCCGTGTAGCCGCCGAAAAGTTCGATGCCCCGATCTTCCAGGGCGTCGCGGGTGCCGAGCCAATTCCCGGTGGCGTAGTCACCATCCAAAAAATCGGGCAGGCCAAAACGGTCGGCGGCGGACTCGTCCTGTGCCTGGAGAACGCCGGTTCCAAGCAAGGAAAAGGCGACGAAAAGACGCAATCGATGAGTGGTGGAAGTTTTCATTAGGCCGTGTGGTTCATTGAAGAGGTTCCAAAACGAATGGCTCCCCGTGCGATAGAAGTGTGCGCGGCATGGAGGTGGCGCGCCACCTCATCCGCCTGAAAATATCTTCAGGAAGTGCCAGCCGGGCGATGCGCCCCCCGCGCACGGAACCCAGCCGCAGAACAAGCCGGTTTTGATGTCCCGGAAAGGAGAGCGGGTGGTAAGCGGCCGGGAGGCACACGGCAGGCGCGAAAGGATGAGCGCCCGAAGAAGAACGGCTCCGCGGACCACGTATCCAGCAGCTACGGGAAACCATGTGCCCGAAACGCCCGGAGCGAAGGCTCAAAATCTTGAAGATTCCTTCAGATCCCGGCAGGCTTAAGAAATCTTCAGATTTGCGGATTCGCGAGGGCGCGGTGTGGATGCCAGTTTGGCAGATGGATTGGTTATTCCCCGACCGATGGTTGTGGCCGTGGGCCTTCGCGCTGCTGTGGGTGCCCGCGCTTTTGCTTTTGCTGCGGGGACGGCTCCACGGCGGGCCGAGTATCCTGTATTCCTCGACCGAACTGCTGGCGACGTTGGCCAAACGGGTTCGCCACCGCACCGGATGGTTCCGCCTCCTCCTGCCGCTCTTTGGTATGGCCTGTCTGGCTGTTGCGCTGGCGCGTCCGCAGAATGTGACAGCGGAACGTGCTGCGATTCACAGTGGGGTGGATGTGATGTTGGTTCTGGATGCCACGCCCACCATGCTGGCGGAGGATTTTGAGATCGCTGGGAGGAGGGCCAATCGGGTGGATGCCGTCGTGCATCTGGCGGAAGAATTCATCGACAGGCGCCCCCATGACCGCATCGGGCTCATCTATTTCGCCGCCTACCCCTCCCTGCTGAGTCCGCCGACCCACAACCATGCGTGGCTCAAGCAGGCACTGCGGCGGGTCGAGGTGCGTCCGGCCACGGCCATCGGCGATGCGATCGCTTCGGCGGCCAACCGGTTGAAAAATTCGGATGCGGAAAGCCGCGTGATCGTGCTCCTCACCGACGGAGACAACAACTGGGGGCGCATCATGCCTGCGACGGCGGCCGAGGCAGCGGGGGCGCTCGGGATCAGAATCTATGCCGTGGGGATCGGATCGGACCATCCGGTGCCAATTCCCGGCTGGGGCATGGCGGAGGCGATCCTTGATGAATCGACGCTCCATGCGATCGCGGACAATTCCGGCGGACGCTACTTCCGGGCCAAGAGCGCGGCGGATTTGCGAGAGGTGTTCCGGGAGATTGATCGTCTGGAAAAAACGGAATTCGAAGATGCATCCATCGAGGTTCCCACGGAGCGAGCCGGACCATGGCTGCTTCTCTCAGCCGGGTTTCTGGCGCTGGGATGGCTGGGGCAATATGGGAGAGGAGGTCGCTGGTGGTAGAGGGGTTCCGCTTTGCCGAGCCGAATTGGCTGTGGGTCATTCCGTTGGTGCTCGTGGTGACATCCCTGCTGTATCTGGCGAAAGAGCGGGCGTGGCGCGGAGCGATCGTCGCCTTGTGTGCTCCGCATCTGCGGGAATGGAACGTGCGCCTGTCGCTTCCGCGGGAGCGCTTGCGGGCGCTCTGCGGAGTGATGGCACTCTGCCTGGTTTTGGTCGCGCTGGCTCGTCCCCAGCTCGGCTGGCGGGAGGTGGAGGTCACCTCGCCCGCATCGGCCGTGCTCTTTCTGTTGGATGTTTCCCGATCGATGTTGGTCTCGGACGTAACCCCGAACCGCCTGACTCGCGCGAAGCTTCTCGCCCAGGACCTCCTTCAGGAGATGGAGCGCGTGGAGGTCGGGCTGGCCGTGTTCGCGGGCGAGGCCGCGCTCCTCGTGCCGCCGACTCGCGAGCACGCGCTTGTGGCAGAATTTTTGCGCGAGGCGAATCCCAATTCGGTGCCCCGGGGAGGCACGAATTTCGAGAACGCGCTGCACGAGGCGGTGGCGATCCTCGGAGGCCTGCCTCACCACGAGAAAACGGTCGTCCTGCTAACCGACGGCGAAGATCTCGAGGGGGACGTCGGACGCGTTGCGGGAGCTTTTCGTGAATACGGGATGCGCTTGTATGCCGCGGTCTTTGGCACGGAGGAGGGCTCTACAATTGTGGTGGAAGATGAGCGTGGCAGGGGAAGCGAGTTCATTCGCGATCCTTCCGGCAGGGTGGTCATCAGCCGGGCCCGGCCACGGGAGATGGCGGACTTGGCCGGGTCCCTCGGGGGATCTCTTCTCACAGAAGCAGCGCTGCCCGAAGCTCAGGAATCTGAAACCCGAGAAATCGGAGCCGTCCGGGTCGTGGCCAACGAATGGCTCTGGCTGCCTGCGGCGGGGGCTTTTCTTTTCGCCTTCCTCCACGTCGTGCTCCCGGCACGGAAATCACCGCGCGCCTTCCACTCCGGGCGTGTCGCGCGCGGAAGGTCCCCTTCGCAACCCGCCGTTCAGTCCCTATCGCACGATAGGGCACACGGTTCTTGAGTGCCCCCTCAACCTCGGGACAAACTCGGGCTTTGCTAATTGATGATGCGACGCGGAATTGATTTGCGCTGGTGGTTGATCGGGCTGCTCCTGCTTGCGGCGGGAGGGGCGGTATTTGTTGCGTCTCAGGGCACTGTGTGGCTCGTGGTGTATTTCCTTATTCTGACGGTTGTTGGCTGGGGGACCGCGAGGCGGTTGGCAAAGGGGCTGGAAAGTCTCCGGCTGCCATCGGCGCACCACTCCGCAGAGGAAGACGAGGAACTGCCAGATGCGCATCCGGTGCGGGAAATCCGGGAACTCGCCTGCCGACTGGGTGAGGCGCGGAGGGAGATTCACCGGGTGTTTCAGTCGCAGCGGGATTTTACCGCGCATGCGGCGCATGAACTGCGGACGCCTTTGGCCGCGTTGCGGGTGGCCGGAGAAAGCGCGCTGCGGTCGGATCAGGAAGATGCCTTACGGGATGCGCTCGGAGGGATGCTCGAGGAAGCGGAACGCACGGAGCGGGTCATCGACCGCCTCCTGCTCCTGGCGCGGGCGGAAAGCGGCCAAATGGAAGTGCGCCCGAAGCAGTGGCTGCTTTCCGATTTGATCGAACCGGTGGTGGAATTGCTCGAGCCTCTGGCCGAGGCCAAAGGCCAGAGGATTCTCCGCCCGGAGATGACGGATTGGAGCGTCTTCTGCGACGCCGAGCTTTTCCGGCTCGTGCTGGAAAATCTGCTCTCCAATGCGATCCGACATTCTGGAGAGAACACGGAAATCGCCGTGCAAGTGAGCCGCTGGCCGACGGGTGGTGTGGCGATCGATGTCGTGGATGATGGTCCCGGGGTTCCTCCCGGCGACGAGGAACGCATTTTTGACCCCTTCCATCGCGGGCGCGGGGCTTCCGCAGCGGGCACCGGGCTCGGTCTGCCTATCGCGCGATGGGCGGCGGACGCATTCGGGGGCAAGGTGGTCTTCGAGAGACGCCTGGGTCACGGCGCGGTCTTTCGCCTGCTGTGCCCGGAGACGGAGTGGGATCATTTCGAGTCGGCACAAATCCCCGAAGTGCAGGGCATCGAAGAGGAATGGGCGACATCGGCGCCGCCATCCCAGTTGATGATCCGGTTGGGAGTGACCCGCGCCGGGCTCCCGTCCTACGAGGCCGCGCAGCGCGGGCAGCGGCATGGCAAAAACACCGTCCGGCACGGCGAGGAATCCCACCCGCTGCTTCGGCTATGGCGGGTTTTGCTCAGCCCATTCAATGGGGTGCTGGCGATCTCGATCTGCCTGTCGCTTTTGCTCGGGGAAGGCGGTGCGGCCGCCGTGATGACGGCGATGGTCATCCTGGGCACCGCGCTGAGATTTTGGCAGGAATCCCGGGCGCACGGCGCCATCCGGGCTTTGGAACGCTCGATCCGGTTGGAATCTCTGGTATCGCGGCCCGAGGTTGGCGCTCCTGTCGCCGTGGCGGTAGAGGATTTGGTGCCGGGGGACATCGTGCATCTGCGTGCGGGTGATATGGTGCCCGCAGATCTGCGCCTGCTCAGTTGCGATGGCCTCGAGGTTTCGGAGGCCACATTTACCGGAGAGAGCGGTGTGGTGAAGAAATCGGCGACATCCCTGGGAGATTTCGCCCCGGCGGTTTCCAACATCTGCTACTTCGGGACCCATGTCGCTAAGGGCACTGGCACGGGAGTCGTGTTTGCCACGGGCTCGCGCACCCGCCTCAACGATCTGACCCATCGCGAGGAACGGAGGCGTCCGCCCGGTCCATTCGAGCAGGGTGTCCGACAGGTCAGCCTGGCGCTCTTGAGCTTCATGGCGGTTCTCGTGCCGGTGGTTTTTTTCATCAATGGCGCCCTGAAAGGAAACTGGACGGAGGCACTGCTGTTCGGACTGGCGGCCGCTATCGGCCTGACCCCGGAACTTCTGCCCATGATCGTGAACGTCAATCTGGCGCGGGCGGCCACGGCTCTCTCGCGCCGGGGGGTGATCTTCCGTTTTCTGCCTGCGGTGCAGGAACTCGGGTCGATCGATGTGCTTTGTCTCGAGCCGACGAATTCGTCGGGCCGTGTGGCAGAGGATCTCAAAGAACTCCGCCGCAGCGGCATCCAGATTGTTCTGGTTTCCGCAGAACCTCTGGACCGGGTGCGCTCCCTCGCCCAAGAGGCGGATGTTTCCACTGCCAAACCGATGACCGGGGCGGAAGTCTCGGGTTTGTCTGACGAAGCGCTTGCCGGGCTGATCAAAACCACGGGGATTTTTTCCGAAATGGGGCCGCTCGACAAAGCACGCGTGGTGGCCGCTTTCCGGGAGAACGGCGCTCGCCGGGTGGGCTTCTTCGGCCATGGCGCGGATGATGCCAAGGCGCTGCGCGAAGCCGATGTCGGGATTGTCGCCAGCTCCGCTGCGGCGCTTTCCCGCGAATGCGCGGAGGTGGTTTTGTCCGAGGAGCAGCTTGGGATTTTGGTGGAAGCGATCCAGGAAGGGCGCACCGCTTTTGGCAACATCCTCAAATACATCAAGATCACCGCCAGCTCGAATCTCGGGAACGCGGTCAGCGTCGTTCTGGCCAGTCTGATCCTGCCGTTCCTGCCGATGCGGGCCGTGCAGCTTCTGGCGCAAAACCTTCTCTACGACCTCACCCAGTTCCTGCTGCCATGGGATCGGGTGGACGAAAAATTCCGGCGGCATCCGCGTGCGTGGTCGTCCGATTCCATCGTCCGCTTCATGCTGGTGTTCGGTCCGGTGAGTTGCATTTTTGACCTGCTGACCTTCGCCGTGATCTGGTGGGGAATCGGCGCGCAATCCCCGGAGCAGGCCGCGCTCTTTCACACCGGATGGTTCACGGTCGGGCTGCTCACCCAGCTGATGATCGTCCATGTCCTCCGCACGGGAAATTCCGTGTGGCAAAGCCCGCCCGCCACCGCGCCCGTCGTTCTCGCCACCTTTCTTGCCGCCATCGTCGGCGTGGCCCTGCCCCATACGCCCATCGCTCCCCTGCTCGGGTTCGACCTGCTGCCCGCATGGTTCTTCGCCTGGGTCGCCTTCGTCCTCCTCGCCTACGCCACCACCGCCGAGTTGGTGAAACGGTGGTATGTGCGCAAGTCCGGGCAGTGGTTGTAGGCTCCTCTTAAGGAATCTTCAGATTTCCGGGGTGGAGGGGGCGTGATACCGATGAGAAAGTGGTCCCATGGAAGGAATCACGACATGGAATTTGATGTCGCGCGTGGGAGCGGCTCTGCTGCTCGGGGCCGTGATCGGCATCGAGCGCCAGTGGCGGCAGCGCAGTGCCGGGCTGCGGACGTATGCGCTGGTGAGCCTCGGGTCGGCGTTGTTTGTCGCGATGGCTGCCATGACTCCCGGGGAAATGAGCCCCACGCGGGTGGCAGCGCAAGTGGTGGCGGGCGTGGGGTTCCTCGGGGCGGGCGTGATCATGCGCACGGGGCTGGGCGTGCAGGGGTTGAATACGGCGGGAACCATCTGGTGCTCGGCGGCGGTGGGCGTGTTGGCGGGATCGGCGATGTATGTTCCGGCCGTGACCGGCGCTCTGGCCGTTCTTTTCGTAAATCTCGCCTTGCGTCCGGTGGCATCGGTGATTTCCCGCCGTCCCGTGGACGCATCGGAGCAACCCGTTCATTACCGTCTAAAGCTTGTTTGCAAAGCCGATGCGGAATCCCGCGTGCGCACGCTGGTGGTGCAGCTTCTCAGCACGGCCCCCCTGGTTTTGCAATCGCTGGAGAGCGGCGACGATCCGGCAGATTCCGCCAAATGTCTCGTGGAGGCCTTGCTCGTCGGCTCGGAACGGCAGGATCCCAGCATGGAACAAATCGCCGGACGCCTCGGGCTGGAAACCGAAATTTACGGCATCAGTTGGCGCGTGGCCGAGCCGTGGAACTCAAACCCGGGGCAACTTTCCAACCAATCAAACAACCTAAACCTATGATCACACCGACCGACCTAAATCAAATCCAAGACCTGCTCGTGGCCAAAAAGTGGCCCGAGCTGAGAAACCTGTTGGCGCCGATCGATCCTTCCGAAGTCGCCTCGATGCTGGAGAATTATTCCAAGACGGACCGGATTCTTCTGTTTCGCTGCCTCGGGCGGGAGCAGGCGGCAGATGCCTTCTCCTACCTCGACGACGAGCATCAGGAGCAACTGCTTTCTGAACTCAACGATCAGGAAACCCGCGACGTGTTGGCGCATCTCAGCCCGGACGACCGGACCGAACTCTTCGAGGAATTGCCCGCCCCGGTCACCAAGCGGCTGCTCGATTTTTTGAGCCCGGAGGACCGCAAAGAAGCCCTGATGCTGCTTGGCTATCCCGAGGATTCGGTCGGGCGGCTGATGTCGCCGGATTTCGCCTCCGTGCGCCCGGACATGACGGTGGCGGAAGCCATGGCGGCGATCGAAAAACAGGCTTCCGATAGCGAAACCCTCAACATGATCTACGTGACCGACGACCGCGGGCGGTTGTTGGACGAAATTCGCCTAAGGCGGTTTATCGCTTCGCCCAAGGACCGCAAGGTTTCCGATCTCATGGACGGCAAATTCTCCGCGCTGCAGGCGTCGCAGCCAGAGGAGGAGGCGGTGAAGCTTATGCGGGACAAGGGCTACTTTGCTTTGCCGGTGACGGATGCCAATGGCGTGCTGCTCGGGGTTGTCACGGCCGATGACGTGCTTGACGTGGCCGTGGAGGGAGCGACTGAGGACATCCACAAGGGGGGGGCCGTCAAGCCGCTGGATATGAGCTATCTCAAAGCCCCGCTTTCCTTGCTCTATACGCGCAGGGTCTCCTGGCTGATCATTCTCGTGTTCGTGAACATCTTCTCGGGTGCGGGCATCGCCCACTTCGAGGAGTTGATTGAGTCGGTGGTGGCGCTGGTCTTTTTCCTTCCCTTGCTGATCGACAGCGGCGGCAACGCCGGTTCGCAGGCCGCCACGTTGGTGATTCGCAGCATGGCGCTGCGCGAGGTGAAGCTCACCGACTACATCGCGGTGGCATGGCGGGAGCTGCGCGTTTCTCTCGCGCTGGGTTTGAGCATGGCCGCCGCAGTTTTCCTGCTCGCCTGGTGGCGGTCCGGCATCGAGATCGGGATCGTGGCATCTCTTTCCATGGTCGCCATTGTGGTCATTGGGAGCCTCGTCGGCATGTCGCTGCCATTCATTTTTCGGAAAATCGGGCAGGACCCCGCCGCTGCCAGTGCGCCACTGGTGACTTCCATCGCCGACATCACTGGTGTTTTGGTTTATCTCGGAATTGCCTCGGCATTGCTGGGAAAAATGGGGTTGGCCGACTGAAGGCTACTCCGGCAACGGTTCTTCTGGTAGCATCTGCGGCAGGCATGAAAAACTCTCCCACGCCCGATCCCATCCTGCTCATCGAGGATGATGGCAAACTGGGCCGGGAACTCCGCAAAGCGCTTCAACGGGAGGGCTTTGATTGCCTACTCGCCACTACGGGAGAAGCGGCCCTGCGGCAGTTAAGCGAGTCCGCTTGTGCGCTGGTTTTGCTGGATTGGATGCTTCCCGACACGGAAGGGCCGACCCTTTTGATAAAAATCCGCGAGACGCACCCCCGGCTTCCGGTGCTCATGCTCACCGCCCGCGATGCAGTGGAGGACCGCATTGCGGGTCTGGACTCCGGCGCCGACGATTACCTTCCGAAGCCCTTCGCGCTGGGGGAACTCCTGGCCCGCATCCGGCGCTTGCTGCACCGGGCCGCGCCGGGTAGCGAGCAAAGCGCCGCTTTGGGGAGACTGCAAATCGACCTTCTCAGGAGGGCCGTGAGTGGGCCGAGAGGCCTTATTGAGCTGACTCCGAGGGAATTCGACGTGCTTGCGCTGCTGGTCACCATGAAGGGAGAAATCGTGAGCCGACAAACCCTGGCCCGAGATGTCTGGAAGCAGGAAAATCGCTTCAGCCCGCTCGACAATGTGATCGACGTGCATCTTGCCAACCTGCGCCGCAAGCTTCGGGAGAACCTCGGGCTCGATCCCATCAAGACCGTGCGCGGGGTGGGCTTTCGGCTTCGCATGCAATAAGTCTCATCTTGAAAAAGTTTTTTCCCTGACGTGGTGGCCCGGGCACGGAATACGGGCGATACCCGGCAGACCGAAGGATCGACAGGCCACGTTATTTTCACGATCCATCTGTCCCTATAGCGAACAGGAGGAACTGTTCCTGTTCTGCTCGATAGCTCCATGGGCGAGGAGCTTTCTCTATGGGCGAGGAGCTTTCTCTTTATGATTTCTTAATGTCTTTCTCCTTGGTCTTAATTAGCCACAAGCGGAGGGATGCCTCACTGTGGGGATGTGAGCAATCTCACTCTTTCCTCTCAATCCGCAGCCGGTTCTGCGTTTTCGTCGGACGCGCTGCGGTCTGCGGTCTGGCCTTCCCTGCGGCGGCTGGATCCTCGAAGTGTTTTTCGCAATCCGGTCATGGCCGTGGTCTGGATCGGGGCGGCGCTGACCACGGTATTCACTTTGGCCAACCCCACGTTGTTCAATATCCAGATCACACTTTGGCTGTGGTTCACGTTGGTGTTTGCCAATTTCGCCGAGGCTGTGGCGGAGGGGCGTGGCAAGGCGCAGGCGGATTCGCTTCGGAAATTGCGCACGACAACGACGGCGCGGCGATTGGACGCGCGGGGTCATGAGTCCCGCGTCAATGCAGGCGAACTCCGTCGCGGTGACCGCGTGGTCTGCGAGCCGGGCGACTTGATTCCCGCCGACGGCGATGTGGTGGAAGGGATCGCCACGGTGGACGAATCGGCAATTACGGGGGAATCCGCTCCGGTGATCCGTGAAAGCGGTGGTGACCGGTGTGCGGTCACCGGCGGCACGCGGGTCATCAGTGATCGCATCATTGTGAGTGTCACCTCCGAGCCAGGCGACAGTTTCCTCGACCGGATGATCGGCATGGTGGAGTCCTCGAAACGTCAGGCGACGCCGAACGAAAAGGCGCTCAATGTTCTCCTCCTCAGCCTGACGGCGGTCTTTTTAATAGTGACCCTCACGTTGCCCGCATTTGTCGGCTTCGGTTTGGCGGAAAGCGGAGCGGATGCCACCGGCAATATCCCGTTGCCGGTTCTGGTGGCGCTTCTGGTTTGCTTGATTCCGACCACGATCGGGGCGTTGGTCAGCGCCATCGGGATCAGTGGAATCGACCGCCTGACGCGGCGCAACGTTCTTGCGATGAGCGGCAGCGCGGTCGAGGCGGCGGGTGACATCGACGTGCTCTTGTTGGACAAGACTGGCACCATCACGCTTGGCAACCGGGAAGCGGTCGCGTTTCATCCCGCTCCCGGCGTCAAGGAATCAACTCTGGCCGAGGCGGCCCAACTCGCCTCCCTGGCCGACGAAACGCCGGAGGGGCGTTCCGTGGTCGTGCTCGCGAAACGAATCCACAACCTGCGTGCGCAGGAAGTGGCCGAGCCGCACGCAACGGTTGTCCCCTTCACGGCAGAGACGCGGATGAGCGGTATTGATTTTCTCACAGGTGGTCGCCCGGTGCGCCGCATCCGCAAGGGCTCCACCGAGGCCGTGGCCGCATGGGTTGCCAGCCAGAAGGGCGCGCTGCCGCCCGAGGTTAAGGCCGCGAGTGATGCCATCGCCAAACGCGGAAGCACTCCGCTCGCCGTCGCCCAGGACGAGAACGTGCTGGGCGTGATCGAGCTTAAGGACATCGTGAAAGGCGGTATCAAAGAGCGCTTCGCGCAGCTTCGCCGCATGGGCATCCGCACCATCATGGTGACGGGAGACAACCCGCGCACGGCCGCCGCTATTGCCGCCGAGGCCGGCGTGGATGATTTTATGGCGGAAGCCAAACCGGAGGACAAACTCCGCCGCATTCGGGACGAACAGGCCGCCGGACATCTCGTCGCCATGACCGGCGACGGCACCAACGACGCCCCGGCTTTGGCGCAAGCGGACGTGGGTGTGGCCATGAACACCGGTACCCAGGCCGCACGCGAAGCGGGCAACATGGTCGATCTGGATTCGAATCCCACCAAGCTCATCGAAGTGGTCGAAATCGGCAAACAGCTCCTCGTCACCCGGGGCGCACTGACCACGTTCAGCCTGGCCAACGATGTCGCAAAATACTTCGCCATTCTTCCGGCGGTTTTCCTCGGACTTTATGCCGCCACGCCCGGCGCAGCGGGGCCGCTGGCCGCGCTGAACATCATGGGCCTGTCGAGCCCGCAATCGGCCATTCTGAGCGCAGTCATTTTCAACGCGCTCATCATCATCGCGCTCATCCCGCTCGCATTGCGCGGGGTGAATTATCCGCCGATGTCCGCCGCCGCCATGCTTCGTCGCAACCTGCTTTTTTACGGCCTCGGCGGACTGCTGGCTCCGTTCCTCGGCATAAAACTCATCGACCTGATCCTCACCGCGCTTCGCCTCGCCTGAACCCAGGAAAGAAAATTCGTTATGACCGACATTTTGAACATCGTCTTGATCGTGGGCGGCTCGGCCGCGCTGGCCTGGCCGCTCGGGCGTTACATGACCCTTGTGTTGCAACACGGAAAAACTCCGATTTCGCGCGGCTTGGAGACCCAGACATGGAAGCAATACCTCGCCTCCATGCTGACCTTCAATGCGTTGATGTTTCTCTTCGCATTCTCGGTGCTGTTCACGCAGCAGTGGTTGCCGCTCAATCCCGACCAGCGCGGTGCCTTGTCGTGGGACCTCGTGTTTAATACTGCGGCTTCGTTCACGACCAACACCAACCTCCAACACTACTCGGGCGAGGCGCAGATGAGCTATTTCAGCCAGCTCTTAGCACTCATGTGGCTGCAGTTTGTCTCCGCCGCCACGGGCATTGCGTGTCTCGCCGCGCTCGCCCGGGGACTGCGGGCACGGGGCACGGGGCAGGGATTCGGTAATTTCTTCCTCGATCTCCAGCGGGCCACCTTCCTCGTGCTGTTGCCCTTGGCCTTGGTCGTGGCGGTTCTTTTCGCCATCGGGGGGATGCCCATGACCCTCAATGGCGCGGCTCAGGCCACGACTCTGGAGGGGGCGACGCAAACCATCGCCCGCGAGCCGGTCGCGGCGTTCGTCGCGATCAAGCAAGTGGGCACCAATGGCGGCGGATTCTTCGGCCCCAACTGCCCGCACCCATTCGAAAACCCGGGCATGTTCACCAACTTCGTCGCCATGCTGGCGATCCTCGTCATTCCGATGGCCTGCGTCTGGATGTTCGGGCGCATCACCGGACGCATGGGACATGCCGCCGTGGTCTTTGGCGTGATGCTTGTGCTGATCCTCGGCAAAATCGGTTGGTCGGTTTATTTTGAATCCGCACCCACCGCTGCCTTCGAAGGCCTCCCGGTCGAGCAGTCCGTGGGCAACCTTGAGGGTAAAGAACTCCGACTCGGGGCGACCACCGGTGCGCTCTGGGCAGTGCTGACCACCAGCACGTGCAACGGCTCGGTCGGCGCGATGCACAACAGCTTCAACCCGCTCACCGGTCTCGCCCCACTGACCGGCATCATGCTCAACTCGACCTTCGGCGGTGCGGCGCAAGCTGGGATTAGACGAGCTGGTGATTCACACGCCGCATTTCGCAGTGGCCTCACAGTCTGCGGAGGGGGAGGTCGTGGCGATGCAGGAGTTGCGAAAGAATGTCATTCGCACGGCTGGGGCAGGGGACTCTTTTCACGGAGGCTTTTCCTTTGTGCCTCCTTGGGAGACCTGCTGATCAAGGAGCCTCTGGTGCTGGCAAAATGCGGCCCCGAGTTTCTTCGTCACCCACGCGGCGGCGCCGAATAAAAGCTGAGCTGCTGGCGCAGCTCGCCGCGGCGAGCGACAAGTAGAAGTGTCCAGCCGGGCCGAGCCCGTCCAGCAGGAGCTATTTTTTGGTCACTTGCCCACCGCGCGGAACTCGGCTAATGCAATCTCGCATGACCACCCGCTCCCTCTCCCCTCTTGGGGCCACCGCCTTCCTGCTGGCCTGGACGTCGCTCAATCTGGCTCTGCAGGCGGGCGATCGCCTCACTCAAGCTTGGGAAAGTCTTCCGACTCACTTCCAGAATGGAGTCGTCAAGGTCTCGGCCGATAACGCCACTGCGACCTCGCAGTATTGGTATTTCATCGCCAAAAAGCCGGAGGGCAAACTTTATTCCATTACCATCGCGGATGGGCAAATTATCCAGGAAAAGCCTTCCCTTGACCTGCGTGAGCTGCTGGCGCATCCGACGCCGATTGATTTCTCCCGCATTCAGGCCGGCTCCGGCGCGGCCTGGGCAGCGGCAGAGAATTTTGCCCGCCAGGCTGGACGCACTCTGGGAACTGTAAGCTACGTTCTCACGCAGGATGGGCCCACTGCGGCCCCGATCTGGTCCATTTGGTGTTACAGTCCGGATGGCTCCTATTTCGGAATGCTCAAGGTTCTGGCCACCGACGGCACCATTCTCTCCACCCACGCATATTAATTCCTAACTCTCCTCCTCTGATGCCGCTGACGTTTGACCTTCCGTTTGACCAACTTCAGACCTACCAAGGGCGCAATCCGCGTCCGGACGATTTTGATGCCTTCTGGGATCAAAGCCTGCAAGAGCTGGCGCAGGTAGATCCGCAGGCCGAGCGGCATCCGGCCAAGTTTCAAGCACCCTACGCACGCTGTGAGCATCTGTTTTTCCGTAGCATCGGCGGGGCGAAAATCCATGCCAAGCTGCTGACACCGACTCAGCCTTCTGAACACGGGGCGGCCTTGCTGCACTTGCATGGTTACAGCGCCGACAGCTCCAACTGGACGGCTTATTTGCCCTACGCGGCGGCGGGTTTCACGGTGGCGGCGATGGATGTGCGGGGGCAGGGAGGACTCTCCGAGGATGTGGGTGGGGTGCGGGGAACGACGCTGCGCGGGCACATCATCCGCGGTCTGGATGGTGACTCCCCGGCGGATTTGCTCTTCCGGAATGTTTTTCTCGATACCGCTCAGCTGGCCCGGGTGGTTAAGACTTTGCCGGGAGTCAACCCCTATCGGCTCGGGGCTTACGGTGGGAGCCAGGGTGGGGGACTGACCTTGGCCTGCGCGGCCCTCACTCCGGAAATCCGTCGTCTGGCCCCGGTCTTTCCTTTCCTCTGCGATTACCGCCGGGTCTGGGAGATGGACCAGGCCAAGGCGGCCTACGAGGAGCTGGCTTATTACTTCCGGATGTTCGACCCATTGCACGAGCGTGAGGAGGAAATTTTCCAGCGTCTCGGCTATATTGACGTGCAGTTTCTCGCTCCACGGATTCGCGGGGAGGTCATGATGGGAGTGGGGCTGATGGACACGATCTGTCCGCCCTCCACACAATTCGCCGCCTACAACAAAATCACCGCCCCGAAGAGCCTGATGGTCTATCCTGACTACGGTCACGAGGGACTCCGCGGGCACGACGACGCGATCTTCGCGTTCCTGCTGGGGTTGACCACCCAATGAGTTCGTTGGCGATCGCCGTCACCGGGGGGGTGGCTTGCGGCAAGAGCACGGTGCGGCAGGCGCTCTCCAAGGGGTTGCAGCTTGGCGGGCAACAGGTTTTCGATGCCGATCAATTTGTCCGCCAACTTTATCAGCGCGGGGAAATTCTCCAGCAGATGGAGCGGGAATTCCCTGGAACAGTGCATGCGGGCCATCTGGATCGGCGGCGCTTGCGCGAGGTGGTTTTTGCTGACCCGGCGGCCCGGCGTCGTTTGGAGGCAATTCTGCACCCTCTGGTCTGTCAGGAGTGGCGCAGACAGCTGGCGGCCTCCCGGGCTTCTGAGACGACCTTCCTAGCGGAAATCCCGCTCCTCTACGAAGTCGGCGCCGCCGAGATGTTCGACTGCGTGGTGGTGGTGGCAGCCTCGCGTTCCGTGCAGCGGGATCGGCTGCAGAATGGCCGGGGACTAAGTGGCGAGGTGGCCTTGGGGATACTGGCATCGCAAATGCCGCTGGAAGAAAAAATCGCCCGGGCGGACTTTGTGGTCTGGAACGATGGATCCCTGGATGTGCTGCAGCACCAGATCAAGCTGCTCCTGCCACATTTGCGCCGTCCATGAAATCTGTCCTGCGCGTCCTCGGCTATCTGCGGCGTTACCGCGGGATGGCTCTGGCCACTTTGCTCTGCGCCATTGGCAGCACGCTGATGGTGGTGGTGTTTCCTGCCGCCACGCAGCGGATCATTGATGAAGGACTGCGCGGGGGAAATCCGGCCCTCATTGCCCCATTGGCGCTGGCGGCCCTCGGGGCTTTTTTTCTCCAAGAGCTTCTCGACGGGCTGCGCATCGTGCTCAACAATCACTTCGAGCAGCGAGTGATTTTCGATATCCGCAGCGATCTCTACGCCCACATTCAAAGCCTGCCGCTGGGGTGGTTCGATTTGCGCGCCACTGGTGACATCATGACCCGGCTTATCGAAGACGTTACTTCGATGGAGCGGGTGCTTATTGACGGGATCGAGCAAGGCACGGTGGCCATTCTGCAAATTCTCGTGGTGGTCACACTGATGACTTTTTATGATGCCCGGCTGCTTGGGGCGGCCTTGTTGCCGGTGCCGTTTTTGCTTTTAGGCGCCCTGGCCTACACACTCACTGCGGGATCCCGCTATCGGCGACAACGCCAAGCCTCCTCGGCGCTGAATTCCCTGCTGCACGACAACATCGCCGGGATCCGGCAAATCAAAACCTACGCCACGGAAAAGCGGGAACACGAACGCTTTAATCAAAGCAGCAATGCCTTGCGGTTGGCCACTTTGGTGGTGATGCGAGCTTGGGCGATCTACAGCCCGAGCATGGCTTTTTGTGCCTCAGTGGGCGGGCTGCTCGTGGTCTGGTTCGGGAGTCACCTGGTGCTTGATGGCTCGATAGAGCTCGGGGTGCTGGTCGCCTTTTTGGTGTTGGTGCGTTTTCTTTATGAGCCGATTGGTCGGTTGCACCAACTTAACCAGATGTTGCAATCGGGGCGGGCGGCGGCTGATCGGGTCTTTGAAATCCTCGATTCGCCGTCAGAACCCGGTGTGCTTGCGGGCGGTATCGAGTCGCCGATCCGTGGAGAGGTGGAATTCCGCAGGGTGGAATTTGCCTATGCGGCGGAGCAGGTGGTTTTGCACGATATCAATCTCCACGCTGGTGTAGGAGAGACCATCGCTCTGGTCGGACCCACCGGTGCTGGCAAGTCCTCCCTCGTGAACTTGCTCCTTCGGTTTTACGAATACACGGGGGGCGAGATCTTACTCGATGGGCGTCCCCTGCGCGATTACCGGCTGTCCCACCTGCGGCGAAATGTCGCCCTGGTCACGCAGGAGAGCTTTCTTTTCAATGGAACCACGGCGGATAATCTGCGCGTCGCCAAGGCCGATGCGACGGAGGAAGAAATGTGGGAGGTCCTGGCGGCGGCGAATGCGGCTGATTTCGTTCGGCGTTTGCCCCAAGGCCTGCACAGCCCGGTGGGAGAGCGCGGAATCCGTCTGAGTGTCGGCGAGAAACAGCGGATTTCGATTGCCCGGGCCTTGCTGAAAAATCCACCGGTCTTGATTCTCGACGAGGCGACCGCCAGCGTGGACACCGCGACCGAGCGTCTTATCCAAGAGGCCTTGGATCATCTATTGGCCAATCGCACCAGCTTTGTCATCGCGCATCGGCTTTCCACGGTGCAGCATGCGGACCAGATTTTAGTCTTGGAACGTGGGCGCATCGTGGAGCGTGGGCGCCATGCCGCTCTTCTAGCCCAAGATGGTCTCTACGCGAAATTGTGTCGGAGCAATTTTCTCGACCTCGCGGAAAGCTCCGCCGAATCTTGATTTGCATGCCTACTCTCATCCATCCCACTGCCTTGGTAGATTCGGCGGCCCAGATCGGTCCGGATTGCGAGATTGGCCCGGGGGTGATCATCGGGCCCCACGTGACCTTGGGAGCGCGTTGTCGGATTCAAGCCCGCGCGGTGCTCACCGATCGAGTGACCCTGGGGGACGACAATCTCATCGGCTATGGAGCCATCCTCGGCGCCGCCCCGCAGGATTTTGCCCACTCACCGAGTATCGTCAGCGAAGTGCGCATCGGCCATCGCAATACTCTGCGCGAATACGTCACCATCCACCGCGGAACCAAGGAAGGCACGGCGACGGTCGTGGGGGATGACAACTATCTCATGGTGGGGGTGCATGCGGGACATAATGTGCGCATCGGAAATCGCACCGTGATCGCCAACAACGTTCTTTTGGCTGGCTATGTCGAAGTCTTTGACGGCGCGGTTCTCGGAGGAGGAACCGCGTTCCATCAATTCATGCGGATCGGACGTCTGGCGATGGTCCGGGGCGGCACTCGGATGGGCAAAGACATCCCGCCGTTCACCGTAGCGGACGACCGGCGGGTGATTGGCCTCAATGCCATTGGTCTGCGGCGGGCTGGTTTTTCCTCGGCGGCGCGGCTGGAAATCAAACGCGCTTTTCTGCACATCTTTCGTTCCGGACTGAATCTCACGCAGGCACTGCAGGCCGTGCGGCCGGAGGAATGGGGGCCGGAGGCCCGGGAATTTTTCGATTTCATCCGAGCTGCCAAGCGCGGCATATCCAACTGGGGTTCCAGTCGGGCGGATCTTCTGGATGACGAATGAAAAGGCTGTTCCTGCTGCTGCCTTTGGTTTTGTTGGCGGCCTGCGACCCGCTCGCTGATGCCCCGCCGCTCTCACCCGGACCGCCGCCAATTCTCGGCCGTTGGGAATACATTGGTCCGCTGCCGGATGGCTCGGAGGGAACGGTGCGCGTGCAAATCGTCGAAGGGCCCTTCATGCGCTACATCGGTTATCGCGGCCCCTCGGGTCCGCTCACTGCGGAGAACTACGCCAAGCTCTGCCAAGGTCTCGAAGCGGCTTGGTCCACGCACCCGGAGCTGCTCGTGCGTTGGGACGGGCAGGCCTATATCGGTCTGGGTGGCCCGACCGATGGGAAAGTTTTTTTCCACTATCGCGCCGAAGATGGGACCCTGCTCTCCGAACATCCCGATACTACGGGCATCACCCTGCGGCCCGTGAGCGAATTTTCTCCAGTGCGCTTTCCAGCATTCGAAGCCATTCACCGCCGTCCGCCTGCGGAAAATTAACCCGCGCCTCCACCGGATAAGAGATTGACGCCTCCCGTCTCTTGCGGCAAATTCCCCCTCTTTTCTTTCGCTGTCCTTACCCTATGCGGCATACCCTCTCGATCCTCGTGGAAAACAAATTCGGCGTTCTCGCCCGGGTTGCCGGAATGTTTTCCGGCCGGGGCTTCAACATTGATACCCTCAATGTTGGGCCGACCCTCGACCCCAGCACCTCCCGCATGACTATCGTCGTGCGCGGGGACGATAAAGTCCTCGAGCAAGTTAACAAGCAGCTGGAAAAACTGGTGGACGTGATTGATATCCAGGACTTCCGGGACGAGGAGTATGTGGACCGGGAATTGGTGCTCTGCCGGGTGAGCGCCACTTCCAAGACCCGGGCCGAAGTCATGCAGATTTGCACCATTTTCCGCGCCAAAATCATTGACGTGCAAAATGAGTCTCTGGCCATCGAAGTCACGGGCACTTCCGGCAAGTTGGAAAAATTTCTCGCGCTGATGCAGCAATTTGGAGTCCTGGAACTCACACGCACCGGAAAAATCGCCCTCCCGCGTTCGCACTAACCCCTCCTTCTCTTACCAACCTACTATGCCCGCTAAAATCTACACTGATAAAGACGCCGACCTAAAGCACCTCGCCGGAAAAACCTGTGCCGTCATTGGCTTTGGCTCCCAAGGCCATGCCCACGCGCTCAATCTCAAAGACAGTGGCGTCAATGTTGTTATTGGTCTCTATCCCAAGAGCAAAAGCCGTGAAGTAGCTAAGAAGCTTGGTTTCAAGGTTCTCGATACTGCGGAAGCGGTTCAAGCTGGTGATGTCATTTTTCTGGCGGTGCCCGACCTTCTGGCGGCGGACGTTTATGCCCAAGACGTGGCGCCCCACTTAAGCAAAGGCAAAACCCTGCTTTTCAGCCACGGCTTCGCGATCCTGTATAAAACCATTGTTCCCCCAGCAGATGTGGATGTGATCATGGTCGCTCCCAAGGGCCCTGGCCACATCGTCCGTCGGCAATTTACCGAAGGCAAAGGCGTGCCGAGCCTCATTGCGGTCTATCAAAACCCGAGCAAGCAGGCGAAAAAAACCGCTCTGGCTTGGGCCAAAGGCATCGGTGGAACTCGCGGCGGAGTCTTTGAAACCACCTTTAAGGAAGAGACCGAAACCGACCTCTTTGGAGAGCAGACCGTGCTTTGCGGCGGCGTTTCCCACCTCATTCAGGCTGGCTACGAGACGCTCGTGGAAGCCGGTTACCAGCCGGAGATGGCCTACTTTGAAGTTCTGCATGAGCTCAAGCTCATCGTGGATCTAATCAACGAATCGGGCATCAGTGGGATGCGTTTTTCCATCTCTGAAACCGCCAAATACGGGGATGTCGCGGTCGGTCCGAAAATCATTGATGCCTCGGTAAAAAAGCGCATGCAAAAAGCGCTGAAGGACATTCAGAGCGGGAAATTTGCCCGCGAGTGGATCGCCGAGCACAAATCCGGACGGAAGAATTATCATGCCCTGCTGAAGAAGGGCGCGGAGCATCCGATCGAAAAAGTCGGGGCCCGTCTGCGTTCGCTCATGCCGTGGATCAAAAAGCGCGACATCAAGGGAGCCCAGGCCTCCTATACCGCCGGCTGATTTTTCCCCGCTCAGGAAGCCAGCTTCTTTCCGTTGCCGGCACCCTTTGCTCCTCCCTTCGCGCGGTAATTCCGGCCCGGAGGGAGGAGTTTTCTTTTCCAGACTTCCCCACTGCCCCATAGCTTCCCTATCCCATGATTGATCGTTACTCCCGCGCCCCGATGCGCTCCATTTGGTCCGAACAACGCAAGTTGGAAATCTGGTTGGAGATTGAAACCCTGGCCTGCGAAGCCATGGCCGAGCTGGGGCAAATCCCGGCGGAAGACGCCGCAACCATCCGCGCCAAGGGTCGTTTTAATATTGCCGAAATTCACGAAATCGAAAAGCGCACCAATCACGACGTGATTGCCTTTTTGGAAAACGTCGCCTCCCACATCGGTCCTGCCGCCCGCTGGGTGCATCAAGGGCTCACTTCCTCCGACCTCCTCGATACCACGCTGGCCGTGCAGATGCGGGAGTCCTGCCAGATTCTCGAGGCAGATTTGCTCGCCCTGCGAGAAACGATTGCCCGCCGGGCGCACGAACACAAATTCACGCCCATGATCGGGCGCAGCCATGGCATCCATGCGGAGCCAATCACTTTCGGTCTCAAGCTGGCGCTGATGTATGATGAATTTGGTCGGGCGCTGGAGCGGCTGCGGCAGACACGGGAGAGGGTTCGCGTTGGCAAGATCAGCGGGGCCGTCGGGACCCACGCGCACTTGGACCTGCGCATCGAGGAATATGTCTGCCAACGCCTCGGGCTCATTCCTTCGCCCCTCTCCACCCAAATCATTCAGCGTGACCGGCACGCGGAGTTTTCCTGCACGTTGGCGCTCATCGCCTCGAGCATTGATCGTTGGGCCACGGAGTTCCGCCATCTGCAGCGCACGGAGGTGCTGGAAGTCGAAGAATTCTTCAGTGCCGGGCAGAAGGGCAGCTCCGCCATGCCGCACAAGCGCAACCCGATCACCGGCGAGCGCTTGAGTGGTCTGGCCCGGGTGCTTCGGGGCAACGCCCAAGCGGCCCTGGAAAATGTCGCGCTGTGGCACGAACGGGACATCAGCCACAGCAGCGTCGAGCGCATCATTCTGCCCGACTCGTGCACGCTTTTGGATTACATGCTGGCCAAGCTCGACCAGCTTGTGGATGGGCTGATTGTTTATCCGGAGAACATGCGCCGGAACCTGGAAATCACCCACGGGCTTTATGCCAGCCAGTCTGCCCTCCTCAAGCTCACCGAGAAAGGCCTGGAACGTAAAACGGCCTATGAAGCGGTGCAGCGGGCAGCCATGAAAACCTGGCAAACCAAACAGCCGCTGGCCGAGACCCTGGCCGCCGAACCGGAAGTTGCGGCTCAGCTTTCCCCGGAGGAAATCGCCGACGCCTGCGCTCCGGAGCGCCACTTTGCCCACGTGGAAGAAAAATTCCGCCGCGTCGGCTTGCAAGCCTAACTCCCGCTCAATCTCCCTATCTCGTTATGTCCAAGGAAAAATCCACCCGCGAAAAAACCAATGAACGCATGGAAAAAATCGTCAGCCTATGCAAGCGCCGGGGCTTTATTTTCCAATCCTCGGAGATTTACGGGGGGCTGAATGGTTTTTGGGATTTCGGTCCCATGGGCGTTGAGCTCAAGCGCAACCTGAAGGATTTCTGGTGGCGGCGCAATGTGCGTGAGCGCGAGGACATGGTGGGCATGGATGGGGCGATCATTATGAACCGTGCGGTCTGGAAAGCCAGTGGGCACGAGGCCACCTTCAGCGATCCGATGGTGGACTGCCGACAATGCAAATCCCGGCACCGTGCCGACCAGCTGCCGGAGCGGGATGGCGCGCCGTATTGTCCGCAGTGCGGCAGTCCGAACCTCACCGAGCCACGGGCTTTCAATTTGATGTTCAAGTCGCATGCCAGCCCGGTGGAAAGTGATGAAACCTTGGTTTACCTGCGCCCGGAGACCGCCCAGGCGATTTTCGTGCAATTCAAAAACATACTCGAAACCTCCCGCAAGAAGCTGCCTTTTGGCATCGCGCAAATCGGCAAGGCCTTTCGCAACGAGATCAATCCGCGCAACTACATTTTCCGGTCCCGGGAGTTTGAGCAAATGGAGATCGAGTATTTTTGTCGGGCGGAGGAGGGGTTGGCGCTGACGGACTACTGGTTGGAAGAGCGACTGAAGTTTTACGAGGACATTGGGATTCCCCGCGAGAAAATCCATGTCGTGGACATTCCGGATAGCGACCGGGCGTTCTATTCCAAGAAAACTTACGACCTGGAGTATGAGTTTCCCTTTGGGGTCAGCGAGCTGGAGGGTATCGCTTATCGCACCGACTACGATCTTTCGAGGCACATCGAACACAGCGGCAAGCCGCTCGATTACTACGACCAGGAGCGCAATGAGAAATTTGTGCCGCATGTGGTGGAGCCGAGTGCCGGGGTGGACCGAACCACCTTGGCGCTGATCTGCGAGGCCTTTGCCGAGGAAACCGTGGAGGAAAATGGCAAGGCGGAAATCCGCACGGTCCTGCGCTTTCATCCCCGCATGGCCCCGGTCAAAGCCGCCATTTTCCCCCTTTTGAAAAACAAGCCGGAGCTTGTCGCCCAAGCCCGGGAAATCGTTGCCTTGCTCCGACCCCATATGCTCGTGCAATACGACGAGACCGGAGCCATCGGGCGCCGCTACCGTCGTCAGGATGAAATTGGCACGCCTTTCTGCATTACGGTGGATTTCGATACCATCGGGGAGAATGGTCCGGAGAATAAAGGCACCGTGACGTTGCGGCATCGGGATAGCATGCAGCAGGAGCGGATTCCAATTGCCGAAGTTCTGCCGCGGCTGCTCAACGCTATCCATTAAGGCTATGGCGATTTCTCTAACTGCCCTGGCTGCTTCCGGAGAGGAGTTGTCCCCGCTCGCCATTCGCGAGGCGGTAGAGGCCTTGTTGTCTGCGGAAGTTCCTGTCCAGGAGAAAGCCGAATTTCTCCTGGCTCTGCATCGCAAGGGTGAAACTCCGCGTGAGATTGCCGGGTTCGTCGAGGTCCTGCTCGAGCATGCTCTGACTCCGAGGATTGATCGCGCGGCCGTTGGGCGTCCGCTGATAGATGTTTGTGGCACCGGAGGCGACCGCAGCGGATTTTTCAATGTCTCGACGGCAGCCATGTTTGTCTGTGCGGGGGCGGGAGCCGGAGTGGTCAAGCATGGAAACCGCAGCATTTCTTCGCGTTGTGGGGGGGCGGATGTGCTAGAGGCGATGGGAGTCCCTCTGCAGGTTCCTGCCTCCCAAGCCGGGGATTTTTTGGCGCGTTGTGGTTTTGTTTTTCTATTTGCGCCGGCCTATCACCCGGCCTTTCGGGAGGTGGCACCGGTGCGCAAGCTGCTGGCGGAGCAGGGACATCTCACCATCTTCAACATACTTGGACCGCTCCTGAATCCCGCACGTCCGGAGTATCAACTGGCAGGAGTATTCCGCCGCGACCTGCTGCAAATCTATATCGAAGTCTTCCGTCTGCTGGGGCGTCGCAACGCATGGGCGATCCATGGCACACTGCCAGATGGGGGAGCCTTGGATGAAATTTCCAGCCTGGGGCCGACCTTTTTCCGGACGTTGGATGGTGCGGAGGAGATGGTGCTGGACCCCGCCCCGCTGCTGCGGGAGCCAAATCCGCGAGGCGAATTTTTACAAGGGGATTCACCCGCGAAGAACGCCGAGCTTATCGAAGACATCCTCCGAGGAAATTCCCCTCATGCCTGCACCGATCTGGTTTGTCTAAATGCTGGAGCCGCGCTGGCGGTCTGTGGGCTGGCGCGGAACTGGGAAGAAGGGGTCAACTTGGCTTATGAAGCCCTGAACTCCGGCGCTGCCGCTGCCACCCTCACGGCCGCGCGGAGTTTCGGATCCTAAACTCCGGATGCGCAGGCTCTCCGGCTTTCTCTTGGTGCTCGGTCTGTTGCTTCTCGGGCCGGCTTGTGAGGGGCCCCGTTCTCGCGCCACCCTGGTTTTTATCAATGGAGCCGAGCCAGAGACCCTCGACCCGGCGATCATCACGGGGCAGCCGGAAGGACGCGTAGTTTCGGCGCTATTCGAGGGGCTGCTGCGCTTCAATGCCGCCGGGCAGGCCGAGCCGGGCGTAGCCAAGAGCTGGGAGGTTTCCCCGGATGGTCGGACCTATCGTTTTCATCTACGGGAGGAGGCTCGGTGGAGTGATGGTCAGCCGGTGACGGCGCATGATTTTGTCCGCTCTTGGCAACGGACGCTCACCCCTGCCACGGGCTCTCAATACAACTACCAGCTTTTCTATCTGCGCAACGCCGAGGCCTATGCCTCTGGGGAGCTGGAAGATTTTTCCCAGGTGGGCGTGCGGGCTTTGGATGATCGCACTCTGGAAGTTGAGCTCACGCATCCCACGCCGTTTTTTCTCGAGCTCTGCGCTTTTCCCACTCTGTTTCCCGTGCGCACGGATCTCATCGAGCAGGTGGGAGACGACTGGGTAAAACCGGAACACATCCTGACCAACGGGGCGTTTTTGCTCAAGGAGTGGCGTATCAACGACCGAATCCACTTGGAGAAAAATCCGGGTTACTGGGATGCGGAGAATGTGGCGCTGCGCACGGTGGATATCCTGCCGATTAGCAAAGCCAATACGGCGTTCAATTTTTATGCCAGCGGCGAAGCTGACCTGCTCATGGACAAAGGCCTGGCCCCACCTTCCCTCCTGGATGCGCTTATGCAGCGGCCGGATTTCCATGCCTCGCCGTTTTTGGGCGTTTACTTCCTGCGCTTCAATGTCACCCGGCCGCCATTTGATGATGTCCGGGTGCGGCAGGCTTTGGCCCTCACGGTGGACAATGCCGCCATCGTGCGCCGCATCACGCGCGCTGGAGAGCTGCCGGCGGAGGGTTTTGTGCCGCCCGGGTTGGAGGGTTACCAGCCGGTGCCGGGGCTGGGGTATGATCCAGAGCGCGCGCGGGCTTTGTTGGCAGAGGCTGGATTTCCCGGTGGACGGGGTTTTCCGCTTTCGGTCTATCTCTACAGCGAGGGGGAGCTGAACGAGGCCATCGCGGTGGAGCTGCAGAGCGCCTGGCGGCGGGAGCTGGGAATCAATATCCAGCTCGCCCGGCAGGAGTGGAAAGTGTATCTGAATTCCCTGAGTTCCCTCGACTACGGGATTGCCCGCTCAAGTTGGGTGGGAGATTACCCGGACGCCAATACCTTCCTGGATATGTTCATCACGGGAGGGGGGAATAATCGCACTGGATGGAGCGATGCGGAATATGATCGTCTCATTGCCGAAGCCGCCGCCACGGCTGACCCGGCAGTGCGGCTGGACATTCTGCGCCGCGCGGAGGAGCTGCTCGTGCTCCATGCCACGCCCATCCGCCCGATCTTCTATTACGTCGGGATTCAGTTTTATGATCCGCAGCGCCTCGGGGGGATCCAAGGGAATCTCCTTGATGAACACCCGATTCGTGCCATTTTCCGCAAGGCACCCGCCCCATGAAAATCCTCGATCGCTATATCGGCCTCGGCGTGCTCTTTTCCACACTCTTCGGAGTGGTGGTGCTCAGCCTGGTTTTGGTGCTGGGCAACATCTTCAAAGAACTGCTGGATCTTTTGATCAACCGGGACGTGCCGCTGGGGAGTGTGCTGGCCTTCATGCTCTATGTTCTCCCCTTCTCCTTCACCTTCACCATCCCCTGGGGATTTCTCACGGCGGTATTGCTGGTGTTTGGACGCCTATCGGCGGATAATGAGCTGATTGCTTTGCGGGCCAATGGGGTGAGTATCCAACGCATCGCTCTCCCGGTTTTTCTTCTGGCCGTGGCGCTTTCGCTCTTTTGCCTTTATATCAACACCGTGGTGGCACCGCGGGCGGAGCAAGAAATGGCCAAGACCATTTTCCGCATTGCGACGAGCAACCCAACCTCACTGTTCGCCACGGACGAGGTGATCACCGAATTTCCCGACCGGCGGATTTACATCGGGGGCAAGGACGGCGACCGCCTGCAGAATGTTTTTTTGTTTGAGTTGGACGATGCCTACAATCCGGTGCGGTTCATTCACGCCCACGAAGGAACCCTGACTTTCGACGAGCCCAATCAACGTCTGCTGCTGCGGCTTTTTAATGCCACTTTGGAGCAACGCGATCCGGATGAGCCGCGAAACCTCGCAAAAATGCAAAAAGGAATTGTCATGCGGGAAGGCGTATTTCCCATCAGTCTCGATTCTCTCTACAGCGAGCACACCAAGGATCGTCGGCTTTCTGCCTACACGATTGATGAGCTTTTCCAGCGACTCAACCAAGTCGAGGGCAAAGAAAAATTGCGCACCGAGGTGGAGATTGGGCGGCGTTTTTCCACGGCCATGGCCTGCCTCGCTTTTGCCCTGGTGGCCATCCCACTCGGGATCACCACGCACCGCCGCGAGACTTCAGTGGGTTTTGGCCTGAGCCTCATTATCGCCTTTGCTTATTTTTTCTTCATCATCATGGCCGAGACCTTCAAGGACCGAGCGGAGTTTTTCCCGGTGGCACTCATTTGGGCTCCGAACGTGGTTTTTGGTGCCTTGGGGCTCTTTCTCTTCCTGCGCCTCGCAAAACGCTAGGGAAAAGGAATTTGTTCATGTGCTACGGAAGGTTCTTTGCGCTCCGGCGGCTTCGCGGGGTTGTTTTGGGGCTGTTGCTGGCGGGCCTTTTTTTGTTCGGCGGCTTTTTCTGGGGCAGGGAGCGAGGCTGGCAAGCGGAGGATTTGGTTTCTCCGGCCGACTTCTCCTTGGCTCTGGGGTTGCTGCAGAGGGATTTGCAGAGTTGGCGGGCGATCAGCGACAAGCCAGAAACTTCCTTCCGCAGTGATCTGCGACCATTGGTCGAGGAGGTGTCCTCTCGAGGCCCTCTCACTCGCAAGGAGTTCGATTTTCTGCTCAAGCAATTCCGTCGTTCTCTGCTCGCGGATATCCAGAGTTCGCTGGCGCAACGGCAGAAACCACCCTCAGGTGAGGACCGCAAGCTGCGCTTCACTTTGACGGCCTCGGGAGCCGTCGGGCCAATACTTTGGAAACCGGCAGAGGAATTGGTCAGCCTGCGGCTGGAAAATCTTGGCTCCAGCACGGTGCTCCACCCCAGGGTCTTTGTTTCTGGCCTACCGCCGGCTGATTCCTTGGAAGCCCTTTTGCAACGGGCGCTTGGAGGAAGCCCTGCAGAGGATGAGGAGGCACGTGCGATCGCATTGTGGCAACTCGTGAAGGCTGGGCGGACTCATGATTGGCCATCTGGCGACCGGTTGGAAGATCCGGTGCGGCTGCTGGGAATCTATGGTTACAGTCTCTGCAGCAGTGCTGCCCGGGCCTTGGCTGATCTGGCTGTGGCAGCTGGGTTGGAGGCCCGAGTACGCAACGCTCCCGGAAAGCACGTTGTGACGGAAATTCGCCTGCAAGGGCGCTGGAGTTTGTTCGATCCCGACGGTGAGGTCTTTTTTCGCAACCCTCGGGGACAAATCGCCTCTTTGGAGGAAATCCAAAAGGATCCAGACATACTCCGGACCGGTGTGAGCAAGCTCTACTCACCAGAGAGCCTGCGCGAGATCTATCTGGGCGGAGAGTTCAATGCCAAGGAAATCCAACCACGACCTGCGGAGGCCTTTACTAGACTGGGTTTTGCCCTGCGCCCTGGAGAGTCCATTCTGTTTTCCCGCGAGCGGCGCGGACTTTTCTTCGTCACGGAATTTCTCCAGGAACCGCGGGAGTATGCCAACGGGCTGTGGAGTTACGTGCCGAGGGAGGCGGAGTTGCGCCAGGGGCAAGCGAATAATGCAGAAGGTTTGCAATGGACCGTGCCGTTTTCTATCCCCTATCCCGTTTTGGCTGGCAAAGTTGAGCTGGTCCTGCCAGCGGGAACTGATCTTGCAAGGGGGCCTGCGGTTTTGGCTTCCCGCGATGGAAGGGCCTGGACTTCTCTGCCCAGTCGGATGGCCGGTGATGGGAATGTGGTTTTCGACCTCACGCCTTTTTGTAACAACGTTGGTGGCCAACCCGAACACGCTTTTTCGCTGCGGGTGAAATTTCCCTCCACCACTCCAGTCCCCCGCATTCAGCCTGGCGATTTGCGTTTTTCCTTTGATCTGCAAATGGCCCCACGTTCGTTGCCTTTGCCGAATTCCGAATCCGCAGACTTGCGCATCGAATTTTCTGCCAGCCAGCCCGCGGTCTTGGGAGTGGAACTTGCATTTCGCCGGACGGGGGAGGAAGCAGGAGTGAATGTGTCCAGCCCAGGCTCTCCATGAGCTCGGGAGCCGAACTAGTTTCGCCGATGATAATTTTAGCTGGGCAAGGAACCGTGATCCACTAAACGCAGCAGTGAACTATGGACAAGCCGGGCATTATTGAAATCCTCGCGGGGCTGGCGCGTTTGCTGGAGCTCAAGGGGAAAAACGCCTTCAAAGTGCGAGCCTACCAGAACGCCATTCGCACTTTGGAAACCACCCCGCTGACCGCCGAGCAGCTCGGAGATCCAGAGTATCTCGTCACCTTGGAGGGAATCGGCCAGGCCTTGGCAGATAAAATCGCCGAGATGGCTCGCACTGGGCGATGTTTGCTCTATGAAAAATACCGGGCGGAGTTCCCGGAGAGCCTCTTCGAACTCTTTCAGTTGCAGGGATTGGGGGCCAAGAAAATCAAGGTCCTTTACGAGTCGCTGGGAGTGGCTTCCATTCCTGACTTGGCGGCTGCTTGCGAAGATGGGCGCGTGGCGGACCTGCCGGGCTTCGGCGCCAAATCGGCCGCCAATTTTCTCAAGGCAATTTCCCAGCTGGCGCAACATGCCGGAAGGCACCGCTTCGGCGATGTGGCAGCCTTGGTCGAGCGCTTGCTGGCTGACTTGCGAGAATTGCCGCAGGTATCCCTCGTGCAAGTGGCGGGAAGTTTCCGCCGCCGCAAGGAGGAAGTCGGCGATGTGGATTTGCTTGTGCAGACCAAAGACCCCGGCCCGGTGGGGGAATACTTCGTGGCTCATCCGCTGGTGCGGGATGTGCTGGCACATGGCCCC
Organism: uncultured Chthoniobacteraceae bacterium; assembly: GCA_964595865.1. GTDB lineage: Bacteria > Verrucomicrobiota > Verrucomicrobiia > Chthoniobacterales > DYNR01 > CAZQRL01. Next base: position 59,575 of record CAZQRL010000005.1, read on the forward strand.
ACGAAATGCAGCGTGCTTTTACAAAATGGGCTGCAGTGCGATCTGCGATTGGTGAGTGCAGCAGAGTTCCCCTTTGCCTTAAATTATTTTACCGGTAGCAAGGAGCACAACATCCAGATGCGGGCCCGGGCGCTAGAGCGCGGTTGGTCGCTGAACGAATACCGGTTTTCGGCGGCCGAAGGGCGGCAATTACTGGAGGAGATTCCCGAGGTGCACGACGAAAGGGATCTTTACCGGGCTCTGGGGTTGGATTTCATCCCTCCGGAGTTGCGGGAAAACCTCGGGGAAATCGCCGCCGCAGCAGAAGGCCGCCTGCCGCAATTGCTCGAAGTTTCGAATCTGCGCGGTACTTTTCACAACCACACTACCGCCAGCGATGGCAAAAACACCCTCGAGGAAATGGCCTTGGCGGCGGAGGAGCTGGGGCTGGCCTATCTGGGAATTGCGGATCACAGTAAGGCTTCCTTCCAAGCCAATGGGCTGGATGCGGAGCGTCTTTTGCAGCAGATTGCCGCCATTCGCCAGTGGAACGCCTCCCGCACTGGAGTTCACCTTTTCGCCGGAACGGAGTGCGATATCCTCAAAGATGGGAGCTTGGACTTTCCCGATGAGATTCTGGCTCAGTGCGACTACGTCGTCGCTTCAGTGCATTCGTCTTTCCAACTCGATGAGGCGACTATGACCCGGCGCGTGATTCGGGCGATAGAAAATCCCTATGTTACCCTCCTGGCGCATCCCACGGGACGCTTGCTTTTGGAGCGCGAGCCTTACGCGCTCGATATTCCTGCTGTTCTCGAAGCTGCCGCCGCCACGGGCACTTGGGTCGAGCTCAATGCCAATCCTTGGCGGCTCGACCTGGATTGGCGATGGTGGCCGTTGGCGAAAGAAAAAGGTGTGCGCTGCGTGATCAATCCCGATGCCCATTCCAGCGAAGATCTGCGGGATTTGTATTTCGGCGTGGGGATTGCCCGCAAAGGCTGGCTGACTCGGCAAGACGTCATCAACTGCCTTGGGCTTGCAGAAATTCAGGGCGCCCTCGCAGCCAAACGCTCCCGCCGTGCAGACTGATCCTCTGAATCCGCGCCCGCGCCTCTCGATCATCATTCCGTTTCACAACGAAGCGGGCAATGCTGGGCCGCTCTTGCGCGAAACGCGGCAGCTCTTGCCGGAAGCGGAAGTCATTGCGGTGGATGATGGAAGCACCGATCGCACGTTTGCGGAAATCGCTGAGATATCTGGAGTGAAAGTCCTGCAACACCCTGCGAATTTTGGACAGAGTGCGGCGCTCTGGAGTGGGTTGCGGGCCGCCGAGGGGGAGCTGCTTGTTTTGCTGGATGGGGATGGCCAGAACGACCCGCGCGATATTTTGCCGATGTTGGCCCAGGCCGGTCCTGGGCGAATGGTTTGTGGGGTGCGGGTGCGACGGGCAGACTCCGCCTGGAGAATTTTCTGCGGCGGTATGGCCAATGCGTGGCGGAATTTTTTTCTCCGCGACGGGCTTTCCGATGCTGGATGCACCCTGAAGATTCTTCCACGTGCCATCCTCCCAGATTTGGTTTTTTTTGACGGCTTTCATCGCTTCCTAGGAGCCTTGGGACGTGCCGCAGGGCTGGAGTTGGTGGAGGTGCCCGTCTCTCATCGCCGTCGCCTCAATGGTCGCTCGCATTATTCTGCGCACAATCGCCTCGGGCGTGGCCTGCAGGATCTCTTCGGCGTGGCTTGGCTGCTGACCCGTCGGCGCAGGCTGCGGGAAATCTCCTCTGCCGTCCCGGCTTCCCGGAATTGAACTCCGACCACCCCAGGAATCTCCTCTCTCCCGCGTTGAGAAATTACCTTGTTCGCGGTTCGGCTTTCTTTTATTCCCAGGGCATTGGCTCCGCGCACAAAGGGGCCGCGATTTAAGAGCATGTCTAATTCAATTTTGGTAGGTGCCCAGTGGGGTGATGAAGGCAAGGGCAAAGTAATTGATTTTCTAACTGACGAGGCGGATGTGGTGGTCCGTTCTCAAGGCGGCAACAATGCCGGCCATACCATCATTCTCGGAAAGGAAAAATACGTCCTGCATTTGATTCCCTCCGGGATTTTACGGCGGAACAAAACCTGCGTCATTGGCAACGGGGTGGTGGTGGATCCGTTGGGGTTGGTGCAGGAGATTACCGGTTTGCGGGAGCGGGGGATCGCCGTGGGGAAAAACTTTCTCCTGAGCGACTGTGCGCATCTGGTGCTGCCTTACCATCCGGTGTTGGATCGGCTGCGCGAGGAGGCCAAAGGCAAAAAACAGATTGGCACCACCCAGCGCGGAATCGGCCCGGCCTATGGAGACAAAATTGCCCGGGTGGGTTTGCGCGTGGGGGATTTGCTCAAACCGGATGCGTTTCGCACGAAACTCAAAGCTCGCTTGCAAGAGGTCAACGAGATTTTCCGCACCGCGGGCCTTGCTCCGCTGCAAGCGCGGAAAATGACTGAGGAAATTCTGGCTGCGGCCGAAGTGTTGCAGCCGCACATCACTAATACCACCGTCTGGCTGCATCAGGCCATGGCCAAGCGGAAACGGATCCTTTTCGAGGGTGCTCAGGGCACTTTCTTGGATATTGATCACGGGACCTACCCGTTTGTTACCAGCTCGAATACGACGGCGGGTGGAGCCGCTACGGGGTCGGGGGTGCCTCCGCACCGCATGGACAAAGTCATTGGTGTGCTCAAGGCCTATACGACTCGAGTGGGAGGAGGAGCCCTGCCGACGGAGTCCCGGGAATTGAGTGATTCGCTCCATGCCAAAGGACGGGAGTTTGGGGCGACCACGGGGCGGGCGCGCCGCTGCGGCTGGATTGACTTCGTCACCCTACGCTACGCCCAGTTGCTGAATGGCTTCGACGAACTGGCCATTACCAACCTTGATGGCTTGGATGATCTGGCGGAAATTAAAGTCTGCACCGGGTATCGTTTGGGGGGGAAGTTGTTGCGGTTGCCTCCTTCCGACTTTGAGGACTGGGCTTCTTGCACTCCGGTTTACACCACCCTGCCGGGCTGGGGAGTATCCACCGAAAAAGCCCAGACCTGGGAAGAGCTTCCCCCGAATGCCCGACGCTATCTCGACTGCATCGCCGATACCATGCAGAGCCGGATTTCTCTGGTCAGCGTCGGCCCCTCCCGGGAGCAAACGATCCGTCTCTAGGACCCCGCCTTGCAAAACCATCCCCACATAATTCCTGTGCCGCAACATGTGGCTATCATTATGGATGGCAACGGCCGCTGGGCAGCGGAACGTGGATTGCCGCGTCTTGCCGGCCACGAAGAGGGCTCGAAGGCCGTGGGCGAGGCGCTCACGGCGGCGGCCAATGCGGGCGTAAAAATTCTTACCCTCTATGCTTTTTCCACGGAAAACTGGAAGCGTCCCAAGGAGGAAGTGGCGGGGCTGATGAGCCTGCTGCAACGGTTTTTAGAAGAGCGGGCGCGGGAGATCATGCAGCGTAATGTGCGGTTGCGAGCGATCGGGCACATTGAGGAGTTGCCCGAGCCATGTTATCGGCGCTTGCAGCAGACGATTCAGGAGAGTGCAAAAAATACCGGCCTGCAAGTCGTGCTGGCTTTGAATTACAGCTCGCGGCGGGAAATCACCGACGCCGTGCGCCGCATTGCTGCTGCCGCGGTGGCGGGGCAGCTACCACCCGACGCTATCCGCCCGGAGACCATCTCTGCCCACCTCGATACGCACGACCTTCCTGATCCCGACCTCCTCATCCGCACTTCGGGAGAGTTTCGCCTATCCAATTTCCTTCTCTGGCAGCTCAGCTACACGGAAATCCATGTCACGGAAAAGCTCTGGCCGGATTTTACTCGGCACGACTTCGCTCATGCCCTGAGTGATTTTGCCCGGAGAGAACGGCGCTTTGGAGGCTTGGGCGGATCTACGGAAAACGCGCCGCCAGTCCCCGCTGCCGAATTCGCTTCCCCTGCGGAAAATTGCCAACCTGTCTAGCTGATGAAAACGAAACCTCCGCAGACTGTCCTCTTGGTGGACCAAGAAGTGGACTTTCTCGCCTGGGCCAAGCACCAAGTCGAATCCCTTGGAGTGCGGGTGATCACCGAAACCTCGGCCGATGCGGCCTATCGCACTTTTTGTGAGGAGCAGCCCGACCTGGTCTTCACCGAGATGAATCTGGCGCCCTTCTCGGGGCAAGAGTTGCTGCTCAAACTGCGTAAGCACTCACCGAATGCCATGGTGATCGTCAACAGTGCCTTCGGCACGACCCAAGCTGTCATCGAGACCATGAAGCTCGGGGCCTTTGACTTTGTGCGCAAGGAGCAGCTGCCCTTCAACTTGAAGATCATCGTCGAGACGGCACTCAAAGCCCACGCAGAGCAGCAGAGTGCCAGTGCCTTCAAACCGCAGCTGACCCTCGAGCAGCATCAGGACGAAATCGTCGGCCAGTCCGATGCGATGCAGCAGGTTTTCAAAATGGTCGGCCGGGTGGCGGCCAGCGAGGCCCCGGTAATGATCACCGGCGAGAGCGGCTCGGGGAAGGAACTCGTGGCGCGGGCGCTGCATCATTACAGCCAGCGCAGTCGCAAGAGCTTCTTGGCGATCAATTGCGCGGCCATCCCGGAGAATCTGCTCGAGAGTGAGCTCTTCGGGCACGAGAAAGGCGCCTTCACGGGAGCGCACAGCCAGCGCATTGGCCGTTTCGAACAATGTGATGGCGGGACCCTCTTTCTTGATGAAATCGCGGAGATGCCTCTGGCCACTCAGAGCAAGCTCCTGCGGGTCCTGCAGGAATCGGAATTCTCCCGGGTCGGCGGTAATCAAACCATCCGCACCGATGTGCGCATCGTGGCGGCGACCAACAAAAATCTCGAGCAGGAGGTGCTGGAGAAAAGGTTCCGCGAGGATTTGTTTTATCGGCTGAATGTGGTGCGGATTCATTTGCCGCCGCTGCGCCAACGCACCGAGGACATTCGCCTGTTGGCGGAGTATTTTCTTCAGCGGATTGCCAACCGGAAATTGCGTCCGCTACTCAAGCTCTCGGAGGAAGCGGTGCGCGTCCTGGAAAGCTACCCATGGCCCGGGAATGTGCGGGAGTTGGAGAATACCATGGAGCGGGCCAGCGTCTTGGCCACCACGGATGTGCTGCTGCCGAAAGACATCCCCCTCGGGCAACCTGGCACCGTGTTGCCTTCACCGCGGAGCGGCGGAAAGTCGTTTTCCGATAGTGAGCCGAGTTGGAACGAGCTTCTCGATCTCCTGCTGCATCACCTGCGCCAGGAACATCCGGAGGGCAATTGGCTGGCTCTCATCGAAGAGGCCCTTCTGGTGCGGTTGCGCTCCGGTGAGAAAGATTCCCTCACGGCGGCGGAGTTGGCGGAGCTGGCAAATCTGCTCGGGGTCAGTAAAGCCTCGCTGAAGAAAAAATTGGCTGGTGCAGCGGAGGTGGTCTGAGTGGTCTGCTCAGCCTTGCTGACCGCTGCGGGCTGGCAAAGCCCGGCTCTCATTCCGCCAGAGGACCGCGGATTCCGCTATGGGATGCACGTTTTTGAAACCATCTTCCGCCGCGCGCGAGTGTGGCAAGATTGGGATCTGCATGTGGCTTCGTTACGGTTTCATGGGGAGTCGGTCGGCTTCCGGGCAACGTCTCAGCAATGGGGCATGCTCCAGGACCCGCCGACAGAGGTTCCGGAATCTTGCCGGGTGCGGCTCTTTTGGACTGCCGGTGCGGGAGGACTGCTGGAGCCGCCGCGCGAGGGGTTGCTGGTCTTCACGGCGGAGGCTCTGGAAGAGAAAGATGTAGGAAGCCCAAGGGATTTGCGAGTCGGGTTCGCCGACACTCCCGTTTGCGCAGGCCCCGGGGTGGCCAAAAGCGGGAACTATTGGACCCGTTTGAACCTGCTGCAAGCCGCCCACGCCGCGGGCTTGGATGAGGCAGTGGTATTCAACCCACAGGGGCACTGGCTGGGATTTTGCTGCGGCAATGGCTTCGCTTTGGTGGAGGGGCAATGGCTCACGCCAGCTTGGCAAACTGGCACCCGGCGTGGGGTGACGCGGCAAAAAGCCCTCGCCGCCTTCCCGGGGATTCGCGAAACCCTGCTGGGGATGGAGGAACTCCGCCGGGCCACGGCTCTGGTCTTCGCCAGTAGCCGCACCGGGCTTTGTCCGGTGGCAAGCTTGGACGGCCGGGCTCTTGAGCGCCGGCTGCCAGGAGATTTTCCGCCTAAGCATTGCGCTTGACGCCGGGCGGGCTTCGCTCCCTCATTTGCCAACCTATGGAGCAAGAATTAGCCCAACGATTGGAGGCGGTGCGGGAGCGAATCAGCCGCAGTCTGGCTCAGGCTGGACGCGGGGAGGGCGACTGCGAACTGGTGGCGGTCTCCAAACGCCATCCGGCGGAAACCGTGCGCCAGGCCGCGCAATGCGGGCAGGAAATTTTTGGTGAGAGCCGGGTGCAGGAAGCGGTGGCCAAGATTCCGCTCTGCCCGGGGCGGCTGCGGTGGCATTTCATTGGGCATCTGCAGAAAAACAAAATCCGCAAGGCTCTGCCGCATTTTGAGCTTTTTCATGGGGTGGACAGTCTCGATCTGGCGGAGGATTTGAATCGCATCGCGGGAGAGGAAGGGGAGCGTCCAAAAATTCTCCTCGAGGTGAACACCTCGGGAGAGGCGAGCAAATTTGGCTTCCAGCCCGACCAGTTGCGCGCCCAGTTGGAAGACCTTCTGGAGCTGCCGCGGTTGGAAATCCTCGGGCTCATGACGATGGCTCCTGTGGTGCCCAAGCCGGAGATGGCGCGGCCTTACTTCGCAGGGCTGCGGCAACTGCGCGACCGCTTGGAGGAGGATTTTGGCCTTAAGTTGCCCGAGCTTTCCATGGGCATGAGTGGCGACTTTGAGGCGGCCATTCTTGAGGGCTCCACTTTGGTGCGCATCGGCACTTCCATTTTCGGCGAACGGCCACAGGACGACGCGGACGTGTGAGCCCGCTGTGGAAAATTCTCATCTATCTGCTGGCCGTGTTAGCGGCAGCGGTGCTGCTTTCGCCACCGATCTATTGGGTTTGCCAACTGGGCATCGAGCAAGGCTGGCTGGAGATGCTGCGGGGCTTTCCCTTCCATCGCTACTTCAGCCGCACGCTGCAGGTCGCGGCTTTGCTTCTGGCGATCCCGTTGTTTTTCTCGCTGCGCTTGCGGGGGTGGTCCGATCTGGGGCTGGAGGGTGATGCCGCGCGCTTCCGCCATTTGGGCCAGGGCTTGCTCTGCGGTCTCTTGCCGATCGCCGCTTTGGCCGTCGGGTATTTCGCTTTCGGCATTTATGGATGGAAGGCTGATCCAGAGCTGAGCAAGCTGGGACGCATCGCTCTCACGGCCGCAGCCGTGGGAGTCTTTGAGGAGCTTTTTTTTCGCGGTCTGCTGCTTGGGCTGGCGGTGCGCTCCCTGGGGGCTTTTGCGGGAATGTTGCTGACGAGTATCATTTTTGCCGGGGTGCATTTTCTGCGTCCGGCGAAGGCCGGGACGAGCGGTGCGGTGACGTGGTGGAGTGGCTGGGAGCAGCTGCAAGCCCTGTGGAGTAATATCCCTCCTTGGCCTCTGCTGGGCTTCGGATTGGCCACACTCTGCATTGCCGGATGGAATCTCGCCTTGGTGACGCGGCAGACCCGCTCGCTCTGGCCGGCGATCGGTCTGCATGCGGGGTGGGTCTTTGGTCAGCAGAGTCTCCTGGCCTTGGCCAAGTTTCAGGTGCGCCCCCCCGAGGCTTTGCTGCCGCATGTCGGGCCCAACTTGGTGAGTGGGGCGGTGCCGACTGGTTGGATTCCCGCCTTGGTTGTTTTACTCAGTGGCTGGTGGCTCTGGCGGTGGCTGCGCCGAAGCGGCTGAGCGCATTCCGGACATGGAAAGTGCCGCGGCAGAGCGATGGGCGCGCTGGAGGCCCTGGTGGCAGGCTGCTGCGGATTTGCTCTGGCCGCCGCATTGTCCGGCCTGTGATGTGGCCACGCCAGAACAGGGACTTTGCGCACGGTGCCGGGCTGAATGGCCCCGCATCACCGGACCCCGTTGTGAGGTCTGCTCGCAGCCCTTTCCCGGCGGGGCAGGTGGGGACTTTGTCTGCGGGAATTGCCGCGATCGCCAATTTCATTTTGTCTGTTCCTTATCTCCGGTTCTTGCCCGGGGTGGACCACGTGAGCTCATTCACCGTTTGAAGTATGGACGAGAGCGTTGGCTGGCCACGGTGTTGGCGGAGGAAATGGTCATTTGTCTGTATGAAGAGCGACTGAGTGGACAAAAGCTGGAGGCTCTGGTGCCAGTGCCGCTGCATCCCCGGCGGGAACGGGAACGCGAATACAACCAGGCCGAGTTGCTAGCCCGGGCGCTGAGTCGGCGGTGCCATTTGCCTGTAGTCCGGCTGCTCCAGCGGGTGCGTTACACCGAGACCCAAACCCACTTTGATCGCCAGGCCCGCCTGGGAAATCTTCGGGGCGCCTTTGCCTTGGCCCACGGAGCGGAGCTCGCGGGCAAGAAATTCCTCCTCGTGGATGATGTTTTCACGACGGGTTCGACCTTGGATGAATGTGCCCGGGTTTTGTTGGCGGGTGGAGCTGCCGCGGTCTGGGCGGTGACGGCGGCACGGGCCTAAACTTTATCCCACTGCCAATGGAAGGGCTGAGGCCGACAGAGAGTGGTGTGGACCGACCAAGATGAGGGTCGGGCGTGGGTCCTGCGGCGGACTGGGTAAGGGGGCGATCTGGGGGGTATCGCTGGCCGAAACTTTTTGAAAAATCACCCATTGCTCAGGTTCCTCTTGGACGCGAGCCAGCCCTTTGGCCCGCAACACTTCCGCCGGAAGATGGCGCAGAAAAGATCGCAAGGTCTCGGGGGAGATCACTTTGGGGAGAGCGATTTCCTGGGCAGAGAAGTGGTGCTCGTGATGGTGGGCGGAACGGTTTTCATCGGGCTGCTTGGTCAGGCGGCTTTCTTGCCGGGTTTGCGGGGCTAGGTCCTCCTGCAGGTGCCCCAATGCAGCCGCCAAGGCGGCAGGGTCTGCGGGTTGGACCTCTGGCAACAACGCTGCCAGAGCCTCGTGGACCTCTTGCAAGCGCTCGGCAGAGACTTCATCGGCGTGTCCGAGATAGAGGTGTGTCGCGGTGTGGACCTGCCGACGTTCGAGTCCATTGTGCCAAAACCGTTTCTGCCAGCGTTGGACATCCACGACGCTAATTTGCAGCGGCAATGAGAAGGACCGCAGCTTGGGGTCGGAGGCCAAGGCGGCAATGAGTTCTTCCGCATCGGTGGTGCCGTTGGCTTCGAGGAGCAGGATTCCCCGTGCTGGGTGCGAGTAGGCCAGCAGGGCGGAGCGTAATTCCTCCCGCGACCCGCAACAGACGCAGCTGCCGCTGATCGGCGTCACTAGGAACGACAAGTCCCGAAAAAGCTCGGCGTCCACGCGGGCGTTTTGATAGTCGTTGAGAATCAAAGTCGGCACCCGGCCGGCCAGGATTAGCTCTGGGACCAGCTTGCGCAGGAGGGTGGTTTTCCCTGCTCCGAGAAAACCAACGACGACAACCAAGGGCGTCATGGTTGGCGAAACTCGGTGCGCCGGATCACCGGCTGGAGAATGGGATTCGGATGGGTGGTGATTTTTTGCCCGAGCGGGCGACCATCGGGACCAAAAACCGGAGTAAGGGTGCGAATGGGGCTCCCGTAATTCACAAACCCCTCCAGCTCCACCTGTCGAAAGCCGCTTTCGCCAAAACTCACGCCCGTGTTGACGGTGCGGAAGCGCGTGGGAGTCGAAGGCAGCACGACGATTTGTCCTCCGCCGACTTGGATTTGTGCGGGGCTGAATTGCACTGGCACAGGAACTTCCCGGCCGACCGAGAGAGTGCCGCTGACGCGCTGCGGTCGCAACTCGGTGCGGGCGGCTGCGGTGATGGGATTGGAAGCGGAGGGCAGGCGGATAATTTCCCGTTGTGGGGAGGGGCTGGGTCGGGGGCGCGGGGTGGGGGAGGGAGTGGGAGTCGGGGTGGGTAGCAGCAGGGGAGGGGGGCCGAGAAGGCTGGGGTCGTTGAGATAGAGGGTGCCGTGGCGATCCGTTTTGCTTTCCGGGCTGGCGGCCACCAGAAGCTGAAGGCCTGACAGCAGGGCCAAGGCGAAAAGAGCAACAAGGTGAGGGGTGACCGGGGCGACCATGGTTTCACTTTAGGGTCAACTGGGCTGCGCGCCAAAAAAAAGTTTTTCTCCGCTCCAGCCAGCGGAGGACATCGGGCCGACTGCGGCCAAGAGAGGAGGATTGCCAAAAGCCAGGGCAGGACGCATCTTTTGCGGTTTTCCTTATCCATGTCCGAGATTTCCCGTCGCCGCACATTTGCGATTATTTCGCATCCGGATGCCGGCAAAACCACGCTCACCGAGAAGTTCCTGCTTTATGGAGGCGCGGTGCAACTGGCCGGGAGCGTCACGGCGCGCAAAAACCAACGGGCGGCAACCAGCGACTGGATGGAGCTGGAAAAGCAGCGAGGGATTTCTGTGACTTCGACGGTGTTGCAGTTTGATTACCGCGACTGCGTGGTCAACCTCCTCGATACGCCCGGACACAAAGATTTCTCTGAAGATACCTATCGGGTGCTGACGGCGGTGGATGCTGCGATCATGGTGATTGATGCCGGGAAGGGGATTGAGGAGCAGACGCGCAAGCTTTTTGAGGTGTGCCGTCAGCGGGGAGTGCCGATTTTTACTTTTATGAACAAGCTGGACCGCCCGTCGCGTCCGCCGCTGGATCTGCTCGATGAGCTGGAAAACGTCCTCGGGTTGGCAGCGGTGCCGCTCAACTGGCCGCTGGGAAACGGGCCGTTTTTCAAGGGGGTCTATGATCGCCGCACGCGCGAGGTGCATTTGTTTGAAAAGACGCCGGGCGGGGCTTACCGGGCACCGGTGCAGGTGAGTGGGATTGAGGATGCGGTGGTGCGGGAGGCGATGCCGCCGGATCTGCATGCGCAGCTTTTAGAGGAGGTGGAGCTCCTGGATTTGGCCGGGGTGGAGTTCTCCCGCGAAGCGGTGCTGGCTGGAGAAATGACCCCAGTCTTTTTCGGCAGCGCCATGAATAATTTTGGCGTGCAGTTGCTCTTGGATGCGTTCTTGGAATTGGCTCCGCCCCCGCAACCGCGCGACGGCTTGGTGCGCTGGGTGGATCCGCAGGAGCCCGGCTTCTCGGCTTTCGTTTTCAAAATTCAGGCCAACATGAATCCGCGCCACCGGGACCGTGTGGCCTTTCTGCGAATTGTCTCCGGCTGTTTCCGGCGCGATATGGTGACGCAACATCACCGCACCGGACAAAGCATCCGTCTGGGAAATTCGCAACGGCTTTTTGCCCAAGACCGCGAAACTGTGGACGAGGCCTGGGCCGGAGATGTGGTGGGGATTGTCGGAAATCTGGATTTCCAAATCGGTGATACCGTGGCCGACGATGGCACCCTCTGCTTCCGTGAAACCCCGCGCTTCGCTCCGGAGTGTTTTGCCTTTCTGCGCAATGCCAGCACGGCAAAATACAAGCGCTTCCGCGACGGGTTGGAGCAGTTGCTCAAGGAGGGTGTGGCACAGGTTTTTGAATTACCGGATGCGGTGCAAAAAGTGCCGCTCCTGGGGGCGGTGGGGCCGTTGCAATTTGAGGTGATGCAGCATCGCATGGAAATGGAATATCAGGCCGAATGTCGCACCGAGCCGTGTGCCTGGCAGATTGCGCGTTGGGTCGTGGATCAGACCAATGGCGAATTCGTCCGCGTGCGCCCGTCCCTCATTTTGCCGACCGGGGCCGTCTTGGCACTGGATGCTCTTTCCACCTGGGTGGTGCTCCTGCCCTCGGCGTGGACCGCAGCCTACCTCGAAGAAAAGAACCCCGATTTTGCTTTTCGCAAGCTTCCGCCCCAGGCTGGGGAAGCCGGATGATGAACCCGCCGCCTCCGCGCCGATTCTGGACCCGACTGGTGCGGTTTATCGCCCGTGGGGTGCTTCTTCTTTTGCTGGTCGGGGTGCCCGGGATTTTGCTTTTGCTGCAGACGGTGGGGTTGCCGCGCCATTGGACGACGCCGATTTTGGCATCCCTCAGCGGGGACCGCTATCGCATCACGATTGACCGCCTAACGTTTGGCGTGCTCTCGGGGTTCACGGCGCGTGGAGTGCATTTGGAAAGTCGGGAAGGAGAAGTGCTGGCCCAGGGCGACCGCATCACGCTGTCTCCAAATTTGGCGGCGTTGGGGCAGGGGAAGTTTATTGTGGATGCGTTAGAAGTGACCGGGGCCGACTGGCAAATTCCACTTTCCGGGGTTCCGCCGCTGGCGTTGCAGGAGGTGCGAGCGCGCTTGCGGGTGCTGCCGGGTCAGCTGCGGATCTCGCAGTTGCAGTTTGTCTGTGAGGGCATTGAGGTTTCCCTTACGGGAACGCTCCTGAATCCGGCGAATTTTCGCCTTCCTGAAAGAGAGGACGCTGCCCCACCGCCCTCTTTTTCGGTCTGGAAACGCGTGCAGACCCTGCTGGCTGAGGCCGAGTGGAGCGGGCCGCGTCCGCGCTTGGAACTAGAGGTCTCGGGGGATCTGGCCGATTTAGCCCAGATTGAAGCCGCGCCGATTCGCTTCCGCACTGGGAAACTGCGCTGGCGGGGAGCCGGGTGGGAGCAATTGGATTTAGAAGCCTCCTGGCGGGCCGGGGAGTTGGTTCTGGAGGAGTTGGCAATCAGCGAGGCTGGGCAGCGATTGGTGTTGCAGGGGTCCTGGCAACAGAAATCCCGCACCGGACAAGCGCATGGAGCTTCTTCCTTGAATCTTTGGCCTTGGCTGGAGGCCCTGGGGTATGCCGACCGGCTGCAGGAGGTCACGCCTCCTCGGCAGCTTTTGCTGGAAGGGCATGCGCAATTTGCCCAAAAGGACAACGCGCCGTGGGAAATTTTCTTAATGGGCGGGGTAAAAATCTCCAAGGCGGCTTTCCGCGGGGTGCCCATTGAGTTGTTGCAAAGTGAATTCGCCTGGCAGCCGGGGAAGTTTCTTACCCGCAACGCCCGCGTCGAGGCTGCCCCGGTGGCTGCCACCGTGGATTTTTTTCTCGAAGGGGATCGGGCTCGCTTGCGGGCCCGCGGGAAGGCCGATCCGACCCGGGGGCTGGCATGGTTGGACGAGGGGATGAAGCGGATTTTTCGCGAGATGGAGTTCAGCGCTCCGGGGGAGGGGGAGATCGAGTTGGAGTGGCCTTTGCGCGAGTCGGCGAAGTTGCGTGGACAGGGGCACATTCGACTTGGAGCGGCGGCCATGCGCGGCTCGTGGATAGATTCCGCCGAGGCGGATGTGGAGATTGCCGATCGGGCGGTGACCTATCGCAATTTGCAAGTGCGCCGTGGGGAAGGTTTGGGCACCGGAACCTTTGTCTATGATTTCGGGCAACAGCAGGTGCGCTTGGAAAAAATCGTCTCCACGCTCGATCCCTATCAAATCATGCTCTGGGTGGATCCTAGAATCGCCGAGACGATTCGGGTGTATCGTTTTCGTTCCTTGCCGACGGTGGAAGCAGACGGGGTGGTTTTTATGAAGGCTCCGGAGCAGACCTGGCTGGATCTGCAAGTGCGCTCGGACGGGCTGGATTACGATTTGTTGGGGCGGACCTTGCACCTCGGGCGCACGCGCGGCACCGTCACCGTGCGCGGCCGCCAGTTGGAGGCCCAGATTCCCACGGCAACGCTCTTCGGGGGAAATATCGCTCTGGAGGCTAAGGTCTCGCTGGCGGAGGAGGATCCGACCTACACCTTGCAAGCCCGGGCAGATCGGCTGGAGTTTGCGCCCCTGACCAGTCTCTACTTCGACTACACGGATTCCACAGGCTGGATGAGTGGTAATCTCTCCTACCGGGCTGCCTTTGCGGATCAGACGCGGCTGGAGGGCTCGGGCTTTATTCGTATAGACGAGGGGAATGTTTTCGCCATCCCGCTGCTGGGCCCCTTCTCTAGGATACTGAACGCGATTCTTCCGGGGCTGGGTTACCAAAACGCGCGTTCCGCCACGGCGGACTTTACCATCGGCAACCAAACCATCTCCACGGACAACCTGGAAATCATTGGACAAGGCTTCAGCCTCTACGGTGAGGGGGACATTTATTTTATCGCGGATCGGCTGGACATGTCGGTGCGCATCAATGCCCAAGGGGTGCCAGGCTTGTTGCTTTTCCCGGTAAGCAAACTTTTCGAATACGTCTCCTACGGCACGGTGAGCGATCCTGTTTGGCGGCCGAAAAACGTGCCGCGCGAACTCATGGGCATCACCGATGAGCAAGCTCGTATCCCTGGCCGGACAGTCGCCCCAGGGAGTTCTCCGACCAATCCCCCGGGAAAAATCCGCCGTCGCCGCTGAGGATTTTCCTCGCTGGCTCAGGCCTTGGCCATGCGGGTGAGGTGGAGTTTGCGGCTCAGACTGCGGCGCAAGCGCTCTCCGAGAAGATCCAGGGCCGTCACCACCAGCATCAACACCACTAGGACCGTGGAAAATTGCCGCCATTGCCCATATTCCTGAAAAATGTGCAACTGCAGGCCGATGCCACCGGCACCAACGTAGCCAATGATGGCCGCCGAGCGGAGGTTGTATTCCAGGAGCCAGAGCGAATGGCTCCAGAAAAGGGGCTGCAGTCCTGGCCAGAGTCCGTATTGGAAGGCCTGCAGGGGATGTGCCCCGGTGGCGCAGAGGCTGCGCGCAACTTCGATATCAGCGGCCTCCAAAGCATCGCCAAAAAATTTCCCCAGATAGCCCAAACTGTAGAAAGTCAGCGCCAGAACCCCCGCCAGAGCGTTCGGTCCGACAATCACCACTGCCAATACGGCCCACAGTAGCGAGGGCAAAGTGCGAATGGCGTTGAGCAGCAGGCGCACCAGGCGCACCAACCAGCGGGGAGAGAAATTGCCCGCTCCCGCCAAAGCCAGCGGGATGGCCAGGAGAATGGCTCCCGCAGTGGAGACCAGTGCGATCTGGGCGGTCTCGAGGAGTGAGCGCAGAACCTCCGGGAGCACGGAGAAATCCGGTGGCCAGAGCCGTCCCAGAAAGCGCCCCAAATTTCCAAGCACATCCACCGAGCGCCCAGGCCCCCGCAACTGCGTGATCGAAAGAGCCACTAAGAGCAGGAAAACCAGCAGCAGGATTCGCCCCAGCCCCAATCGCTCATGCCAGCGCAACTCCGGATAATACGGCGCGGCTGGCGCAGCGGAAGATTTTTCCGCCTCGTGGGTCATTCAAGCAGCTGCCGCCAAAGAGGGCTGGCGGGTTGTCAAAGTCCAAGAGGCCGGCTCCGTGCCACTCAAACGCAGGAGAGTATCGGCAAACTCCGCCGCTAGATCCTCCTGGTGCAAAACGCAGACCACGGTCGTCCCGGCGTGATCGGCTTGTTGGCGCAAGCGTTGCAGGACTTGCCGGGCCAGGGCGGGATCGAGTTGCGAGACGGGTTCGTCGGCGAGGATGAGCGATGGATTTTGCAGGAGAGCCCGGGCGACCGCCGTGCGCTGTTGTTCGCCACCGGAGACCTCGGCTGCGCGCGCCTGCAGTCTTCCTCCCAGCCCGAGTGCGCAGAGCAGGTCGGCCGCGCGCCGACGGTCACAGCTGGGAAAGCCGCAGAGGGTGCGCCAGCAGGCGTGCTGCCCCAAGCAACCACAAAGGGCATTGTCGAGCAGGGTCAGGTTGGGCACGAGTTGGAGATTCTGCAAAACCAGACCCGTGCGGCCCCGGGAACCTGCGCCAGAGCAGGAGGAGGGGCGCACCACCCGGCCCTCGGTCGGCTCGAGCAACCCCGCCAGGCATTGCATGAGGGAAGATTTGCCAGATCCAGAGGGGCCCATGATGACGAGAAAATCTCCGGCGTGCAGGCGGAGATCAAGCTCTCGCCAAAGCCAGCGGGAGCCGCGCCGCAGGCCGAGCTTTTCCGAGCGCAGGCTTTCGGCAGGAGAGTGGGAGGATTCGGAAAAGCAGGGGAGCATCGGGAGGAAATTCAGCGCCAGGCTTTGACCCAGGATAGGGCCTCGCCAATGCCGGCCAGATGGGTCTCGGGCTCGACTTCCACCAAGCGGCCAGTGAAGAGCCGCTTTCCAAGATCATTGGCCCCATTTGCAGTTTGACCCTCGTTGAGCCCAAGAAGGGCCTTTTTTAAGGCCGCTTGCCGTTTCGGCTCCAGCGATCGGCGCACCGCAATCACGTGAGTTGGCACCGGCCCCTGGCTCTGCAGAGCTCGCAATTGCTTCCGCTGCTCGGCTGTGAGGTGTTTATCTTCGTCCAAAACATAGTAGCTCACCGCCGCTGCTTCCGCCTCGCCGGATAAAACCCGCTCCACTGCACTCACGTAGCCGGTGCCAAAAAATACCTGCCCGGCGCCGAAATAGTCCTCCGGATTTTCCCCGGCGCGCAACAACCCGCGGCGAACCAAATCCTGATACGGAATGACAAACCCGCTCATGCTGGTGCGGCTGGCAAAAGCCACCGGACGCCCGCGCAGGTCTTCCACCGATTGATAGGGCTTGTCTTGCAGCGTGACCCAATAGCTCGGGTAGGAGGTTTTGCCTTGGATCTCGCCCGCCAGGAGGATTTCCGCCGCTCCCCGCTCCCGCACCAAAACCATGTCGGCGGCACTCAAATACGCCGCGTCCACCGTGCCATTTTCCAGCCCTTCCAAAATTACCGCTCCCGACATCGGCACAATAACCCGCGCCGACTCCCCGGTGGCTTGTTCTAAGTAGTTCCCCAAGGCTACCCGCTCTTCCTTCATGACGTCCGGATTTTTATCCGGCTTCAACGCCACGACCCACTCGGCCCGAACAGTCGCAACCCCGGCCAAAAGGCCCCCCAAGAGGGTCAATGGCAGGATGGAGGCCAGGACGCGGCGGAATTCAAAGCGTGCAGTTTGCCAAAACATGGTGCTCAAGCTAATGAGACGCGTTCTCAAACGCAAGGGGGAGGTTGCTTTTTTCACGAAAATTTTCCGGCTCACCGACCGGCAAAGTGCGATCAATCGGGGTGCGGACGGCGAACGGTGCGCCGCAGGCAGGGCAAGGCGGCGAGGAGGAGCCACCAAGAGGCAGGTTCGGGGATGACGCTCAGGGAGCCGGTGCCGAAGGACAAGGCAAAGCTCTCCCAGGTGCCGAAGTGCGCAAAGTCGGTGTTCGTGGAGCTATTCTGCAGGGAGATGGACCAGACTCCATTGAGATCTTCGCCGAAGTAGGCATAGCTGATAAAAGTCCAATCGAGCGCAGCGGCCAGGCTGCGATTGGGCTCGAAGGAACCTCCGATGAGATTGCGGTCGTTGCTGAATAGGGCGTAGCTGGTGCCGCTGGGGGAGATGAGTTGAGCGGAGAGATCGCCCAGGATGGCACCAACCCCGTTCTGGTAGTCCGTGAGATCGGTTTGCAGGCCGCTGAGCGTGAGGCGTACTTGCACGTATTCCAAGGGCAGGGCGGCGGGATGCTGCACGAGGAGGTTTTGGCTGAGGCTCAGGTTCCCGGAGCCGAAGTGCTGGCCCGTGAGAATTTGGGGAGCTTCGGAGTAAACCGTCAGTTCACTGAGGCTTTGCACCTGCGTGGCGGCTAGGGTGAAAGCATCGGCGTCTATAAGCCCGAATCCATAGCTTTTGTTGAAGTGGTAACCCGCGGCGTTAGTGATCCAGTCGGCATGGTCGGCATCCACAAGACGGCTGGTGCGGGCCAGGAGGTGGCGGGCCATGCGCAGATCGAGGTCTGGATTGGCTTCCACGCCCAGGGCCAGGATGCCCGCGACGAGCGGGGCGGCGGAGGAGGTGCCGCCGAAATTGCTGGCGTAGTTCCCGAGATCGCCCGTGCTCACTGGAGCAAAAAAGGCATCCGGCCCATCTTCGAAGCTGTTGTAGCCATCCGAGCCAGTGCGGTCGGTGGTGGAGATGGAAAACAGCCCCGGTGGTGCCAGGGAATTGGAGGGAGCCGTTACGAGAACATTTGCGCCGAAGCTCGAGTAATCGGCATGCCGCCCGTCGGAGCCCAGTGCCGCCACGACGATCCCGTATGGGCTAACAGCGTTCCAATTCGTTGCCGCATCCTGCGTGGGCCACTCGTTACGCTGGTTCCCCGCGCTGAAAACATGCAGCACCTTGCGCTGGGCACTTTGCTCTAGAGCCGGGTGAATCAACTCCCAGTCGGTGTCCAGGACGAACCCCTCGCGGAATCCATAGCTGTGATTCATGACCCGCACCGGTGCGACGCCTCCCGTGAACACCACCGAGGGATCCAACTCGTCCGCAAGATTTCTTTGGCCTTGAAAACCGATGGCCCAAGCTTCCGCTTGGTGATGGGAAACCCCGCCAGCGGGGGTTTCGATAAGTAAACGCTGGGCGGCGATTCCCGCAAACGGCGCGGCCCCGGTCACTCCGATCCCATTTCTTCCCCGGGCGGCCGCGACCCCAGCCACTGCGGTGCCGTGATTGTCCAATGGGAGCAGCGGGGTGCCTCGCCAGGCCGCAGCATTGTTCGCCCCCACGGTGAGCGAGTAATCCCAGCTAAAGTCATTGCGGAAATTTTCTATGAGGTCTGGGTGATTGCCTTGGGTGCCGCTGTCGAGAATGCTAATGATGACGCCCGCTCCGGTGAGACCGCGTTGCCACGCGCCCCAGACGTTGGCATCAAGTCCGGCATTGCCAGGGGAAAGGGCCAGGAGGTTCCGAAGGTGCCATTGCCCGGGGTATGCGGAATCGGTGATATTTCCGGTGACTCCGGGGAAGTAGTAAGGATCATCGGGGGAGAATTGGGCGCAGGCGGAGGCCAGGAGCCATCCGCTCACGAGCCAAACCAAGAGCGCACGCATCCCGCGCAACTAAGCAGCAAATTTGACCCCGTCAAGCTGGGAGGGCAATTCCGGTTGCCTCGCCCAGGGTAAATTAGCTAGATTAGCACTCGCACCATGATGGCCTCGAATTCACATCATGCCGGTGCCCCTCATGGCCCGACTCATCGGCTTACGTTGCTGCTGGTGGGGCTAACATTGCTTTACTTGTTGCTCCTGGGGGTAATCATTTGGGGCACGGATCGGCGGATGCGCGCCAACTTTTTGCTCGAGGCCCAGCTAGCTTCCGCGGCTGTGGATCGTTCCCTGGTGCAGGAACTTCGTGGGGAGTTGGCAGACAAGAATCTGCCTGCTTACGAGAAACTCGAGCGCGCCCTTACGGAAATCTTACAAATCAATACCGACTACCAATACGTCTATCTGATGCGCCAATCGCCCGAAGGCGCCCTGATTCTGATTGGTATCCAGGATGATGCGCGGGAGGAAACCGCCCCCATCGAACCGGGCACCCTGTATGAAGACGCCTCTCCAGAGCTGCTGAAATTACTGGCTGATCCGCAAATGGGAGCCTTTGTGGAGGGCCCGCTTGAGGACGTCTATGGGAGTTGGGTCTCGGCCTTGCTGCCCTTGCGCGATCCCGACACCGGGGAGGCAGTGGCCGTCTTTGGCATTGATATCCATGAGAACTCTTGGAGGACGCGGTTGTTCCTGGAAGTGGCTCCGTTTGGGGGGCTCCTGCTAATTTTTTTCATCGCTTTTGCGGCGTATTATCTCCTGCGGAAGCGGCCCTCTGCAGAACCCAAGGTGCGGTCGGTTTCGCAGCGGCTCCTGCTCCCTTTGTTGGGAGCGCTCCTGGTGTTGTTGGCGGCTTTTCTCCTGGTGGTCTTGTATTGGCAGAAGCGCCAGGTGGACCATGCCAAATTGGTTGCCACCCAGCGTGTCCAAGGAACCTTGGAAACCTTGCTGGCCGAGCGGGAGAAATTCCTCCGGGCCATCGCACAGACTTTCACCACCACCCCTTGGATCACGCAGATGTTGGCCCAGGGCGATCGGCAAACGCTCTTGCAGCATTACGAGAATCTCTGGGAGAGCTTGCGCCAGGAGGCCGGGGTAGATTTGTTTTACCTGATTGATAAAAACGGTCGCTGTGTTCTCCGGGTGCATGACCCGGCGCGCTATGGGGATGAAGTCACGGATGAGATTTTTCTCCGGGCACGAGAGACTGGGCGGATGGAGGCTGGAGTTGGACTGAGCCTGCGCGGGCGGCCGGCTCTCCGGGTGAGTGCCCCCGTCTGGTATCAAGGTCAGTTGGTGGGATACATTGAGGTGGCCTCGACGCTGCCGAACCTCCTGCAAGAATTGGAAGAAGCTGGCCGTGTGGACTTGGTGGCGACCTTGGACCGGGAGAATCTCCGTCCCGAATACGGTCCCTGGTATCAACCGCAGGATCCTTGGGTCGGTGATGAATTTGGCAGTGAGGTGATTTTTTACGCTTCCTCCCAACAACTGCTTCCGGAGATCCTTGCTTTCCAGCATGGGAAAAGCCACACGCGGCTGCCGAAGAGTGGCGCTGATTGGGAAATCTCGCGCCTGCCGCTGCGAACTTCCGCGGGCAAGGATTTTGGTAACCTCTACGTCTTTCTCAACACGGCGGCCTCCCAGCGGGAATTCCACCTGTTTGTCGGGCTGGCCTTGGCAGTATTCGGCACCGTGAGTGTCGCCTTGGTGAGTTCTCTTTACGTCACTCTGCGCCGCACCGATCAAGCATTGCTGGCCCAGCACGAGCAACTCTTCGCGGCCAACCAAGAGCTGGCGCAACAACGAGTGCAAGCGGAGGAGCTGGCCCGCAAGGCCGAAGCGGCAACTCAGGCAAAAAGCGATTTTCTCGCTTTTATGAGCCACGAAATCCGCAACCCTTTGGGAGGGATCATCGGGCTCACGTCCCTGCTCAAGGAGTCGCCGCTCCCGTCCGATGCCGCCCAGATTACCGGACTCATTGAAAAGAGCGCGCAAGATCTGCTCAGCCTGATCAACAACGTGCTGGACTACTCGCGCCTCGAGGCTGGCCGGATGGAATTGGAAGCGATCGAGTTTTCTGTGGCAGAATTGCTCCGCGATGCCGCTGCGCTGTTTCAACCTACTGCGGCCAAAAAAGGATTGGAATTTCAGGCGCAGCTCGATCCTGCTTTGCCGACCCGGGTTTGGGGGGATCCCACGCGCCTCCGCCAAGTCCTGCATAATCTCCTCGGGAATGCGTGCAAGTTTACCCACCATGGTCGCATCACCCTGGTGGCTCGTCTTTTGCCTGAGGCCTCGGACCGGGCGACGGCAGCGGTGTGTTTTGAGGTGCACGATACCGGGGTGGACATTCCGGCGGACAAGCTATCGCAGATTTTTGAGAAGTTTCGTCAAGCCGACCAGTCCACGGCACGGGAATTTGGAGGCAGCGGGCTCGGGCTGGCGATCTCGCGCGAGCTTGTGCAACGCATGGGGGGGGAGCTGCGGGTCGAGAGTACGGCAGGAGAGGGTTCGACTTTTGGGTTCAGCATTCCTTTTTCCATCCAGCCTCCCACATCCGAGACGCCCAAGGGCTAAATCAACCCGAGCTCCCGGAAGCTGGTGAAAGGCTGGCGATCCGGGGCGGGTTGCCCGATGATAATGTGGTCCAGCAGGCGCAGGCCGAGCACCTCTGCAGCTTGCACCAAGCGGTGGGTGAGCCGTCGGTCCGCCTCACTGGGAGCCGGATCACCGGAAGGGTGGTTGTGCACCACCGCCAAAGCAAAAGCCGAGTGGATGAGCGCTGGACGGAAGATTTCTCGCGGATGGGCAATACATTCGTTGACTGAGCCCAGTCCGATTGTCTCGATGGAGATGAGTTGGTATTTCGTATCCAGCAGAAGCACCCGCACTGTCTCGGTGCGCAGAGCCTGCAACTCCGGCCCCATGAGATCGTAGATCGCTTGGGGATCGCGCAGGGCCACCCGCGGTCCCGGTCCCCGCGCCAAGCGGCGTCCCAGTTCCAAGGCCGCAGCAATCTCGCAGGCCTTGGCCGGCCCGATGCCTTTGATAGCCCGACGCAATTCGCGCACCCCGCAGCGTGCCAGGCCATGCAAACCTTCCATTTTTTCCAAGAGTTCCCGGGCCAACCGCACCGCATTCCGTCCTCGTGTGCCAGTGCGAATGAATACCGCAAGCAGTTCCGCATTGCTCAACGAGGCCGGGCCGTGAGCCAGCAGCCGTTCTCGCGGACGTTCGTCATCCGGGAGTTCGCGCAGGCGTTCCGAGGGGGAATCTGGCAGAGGCATTGGAGTGCTTGGTTAGAGGGCCATGCGCAGTTCGTCCAACTGCTCGATGAATGCTCCCGGAGTGCTGGCCGCCCAGAGTTCAGCCCACGCTGCAGGCGTGCGAAACAAGCGCACCAAGCCGCCAATGAGCTGTAGATATTGCTGGTCGAATGCGGAGGGGATTCCCGCCGCCAACAAGAGCACAACCCGTCCGGGAGCATCGGGAAACACCAACCCCGGATCGTGGGTGGAAAGCCCCAAGAGTAGAGAGCTCACGGCGTTGGTGCGGCCGTGGCAAATCCACAAACCGGTCTCCCCATCGAAGAGCGGTCCGGCATTGCGCTCCTGCATGCTGCTCCGGAGTTGTGCTGGGTCGGTAAGCCGGGGATCTCCGGTGAGAAGGTCCAAGAGGGCGTCCCGGGCGCCCCAAGGATCATCGCCAGTTTGTCGCAATCGCACATGTTCCGGATGCAAATAGTCCGCGAATTTCATGGTCGCATGGAAATTACAAAGCACGTCGCCCGGCCAGGGCGTTTTCTAGCGTGAGCGCGTCGGCATGCTCCAATCCGCCGCCGGCGGGCAAACCATGGGCAATACGCGAAAGGGGGATTCCCAAAGGCCGCAGAAGTTCGCACAGGTAGCTCGTCGTGGCCGTGCCTTCCACATCGGCGGAGAGGGCGATAATAATTTCCGTGGGAGTTTCACGCTCCAGACGTTCCAGGAGTTGCGGTAAGCGCAGGTTTTCCGGACCGATACGGTCCAGCGGAGCAATTTTTCCCCCCAAAGCATGGTAGCGCCCGGTGAAGCGTCCGGTGCGCTCGAGCGGCAAAATATCCGTCGGCTGCTCCACAATGCAAAGTTCCCGCCCACCTCGCGCTGGATCGGCGCAGATGGGACACCGGTCCGCATTGGCGTAAAATCCACAATCCCGGCAGGGGCGGAGGCTGCAGGCGGCCTTTTGCAGGACCTCCGCCAAAGCGGTCGGCCGGGTCGGGCTATCGGCCAGCAGCCACAGGGCCAAGCGCTCCGCACTCCGATGGCCCACTCCGGGTAAGCGGCGCAGTTCTTTGAGAAGCTGCTCCAGCTCCGGTGGGTAGGAACGCAAAGGCGCGGGCATGACTCAGCCCGCCGAGAAGGTCGTGTGGTGACGCGCCCGCTCGTTCTCCAAACGCTGGAGATAGTAATCCAACGGACCATCCGGTAGCCCTTTGATGCGGGCTTTGGTGAATTCCGCCAGCGCTTCCTCGTAGCGTCCAGCCCGGGTGTGGGTGACGCCATTCCAAAAATGATCCCGACTGCGTTTGCGCTCTGGGGAAAGCTGATCTTTGACCGCGAGGAGTTCGTAAATCTCCCGTGGCT
Organism: uncultured Chthoniobacteraceae bacterium; assembly: GCA_964595865.1. Lineage (GTDB taxonomy): Bacteria > Verrucomicrobiota > Verrucomicrobiia > Chthoniobacterales > DYNR01 > CAZQRL01. The sequence goes on from CAZQRL010000005.1 coordinate 83,011, forward strand.
TGCCGCCGGGGAAGGTGAGCAGATCAATCGGCCGCACCTCAAAGGATTCCGCAGCCTCGGCGTGCGCATCCATGCTCAGCAAAATCCGGCATCCATAGACCGGCGCTGCCAGAGCCAGTCGGGTGGCTTCTTCCAGAGCTGGCCCCGTCGCCGCGTAAGGCAACCCTCGCGCCGAGCCGAATACTCCTGCGAGCAACTCCCCTGCAGCGATGCCCACGTAAAAATCCAGGATATGATGCCATTTGGAATCCGCCTCCAAGTTCAAGCGTTCCAAGCGATGCACCAACTCCACCGCTTCCTGACAGGCCGCTGCCGCCGGGAGCTCCCGCGGTAATGGCAGGCCGAAAATCGCGCGGATGGATTGCCCCCCGCAGGACTCGATGAAAGCACCCGCCTCGGCGAGATGCTCCGCGGCCAAATTAAGATACGCCCGATACATCTCGGCCTGGCTCTCGGCAGACATGGCCGTGTGCTGCGTCGGGTTGCAGGAGATGTGCAGTGACAGGACGGCGGCAGGTTGGCGCACCGGAGTTTGCAAATGCGATGCCGGCCCATCGTAGAGGCTGCGCAGGGACCGGCGGCTCAGGGAATTGACAAAGACTTCATCCACCCGGCGGCGAAAGGCTCCAGGACCGATACGGGTGAGGAAGCTCGTGCAGGCCAACCCGCCAAAAGCTCCCAAAATCGGAGCGAAAGGGGAAAAGCCAATCTGGTAGAGCCCTAGGACCAAGGCTCCTGTGCCGAGAAGCAGCATCGCCAAGGTGCCTAACAACCAGCGTTGGCTGGCCCGAGGCACATCGGCGGCAATCCAGGCGAGAACGTAGGAAAGCAGGAGCCCGAGAACAAAAGAGCCGTCCGGTGAGACGACCGCAGGAAATTTCCCGGCGTGGAGAGACTGCAGCACCAGCCCATCCACCACCGAGAAAAAGCCTGCCAAGCGAAGGGCAAAAAGAATGATCGCACCCAGGGTGCCGCCCACGGCGACGGTGAGGAAGGTTCTCATTCGGAAAAACGCCTGCCGGATTGGCGGCGCAGGCAAAGGGCGAGAAGACGAGAGATAAGCATGAGAGTTTACGATGCAGGCTGCTCCTTATAGCTGGAAACAATCCACTCGCTCAAGGCTTCAGCAGGATTTTCCAAAGTCTTGGCCGTAACTTCGAAATGAGTCTTGGCGGGATCTCGCGCGGCCAGCTTGAGCCCGTATTCATAGTCTTGGAAGAGTTCGCGTGCCAGATCGCAGACATCGCGATTTTCCGCTCCGGCCCGCGCCACCAGCTGTTCGATAGCCTCGGAAGAAAAGGAAAAACCGACTTCGGCCCGATGCGCCAGTCCATCGGCGAACTGCCGGAGTTGATCCCGCAGCGATTCCTGCAGGTTCTCCCTTCCTTGTGCCAAAAGCTTTTGCAAGGTTCCGGCGGGATCTTGAATGAGGCTCGCGTCCACGCGTAGCCGCCGAACTCCCGAGCCGGGGAGGTAAAATTTGAAGTCGCGAAAGACCTCTTCGCAGACACTGAGCAGCCCGCGCGCCCCGGTTTTTTCCAGTGCCGCCCGGGCCGCCAACTCATGCATGGCCTCCTCGAGGAACTCCACCTCGATGCCATACGCGGCAAAGGCACTGGTGTATTGGCGCAACAGACTACCCTCCGAGGTTTTGAGGATGGAGAATAAATCCTCCGCCGAGAGGGCAGAGCAGGCCACACGCACCGGCAGACGCCCGATAAACTCCGGCTCCAGCCCGAAGTCCACAAAATCCCGCGTCGTGGCCCGGGCCAGCAAGTTGGGCTCTTCGAGCGGCAGGGTCGGGTCCGCCCCAAAACCGATCCGCGTCTGCCGAAGGCGCTTGGAAATGATTTCCGGCAGCGAGGTGAAAGCTCCGCTCACCACAAAAAGCACATGGCGGGTGTTGATGGATTCGCGGGAGATGCGGCCTTTCCTTTGAAACTCCAACATGGCCTGCATTTGCCCAGCCAAGTCGGAGGGATTCCGCAGCGGCACCTCTGTTTCTTCCATAAGCTTCAACAGGGTGGTTTGCACGCCCCTCCCACTCACATCCCGCCCACTGACATTACTCGAAGTGGCGATTTTATCTATCTCATCAATGTAAATGATGCCGTGCTCGGCGAGCGTCAGGTCGCCATCCGCCCGGTCGTAAAGCTCCCGCACCAAATCATCCACATCCCCTCCGACATAACCGGTCTCGCTGAATTTCGTCGCATCCGCTTTGACAAAAGGCACCCCGATCAATTCTGCCACATGCTTCACCAGGTAGGTCTTGCCCACTCCCGTGGGGCCGAGCAACAGGATGTTCGGTTTGTTGTATTCCAACGGCAGCGTTCGTCCTTCCGCCTTGGCCCGCGCCACCCGCCGCGCATGGTGATAATGATCGCAGACCGCCACCGCTAAAACCTTCTTCGCTTCATCCTGGCGAATGACAAAGCGGTCGAGATGGCGTTTGATGTCCGCGGGGGAGAACCGGAAATCATCCAGAGGCGAGCGCGTGGGCTCGGCTTTGGCTGAGGGCGCCTCGGCGGCCGGAGCGGGTGATCCCGTCTGGACGAAACTGCTGCGGAGAAACTCCTGCAGCCGCTGTTGCAAAACCTCAGGACTCGGAAAAGGCGGTTCGTTCATTTCGGCACCATGACCCGCCGGAGGCGCGGAGTCAATCAGGGCCACTCACCGCGCCCAGCAACTTTGCCAAGCGCAGAAAAATGGTTTGCCTCCCGGGCGGCTCTTGCGGCACGTTGGGGGTTCCGCAAGTTGGATTGCGCCGGTGTGGCGGAATTGGCAGACGCGCTAGACTCAAAATCTTGTGTCCGAAAGGGCGTGGGGGTTCGAGCCCCTCCACCGGCAAACTGCTCGGTAAAACCACCCCGGTTCCCAGGTTGGCTGCCGCCCGGATGCCCGAAACGGCCTTAACCGGAGGTTTCATGGGGACGTTGCTCCCGGAGCTGGCCACTGGCCCGTGGCTCGGAAGGTTTCAGCTTTGTTGCAGGAACCATTTTTCCCGGGAATCCGGCCGGTCGGGGATTTTATCCTGAGCCAGTTCCTCCTTCTCGGTGACAACCACTGCCAATTTTTCTCCCTCCTCCCGCAGCACGGTGAGGTTGGGGCGCAGCTTTCTCGCCAGGCTTTGGGTTTTGGCCCCGGTGGTAGTGAGTTGGCTCCGGGTCAAAGATTGCCGCAGAGCAGCTTTTGTCTCACGAAGATTATTGAAGGCACACCGACGTGACTGATCCGGGAGAAATGAGGAGGTAAATTTTTCTGCTTTTTCGATGAGCTGGCGCAAATGCCCCTGCAGCGAGCAAACCGCCTCATTCACCCAGGGTTCGTTGCTAACTTCGGTCACCACTTTGCGGCCAATCGGTTGTGCAAGGCCAGAGAAGCTCCCCCTTTCCTCGTGACAACGTAGCACATAGGCCTCCAGCGACCGCATGGACCGCACGGAATCTTGCGCCTCCTGAACCAAATCTTGCAGTCGCTTTGTGCTCCGCTTCGGCAGTCCGAGTTCCGCACGAATGCCGCAGATTCGCTGGCTAATTTCCCGCCTGGTCGGAGGCAAAATAAAGAGCCCCGCCTCGAAAAAGCGGAAGAGCAATTCCTCCGGCAAAAAATCCTGAGGCGTTGATTGCCTGCTGGTAGGCTTCATGGCGATTGAACTCCTCGGCTTCCGAAGCTTGAAAACCGACTGTCGGACGGGGACGGCAGGCATTTCATTCGTCCTGCCAGGCACCAGCCCCGATGATGAGGAAACGGCTCTGGAGTCGCTGCACCATTTCCTTGTCGAATTTGCCGGCCAAGAGCCGGTCATCCCCGTCAAGCAAGGCGATGACTTCGTTCAACACTCCGGTGGACCAAGCATGCTCCAGATGCGAATTGCGGAACTTGCTGATCTCATCCAGAGAGATCACGCCCTGGCTCTTGCCGCTGACGAATTCGGCAATCGCATGCAAGGTGAAAGCTGCGTGCTTGGCACCGATGGGGACCCAGTTACCGATGGGGACCGGCAGCATCGGGAATTGGTGCTAGTTGCAGAAGTGGGCCACGGTTGCGGTCTTTCCCGAGCCCGAGGGGCCTACGATGCACGGCGTCGTGCGCGGCTCGATCCCGGCGACCTTGGTCGTGTCGGATTGGTTGCGCCAAAGGAACTTTTCCAGCTGTTGTGCGACGGCAAGTTGGTTCGTTGTGAGTTGTGTAATGTTCAATAGACAAATTTTCCCGACAACCCTCGGAGCCTCCGATTTCTTCCCCAAAACCCGGAAACTTTTTGCCGCGCCGGGATTTTAGCTTGCCTCTGGAACCGGAGACACTACTTTTACCAGTCTAGGTTGCAGCCGTAGCTCAATTGGATAGAGCATCTGACTACGGATCAGAAGGTTTGGGGTTCGAATCCCTACGGCTGCGCCATTGATAATCAATGGGTTATGCCTTCTGCCAGAAGGCCCTTCGAGCCGGGGCGCAGCAAAATCACCGGATTTTCGATTGAGGTGGTGCGCTGATCCGTTGCCAGGGAGCTCGTTAGTTTTTGGCTCGTCTCTGGGGTGTAACCCAAGCCAACAGAGGCATGAATTCGAAGAAAAGGTTCCACCGCCCGGAGTGCAAGGCGCGGGGAGTGTTGGGGGCGATCCGGGGATTCAGGACGGTGTAGCAAATCGCGGCAGAAAACCACCTGCATGCCGTGCAGGTGACGCAATGGAAAGGCCCGATCTTGGGGTCGGCGGCCGGGGTGTTTGAACGAGGGGGCCGCCAGGAAGTCCGCGCCCGAGAGAAGGGGAAGAAAAATCCGGCCTCAGCGCAAGGGGCCAAAAGCTCGGGAAAATTCGGCGAGGATTCGCTCTGGGGTGACGGCCTCGAACCAGCGGTTTTCGGGGAGTTTGCGATCGGGGGCGATCCAGAGTTGGTTCCCATCTGGGGAGTAGGGTCCGTAGACGCCGGGGTGGTGGCCCGCAGAGAGAATGAGGCTGGGGCGTCGCAAGGCACAGGCGAAGTGAGCGGCGGCGGTATCCACGGTGAAGATGCGCGCGGCTCCAGCGAGAACGGCTGGATATTGCTCCACGGGGACTGGGGGGAGAATGGAGACATCTGGAATTCCAGCATTTTGGAGTGTGCTGGCCCAATGTTGGAGCTGGTTTTGTTGATAGGGGGCCGCAGAGAGCCGCAGTGGAGCACCGGCGCGCCAAGGAGCAAGGGCTTGAAAAACACGAATCCACGACTCCAGTGGGTAATCCTTTTTCACGCTGGAGCTGAAGGGAGCTAAAACCCAGGCGCCTTGGGCGAGCGGGTTTGGGGCGGCGAAGTGCAGGGAAGGCCAGGTCTCTGCGAGGTCGAGAGTGCGTCCAAGCACGGCCGAAGTAACCAAGCGATTGGCCTGTAAATCCGTGGGGAGTGGAGAACCTGGCTCGCGGGCGGGGTAGGGTAAGAGTGTGGGGTGAAAGATTTTTTTGACTGCAGACTCGACGGCGGGGCGGCGTTGGCGTTTTTGTTTTCCGAGCAAATTTTCGCAGGCGATGTAGTGGCGGGCCCTGGGGGTGTAGAAGAGCACGGTGTGCAGATAAGAACGCAGACTGCGCAAACAGATGGCCCATTCCACCCGGGTGCGCCGTAGTTGATTCCAGACTCGCCAGTTTAGCCCGATATTGACGAGCGTCACGTTGAGGACTTTGCGGCGGCGGCGGAACTCCAGCGCATGCACGGTCGCGCGGGGAAATTGACTGCGCGCCAAGGGAGCGGCGGCCTTGCTCACGGCTAGAAGCAAATTTTCTTCCCCCAGCTGGGTTGCCAGAGTGCGCAAGCAACCGGTGGTGAGAATGAAGTCTCCGATCTCATCCGGCTTGAGAACGTAAAGGCGCCGACTGGATTCAGGGGTCGGAGATGGCATGGAATAGGGCGGCGCTGGAGGGGCGGGCTGGGAGGATCAGGCGCGGGGAGCGCGGACCTTACCCACGTATTCGAGGAAGCCCTCACTTTGGGCGCGCAGCCGTTTTTCCAGCGCTTCCTCCAAGTCTTCCGCGGGAAGAAAGTCATGTGCCCGAGGCAAAAAGACGCGTTTGGGGTAAATATGGGAGTTACGATAGCCGAAGATGCCCTGCAGGTGTTCGACGGCGCGCAGAGCCCCCCAAGTCCCTGAAGCGAGACCGACGAAACACACCGGGCGATCTTCAAAGCTTTCTGGGAAGGGAAGGAGGTCAATGAAGTATTTCAAAATGCCGGGGAAGCTGCCGTTGTATTCGGGCACCACTACTACTAGCCCGTCGGCCTGCAAAATGGCATCCGACCAACTTTGGAAAGAGGCCGGTTTGGTTTCATAAACCGACGGATGGAAAATTTCCGGGGGTAATTCCACCAGATCGAGCACGCGTGGGGCGGCGCCCAGGTCACGATAGATTTCCGCCAAGTGTTGGGCCAAATGCAGGGAGCGGCTTTGCGGGCGGTTGGTTCCAGAAATCAAGACGATTTGCTTCACGGGGCACTAATAGCTTGGTTGGGGGAGTCGTCCAGCGACAAAATTGCCGCAGGAATTGCCGGGGATTCGGCTGGCGAGGGGTGGATGGCGAATCGGGCGAAGGAGCGCGGATTTTTTCCGGAAGATTCGGTCGGTGGCCGAAGGTGGGAGTTTTTAAGCTGGGGGTTGGGGAGGCTGGAGTTCGATGAGTTCCAAGCGCTGATTGGAGCCGGGGCGGTTTCGGCTGGGGCCGGCTAGGAGCATGATGCGATGGCAATTAAGGCAGAGCTGGGATGAGAGTTCCCGGGCGTAGGCGTTCCAATCCTCTGGTTCCTCTGGCAGATCAATCGGGAAGACTCCCGCGGAAAATTGCAACTTTTGCAAGATGTCAGCATGGGCACTCACGGCGAGAATCCAGACGCTGGGCCGATTGCTAGCCACGGCCCGGGCGGTGCGACCAGCGTGCGTGGGAACGAGAATAGCATCACAGGGCACCAGCTCGAGAGCGCGTTCCACCAGGATCGCTTTGGGATGCACGCCTGGGATGGCTTTGGGCAGGGGGAGCTCGCGGGTGCGGATTTTGTTATCGTGCCGATGGGCCTCGGCGGAACGCGCGATTTTTCCGAGCATTTCCACAGATTCGACCGGGAAGGCCCCCATGGCGGATTCGCCGCTGAGCATGACGCAATCAGTGCCATCGAGGATGGCATTCGCAACATCGGTAGCCTCCGCGCGGGTGGGCAAACGATGCACAATCATGGACTCGAGCATCTGCGTGGCGGTGATCACGGGTTTGCCGGCTTGGTTGGCTTCGGCGATGAGCCGTTTCTGGGTAATCGCCATGTCTTCGATTGGCACCTCCACGCCGAGATCTCCCCGCGCAATCATGATACCGTCCGACACCGAAAGGATCTCGGAGAAATTCGCCAGCGCACCAGCGCGTTCAATTTTTGCCACCAGGAAGGGATTGGCTCCACAGGCGGCGGCTGCCTCGCGCACGGCCAAGATGTCCTCCGCTTTTTCTACAAAGGACTGGCTCACGGCGTCCACTCCGGCAGACAGGGCAAATGCCAAGCATTTGCGGTCATGCTCGGTGAAGGCGCTGATGCCGAGCGGAATCCCGGGCAAGTTGAGCCCTTTGCGCGAGCTCAACGAGCCTCCCACGGCCACGCGGCAATGCACATCATCGCCGCTGACCTGCTCTACGACAAGTTGCACCATTCCGTCGTTGAGGAAAAGCCGGTTCCCCGGTTGGACGACCTCGGGCAAGCGTTCAAAGGTCATGGAAACCCGGGCACGGTTGCCGATGATATTGGCACGAGTGAGGCAGAAGGGATCGCCTGGGGCGAGCTCGATGGGACCGGGTTCGATTTCTCCCAAGCGCATTTTCGGGCCCGGTAGGTCAGCCAAAATCGCCACCCGACGACCGGTGACGGCTGCGGCTTCGCGAACTCGCCCGATGGTCTCCCCATGCAGCGTGAAGTCACCATGCGAGAAATTCAGCCGCACGATATTAACTCCGGCTTCCAGCAAAGCGCGGAGCACTTCGGGCTCGCGGGAAGCCGGGCCTATGGTGGCGACAATTTTGGTGAAGTGGCTGGGCAACTGCATAAGAGATGAGAAGGTTCTTTGAGGGCAAGTTCAGGAGGAGCTTGAGCGGAGTAAAGTTGGAACTCGTGAATTTCTCGACATCCCGATCTGCGGAGGATGGCCTGGCTGGTGGAACCTACTTGGGAGGGCTGGCCCGAGGCCCGGTTGGTGGAGAATCGCCGTCGCAAGAGCCCGCTGGGGCGGTAGTCAGGGATGGGTCATTTCCTCGGCTACGACCCAGCGATCGAACTCCTCTTCCGTGAGGTGGCCCAGCGCCAAGGCGGCTTCTTTGAGGCTGGTTTTCTCCTTATGGGCCTTCTTGGCAATCTGCGCGGCTTTATCGTAGCCGATGTGCGGATTGAGGGCCGTGACGAGCATGAGGGAATTTTTCACGTATTCCTGAATTCGCTCCAGGTTGGGCTCGATGCCGACAGCGCAGTGCTCGGTGAAAGAACGGCAGCTATCGGCCAAGAGCCGCACGGAATTGAGGAAATTGAAAACGATCACTGGCTTGAAGACGTTGAGCTCAAAGTTGCCTTGGGAAGCCCCGATGCCGATAGCGGTATCGTTGCCCAGCACCTGCACCGCCACCATGGTCATGGCCTCACTTTGCGTGGGATTGACCTTGCCAGGCATAATAGAAGAGCCGGGCTCGTTTTCGGGAATAGTGAGTTCGCCAAGGCCGCAACGCGGGCCAGAGGCCAGCCAGCGGATGTCATTGGCGATTTTCATGCAGGAGCAGGCGAGGGATTTGAGGGCTCCGGAAGCGAAAACAAACTCACTGTGGGCGGAGAGGGCGGCAAACTTATTCGGGGCGGAGATGAAAGGCAGCCCGGTAAGCTGGGCAATGTGAGCGGCGGCGCGGTCGCCGAATTCCGGGTGGGAGTTCAACCCGGTGCCCACCGCTGTCCCACCGATGGCCAGCGAATAGAGCCCGGGCAGGGTCGCTTCGATACGGCGAAGATCCTCGGTGAGCAGGGTTACGTAGCCGGAAAATTCCTGTCCTAAAGTCAGCGGCGTGGCATCTTGCAGGTGGGTGCGGCCGATTTTGACGATGGAGGCAAAAGCATCGGCTTTGGCCTGCAGGGCATCGCGCAACTCCCGCACTGCTGGCAGCAGATGCGACACGACCTGCATCGCGGCCGCGATGTTCATAGCGGTGGGGAAGGTGTCGTTTGACGACTGCGACATATTCACGTCGTCGTTCGGGTGGATAGGTTTTTTCGATCCCAGGACGCCGCCGGCCATTTCGATCGCGCGGTTGCTGATGACCTCATTGGCGTTCATGTTGCTTTGGGTGCCGCTGCCGGTTTGCCAGACGCGCAGTGGAAAATGCTCATCGAGCTTGCCGGCGATCACTTCGTCCGCCGCTGCGGCGATGAGGTCTCTTTTTTCTGGGGCAAGCTTCCCGAGATCGGCATTGGCCAAAGCGCAGGCTTTTTTCAGGATGCCCAGGGCACGAATCAGCTCCCGCGGCAGGACGTCGTGGCCGATGTGGAAGTGGATCAGGGAGCGGGCGGTCTGGGCACCGTAATAACGATCGTTGGGCACTTCGATTTGGCCCATGGTGTCGGATTCGAGACGGACGTTGGCGGAGGAGGCAGGAGAGGTATTCATAAAGGACCCCGGCATCCTACTTGTGGCCGCGGGCAAGGGAAGGAGAAATTTGTCCCGAGAAAATTCGCAACGGTGACTTTAGATACTACCCTGAACCATCTGGAGGATTTGCCCCGGTTGGAGGGTTTGGGCTTGGTGCTGGATTTGCGGCAGGTAGCGGCGGTGGAGTTCGAGGGCGTTCTTTTGCAGTTCGCTGAAGCCAGCTTTGAGGGCGGCGGTGTCCAGGCGGCGACCGCTGCCATAGTAACGATCAGCCAAGTGCCCGATGGCGTAAGTGGCGGCGAAGCTCGTGGCGGAGCCGGCGGCCTGTTGCGCCAGCCGCCCGACGGGTTTGCCGCCGAGGGAACGGCCGAGCTTCCCGAGGAGATTCCGGGCGAAGCCTTCCAACATCTGGCTTCCAAGCCCCAGTCCTGCGGTGGCCAAGAGCTCGCGAATATGCCCGCGGTCGAGGGCAAAGCCATGGGATTGGCCGATGCGATAGACCATTTTCATTTGCAGCGGCAAAATGGCCATGGTGGCGAGGGTTTCTGGCAGCAACTCCAGAGCGCCATTGAGGATGGCGTAGCGCAGGATCATTGGGCCGTTATCCATGCCCGAACCAGCGGAGGGAGCTGGTGTTTGGGATTCGGGAAGAGCCGGGGGCAGGATCGCCCGGACTTCCTCCTCGGCTTGAGCAGAGGCCTCGGCTCCCAGGCCAAGTTGATCGCGCAGTGCGGAGAGGAAGGTTTTCTCGGCTGGGCTGACCTCTCCCGAGGCCTGGCAAACCGCGAGGGCCATTTCGTAGGCGAGTTGTTTGGCCGCCGGAGTGGATAGTGCGGCACAAGCGGCAGCGAGATCACCACTCTGACGGAGAAGTTTGCGGGTGGCCTGAGCCGGGTTGGCAAATTCTAATTCTTGCGCCAGTTCCGAAATGGCGGACCTTTCGGCGTCTTGCTTCTCTCCATCGGCCAAGGCGGCGGCGAGAGCAATCGCGAGCTGCGCTTCGGCTTCGGAGAAGCTCTGAATCGGGTTGGTGGGCATGACGGGAAGATTCACCAAATTCGGGAAAATGCCAACTCCGTGGCCGGAGCGGGCTACTTTCCTCGCAGACGGCAAAATTTCTCCCAAGCCGCGCTCCAGGAGGCTTCCTGGGAGGGGCGGAAAGTTTCCAGCGGAAAAGAATGGGCTACGGTTTGCCGGAGGTGGTCAAGGTCGCGCAGGCAGCCGGCGGCGATCGCTTGAATGAGGAGATTCCCGATTGCTGTGGCTTCGACGGGGCCGGCGAGGACCGTGCGCCCGGTGGCGTCGGCGGCAAATTGATTGAGCAGCGCGCTGCGGCTACCGCCTCCAACGATGTGCAGGAGCTCGATTTTGCGGTCGGTGAGTTTTTCCAAGTTAGCCAGCTCGGCGCGATAGGTGAGAGCCAGACTCTCCAGCACACAGCGGGCCATAGCGCCTTTTTCCGCCGGGACGGGCTGCCCGGTCTCACGACAAAAAGCGGTGATTTTTTCCGGCATTTGCCCGGGTTTGAGGAAGCGTGGGTCGTTGGGATTGATGAGGCTGACGAGGGCGGGAGCCTCAGCGGCGAGTCGGGTGATTTCGGAGTAACTGATGGCTTCGCCTTCGCTCTCCCAGGCCCGACGACATTCTTGCAGAATCCACAGGCCGACGATGTTTTTCAAAAAACGAGTCGTGCCGCCGTAGCCCCCTTCGTTGGTGAAGTTGGCTTCGAGCACGGCTGGATCGAGGTGGGGCGCAGGCAACTCGACACCGAGGAGGGACCAAGTGCCGCTGCTCAAGTAGGCCCAGTTCTCGCCCGCAGTGGCCGGAACCGCTGCCACGGCCGAGCCAGTATCGTGCGAGCAGGTTGCCACGACTTGGGCGTGTGGGAGAGAGCATTCGCGCCTCCATTCTTCCCGCAGAGGTCCCAGGACCGTTCCAGAGGGGACGATTTCCGGGAAAACTTCCCGCCGCAGGCCGCAAGCAGCAATGAGCTTCTCAGACCAAACTCTCTGGTCCGGGCGGTAAAGCTGGGAGGTGCTGGCGAGGCTTTCCTCGGCAACTGCGCGACCGCTGAAAAGGAAATTGAAGTAGTCTCCGAGCATCAGGAAACGCTCCGCTACCCGCACCATGGCCGGACTTTCTTCATGGTCAGCAGTCAGCTGGAAAATCGTATTGAAGGGCATGAATTGCAGGCCGGTCTCGGCAAAGATCTCGGCGCGGGAGACCCGCTGCAAAAGCCGCGCCATGGCCCGATCGTTGCGGGTATCGCGATAGACCACCGGAGGAGCCAGGAGAGGTTGGCCGGCACCCAGCCAAGCGTAGTCCACGCCCCAGGTGTCCACGCTCAGACTCGTGAGAGGGATGCCACGCTGCCCGAGCTTTGCCAGACCGGCCTTCATTTCGCGGAAGAGACCCAGGATATCCCAGCGCAGAGTGCCGCCGAGGTTTACCGGGAGGTTGGGAAAACGGTGGATCTCCTCCAACTCGAGTCTCCCTCCGGCAAGGGTGCCGAGCATGACCCGTCCGCTTTCCGCGCCAAGATCGCAGGCAGCAAAATAATTTCGGGAAGACATGCGGTTTGAGGGCTATTCGGTGAGCCAGGCCAGGATGGCTTTCTGGGTGTGCAGCCGATTTTCTGCCTGTTGGAAAATCGTCTCGGCGTGCGCTTCCATGACTTCGTCGGTGATTTCCTTTTCCCGATACGCGGGCAAGCAGTGCATCACCGCGGCATTGGGCGAATGGGAGAGCAAGGCCCTGTTGATTTGGTAGCTGTGCAGTTGGGCGATGCGGTAGGCCGACTCCTGTTCTTTGCCCATACTGACCCAGACATCGGTGTAGAGGACATCGGCCCCTTCGGCGGCCTCCGCCGGGTCGGTGGTGGTGCGGATGTTTCCACCCGCTTTGCTGATGAGGCTGGCCGGAGGTTGGAACTTTTCGGGTGCCGCAAGTCGCAGCTCGATATCGAGTTTAGCGGCCGCCCAGATCCAAGAGCGAGCCACGTTGCAGTCCGCATCTCCGATGAAACAAACCTTCAACCCATCGAGCGATCCGCGTTGTTCCTCGATGGTTTGCAAGTCGGCCAAGATCTGGCAGGGATGCTCTTGGTCGGTGAGCGCGTTGATGGTTGGAATGTCGCTAAAGCGGGCAAAGTCCTCCACCTCGGTCTGGTCAAAAGTGCGGATGACTGCTCCATGGATCATGCGCCCGAGGACGCGGGCGGTGTCTTTCACAGGCTCTCCCCGGCCGAGCTGGATGTCGGAAGCCGAGAGAAACATCACCTGGCCACCGAGTTCGCGGATGCCGACTTCGAAACTGACCCGAGTGCGGGTGGAAGATTTGGAAAAAATCAAGGCCCAAATCTGACCTGTGAGGGGTTTTTCCGTGGAGCGGCCGCGCTGCTTTTTCATTATATGAGCACGCTCAAGGATGTGGCGGATCTCATCGGAGGAAAGGGCTTGAATGGAGAGGAGGTGTTTCACGGTGTGCGAGGATGAGGAAGCCAGGCCCGGCGAGGGGCTTGGCCACGGTCTTGGATACCGGTAAACGTGGAGCTTCCCGGAGAGGAATTGGTTAGTGGATTTACGGGGAAATGCAAGGAAATGCCGGAAAGCCGTCGCAAGGTCAGAAGTCGCGTTGTAGGAGCTTCTCGGCCAAATGGCGGAGGAGTTGCCCGGAGGCTCCTAGCGGGGCCAAGGCCGCGATGGCCTCTTGAGTGAGTCGAGCCGCTTCGGTTTTGGCCCGCTCGAGTCCGAATACGGCCGGATACGTCACTTTTCCTGCCGCCACATCTTTGCCCGCGCTTTTGCCGAGCACCTCGCTGCTTTGCGTGCAGTCCAGAATGTCGTCTATGGCTTGGAAGGCCAGCCCCAGCTTGGCGCCAAATTCCGAGATTTGCAGCAGGCGATTGCGAGTCGCGTTGGCGGACATGGCTCCGAGCCGCAGCGAAACAACAATCATGGCTGCTGTCTTACCCTGGTGGATGAAGAGCAGGTCATTGCGCGTGGGGTTATCTTTTCCCTCGGCTTCCATGTCCGCAACTTGGCCAGCAATGAGGCCCTGGCTACCTGCGGCAAAACCGAGTTCGGCCAAGAAATGCCCGAGAGCATAACGTGCAGTGGGGCGCTGACTGGCGAGGAGGAGAAAGGCCTGGGTGAGCAGCGCATCGCCGGTCAGCACCGCCAGGGCCTCGCCGTAAACTTTGTGACAAGTCGGTCGCCCCCGGCGCAGATCATCATCATCCATGCAGGGAAGATCATCATGCACCAGGGAGTAGGTGTGCAGGAGTTCCACGGCGCAAGCTGAAGGCAGCGCTTGAGCAATTGCCCCTCCGCAGGCCTCGGCGGCGGCAAGGGTCAGAATCGGGCGCAGCCGCTTGCCGCCATTGAAAACGGTGTAACGCATGGCTTCATGCAAGGAGGTGGGGCGGATGGAAGCTGGGGGTAGAGACCGTTCCAGTTCCTTTTCCAAGCGGACTTTCCACTGGCGGAGTTGGCGGTCCAAGGAAGCGGGTGAGTTGGGTGTTGCGGTGGGCATGAGCAGGGAAATTTTTATGACTGCTTTGACTGGTCAGGGAAAGCGGGAAGATGCAGGATGCGCGGCCATGAATTGCAAACCCCGCCTGGCACTCCTTGGCTCCGGTAAAGGCTCCAACGCCCGCGCCATTCTGCAAGCGGTTCGGGCTGGGCAGATTGCTGCCGAGGCGGCCCTCATCGTCACGGATCAGCCCGGCGCGGGAATCTTGCAGTTGGGAGCGGAGTTCCAGGTGCCCACCTGGGAGTTGCACGAACCTCGCTATCGCACCCGACTCTCTCCGGAGGTGGAAGAAGCGCTGGCGCAGCGGTTGCGGGATGAGCGAGTGGATCTGGTCATTCTTGCTGGCTATCTGAGGGTGGTGAAAGCCCCCCTGCTGGAGGCTTATCCGCAACGAATCCTCAATATCCACCCGTCCTTGTTGCCGAAGTATCCCGGGTTAGCCGCTTGGAAGCAGGCTTTGGAAGCGGGCGAAACCGAGACCGGCTGCACAGTGCATTGGGTGGATGCCGGGGTGGATACGGGACCGATTTTGCAGCAAGCTCGGGTGCCGATTCTCCCGGGAGATACACCGGAGTCTCTGCATGCCCGCATCCAGGCCGCAGAGCATCAACTCTACCCTCAGGTCGTGGCGGGCATCTGTCAGGATTGGGCTTCTGTCGCATGAGCCGCTTCCGACTCTTTGACCTCAATCCGGAGCAGCAACGCGCCGTAACGCACCCCGGCGGACCGATGCTCATCCTGGCCGGAGCTGGCACAGGCAAAACCCGGGTCATCACGGCTCGCATTGCTTGGTTGATTGGCCAGGGAGTGCCGCCGGGAGAGATTCTCGCCGTGACCTTCACCAACAAAGCCGCCCGGGAGCTCAAGGAGCGTATTGCTGGGATGGTTCCGCCAGAGGCTGCTCAGGCCATCACGGCTTCGACATTTCATTCCCTCTGTGTGCGCATCCTGCGCCAAGATGCCGCCCTCGTCGGTTACAAGAAAAACTTCACGATTTTTGACGAAGGTGACCAGACCGGGTTGATCAAAAAAATCATCGCCCGTTCGGCGGCCAAAGATGAGAAGCTCGATGCTCAGGTCGCCCGCAGTGCTATCAGCCGGGCCAAAAACTCCGGTTGGAAAGCTCCCGGAGAGAACGAGAGCCTCTTGGGCACGGTGTATGTCCGCTACCAGAAGGAGTTGAAAAACCAGAACGCGATGGACTTCGATGATTTGCTAGTTCTGGCGGTGAAAGTGCTCCACGAGCATCCAGAAGCCCGGGCGCATTGGCAGCAGCGGTGTCGCCATTTGCTGGTGGACGAG
This sequence comes from uncultured Chthoniobacteraceae bacterium, assembly GCA_964595865.1. Lineage (GTDB taxonomy): Bacteria > Verrucomicrobiota > Verrucomicrobiia > Chthoniobacterales > DYNR01 > CAZQRL01. The sequence goes on from CAZQRL010000005.1 coordinate 98,474, forward strand.
TTTCAGGATACCAATCGGCTGCAGCTGGATTTGGTGAGCCTTTTGGCCAGTGGTCGTCCGCCGAATGTATGTGTGGTCGGTGATGATGATCAAAGCATCTACGGTTGGCGTGGGGCGGAGATTTCCAACATCCTGGAGTTCGAGCGCCACTTCCCGACCCCGGCGATTTTCAAGCTCGAACAAAATTACCGCTCCACGAATGCCATTCTCGGGGCGGCTAATCGCCTGATTCGACATAATTCCCGACGCCGCAGCAAGCGGCTTTGGAGCCCCGGAGAAGCCGGCAAGCCGGTGCAGGTGGTCACGATGTCGCACGAACAGGAAGAGGCAGAGTTTGTGGCCTCCGAGATCGCCGCCCGGTGCGCCGGGGAGAACCTTCCCTGGGAGGCTTTTGCAGTTCTTTTTCGCATGAATGCCCAATCCCGCCTCATCGAAGGTGAACTCCGCCGCCTGCGGATTCCCTACCGGTTGGTTGGCGGCAAGAGCTTTTTCGACCGCCGCGAAGTGCGGGACCTCCTGGCCTACCTGGCGGCTATTATTAATCCGCAGGATGATCAGGCTCTCCTGCGTATCATCTCCACCCCTCCGCGGGGAATCGGGGCGGCAACGGTGGAGATGGCCCTGGAGGAAAGTTCGCAACTTGGCTGCAGTGTGCAGGAAATGCTTCTGCAACCGGCCTTCCTCGACCGCTTGAGCAAGAAAGGGCGGGCCGCCATTGAAGCATTTGCCGCGGAGTTGCAAACCCTCCGCGTGCGGGCCATGACTCCCGGCACCGACCTGGCCGAGCTCATTGGAAGCTACCTTGATAATTGTGGCTACTTCGATGATCTGCGACGTGCCTGCAAAACGCCCGACGAGGCCCTGCGCCGGGAAAGCAATCTGCGCGACTTGATACAACAGCTGGCTGATTATCAGAAACGTTCGCAGGATGGATTGGAGGGTTTTCTGGACGAAATGAGCCTGGATCGCGACCGCGAGGAGGATGAGGCGGAGAATACCCGCGGCGTGACCCTCATCACCTTGCACGCGGCCAAGGGCTTGGAGTTTCCCCATGTGTATCTTCTCGGAGCGGAGGATGGGCTGCTGCCTCACAGCCGCTCCCTCGCCGAGGGCACTCTCGATGAAGAACGCCGCCTCTTCTATGTCGGGATCACCCGCGCCCGGCAAAGCCTCACCATCACACACTGCCACGAACGCTCGCGTTATGGCGGGACCATGACCTGCACCCCCAGCCGCTTTCTCGAGGAAATTGCCGGGGATGGGGTTGAGCGGACTTCCTTCGCCGAGGTGATGAATCAGGCTGCGGATGATGATTACGTCTTGGCAGAATTCGGGCGGTTGCGGGAGATGCTTGAAAAAGGAGAATGAAAACCGCCACCCGCTCCACCATTGTGGTCCTTTCCGGAGCAGGCATAAGCGCCGAAAGCGGACTGCGAATTTTCCGCGGCGCAGGCGGGCTCTGGGAGGGGCACCGGGTGGAGGAAGTGGCTACGCCCGAAGCCTGGAAGCGGGATCCTGAGAAAGTTCTGCGGTTTTACAACGAGCGGCGACGGGCTTTGCTGGAGGCCGAGCCAAACCACGGGCATCGCATCATCGCCGCTTGGGAAAACCACTTTCGGGTGTTGGTGGTAACGCAAAATGTGGATGACCTGCACGAACGCGCGGGTTCCTCCAAGGTCTTGCATCTGCATGGCGAGCTGCGCAAAGCCCGCTCCACTTTGGATCCGGATTACGTGGTGCAATTACCCAGCTGGGAGTTAAAACTTGGTGACTGTTGTCCTCGCGGAGGTCAACTTCGGCCGCACATTGTCTGGTTTGGTGAAATGGTGCCACTCTGGCCCGTGGCCGAGCGCTGGGTGCAGGAAGCCGATGTCCTCATCGTGGTGGGAACGTCCCTGCAGGTTTATCCCGCCGCAGCCTTGGCTTATGCTGCTCCCGCCAAGGCCCGCAAATTTCTCGTGGACCCGAACCCTCCAGCCGTTCCTGGCTTTGAAATCATCGCCTTGTCCGCTTCCCAGGGGCTAGATGAGGTTCGGCGTCAGTTGGTTTGAAGATCCGAGATCTGGCAGAAGGCTACAATTCCCAACGACGTTTGGGACGCTTGTTATCCGAGAAGATCGAGTCTTCGAAATTCCCGAGTCGGTCAATTTTGGCGTGCAACAGGTAGAACCAGACAAAACCGGTGACCGAACCAACGATTCCAGCGCCAAGGATCACTAAGCCGAAAACCTCGGGAGCCAAAGCGGGGCCAGAACCATCTTTTAGCAGAATAAAGAGAACGCTCGCGGCGGCTGCAGCCAAAAAGCAGAGGCCGCAGTTTCTTGTCGCCACCGAGCGCCACAAAGCGTTTGGGTCTCCCGAAAAAAAGATACTCACGGAGACGATTAAGGAAACAACCAAAGCCACCCCGCTCACTGCAAGATAGAGCGATGGTGAAGGGTCCGCCGGAGCCTGGCTGGCCCCCGAAGCAAGCAGGATTGTCAGATTAGTCATGTTGAAGTGGATTTTTGACCTATCTCAATGGGGGCCAGATGAGTTTTGTTGGACAATGCAAAGCAATTCTCAGGCCAGTTCCTCAACCGGGAAGTGACATTCGCGTCGAACAAAGTGACGAATGGCGAAAATTTCGCCTGACCGAGCCAGGCCCCCGACAAAAACCCGTAAAAATCAGCAAATCTTTTGCTGGAAAACTCGTCTCCAGCCTCTAATGTGCCCACTAGTTGCCCGATGGTGTAACGGTAACACAGCGGCCTTTGGAGCCGTTATTCATGGTTCGAATCCATGTCGGGCAGCCATTTTGGGCGAGAATTTTGGGCGATATCTCCAACCATTCTTCCACGGTGTTTGGGAATAGTTCCTTGGAGCGAGAAGCCCCCAAGATTCCTCTTTAACAAGACGGAAAATTTAGTGCCGTAGATCCGCTTCACGAATTTTTCGCCGCGATTTGTCTTTCGGAGGAAAGAGGGATTTGCCTTGAAACCACTCGGGTTCGATGACGGTCTCGGAAGGGTATTTGCCAAAGCCTTTGCGGTTGTTTCGGATAAGCTCAATGAGCTGATGCAGAGCAATCTTGTGATGGTCGAGAACTCTGACGAGACAGCCGGCGATTTGGTGGGGGTTGGAGAAGCGGTCGGGTTCGACGTGAAAAGCGGCGACGGAGGGGCAGCGCTGCTCAGGCGTGGTCTGGTTGAGATAGGCCTCAGCCATGCCCCGGTGCAAAAAAACGGCGACATCGGGCTGCAATTTCTGGAGCCAGAGAAGCGTCTCCGGCTTGAGTGGTGCGGCTGGGGGGGCGGTGGAGATGTGTATGGACAACCGCGCTCCCGGCGGGAGTTTGCGCTCGCGAAAATTATACACGGCCCCGAAGCGGGCGTCGTCGTCCAAGCTGGAGGGTGTCTCAATGAGAACAACTGCAAGATTTTTGTAACCCAGTGCGCAGATGTTCTCGAGGCTGCGGTTGGCGTAGTCAAAAGCACTGTGGCGAATGATGTTGCAACGAATGTCGGGGCAGGCGCGGTCGAGCTTGATAAGGGAGAATTTGTCCCAAGGAAAATGCCGCCGCTCTTCTGGGGTCCAAGGTATACTGTTCGAAGTAAAGAGCAAACCTTCGAACCCGAGGTTGTAAAGGGCCTTGCCAGTGGCGGATGGGCTGCTGAAGGCAGTCAAATCTACCAACTCGACATCAATATCCATCTCCTCGGCAGCGCGCAAAAGAAGTTCCTGGCGGTAGGCGTGAAAGGTTCGCTGCAAGTAGCCAATCTTGAAACGCTTTTTTGCTGCCGAGTGACGCTGACTCGACAAAACTGAAGCCGCAATGTTGGGCTTGTAGCCAAGGCGCTTGGCAACACTGAGAACATGCCTCCGGGTCTTCTCGGAAGGGCCAGATCGTCCTGCCACCACTTGAGATACGGTAAAGGTGGAAACCTTGGCGGCAAGCGCCACCTCCTTACGGGTGATTTTTTGTGCGGGTGACATAGGCTAGATAGAGGCGAGGTCCAGCGTGGGGAAAAAACTCTGAGAACAAGCTGGACGTGGAGCTTTGTCAATCTGGATGCTGGATAAGCCCGCAAAAAACTACCCGAGTAGAAAAAATGGTGCCCGGTTGGTGGCGATTTGCCATTGGAGGCAAGCCTCGGCGGCTCCGGCTCATTTGCGGCAGGAGACTCCGCGAAGGACCCGAACCGCTGGGTCTCGATCTATTGGGGATTCCGGGTGTGGAGCGGGCGGAAGGGGTGATGCCGTATGCTTCCGGTCCGGTGCGGCTTGCCTGGAAACGAAACCCGGATCGCACTTTTGCACCCGAAATTGAACCCCCTACCACAATCTCTCTGCAAATGAAAAACCACCCCTTGCCAACCAACCATCCAATCAAGAGTTCCTATTCCCCCACCATTTATTTTGCGCACCTCCGACAACCGGAAGTCTTCGCGCTCATTGAACAGCTGGTAGTGATCGCGATCATTGGGGTCCTTGCCGCCTTGCTTTTTCCTGCGTTTGGCAGCCTGCGAAAATCGGCGATGTAGAGCGATGCGATCAGCTGCCAACGGCAGCTTTATGGGGCGCTTTCCTCGTTTGCCACTGAGAATGGACGACTGCCCGTCGGCGATGAAGGAAAGTAACCAGACACTCCGAACCAGCGAGGAATCATCTGGGTAAATCCTCTGGCCCGGTATTTGGATCATCCGGAGCTCGAACCTAGCGCGAGCCATGTTCACGAACTTTCCTGGAAAGTTATCACCGGAAAATAAGCTATAGCGGCATGGGTTTGTCCGGGGTTGCTGATGAAAATATTTGTGCCGGACTCTAAGGCTGGGCTGGGAAAAATTCACTTCGACCAGATCAAGGCCCAGACGCCCGATCTGATTGGTGGCGTGGGCTACAACGTAAAACCTCTCGCGCCGAGCAAGAGTGCCAATGCGAGCTGGAATACCAACTGGACCGACACGACGTGCAACTGGGCGGTCTTGAGCCAGATGTCTTGGCGGGGAGTGTTTGCTTCCTCCTACGACTGGTATCTCGAGATAGGAGGAGCCCGGGCTTATGACCGCTTCGGCTCCAACCGTGCGGTGATGACTTTTTTTTGATGGGAGCTCGCGGTTCGTCAATCGCACCGAATTTGAAAAAGCCCTAGACACTCCCTGAATCGCAGCTGGGAGGCAGGTAACTAGAGGGGTGGAAAAAGCGGATGGATGGGAGGGTGAGTGTCAAAAAAGGTTGACCGCAACATATTTGCCACAAGGGAGTAAATCCCGGGTTCCTGGCTTTCGCGCGAGCCAGCTACATTGAGAACGCGGACAGAATGCCGGAGCAGAAACTCTCGGAGAATTGGGGAGAGGTTGGCGGGGTGCGAGTCGTCTCGTAGAACGAGATGCAGTAAAGGTTTGCCAAAAGCTTGGGCGATTTGAAGCGTGGCCAGCGAGCCTCCGATGGGCTTTTCTGCTCGAGTGAAAACGACGGTTCCATCGCTGTCGCGCACATTCCACTCTGTGCGTTGCCGGGGGTCGGAAGAGGGAGTTTCCCGCAAGCGGTAGCGGGGAGGAATCGGTCCGTCTTCGGCCCAACGTCCGGCAGGGCACCAACCTCCATGAGGAAAATTGTATTCCAGTGCCACATCGAGGGCCGCGCGATCGGCACCCGTTTGCCCTCCAGAGACAAATTGATGAGGTAGAGGAGTTACCAAGATGAGGGGGACGGAGGTTGCGGATCGGATTGTGTGTCTACAGTGCCGGAAGTTCGGCCCAGAGCGGCTGTAGATCCGGATCAGTGCTCGCAAGAGAGCCGAGGGACTCGTGCAGTCGGAACGCCTGGGCGAGTAACCTGCGGGCGGCAGGTAGGTCTCCCAGTTGACAGGCATAGCAGGCCAGGTTGAAATGAATGAGGGGCTCGCTGGGATGTCTTTCCAAGGCCCGCAGCAATATCTCTTGAGCGGCCTGTAGAGAAAGGGAACGGCGCGTGGCATAGGCCCACTCCAGCCACCATTGCGCTTGGTCGGGGAAGAGTTCGACGAGTTGGGCGGCGACTTTGGTGAGCTCCGCCCAGCTTTGCCCGTGGTGGTGCAGGAGCGCGCGCAGCGCGAGAACGGGAGTAGAGCCCCTTTTTTCCGGGGAGATTTTCCCAAGACATTCCCACGCATCATCCAGCATCCCCAACTCCATGTAGCCTTCCGCTTCGCAGCAGAGGCGTTGCGTAACTGAATCACTCGAAGCGGGAATTTCTTTTGGCATGGCTAGAATCACGGCGAGGCAACCAGCAGGCGGATCCTGCGATGAGGAGCAGAATCCAAGTGGAGGGTTCGGGTATAGCAGCGAGGATAGCGGCGGAGTAGTTGGCAATCTGGGCACTGAAGGTGACGCTCCGGTCTCCGGGGCTGCTGGCGATGCTTGCCACGGCAGTTTGCGAGGGCTGTCCGAGGAAGTTATTTTGATATGTTCCATTTTGCAGCACCCCGACTGCCAACATGATCCCCACCAGCTCCCAGCTACCAGATTTTTTCGTGAATACGGCTCCTCCAGAGTCCCCCAAAGATCCTTGGGCTTGCCCGGCTGTAGGGCCGAAGTCCGTGGAAAAATAGACCGTGCTGCTTCCTGTGAGATTCACATCCTGCACGGAACTGGTGCCCCAGCGCAGAACATTCGGAGAAGACCAAGTGTAGCCTTCGGCATTCGAGCCGCCCTCGGTCCAGGGATTCGTCGAGGTATTCCAAGTTACTTTCGTGCCGGTGCGTCCGTTGCCCATCATGACCACGGGGTCTCCACTCTCCGGGGCATTTGAGGCGAGGGTTATGGGAGTGAGTCCGGTAAGGGCGGTGTTGAGACGGAAAACTTTGAGGTCCGCAGTGCCAATCTGTTGCTGGTCGTAGAAGTCGGTGAAAGTTTGCTCGGCGATTTCCAGGCTGTTGCCACTGACGGAGAAGTGGTTGGCGGTGAGAAACCAAGCAGAGCCGCCGTAATTACCCAAAAAGACGGCTGTGGCCACGTGAGTGGTGAATCGCCCGATGGAGTTCCAGCCGGGGTCATCCAACGGGGCAACGAGATTCGCCGCCGTGCCATCATAGACCAAAACGGCCTCCAAGCGTGGCGCCAGAAGGAGGAAGCCAGCTATTAGAGCAAGGGATTTCAACGAGAACACTCTCTTCGGAAGTGCCAGAAAAATCAATCTCGCCCGCGTTGGGGGTGCGATTAGAGTAAAATCATTTAGGGTTTATCATGGTGAGAGCGGCGAGAGCGATGGAGGGCTTGTGTGGGCAGCGTTCGGCGAGCTTGGGCCAGGAGAGGTGCGGTTGGCCCGCCGGGGATCCTGGAAGTGCTCGCGCGAATAGTCGCGCAGGGAAAGCATCTGGTCTTCGGTGCGAGGCGGGTTGCGCTCGTAGATCTCTAACTTGAGCGCCCGGCGATATCCCTCGGGCACATTAATGGCCTGCAGAATGCGCCACTGTTGCGGTTCAGCCTCCTGAGCCAATACTTTTTCAGCCGCCCTTACCGGTCAATATTCAGCCGGGCAAAGCTTTGGGTCATCCCGCAGGACTCCCTCCCGGTGGCCTTGTCGCAGCTGCCCCGCGTAGCTCTCGATGTCGGTGAAGGTTTGCCACATTCGCCACCCGGCAGCTGCGCCCTTTGGGCTGCATTGGCACGCAGGCTATCTCGCCCGGCTCCGCCGGGCTCGGTTACGCCAGCAGCGGGCGGTAGCCGTGGGTTGCCTCCCGGTGATCGGGCAGCGCCTTGGAAGCGAGGCTGGGCATTGGCGTGGCTCCGAAAACCAAGAACCGCCGGTTCTGCACCATCAGCCCAATGCGCTCCCCGCGGTGCGGCGCGGTCCATCCGATGCGGCTCTCCCGGTCGGCCAGCTTCCACGCCGCCGGACCTCAACCCAGCAGCGCCCCTCAGCGATCTCCCGCTTCGACCACTTGGAGCAGACAGCGACCACGCCGCAAATCCCCAAGGTAGGGCTCGTCAGCGAAATACGGCCCGGCTCTCTCGTATTCATCCTCTCGCAGAGCGCGAACACCCAGGCGCCAGAGTTCAACAAAAACAGGTTCCTTTTCCAAGAGTGGGGTTTGGCGCGGGTTCTTCACCCCCTTATGGCAAAAAAATCATCCATTTTGGTAAGACTTTTTCTTCTTCACACCCTCTTTCAGGCTCGGCCCGTCTAAAAGAATTTACCCTGGGGACGCTAATTTTTCCTAAAAAAGGACTTGGCAAGGCGAATTGGAGGGATAGTTTTCCCCTCTGCGCTAAACCACTAAGCCGTCGGTCCCCGGGGAGTTTGCCTCGCAAATTTCCCATGCGCACGGGGGTAACCCGGTCGAAATCACTTCCGCCTACCGGAAACGGTTGGCCCCATAAAAAACATGCCCATTCGTTTAGGACGATTTGAAATCCCGAAGACGCTCATCAAAGAAGAGAGCACCCTCACGGATACTTACACCAAGTTCATCGCCGAGCCCTTCGAGGCCGGTTACGGTCACACCATCGGCAACTCTCTGCGCCGGGTCCTGCTTTCCTCCCTCGAAGGAGCAGCCATCACGGCGGTGGAAATCGCTGGAGCTCCGCATGAGTTCACCAGCCTGGATGGGGTGGTGGAAGATGTCACCGACATCATTCTCAACCTCAAGAAGGTCAAATTCAAAGTGCAAGACCGCGAGACGCATCGCCTGAAAATCTCCGTGCAGAAGGAAGGTCCAGTGACTGCGGCAGACATTACTACCACCCATGCCTGCGAAGTGGTGAATCCGGACCAGCTCATTTGCACCTTGGACAAGAAGCAAAAGTTCGAGGCGGAGTTGCAAGTGCGCATTGGGCGTGGCTTTGCCACGGGGGATGAAAACAAATATCCCGACATGCCGATTGGGGTCATTCCGATAGACTCGATCTTCTCTCCAGTGACCCGCGTGAAATATGCCGTGGAAGCGCACCGCGTGGGGCAGCGCACGGACTACGACAAGCTGGTTTTGGAAATCTGGACCGATGGGCGCCTGACGCCTGAAGACGCCCTCCTGCAGGCTTCCGCCATTCTGCGGCATCACCTCGACGTGTTCGTCAACTTCGACGATTCACAGGTCGAGATTGATGAGACTCCGCAAGAGGTCAGCCAGGAAAACACGCGCATGAAGAAGCTCTTGAACATGAGCGTGAATGAAATTGAACTCTCTGTGCGCGCTGCCAACTGCCTGAACAACGCGAACATCATCTCCGTGGGCCAGCTGGCGATGAAGACCGAAGGCGAGATGCTCAAGTATCGCAACTTCGGTAAAAAGTCGCTCAACGAAATCAAAGACAAGCTGCAGTCTCTGGGACTTAGCTTGGGCATGAAGTTTGAGCCCGGGTTGGTGGACCTGCCGGTCGAAGCCGAGAAGTCCGAAGATTAGGCCATTTTTCCGAAATTAACGTCATGAGACATCAGAAAAAAACCGTCAAACTGGGCCGCAAGGTGGAGCATCGGGATGCGCTGCTGGCCAATCAGGTCTGCAGTTTGATCGAGCACAAGCGCATCAAAACCACGCTGGCGAAAGCCAAGGCCGTGCGTCCCCTGGCGGAAAAGATGGTCACTCTGGGCAAACGGGGCGACCTCCATGCCCGGCGTTTGGCCATTAGCTACCTGCGCCAACCTTCCACAGTGAAAGTGCTTTTTGACAAAATTGCTCCAGCTGCTGCGGAGCGCAAAGGCGGCTATACGCGCATCATCAAACTCGGGCAGCGACCAAGCGATTCTGCCCCGATGGCCTATCTCGAATGGGTGGACATCGCTGTCGCTGCGGAGGCGGAGCTTCCGCTTGCTGCGGGAACCGCGGTTGAGGAAAAGCCCGCCAAGGAGGCGAAAGCTCAGAAAGAACCCGCCGCGAAAAAGGAAAAGTCCGCTGAGCCCAAAAAGCCGACGGCCGCGAAAAAGTCGGCGGCGAAAGAAGAAGCTGCGGAATAAGATTCCGGCGCTCTCATCTGAACCGACTCTCCCCGGGGCACGGCCAATCCGTCCCCGGGGATTTTTTTACGGACGCTTCTGCAGGTATGAGCTGCTTATTCTGACTTCCGGTCGTGAAGCATTTCCGAATTCACATGGAGGCGTTTTTACGTGGAGCCTGGGCTGCTCGGGCAGCGCTGGCGATTTGGCTGACTTATGGGTCGGTTTTGGGAGTCCTTGTCGCGCTGGAACCCGATCGGCGAACCGTGACGCCGAATTACCGACAAGCCGCAGAAAAATGGTGGCCCGGAGAGGAAGACATCTACACCGGCAAGAAAAAGGGATTTCTTTACCTGCCGCAGGCGGCAATTCTTTACTCGCCGTTTGCCATTCTGCCCAAGCGCCTCGGCGAGCCGCTCTGGCGATGGGTGAGTCTAGGGATTCTGGCCTGGGCTCTGTGGCGTGCGGCCCGCGTTTTCCGCTCCAGCGCGTTGCCCGAAGGCGGGGCCTTTTTTCTCCTCACGGTGCTGACTTTTCCGGCGAGTTTGGCCAGTGCTGGCAACGGGCAGATGAATATCCTCTTGGCTGCGCTCTTTCTGCACACTGCGGTCTGTCTGGCCAAGCAAAAGTGGGCCCTCTCTGCCGGGACCTTGGTCTTGGCCTTTGCTTGGAAGCCTTTGGCGGCAGTCTATTTCTTGCTCGCGGGTGCGCTCTTGCCCAAGCTGCGCGGATTGCTTCTCGGGGCCTTGGTTTTGGCTTTTGCCCTGCCATTTTTGCATCCCTCCCCGGAGTTTGTCTGGCGGCAGTTTCAACTTGGTGCCCAGGTTTTGCGGGCTTCAAGCCAGCCGGGATTTCATGAATTCTGCGATTTGGCGGGAATGTTCCGCACCTTTGGCATGCCTTTGTCGGATGGGGTGTGGTTCATCCTGCGCGCCTTCGCAGCCTTGGGGACTTTGGGGTTGGGGTGGCTCGCGCTGCGGCGCCGTCCATGGCCCGAAGCTCAGCTTCTGCTCTACGCGCTGGCAGTAACCTATCTGGTTCTATTCAATCCGCGCACCGAGGCCAATAGCTACATCCTTCTCGCGCCGGCGGTGGCCATTTGGACCTTGAGAGCGTTTCCCTCGGTCGGCACGGAACGATTCTCCCGGCTTTTTCTTCTGTTGGTTGGCTTGGCGATTGCTTTGGGGTGTGACAGCTACGGCTTCATTCACCACTGGACGAATCTCTGGTTCAAAGCCCTCGCTACCTCCTTTTTTGCCGCTTGGGTGGCTTGGCAGATTCTTGCCAATCCTGGTTCAAGCACGGCTGCGCGGTCAGGAGCCGGGTAACTTAGGCGATCATTCCCTGATAGCCTTGGGGGTCAAACTCGACTTCAGCAAAGCCACAATCACGCAGCTGTGGCGAAAGCTCGTGCGCTGCTGCCAGAAGTGCCGGAACTTCCGCGGGCGCAACCAGCACTCGGGCGATGGGCCCGGCAGGTCCCAATAAATGTCGCACTCGTATAATCCGAAAACCCCTTTCTTGCAGAAGGGCTTCGGCTCGTTCGACTCGCTGCAGCGCGGGGAGGGTGACGAGCTGGCCGTGGGGAATGCGGGAACTCAGGCAAGGGGCGGCGGGTCTTTCGGCGCTGGAGAGGGCGAAAGCGTGGGCCAGGGCGCGGATTTCGCTTTTATGTAAATCGGCAGCTCGCAGGGGAGCGAGTACGGAGAATTCCTGTGCCGCGCGGGATCCGGGGCGGGCGGCGGGGGGATCATCGGCATTTTCTCCGTAGGCCAAGGAAGCAAAGGCGCGACGTCGGGCCTCTGCTTCCATTTTTTGAAAAAGCTCCGCTTTGCAGAAATAGCAGCGGTCGGGCGGATTGGCCACGTAGCGTGGATCAGCGAATTCCTCGGTCGCCAGGACTTCCACTGGCGCGCCGATCTGGCGAGCCTGCGCAAGAGCGGAGGCAAGGTGTGTGCGCGGCAGGCTGGGACTATCAGCGATGAGCCCGAGAAAGGCCACACCGGATTGCTGTGCCAAGGCCAAGAGGACTGAGCTGTCCACTCCGCCGGAGTAGGCAATGAGCACTGGAGCGGACTCGCGCAAAAGCTCTTGCGCAGCCCGGGCCTTCTCTACCAGGGGAGTGGGGAGCGAGGTCGGGAGAGGCATTTAGTCCACAATGGCCAAACGCTGCAGCAAGTCTGCAGGCTCCATGCAGAGCCCAATAAAAAAGTCGCCAAACTCCGCATACTGCGCGCTCACAGGGTCGAAGCGCATTTCATAAACGATGGCTTTGATATCACTCGTGTTGTGGGCCAGCAGCGTCACGCCCCACTCCATTTCATCCAGGCCAGTGGAGCCGGTGATCAGTTGCAGGATACGCCCTGCATAGGTGCGTCCCACTCGAGCGTGGCCTTTCATCAACTCGCGCCGTTCCGTGAAGTCCAAAGCATACCAATTTTGCCCGACGGCGCGGCGTTTGGACATGGGGTAAAAGCACAGCACGGGCCAGGGTGGCAGATTGGGATAAAGACGGTCCTGGGTGTATTTGGCCATGCGCCGACGAAACTCCTCCATTTTTGTGGTGTATTCCGGGGAGTCCGGGGTCAGACCTTCCTCATGGACCAAGGTCGCGGCGTATTCTTCCTCGGAGGTGGTGTATTCGCTGCGCTCGGTCATGGAGAGGTAGCTGTAGGTAGGGTCGAGAACTCCCGGGCCGAAGGATTTTTCGAGAGCTTTGTGCAACCGGTCCAGCTCCTGCAAATCGGGGGTCATGAGCAGCCAGCCAAGATCGGCTTTGGGGCCAACGACGCTGAAGAGGATGAGCTGGGTATTAGGCCTTTGGCGGATGTTTTGCGCGAGCGAGAGAAAATCTGCGGCGTCGCCCGATTCCGCCCAAGCCAAGCGATCGAGGCGGTAAAAGGCATGGAGAACGTGGCGGCCCTCGGTGGGGAGGACCGGGGCGGGTGCGGTATCGGCGGAGCTTGGCATGGGATCTGCGGTGGCTAATTGACTCGAGAGGTTGACGACTGGAGATGGCACGCAAAAAACCGTTGCAATCGCAAGGTCGGGCAATACTCTAACAACTTCGATTCAGCAATCAAACAGCTCATTTCAGGATTATGGCAGACGTAGCGAACAAATACCCTGACAACGTGGCCGGCGCCTTTTACGTGGACGATCAGTGCATTGACTGCGACTTGTGCCGGGAAACCGCCCCCGCCAATTTCACCCGCAACGACGACGGAGGTCACTCCTACGTTTACAAGCAGCCGGAGACTCCGGAGGAAGAAGCCCTTTGCAAAGAGGCCATGGAGGGGTGTCCGGTCGAAGCTATCGGCAACGACGGTTAAGAAAAGCCTCGCTGTTTTCTCGCCAGCCACGCGCCAATCGCCCCGATGAATCCCCACCTGCGGGCGGCCTTGCTGGCGGAGTGGCGCGGATTACCCGAGCCGCCTCCGCAGCCGGACAAACTTGCCGAAGTTTCCGCGGTGTTGCGGAAAGTGCTCGATGGTCTGGGGCTGGGAGAACGTCTGGAAGAGAGCCGGATTCAAGCTGCCTGGCAGGAGCTGGTCGGGGAGTTTATTGCTTCGCACGCGGCTCCGGTCGGTTTGCTGGATGGTTGTCTGACGATTCGGGTCTCGCACCCCATTGTGCGCTATGAGCTAGAGACAGCCTGGAAGAAAAAAATTCTCTCGCATTTGCGGAAGGCCTTTCCGCAAGCCCGGATCAACGAGCTCCGGTTCCAAACATGATCCGCAATATCCTTTTTGATTGGTCCGGGACGTTGGCTGATGATCTTGGGCCCGTCTGGCGTGCAACCAATCTCATTTTTCAAGAATACGGCCGAGCTCCGCTGACCCTGGAAGATTTCCGGCGGCACTTTCGTCTGCCGTTTTCTGGCTTTTATGCGGAGTTCCTTCCCGAAGCCACAGCAGAGGGCCTGGAGGCACTCTACGAACGGTTTTTCCGCGGGCTGAATGACGAGGTGCAGCTGCTTCCCGGAGCGCGCAAGCTTTTGGAATTCTGCCGGGAGCGCGGGCGGCGAATTTTTTTGCTGAGCACGATCAAAGCCTCCCACTTTGAGCTGCAGGCCACGCGGCTTGGGGTGCGGGAGGTCTTTGAGGAAGCCTACGTGCAGATCAACGACAAGCGGGAAGTGATTCGGCGGATCTTGGAGGAGAAGCAGCTCGATCCGGCGGAGACAGCTTTCGTGGGCGACATGGTGCACGATGTGGAGACGGCGCGATTTGGCGGAGTGCTCTCGATTGCGGTGCTCACGGGGTTCGATTCCCTGGAAAAACTTGCTCCGGCACGCCCGGATGTGGTGGTGCGAGATTTGCCGACGTTGTTGCGGTTGCTAGCATGAAGAGTGGGCGATCCTTAATTCAATTGGACTCGCTGGTGGTCAGCAGTTACGTGGGTGTGCCGGAGGAAGAACGCGCCAATCCGCAGCAGCTCTGGCTCGATGTGGAGTTGGAGCTGGGGTGCGAGTTTGCCCAGATGCACGATATGATTAGCCAGACGGTGGACTACGCGGAGCTGGCGCGGGAGTTGGCCGATTTGGCGGCGATTCGTCCGCGGCACCTGATTGAAACTTTGGCGGCGGATTGTGTGGGTCATCTCTTAGGCTACCCGCTGGTTCGACGCGCTCGGGTGCGGGTGCGGAAAAAAATTCTCCCCGAAACCGACTTTGTCGCTGTGGTTTGCGAGCAGACCAAGTTGGGGTAGTTTTTTTCTGCTTGGCGCATGGGCTGCCTGCGCTTGGATGTTTGAGCATGGCCCTAAAACTGCTCAGCACGGATTTTGACGGCACCCTGGTCGGCTTCCCGGCGAGGCTGGCCTGCCCGGCTCCGCTGGCGGATGCCTTGGTGGCCGCGCGTGCTGCTGGAGCGGTGTGGGTGGTCAATACCGGGCGCAGCCTGTGGCATTTGCAGGAGGGCTTGGAGGAATTTGCCGCTCCGCACGCTCCGGATTTTGCTATCGTCAATGAACGGCATTTGTATGAGCTCCGCGATGGCAAGTGGGTGAGCCGCGAACCTTGGAACCAGCAATGCGATGTGGCGCATGAGCGCTTGGGGCGCCTCTCCGCTCCAGCTCTGCGGCAGATTCTTTACCATGCGGCGCGGCAGCTCTCTTTCGAGATTCTGGAACAGCACGGCTACCCGGCCGGAGTGGTCACCAAGGATGAGGCCACGATGGATGAACTCGTGCGGCACTTGCATCCTCTGGCGGAAGAACACCCGGACTTCGACTTTCAACGCAACGCGATCTACTTGCGCTTTAGCCACCGCAGCTACACCAAAGGCACGGCTTTGGCCGAGCTGGCCCGGCATTTGCAGGCCCCGCGAGAGGATATTCTCGCCGTGGGCGATAATCACAATGATCTCTCAATGTTGGACGGCAAGCACGCCGGAATGGTGGCTTGCCCGGCGAATGCGGTGCAGGAGGTGCAGCAGGCGGTGCGTGCAGCGGAGGGGTGGGTGAGTCCTCACCCGGATGCCTTGGGAACCGCCGAGGCGATTTTTTATTTTCTCGCGCCACAAGGCCGGAAAATCTAGCCTTCACGACACTATGATTATTGTTCTGCGGGCTCACGCCACACCGGCGCAAATCGAGGAGGTGCTGCGCGAAGTAACGACTCTCGGCTACACGCCGACCCCGATTCATGGGGTCAACCAAACCGTGATTGCCGCCATCGGCGATGAGACGACGCATGCTAACCTGGAGTCTTTGGATGTGCTACCGCAAGTCGAGCGGGTGCTGCGGGTGCAGAAGCGCTACAAGCTGGTGAGCCGGGAGTCGCATCCCCAAGACACGGTGGTGGATGTGGCTGGGATTCCCGTCGGTGGCCAGCAGTTCACCCTCATGGCAGGTCCTTGCTCAGTGGAAAGTGAGACCCAGCTCCTGCAAACGGCGCAGGCCGTGCGGGCTGCGGGGGCGACGATACTGCGGGGCGGAGCCTACAAGCCGCGCACTTCTCCCTATGAGTTCCAGGGGCTGGGCACGGAGGGTTTGCGCCTGTTGGCCAAGGCCCGGGAAGAGACCGGCCTGCGGATTGTCACCGAGGTGCTGAGCGAGAACGATGTCGAGCGTGTGGCCGAGGTGGCGGACATTCTGCAGATCGGGGCGCGCAACGCGCAAAATTTCCAGCTCCTCATCGCCTGTGCGCGCAGCGGCAAACCGGTCCTGCTCAAACGGGGGATGAGTGAGCGCATTGAAGAGTGGCTGCTCGCGGCGGAGTATCTGCTCGCCCATGGCAATCCGCACGTCATGCTTTGCGAGCGGGGAATCCGCACCTTCGAGACCTACACCCGGAATACGCTCGACTTGGCCGCAGTGGCCATTGCCAAGAAAGAGAGCCATCTGCCTGTGATCGTGGATCCGAGTCAGGGTTGTGGTCGGGCGGATTTGGTCGTGGCCCTTTGCTGCGGTGCGGTTGCCATGGGGGCGGATGGTTTGATTGTCGAGGTGCATCCGAATCCCGCCGAGGCCATGAGCGATGGCCAGCAGCAGGTGGATTTTGCCGGGTTTGCCGCCTTGGTTGAAAAGCTCGGACCTTTCCTGCAGGCGGTCGGTAAAAGGGCGCATCCGCCTCTGCGGTGAGGCCCGCGCAGAGCTGAGCACGCCCTTGCTTTTCTGGACTGACTACTCCATAAGCGGGCCTCAAACTTATGGCAGGTATCCTTGATCCGGCGGACCTCGTGGTGCACAACCTCGGGCCGCGCACTTTTGATTCTCCGCTCGACCGGGCTCTGGGCCCCGGGCACATTGATCACGCTTTTTACAGCGACGACCACCGCGTGCTGGTGCGGCATTTTTTACCGGAAATCCGGCAGATGATGGAATACGGGGAGGAGTTCCCCTGTTTCGAAGTGGCGGGGCCGCGGAAGAAACTTTTTTTCAACCCGGCGAAAACCAACTGTGCGATTGTCACCTGCGGGGGGCTTTGCCCGGGGTTGAATGATGTGATTCGGGGTATCGTCATGCAGGCGCACCATCGCTACGAGGTGCGCAAAGTCTATGGAATGCCGTATGGGTTTGAGGGGTTGGTGCCGGAATACGGGCATCGTCCGATCGAGCTCACGCCGGATGCAGTGCAATCCATCCACCAATTCGGGGGAACCTTTCTGGGGACTTCGCGTGGCCCGCAGGATGTGGAGCGCATGGTGGATTACCTGGCCGAGTTGGACGTGCGGGTGTTGTTCGTCATTGGCGGGGATGGGAGTCAACGCGGGGCGATGGCCATTGACCAGGAGGCTCGCCGCCGCGGCTACACCCTGTCTGTAGTCGGGGTGCCGAAGACGATTGATAACGACATGATTTACATGGACAAGAGCTTCGGCTACGAGACAGCAGTCGCGGCAGCCGTGGTGGCCGTGCATGCCGCCCACGTCGAAGCCCGCAGCGCCCGTAACGGTATCGGGCTGGTCAAGCTGATGGGGAGGCACTCCGGCTTCATCACCTGTGCGGCGGCGATCGCCAGCGGGGAGGTAAATTGTGCGCTCATTCCTGAGCTGCCCTTTGCGCTGGAGGGCGACCACGGCTTCCTTGAGCAGATGCGCCAGCGGGTTTTGGAGCGGGGCCATGCGGTTATTCTGGTGGCCGAGGGAGCTGGCCAAGAGCATCTTGGCTACGTGGCGGGGACGGATGCATCGGGCAATGCCAAATTGGGCGACATCGGGCCCTTTCTGCGCGATCGCCTGGTGGAGCACTTCCATCGCTGCGGCACGGAGTTGACTTTGAAATACATTGACCCCAGCTATCTCATTCGCAGCGTTCCCGCCTCGCCGCAGGATCGGGTTTATTGTCAACGCCTGGCGCAGGCGGCCGTGCATGCCGCCATGGCGGGCAAGACGGGCATTCTCGTGGCTCGGTGGCACAGTGTCTATGTGCATGTGCCAATGAAGATCGCCACCTCGGCGCGACGGCATGTGGACCCGCGCAAAGACATCTGGCTTTCGGTCTTGGAAGCCACCGGGCAGCCGGCGCGGTTTTTTTAGAGGGGGATGAGTGGGCCTTTGGTCGTGATTACTTGTGGCCCGGCGGCGGAGCCGATTGATGCGGTGCGGCGGATCACGAATTTTTCCACGGGTGCTCTGGGCACGGCCATGGCGGAAGTTTTAGCTGGGCAAGGTTGGGAGGTGCTCTGCTTGCGCAGCCAAGGGGCTTCGGCACCGCCTCCGATAAACGGAGTAGTGCGGCCCTGGGTGACGAATGCGGACCTGTGGGAAGAGTTGCGCAGCCTTCCAGAAGAGCCGGCGGTGGTTTTACACGCGGCAGCGCTGGCGGATTTTACCGTGCGGGAAGTGCAGCAAGGCGGGCGGGTATTGGGGGCGACGCCCGCCAAGCTGGAGAGCCGGGGAGGGGATCTCCTCCTCACCCTGGCACCGGCGCCAAAATTGATTGCCAAGCTGCGAGAGTTGTTTCCGCGCAGTCGTCTCGTCGGTTGGAAGTATGAGGCGGATACGGAGGAGGGTGCAGCCGAGCGGGCGGCTTTGCGGGCCCGACAGCAGCTCGTCGAAGCCCGGTTGGATGCCACTGTCCTCAACGGCCCGAGTCTGGGTTGTCGGCTGGAATGGTGGACGCAGCAGTCGGGAAGGCGTATTTTTGCCAATCGGGAAGAATTTGTCTCGCAACTCCCGGGCCTTTTGCGGTTCGATAATCTTGGCCAATGAGTCATCACATTCCAGTCGCCATCGTCGGTGGGGGGCCTTGTGGGATGCTCACGGCCCTGCTGCTCGCCCGGCATGGTGTTGCAAGCGAACTTTTCGAGGCCAAGACCGGGATTTCCACCCATCCCAAAGCTATGGGAATCACCCGCCGCACTGGGGAAATCTTTCGACAACTCGGGCTGTGGGATGAGCTTGCGGCCCGGTCTTTGCCCTTGGAAGGAAGAGACTTGATTCATTGGTCCAAAGGCTTGGTAGGTGAATCGCTCGGAGCGGTGCCGCTACCTCCGCTGCATTGTGAACATTCTCCTTGCCCGCCGCTGCATTGTCCGCAGACGCTGCAAGAGGAAGTGCTTTTGGCGGCCTTACGGAAAGAGCCTCTCGTGACCTGCCACTTCGGGCAAAAAATCACTCAAGTCCGGGTGGGCGACCAAGGTGGCGAGTTGGTGACACCGCAAGGCGAGACGGTGACTTTCGATTGGTTAGTAGTGGCCGATGGAGCAGGCAGTGGGATCCGGCGGCAGCTGGGCATCCCGGCCCATGGCCCCGGAGACATGGGGCATTTTCTCAATCTGCATTTCCGGGCTGCTTACGGTGAGAGGCTCCGGGATCGTCGGGCGATTTTGTATCACTGCGTCTGGCCGGAGCACTTTGAGGCCTTCGTGGCCATCAATGGAGAAGACCTCTGGCTCATGCACCACTTCCTTGATGCCGCAAGCCGCGAGCACAATCCCTCACGCGAGGAGCTCACGACTTTGATCCGGGAAGCCTCGGGTATGCCGGAGGTTCCGGTGGAGTTGCTCTCGGTGCATTCCTGGGTGATGAGCCCGAAACTAGCCCAGAGTTTTCGCCACGGGCGGGCCTTGCTGGTGGGGGATGCGGCGGCGCGTCTTTCCCCAGCGGGAGGACTGGGGTTGAATACGGGGCTGCAGAGCGCGCACAACCTGGCCTGGAAGCTCGCCTGGGTCGTCCTGGGACGCGCTGGGGAAGGGCTCCTGGATTCCTACGATCGCGAGCGGCGCACCCAGAGTGGACACGTAATGCGGCACACCAATCAGAATGCCGGAGAGATTTTTGCCGTCATGGCGGAAGCGTCTCGGGAGCATTGGGAGGCAGTGCGCAGTTTGGTGCAACATAGCCGTCGTGGAGGTGAGGGCTTGGGTTTGGATTTTGGTTGGAACTACCTCGAGGAAACTACCAGTGCCGCTGGCGAAAGGGATTGGAATTTCGTCAATGACTACCGCCCGTTTGCCCATCCGGGACATCGCGCTCCGCATGTGCCGTTGCGCCCGGAAGGCTCTGCGGGACGCACCAGTCTGCTCGACTTTTTTGGTTGGGAATTTGTTCTGCTGACAACCGCGCAGGGATGTTCGTGGAAGGAGGCGGCGGATGGGGTGCGGGTCCTTTCGGAGGGCGAGGATTTTTGCAGTGCTTCGGCTTCTATGGACGGGCGGAGTGATTTTGCCAGACTTTATGATTTGCCTCCCGAGGGCGCGGTCTTGGTGCGACCGGATGGGACGGTGGCGACCCGCTTTGCTGGAGTGCCCGAAAACCCGTGTGCCATCATCACAGATGCTCTGCACGTTGCTCTTCTGGGGAGATTATGAAATTCGACTCGGCTGACTCTGCCGATAGAGGGGAGAATACCGAGGAGATATTCAGCTCGGGAGTGCTGCGCCGCCCGCTTCCGAGGAAACATTTTCCTCTGCACGAAGTCCCAGCCCGGGAGGCCTATCAGTTGGTGCATGATGAGCTGCTGCTGGATGGCAACTCGCGGCAAAATCTGGCGACTTTTTGCCAGACTTGGGAAGAGCCAGAAGTGCACCAGCTCATGGAGGATTGTTTGGATAAAAACCTGGTGGACAAGGATGAGTATCCCCAGACGGCTGAACTGGAGGCTCGGTGTGTGCGGTTGCTGGCCGATCTGTGGCATGCTCCGGACGTTTTCGGGGTTATGGGGTGCTCCACCACCGGCTCCAGTGAGGCGGCCATGTTGGGAGGGATGGCTATGAAATGGCGGTGGCGGGCCCGGCGACAAGCGGAGGGAAAAGACGCCTCCCGGCCGAATCTGGTCTGCGGTCCGGTGCAGGTTTGTTGGCATAAGTTTGCCCGGTATTGGGACGTGGAGCTGCGGGAAATCCCGGTCGAGCCAGGCTCTTGGGGGCTGACTCCCGAAGAGGCTGTGGCCCGTTGCGATGAAAACACCATCGGCGTGGTGCCCACCTTGGGGGTCACTTTTACTGGACACTATGAACCGGTCGCCGGGCTCAGCCAGGCGCTGGACGATTTGCAGCAGAAAACGGGCTGGGATATCCCCATCCATGTGGATGCAGCCAGCGGAGGATTCACCGCTTCGTTTTGCGCGCCGGACCTGCTGTGGGACTTCCAGTTGCCGCGAGTAAAGTCCATCAATGCCTCGGGCCATAAATTTGGTCTGGCTCCGCTGGGGGTTGGCTGGGTGCTCTGGCGAGAGCAAAAGGACTTGCCGGAAGACTTGGTTTTCCGGGTGAACTATCTCGGTGGCGACATGCCGACCTTCGCCTTGAACTTCTCCCGCCCTGGAGGCCAGGTGGTGGTGCAATATTACAACTTTGTGCGCTTGGGGCGCGAGGGCTTTCGCAAAGTGCATGCGGCGTGTTATGAGACCGCGCGTTATTTTGCGCAGCGGATTCAAGAGCTGGGGCCATTTGAGGTCATCTATGGCGGAGTGGCAGCGGAGGGAATTCCTTGTGTGAGCTGGAAGCTCCGCGATGGAGCCGAGGTGCCGTTCTCGCTTTATGATTTGGCGGATCGGTTGCGGGTGCGTGGGTGGCAAGTGCCGGCGTATTCGCTGCCACGGAATTGCCAGGAGATCGTGGTGCAGCGGATCCTGGTGCGGCACGGGGTGAGTCGGGATTTGGTCGAGTTGCTCTTGGAGGATTTTCAACGGGGCCTGCGGCACTTCGATCAACATCCGGTGACCACTCCGCTGCAAGCTCATGAAGCCAGCGGCTACCATCACTGAGATGGTCTCTGGCAAATTGCAGGAGGGCCATTCGGAGTGGGAAGAAATCGGGCGGGCACTGGGAGCGGTGCTAATCGGTGGAGTGGGGATCGGTCTTCTGGGAGCGGCCTTTCGGTTGAGCTTGGACTGGGTTGGCACCTGCTATGTGGCTTTGGTAGAGGCGGGGCAAAATGGGTCCTCGCTCGCTTGGTTTTGGCCGATTTTGCTTGGTGCGGCAGGCGCAGGCTTGGCACGATTTTTCACCCGGGCCCAACCCTTGGCGGCTGGTTCGGGAGTGCAGCATGTCGAAGCTCTGATGCGGAATGAGGCCCCGCCGGCTTCGTTTTGGGTGCTACCCATAAAATTTGTCGGCGGGATCCTGGCGATTGGGGGAGGATTGGCGTTGGGGCGGGAAGGTCCAACGATTCAGATGGGCTCTATTCTGGGGACTTCTTTGGCGCGCGGGTTTCGATCTTCGCCGACGGCGGTCCAAGAAGTGCAGGCAGCTTTGGGAGGGGCCGGGTTGGCCGTAGCTTTTAATGCGCCGGCTGGGGGTGCCCTTTTCGTGTTTGAGGAGGTGGCGCGATCCTTCCGGGTGCGGTTGATGATCCTCACCCTCCTCGCGGTGGCCGTGGGTGTGAGCACCTCCCGGCTCATTCTGGGAGACCAACCGGATTTTGCGGTTGAGAGATTGGCGGACCCAAGTGCCCCCAGCCTGGCCATTTTTTCCTTGTTGGGTTTTCTGCTCGGTCTGCTGGGGGTGTCCTATAACCGCTTGCTCATCGCCTGCCTGGAGGGCCTGGAGCGATTGCAAAGACTCCCGGTGGAATTGCGCGCCGCTCTGGTGGGAGCATTAGTCGGAGTGCTTGGGTGGTTTGCTCCGACTTGGGTTGGAGGTGGGGAGCGCCTCACGCAGGCCATCCTCTTGGGAGGGCTGCCGCCTTTGACTTTGTTGGCCATCCTCTTGTTGCGCTGGTTTCTGGGTCCGCTTAGCTATGCTGCTGGGACTCCCGGGGGGATTTTCTCGCCGCTGCTTCTGTTGGGAGCGGTGCTGGGTGCCCTTGCTGCGTGGGGCCTCAACTTCCTTCTTGGGCCCGAGTGGGCGGTTTCGCCAGTGGCGCTGGCCATCGTCGGAATGGCAGCCTTCTTTACCGGGGTAGTGCGCGCTCCTTTAACCGGGGTGGTTTTGATTGCGGAAATGACCGCCAGTCCTGATTTGCTGGTGCCTTCCTTGCTAGCCTGTGGTGCGGCAATGTTGGCCGCGACTTGGGTCCGGGGCGAGCCGATCTATGATACCTTGCGTCGTCGCATGACGGCCCGATGGGCCGATCGTTCTTTGGGGAGTGCGGGAGCCCAAGAGAGTTGAGATGGCAAAACCACTGAGGAGGCAACGCAAAGGGAAGTCCCAGTCGGCCTTGGGATGGAGAAATTTCCTCCATCCCGAGCTTGCCAGTCAGCAGGCGCTTGGCTAGCGTCCTCCCTCCTTTGGATATCCATTTTTCATGATCTCTGCCTTCACGGACATTTTCAAAATCCCCGAGCTGCGCCAGCGGGTGCTATTCACCCTGGCCATGTTAGTCATTATTCGCATCGGGGCAGCGATTGCAACGCCTGGGGTCAACGCTGAAGTCTTGCGGCAGTGGTTTCTCAGCGCGGCTGAGTCCACGCAGGGCGGGGTGGCGGCGCTTTTTAACCTCTTCAGCGGAGGGGCTTTGGAAAACTGCGCCATTTTCTCGCTGGGCATCATGCCGTTCATTAGCGCCTCAATTATGATGCAACTGCTCACCGCAGTGATTCCGCAGTTGGGCAAGCTGCAGCGTGAGGACGGGGGGCGGCAGAAAATCATGCAATACACGCGCTATCTCACGCTCGTGCTTTGCATTTTCCAAGGTTACTTGCTCGCGCTTTCCTTTGAGAATCCGCAGGCCAACCCATTTCTTCCGGGAATCATGGATACCATTTCCCGCATGGGCGTGCCTTTGGTGGCTGATCCCGGCTTGGGATTCCGTTTGCTCACGGTCATTACCATGTCGGCCGGGACGATGTTCCTCGTCTGGCTGGGGGATCAGATTACCGAACGGGGTATTGGCAACGGAGTTTCCTTGATCATCACGGTGGGGATTCTGGCTCAATTGCCGGCGGGCTTGATCCAAGCCTGGCGGACATTTGTTCCCAGCGAAGCCAGCCCGACGGCGAATGTGAGTCCGGTGGTCTTGGTTCTCATGGTGGCTTTTCTGTTGATCGTCATTGCGGCGGTGATTGCGGTGACGCAAGCCCAACGCAAAGTCAGCGTGCAGTATGCCAAGCGGGTCGTGGGGCGCAAAGTTTATGGAGGGCAGACCCAATACATGCCGCTCAAGGTGAATTATGCTGGGGTGATGCCGATCATTTTTGCCCAAGCGATTTTGCTCTTTCCTTCGACGATCATCAACATGGCTTTCCCTGGACAGCGTTGGGCGGCGGAGTTTTCCAACCTCCTCGCCACGGGCTGGCTGCATTATGTGCTCTTTGGGGCGATGATTTTCTTCTTCAGTTACTTCTGGGTGGCCACGCAATTCCAGCCCGTGCAGATTGCGGATGACCTTAAGAAATACGGCGGGTTCATCCCTGGGGTGCGGCCCGGCAAGCCCACGGCCGACTTTTTGGATTATACGATGACTCGCCTGACCTTCGCTGGGGCCATCTTCCTGACGGTTATTGCCGTTCTGCCGATGATGCTCACCCAATGGATGCAGGTTCCCTACATGACTTCGCAATTTTTCGGTGGCACAGGTTTGTTAATTATCGTGGGTGTGACACTGGATACCATGCGGCAGGTGGAAACCCACCTTCTGCAGCGGCATTACGACGGGTTCCTGCGCAAGGGAAGAATCCGTGGGGCGCGCGATCGGGTGCGCACCAGCACGGGTGACACCGTGGATAGCGGAACCCTGATTTACCTCTGGGTGATTCTTTCCGCCATTGCCTTGGCTGGGGTGACGATTGCGATTTACCGCGGGATTTAAGATCAGTTCGCGGCTGCGACGGTTGCGGCCAGTTTTTCCAGAATCGCCACCAGGGCTGCGCTTTGCAGAGGCTTGGTGAGGTATTCATCCATCCCGGCCTGGCTACATTGGCTGCTGGCGGCCTCGGTGACGTTCGCTGTCACGGCGACGATCAGGGTGCGGTTTAGGCCACGGAGTTTTTCCAACTGGCGAATACGGCGCGTAGCTTCCAAGCCATCCAGATGGGGCATCTGTAGATCCATAAGGATGCAGTGAAAGGACGCGTCCTCGCATGCCTTCACCGCAGCTAGTCCATCGCTGACGACTACCGGGGTGATGCCCAGCTTTTTGAGGTGGAGCAAAAGCAGCTTTTGGTTGATGGGGTTATCTTCCGCGACCAAAACCTTGAGATGGGCGAGATGAGGGGCCGCAGGGGCGGGGGCACTTTTCGGAGCCGGTTGCTTTTCTTTGAGCGGTGAGGGCAGGGCCATGACGGCAGGGCAGGGAATGGAGAAATGAAAACAGCTTCCCTGGTTGAGCTCGCTTTCGACCCAAAGTCTCCCGCCAAGAAGCGAAACCACCCTCCGACAAATAGCCAATCCCAGGCCCGTCCCTCCGTGCTGACGGCTGGAGCTCGCATCTACCTGGGTAAAAGGGTGAAAAATCGTTTCCAACATATCGGGTGGGATGCCGCACCCGGTATCCCGTACGGAAAAGTGCAGCTCGTTTTCCTTCTCACCCGGTGAAACAACAGTCTCCACCTCACCCGTGCTGGTGAACTTGAGAGCGTTACTCAAGAGGTTGAGGAGGACTTGGCGCAGCCGCTGCCGATCGGTGAGGATGCTGGCGGGGCAGGCAGGATCTACCTGCAAGCTCAGGCGGATGCCTTTGCGGCGGGCGGTGGATTGTTGCAGCTTGGTCACTTCGTCAAGCAGTTGGCGTAAGACCACTGGCTCGGTGCTCAGCTCCATGGCTCCGCTTTCAATTTTGCTGAAATCCAGAAGATCGTTGAGCAAGAGAAGCAGGGTCTCACCGCTGTTTTGCACGGTGTGAACGAACTCCTGCTGCTCGGGGGAAAGATGAGTTGACCGGAGCAGCTCCGTAAAGCCCAGGAGACCATTGAGCGGGGTGCGAATTTCGTGGCTCATCACCGCCAAGAAGTCATTTTTGGCTTCGTTCGCTCTCTGGGCCGTGCGGGCGGCCTCCTCCGCCTTCTCGATTGCCGCTTGCAGTTCCCGATTGCTGGCCTGCAGCTCGGCTTGAGTTTGCAGCAGGTGCTGCTGCGATTTTTCCAAAGACTCCAGCGCTTTCTCGCGTTCTCGTTGATCCCGCAAGATTCGACGGAAGAAGGACCAGAATACCAAGGCCAGGAGCCCGAGAAATAAAACTGTCGCCCAAAAGATGATCCGCCAGCTCCGGGCCAAGGAGCTGAAGATGCGTTGCTCATCAATCGAAACCAGGACGAGGATCGGGCGCTCTGCCAAGGTGAGAGGCGCATAGACCGTGATAATCCAAGGGCCGCTCTGGGTATCCACTCCCCGGTGGCTGACCTTGCCCTCGTATTGTTCCCGGAGATCCTCCGCCAGCAGTTGTTGCGTCGCAACCGAGAAAAAATCGTCTTTTTCTTTGCGGCTGCCGACGATTTGCAGCTCGCCTTGATTTCGCAGGAGGGCATGGATGGTGTGGCGGGGATGGCTGGCTTGAAACCGCTGCAGGTGGCTCTGGAGAAAACCCGGGAGGTTGAGCTCGGCTCGCACTTCGCAAAGCAGGTGTCCGTGCAAATCCAACACAGAGCCGCGCAGAGCATTGGAAGAATCCCGCACTCTTGCCCGAGCTTCCTCCCAAGTCGGCTGGGAAATGGAGAAATACCCGGCCTTTTCAAAGGTCAATTCCCGCGCCTGGCCTGCTGGAGAGACGATGAGGAGATTGCGCACCAAGGGTTGATTGAGGGCCAGAAAACGCCGCACCGGGAGGATAATCGCCGGATCGGATTCGTGTCCCTGTAGAAGCTGGGGGTAATTGAGACTGGTCAGGGAAAAGATAAACTCTTCCCGGAAGTCTTGAAAATCTTCCCGAATGGAACGGACTTGGCCGAGGGCCAGCTGCCGCGCTTCGTTGATAGCCTGCTCGCGTTGGCCTTGGAGCAGTTGTTGGTTGAGTGACCAGACCGCAATGACCACTCCCAAAAAAACCAGCAGGACCAGGAGACCTGGGACTTTCAAGTGCGACCAGGTGGCAGAACGTGCAGGCATGCGCCGGGGCAAAATTTAGGCTGCGGGAGTGAACTGGAGCACCCACCAATTCGTTTCCGGCACCGGGGCTGCATCCATGGCAAATCGCCCCTCCAGGAACTCCAACTCGAATTGCTGTGGGGTTTTGCCTTGCATGAGCTGCCTGAGCGTCTGGCGCAGCTCGCGGTTTCTGCTTTGCAACAGGTTGTAATCCTCGGGCCGGAAGGTGTCTTCTTTCACAGTTTCGAGGTATTTGTGGCTTTGCAGTGGCGGGAGGCCGAGGAGTTTGATCGCTGGCTCGGTAGCCATCACTACTGTTCCCGAGGCACTCATAACGACGACAGGAGTATCTTCAAGGTGGCTGAAGTAACGCTGCAGCAGGACATCCAAAGTTACGTCCAAGCCTGGCACGCCGACGAGATTGTCTTGGTAATAAACCGGGGCGATCGCGCTTACCATCCAGCCACGGCCAGCGGGGTCAATGTAGGGCTCGTTGACCCAGACCCCACGTCGCTCGGGGTTGTGATTGGCGTCAGCCAGGAAGTAAAAGTTGAAACTTGGGATGTCCATTTTTGGGGGGTATTGGGCGATGGCATCGAACCAAGGGTAGATACGGTTGAGGCTGTGTTTGTCGTTGTAATAGCTTTGCACGACCTCCGGATGCCGCGCATGGATTTCCGGGAGGATTTCATCTAGAGGCTCCGTGAGGTAAGCGACTTCCTTGACCTCCTCCGTGATCGGCACCACGCCAGAGATCCAGAGAGCCGTTTTCCCATCGTTAGTGAATTTGTAGAAAGCTCCGTTGTCAGACAGGCGGTAGTCTTCCTTACAAGCCTGGGCAACCAGGGCCTCTCGCTGAGCATAGAGCTCAGCAATTTTTGCCGCCAAGGATTCGACTTCCTCCCGCACATTTCGCAAATCCATGTCGAGCTCGGCCGCCAAAGAGGAAGCCAGCT
The DNA here is from genome assembly GCA_964595865.1 of uncultured Chthoniobacteraceae bacterium. Classification (GTDB taxonomy): domain Bacteria; phylum Verrucomicrobiota; class Verrucomicrobiia; order Chthoniobacterales; family DYNR01; genus CAZQRL01. The sequence goes on from CAZQRL010000005.1 coordinate 126,173, forward strand.
GGCGGTTCGGTCGAGGGGAGGGTTTTTGGCAGGCCAGGGGAACGAAGGCGATCCCACCGAGTAAGAGCCAGGTGAAAACGTTGCGGAACACACGAAACGCTTAACCTGCCCAACCTCGAAGTTCAAGCTGCCTGGTCGGGGAAGTTGGTGGTGGTTGCTGTTTCCCTGCTCGCCTAGTCGGCGTATTTTCTCTAACTTATTGCTTTCGTTGTCTTCATGCTTTCGCAAAATTTGGTCTTGGCAAACTTTCGCCGTCTGCAGCGCGGTAGTCTGCGGGTGGAATTACCCGATGGCTCCTTGGAGCATTTCGGCGGGCTCGACCCGACTTTCGAGGTCAGCTTGCGGGTGCTAAAACGAGAATTTTTTCGCCGTTGTGTGCTCTTTGGTCCGATTGGTTTCGGGGAGAGCTATCTTTTGGGAGAATGGGAGACGCCGGATCTGGTGGCCCTTTTGAAGTTTTTTATTCTCAACAGCGAGGAGCTAGACGCTTTGCAAAAACCCCACCGGCGGCACACCGGGTGGTTCAACTTGCTCAATCTCTACAACCGCCTCTTGCATCAGCAGCGGCCCAACTCCATTGGGCAGGCCCGCCAGAATATCCAGGAACACTACGACCTGAGTAACGATTTCTTTCGGATCTGGCTCGATCCCAGCATGACTTATTCCTCAGCAGTCTTTGAACCGGCCACCCTCTCTCTGGCCAAGGCGCAAGAGCGCAAATACGACCTTCTCTGCCAGAAGTTGCGCCTGCAACCTCGCGATCACCTGCTGGAGATCGGTTCTGGCTGGGGAGGGATGGCGCTCCACGCCGCAAGTCACTACGGCTGTCGGGTTACCAGTCTAACCATTTCCGAAAAACAGCATGCCGAAGCAACCGCTCGGGTGGCGGCGGCCGGTCTGCAAGACCGCGTGGAAATCCGCTTGCAGGACTATCGGTTGGTGGAAGGGCGCTTCGACAAAGTGGTCTCGATCGAAATGATCGAAGCGGTTGGCGATCAATATCTCGACGGATTTTTTGCCAAGATCGCCTCAGTGCTTCATCCGGAAGGCCTGGCAGCGCTGCAGATGATTACCTGTCCGGATCGGCAATTTCCCATTCTGCGCGATGGGGTGGACTTCATCCAAAAGCACATCTTCCCAGGATCTCTGCTGGTGAGCCCTTGGCGAGTGAATCAGGCCACGGTGCGGGGCACCGATCTGAATCTCTTCGATTGGGAGGATTTTGGTTTGCACTACGCTCGCACGTTGCAGATTTGGCGGGAAAACTTTGAATCCCGCCTGGAGGAGGTGCGGAAGCAGGGCTTCAGCGAACTTTTTTTGCGCAAGTGGCGCTACTACCTGGCGTATTGCGAAGCCGCTTTTGCCACTCGTCATATTAGTGTGGTGCAGATGGTTCTCACGTTTCCAAATAACCACCGACTTACCAGCCCGGTGTATCCGTATTCTGCGGAATGATTACTTTCTGGTCTCTGGCGGGCTACGCGGCCCTGGTCTGCGCGGTCTTTTTTTTCTCGGCCTGGCTTTTTTCCCGCTGGGTCAACAACGCTGGCTTTGTGGATGTGGCCTGGGCTTTTGCGTTCAGCCTGGTAGTGGTGTTGTGTCTCTTTCTCGTCCACCCGTTGAGTATGCCTGGGGTGCTGCTGGCGGCCATGATGTTGCTCTGGAGTGTGCGGCTGGGAGGGCACTTGCTGCGCCGCGTGGTGAGGCATCACCCGCAAGAAGATCCCCGCTACCGTGCCCTGCGCGAAGCTTTTCCGCGGCACACTTGGTGGATGTTTTTTGGATTTTTCCAAGCCCAAGCCCTCCTGGTCTTGGTGCTTTCCTACCCTTTGTTGCTCGTTTTCACCGTTGGTCCCTCCGCTTTTCATCCTCTGCACTGGCTTGGCTTGCTGCTGTGGTTGCTCGCCTGGGTCGGTGAAACCTTGGCGGATCGGCAGCTGGCGGAGTTCCGGGCCAATCCGGCCAATCGCGGCAAAACCTGCCGACGTGGGCTCTGGGCATGGTCGCGGCACCCGAATTACTTCTTCGAGTGGCTGGTTTGGGTGGCGTGGTTTTTTTATTCCCTGCCCTCGCCGCTCGGTTGGTTAGCCATCGCCGGCCCCGGCCTGATGTTGTTTTTCCTCTTCCGTGTGACCGGGATTCCCGCTACCGAAGCCCAAGCCCTGCGCACTCGCGGGGCGGATTATCGTCAATACCAACTCACCACCAGCGCGTTTTTTCCCTGGCCCCCACGCGCGACACGTCCCAACTCTCCCTCATGATTTCTCTCGACCAACTTCTCGCTGCTGACCTCCTGCCGGATGCGGCTATTCGTCTGGGGATTCGTCGTCTCCTGGCGCAAAAGCTGCGCGACGAAGAGACCGGGGATGTGGTGCGGGATCAGGAAAAGCTCGCCGCTTTTATCGCGGATCTGCGCCGCAGTCCGATCGCTGTCCAAACCGCCGCGGCCAACGAGCAACATTACGAGGTGCCGACAGAGTTTTTTCGCCAGGTGCTCGGGCCACGTATGAAATATAGCAGCGGATTTTGGCCGAGCGAAGCCACTACTTTTGCCGAGTCCGAGGAGGCCATGCTGGCTCTCACCTGCGAGCGTGCTGAATTGGCCGATGGGATGGAAGTGCTGGAGCTTGGCTGCGGCTGGGGTTCGCTCACTTTATGGATGGCGGAGAAATACCCCCGGGCGAAAATCACCGCCGTTTCGAATTCCTCTACACAGCGGGAATACCTTGAGGGAATCTGTCGGGAGCGGGGCTGGGGGCACGTAACGATCCGCACTGCCGATATGAATGATTTCGCTCCGGAGGGGACCTACGACCGGGTGGTTTCCGTGGAAATGTTTGAGCACATGAAAAACTATGCCGAGCTTCTGCGGCGCATCTCAACCTGGCTGCGCCCAGCCGGGAAGCTCTTCGTGCACATTTTCACCCATCGCAAATTTGCCTACCACTTCGAAGGCACCGACCCGTCGGATTGGATCACCCGCTACTTTTTCTCCGGCGGCACCATGCCTTCCGATAATTTGCTGCTCTACTTCCAAGATGATTTGCGGATTGAAAAACACTGGCGGGTGGACGGCACACATTACCAGCGCACGGCGGAAGCCTGGCTGTCGCGCATGGATGCCAATGATTCCGTGATTCGCCCGCTTTTGGCGGCCACCTACGGCGAGAGCCAGGTGGCGAAATGGCGCGCCTACTGGCGGACTTTTTTCATGTCCTGCGCCGAGCTTTGGGGCTATCGCAACGGCCAGGAATGGATCGTCTCGCACTACCTCTTCCGCCAATGAGATGGCCCGCCTTGGCCCTGGTGGCTACTCTTTGTCTGGGGGCCTGCTTGGAGAGCCATGGGCAAGATTTTCCTTCCCTGCTCCGCCGCGCCCGTGCGCTGGATGAGCGCAATGAGAACGCTCGCGCCCTGGAGCTTCTGCGCCAAGCCGAGGCTTTGCGGCCTGAGGACCCAGAGCTTTGGCTTTTGCTGGCCAAACAGCTCTCGCAGATGGTTAGCGATGCTCCGACTCGCTCGGAAAAATTGCGACTCGCCCGTGAATCGGTCGCTTATGCCGAGCGAGCGGTAGCGGCCCAGCCGCGCAATGCTGATGCCCGTTTGAGCCTGGCAATCTGCCAGGGACGCCTCGCACAATATGAGGATCCAGGTCGGAAAATTGCCCTCTCCAAATCGCTCAAACAGGAGACCGAAGCGGCTCTCCGTTTGGATCCGAAAAACGATTACGCCTGGCATGTGCTCGGGCGCTGGCATTACGAAATGGCCACTCTCAACCCAACCTTGCGCGTGATCGCCGAGACCATCTACGGCCGCTTTCCCGAGGCTTCGATGGACCGGGCCGTGGAGTGCCTGGAAAAAGCGGTCGCGCTAGGCCCGCCGCGCGTGGTGCACCATATCGAGCTCGGGCGGGCTTATTTGGCTGCCGGGCGCAAGGCGGAGGGAAAAAAACAAATCGAAAAAGGGTTGCGTCTTCCCAGTCGGGAGAAAGATGATGAGGAAACGAAAGCCCGGGGGCGGGCGGCCTTGGCCTCGGCCTGAGAACCTACGCCCTTCGGCTGGGCCCCATATTTGTGAATTTCCCGTCTTCCGATCCTTTGGCGCTTTTTTCGGATACCTGTCGGCAACAGGGCAACGCCCCCGCTGTCTTCGCGGCCGATGGCAGTATCCTGCGCACGTTCTCCGATCTCTTGGTGGAGGCGGAGGGGTTTCGGGCGGCGACCGAGGGTTCTGCGGGGCAGGTCGTCGCGGTGTCTCTGGCGAATCATCCTGCCTGGCCTGCGCTCATCGCAGGACTGTGGAGCGCCGGATGCACCCCGCTGCTCCTCTCGGCTGAGCTTCCCCTTCGCGAGCAACAGCGTCTGCATCATCTCTGTGGGGCAGCACTGCGCATTTCTGCTGACGCCGCGGGCGAGCTGCTTTGGGAACCCCTGGTGAATGAAACCGTGGTCTTTCCGTGGAAAGCCGACCTTCTCAAAGCGACCTCCGGAACGACCGGCCCCCCCCGGCTCATTGGTTTCACGATTGCCCAATTGGCTGCAGACGCACGCAATATCGTCACCACGATGGGTTTGACGGTGGAAGATCGCAACTTCGGCGCGATCCCCTTTTCCCATTCTTATGGCTTCAGCAATTTAATCACCCCCCTGCTCCTGCACGGAGTTCCTTTGGTGGTCATGGCGGATCACTTTCCGCGAGCCCTTGCCAATGCGCTCCTGCAATCGGAAGCCACGGTTTGGCCTGCCGTCCCGGCCATGCTCGCGGGCATGGTCTCGCTCGGTTACGATGAGCCCGGAACCTTGCGCTTGGTTTTGTCCGCCGGAGCTCCACTGCCGCCGGAGACCTCCCGACTCTTCACCGACCAAACCACCTTGCCGGTGCATTCTTTCTATGGCTCCAGCGAATGTGGAGGTATTTGCTTCGACCGCCAGGGGCTAGCCGGAGAGGGCTTTGTCGGCACTCCGATGGAAGGGGTGCACATCGAGTGGTGTGGACCCATGGAGGCTGGAGCGGGGAGGATTCGCGTGCGGAGTGATGCGGTGGGGTTGGGCTATTATCCCTCGGCCCCGGAGGACGATTTGCGAGGGGGAACTTTCTCTCCGCCTGACCTGCTGGAAAAAACTTCTGCCGGTTGGCGCATCGCTGGACGTGCCACGGAGTGGATCAATGTCGGTGGGCGCAAGGTCGCTCCGGGGATTATCGAAGCGGCTTTGCGAAATATGCCCGGAGTGCATGCGGCGGTGGTTTTTGGCGTGCCGGAGCCCGGTGGGAGAGGGGAGTCTATTGTGGCCCTTTTGGAGGGACCCGCAGCCGAGGGGATCGAAATGTTACGTCGTCGGCTTTGTCAGGAATTGCCCGCGTGGCAAATCCCACGGGAGTGGATCTTGGTGGACGAAATCCCGGTCAACGAACGGGGCAAAATCAACCGCGCCGAACTCATCCGCAACTACCTGGAAGAGCTCCATCCGGCTTCTGCCAAACGCCCACCCCATGCGGCCCCGGACGCTCCGGTTTGAAATCCATACCAGTGGTTAGAGCTGAATTTCCTAACTGATGACTACCTACTCCCGGAGTGCGAAACGCCTCATTCTCGGTTTTTCCGCCTTATTGGTGGTGCTCAGTTTTATCATTGTGGGCTCCATGCGTTGGCAGGAAGCGCAGCGGGAAAAAAAGCGCTACCAAGAAGAACAGGCCGGTCTGCAGGCAGCCCCTCCCAAGCGGCATTTGGTTACCCAAGGTGATCGTGTGCACCGGCGGCAATACTCCGCGGTCCTGCGACCTTGGATTGAAGCCGAAGTTCCCGCGCAAGCTGCCGGTTTGGTGGTTGAGGTGCTCGTCGAGCCCGGAGACCATGTGGAGTCGGGCCAAGTCGTCGCCCGGGTGGATGATCGGCTGGCCCAGCTCGTCGTGGAGTCTGCCCTGGCCCGCTATGAGGAAAAGCAGCGCCTCTTGGCCGAAGCCAACCGCTTGGTGAAGACACGCGCCATCTCCGAAACACAGTTCCAATCGGCAGCAGCTGAGGCTCGCCTCGCTGCGGCGTTGCTGGCCGAAGCCCGTGAACAACTCGATCGGCATACCGTGCGGGCTCCATTTTCCGGTGTGGTCAACGCCCGCCTGGTGGACGTCGGGGATCCGGTGAATCAAAACCAACCCGCGGTGCAGCTGCTCGATCTGTCCAAACTGCGGGTCGAATTTTTTGTCAGTGAACGCGATATTCAGGCCTTTCCCCGCGGCCGCAGCCTGGTGCTTTTCCTGCCCTCCCAACCCGGCGAAGTCTTTACCCCCGAAGTCCAATTTACCAGCCGCGCGGCCGATCCCCAGACGCGTCTTTTCCGCGTCGAAGCCACACTGCCTAATCCCGAGCAGCGCCTGCCCGGTGGATTGCAGGGGGTTGTCGAAGCCGAGGTGGCGGTATTTCAAGATACGATTCTGGTGCCGGCAATGGCCGTTCGTTTCCGTGGCCGACAGGCTGAGGTGCTGCGGGAGACCGCAGCAGGCGACCGAGAGACCGTGGCGGTGGAAGTGGGGCCGGAAATCGAAGGTTTTTATCCCGTCTTGCGCGGTTTGCAGCCCGGGGACGTCCTGCTCATTCAATAGACATGTCGCTGGCGCGCTGGAGTGTGGGGAATCGGGTGGCGGCCAACTTAATGGCCATCGTCCTTCTGATCGCTGGCTTTCTTGCCGGGGGCACCCGCTTGAAACTCGATTTATTCCCGGATGTAAGCACGAATTTCATTTCGGTGACGGTGTTGGACCCCACCACCAGCGTGGGAGAGGAAATCGAACGCACCATCACCATCCCGATCGAGGAAGAACTTATCAATGTGCGCGGCGTGGAAAAGATCACCTCCACCTCCGAGGACAACTTCAGCAATATCTTTCTGCAAATTGAGTCCACTATCACGGACCTCGATCCGGTGCTGAATGAAGTGCGCCAGGCTGTGGATAAGGCCAAACCCAAGCTCCCGGCTTCGATCGAACCACCCCTCATTGACACCTTCGACATCCCCTTTCCCCTGGTCACTTTCACCATCTCCTACCCGCCGGGTTTCGATCCCGGCTCTATTCGCCCCCAACTTGAGCGCCTCAAACGCCAGCTAAAAATCATCCCCGGAGTCTCTGAAGTTCTCATTGATGGTTTGGATCGGAGGGAAATCTGGATTGAGGTGGATCCGTTTCGGCTGGAGAGCCTCGGTCTATCCCTCGAGGATATTGCTGCGGCCGTGCGACGAAAAAACCTCAATCTCGTCGGAGGGCGAATGGACGCGGCTGGTGGTCAGAGGCTTGTGCGTTTGCTCGGGGAAATTACCAACGCGCAAGAGCTCGCCTCGGTGCCGATCAAGACCGCCGAAGGGCGGGTCATTCAACTCGGTGAGATCGCCACCTTTCTCGATCGCACCGAAGAGGAGCGCACTCTAGGGAGAGCCAATCTCCGCCCAGCTCTAACCCTCTCGATCGTGAAAAAACGCGGCGCCGATGCCATCAAGACCGTCGCTCAATGCCGCAAGGTTTTTCTCGAGGGAACCGTCGGTCTTCCACCTGGAGTGGAGACGCAAATCCTCAGCGACACCACGCGATTTATCAAAGTGCGCATCCGCACCGTGGTGCAAAACGGCATGCAAGCCCTGGTGCTAGTCACAGTGCTGCTGATGCTCCTCCTTAATTGGCGGTTGGCCCTCGTCGTTGCGGTGGGAATTCCTGTTTCCTTCGCCGGTACCTTTCTCATCCTCTATCTCGGCGGTTATACCATTAATCTGCTCTCGCTCTTTGCCATGATCATGGCGCTCGGGATGGTGGTGGATGATGCCATCGTCATCAGTGAAAATGCCTACCGCTTAATTCAAGAGGGCCTCTCGCCCAGGCAGGCAGCAATCCGGGGAGCCGAGGAGGTTTTCTGGCCCGTGGTGGGCAGCGTCAGCACCACGGTGGCTGCCTTTCTCCCGCTCATTTGGGGAGAGGGCATCATCGGAAAGTTTCTCGTGATTGTGCCCGTGGTTGTTATTTCCACGCTGTTTTTCTCCCTCTTGCAGGCCTTTCTGATCCTTCCGAGCCACATCAGCGATTTTGTTCGCCTCAGCCCCTCAGCTGCAGAAATCTTCGTTTCACAGCCGGTATCCCGGCTCGGACGACTGCGGCGGCTTATCGCCCTCACCTATGCTGAAATGCGCGAGGCGGTGGATGCTTTTCTCCAGCGGGTGATTGAGGTCTATACTCATTTGCTCGTTCTCGCGCTCCGCCTGCGCTATCTCTGCATCACCCTTTTCATCGGCATCCTTGTCGCTTTGCTGGCCGCAGTTGCTGCTGGGCTGGTGCCTTTCAAACTCTTCTCCACCGACTTTGCCGATATCATCATCGTCAAGACTGAGTTACCCCGCGATTTCTCCCTTGAACAATCGCAGACCATCCTTTCCCGGTTGGAAGAGCGCATCGTGCAAACTCTCCCGCCCGATGACCTCGTTGCTCTCATCACCCGCATCGGCGCCCGGCTTGACCCCACCGACCAATTCTTGGAATACGGCACGAACTTGGCGATGATCACCGTGGATCTGGATGAAGAGAATCCCGCGGCTCGCAAGCCTTCGGAAATCGAGCGGGATCTGCGCAAGCTCCTGGTGGAATTTCCAGAGTTTGTCTCCGCCACGGCTCGGCGCGAGGAAGGTGGCCCTCCGGTGGGCCGGGCGATTAATGTGGAAATCCAGGGGCCGGATTTTGCGGAATTGCAGGCCATTGCGGCGAAAATTGAGGATCATCTCCGTTCTCTCCCTGGCACTCTGAATGTGGGGAATGACTTTCCCGGCGGCAAAACGGAGTTTGTCGTTCGGGTAGATGAGGTGCGGGCCGCACGAGCCGGGCTGGATGTGGCGGCGATCGGACAAGCTTTGCAAGGCGGCTTCCGTGGTCTGGAAGCTGGCCGAATGCGGTGGGGAAATGAGGAGGTCATCCTGCGGGTCAAACTTGCTGAGCGCTTCAGTCGCGAACCGGAAATGCTCGAGGATTTGCGGGTGGTCAACCGCTTGGGGCAGCCGGTTCCTCTTTCCGCAGTTGCCCACCTCGAGCGCACCGCGGGAGTGTCCCGCATCAAGCGCATCAACAACGAGCGTGTTCTCACCGTTAGTGCGGATGTAGATGAGCGAGTGACCACCTCCGCGGCAGTCAACGCTGCCTTGAGCCCATTTCTTCCCTCCGTTCTAGCCCAGCATCCGGGCTATCGCATCGCTCTCACTGGGGAAAATGAGGATACGGAAAAAAGTCTCGAAGCGATGAAATTTGCCAGTGTCGTAGCCCTGTTGCTCATTTATGCCCTGCTCGCGGTCATTGGCAACTCGTTCCTCCAGCCGCTTGTGATCATGTCCGTTATTCCTTTCGGAATCGTGGGGGTGATTCTCGGGTTGGTTGTTATGGGCGAGCCGATGGGACTCATGTCTGTCATGGGCACTGTGGCCCTCGCTGGGATCGTCGTCAATAATTCGGTCGTCTTTGTGGATTTTATTAACCGCTCCCGACACACCCTCGCCCGCGATCCCTCGGAGAATGTTCGTCATCAGCCGCTGCACCTAAGCCGTTACACTCGCTGGCGTAGTATCCTTCTCAGTGGGCGGGTGCGCTTCCGCCCGGTGTTCCTCACCACGGCCACCACGGTCGCCGGGTTGAGCAATCTGGCTTTCGTAAGCACTGGCCAGGAACAGTTCCTCGCCCCGATGGCTCAGGCCATTATCTTTGGCCTCAGCTTTGCCTCGCTCATCACGATGGTTCTGATCCCCTGCCTCTATAGTGTGCTAGACGACCTACACGGCTTGGTCAAATGCAAGAAGGCAGCGGCAAAAAATAGACCACGGTAAAGGATTCGGTAATCCTTATTTACCCTCAAGCCCTCATTCAGTCTGCGCGAGCGGGGTTAGGCGGAGCAAAAATTAGCGGGAGTAAAGCTCGACGACCAGTTGCTCGTTGACCACAGGATTGATCTCGTCCCGAGTGGGGATGCGAACCAAAGTTCCTGTGAGGTGGTCTTTGTCCACCAAGAGCCAATCGGGAACGGTGACGATTTGTGTCAAGTCCAGGCCGCGTTGGGCCAAGGTCTTGGATTTCGGGGATTCTTTGATCTGGATTGTGTCCCCAGCTTTTAGGTTCATGGAAGGGATAGTGGCTTTCCGGCCATTCACGCGCACGTGTCCGTGAGCCACCATTTGCCGAGCTCCACGGAGCGTTTTGGCAAAGCCCATGCGAAAAACTAGATTGTCCAACCGGGTTTCCAAAAGCTGCAAGAGGATTTCCCCTGTCACCCCACGCTTCGTCAAGGCGAGTTGGAAATAACGACGAAATTGGCGCTCCAAAACTCCGTATTGATGACGCAGCTTTTGCTTTTCCGCCAGCGCTACGGCATAGTCCGAGAGCTTGCGACGAGAGCCCTTCGGCCCGTGCATGCCTGGGGGATAGGCCTTGTGTTCGAATGCCTTGGGTGAACCAACCAGCATTAAGCCATAGCGGCGGCTGATTTTTGTTTTGGGTCCAGTGTAACGAGCCATGAGAAATTTTGTTGAGAGTGGGAAAAACTAGACGCGCCGCTGTTTCGGCGGGCGGCAACCATTGTGTGGGATCGGCGTCACATCCTTGATTAAGGTGATTTCCAGTCCGATAGCCTGCATGGCACGCACTGCGGATTCGCGACCGCTGCCTGGTCCCTTTACCCGCACCTCGACTTCTTTCAAGCCGTGCCCCATGGCTTGGCGACACGCATCTTGCGCCACCACTTGCGCGGCGTAGGCGGTGCTTTTGCGGGATCCCTTGAAGCCGCATTTGCCGGCGCTAGACCACCCAATCACCCCACCAGAAAGATCGGTGATGCTCACGATGGTGTTGTTGAACGTCGCTTGCACGTGGGCGATTCCACGATGCACGTTTTTGCTTCCCTTGGCCTTGACAATCTTCGGCTTTTCAATCTCTTCGTCGAGCGAGAAGCTGACGGGTTTGGCCTCCTCAGTCGGCTTGGGCTCAGCCTTTTTGCTCTTCGCTTTGGCAGGCTTTTTTGCGGGTTTTTCTTCGGTTGCAGCCGGAGCAGCGGGAGCTGTTTTAGAGGACGTGGCTTTTGCTGCTTTAGCAGCAGGAGCCGGGGCCGGAGTTGGCTCGGCTGCAGCAGCGGTATCAGCGGGAGCGGCCGCTTGGGAATCTTCGGGTTTTTGCGCCATGGAAATCAGAGATTATGTTGAGGATTATGGGCGGGTTAGACCTTGCCTGCTTTGGCATTTGGGTTTCGCTGCACACCCACCGTGCGCCGCGGCCCCTTGCGGGTGCGGGCATTGGTCTGGGTGCGTTGCCCGCGCACGGGGAGCCCCCGGCGATGGCGAATGCCACGATAGCAGTTGATCGCCTGCAGGCGCTTCAAATTGGTTTGCACCTCCCGCCGGAGATCACCTTCGATAAGAATCTTGCACCCGTTAATGGCTTGAATGATGGCATTCAATTGCTCCGGGGTTAGATCTTTGGCCCGGATATCCGGGTTGATTCCGGCCAACTCGAGGACCTTCTTCGTGTTGCTGGGCCCCATTCCATAGATGTAAGGCAGCGAGGCTTCAATGCGTTTCTCTCCAGGGATGTCAACTCCGAGTATTCGTGGCATATTTTTGGCGGTTGGAGGTTCTCGTTGGCTGATTCGGAAATTCTAGCCCTGCTTTTGCTTGTGGCGGGGGTTTTTGCAAATCACGCGAATAACGTTCTCGCGCCGCACAATTTTGCAGCTTTCGCAAAGGCGTTTGACTGAAGCTCGGACTTTCATGTGTGAATTGTTGGTCGTTTTCCCACGATCAGCCAGAGCAGTCAGAAGTCTGATTTGATCGGTGGAAAAGCCGCAGAGATTTTCGGGAAAACCAAATGAGGTGGGTAACCGACCAAATAGACTGGCGAGAATATTCCGGCCAGCGGGAGGTGCGAGACTAGAGAATTCGGCTTCCTTGTCAAGCGTCCTGCGGGGAATTTTTTACTTGAGCTTCTGAAAGTCTCCTAGACCCGATAAGGAAAACTTTCGCCCAGGAACTTCACTTCGGTGACGTTCTCCAGATAGAAAAACCCGCGATGACTTCGGATGAAGACTCTTTTCCCATTAGGCCGTCCGAGACCGGCCAGTCTGCCGAAACCGACAAGGAGTTGGTCCGTGGCACTTTGGCAGGTCAGGCATTGGCCTGCAAAACTTTATTCGAACGTCATGACGCAGTTGCTCGGGGCCTCGCCATACGCATCCTGCTTGATCTCGCGATCGCCGAAGACATCACCCAGGAAACCTTCGTCCGGGCGGCGCGGTCTCTGACTTCACTCTCCGACCCGGCGGGACTGCGCTCCTGGCTCTTCCGAATCGCGGTCAATTTGGCCCGGGAGCACCAGCGCTCCGCCGCGCGGCGCACGACGCGGGAGCGGGAGTTTGCCGAGCTCTGCCAGTCGGAGAGCGCAAGGGAGCATCCCCGTGCTCTCCGCATCCCTTCCGCGCTCGCCCAGCTTGCCCCGGCCCTTCGCGAGGCCATCGTCCTTGTTTTTTAGGAAAACCTCCCCCACCCCGAGGCCTCCCGCGTCGCCAGATGCTCCGTCTCAACCCTTTCCTGGCGCGTCATGCTGGCCAAACGAAAAATGAAAACCCTTTTGGGAAAACAAAAGACTCCGAACTTCGCCAAAAACTCGCGCCTGGCAGCTCCCTCCCGCGTCGGAAACGGCCAAATCTCGCGCGGAACAGCACACGCTTGCGGCCTTCGGCGATCGGGAGACTCACCGAAAGGTTCACTCACCCCATCGTTCACCATTCTGGAAAATTGCGGTTCCGAATTTTGCCGCGGGTCTGGTGATTCTTGCTCCTATCTTGCCCCTCGGCCCCAGGGAAAAAGTGCCGGACAATTCCAATCCCCTTCTGGCCGAGCTGGAGGACTTTTTTCAAGGACGCCTTGCCGCCGTCATCCAACACGACGGAGAGCTTGACCTCCAACTTTCCGATACTCCGCTGCCGCGTCCGCCAGATCTGTGAGTCGTCGTCCGCCTAGAGACCCACGACCAAAATTTTTCATCCTCACCTGCAGTGGCAACTCCGTTTGTGTGGAAACTGCTATCGGCCAACTCTGCGTTACCCCGTTCATCAACGGCTTGGGGGAGGTCATCCGGATGAGCGGATCCGGCTTGCTGGACCAGAAATCCGACCTGCAGGCCGAAGCCCACACTCTCCGCGAAATAGGAACATCCATGCCGTCGTCCTTCTCCTTCTTGCCCTCGACGGTCCCCTTGGCCAGGGAATCCCTCCCGTGCTGGCACGCCTCGGTGGAGCAAACATCGCCCTTATCTCTGCGACGTTCGCGCCTTGTGCAGCGTAGTTCATCTCCTGTCCGGAAGTTATTTAGTTTCTCGTCGGTGATGCGTTGGGTGTGCCCCTAGGCAACTCGCAGTTTGCGCCCGAGAAGGATAACAACCTTTTGCTCACCACCGGCCAGTTTGCTGTGAACCTTCCCTCGCCGGAAAAATCCACCACCTTGCGCGGGGCGATTTTTTCAGGAGAGCGTCGGCGAATCGGGACAACCGCTGGCCGCATTCCGCCTCGTGCTTTTTCCTCCGGATGCCTTCCTCCCATCAGCCGCAGTTGAAAAATTGCCGGGAGCCGGTTGAGGCAGAAAGAATGGGGAGATGGAGAAAATACTGGAGCTTGCCGGGCTTTACCCAGAGGGGGAAAGCGAGAGGGGGTTTCGGTTTGAGTGCCGCGGAGACCGCATCGGGGTGGGAGCCTGTGGGGAGCGGCTGAGACCCTACGGGGGTCGGACAGCTTGGAGCCATTATCTGGAGCGGGTAGGCACCGTGGAAAACCTCGCTCTTTGCTTTCCGGTGGCGCGCACCAGCCCCAAGGCGACCCCGGTGCGCGACGTGCTGCCCGCGCAGTTCATTGCCGACTGGGATTGCCTCGGCTCCGCCTCGCCCTGTGGGCTGCCTGTCGGCAGGCTATCTCCGGCTTCGCCTCCCGTTCGACGGTCCACACGCGTTCTGGTCACCAAGAGGAAGTCGCCGCCTACGTAACGAGCCTCCTGCCCGAGATCGCTTCGCCTGGGCAGGTTGCGATGCTCTATCGCAAGTGTGCCGCTGCGGAGAACCTCTTCGATGAAATCAAGATCCAGGGAGGCTTTTTCGGGCTTTTATAGTGGCAAGGCCGTGGTCACCGAGATGGCCACCCGACTGCTGCTTGTCACCTACAACCTGTGGACGCGTTTCGTGGGCGTGGTCAAGGAGCAGGGCGGGCATACCGAGGCGGTAACCAGCCGTGATGAACGCTGGCTTGTTCCGGCAAACCTGGTCGAGAGCGGGCGGCAAAAGCCCCGCAAACTGGCGGTCTCGGAAAATCTGGGCTGGCACAACCCGCTCAACCCGCCTAAATGGCTCGCCGACCCCTCACCGTGACATCTCAAATGCGGGATTTAGGATGATTCGCCCCGGGTCGAAGCTTGGAAATATCACCGGGCCATCAATGATGAGTTCGGCGGCATGGTTGCCTCGACCAAGTTTGGTCCTGATCTCGTGGGCACGAAGGCACTGCTCACGCACAAGCTGGCCGAGGAGGGGCGTTTGGAGTTCCCAAAGCAAGCACTGCAAGAGGCGTTTCGGGCCAGTCTGCAGGAGAATCCCAGGTATGTTCTCGAAGCTGAAGAGGTGGATTTCACTCCGTTCTGGAAGTTGCCGCTGCGGGCAGATCACGAGCCGTGAAACAACACGGAGGTCTTTATTCTTCCGCTTGAGGGCAAAAAGCGGCCCAACTCTTGGATAAAAGGAATGGTCCCTTCGTTACCTTCAGAAACCCTGCGGGGCGGGGCTTTAGGGAGGAAAATCGTAGGCCATGAAGCTCGATTCTGCGGGACGGCCCCAAGCTGCCCAAAGCTTACGCTGGGCGGGTTCCATCACCAGGGCGGCGCAGGTTTGCATGTCAAAGTCGGGCAGTGGGCGCATGCAGACCATGTGCGGAGAATCTGTTGATTCGAGAGCGGTGAGCTGGAAGAGGTCTTGATGGGTGATGGCCCCGCTACGTTGGCGGAGGAACTCTGCGGCCTGCCGAAGACGCTCCAAGCTGCTGGAACGGCCAATGGTGGAATCAATGCGCTCGTCCTCAACCAACTCCGAACTCAGGCAGTGATTGGTGTGAACGGTCCAAGTCTGTCCGTCCGTGGGTGATCGTTCGCAAGTCCGCGTGGGGAGGCGCTCGATTTCCGTCCAGCAACCGGAGGCCTCCATGAGAAGGTAATTGTGTCCACCGGCCACGGGGAACTCCAGAAGACACTGGCGGGCCTCCGATAAGGTCTCACATTCAAGCATTCGGCGCATGAGGAAAGGCCAAAAAAGACCGATTTGTCCGGTGCGGGCGTGCAGGTTGTTGGTGCATACGGCCAGACCGGCGGAGTTCAGGCCGATCATCCCCAAGCAACCTGCCAGCGAGAGCATCAGAACGCGCGGTTTATCCCGGGGGCTTAGAGCGAGGAGAGTCACATAGGGTAGGGCGCTGCGGTGCATATCCCAGGTTTGCCCCAGCAAGGCGGAACCATTGCGGGTGGCTGGGGCTGCGATGGCAAAGGCAGTGCAGCCTTCAGCGAGACGGGGAACTTCGGGCTCGCCGAGGCAGGCATGCAGGCAATCCCGGAAATCGGTGTAGCCGTTTTGAATGAGCAGTCCGAGCGGATCCACCTCGGCGGCGGCGGCCATGGCCAGGAGTTCTTCCATGAGCTCAGGGACGGCAGCTTGGTGAAAATCCCAGCAAGCTTGGGCCAGGTGTCGGATTTCACCTTCGGGTCGAGGAATACCTGCCGCCGTAGTGGCCTCACGGCAAAGTTGCCAGCGCACGGGAATGGCGGCGCGGATAAGTTCGCGGGCTTGTTGAGCGTGTTGGCGGCCTAGTTCCGCCGGGCCGCCGGACAAGTGGAGCACGGGTAGCCGGACCGGCGGGGGATTCATGCAGAGGGAGGAAGAGAAGCTTAGCGCTGGATTTCCCGGGGGAATCCTCCGCGGGCGTTGTAAGCGTTGTTGCGATCGGTGAGGAAAAGATCTGCGCCGCGCCTTTTGAGGACGAAGGTGTTGTTGTCACCGTACTTGGCCCAAGGGCCTTGGGGCACATCGCGGAACTCAACAAATTTCCAGTCACAGAGATCCTTGCCCTTGAGACCGAGGTAATCGCGCACCGCCGGAGACACGTCGAGCCCGGCACCTTGGTTGAGATTGGGAAGGGGGCGCTCGTTACCAAAGACGTATTGCCAATGGTCGGTACGGAAGGGGCCGCAATCCTCCCACTGGGCGTAGGCGATGCGGTTGCCGTGGCGAATGGCTACCCAGCGTCCTTTGCAGACCGACCGCCCTTCGCGTTCGAAAGCCTGTTTGAACCAGGGGATGACGCGCCGGGATTCTGGCTTGGTAGTGCCGCGGGTGACATCATTGTAGGGAAGGGCGACGTAGAAGGGATTTTGCCGGGGAATAAACCCGATGGGGATGTAATTGCGACGTTTGGTGGGGTCGGGGTTGTCATAACCACCAAAATTGGCGTGCCAGTTGGGATCCCAAGAGCTTTTGCAATTTGGAGTGGGATTGTTGGCTGTGGGGCGCTCCCCAACCCAGAAGACGGTGGTGACGATATTGCGCCGCCAAGGGTATTTGCTGAAAGTGCCCGACAGCCCATGCTGCACGAGCACTTGGGGCTGGAGTTTGGCCAATTGTTCCAAGCGCATGCGCTGGGCTTGGTTTTCAAACTCCGGGGAAATGGAGCCCGACGGGCGAACGGAGGAGGCGTGTGTGAGCGAAGCAGTGAGGCAGATGAGCCCGGTGAGGAGCAACAGGTGTCTTCCTAGCATTGTGGGAGTCTAAAAGCGGTGCGTCCCCCTCGCAAGGGGAAATCCCGGACCTGCCGGAGCGCGGGGGGCAGGCAGCGCAATGGTCAGAGGCGCAAAAGCCAATTATAGACGATGAGTTGTTCTCCGGGGATGTTGAGGTAGTTCGGCCCTGGAAGAGCATTGCGGCTCATGAAAGCAAAGAGGTGTCGCCGCCACGGGGCGAACAATTTCTGAGGGCAGGTGAGAATAATCTCCTGGCTGGTGACAAAAAAGGTCGAATGGGGCTCTAAGGGAAAGCGGTTGGGTTCTTGCTCGGAGGCTCTCTGCATAATGAGAGGGACGTCCGGCTCTACCATGTAGCCATGGCGGGCGTGAATGATCCACAGGCCGCCGCCAATTTCCTCCACGCAGACGTCCTCCACGGGTTCGAGAGGGCGAATCCAGCCGGTTTCCAAGAGCAAAATGACCACACGCTCGCTTACCACCTGGACGCGCCGGATTTTTTCCAGAATGCACGCGATGGCATTTTCCGGCAGGGGCTTCCGAACGAGGAAGACCTCCGTGCCCGGAGGACGATAAAGCTCTCCGGTCGCCAGGCGCTTTGCGAGTTCCGAAGCGGAGACAGCGCCGATTTTCATGGCTTGGTGAACGAGATCGCGTCCTTGGCGCCAAGTAAGCATCACCGCCGCTGCCACCATGGCGAGCAGGACCGGGACGATCCCACCTTCTTCCAGCTTGGCCAAGGAGGCGAGAAACAGCGGCAGGTCTATGGCCAACAGCACCGCGGCAGCTCCGAGGGTAAGCCAGAGGGGGCGACTTTGGACTTCGCGCAGCACCAGAGCGTAGGCCAGAGTGGTAATGATCATTGCCCCAGTCACGGCCACGCCGTAGGCCCCGGCAAGGTTGGCACTGGAACGAAAGCCCAGCACCAAAGCCAGGCAAGCCGTGCCGAGGAGGGCATTGATGAGGGGGATGTAGGTCTGGCCCCGGGTCGTGGTGCTGGTGTGGCGAATATGAAAGCGTGGCAGGTAACCAAGATCCACGGCTTGGGTGGCAAGGGAAAAGACCCCGCTAATGAGCGCTTGCGAGGCGATGATGGTCGCTGCCGTGGCCAGGAAAACCATGGCCAGACGTAGGCTGCCCTCCGGAAAAAGGAGGAAAAACAAATTCGCACTCTGAGCTGCGGCTGGGCTTTCCAGGCTCAGGGCTGCTTGTCCAAGGTAATTGAGCAATAAGGCGGGATAAACAATGAAGCCCCACGCTGTGAGAATGGCTCGGCGTCCAAAGTGAGCCAAGTCCGCATACAAGGCTTCAGCTCCAGTGACGGCCAGCACCACCGCTCCCAGCAAAAGCCCGGCAGAAGGCCCTCCCAACTGCAAGAGCCGCCAGCCATGGCCCGGATGAATCGCTGCCAGGACTTCCGGGGAACGCATGATGGCTGCGGTTCCGGAGACGGCCAGGGCGAGAAACCACAAAAACATGATGGGGCCGAAAAACCAGCCAAGACGTCCGGTGCCCAAGCGTTGCACCAAAAAGAGGGCCGCGAGCAAAACCACGGTCGCCGGCAAAGCCCAAGGGGCAAGGGCAGGACGCCAAGCTTCGATGCCCTCGACCGCACTCAAGACCGAAATGGCCGGGGTGATGGCTCCATCTCCAAACAGCAGCGCCGCTCCGAGAATCAGCAACACGATGGCCAGAGGACCGAGCCGGGAGCGTGTGAAAAAACCGCTTTCCCTGAGCAGAGCGAAAAGGGCCAAAATCCCTCCCTCCCCGTGATAATGCACCCGCATGAGCAGCAGGGCATATTTGAAAAAAACCACCCAGGTCAGAACCCAGAAGATCAGCGAGGAACACCCCAAGGCGGCATCTATCGGAGAGGCTCCGGCTTGGCGAGCCGCTCCCAGAGCGGTCTCGAATGCGTAGAGAGGACTGGTGCCGATGTCGCCGAAAACGACCCCCAAGGCCAAAAGAAAAGCTCCGCGAGCGGCCCGGGGGGTAGGGGGTGCCTGCACGGCCGGATTTAGTAAGGGTAGCGCTTGCGTGGCCAGGTGAGGATTTCTGGCTCGCCTTCAGTTACGAGAACCGTGTGTTCAAAGTGAGAGCTGGGTTTACCGTCTTTGGTGACGACGGTCCACTTATCCTCGCGCAGGCGGACCTCGGGGCGGCCGAGATTGACCATGGGTTCTATGGCCAGCGTCATCCCCGATTTGAGTTTTGGGCCGGTGCCTTTGCGACCAAAGTTGGGAATCTGCGGCTCCTCATGCAGGCGACGCCCTACCCCATGCCCGACAAATTCCCGCACCACACTGAATCCTGCGGCGATGACTTGTTCCTCGATAAAAGCGCATAAATCTCCCAAGCGGCGGCCATGTCGGGCGAGCGGGAGTGCTTCGTGCAGGATGCGCTCCGTATTTTGCAGGAGGGCTTCCACTTCGGGGGCGATGAGACCGACCGCCACCGACATGGCGTTGTCGCCAATGTAGCCATCCACCACCACACCGACATCCATCTTCACGATGTCACCGTAGGCGATTTTGCGCGGCCCGCCGATGCCATGCACGACTTCCTCATTCAGACTGATGCAAATGGTTCCGGGGAAAGGCGGCCGCCCGTAGCCATAGAACGCGCTTTTGACTCCCGCCGAGGCCATCAGCTCGGCGGCCCGGCGATCCACCTCGGCGGTCGTCACCCCCGGAGCAACCATCTCGGCCAATTCGTTGAGAATGTGCGCTGCGCACTCTCCCGCACGGCGCATTTTTTCAATCTCGTGCGGCTTTTTGATCGGAATCATACCCGCACCCTTACTGCCCGGGTTTTATCGAGTCGCAGCACGCCTCCATTCCCCACGGCGAGGATGCTTTTGGGATCACGGAGTTTTTCCCCTTCCCACTGCACGCTGCCCTGTTCGATGAGTCGCCGAGCTTCACTGCGGGATTTATTCAGGCCGAAGCAGCGGGAGAAAACCTCCACGACCAAGGCAGAGAGTTCGGGAACCGGATGGGGCAGGCTGAAGTCTGGAAGGTCTGCCGCAGCCAGGTCGCGGCGACTGAAGCGGACTGTGAAGTCCGCCAAGGCCGCTGCTGCTGCCGCCTCGCCATGGAATTGCCCCACCAGACGTGCGGCGAGAGACTTCTTGGCTTCCATCGGATGCACCTCTGCGGGAACTGACTCCTGCAACAAAAGCTCGTAATAGGAGGCCATGGATTCATCCGGAAGGCTCATGATTTTGCCAAACATCTCCCCCGGAGGCTCGCTGACCCCGATGGCGTTGCCAAGGCTCTTGCTCATTTTTTGCGTGCCATCGGTGCCAGTGAGGATGGGAAGGAGGAGGGCGATTTGTCGGGGTTGGCCTTCTTCGTGCTGGAGATCACGCCCGACCATGACGTTAAAGAGCTGGTCCGTGCCGCCGAGTTCCACATCGGCCCGGACAACGACCGAGTCCCAGCCCTGCATGATCGGGTATTGCAGTTCGTGGGCACGCACCGGTTGGCCGGCTTCGATCCGAGCGCGGAAGTCCTCGCGCTGCAACATCTGCTGTAAAGTGACCCGGCTATTGAGGCGCAGAACCTCGGCAAAGCTCATCGAGTTGAACCAAGCTCCGTTGTAAACCACCTCGACGCGGTCTGCGGCCAGAACCTTGAAGGCCTGCTCTTGGTAGGTGCGCGCGTTGTGTTCGATTTCTTCGGCGGAGAGTTCTGGGCGAGTGGCGGAGCGCCCCGTGGGATCGCCAATGCGGGCGGTGAAGTCACCGATAATGAGGACCGCGTGGTGGCCGAGGTCTTGAAATTGGCGCAGTTTGCGCAGGGCCACGGTATGACCAAGGTGGATGTCGGGAGCGGTGGGGTCCACCCCGAGTTTCACGCGCAGTGGCTTACCAAGGCGCAGGCGGGCAAGCAATTCCTCGCGGCTCACCACTTGGGCAGCTCCACGACATAGCAGGTCAAGTTGGGCTTCAGCCGAGAGTTCCATAGAAAAGGAAAGCTGTGTAGGTCAGCGGGGTTTGTTGAGCAATTCCCGCACTTCCTCAACCGAGAGCGGCCGCCCGGCCCGTTGATAAAGCTCGTTGATTTGCTGCTGGGCGCTCCCTGGCACGGTAGCGGTTCGCACTGGCACCGCTCGCCGCACGGGCACCGCCTCTCGGTCGGCAAGCGCAAAGCCCTTTTCCTGCCGCTGCTCCTCCTGGGCAAAACGAGAAGTCGTGGTGGCAAAGTCGCGTCCTTCGCCGGCAAACTTCTCGGCATCCATTTTTTTTCTGGCCAGCCACGGAACCCGCAGACCCAGGAAGGTCGGCGACTCAAAGCGCTGTGCGGTTTGTCCGGCCTTACCTGTCTGGAAACGGCGTTCATCGCGGAAGGCTTTCGTTTGCAAGGAGGAGGGAGTCTGGAAACTTCGGGTTTGCAGGGTATGGTTTTCCTTGGCTTCCGGGCGCAAGAGACGTTCTTCCAAGCTTTGCTCCCCAGCGCGGGATTGGGCTTGGGTATGCGGCAGAGAAGTCCAGACCAGCACCGAAAGAGCAATGGGCCAACGGCTGCTCCGAAGAACACCAAGGAATTTCCCCGAGAATGTCACAGTGCGGAAGGGCTTTAGCTCCCCGAAAAAGCGGTGGGGGGAGCCGCCAGAGAGTTTGCTTCCGGTAAAACCCCGAGAGAGCTCAGGAAGGATCGCGCTGATAATCGCGGGTGTATTGGTAGCGAGTTTCAAAACCCAACTCCGGAGGAAACTCTTGGAAACCCGATTTGATCCAAGGTATGTCGCTGCGGTAGGGCGGGTAGTAGCCACCTTTTTGTGTGGGGAATGGGAAGAGCAGAACTTCGTAGATTCCGAAGCCAAGGCGGGCCAGTGTGCGGCCCACACCGCGAACGAGACCGTAGCTCCAAGCAGCAGAATTGCCCTCGGCATAGTTGACTTCAGTCATGGCGGTAATGATTTCGGAGCTTCCGAAAGCGATGTTACCCAACCCGCGGCCGAGCTTGCGGGTAGGGCCTTGGTCGGCGGCGGGTGGTTGTTGGATATCCGCGCAAAGGATTGAGGCACTGAGAAGACAGATCAGGGAGGCAAGGAGAAGCTTCATGACTCCCGCAAGATGCCTGAATTTTCCGTTCCTCAGCAACAGCAAAATCAAAGGGTGAGAAAATTTTTCTCCCGAGTTTTTCCGGTATCGCCGGTGAGATTGGCCAAAGAATGGAGAAACTCCTTGGCAGGAGAGGGCGAATAGGTATTTTGCCCGCCCTCCGCCAATGCTGGATTCCTTCTGGTTGGCGAAAGTAAAAACCGAGTCGGCAGAGAAGTTTGCTGCACAGGGTGTAGTTACTCTGTTGACTTCCCCGTTGGCTCACCCTTTAATGACCCACTAATCAAAACCAAACTAACTAGCATCATTCCGTTATGGCCGTAGCAATTCGCCTGCGCCGTCAAGGCGCCAAAAACCGCCCCTACTACAAAATCGTCGTTGCCGATCAGCGCAGCCCTCGTGATGGCAAATTCATTGAGATCCTGGGGAACTATGATCCCAAGAAGGAAGGGGAAAATTTCACCCTGGCCTTGGATCGTGCGGAGTATTGGGTCGGAGTCGGGGCACGTCCCAGCCAAACGGTCGGTAGCATCATTAACAAAGCGCGGAAAAAAGCGGCCGCTGCCGCCTGATTTCCCGCCGTCGTCTCGCTGGAGCCATGGAAGAGTTCCTGCGGTATGTGATTGGCCAGCTTGTGGAGTATCCCGAGGAGGTGATCATCACGCGCAAGGAGACCGATTCTTCGGTGAAATTCTTTGTGGCCATGCGGAAAAGCGATCTGGGGAAAATTATTGGCCGCGGCGGCCACACGATTCATGCCCTGCGCTCTCTCCTGCAAGCCGCTGCGCAAAAGCGCGGGATTCGGGCGACCCTCGAGATTATCGAATAAACCCCCTCTGCCATGAAATATTTCCTCCTTTCACTTCTCCTTTTCGGCGCCTCGTTGGGATTGGGGTGCCAGCGCATTTCCGCCCGCGAAGTCTTGCCCGACTACGTTAAGAAAAAAGAAGAAGCCGCGGCGGCCAAGCTCGCTCCAGCCGAGCCACCGCAAGCGAATCCGCCCACCTTTTTTCCAGGGCAAAAGATCGAATAAGCTGAGTTTGGCCGTGCCACTCCCGCCGACGGGAGAGCGATGGCGGTCGGCGGTTAGTGAAAGCGTAAAGTTTTTTCCAGGAACTGTCTCGCGGAGGCAGTTGGCGGGCTGGTGAAAAAGCTCGCCCCGGGTGCTGCGGCAGCGAGGTGCTTATTTTCTAAAAAGGCGACTTGGTCGGCGGCGAGACGGGCAAAACCAATTTCGTGCGTAACGAGGATCAGTGGACGCTCCTCTTGGCGAAGTTCCAGCAGCAGATCCAGAACCTCGGACGTCATTTCCGGATCGAGGGCGGAAGTTGGTTCGTCCAACAAGACAAATTCCGGCTCAATGGCCACCGCCCGCGCGATGGCGATGCGTTGGCGCTGCCCGCCCGAAAGTTGCGCAGGGCGTTTTTCGGCATGGTCCAAAAGACCAAAGCGCTGCAAGTAGCGGGTGGCAAGGGCATCGGCCTGTTTGGGCGGAACGCGATGAACCTGCATGAGGGGCAGGGTGATGTTTTGTCGGGCGGTCAGGTGCGGGAAAAGGTTGAAGGCCTGAAAGACCGTGCCAACACGGCAACGGTGGTGGTGCAGACCGCCTTCATCGTGCGGAAGTGGGGTGCCATTGAAGCGAATTTCTCCGGCATCGGGACGCTCCAGGCCGCCCAGCAGGCGTAGGAGGGTGCTTTTGCCGCCGCCCGATGGCCCGATGAGGGCCAGGCAGTGTTCGAACTCAACTCGAAACCGCGGAATCTCCAGGACGAGGTGTCCATCGTAGGATTTGCGCAGCGAGTTGATTTCCAGACGCATCCCCAGGGAAGCCTTTCAAGTCCCCGGGTGGCTCGGAGGCAGGTAATCGGCGAGTTCGTAAAGTTGCGGATCGCGGGAGGGGGCACGGCGGAGTTTTCGCACCAGGGCGCTTTTGAGTTCGCCCGCCGGGGTTTCCTCGCCCTCGCCAGGAAGGTCTAGCTGGTCCATGGCGTCCCCAAACTCTTCCTCCAACTTCTCCGGGTCTTCGCCACTTTCCAAGCGCCGCAGCATTTCTTCCATATCACCAGGCGGCTTTTGCCCGGTGATATCCAGCATTTTCCGCATCATCCTGCCGAGGACTTTCGGGTCCGGATTATCGTCGCCGATGGATTCCATTTCGCGGGCCATTTCCATCATGGCGGCTTCCTGACGTGGGTCGAGGTCGGGTTTGGGACTTTCCGCGCTGGGTTCCTTGGCACGGCCGGTGAAGGAGAAGCGCGAAACGAGCTTTTCCATGCGGTATTTTTGGCCATCGGGGCACTGCGGAATGGGCACTGGAGAGAGGAGGCGCCGGGCAAGGAAGCTGTAGATTTTATGCGTATCGGGTGAGTAGAATTCGTAGATAGGCATCGGAGCAGCAAAGAAGAATCTATTGTTGCAATTGGAAAGAAAGGCGTCGGGTCCAGAGGTGATCTTGCAGGAAGTTGGCCCGCTCTTCCGGGGTGGCGCGGGAGAAGAGCGAAGCATAAAAATCGGGCTTGGGGTCGCGCTGTTCGCGGGAGGCTTTGCGGGCAGCGGCCACGGCCAAGGCGCAGACCTCGGCTAAGTCTTCCGGGCGTTCGCGCTGGAGGAGGTTCAGGTAACGCTCCGTGGTTTCGCGCAAGTGGCCCCGCACCGGCCAAGTCTGGTTGATTCGGCGGGCCTTGCTGACATCCGGATGGTTCATGAGCAAGAAGGGAATAAATGGCGACAATCAGGGCACCGGAATCACTGGAGGGCGCCCCGGGGAGGCATTGCCAAAACGGAACCAGTTGCCAAGATGTTTTTTCAGCCCATCGGCCCGGCTGAGATACGCTTCAGTAAGGAAAGTAGGACCCGAGCGCAAGGCTGCCAAAACGGCGGGGAGAGAAAGCTCCGGCAGCTCAAGAGCGGTCTGGGCGGTGCCGACGGCAGAGGCATGGTGGGCATCGCTCCCAGCGAGAGGGATCAAGCCCCGCTGTGCGGCATAGGCTTTGGCATCTTGGTTGTAGCGTCGCGAGGTCACGGCGGCGTTGAAGACTTCTAAATGTTGCACGGGGATGGAGTCCAAGGCTGGGGGGCGGATTCCCGCCCGCCAGCCATCGAAGGGATGGGCCGGCACGGCAATGCCGCCTCGAGCTTCCACTTCGGCGACCACCTCGGCGACCGGGTGATGTTTCATGACCGGAAGCGTGGTGCCAAGACACAGCAAGTGTCCCTCCGCCGTGGAAACTTCCACCCCTGGAACCACCAAAAATCCCTCCACTGGCTGGCCGTCCGCGCGGCAGAGACCTTTCTCGAGAAGATAATCATGGGCCCCAATGCGGTCGTGATCGGTGATGGCCAAGCCGGAGAGTCCGCGGGCTTTGGCAGCAGCAATGAGCACCTCTGGCGCATCCGCTGCATCGGGTGAATACCAAGAGTGGACATGAAAATCAAAACGGTGCAACATTTGCCTTTCAATTTTCCCAAGGGTTTGGGCTTTCTCAAGCTTCGAATCATCCGAGACTCCAACTGCTGCACTGCAAATTTGCTTCGATCATGAAACCTGCTTTCAAAGAATGGGCCTTGGTTTGCGAGGCCTTGGGCTGTGGTCGCCAGAGCATCATCTTGCGCAAAGGCGGAATCGCCGAAGGGCGGGTAGGGTTCTCTTTCCGCCATGCGGAGTTCCTGCTTTTTCCGACGTGGTTCCACGAGCAACTGGAAAAAACCACCCTGCCGGCAGACTGCCCGATTCCTCCCTGCCGCGAATCCGAACTGACCATTTTCTATGGAGCCACGCTGGAATGGACGGCGATCCTGCGGGATTGGTCGGTGGTGTGCCGTCTGCGGGAGCATCACATTTGGCGCGAGGAGGTGCTGGCCGAGCGCTTTGCTTACAAGGATGAGCCCGGGCTGCATCTGGCTTTCCTGCGGGTTTTTCGGCTGGAGCCGCCGCTGACTTTGCCGATGGAAAAGCGCTACGGAGGCTGTCGTTCCTGGGTGGATTTACCCGTGGAGGAATGTGCCTGGGTGTCGGTGATTTCCGATGAGGAACATGCCCGGCGCGGAACCCTCTTACGCACCTTGCTCGCATGATCGCGCGCTGCTTTTGCGGCTTGGCCGTGTGTTGCTTTTTCTGGGCCTCCGTGGCGCAGGCGGCGGGAGCTAAGCGCCTGGAGGAATCCGCCGCTGCGACTGCCAGTGTGCGTCTCACGGATGCGCAGGCTCGTGAAATCGGGCAGCGCATTTGGCAAAATGAATGTGCCGGCACGATCGAGGGGCTGACCTCCTGGAACGTGGGGGAGAACTTCGCTTCTTTGGGAATAGGGCATTTCATCTGGTATCCAGCGGGCGTGCGGGGCCCGTTTGCCGAGAGCTTCCCTGCTTTGCTGCAGTATCTGCAAAAGGAGGGGGTGGACCTTCCGGCCTGGCTGCGCAATACGCCGCCTTGCCCTTGGCCAGATCGAGCTGCTTTTCGGCGCGAGCAAGACAGTCCCCGCATGCGGGAACTGCGTCAGTTGCTCGTGGCCACTATTCCACAACAGGCCCGCTTTGCCGCTCTGCGCTTGGAAAAATCCCTGCCCAAAATGCTCGCCGCCGCTCCTGCAGAAGATCGCTCCCGCATTGAGAAAAACTTCTACCGGGTCGCGGCCGAGCCCTTGGGGCTGTATGCGCTGATGGATTACGTGAATTTCAAAGGGGAGGGGACTTCGCCGACGGAGCGTTATCGGGGAGAGGGCTGGGGACTGCTGCAGGTCTTGCAAAGCATGGGCAACGGCCCGGCGTTACCGGAATTTTCCCGCGCGGCCATTTTTGTTTTGCAGCGCCGGGTAAAAAACAGCCCTCCGGAACGCAATGAGGCCCGTTGGATACCGGGTTGGCGCAATCGCTGCCTCACTTATCGAGGCTAAATTTATCTTGTCCTTACTGCCTGCATGAAAAGCAAGTTTCGCAACCTCGTTTTGGCCCTGCTCTGCGTGTTGATTTTCGCGGGCGCGGGAATTGTGCTTTACCGGAACTGGGTGGTGCAACGGCCATTCGCGGTAATTCTTTTTCTGGCGCCGGGGTTGGATACGCGGGTAACCGCGGCGGCCCGGCTTTACTCCGGCGGCTCGGAGGGCAACTTGGCCATGGAAGCTTTGCCAAACTTGGCTCTCATTCGTCTGCCGGGGCGTGATCGCGCGGTGGCTGGGCCTGTTGCCGCCGCCACCACCTACGCCACCGGACATCCCGGCAGCGAGGGTTCTCTGTCAACCGATGGCCGTGGGAACAACCTTCCCACCTTGCTCCAAGAGGCCCGGTCGCGCGGGCGCTTAGTCGGACTCGTTACCAACGGTCGCCTGGCCACACCGACCTTGGGGGCTTTTTATGCTCCAGGCACCGATCCCACGGATCCTTCGGGGCTCGCGGCGAATCTGCTGGAAACCTCGCGCCCCGATGTGGCTTTGGGAGGTGGGTTGCGCGATTTTCTTCCGGAACTGAAAGGCGGCCGCCGGGAGGATGGGCGGGATCTAACTTTGTTGGGACGGCAATCGGGTTACGACATTGTGCGCAACCGCGCCGAGCTCGCAAGCACCCCGACGTGGCGCACGCCAAAAATCCTCGGTTTGTTTTCGCACGGGTCGCTCGGGTTTTCTGATCAGGTCGCATCATCCGGACTCCAGCCCAGTTTGGCGGAGATGACTCTGGCAGCCATCCAGCTTTTGCAATTCAATCGGCGGGGATATTTCTTGGTTGTCGAAGCGGCGTTGGTGGATGAGGCCGCACGGCAGAACCAGGGCGAGCGAGTGCTGCAGGAGCTGTTGCAGTTGGATGCGGCTGTGCAAACGGCGCGGGCCTATGCGGGAGAAAACGTCATTATTTTCGTCGCTGGGACTGTCAGCTCAGGTGGACTGCAACTCAATGGCACCGCGATGAATCAAGATAGCGGATTGGCTTTGCTGGCGCGTTCTCCGGAAGGGATTCCCGCGCTCACTTGGTCCACCGGGCCGGGAGCAACCTCCGGGGCCGAAGAGTCCGCCGCTCCGCCCTCCGAGCCGATTGCTGTGCCTTCCCGCCAGACTTTTCCCGTGGCGGGAGACCTCTTGGGCTTGTCCATCGCCCCGGAGCCTCTGGGCTTCTCGGGTTTTCGCAGCGGGGCGGAAGCGCACGCCTTTTTGCGCGACAATTTGTGAGGGTTTTTCGCTGCGGGCTTCTCGCGGGGGCTGTTTTGTTGGCGGCAGAAGGATTAGGCGCGGAATCCTGGGAAAATCCCGCGTGGATGGCCGAAATCCGTCCCGCTTCGGCCGGAAACTCAGTGGTCCTGGAGCCGCTGGATCTGCGTTTTGAGTTCGGCTGGGCAGGAATTCCCGCAGGTTGGGCCCAAGTGCAGCTGCGTTTTCCGGAAGGCAGCTACGCCGTGCGTGCCACTGGTGCGAGCTCCGGATTGGCCCGGACTTTCTGGAAGCTGGATGCGGAGTTTGAGGCTACTGGGACCTTGCCAGATTTCACTCCCCGTGCCCTGCGCCAAACGGAAGCTTACGCCCGGCACCGCATCGAGTTGGAAGCCCTTTTTCAGCCCGAGGGAGTGCGCCGAATCCGCCGCCGTATTCCCTCTGCGGAGACGGCCGTCTGGCGCTCGATTCAGTTGCCCGGTTTGCGCGATCTTGCGGGAGTGATGCTTTTCATCCGTAGTCAACCACTCAACCCCGGCGAAGAAATCGTCACCCTGTGTTTTCCCGGTGATGCTCCGTATTTGGTGCGGTTGCGTTGTGCGAGGCGCGAGAGCATTCAGTGGAATGATCGCTCCGTGCCGGCACTGCGGTTGGAACTGTCCTTGCAGCGAGTCGGCACAAAAGCTGGCGAACGCGGTCTGCTACTGCCGCACCGGCGCTTCCGCGAAGCCACAATCTGGCTCGCGGATGATGCCCGACGGTTGCCCCTGAGAGCCCGGGCGGATCTGATTTTTGGGTATGTCTATGGGGAGCTCCTACCGGAGTCTCTGAAGGGCCATTCATCGTCTTTGCACGGAGTGCAGGAGTGATTCGGCGCTTGCGAAAAGCCCCCTTTTCCTTCTAGCGTCAGCTACAGATTTACCGGCACGCTAGTGCTACCGGGATTTTTTCTTTTACTGCTAATTTGCCATGAAACCATCCACCCGCCCTTACTCCTCGATCGTCCTTGATGGCCCGCACCGGGCTCCTGCTCGGGCGATGCTCTATCCAGTCGGCTTCCGCCCCGAAGATTTTTCCAAATCACAAATCGGCATTGCTTCCACTTTCAGCATGGTCACGCCCTGCAACATGCATTTGGATGTTTTAGCGCGTGAGGCGGCTAGTGGGGTGGATGCTGCCGGAGGCAAGGCGACAATCTTCAACACCATCACCATTTCGGATGGGATTTCCATGGGCACGCCCGGGATGAAATATTCCCTCGTCTCGCGCGAAGTCATCGCCGACTCCATCGAGACCGTAGTGGGCTGCCAGGGACTGGATGGATTCGTCGGCATTGGCGGATGTGACAAAAACATGCCCGGATGTCTGCTCGCGATGGCCCGAATGAATCGCCCCGCGGTCTTTGTTTATGGTGGGACGATTCTCCCTGGCTGCTTGAATGGTCGCAAACTTGACATCGTCTCAGTTTTTGAAGCGGTCGGCGCCGAGGCGGCCGGAAAAATCACCGCGAGTGAACGGGCCGAAGTCGAAGCCTGCGCCATCCCGGGGCCTGGCTCTTGCGGAGGCATGTATACGGCCAATACCATGGCTTCGGCCATCGAGGCTATGGGCATGAGCTTGCCCAACAGCTCGGCCCAGAACGCTGTCTCCGAGGCCAAACGGGACGATTGTCGCCGGGCCGGCGCGGCGGTGGTGCAATTACTGCAGCGGGGCATCCGCCCTTCTGACATCCTCACCAAAGAGGCTTTCGAGAACGCGATCACGGTGGTCATTGCCCTCGGGGGCTCGACAAACGCCGTGTTGCATCTCCTGGCCATCGCCCACGCTGCCAAGGTCAAGCTCACCTTGGATGATTTTGTTCGCATCGGGCGCCGCGTGCCTGTGCTCGCCGATCTCAAGCCCAGCGGACGCTTCCTCATGTCCGACCTCATCGCCATCGGCGGCATCCTTCCGCTGATGAAAACTTTGCTCGCGGAGGGACTCCTACATGGGGATTGTCTCACCGTGAGCGGCAAAACCATGGCGCAAAACCTCGCCAAGGTAAAACCCTATCCGAAAGGCCAGGAGATCATTCGTCCCCTGCGCGATCCGATCAAAAAGACCAGCCACCTGGTGATTTTGCGGGGCAACCTTGCCGCCGAAGGAGCCGTGGCGAAAATCACCGGCAAGGAAGGCGAAGTCTTTCGGGGGCCGGCCCGGGTTTTTGAGGCGGAGGAGAAGGCCCTTGAAGCCATCCTGGCAGGGAAGATCAAAAAAGGCGACGTGATCGTGATTCGCTACGAAGGCCCCAAAGGCGGTCCGGGCATGCGCGAGATGCTTTCGCCCACCAGCGCGGTGATGGGCTGCGGACTTGGCAAAGATGTAGCGCTCATTACCGATGGTCGTTTTTCCGGTGGAACGCATGGTTTTGTGGTCGGTCACATCACGCCCGAGGCCTTTGTGGGCGGACCCTTGGCAATCGTGAAAAATGGCGATTTGATTGAAATTGATGCCACCAAGCAGGTCCTGAACCTGCTCGTGCCCGCCAAGGAAATCAAAGCTCGCCTGGCAAAATGGAAACAGCCTGCACCTCGCTATCGGCGCGGAGTCTTGGCCAAGTTTGCTCACCTCACGACTTCGGCCTCCACGGGAGCCGTGACTGACCACGGGCTGTAATCCGTCGGTCTGCTACGATCCTTCTTGCTCGCTATGCCCCGGGAACTCCCGCTTTGTCCGCCCGGTTGGGTAGATTCCGCCCAACGGCAAAACTGCCGCCTCTCCTTGAGCTTTGGTCGCCCGATTGATCGGACGGCTTGGAAAAACGCCTGGGAAATTCTCCTTCGCCGACACCCGATCTTACGCACTACGGTCGCGCGGGGGGGAGGCAGCCTGCTCGAGGCAGACCGGATCGACACGAGTTGGAATGAGCCTGACTGGAGCCACATCGAACCGGCCCAACTGCCGCCTCTCTGGCAGGAATTGCAAGCACGGGAGGCGGGCGAGCGTTTCACTCCTGGAGCTTTCCCGGCTTGGCGATTGCATCTCCTCCAGCTGCCGAATGATCACAGCCATCTGCTCTGGACGATTGATCCACTCTTGCTGGACGAAGTCTCCGCGGGCCAGCTCCTCGTGGAATGGTTTCATTGGTATGATCTTGGTGCCGGTATCTCCGAAACCATCACTCCCACGGTCAGCCCCTCAGCGGCCCTGGGAGCGGCCGAACTGCCGGAGTCTTCTACTTCGGTAGCGGAGACCTTTGCGGGGCTGTCCCGCTGGGCCGCCCACCCATTTTGGTTTGAGGGGCGCGAGGGCGCGGCTCGTCAGCAAAAGTCCATCGAGATTCCCCCGGCGACGCGAGAAAAGCTGGTTGAATTTTGCGCTACCGAAGGCGTCGGTTTGGGGGCGGTGGTCGCGGCCCTCTGGGCGGGTCTGCAGGCGAATTGGAATGCCTCTGGCGAATCGCTCATTTCCGTGCTCGTGGATCTGCGGCCTTTCCTTCCAGCAGAATGTTCAGACCTGCGTGGACGGCTGAGCGCCCGCGTGCCTTATCGCTTTCGTAGTCAGCCGGAATCTTCGGCTTGGTTGTCCTCCGCGGCCCGGTCCATCGAGCAACTGGCCGCGGCGGCTTTCACTCCCTGGGGTGCGGAGGCTCAAACTGCCGCCCAAAGGCTTTTGCTGCCCAGCCTGCCAGTTTCCACCGTTTGTGCGCAACCTCGCTCGCTCAACGATCAACTGCACACAGCTTTTCCTCGGTGGTTGGGTGCGGATGCCCGCTGGCAAGAGACTCCTCTTTCGCCGGTGATCTTGCGCCTTGTCGGAGAGTCGCGCCCGAGGTTGGTCTTGGATTGGGAGGAGCCCTGGCTCAAACCACGTTGGGCGGAAGAAATTCTCCAGCAACTTCTCCAGGGCCTCAGTAGCTTGCCGAATGTTGCAGCTTGGCCGGTCCTGCCCAACCCCGAGCGGCGGCCAGATTTTCAACTGCAGGCGTTGCCAGATCCAGGGACGCGATTGACCAACGCCTTGCGCAACTCCCAAGCCGCTGCGGAATGTGGCGCTGATCGCCGGGACGCATCTCAACTTCTGGCCGGTTCCAATCGCTGGCTGCGTTATCTGCGCAAACAGCGTCCTGCCCCCGAGGCGCGACTGCTGGTCTCGTTGCCCGTGGGGTGGGACCTCCTCGAGTTGCTGTTCGCGCTGGTGCGCGACCGGGTGGATTTTCTCTTTGTGTCTCCGGACCAATTCCGGGATTTGACCCCGGAGGACTTCTCCCGTTTGCGCGCGGGAATTCTCCTCACCCAAAACGATCCTCGCCCCGCTGCAACGGACTCGGGCAAACCCGCAGAAGGCTCCGCCGAGGTCCCAACCGAGACCGCGCCCAAGCCGATCGCGTGGCCCAAAATTCTCGTTCTGGATGAGATCCGCGAGAAGGTTGCCAGCCTGCCAGAAGGAAATCCGGGGGAGCGTAAAGTCGCGGCAGAACCTTGTTGGAGTTTTCTCCAGCCCGATGGCACCGAGCAAATCTTGCGAGAAAGCCAGCTCGGTGAAGCGTGGGTTGGGTTGATGGAGTTCTGGCCGATGGATGGTGACACCCGGATGCTTTGGCCGCTGGAAACATTGCAGCCTCACCATCTCGTTGCGCTCTGCGCTTTAGTGCAAAAATCCGGCTGCTTGCTGCTGGCAGAGCGGGAGCTTTTCGCTTCGCGGAGTGATTTCGAGGAAGAACTGTCTCAGCGCAGGGTGACGCATCTCTCGCTCACCGGTGCCCGTTGGAGCGATTGGATGCAATATAGCGGCGAAGTGGACTCCCGCTTGTCGGTGACTCTGCAGCATCTCCTCCTTGAGGCCGCTACATTCTCGCCTTTCTGCCTACAGCGTTGGAATTTCATCGCCCAGAGCGTAATGACGACGGTCTGGTTTTCTCCGACCCGCCTTCCCGGGTTGGGGCTGCACCAGAATTTCCCGGCCGGCCAGTTTTCCGCCCGTCCCCTTCTACCACTCGGCCAGCCCGACCCAGGCGTGCAGACGAGCCTGGTCAACCAGGCTGGGAAACCTTTGCCATCTGGACTCGTTGGCCGTCTGCGCTTTGAAGGCTCCTCTTGGGGAGCAGCGGGAGCATCCGGTGAGACAACGAATTTGCAGGCCATGGATGTCTCTGGCTTTATTTGGGCGGCCGACTCCCCCGATGGCTTGCTCAACCTCCCTTGGCCAACCCAGCAGCGTTGGTTGGAAAAACTGAGTAGTCTTCCAGAAGTGCTTGATGGCCTCATCGAGGAGCTGGATTGCGAAAGTGGAGCGCTCCGGGCTTGGTTGGTCTTGCGCGGTCGTCCGTCTGGTCTCAGCCCTGAACTGGCGCGAAAGCTGCAGGGGCTATTTTCCACCCCACCGTTGCAAGAAGTTGCGCTGGTGCCGCGTTGGCCATTGGACGCCAGCGGCCGACTTTCCCGTGAGCGCTTGCCCGCTACCCAACCGCTTGCTCACTGGATCGTCGCGCCGCTGAAAAAAGGCGCTGCTTCAGCCTCGGCGCAAGTCTCAGCCAGCCAGAGACCCGCAGAGACTCCTGATTTGGAACTTGTCTGGAGCAGAACGGTGTCCTCCGGGCCTCAGCTGCTGGTCTTTGCCGGTGTGGGTTCTCCGGCGACCCACCAAGCTAACTGGGTTTCGGCCTTGGAAGCCGCTCTGGCTCCGATGGAAAATGTGGGATATGGGCGGTTTGGGCGCCCGGCCGGTGTCCTTTCCAGTGCTTGGCTGGATGCCGCGTCCATGCGGCTTCGCGGTGTGCCCGAACTGGCACTCATCGCGCGCGGGGCGGCGGTTTGGGATGCGGTGCGCTTGGCGCATTGGCTCGAGAAAGCTGGCACGCCGCCAGCCTTTCTTTACCTCCTTGAGCCGACGCTCCCGGAATTGGAAATCCTGCAAACTTTCGGGGAAAAAGTGAAATCGGCCTTCCGATGGTTCGGCCCCAAGAATTCCAATGCGCGGCGCGAAGCTCCTGCTGCTCCGCGCTTGGTGCCAATTCACATCCCTTGCAAAGTTCTGCTTCCGGAAGGTGAGACGGTGGCTTTCGAAAACCTCCTGCTGCAGGCGGACTATTATGCCGCCGATCTCTCCTCAACGGAAAAAGCCCTGGAGGCTTTGCTGGCCTTGATTTTCGACCCGGAGGTTCCCGCCGAAGAAGCTGATTCCGCAGAGTCCTCCGAGGAAGATCGCCCTGCACCGCCCACCGCCTC
This sequence comes from uncultured Chthoniobacteraceae bacterium, assembly GCA_964595865.1. GTDB lineage: Bacteria > Verrucomicrobiota > Verrucomicrobiia > Chthoniobacterales > DYNR01 > CAZQRL01. The sequence continues at coordinate 160,398 of CAZQRL010000005.1, forward strand.
CGTTTGATATGACTGCCGCATCGAACCCCTCCTCGCAAAAACCTCTCTCGGTCCTGGTCTGGGGGGAATTTCGCCATGAGAAAACAAACCCCAAGGTAGCGGCGATCTACCCGGACGGCATGCACGAAACGATCGCTACTTTCCTGCGTCGAGATCCCACTCTGCAGGTGCAAACCGCCTGGCTCGACCAACCCGAGCATGGTCTCACTGCCGAAGCCCTGAAGAAAACGGAGGTCTTGATTTGGTGGGGGCATATGGCCCACGGAGAAGTCGCGGATGAAGTCGTGCGGCGTGTGCACCATCGTGTGCTGGAAGGAATGGGGCTGATCGTGCTGCACTCCGGCCACTTTGCCAAAATCTTCAAATCACTCCTCGGAACCCATTGCTCCCTCAAGTGGCGAGAATCCACGGATAAAGAGCGGCTTTGGAACGTGCGCCCATCGCATCCCATCACCCGCGGTCTGGGCGAGTATTTTGAGATCCCGGCCGAGGAAATGTATGGCGAGCCCTTTGCGATTCCCGAACCCGATGAACTGATCTTCATTTCCTGGTTCACTGGTGGGGAAGTTTTTCGCAGCGGAGCCACCTGGCAGCGTGGCCATGGGAAAATTTTTTACTTTCGTCCAGGGCACGAGACCTATCCGACCTACCACCAGGCGGAAGTGCAGCAGGTCATCAGCAACGCCGTGCACTGGGCCCGACCGACGGTCTTCCTTCCGGACTCCTGCCCGAACGCCGCGCCCCTGGAGCCCTTGCCGCCGGATCCGTTCGCATCCGACCGTCCGACCGAAGGCTTTCGCTGATCGTTTATGAGAATCTTATCCGGAGTTCAGCCCTCGGGCAGTCTGCATTTGGGGAACTATTTCGGCATGATGCGACCGGCCCTGCAGTTGCAGGAGGAAGGGGAGGCGTTCTATTTTATTGCCGACTATCATGCTTTGACCACCGTGCGCGACCCGGCGGCCCTGCGGCAATACATCCACGGGGTGGCTTTGGACTTTCTCGCCTGCGGTTTGGATCCCCAACGCACCGCCTTCTTCCGCCAGTCCGATGTTCCCGAAGTGACCGAACTGGCCTGGATTCTTTCTCCTTTGGCTCCCATGGGCCTGTTGGAACGCTGTCATTCCTACAAGGATAAAATGGCCCGCGGTCTGGCGGCTTCGGTCGGGCTTTTCACTTATCCGATTCTCATGGCAGCCGATATCCTCATCTACGATAGCGATCTGGTGCCAGTGGGGCAGGATCAGAAGCAGCACCTCGAAGTGACGCGCGATTTGGCGGGCAAATTCAATGAAACTTACGGCGAGACGTTTCGCCTGCCTGAGCCCCGCATTCAGGAACATTCCGCGGTCGTCCCGGGAGTGGATGGCGACAAGATGAGCAAGAGCTACAACAATACCATTGAGCTCTTCCTGGCTGAAAATGCCCTGCGCAAAAAGGTCATGGGCATCAAAACGGACTCCACCCCCGTGGAAGCCCCCAAAGATGCCACCCGCTCTGTGATTCTCGCGCTTTACCGCCTGATCGCTCCCCCCGAAGCGGTGCAGGCCATGGAGGATTCCTTCCAGGTCGGGGGCACCGGCTATGGAGAATACAAGAAGCAACTCTTCTCGGCGCTGATGGATTATTTTTCTCCCATGCGGACCCGGAGAGCCTACTTCGAATCCCGTCCCGAGGAGGTGGAGCAGGTTCTTCGCGATGGCGCGAAGAAAGCGCGAACCGTGGCTCAAGAGGTTATGGCCCGTGTGCGCCGAGCGGTCGGTTTGTGAGCGTCTTCTTCGCCTGGGGATTTATTCCCCTTGGCTCCAGCGTTTTTCCATGAACGCTGCCAAAACGATGCAGAGTTCGTAGAGCAGATACATCGGTCCGCCCATCAGCAGCAGAGTGAAGATGTCCTGGGTGGGCGTCAGAATGGCGGCGAAGAGAAAAATGAGCACCACCGCAAATGAACGGGTTTGGCGCAGGCGCTCGACGGTGACCAAACCCAGCCGCACCAAGGCCAGAATGACCACTGGCAATTCAAAGGCCAGGCCAAAGGCGATAATGAATTGGGTGGTGAAGGAGTAATAGTCCCGCACCGTCCAGGTGGGCTGCCAATTCATCCGGCGGGCGTCTTCAAAAAAGAACTCCAAGGCCTGCGGAAGAACAAAAAAGTAGCCAAAAAGCACGCCCGCCAAAAAGAGTCCGAACCCCGCCGCCGCTACCGGGAAGAGCATCCGGCGCTCCACTTCATTGAGTGCGGGCACGATAAACTCCGCGAGGAAAAAGAGCAAAAAGGGGAACGCCAGAATGACTCCGGCATAAAAGGCAATCTGCAACGAAATCATCATTGAGTCCGGCACCCCCAGTGATTGCAGATTGGCGGCGCGTTCCGGATCAATCGCCGCCAAGGGGCGTTGGATGATGGCGGCAATCTCGCCACGGAAGGCAAAAGCGAGGACCATGCCCACGCCGAGAGCGGCAGCCATTTTGATCAAAACGCCTCGCAAATCCTCGATGTGCTCCAAGAGGGGCTTGGGCTCATCGGTGAGGTTGCGAAAACGAAAAAAATGCTGCCAGAGCATGGAAGCAGTCAGCCTGGTAAATGGCCGCGGGCAAGCAAAAAGCTCCAGGCTGCGAGGGAGTTCGCATCCACCAGATTTCCCGAACGAATTTTCCGCCAGACTTCTTCTGCCGTGAGGAATTCCACCCCAGCAATGGCTTCGGAAGATTCCCCAAGGTCGTTAACCCCCGGCAACGGCTGCACGTCCCGCGCAAGAAAGATCGTCTGCTGCTCATCGGTGAATCCCGGCGAAGAGTAATAGCTCCCAATCGGTTCAAGGGGCTTGCTAGTTGTGTGGCCGGTTTCCTCCTCCAACTCCCGCAAAGCCGCCCGAGCGAGGATTTCATCATGCTTCTCGACGGTCGTTCCGGCAGAGATCTCCTCTTCGACCTGGCCGGCGGGAAACTCCCAGAGTAAGCGGCACACCGGAGGACGCTCCTGGCGAATGAAAAGAAAATGGCCGTCGGTCCGCTGTGGCACGACCACTACTGCGGCTTTGCGCCGCACCACCAACCAGGGCCGACCTTCCGGACGCATCGGGCTGGCGAAGATGGTCCGTTCCAGCCGCAGGTGATCAGTGTCGGCGAGGATTTCGGTTGCGCCAATGCGCCAGCCCGCAGCCACGGGGTAGGGAGCCGGTTTCATGCGCTTTCTCCGTTTTGGTTGAGGGGGAGTTTTTTCCTCCAAGCAGCCAGTTCCTGCTGGATGTTCCCCGGCGAGGGCGCGCCAATAGCCGTGCGCTTGGCCATGGCCTGCGTGAGAGAAAAAACTTCCTCGTATCCCTCCGCCGCCAGCGGAGCGAGGCGCGCGATTTCCTCCGTCGGAAGACGATCCAGCGGACAATTCAAAGTCAGAGCCCGGGCTACCAACTGCCCAACCTGCTCGTGGGCCTGTCGGAAAGGCACTCCGCGCAGGACCAAGAGATCGGCCAAGTCCGTAGCCAGGAGCAAGGGATCAGACACCGCCCGAGCACAGGCATCCGGGCAAAACTCTGCCGACCGCAGCATTTCGGCCAACATAAGCAAGCTCGCTTGTGCGGTATCTAGACTGTCAAAGATCGGCTCCTTGTCTTCCTGCAGGTCTCGGTTGTAGGCCAGAGGCAGTCCTTTTCCGGTCATAAGCAAGGAGACCAGATTCCCCGTCAGGCGGCCGCTTTTGCCGCGCACCAACTCGGCAATGTCAGGATTTTTTTTCTGCGGCATGAGGCTCGAGCCGGTTGTGTGGGCATCGCTCAGGCGAATGAATCCGAACTCATTCGTATTCCAGAGGATGATATCTTCGCAAAGCCGGGAGAGATGCTGGCCGAGAATGGCCAAGGCAGCCAACACTTCGCAGACAAAATCCCGATCACTCACAGCGTCGAGGCTGTTGTGCGTCACCCCGGCAAAACCGAGCTCCCGCGCGACGGCTTCCCGGTCCAAAGCCAAGGTGGAGCCTGCCAGAGCTCCGGAGCCCAGGGGGGAAAAATTGAAGCGCACTGTGGCATCTGCCAGGCGCCCGCGATCTCTTTCGAGCATTTCCACGTAGGCCAACAAATGGTGCGCGACATAGACTGGCTGGGCCCGTTGCAAGTGGGTGTAGCCGGGGATTAATAAATCGGGGAATCGTTCTCCCAAGCCCACGAGCACGCTCTGCAAGGTTTCAATCGCCCGTTGCACTTCCGCGGAGGCCTCGCGCAGATACAGCCGGAGATCGGTGGCAACCTGATCATTTCGGCTCCGAGCCGTGTGCAGCTTCGCCCCAGCCGACCCGATGCGGCGGGTCAGCTCGGCCTCAATGTTCATGTGCACGTCCTCGAGCTCCACCCGAAAGACAAATTCTCCACGCGCTATCTCCTGGCGTATTTCTTCCAACCCCGAGAGGATGGATTGCAATTCCTCCTCGCGGAGCAGCCCGGCTCGGTGCAAACCGCGTGCATGCGCCATGCTGCCTTGGATATCCACCAACGCGAGCCGCTGATCGAAGGAGATGGATTCGCTAAATTCCCGCAAACGCGCCGAGGGTTCCTCGGAAAACCGACCGTGCCACATAAGATTCGAGGGAACTTTTTTAGGAAGCTGACGGGACCAGCGAGGTGGACTTGCGCTCGCAATGTCCGTTCATTTTCAAGGCTTCGCAGCTGGCTTCGATGGTGAGAGTTTTATTGGTGGGAGAGAAGCCGAGGCGCCGACTGATGCAATTTTCCAGCAGTTCGATATTGGGATCTTCAAATTCAAAGACCTTTTGACAATCCACGCAAATGATGTGGTTGTGCGTTGGGTGCTCGATGAAATTCGGATCATAGCTTTTCATGCCGCCGCCCAGGTCCAACTCGCGCAGCAGTCCGCTCTGCACCAAAAGGGGCAAGGTGCGATAGACTGTGGCCCGGGAAACAGAGGACTCGATCTGCCGCGCCCGCAGGAGGAGATCTTCGGCGGTGAAATGATCGGTGGTGGACATGGCCGCATCCACAATGGCCTCCCGCTGCAACGTGCGGCGCAAACCGTGCTGGGAGATGTATTGCAAAAGAAAGCGTTTGGCTTCCTCGCGGGAGGTCGGAGTCATTCCCACACGCTAGGCTTGTCGTCTTCGGGGCGGAAGGAAAAATTCTCCAGCTCACCTTCGTAGTTAAGCACCAACTCGGGGCGCTCTTTTAATTCCTTGAGGGCGGGAAATTGCAAGAGAATGTTAAATGATTCTGGGTGAAGCATCCTTCGGGCCTGGCGTAAGGCTTCCGCCGCCAGAACCCACTGCCCTTCACGGGCCCGCAAGGCCGCGTCGGCCATTACCCAAGTATCCCGTAAGGCCTCGAGGTTGAATTGCCGTCGCGTTGCCAAGGCATCTGCTACGGCCTGTTCTTGCCCGCCGCTGAGCATGGCCAAGAGTCGGGCATTTTCAAAAACAGGTCGCCCAGGATTCAACTCCGTGGCTTTAGCGAAAGCCGCAATGGCGTCCTGTATTCGCCCTTGGTGCATATAAAAGACGCCGCTGCCGAAGGCAAAGGCGGCATTTGGACGCTCTGCTTGAGCGGTTTGCAAAATGTTCAGCGCCTCATCGGCATGCCCGGCATCCCACTCCAGTTGGGCCAGCATCAAGACCGCTCTCTGGGGAGACAAAGGATCTTTAACCATTTCCTGCAAAATCGCCCGCTGCTTATCCACCTCTCCGAGCACGCCGGCTCCTTCAGCTTCCCTCAAAAGCTCACGCAATTTGAGAACTCGCTCTTGCTGGGTCGGCTCCGCAGCGACTTCGGTAGGGAAAACCTTATCGGCAGTGAGCAATTCTTGCGGTTGGTTGCGTTCCTTCTCAGTGGTGTAAAGGAAGATGCCGATGGCGATGAGCAACACCAAGGCGATCGGAGGGATCACCACCAGCATGATGCGTTCCTTCCGGAAGCTCCGGCTCATGAGGTATTCTTCCCATGAAAGCATGCGGCAAACTTACTTTACCTTTCGGCTCTTGGCAATGCGCCGCCCTAAGCTGGGAGAGTGCCGAGACCGCGCGTCGGAGACAATCAATCCACCGGGTTGGTCTTCGGCACGAGTAGGAGGTCGGCAGGCTGGCGGGGAATCTGTTCGTATTGCGTCAGCGAGATGCCAATCGTCGGGGCGATCATTCGGTCTGGGAAAGCGGGAATCGCGCCGGAGAAGCCGATGTCTTTGACGTCCGGAGTATCGAAAAAGATGAGAAAATGCACCTCGGAGTCCCCAAGGTTTTCGATGGCATGCAAAGAGCCGGAAGGCACAAAAAACATCTCCCCCTCGCGGATAAAAAATTGCTCGTGCTCATTTCCCGAAGAGAAAATGGTCACGAGTGCTTGCCCCAGAAGGCAGTAGCCCAGCTCATCGGCATTGGCATGCCAGTGAGACTCCCGGAAGCATCCGGCATGAATTTGCAAACGATAGAGGGAAAGACCTTGGAGAATGGGAAAATTCTCCCGGTTGGCGGCGGTTCGGCCGCCAAACTCGGTGGCGAGTTGGGGTGGGGTGGCGGCGAGGGGGAACTCATGGCTCATGGTAAAAAAGAGGGAGAAGGTTCAGTGGATGCGGCCGATTAATTGGCGATGGAGCGGGCATCGAAACTCGGCAACCCCGCCCCGCGCACGAGGATCACCAGGCAACAGAGCAGCACGCCGAGTGGCAAGGCCAACGGCGGTTCCATCGGCCCCGGCCACTCCTCAATGACCAGCTTGCTGTAGGTGGCCACCAGCATCGCAACCGAGCCGAGCACCGCGCCCAAGCGGGCGTAGAATCCCAACCCCATGAGAAGCCCCGCGATGACCATGACCAACGGGGCCAAATAAAAATTCAGCTCCGGGAAAGGAATGTGCGCCCGGCGAAGAATTTCCATTAGCGGACTCGTGCCCGTGAGGTGAAAGGAGCCAAAGACTGTCAGCGGCAGCGCGGCCAGAATCCGTGGAATCAGCAGCCACTTTTCCTGCGTTGTCTCGCGTAAAGCCCGGACGTTCACCCGTGAGCCATGGCTGGAAACCTCCCCGCCTGGCAAGAGCAATCTCTGTCTCAGGAAGTTCTTTCCGCAAAAAATCCTCCGCTCGCAGTGTGGGTGGTTGATTCTCGGAGGAAATTGCGTAGCCGTATGCCCGATGAAAGCTCTTATTTTGCAGCATGCGGCTTCGGAGGGTCCGGGTCTTCTCGGTCAAGAATTGACCGAGCGAGGCTATACGTTGGAACGCTGTGCATTGTGGGAAGGAGAACTCCCCCAGTCGCCCGATTGCTACCACTTGGTGCTGATCCTCGGCGGGGCCATGAACATCTATCAGCACCGGGACTACCCATGGTTGGTCTCGGAAAAAGCCTGGCTGTCCGCTGCTTTGGCGGGTGGCATGCGGGCGATTGGAATCTGTCTGGGAGCTCAGTTGCTGGCAGATGTTCTGGGTGGCAAGGTGATGCAAAATCCGGAATATGAAGTGGGCTGGTGGCCGGTGGATTTTTCTCCTGCGGCACTGGAGCATTTCCCCGGACTGCCTCCACAGGCTACTTTCATGCACTGGCATGGGGACACCTTCTCGCTCCCAGCGGAGGCGATTTCCTTGGCCTCTAGCCCTGCTTGTGCGAATCAGGGATTCCTCTGGCGGAATCACGTCTTGGCCTGCCAATTTCATCCCGAGGTGGAGGAATCTCTCGCGGCGGCTTTTGCTGATGATTCCGGTGGACATTGGCCGCAGGGCCCCTGGGTGCAGGCCCCGACCGGCTTAGTCGCCGAGGCAGCGCAGCATTTGCCTCAATCCAGCCGCTGCTTGCGCCTCCTGCTGGACAGGTTCCTGCTGGCCTAAGCTCATGAATACACTGCCGCACGACGTGCCGTTGGCGGCCCGGGGGATCGTTCGCCTCTATGGATTGGAGGGTTGGCAGAGGCTGCAAGCCGCCCATGTGCTCGTCGTTGGGGTGGGCGGCGTTGGATCCTGGGCGGTCGAAGCACTGGCGCGCAGTGGCATCGGAGCTTTGACTTTGGTGGATCCGGATGAGATTTGCCCGAGCAATATCAACCGTCAGCTGCCGGCCCTCCTTTCCACAACCGGCCGCCTCAAGATCGAAGTGCTGCGCGAACGCGTGGCCGATTTCGCACCTCAATGCCGGGTTACGACCGTGCCAGAGTTCTTCCTCCCGACTGATTCTGACCGCCTGCTGGATGGCCATTTTACTTATGTCTTGGATGCCGTGGATCGGATGTCGGTGAAGGCCGCTCTCATTCACGGAGTCCTTTCGCGCGGGGGAAAAATTATTACCGTGGGTGGATCCGGTGGACGAACCAACCCGGCGGCAATTCAGGTGGCGGATTTAGGGGTTACCGGGCGCGATGCCTTGCTTCGCCAAGTGCGGAAAAAGCTCCGGCGGAGCTACGGATGGGCCCGCGGCGAAGGGCATCACTATGGAGTGCCTGCGGTATTTTCCACGGAGCCGCAGCTCTATCCGACGCCCGATGGCGGCACCACCTGTCTGCGTCCAGAAGATCCCCTGTTGCGTCTGGATTGCGCGGAAGGTTTTGGCTCCGCCGCGTTTGTCACCGGGGCGTTTGCATTCCATGCCGTGGCCCGCATCGTCAACGATCTCGCGTCTGCCAGCGCTGCATGAGGGAACAGCCACCGGCAATCGTTTTCCTGGATGCGCAGTGCGGACTCTGCCGCCAGTTTGCTTCCTGGATGCAGAAAAGACTGCGGGTCGGATCCTTGCCGATCACCTGGGCCACTTGGGGAGGCAAAAAACACCATGCCCTGAAGGGTAGCCGACCCGAGCATTTTCCGGCCTTGCCCGCGGAGGGCACTGAACCCTCTGCGACGGATCGGCTGGAAATTTTTCTGGAGGACCATTGGCTCGCTGGGGCCGAGGGGATTCTTTTTCTGCTAAACCAATCGCGGCCACCGTGGTGTTGGTTGCGCTGGCCGCTGCTGCTTCTGCCAACGCGGTGGCGGGAATTTCTCTACGAGGCGCTAGCCCGTTCCCGTCGCCGGTTCTCGCCGCGCTGCTCCCGCGAACGGGGCAGCCCCCCGTTACAAATCCTTCCCTGAATAAGCCCCAATTTTTCCCTTGCCTTAGTATGGGAGCAGATAGTAAGGAAACGAATTATATGGCGACAAATCATCAGCTCCGGGAGGGATCATGCCACTGCTAATGTTGCGGGAGGTGCCGCGCTACGAGTGTATCCGAGCGGCGGCGCAGGAGTATCGGGAGGTGGATGTATCGGCCACGGAGGCCTGTCTGCACCTTTTGCGCACCGGGGATGCCGTTTTCCGAGTTCTCAATGGACACCTGCATGAGCATGGTATTTCTCAGGGGCGTTTTACTGTAATGATGCTTCTTTGGAGGGCTGAGGAGGAACCGACCCCGGCCGAGCTGGCGGATCAGGCGATGGTTACCCGGGCCACCATGACTGGCCTGCTCGATACGATGGAGCGTGATGGGTGGATTCGGCGTCGGCCTTGCACGGATGACCGACGCATGGTTCGGGTCAGTCTCACGCAAACTGGGCAGAGACAGTTGCAAAAAATGCTCCCGGAACATTTTCGGCGCATGGCCGAATTGCTCGTCCCTCTGAAGCCTTCGGAGCGTAAAAGCCTCTTGACCCTGCTGCGGAAAGTTGCCTCGCAGGCCGATCTGATGTCGCCGCAGGTGCCGACTCCGCCTCTGGACCAGGAAAAGTAAGTATACATGTAATGACCAAGAAAATTTTGCTGACGCTGTTGGGGCTGGGGCTGGTGCTGGGGGGAATCGTGGCTTTGAAGGCGGTCCAAATCATGAATCTGATTGGCTTTGCCACGGCTCTGGAAGAGGCCGGGCTGCCCCCTGTCGCGGTGGCCACAACCACAGCCCGAGAGGAAAACTGGGAAGAGGCCCTGCGCTTTGTTGGCACCCTGCGACCGGTGCAAGGGGTGATGCTCACCGCCGAGGCGGGTGGCCGTCTGGCCTCCATCGAAGTGGAAAACGGGGCTGCGGTAGCCAAAGGCCAAGTTTTGTTCCGCTTGGATTCGAGCGTCGAGGAAGCAGAACTGGCCTCCGCAGAAGCTCGGGCGAATTTGGCCAAGCTCAACTTCGAGCGGGCTTCCGAGTTGTTGGCGAAGCGTATTGTAGCTCGTTCGGAGTATGACAACGCCAAGGCGGAATACGATGCCGATCTCGCCCGCGTGGAAAATTGGCGCGCCTTGATTGACCGCAAGATCATCCGGGCCCCTTTCAGTGGGCGGGTGGGGATTCGACGGGTCAACCTTGGACAGACTGTGAAGCCGGGTGATGAACTCATTCCGGTGCACCAGAGCAACCCGATCTTTGTTGAATTTGCGGTTCCGCAAACCCGGTTGGCCTCCATCGCTGTGGGACAGAAGCTGCGGGTCGTCTCTGACGGAGTCGAGGAGCCTGTGGAAGGCACGATTACAGCGATCAACCCGGTGGTGGACGAGAGCACCCGCACGGCGCTGGTGCAGGGACTTTTGCACAATCCCGAGGATCGCCTGCGCGCGGGGCAATTTGCCGAGGTGGATGTGCTCTTACCGCGCGAGCATCCCGTGGTGGCAATTCCCGCCACGGCCCTAGTGAGCGAGGCTTACGGGGACTCTGTCTTTGTGGTCGAGGAAGAGGACGGTAAAACCGTGGCCCGGCAACAGTTTGTGCAGCTTGGGATGCGGCGGGGGGATTTTGTCGAGGTAACTAAGGGGCTGAGGGCTGGCGAACGGGTGGTCAGCGCCGGAGCATTCAAACTCGATAATGGGACTGCAGTGGTCCCCAACGATGCCATGCAACCGGAAGCTTCGCAGACTCCCTCCCCGGCCAATTCCTAAGCAACTCCGGAAAACACGCCACGGGAATGAAATTTACCGATATTTTTATTCAGCGCCCCGTCCTCTCCCTGGTGGTGACGGTGCTGATTTTGGTGGCCGGGCTGCAGGCCATCGGCACTTTGAGTGTCCGGCAATACCCGCGGCTGGAGCGGGCCACGATAACGATCACGACTGTCTATGTCGGGGCGGATGCGGAGTTGGTGCGAGGATTCATCACGATTCCCATCGAACGGGCCGTATCGGCCGCCGACGGTATTGATTATCTCGAATCGCAGAGCACGCAGGGCCTCAGCACGATCAAAGCGGTGCTGCGCTTGAATCTCGATCCAGTCAAAGCTCTCTCGGACATCAGCTCCAAGGTGGATCAAGTGCGGAGTGATTTGCCGCCCGAAGCGGAGGTGCCGGTGCTGAATATCGAACCTGCTGATGCCCAGATCGCTTCGATGTATCTGAGCTTTAACTCGGACATTTTGGCTCCCAATCAGGTGAATGATTACCTGCTGCGTGTCGTGCAGCCGCGGCTTTCCGCCGTGCCCGGGGTGCAGCGGGCAGACATCCTCGGAGGGCAAACCTACGCTCTGCGAATTTGGCTGCGGGCGGAGCGACTGGCCGCTTTGAATCTTTCCCCGAGCGATGTGCGCGCTGCTCTGCAAGCCAACAACTACCTCTCCGCCATTGGGCAAACCAAAGGGGCGCTGTTGCAATACAACCTCACAGCGAATACCGATTTACGGACGGTGGATGATTTCCGGCGAATGATTTTGGTGGAACGCGATGGAGCCGTGGTGCGGCTCGAGGATGTCGCTGATGTGGAGCTAGGAGCTGAGACTTATGACGCCACCGTGCGCTTCTCCGGACAGGATGCTGTATTTATGGGGATTTGGGTCATGCCTACGGCGAACACGCTGGAAGTGATTCGCGAAGTGCGTGCAGCGTTGGAGGAAATCCAGGCCAATCTTCCCAGCGGACTGGATGCCACCGTGGCTTATGACAGCACGAACTATATCGAGGAGGCCATCCGCGAAGTGCGGACCACGCTTTTTGAAACCATTCTCGTGGTGCTGGTGGTGATTTATCTTTTTATTGGCTCTTTCCGCGCAGCCCTCGTGCCGATGGTTACCATTCCCGTTTCTCTCATCGGCGCCTTTTTCCTAATGCAGGTCTTCGGTTTCACGGTCAATTTGTTGACCCTCCTGGCAATCGTGTTGTCGGTGGGGTTGGTGGTGGATGATGCGATCGTGATGTTGGAAAACATCGAGCGCCATCTGCGTGCGGGGATGGAACCGATTCCCGCTGCGCTGCAAGGGGCGCGCGAACTGATCGGGCCGGTAATTTCCATGACGATCACTCTTGCGGCGGTCTATGTGCCGATCGGTTTTCAAGGGGGGCTCACCGGCGCGCTCTTCCGCGAGTTTGCCTTCACCTTGGCGGGTGCGGTCTTCATTTCCGGGATCGTGGCCCTGACCCTCTCGCCCATGATGTGCTCCCGTCTGCTCACTCGGCAATCGGCAGAAAAGCCTTTTGCTCAGCGCATCTCGCGGGACTTTGACCGCTTGCAAGACGCTTATGGGAAGCTGCTGGATGGCACACTGCGCAACCGTGGGCTGGTCTATGTGGTTTGGCTGGCGGTGTGCCTTTTTGCGGTGGTTTTTTACCTCATGTCCCCGACGGAGCTCGCCCCCAAGGAGGACCAAGGGGTGATCTTCGGCGTGGTTTCTCCACCGCCCAACGCGTCTCTGGAGCAAGTAACCTACTTCACAGAAAAGGCGCAGGAGGTCTTCGCTTCTGTGCCCGAGGTGGAGCAGACCTTTCAAGTGACCCAACCGAGCTTTGGTTTTGGCGGGATGTTGGTCAAACCCTGGTCCGAACGTGAGCGGACGGTCTTCCAGATTGAACCCGAAGTGACCGCCGGCCTGATGCAAATTACCGGCATTGACCATCCGGCTTTTCTCCCAGATCCCTTGCCGGCCGCCGGAACGTTTCCGGTGGAGTTTGTGCTCCTCGGAACCCAGTCCCCGGAACGGCTCCTGGAGCTGGCAGAGGCAGTGATGCAAAAGGCTATGGCTTCCGGGCAATTCGCATTTTTGGATACGGACGTCAAAATAGATCAGCTGCGGGAAGAGATCGTCCTCGACCGCGACAAAATCAATTCTTTAGGGCTGGACCTGCGCAGTGTGGGGGGAGACCTGGGCAGCATGCTGGGAGGGAATTTTGTCAATCGCTTCAATTTCGATGGACGGAGCTACAAGGTCATTCCACAGATTGTCCGGAGCCAGCGCCTCACCGCAGACCAGCTGGAGCTCATTCAGATTCGCGGGCCGGGGGAAAAATTGCTGCCGCTGAGTTCGGTGGCCCGGATCGAGCGCAGTTTGGAACCACGCAGCCTGAATCGGTTTAATCAGCTCAATGCGGTCAAAATCCAAGGCGTCGCCCCCCGCTCGTTGAGCGCGGGACTTAAAGCCCTGCAGGAAGCGGCAGCGGAGGTTTTACCTCGTGGGGTGGGAATTGATTTCGGCGGGCAATCCCGCCAGCTTGTCGAAGAAGCCGGTAAGTTCCTCCCCGCTTTTTCGTTGGCGGTGCTGTTGATTTATTTGGTCCTGGCGGCACAGTTCAATTCTTTCCGCGACCCGTTCATCATCCTCTTGGGGTCAGTTCCGCTGGCCATGTTTGGGGCCCTGATTTTTACTTTCCTCAAGGCTGCCGGGCCGCCGGGGTGGCACTTTCCGCTTACGGAAGGGTGGACCACCACTTTGAATATCTACTCTCAGGTCGGGCTGGTAACCTTGGTGGGGCTGATTTCTAAACACGGGATTCTCATCGTGGAATTCGCCAACAAGTTGCGTGAGGAAGGAGCTGACCGCCTGACCGCGATTCAACAGGCCGCTCGTCTGCGTCTGCGGCCGATTTTGATGACCACTGCCGCCACGGTGTTCGGCCATATCATGCTTATTTTTGTGACCGGGCCCGGCGCTGAGGCCCGCAACTCCATTGGTCTGGTGTTGGTTCTTGGGATGAGCATTGGCACGCTGCTGACGCTTTTCATTTTGCCCTCGATCTATTTGCTGATTGCGAAGCGCGATGCAGACGAGGTGCCACAAACTGCCTCAGCTGAGCTTGGCCTTGCGCGGGCTTGATAGCGACTCGGAGCGCGGGCAGGGGAGAGTTTTTCTGCTCGACCGTTTTCCCTGAGCCGACACAGCATACCTTCCAAATGCAAACGGAATTTGATTTTTTGGTCTTGGGCGGAGGGAGCGCAGGCTACGCGGCGGCACGCACCGCGGCCGCGCAGGGATTGAGAGTAGGGGTCGTCGAGGGAGGGGCTGAAGTCGGGGGCTTATGCATTTTGCGAGGCTGCATGCCCAGTAAAGCAATGTTGGAGTCTGCAAGTCGCTATCGCACTTTGGTGCGGGCGATGGAGTTTGGGCTGCGGGCGGAGAATATCGCCGTGAGACCGGATGAGATTCAGCTACGCAAACAAAAGCTCATCGCAGAATTTGCGGATTACCGACGTGGGCAACTGGAGAGTGCGCGTTTCACGTTTTTTCGTGGTCGGGCTCATTTCGTGGATGCGCATACGGTGGTGGTGCAGCCGCTTGAGGGGGGAGAATTGCGCCTGCGCAGCCGGACCTTTTTGCTCGCTACCGGTTCCAGAATCCGCCGTCCCGAGATCCCGGGTATTGATCTTCCCGGGCTCTGGGACAGCGACCTTTTCTTAAACTCCAGCGAGATTCCCGACTCGATCGTGATCATGGGGGCTGGTCCGGTCGGGCTGGAGGCGGCTTACTATTTGGCCGCTTTGGGCGGCAAAGTTACAGTGGTGCAGCGAGGAAGGCACCTCTTGCATGCGGCCGATCCGGATGTCTCGGATGCCTTGCAACACGGCCTCGAAGCGGTGGGAATTCGCTTTTACACGGGCACCCAGCTGCGCAGCATCGAACGCGATGGAGCCCTCTGGGTAGTGCGTTTTGAGCAAGGCGAGAGGACCCAGCAGGTGGCTGCCACTCGGGCCATGAATGCCATGGGACGGGTGCCGGAACTGGAATCCTTGCAGCTCTCCGCAGCAGGGGTGCAGTGGTCTCCAGGAGATCTGCCCTTGCGGTCCGGTCAGCAAACCAATCAACCCCATATTTTCGCCGCTGGAGATGTGTGCGGCCCGTTTGAGATCGTGCATCTCGCGATTGCCCAGGGAGAAATCGCCGCGAGAAACGCGGCGCGGTATCTGCGCGGCGAGGACGAACCTTTCGAGAAAATGGACTACCGCCTGAAAGTTTTTGCCTGTTTCACAGAGCCGCAGGTCGCCATGGTTGGAGCCCACGAGGCCGAGTTGCAGGACGCCCGGCGGGCCTACCAGACCGCCAGCTATCCTTTTGCCGATCACGGGAAATCACTCGTGCATGGCGAGACGGAGGGATTTGTGAAGTTGCTGGCCGACTCCGCCACGGGAGAAATCCTTGGGGGAGCGGTCGTGGGGCCGCAGGCTAGTGAGTTGATTCATGAGGTGGTAGTGGCAATGCGTTTCCGCGCAACAGTGCACCAATTTTCCCTCATTCCGCACTACCACCCCACTCTGTCGGAAATTTGGACCTACCCGGCGGAAGAACTTGCAGAAAGCTGCGGAAAACAGTCTATTGCCCCTCTCCAGTAAAATTCACTTCTATGAATCTCAATAGCTTTACTTCCTCCGGTGCGGATAGCCCCTCCAACGCCAAAAACATTCTCACCAATGACGTGGAGGTGACTGGCACTCTCAAATTCACCAGCGAGCTTATTTTCGATGGCAAGCTGGATGGGGAGATTATTTCCGATGGCGTTCTCACCCTGGGGAAAAACGCCCATGTCCAGGGTGAAGTCAAAACCAAGTCGGTAACCGTGCACGGAACCGTGGTGGGTAACATCACGGTTACAGAGCGTTGCGAACTGAAAGCCAGCTCCCAACTCACGGGGGATCTGCGTGCTACCCGTATCATCATCGAGGAAGGAGCCACCTTCGTGGGTAAATCCGAAGTCACGCCCTCCCGGGCTGTAACCCGCGAGACCTCCAGCCCGACGGAAAATCCCCGGAGTAAGTCCACCGCAGCTTCGTCGGCCAGCTCGGCCGCCTAAGCAGGCGACTGTGGTCGCTTGAAACCCTCCCCCACCGTCGTCCAATGCCCTTTCTGCGGCCACAAGCAGAAGGAGAGCAAAAGCTGGATCGCCACCCTCTGTCGTGGTTGTGGGCAGCACTTCGCACGCCAATCCCAAAAGCCGACTCGGGCGTCTTTCGCAGCGGAGGTTTCGCAACAGGTTCCTCTGCGGGATATCTCTTGTCACCGTTGTGGGGCGATTACCCGAGTCTCGCCTCTGGCCCTGAACTGTGCCTGCAGCGGCTGCTCAACCTCGATTTCGCTGCAAAAAATCACCATCGCCGGGCAGGTCTCGCGCTGGATTGACACACGGGAGGCCCTTTGGGTGCTGCGGGGAGCATCGCTTTTTGCTCCATTGGCTATTTGTCGCGAGGTAGTGATTCTCGGCAAGGTGGCCGGAGTGCTTTTGGTTGAGGAGACCTGCCGTGTGGAGGCGCGCGGAGTGCAACCCGTGCAATTGAAAGCTGGCTCTTTCCTGCTCGAGCGCGGGGCAGAGGTGGATTTCCCCTTTCCGGTTCAAGCTGATGAAATCACTGTCCGTGGACATCTTCGGGGAGACCTCTATTGCTCGGGGCGAGTCACCATCGCTCGCCGAGGAGTGGTGCATGGAAAGGTTTTTGCCCGCTCTATCCAAATGGAGCGTGGCGGAGATTTGGTCGGTCCCCTGCGCATCGGCCCCGTGGACCCGCCTGCCTTGCACATCCCGGGCTATCTCGATGCCACCGAGCAACTGCACCCGCAAATCCCACCCCCTCGCCGGAAACACATTTCCGTGCTCTGAAGCTCGGATTGACAAGGCCCAGGTTTAGGCCTAGTCTCCGTACCAACCCAGGGGTGCCTTCGGGCTGAGACTCGGGAGTGCGTTCCCGTAACCCTTTGAACCTGATCCGGGTCATGCCGGCGAAGGGAGTTGCGTTCGACCTGATCTCCGAGCGTGTAACGCTGGTGAATCCCGCTGGATAGGCTCCCGAAAGTCGGCGGCCCCTCAACCTAACAGCCACATGATCGCCAATCGAGAGTCTATCGAACCCCATTCCAGTGAAGAACTTCCTGCCAGCAGCAGGGTTTACGTGCGTGGGGAGCTTCATCCGCAAGTCGCCGTTCCCTTTCGCGAAATCGCCCTAGCTCCTACCCGGCGGGCCGATGGCTCCCTGGAGGCCAATCCTCCAGTGCGGGTCTATGACACCTCCGGCCCCTGGGGAGATCCCAACTACACTGGCTCTGTGGAGGATGGGCTGCCAGCGTTACGTGCGGAGTGGATTCGCGCACGCGGCGACGTCGAGGAATATGAGGGTCGTGCCGTGCAAGCCCGCGACAATGGTTATTTGAGCCCGCTCCATGCCAGCCATGCGAGCGAAAGGCTCGGGCACCGCCTCAGTCCGCTCGCGGCCCCGGCAAATGCCCGGCGTCGCCCGCTCCGCGCCTCCGCCGGTCATCCTGTTACGCAACTCTGGTATGCCAGACAAGGAATCATCACGCCCGAGATGGAATTCATCGCCATCCGCGAGAACATGGGGCGCGCGAAGATTGCCGAGATGTCGGAGGACCTCGTTCGCAACGACCTGAACAAACAGCACGCTGGCAGCGCCCAATCCGTCGCGCCGGCCCCATTCGTCCCCTCCGTCTTCCGCCGCTTCCCCCAGCGCATCCCCGCCGAGATCACCCCCGAGTTCGTGCGCTCCGAAGTCGCCGCCGGCCGCGCCATCATTCCCGCCAACATCAACCACCCCGAGTCCGAGCCGATGATCATCGGACGCAACTTCCTCGTGAAGATCAACGCCAACATCGGCAACAGCGCCGTCGCATCGTCCATCGAGGAAGAAGTCGAAAAAATGCGCTGGGCCACCAAGTGGGGCGCGGACACCGTCATGGACCTTTCCACTGGCAAGAACATCCACGCCACGCGCGAATGGATTCTCCGCAACTCCCCCGTGCCCATCGGCACCGTGCCGATCTATCAGGCGCTGGAAAAAGTCGGCGGCAAAGCCGAGGAACTCACCTGGGAACTCTTCCGCGACACCCTCATCGAACAGGCCGAGCAAGGCGTGGATTACTTCACCATTCACGCCGGCGTGCTGCTGCGCTTCGTGCCGCTCACAGCGAACCGCATGACCGGCATCGTCTCGCGCGGCGGCAGCATCATGGCCAAATGGTGTCTCGCGCATCACAAAGAGAATTTCCTCTACACCCACTGGGACGACATCTGCGACATCATGGCCGCCTACGACGTTTCGTTCAGCATCGGCGACGGCCTGCGTCCCGGCTCGATCGCCGACGCCAACGACCAGGCCCAATTCGCCGAACTCCAGGTGCAGGGCGAACTCACCCGGCGCGCGTGGGCCAAAGGCGTGCAAGTCATGAACGAAGGCCCGGGCCACGTGCCCATGCACATGATCGAGGAAAACATGGCCAAGCAACTCGAGTGGTGCGGCGAAGCGCCGTTCTATACGCTCGGGCCGCTCACTACCGACATCGCGCCCGGCTACGACCACATCACGAGCGGCATCGGCGCGGCGATGATCGGCTGGTATGGCTGCGCCATGCTCTGCTACGTCACGCCCAAGGAACATCTCGGCCTGCCGAACAAGAAAGACGTGAAAGACGGCGTCATCGCCTACAAGATCGCCGCGCACGCCGCCGATCTCGCCAAAGGCCATCCCGGCGCGCAATACCGCGACAATGCGTTGAGCAAGGCGCGCTTTGAATTCCGCTGGGAAGATCAATTCAACCTCAGCCTCGACCCCGTCACCGCGCGCGAGTTCCACGACGAAACCTTGCCGCAGGAAGGAGCAAAGACCGCGCACTTCTGCTCCATGTGCGGCCCGCACTTCTGCTCGATGAAGATCACCGAAGACGTCCGCAAATACGCCGCCGAACAAGGCCTCGCCGAGGAAGATGCGTTGAAAAAGGGGATGGAAGAAAAATCCCGCGAGTTCACCGAGAAAGGCAGCGAGCTTTACGCGAAAGGGTAGCACAGGCGACTCGCCTGTCTTGTCCGGCGACCCGCCGGACACTTTCAGCCGAGGCTTTCATTCGCAACTGGACTGTGCTAGAAAGAAACCATGAAAACGCTGGACAAGACCCTGCTTGAAACCGCCACAGAACGGCTCGTGGCGGAATTTCAGCCGGAGCAAATCTGGTTGTTCGGCTCGCACGCTTGGGGCAAGCCCGACGCCGACAGCGATATTGATTTGTTTGTCATCGTGCCACAGAGCGACGAACGTCCCATCCGGCGCGATCAACGCGCCCAGCGTTGCCTGGGACGGCTGCCCATTTCCGCCGACGTGCTCGTGCGAACGCGGCGCGAGGTCAATCGCGTCCGCGAAGTGCTGGGCAGCCTGACTCACGAGGTGCTGCAAAAAGGCCGCAAGGTGTATGGATGACACCCGCAAGGAATTGCTGCGTTCCTGGCTGACCAAGGCAGCAAGCGACTTGCGCTCCGCCCAACTCCTCGGCGCGGCGGAAGATGCCCCGCTTGACGCCGCCATTTATCTTTGCCAGCAGGCGGCGGAGAAATCCGTCAAAGCTTTCCTGGTTCATTGCGGCATCACACCGGAGAAAACTCACGACATCCGAAAGCTGACGCTCGAAGCCATCGCGCGCGAACCGCGTTTCAACGAACTTATGGACATGGCGGCGGCTCTCACGCCTTATGCTTGGGAATTTCGTTACCCCGACGATTTGTCTGAAACCTATCCCACGCGCGAAGAATTTGATGAGGCCCAGCAACACGCCCAAGCCATTTACGATTTCGTGCTGAACCTGCTCCCGGCGGACGCACGACCGTGAAAACGAAGCGCGATGTCTCTCCTGCCTGCTCCCCGCCCTTTGCGGCGAGGTCTTCCAGTTCCACGCCACGCTAATCCAACGTAGTAGTCCAGCCACAACCGTAAAACCCCGGCTTGCCCCATCTGGCCGCCTCTGATTCAATTTCACCGTTCGGAAAGACCACGTATGTAACCCAAGATGGCCGCCTGCGCGGGCGTGACTTCGGGCGGAATATGGTGCGCCTTCACTGCGTCGGTGTGGATGCGATAATTCAGCTTCGACAACGTGCGATTGAGATTCCACGCGAGCGAGAGTCGGCGGTTTTCGTCCTCCTTGAGCCGCTGGAATTCCTTGATTAGATAAAGCCGGAACTCGACGGAAATCCACGAGGCGAATTCGAACGCGATGTCCTTGTGCGCGTAAGTGCCGCCGTAGCGCCCGGCACTGGAAACGATGCCAATGGCGCGGGTTTTCTGAATCCACTGCTTCGGCGTGAGCGTAACGCTGTTTACTCATGCCTAATTTTTAATCCCGTCGAATTCGACGGGGTTAAAATTAGGGTTGTTGAGCCGCTCCCAGACGCCGAGGAACTCCACCGTGTTGCGGTTTCGCAGCCAGTTGCGAATGAGGTCATCGAACCGGTCAACGCTCTTGAACCGCGCAATGTCTGTGAGGCAGATGAAGTCCTGCTCCTTCTGGGAAAGGACGGTGATGGCCGTGCCCCGAACTTCAATGATGGATTTCTTGGGCTGGCTCATGACAATCGGCTGAAGCGATGAAAACTATCCAATCCCCCGGCGGCTGCAAGGCGTCGAGTTGCGTTTGGGGACTCCTAACGAAGCAAACCTTCACGCAACCGGCGAAAAGTGCGTTCCAATCTCAGCGCAGCACGGCGCGCAAGCGCGCCAGCGTTGGCAGGCTGGGATTGTATTCGTCCGCTTCACTCGGAACGGATTTCTATGACCGCGCCCACGCCGCGATAGCGCTCAGGATGGCAGGTCAAAATCAGTATTTGCAATCGCTCCGCCGAGGTTTGCAGCAAATCGAGAACACGATGTTGGCGCTGCTCGTCCGTGTTGACCAATACGTCATCGAGCACAACGAGTTTGTGGCCGTTGGCTGACACTTCACCCGCTACCGCGAGGCGCAGACACAATAGCAGTTGTTCTTTCGCACCTTGCGAGAGGTGCGCGAATGCAATCATGGCGTCGCGACTTGAGCCGATGCCGGAAATTTGAAGCTGTTCGTCGAGAAATACGCAACGCTCTGTGTCGCCTGAGATTTCCGCAAATGTTCCCGACAATCGCTTCTCCAACGGGCCAAGCACGGCCCGCGTTGCGGCTTGTTTTCTGAACTCTATCAAATCGTGAGCAAGGCGAGCCGCCCACCCCTGGTCACGCAACCGCTCGACTTGCTGGCGCAAGTTGGCTTCTCGTTCTTCCAGCGAAACAAGTTTGGAGTATAGCCCTTCCGACCCTCGCGTCTGCAGCGCGCCTTCGAGTTTGTTGAAATCACTCTTTTGCTTCTCCAATTCCTGAAGAACCTGCTCGTAAGCGGCAGCCGCGCGTTTGTTGCGCTCCGGCAGTTTGTCCGCATCTTGCGGCAATGTTTTCTTTGCCTCATCGCGCCGCGCCTCGGCTTTGACAAAGGCGCTCTGCGCTTCAGATTTGGCCTGTTCGACTCCTGCGGCATACCGCGTTCGCAGTGCGCTGATTTGCTGTTCGAGCGCTGCCACAGCACCGACGAGTTTGGTTTTGTCTTTGTCTGCCCGGTTTCGCGCTTCGCTGAACTCATCGCTGCTCTTGCGCTGCTTGTTTAATTCGCGGGTCGCGCTGGATTGAGCCTCTTGTTCCTGCTTCCAAGCCACACTCAAACGCTCGATATCCGCCTCAAGGTCAGCGGTTGATGCCTTCGCTTCCTCGATGCTTGGGGAGATGGTTTCACGCAAAGCTTTGGCTTGGCGTTCAAGGCTGGCGAGTTTCGACTGCAATACTTCCAGCGTCTCGAAATCTGCCAACGCGTCGGCGAGTTTTTCTTCAGTTGTTTCGATTTCCTTTTGTAAATCGCGGCGGCGAGCCACTGCAGTCTCCGCCTCGTTCAATGATGAGCATTCGACAGACTCAAGCTGCGCACGCAAGGACTCGCGGTCATTCGCCAACTGCTCCACCAGCGCGCTCAACTCCGTTGCGCCGGAGCGAATGCGCAACCGTCCCCAGCCACTCAATTGCAGTTCCAAGGTCTGCGGAGCGTGAACGGTTTCTATTGCGCCCGATTTCAATGCCATTTTCTCCGCTACACCGTCGCGCGTCACAGTCAGTTTGGCTGCGGCATCTGGTTTCAGTTCCACCGTCAGCCCCGTGGCTTCGAGCTTGGTTTCGAGTTCGCGGATGCTTGCGCTCAAATTTTGAAGCTCTTTCAACTTCGCAGGTGTGATATTGGGCAGCTTGTCGAGTTGTGCCCGCAGTTTATGAAGATTCTCTGATTGAGCGGTCGCCTTCTTCAACTGCTTTTCCAACTCCGCGCTTTTCCTCTCGGTTTCGCGGAGTTTGAGCAGGTTTGTGACGCGCTCGCGTTTGTCGTTCACGTTCTTTACCCGAGCGGCTACGGCATCAAGCTCTTGCTGGGCCTCGGCTACCCGCTGTTTGGCCGCCTGTTCTTTGGCGACGGCGTCGTTCAATTTCTCGGTCTTGCCAGACAGCTCTGCTTTTGCCTCCGCCAGCTTCCCGGCCAGCTTTTTCAATTGCTCCATGTCCGCGCTGACTGCTTCCAGCTTTTCCTTCGCTGTGGTCAGTTCAGCTTCCCGATGCTGCAATTCCGTCAGCAGCGACTCTGCTGCGGATGCCTGGGCGCGGATTTCGTCGGCCTCCTTCTTGAGTTTCGCCGACTCGTTTTGAAGCGATGCAAGCCGTGGACCGAGTTTAGCAAACTGACGTTGCAATGATTCCAACTCCGCCCGCTGTTGCCTGACTTGCGCTTTCTCGGCTTCGACTTTTCTCAACTCGGTTTCAAACTGGTAAAGTTCACCGCACGCTTTGGGTTTGCCTTTGGGAGTGAAGGATTCGGCGTATTTCTCCCACAGAGTTTCTCGAAGCTGCTCAATGACGGGATCAATCTCCACTCGTGCGAGCCGGGTCCTGATGGTCTGTCCCGTGTCTCCGTCCCAAGTCGGCCATTCGCTCGCTTCACCCTGTCTTGCCCACAAAAAGCCGAGCATTCCCCAGTGCGCCGTCTTGGTTGCGCCCCGGCCTGGGACGCTCGACTGCAAAAGCTTTTGCACTCGTTCGTCTGCGGCGTCGCCATCTGCCATCAGTTGCCAGTCGCCCCCATGCCACTTGTTGAACTGGCTTTGGGGATTGTTCAAAAAGCGTTTCACGACGCGGTAGCGCGTGCCCGCGTGCTCAAACACCACGGCAATCTGTGGCGCGAGGTCACTGCCTGCGGGCTGAAGGGCGCGAATCTCATCGTCCTTGCAGGTGTGCTTGTCGAACAAAGCGCGGGCGGCGGCGCGCAAGAACGTGCT